>JAYZBN010000031.1:0-117105 GCA_036338755.1 Actinomycetota bacterium | reverse complement strand
CACAATCTCGAACAACGCATTAAGCCGCGCGACCGTGTCCTCGGCGGTATTCGCCTCAGCGAACGGGGTGAAGTCGCGGATGTCGACGAACATCACCGTCACCTCCCGCCGCTCCCCGATGAACACGTCGTCGCCCTGCTGCAGCAGCCGCGCAGCCAACGCCGGATCGACATACGTCCCGAACGCGCTCTGAAGCCGTTGCCGCTCAGCCAAACCCGCCTGCATCCGATTGAACGACGCGGCAAGGGCGCCCAAATCGTCATCCTGAACCACCGGCAAACGCCGACCGTAATCGCCGGCCGCCACCCGTTCCGTCCCTTCGGCGAGGTCGCGAATCGGCCGCAGCGATGGCGCGAGCGCGGCACCGACGGTCATCGGCATCCCGAAGCCGATCACCAACGCGCACCCGATGATCGCAAAGAGCACCGGTTGCTCACGCGCCCAACCGATTGCAGCCAGCAGCATGGTGCCGTCGACGGCGAACAGGAACGAACTCGCCAGTAGGGCCACGCTTGACCAGAAGGCGAAAGTCGGACGAGAGCGCGGCAGGTTGTCACCAACCGCCGTGTCACCGGCGATCGCCATTCTGACCGGCCGAGCCGCTGCTTCGGCCGTGCCGTGCACTCCACTCATCACAACGGCCGTCCCCATCAAAGCGCCCAGGACCCCGTATTGGACGCATTGCGACCTCGTCGCCCCGGCAATGGTGGCGACAACGACGGATAACAGCCCGGTCCACATAGCGTTGAACCCCACAGCCCGAACGACCGTCCCCCGGGCCCAGGCGTAGGTGGCGTCCAATGCGGTCGCCCGATCGACATCGCGTCCCGTCGCCCACCGCTCCACGAGGCGCCCGCTCCCCACGCCGGGAAGCACGGCCACATACCACGACACGGGTGCGGCGATGAGGGCGAGAACAGCCGCTTCGACGTACCGATCGGATCCCTGCACGGCAACAATCAACAACAGCCAGAACAGGTAGGTCCATAGCATCAAAGGGACCCCGACGGCGTAGACCGCCCACGAGTATCCCGCCTTGCAACGATCCCACGCCCACTGCCAGATGCGGTCCATGCGGCGACCGTAGACGCTGAACCGCGGCCCGTGGGCGGAGTCAGCGAACAAACAAGCGCCCCCGGCCTTTTGAGCCGGGAGCGCTTGTCTTTTCACTCAGTGGTGGTGATGGTGACCGTGGCCGTGGTCGGCCTCCTCGGCCGGCTTGTCGACGACCACCGTTTCGGTGGTGAGGACCATCCGGGCCACCGACGCCGCGTTGAGCACCGCCGAGCGGGTGACCTTCACCGGGTCGATGACGCCATCGGCGATCAGGTCGCCGTAGGTCAGCTTGTCCGCGTTCAGCCCGTGCCCGTTGGGCAGCTCGGTCACCTTGTGCACCGCGACCGCGCCGTCGAGCCCGGCGTTGGTGGCAATCCAGTACAGGGGTGCCGCCAACGCCTCGGTGAAGACGTCGACGCCCAGCGCCTGATCGCCGCTCAGCGACTTGCGGAGCTCTTCCAGCGCCTTGCGGGTCTGCAGCAGCGCCGAGCCACCGCCGGCGACAATGCCTTCCTCGACAGCCGCTTTCGCGGCCGCGACGGCATCCTCGACGCTTTCCTTGCGCTCCTTGAGCGCGGTTTCGGTCGCGGCCCCCACCTGGATGACGGCCACGCCGCCGGCCAGCTTGGCCAGCCGCTCCTGCAGCTTCTCGCGGTCCCAGTCGGAGTCGCTCGCCTCGATCTCGGCGCGCAGCTGCTTGATGCGGTTGGCCACCGCATCCTTGGGGCCACCGCCGTCGACGATGACGGTGTCGTCCTTGCTGACCACCACGCGGCGGGCCGAGCCCAGCACATCGGTGCCGACCTCACGCAGCAGCAGGCCCGCGTCGGGGTTGATCACCTGGCCGCCGGTCACCACCGCCAGATCCTCCAGGAACGCCTTGCGGCGGTCGCCGAAGAACGGCGCTTTGACCGCGACGGCCTTGAGAGTCTTGCGGATCGAGTTGACGACCAGCGTCGCCAGCGCCTCGCCCTCGATGTCCTCGGCGATGATCAGCAGCGGCTTGCCCGATTCGGCGACCTTCTCCAGCATCGGCAGCAGGTCGGGCAGCGAGCTGATCTTGTCCTGGTGCAACAGGATCAACGGGTCGTCCAGGACGGCCTGCTGGGCGTCGAAATCGGTGACGAAATACGCCGACAGGAAGCCCTTGTCGAAGCCGACACCCTCGGTGAACTCGAGCTCGGTGCTCAGCGTCGAGGATTCTTCGACGCTGACCACGCCGTCCGCGCCGACCTTGGTCATCGCCTCGCCGACCAGCTCACCCAGCAGCTGGTCGCGCGACGACACGGTCGCCACCTGCGCGATGGCGTCCTTGCCGGAGACCGGGGTGGCCGACGCCAGCAGCGCCTCGGACACCGCGTCCGCGGCCTTGCTGATTCCCACGCCCAGTTCGATGGGGTTGGCGCCGGCCGCAACCAGCCGCAAGCCGCCCTTGACCAGCGCCTGGGCCAGCACGGTCGCGGTCGTGGTGCCGTCGCCGGCGACGTCGTTCGTCTTGGTGGCCACCGACTTCACCAGCTGGGCGCCCAGGTTCTCGAACGGGTCCTCCAGGTCGATCTCACGCGCGACGGTCACACCGTCGTTGGTGACGGCCGGGCCGCCGAATGCCTTGGCCAGCACCACATGCCGGCCCCGCGGCCCGAGGGTCACCCGCACCGCGTCGGCGAGCGTGTTCACGCCCGCCTCGATCGCGCGACGCGCTGTCTCGTCGTACTCAATGATCTTGCTCATCAGGCTCCTTGTTTGAATGGTGGCGACCCGCTTCGCCCGGCTTCGCCGCGCTTGCGATCGCCACTAGCCCCAAACGCATGCCGCCCCGGAAATCACCCGCGCAGGACGCGGGGATCGCCGGGGCGGAACACGGTTCTTACTTGGAGACGACAGCCAGCACGTCGCGTGCCGACAGGATCAGGTACTCCTCGCCGCCGTACTTGATCTCGGTGCCGCCGTACTTGCTGTAGATGACGGTGTCGCCTTCCGAGACGTCCAGCGGGATGCGCTTTGCGCCGTCGTCGTCCCACCGGCCGGGGCCGACTGCGACGACGGTGCCTTCCTGCGGCTTCTCCTTGGCGGTGTCAGGAATGACCAGACCAGACGCGGTCGTGGTCTCGGCCTCGTTGGCCTGCACGAGAATCTTGTCCTCGAGTGGCTTGATATTCACCTTCGCCACGATTGGAGCCCTCCACTGTTTGGGTCGGGTCCGGGAGTCCCCGGACCGGAGTTGACGGCCGGTACGGGTTGAACCCGCCCCTGCCGAATTATCAGGTGTTCGGCATTCGTCCGTGCCCGAGCGCCGTCGTCGCGGGTGCCGACACAGGGTTTGGCCGATTGCCACCTAGCACTCTATACACGAGAGTGCTAGCACTCAAGGGCGCCCTGCTGCTTCCCGTGAGAGTCGCGGCGAGTCACCTTGCGCACGTGGACCAAAGTGAATAATCAATTCGTGGACTCGCGCATCCGGCGTGCCAACGGCGCCGCCATCGCAATAGCGAACATCATGGCGTTCTCGTCTATCTGTACCGGGCTGACCGGGGCGGCGCACGCCGACCCAAACGGCCAGATGTACGGCAATCCGCAAGCCGCCGCGCCCTACTGGCGCTATCAGATCGGCGAGGACTGCGGCCTGATGGCCGTTGCCGACGTGGTCGGGCAGGTCACCGGTAAAGAACCCAGCCAGGTCGGCATCGAGCTACGCGGGGTGTTCACCAGAAGCGAAGCCCACCACGGCGGCGTCTACTTCTTCGACGGCACCTCTCCGCAAGACATGGTGCTGCTGCTGAGCAAGTACGGTGTCCAATCCCAGCTGACGACGGGCAACACCTTGCAAGGAATGGAGCAGGACCTGGCCGCCGGCCGCAAGGTGATCGCGGCGATCAACGCCGAAACCATCTGGAACTATCCGCAGGGAAAGGGACAGCGGACCAACGCCGACCACGCCGTCGTCGTCACCGGCGTCGACACCCGCAACAACGTCGTTCACCTCAACGACAGCGGCACACCCAACGGCCGCGACGAGCTGATTCCCCTGGCCACCTTCACCCGGGCCTGGGCGACGAGCAACAACCTGCTCATCGTCGCCTAGGCCACCTGCGCTTTTACCACCGGCAGACCGGGATCACTGGGCACGTCCAGCGGTGACTGCGGCGCCCCGGCGGCGACCAGGTGCGCGGCGAAGGACGCGATCATCGCGCCGTTGTCGGTGCACAACCTGGGCCTGGGGATCCGCAAGGTCAGCCCGGCCGCCGCGCTGCGCTGCTCAGCCAGCTCGCGCAATCGCGAATTCGCGGCCACCCCACCGGCGATCAGCAGGGTCTTGACGCCGAGATCCGTGGCCGCGCGCACCGCCTTTTTGGTCAGCACGTCCGCGACGGCCTCCTGGAACCCGGCGGCGATGTCGGCGTTCACCGCGTCCGGGTGGCTTTCCAGGTAGCGCGCCACGGCCGTCTTGAGCCCGGAGAAGCTGAACGCGTACGGGTCGTCGCGGGGCCCGGTCATGCCGCGCGGGAAGGCGATGGCGTCGCGATCACCGGCGCGCGCCAACTCGTCGAGGACCCTGCCGCCCGGATAGCCCAGCCCGAGCAGCCGCGCCACCTTGTCGTAGGCCTCGCCGGCGGCGTCATCGACGGTGCTGCCCAGCTCGATGATCGGGTCGCCGAGCGAACGCACATGCAACAGATGGGTGTGGCCGCCGGAGACCAGCAGCGCCACACACTCGGGCAGCGGCCCGTGCTCGTACACGTCGGCCGCCAGATGGCCACCCAGGTGATTCACCGCGTAGAACGGCACGCCCCACGCAGCCGAATACGCTTTGGCCGCAGCGACTCCCACCAGTAGGGCGCCGGCCAGTCCGGGCCCGATGGTGGCCGCAACGACGTCCGGCTTGTCCAGGCCGGCGGTCGACAGCGCGCGGCGCATCGCGGGCCCCAGCGCCTCCAGGTGCGCGCGTGAGGCGATCTCGGGGACCACGCCGCCGAAGCGGACGTGTTCGTCGACGCTGGAAGCCACCTCGTCGGCCAGTAGCGTCACCGTGCCGTCGGCGTCCAACCGCGCGATGCCGACTCCCGTTTCGTCGCACGAGGTTTCGATTGCGAGGATAGTTGTCATGTGGCCTCCCTGCGCATCGTGTACGCGTCGGCGCCGCTGACCCGGTAGTAGCGGCGGCGCAGGCCGATCTGCTCGAACCCGACGCTGGTGTAGAGCCCGATGGCCGCCTCGTTGTCGGTGCGCACTTCCAGGTAAACGGCGCCGCCGTCGGCGAAGGTCAGCAGCTCCTCGAGCAGCCGGCGACCAATCCCCCGGCCTTGGTATGCGGGATCCACACCGATGGTGTGCACCTCGTACTCATACGGAGGGGTACGGCCCAGCCGCGAGATGCCGGCATAACCGATCAGCGTCTCACCGATCCGTGCGGCCACGTAATGGTTGTGGGCACTGGCCAATTCGCGGTGGAAAGCCGCCGCGGGCCAGGGGTCGTCGCCGTCGAAGAGCTGGGCCTCCAGCTCCGCGCAGCGCCGCGCGTCGGCTCGGGTCAGGCCGCCGAAGGTCACGGCTTCGCTGTGGGCGGTCATCGGCCCGTCGCCAGCGGTCTGGCGTCGGGCCGACGCAGATACAGGGCCACCAGCGGCTCCGGGTCGACGGACCAATCGGCCACCGCCGCAACCAGTCCGGCCGGTGTCGGGCAGCTCGGCTCGCACACCGGCAAAGCGAACAGGCCGGCGTGTTCGGGTGAGCCGGCGACGGCCGCAGCGGTACCCGGGTCGACGTCGGCCGCCGCATCGACCGCGGGTCCGTGGGTTCGTACACCGTCGCGATAGCGGGCCCAGTACACCTCGCGCCGCCGGGCGTCGGTGACCACCAGCGTGTCCCCGGCGGTACGCACGCCGATGGCGTCCAGGCTGCACACACCGTGCACCGGAATGTTCAGCGCGTGCCCGTAGGCGGCGGCGGTGGCCATCCCGGCCCGCAGACCGGTGAAAGGCCCCGGCCCACAACCCACCACGACGGCATCCAGGTCCGCCATCGTCAGTCCCGCATCGTCCAGGGCCGCAACGACATTCGGGGTGAGCCGTTCCGCGTGGGCCCGGGGGTCGACGGTGACGCGCTCGGCGAGCACGCACAGGTCCTCACGGCGCACGAGGCCGGCCGTCACGGCCGGCGTGGCGGTGTCGAGGGCGAGGACGATGCTCATGATCCACCGTCATCGTCGGCGTTGTCGGCCCACCGCCAGGTCGCGATCCGCACATCGGATCGGGTGACGCGCTCGAGCCGGATGTCGAGGTGGCGTTCGGCCAGCCGCTCGACCAGGCCCTCACCCCATTCCACGACGACGACGGCGTCGTCGAGATCGCTGTCCAGGTCCAGTGAATCGAGTTCGCCGAGCAGGCCGGCGCCCTCAGGGCCGGTGTGGTCGAGCAACCGGTACATGTCGACGTGGATCATGGTCGGGGTGCCGCGGCGCCGCGGCGGATGCACCCGCGCCAGCACGTAGGACGGCGAGGTGACCGGCCCGTCGACATCCAGTGCCGCGGCAATCCCCTTGGCCAGCACGGTCTTTCCCGCACCGAGCGGACCGGAGAGCACCACCACGTCGCCCGCCCGCAGCTGTTGCCCGAGTCGTGAGCCCAGCGCCATGGTGTCCTCGACGCGCTCCAGGGTTGCGGCGCCCTCGCGGTCGATTTCAGCCACGGCGCCGCAACCTTTCCCGCATCCGTCGCATCCGCAGCACCGCCTTGCCCGGGGTGGCCCGCCTGACCAATCGGACCAGCCCGCCATTGATGGCTTCGGGCTTGTCCAGCAGCGCCAGATGGCTGGCCCCGGCGACGATGACCAGCTCGGACTGCGGCAGGCTGGCGGCCATTTTTCGTGAATACTCGTCCGGGGTGAGCAGGTCGTGGTCGCCGCATGCGATGAGGGTCGGGATGCGCAGCAGCGTCCACAGCCCGGCGGTCTCGTCATGCTTTTCCAAGGCGTCCAGGAAGCCCACCATGGTGGGGATCGGGGTGCTGTTCATCATGCGCTGGGAGAACGCGTCCAGGCTCCGGCTGACCTGCAGGTCGCTGTAGGAGGCGGCCCGCAGCACCGGGCCGATCAACGACCGGGACACGTTGCGGCCCCGGTGCATCAGCTTCGGTGCGGACCGCGCGGCAACGCGGACCGCTTCCAGCGCAGGGTTTTTGAGTATCTCACCGAGTGGTGACCTCGAAACGCCTTCTGCCGCCGAGGAAATTATCGCGGCGCCCACGATTCGGCGCCCGTACTGCTCGGGGAACTGGCGGGCATGCGACAACACCGTCATGCCGCCCATCGAGTGGCCCACCAGCACGATCATTCCACGCGGCGCCACCACGTTCAGCACGGTTTGCAGGTCCCTGCCGAGTTGGGTCAGCGTGTAGGTCTCGGGATCGGCCTCGCCGGATCTGCCGTGCCCGCGCTGATCGTAGAAGACCATCCGCACGTCGGGACCCAACTGATCGGGCAGCCGCGTGCGCTGAAAGTGAAAGGCGCCCATCTGCAAACAGAATCCGTGGACGAACACCAGGGTCAGCGGTGCGTCGGCCGGACCGGCTTCGCGGACCGCCAGCGGTACCCCGTCGGGAGTGGTCACCACCAGGCTGGTGTCGTCTTCGAGCCGGTTGAAATCCTCATGGGCGTACGGGTCTTCGACGGTGGCACGCTGGGTCATCGACCGGCGGGCCGAGGCTCCTATGATGGTGGCGACGGCCGTCACCCCCGCACCTCCCGCAAGCCAGGCCCTGCCCTTGCGGCGCCTGCGGGGTTTTTCAGGACTCAACGGTTCGCGCCTCGCGGTAGGTTCTGGTGATCCGGCCGCGGGGGCTGGTCACCACTTCGTAGTGGATGGTGCCGAGCAGGTCGGCCCAGTCCTGCGCGGTGGGTTCACCTTTGACGCCCGGCCCGAACAGGATCGCCTCGTCGCCTTCGGCCACGTCGGCGCGTCCCGGCCCGAGGTCGACGACGAACTGGTCCATGCAAATCCGCCCGACGCCCGGCCGCCGCTTGCCGTTGATCAACACCTCCAGCCGACCGCCCAGGGACCGGAAGACGCCGTCGGCGTAGCCGACCGGAATCAGCGCGAGGTTGGTGTCGCGCTGCGCGGTCCAGGTGTGGCCATACGACACGCTCTCCCCCGCGGTGATCGACTTCACCAGGGCCACAGTGCATTTCACCGTCATCGCCGGCACCAGACCCAGGTCACCGCGCTCGGGCACCGGGCTCAGCCCGTATATCGCGATGCCGGGGCGCACCATGTCGAACGCCAGGTCGGGGCGAGACATCGTGGCCGACGAGTTCGACAGGTGCGCCACCTCGAACCGCACACCCTGCTCGCGCGCCTGGGCCAGCATGTCGCTGAATCGTTGGGCCTGAAGGTTGTTCACCGGATTGGCGGGCTGGTCGGCATACACCATGTGGGACATCAGCCCCCGCAGCACGATGGCCTCCTCGGCGACGGCCCTGCGCAGCGCGGTCAGCACCGAGGGGTACTGCCCCGGGGGCACCCCATTGCGGTTCAGCCCGGTGTCGACCTTGACGGTCACGGTCGCGGTCCGGCCGGTGCGGCGCGCCGCGTCCAGCAGCTCGTCGAGTTGGCGCTCCGACGACACGGCGACCTGTATGTCGGCCAGCAGCGCGGGCCCGAAGTCGATGCCGGGCGGGTGCAGCCAGGCCAGCACCGGCGCGGTGATTCCGGCCGCACGCAGCGCCAGGCCCTCGGCGACGGTGGCGACACCCAACTCGGTGGCCCCCGCGGCCAGCGCTGCGCGCGCCGTCTGGGGGGCTCCGTGGCCGTAGCCGTCGGCCTTGACCACGGCCATCACCTGCGCGTCGCCCGCGTGTTCGCACAGCAGCCGCACGTTGTGCTCAATCGCCCCCAGGTCGACCAGGGCCTCAGCGAGGACGCCCGGTGTCAGGGATGTCGTCGTAGCGGACACGGCCGCCATTGTCCCAGACCCCGCAATCGGGCCCGACAACTCGACGTTCGGCGCAGAACCTAGTGCGCGAAGTGCTCGGCGCTGTAGTGCCCACCCGGCTTGAGCTTGTCCAGCGACGCCAGCGCGGTGCGGGCGTCGTCGTGCAGGGCCCGGGCCAGGTCGGCGGAGAGCCCCTCGCGCACCACGATGCGCAACACCGAAATGTCGGTGGCGTTGTCCGGCATGGTGTAGGCCGGCACCTGCCAGCCATAGCCGCGCAGCTCGTGGGAGACGTCGAACTCGGTGTAGCCGAGGCCGCGGGCCAGCCGGAAGGCGACCACCGGGATCGCCGAGCCGTCGGAGATCAGCTCGCAGTGTTCGCCGACGCGCAGCTGCTCACCCAGCCAGCGCGCGGTCGACGACAGCGTCTGCATGACCTGCGTGTAACCCTCGCGGCCCAGCCGCAGGAAGTTGTAGTACTGGCCGACCACCTGATTGCCGGGCCGGGAGAAGTTCAGCGTGAACGTCGGCATGTCGCCACCCAGATAGTTCACGTGGAACACCAGGTTGTCGGGCAAGTACTCCTTGCTGCGCCACACCACGAAGCCGACGCCCGGATAGGTCAGCCCGTACTTATGGCCGCTGACGTTGATCGACACCACCCGGGGCAGCCGGAAGTCCCACTTCAGGTCGGGGTGCAGGAAGGGCACCACGAACCCGCCGCTGGCGGCGTCGACGTGAACCGGGACGTCCACCCCGCCGCCGGCGGCCAGCTTGTCCAGGGCCGCGCAGATCTCGGCGATGGGCTCCAGCTCGCCGGTGTAGGTGGTGCCCAGGATCGCCACCACCCCGATGGTGTCCTCGTCGACAGCGTCGGTGACCTGCTCGGGCGTGATGACGTAGCGCCCCTCCTCCATCGGCAGGTAGCGCGGTTCGACGTCGAAGTAGCGACAGAACTTCTCCCAGACCACCTGCACGTTGGAGCCCATCACCAGGTTCGGGGTGCGCGTCTTCCAGTCCTTGCCGACCTTCTCGCGCCAGCGCCACTTCATCGCCAGCCCGCCCAGCATCACCGCCTCGCTCGAGCCGATCGTGGACACCCCGCAGGCGCTGGACGGGTCGTCGTCGCGCAGGCCGTCGGCGTGGAACAGGTCGGCCACCATGCACACGCAGCGCTGCTCGATGGCCGCGGTGGCCGGGTACTCGTCCTTGTCGATCATGTTCTTGTCGAACGTCTCGGCCATCAGCCGCCCGGCCTGCGGATCCATCCAGGTGGTGACGAACGTGGCCAGGTTCAGGCGCGAGCTGCCGTCGAGCATCAGCTCGTCGTGGATGAAGCGGTACGCGGCCTCCGGGTCCATCGACTCGTCCGGCATCCGCAGCGCCGGTACCGGCGCGGTGAACAGGCGGCCCGTATACGCCGGGGCGATGGAATGCGCGGGCATGGAAGGGTGTTGGGGCACAACGAATTCCTTTCTGAAGGTCTCTCCTACAGGGCGGCCAGGGCGGCTCGGATGTGCGGAACCATGCGCGATGCCGAGGTGGGCGCCTCGCCGGGCCCCGGGTCGGCGGCCGACAGCGCCGCGGCCCGCGCGTGCACGAAGGCGGCGGCCGCGGCCGCCTCGGCCGGCGGCAACCCTGACGCCAGCAGCGCGCCGATCATGCCGGACAACACGTCACCGGAGCCGGCGGTGGACGCCCACGACTGCCCGGCCGGATTGAGGTAGACCGGGCCGCCCGGATCGGCGATGACCGTGACGTTGCCCTTGAGCAATACCGTGGCGCCGAACGCGTCGGCCAGCTTGCGGCACGCACCCACCCGGTCATCACCGGGTGGGTTACCCGCCAGCCGGGCGAATTCACCCGCGTGCGGGGTCAGCACCGTCGGCGCGGTGCGGTTGGCCACCAGCTCGGGATGGGCCGCCAGGATGGTCAGCCCGTCGGCGTCCACGATCACCGGCAGGTCGGTTTCGAGGGCGAACCACAGCGCCGCGGCGCCGACGTCGTCGGTGCCCAATCCCGGCCCGACGACCCAGGACTGCACCCGTCCGGCCGACGCGGGGGTGGGCGACGCGATGACCTCGGGCCAGTGCGCGAGCACCTCGCGGTGCGCGCTGCCGGCGTAGCGGACCATGCCGGAGGTCGCCGCGACGGCGGCGCCGGTGCACAGCACGGCGGCGCCCGGATAGGTCGACGAGCCGGCCATCACGCCGGTGACGCCCTGGGTGTATTTGTCGTCGTGGGGTCCGGGCACCGGCCAGCGGGCGGCCACGTCGGCGGCCTCGAACCCCAGCGCTGCGACGTTCGGTGGACCGGGCAGCCTCAGCCCGATGTCGATCAGTGCCACGCGGCCGCAGTCGGCGAGTGCGTGCACGGGTTTGAGCCCACCGAAGGTGACGGTCAGGCAGGCGTGCACCGCGGGACCGCTGATCGCCCCGGTCGTGGCGTCGATGCCGCTGGGGATGTCGACGGCGATCACCGGGATTTTCGCGTCGCCCGGCCTGTCCAAGGCGGCGAACACCTCGGCCGCGGCGGGTCGCAGCGCTCCGGAGCCGGAGATGCCCACCACGCCGTCGATGACGAGATCGGTTGTCGGCGAGACGCTTTCGACGATGCGGCCGCCGGCCCGCAGGAACGCCGCCAGGCCTTTGCGGTGGGTGCGCTCGGGGTTGAGCAGAATCGCGTCGGCGGCCGCGCCGCGACGGCGCAGAAAGGTGGCCGCCCACAACGCGTCACCGCCGTTGTCTCCGGAGCCGACGACCGCACACACCCGTCGGCCGGTGACGCCGCCGGTGCGGGCGGCCAACTCGCCGATGATCTCGGTGGCCAGCCCATACGCCGCGCGCCGCATCAGCACACCGTCGGGCAGGCTGGCCAGCAATGGCGCCTCGGCCTGCCGGATCGCGTCTACGGAGTAGTAATGGCGCATCAGAGTCAGATTACGTGTCGCGGTCGCGGTGGACGGCCGCGCTCGGTTCGCGGGCGCCGACGGCGGCCGGCGCTATCTCGAAATAATCTGGCGCCCACAGTCTTTCGGGTTCCGGCAGGTGCCGGCATTAGGCCGAAGTCTCCGGCGGCACATTGCGGCGCGCCATGGCCCGCAGGCGCGCGGGACTCAACGGGCCGCTGCGTTTCGAGCGTGTGCGAGTCATCGGGTAGAAGCACAAGCCGATGAAGATCGAGGTGAAGTGCCCGATCGCGGTGAAATTCAATTCGCTGCCCATGGTGATCAGCGGGAAACCGAAGATGACGAACAACACCCCGAGATATCCCCAGCGCCAAGGCCGGACGATGTGGTAACTCAGCACGGCCATCACGCCGACAAGGAAATAGCTGACCCCGATGTCGCGGGCGTGCACCAGGCGTTGCGGGGCGTCGTGGTCCTCGATCGCAAAGTAGAGGATGCCTTCGCTGATGTAGGTGGCAAGGATGTGCGAGCTCAATCCCACAGTGAGCCAGCGGAGCTGGCCGAGCCAGTGTTCGGCCGGCGCGAGAAACAGCGTGAACAGCAGCAGGTACGGCTCGAAGTGTTTGCCGTCGATCCACAGCAGGCTGGCGAACAGGACGCCGAGCGGGTCGCTGCCCAACTCGTGAATGTTGGTGGAGCGGTGCAGCAGTACGGAGTGCAGCTCGCGGCCGGTGAGATGGGTCTGGATGAACGTCGTGATCATCAGCACCAGCAGCCAGCAGTAGGTCAGCGGCGCGGTGATGACGAAATGCCAGACCACCAGCGTCATGCTGCGCACTCGACTGCGAACCGATGGAGCCGCCACGACATCAACCTTCGCACGAGGGGCGGGGCGCCGGACGACTTCGGCGGCAACACGCCGCCCGCGATCGGCTACTTCGCAGGCGCGGGAGCCGGATCCGCCGGGTCCGGCGCCGGGGCCGGACTCGCCGGCGCCGGGGTGGGCACCGGCTTCAAATGCCGCCACCAGCACCCGATGTAGAGAATCATCGAGACCGCCAACGCGACCAGCACCCAGATGACGACGGTGATGTCGACCCAGCTGCCGAATGGCGGCGAGCCGGGTAGCGCGTTGCGCAGGGGCACCACGGCGAACAGCATGGCCGCGTACCACGTCGTCATCGGTGGCTGAAACGGCCGCCGGTCGCGGGCCGTCTGAACCGCTACCACCAGAGCAAGACTGGCGATCGTGATGAGCACGCCGAGGATGACGATGGCGAACGCCGCGGTACTGAGCGACCGCCGCACGTTCAGTCGGTAGGGGCCGTCCGCCTGCGCCCTGGTGGCGGATAGCCGCCACCCCGAAAGGTGATCGACGAAGGTGACCGGCACATGGTCGGGTTGCCGGTCGGTGTCAGGGCCGTAGAAGATCTCGACTTCGATCGGCCCCGAGCGGTATTGATCGAAGGGCCACCGCTCGATCTGGCCGGCGATGGTCAGCGGGACGGCCATCAGGCCCGGCAGCATGCCCTTGGTCCAGGTGTGCCGAGAAGGCATCGCGGCGGACCTGACGCGCAGGCTCAGATCGTCCTTGAGGTGGTGGGTTTTCGGGTCCAGCAACGCCGATCCGGGATTGAACGCCAGATTGACGGCGAGCACGCTGTTGTTGGACTGAATGTCTTCGACATTGATGGTCGCCGACGGCTTGTCGCCGTCGCCAGTCGGCGTGGCAACATCCAGGCGCCGGCCGGTACCGCTTTGCGCATACATCCCGACCGCTACCGCGTATGCCGCGAGGATCAGAACGACAAGGCCCACGACGCCGTATTTCGTGCCGGCCGATCGCATACTTCCTCCCGTACGGACTTCACCCCAACCCGCCTGCCGCAAATGCTGCCCCAGGGCAATGTAATGGATCGGCTGGGTGTCCGCCGGTGATACGGGCGAAGTATCGACGCGAGCTGGGCGCGCCTATTCGACGGTGACGGACTTGGCCAGGTTTCGCGGCTTGTCGACGTCGTAGCCACGGGCCTGGGCCACCGACGCGGCGAACACCTGCAGCGGGATCGTCGACAGCAGCGGCTGCAAAAGCGTTGACACCGAAGGGATTTCGATCAGGTGGTCGGCGTAGGGGCGCACGGTGTCATCGCCTTCCTCGGCGATGACAATGGTGATCGCGCCGCGGGCCTGGATCTCGCGGATGTTGGACAACAACTTGGCGTGCAGCACGGCCGAGCCCTTGGGGGACGGCATGATGACGATGACCGGCAGATCGTCTTCAATCAGCGCGATGGGGCCGTGCTTGAGCTCGCCGGCGGCAAATCCCTCGGCGTGCATGTACGCCAATTCCTTGAGTTTCAGCGCGCCCTCCAGCGCCACCGGGTATCCGACGTGGCGGCCCAGGAACAGCACCGTCGGGGCCTGGGCGAACTGATACGCCAGGGCGGCCACCGGCTTGATCGTCGCGATGACCCGCGCGACGAGGTCCGGCATCGCTTCCAGCTCGTGGTATTCGCGCTGCACCTCGTCGGGGTACTTGGTGCCGCGGGCCTGCGCCAGCGCCAGACCGACCAGATAGTTCGCGGTGATCTGGGCCAGGAACGTCTTGGTCGAGGCCACCCCGATCTCCGGGCCGGCGCGGGTGTAGAGCACGGCGTCGCACTCGCGGGGTATCTGCGAGCCGTTGGTGTTGCAGATCGCCAAGACCTTGGCCTTCTGCTCCTTGGCGTGCCGGACCGCTTCGAGGGTGTCCGCGGTCTCGCCGGACTGCGAGATGGCGACCACCAGGGTGCTGCGGTCCAGAACCGGGTCGCGGTACCGGAATTCGCTGGCGAGCTCGACCTCGACCGGCAGTCGTGTCCAGTGCTCGATCGCGTACTTCGCCAGCAAGCCGGAGTGATATGCGGTGCCGCAGGCCACCACGAACACCTTGTCGATCTCGCGGAGCTCCTGGTCGGACAGCCGCTGCTCGTCGAGCACGATCCGGCCGTCGACGAAGTGCCCCAGCAGGGTGTCGGCCACGGCGGTCGGCTGCTCGGCGATCTCCTTGAGCATGAAGTACTCGTAGCCACCCTTTTCGGCGGCGGCCAGGTCCCAGTCGATGTGGAACTCGCGGTATGCCCCGAGTCCCAGGTCGTCGTTGCCGTCGAAGTCGGTGATCCGGTAACCGTCGGCGGTGATCACCACGGCCTGGTCCTGCCCGAGTTCGATGGCGTTGCGGGTGTGCGGGATGAAGGCCGCCACGTCGGAGCCGACGAACATCTCGCCGTCGCCGATGCCGATCACCAGCGGGGTGGAGCGGCGGGCGGCGACGATGGTGCCGGGGTCGTCAGCGTTGGCGAACACCAACGTGAAGTGGCCGTCCAGGCGGCGCAGCACCGCGAGCACCGAGGCGGCGAAATCGCCCGCGGTGGGGCCGTGCCGGTAGGCCTGCGACACCAGATGCACCGCCACCTCGGTATCGGTGTCGCTGGCGAACTCCACGCCCTCGGCCTCCAGCTCGTGGCGCAGGTTGGCGTAGTTCTCGATGATGCCGTTGTGGACCACCGCGATCTTGCCGGCGGCGTCGCGGTGCGGGTGGGCGTTGCGGTCGGTGGGTCGTCCGTGGGTGGCCCACCGGGTGTGGCCCAGGCCGGTGGTTCCGGTCAGCGACGACGCCGGCATTTCGGCGATCGCCTCCTCCAGGTTGGCCAGCCGGCCGGCACGACGGCTGACCGTCAGCGTGCCCGCCGACGGGCCGCCGCCGTTGACCAAGGCGACGCCCGACGAGTCGTAGCCGCGGTACTCCATCCGGCGCAGCGCGGACATGACGACCTCACAGGCGGGCTGCTGCCCGACATAGCCGACAATTCCGCACATTCTGAACAGGGTAGTGCAGGCGGACCACCAACCCCGCACTCCGCGGTTAGGGTTAGGCCGCCCACCTGCGCGAAAGGCCCGCTGTGACCTATCCCTACCGCCAATGAACTGGGCCGCGCTGATCTCCAATTGGACCGCGATCCGATACTGGGACAGCGCCAACTGGACGCCGTGGACCCATCCGCCGAGCCCATTCACTCACTCGTCATAAACGCGGATTCGTATTCACTTGATGTATTTGCGACGTTTTCGTTCCGACCAACACCCAATGGGATATCCCGCGGTAATATCTGAAACGCCAGCAAAGACCGGAAAAACCTCAAGGCTCCGAAAGACGAGCTGCCTTTCAAGCCCGTCCGATCACGATTACGCAGCGTGACTGCGGCAGAACCGGGGCCATCGATTTGCAGTCAGGCTTTTGTCAGGCACGAGTCGGATATTCTGGCTACCTGGGACCACGCATTGTGCCGCGCCGTGAATTCAGCCCGACGGGCGCCATGAGGAGGCAATCATGACCGCGGTTCGCGACGACGATCTGGCGCCGGCCGTCATGGTGCCGACGCTACGGCAGGCACCCAAACCGTGCGCGCAGGCGTCGACCAGTTCCGGCCACCCGTTGATGGACTTGACCACCAAAGTGTTCTCCGTCCCGCTGCGCCAGCTCTACGCGGCGCTGTGGCGGGCGGGTGTCATCGAGGTCACGGGCTAACAGAGCCTCGCGCACCGGCCGGGCCAGCGAGGCGGCGTTCCTTCTCCCCCGGCGCCCGATTGCGATGCGCTAACGTCAACGCGTGGCCCGCATCCGCAAGCTCGTCGCAGCTCTCAGCCGCCGTGGCCCTCATCGGGTTTTGCGTGGTGACCTGGCCTTTGCCGGCCTGCCGGGAGTGGTGTACACCCCCGAGGCGGGGCTGAATCTGCCCGGCGTGGCGTTCGGCCACGACTGGCTCACCGGCGCGGACCGGTATTCGAACTTGCTCGAGCATTTGGCGTCCTGGGGCATCGTGGCCGGCGCTCCCGACACCCAGCGCGGCCTGGCTCCGTCGGTGCTGAACTTCGCCTTCGATCTCGGCACCGCCCTGGACATCGTGTCCGGGGTGCGCCTGGGTCCCGGCAAGATCAGCGTCCATCCGGCCAAGCTCGGCGTCGTCGGTCACGGTTTCGGCGGCTCGGCGGCGGTGTTCGCCGCGGCCGGGATGCCGGCCAAGCCCGCCGCAGTTGCCGCGATTTTCCCCAGCGTCACCAGCCCGCCGGCTCAGCAGCCGGCCGCGACGCTGAAGGTTCCCGGGGTGATCTTCACCGCGTCCGGTGATCCCAAGACGCTGAACTCCAACGCATTGGCGCTGGCCGACGCGTGGGACGCGGCGACGCTGCGCATCGTCAGCAAGGCCCAGCCCGGTGGGCTGGTCGAGGGCCGTCGGCTGACCAAGGTGCTGGGGCTGGCCGGCGCGCACCGCCGCACCCAGCGGTCCGTTCGCGCGCTGTTGACCGGTTACCTGCTCTACGCCCTGGGCGGCGACAAGAAGTATCGCGATTTCGCCGATCCGCAGGCGCACCTGCCGGGTACGGATGCGATCGACCCCGAGGCCGAAGCGATTCCGCTGGAAGAGAAGATCGTCGCGCTGCTCAAGTGAGGCAGGGGCACTTGACCCTTTATGCCGACTGTGCAAGCGCTCTATGACCGCTGGATCGTCGAATTGTGGAAGGGCGGCCCATCGCTGCGGAGATCGTCACCGACGACTTCGGGCACCTCGGCCGGCTGAGGGTCCCGGCCCGCGCGACAGCGTGGTAAGTGTCATTGATGCGAATCGGGGTCGCCCTCAATTACTCGGGTGGGTTTCACGAGGCCGTGGACCGCGTGGTCGAACTCGAAAAGTCCGGCATCAAAGTGGTAGTGGTGGCCGAGGCGTATGCCTTCGACGCCATCAGCCAACTGGGCTATCTGGCCGCCAAGACGAACACCGTCGAGCTGGCGTCCGGGGTGCTGCCCATCTACATCCGCACGCCGTCGCTGCTGGCGATGACCGCCGCGGGGCTGGACTACGTGTCCGACGGGCGATTCCGCCTCGGCATCGGCACCTCCGGGCCGCAGGTGATCGAGGGATTCCACGGCGTCCCGTTCGACGCCCCGATCGGCCGCACCCGCGAGATCGTGGAGATCTGCCGCAAGGTGTGGCGCCGCGAACGCGTGCAATACGACGGCAAGCATTACCAGCTGCCGTTGCCCGCCGATCGCGGGACGGGTCTGGGCAAGTCGCTGCAGCTCATCAATCACCCGGTGCGCGAACGCATTCCGGTCAGCATCGCAGCGTTGGGCCCCAAGAATGTCGAGCTCACCGCCGAGATCGCCGAGGGCTGGCAGCCCGTCTTCTACCTGCCTGACAAGGCCGCGTCGATCTGGGGCGAGTCGCTGGCGGCCGGCGCCGCCAAGCGCGATCCCGCACTGGGCCCGCTCGATGTGATGGTGCACGCGTCGCTGGCCATCGGGGACAACGTCGACGATCGGCTCGCGTGGGTCAAGCCGCAGCTGGGCCTCTACATCGGCGGGATGGGCGCCAAAGGCCGCAATTTCTACCACAATCTGGCGACGCGGTATGGGTTCGGAGATGTCGCCGACCGGATCCAGGAGCTGTATCTGTCCGGTCGCAAACAGGAGGCCACCGACGCGGTGCCCGACGAGCTGGTGCGCGGCATGTCGCTGATCGGCCCACCCGGATACGTCGCCGAGCGCATGGTCGCCTTCGCCGAGGCGGGTGTGACGACGCTGTTGGTGAACCCGCTGGCCGCCGATCGCGCCGAATCCATGCGGTTTGTCGAGGAAGCTCTGAAGCTGCGGCCCTGAGCCGTCACTGCCCCGCCTGCGGAAGCTGGTCGGCGGCAATCTCGCACGGCGTCGAGCCCTGGCCGGCCGCGGGCGACGGTTCGGCGACAGGTGCGGCGGGTGGTGCGGGCGGCGGGTCCGGTGGCGGTGTACCGGCCGGTGGCGGGGCCTCGACCGCTGCGTCGTCGGGCCCGGGCTCAGGTTCGTCGACGGGTTGGTTGGTTTCGGCGGGATCGTCTGGACGATCGGGGGTCTTGTCGGCAACGGCCTGATCGTCGGTGACGTCGTCGGCGGCGTCCCCTGTGCGCTCGGGATCGTCTGCGTCGAAAGGCCTTTCGTCGAACGGATCCTCGCCGTCGCTCATTACGTCCGAGCCGCCCAACCCGTCACCGGCCGATCCGATCAGCCCGCCCACCGCATCGACGATCCGGCCGGCCAGCCCGAGAAGGCCGCCACCACTGCCAAGCCCGCCGCCGAGTCCGCCACCGCCAAATCCGCCACCGAGGTCGCCATCGCCCAGCCCACCCGGATCGCCCATCGGCATGCCCGCGGCAGCGACCGGCGGCGGTGCCGGGGCCGCCGAAGCCGGTGCGGCACTGACGGGATCGGGCACGGCGGACGTCAACGTCGGCGCGGGACCCACCGCCGGGACGGGGCCGGTGTCCACGGGCGGAGCGAACTGCGCCGGCGCAATTCCCGCCCCGAGATCGCCGGGGAATTCGAAGCGCGCCGTCGGGACGGCGGTCATCTTGTCGATGACCATGGCGTAGGACGTCTCGACGCCATCCGAGGCGGACCGCATCGCCCTCACCCAGTCGTTGCGAATGTCGTTGTCCACGTAGGGCATCACCTGCTGGCGCACGACGTCGGCGGCACCGTCCCGGTCGCCCGCCAGGACCGCGGCGGCGGCGGCCAGCCAGGCCGGCCGCTGAGCGCGCACCCGGTCGTCGACGGCGATGACGTTCGACACCTCCGAATCGACCAGATACCACAGGTTGTCGCGCAGCGACTCACATCGCTGGGCCGCCGCGCGCAGTTCGGTGACGACGGCGTCGCCGGTGTCGCAATGCCGTTGCAACAGCTGCACGGCGGCGTCCCCGCCCGGACCGATCCACGCCGCGGCCAGCTCGGCCACCTGGGCGCGCTGCATCCGCAGCGCTTCGGCCGCCACCACGCTCGCCGCCCGCAACTCCGCGCAGTCGCGGTCCAGCGCGTGCAGGTCCAGGCCGTCCTCGCCCGCATACCGCTCGCGAACCTGCGCGGGATGCGTTGTCAGGTCGGGGTTTTGGTAGCCCAGCGCATGGCAGGCCTGCACGTAGGTCTGGGTGTGCTCGACGGCGGCCCGGCCCTCGGCGAGGCGCGCGGCCACATCCAATCGGTCGGCCACGAGTCAGGCGATCCGCGCCGCGGCATACAGTTCGGCATCGGCGTAGCATTCGGCGCTCGACCGCAGCGCCGCGGCGATCTCGGCCGACGCGCGCGACCACTGCGATACCTGTGCCACCAGCCGCTCCAATTCGGCGCGCAGTGCCTCGCCACGCGTCGTGTGCGTGCGGCCGGCGCCGGCGCCGCCGAAAGCGAGCCTGGACAAATGGTCGGATACCGCGCGGTCGATGAATTCGGCCGCGGTCGCGAATCGGTTAGCGACCCGCCGCGCCGACGACACGTCGAGCTGCGTTCGGGCGATGGGTACGGGACGTGTTCCCCCAACGGATTTCATGCCTTATCCGACGCCTGCGGGCGCGGCGGGGTTCCGGGGAGATCTACCGTGCGTCGCTGACCGCTTCGGCGACCCGGGTGGCGACACGCTGAGCTAGGTCCTTCTCCGGCGCTTCCACCATGACCCGGATCATCGGTTCGGTTCCTGAGGGGCGCAACAGGATTCGGCCGGTGTCGCCCAGTTCGGCCTCGGCCTCTCCGACGGCGCTTCGCACCGCGGGCGCGCTGGCGGCGCTGTCTTTGTCGGCGACCGTCACGTTGATCAGCACCTGCGGCAACGTCTTCATCGCCGAGGCCAGCTCGGCCAGCGACGAGCCGGTCTGCACCATGCGGGTCATCAGCCGTAGGCCGGTGACGATGCCGTCGCCGGTCGAGCCCAGCGCGGGCATCACGATGTGCCCGGACTGCTCGCCACCCAGGCTGTAGTCGCCCGCCCGCAACTCCTCCACGACGTAGCGGTCGCCAACGCCGGTGGTGCGCACCGTGATTCCCGCCGAGCGCATAGCCAGGTGCAACCCCAGATTGCTCATCACGGTGGTCACCAGTGTCTTGGACGCCAGTTCGTCGGCCTCGTGCATCGCGAGCGCGAGCACCACCATGATGTGGTCGCCGTCGACTAGGTTTCCGTCGGCGTCGATGGCCAGGCAACGGTCGGCGTCCCCGTCGTGGGCCAGGCCCAGGTCGGCGCGGTGCGCGACGACGGCCGCCCGCAGCGAATCCAGGTGCGTGGAGCCGCAGTCGTCGTTGATGTTGAGCCCGTTGGGGTCGGCGTTGATCGCGATCACGCGGGCGCCGGCGGCGCGGTAGGCGCGCGGGGCCACCGCAGAGGCCGCGCCGTGGGCGCAGTCCACCACCACGGTCAAGCCGTCGAGGCGCAGCGTGCTCGCCTTGCTCAGGTGGCGCAGGTAGCGGTCGTCCGCGTCCTCGGCATCGATGACCCGGCCGATCCCGGCGCCGACCGGGCGCAACCCAGGATCGACCTCGAGCAGGGCCTCGATGCGGTCCTCGGTGCCGTCGTCGAGCTTGTGGCCGCCGGGGCCGAAGATCTTGATGCCGTTGTCGGGCATCGGGTTGTGCGACGCGGAGATCATCACCCCGAAGTCGGCGTCGTAGGCGCCGGTCAGGTAGGCCACCGCGGGCGTGGGCAGGACCCCGACCCGCAGCGCGTCGACGCCCTGACTGGTCAGCCCGGCGATCACCGCGGCCTCCAGCATTTCGCCGCTGGCCCGCGGATCGCGGCCGATCACCGCAACCCGCCGGCCCGGTGCCCGCGCGCTCGCCAGGTGCCGCGCCGCCGCGGCACCCAGCGCGAGCGCCAGCTCGGCGGTCAACTCGCGATTGGCGACCCCACGGACACCGTCGGTGCCGAATAGTCGACCCATGCGACCAAACCTCTCACAGTTGTCGGGCTAGCACCTAACGTGCCCGTTCCTTTGTGGACGAAACCGGCCGCGCAGGGGCGCAGACACGCCGCAACCGGCCACAACTTGTGCACCACGATGCCAAGTTGTGGCCGGATAGCGACTGCTGATCAGCGCTTGCTGTACTGAGGCGCCTTGCGGGCCTTCTTCAGGCCGTACTTCTTGCGCTCGGTGGCACGCGGGTCACGGGTGAGGAAGCCGGCCTTCTTCAGCGGCGGCCGGTCCTCGGGCTGGGCCAGGATCAGCGCCCGCGCGATGCCCAATCGCAGCGCGCCGGCCTGCCCCGAGGGGCCGCCGCCGTGCAGCAGCGCGTAGATGTCGAAGCTCTCCACCCGATCGACGGTGACCAGCGGGGCCTTGATCAGCTGCTGGTGCACCTTGTTGGGGAAGTAGCCTTCCAGGGTGCGGCCGTTCAGGTTGAACTTGCCGGTGCCGGGCACCAGGCGCACCCGCACCACGGCCTCCTTGCGGCGGCCGACCGTCTGGATGGGCCGGTCGAACACGAAGGACGCGGCGGGCGCGGCGGCTTCGGCGGCCGCGGGGCCTTCGGCGGCCTCTGCCGGCGCCTCGGTCACCTCGGCGACGGCCTCGACGGCTTCTGGGGTTTCCGGGCTCTCAGGGTTCTCGGGGTTTTCCACGGCCTCGGGCGTTTCGGTCACTGGGCCACCTGCTTGATCTCGTACGGAACGGGCTGTTGTGCGGCGTGGGGATGCGTCGGACCGGCGTAGACGTGCAGCTTGCGCGCGACCTGACGGGCGAGCTTGTTCTTGGGCAGCATGCCGACGATCGCGTCCTCTACCACGCGGTCGGGGTGCTTCTCCATCAGCTCGCGGATGGTGCGGCTGCTCAGGCCGCCGGGATACCCCGAGTGGCGGTAAGCCAGCTTCTTGTCCAGCTTCTGGCCGCTGAAGGACACCTTCTCGGCGTTGATGACGATGACGAAGTCACCGCCGTCGACATTGGGGGTGAACGTCGGCTTGTGCTTGCCGCGCAGCAGGGTGGCCGCCGCGACGGCAAGGCGGCCAAGCACCACGTCCGTGGCGTCGATGACGTGCCACGACCTCGTGGTGTCACCCGCCTTTGGCGTGTACGTAGGCACAGCGCTTACCACTTTCTTTTTGCGAGCCTCTTGGCTCGAGGTGGATCCCGGTGTGACCCGGGCGCCGGTCAGGCGTTCGCGGCAGGGCTTCGTCTCGGCGACCGACATTGACCCGAGGCCCGGCGTACCGCACGCCAACGGAGCAGCTTACCGACCGCCATCCCCGCAGGTCAAAATGACTGTGTGGTCCCAGCGGCTCTCCCCCGCCAGGACCACACAGTCTCACGGCGCGGCTACCTCCGCGCAGTGGTCTATTCGGTCGCTACCGCGCCCAGACGCCGGCGGCCCGGCGGTCGGCGTTGGCCACCTCTTGCGCACCGTCGCGCACGGCGTGTCCCAGGGCAGTCAGAATTTCGTTGAGGGCCGTCGCCGACTGGTGCCATTTGAGCTGCTCAGCCTGGTATGCGGCGGCCGCTTCGCTGGTCCAGAGCTGCTGCAGCGGTGCGATCTGCGATCGCAGCTCCTCCAGCGCCGCATTGAAGCGTTCGGACGTGGAGTGAATTTCCTGACGCACCGTGTGTTCGATTTCGCCGAAGTTATAGGACAGGACCGAGTCCACCGGAATCCTCTCTCGTCACACATCCCCGCCGGCGGCGGCGATGTGGTGTGCGTGGTTTTGGCCGGCCTCCTGTAGGGCCGCCGCGTTGTGCCGAATGGTGTCGGCGATGGAGTGCAGGGCGTGATAGAGCCGCACCGACTCCGCGTTCCAGCGATCCATCACGTCTTTGAAGCGAGCGGCCGCGGGCCCGCCCCATGCCGACGGCGGCACACCGTTCATGCGGCCGACGAACGCCTGCAGCAGCGCCCGGATCTCCTCATTGCGGGCGTCGGTGGTGCCCGCCACCGACCGCATCAGGTCGAGATCGGTGCTCACTGTGTTCGATGCAGCCATACCAAATACGACCCCCGGCGCGGCCCTTCGGTTCCACAAATTTTCAGCCGATCGCGTGAGCGGATCGCACCGCCTGGTCGCAGGCATCGCGGACGGCGTCTTCGTCGCCGGTCCGGCTCTGGCAACCGATGCTGATCCGAACCGGGCCGTCCAGGAGCACGGCCCAGCGCACGTGATGACCGGGGCGCACTTCGCGGTACGTCACCGCCGGGCGGCCGGCGCTGGTTCCGGCAGGGTTGAAGTCGACGAACACCCCCGGGGTCTCGGCATCGATCGCGTGCTTCAACCGCTCGGCGGTACCACTGAGCGTCTCGCCGGCGACCGGGGATTGGGTGATGTGCAAGGCCACGTCGGGATTTGTCTGCGAGGTGACCTGTACCCGGGCCGAGCCGGGTCCGCTCACCACGCGCTGGACCGACCACGTCGCCGGCACCGACAGCGCCACCCGGCCTTCCACCAGAAACGTTGTCGGCGCGGTCGCTACCGGCCTCGGCGCCACCACATCGGGCCGGCCCATCGTCATTGCGGTCGGCGCCGCCGTGGCGACCACGATCGCGGCCGCCACGAGCCCGCTGCGCGTGCGGGCGCGAGCGGCGCCCGCGGTGGCGGCCGGCCCCGGCGGCTCGGGTGTTGCCGGGTACGTCGACCGCGCGAGCCGGGCCAACCGAAAGTCGTTGATCTCCAGAATGTCTGGAATGTTTTGTCCGCCATCGCGTACCGCGTCGGCGATCAGCGCCGCCAGCACCGGCGCACCGGCGACGGTGCTCGGGGTGTCGATCAGCACGGCTTCGGGCGCCAGCGCCGCGACGATGCCCGCAACGCTGTGGGCGACGGCCTGCGGTTCGGCCGTGCGCGGTACGGCTGCGACCTGGCTCGCGGTGATCGCCACCAGCCGCTCGGCGATTTCGATCACTACGGTCGCGTCCGGTGCGGCGCTCGACGCCTGCCTCAGCAGCGACGCTCGCGTCCGCGTCCGACCTGAAACGGCCGCGGCGGCCTCGCTCACCACACCGACGCGCGACGCCCACCACCACGACGGATGCACGACGACCATTCCGTCGCGGTGACCGCGGTTTGCCGATCGCAACGCGGCTTCCCACAGTGCGTCGACGGCCGCCGGCCGCTCCCCTGCCAGCGCCACCCCGTCGTCAATCGCATCCAGTGCCGCTTGGACAATGCCGGCCATCTCCTCGTCGCCGACTTCGCCTGTGGCGCAGCATAACCGCCGGATCGTGCCGGGCCCGGCCTCGACCACCGCGGGGTGCTCGCTCACGGTGGGCTCCACGCGACCTGGACAAGTTCCTCGTCACCGGCCCGACCGGCGAGTACACCGCGGCCCGGCGGCAATCGCATCGGCGCGGTGGAAGTCAACGATGCACCCCGCGCTGGACATCCGCTCATCATCAGCGACGCGCAACCGAGGTCACGCAGACTCGCCAACAGCGGCTCGAACATCGCGCGCTCGAGTCCGCCGCTGCGCCGAGCGAGGACCAGATGCAATCCCAGATCTGCTGCATAAGGCAGGAATTCGGCGATCGGTGCCAGGCCATTGCCCGCCGGGCCGGCCACCAGATCGTAGTCATCGACGACGACGTAGAGGTCCGGTCCAGACCACCAACGGCCACCGCGCAACTGAGCCTGGGTGGCGTCAGCCGGCGGCATCCGCGCCTGCAGCGACTCCAGCAGGCCGGGCAACAACACCGCCAGGGCGGCGGGCGACATGGCGTAACCGCCGAGATGTTCCGACTCGACGACACCGAGCAGCGTGCGCCGGAAGTCGACGATCAACAGCTGGGCCTCGGCCGGCGTCGTCGTCCGGACGATCTCGCGGCACAAGGTCCGCAGTGCCGCGGTCTTCCCGCACTCGTTGTCACCGAGAACGAGGAGATGCGAGCAGCGTTCGAAATCGACTGCGGCCGGTTGCAGTTCGCGCTCCCCCAGACCGAGCAGTATTCGCGTCCGCAACTCGGCACCCCACCGGCGCACCACCGCCTCGCGATCCACGCGCTGCGGCAGTAGCGGTATCGCCGGAGCAACCGATTCACCGCCAGGCACCTCGGCGACGGGCAAGGCGATCACCATGTGCAGACCCTCACGAGAAAGACCACGCCCCGGGCTGGCATACGGAACATGTTGGGCCGCCTTGCGGTCGATTTCGGAGTCGGCGGGATCACCCAGCCGCAACTCGATGCGCGTGCCGATCTGATCCCTCAGTGACGGCCGCAGCTCCGACCACCGCGATGCGGACAACACCACGTGCACGCCGTACGAAAGCCCCTGAGCCGCCAGCGCGGTGACCGACTCCTCCAGCGTGTCGAAGTCCTGGCGCACGCTCGCCCAGCCGTCGATGACGAGGAACACGTCACCGAAGGGATCACGCGACGCGTCGATGTCCGAACGCCGCTGCCGGTATTCGGCGATCGACGCGATGCCATGCTCGCGGAACAAGGCTTCACGGCGACGAACGACCGACTCGCACTCGGCGACTATCCGGGCGACCAGACGCGGCTCCGCCCGGCCCGCGACCGCCCCCACATGCGGCAGCGTGCGCACCGCGGACAGCGCCCCACCGCCGAAATCCAGGCAGTGAAACTGCACCTGGCGCGGGCTATGCGTGGCCGCCAAGGCCGTGATGAGCGTGCGTAGCGCCGTCGATTTTCCGGATTGGGGTGCACCGATGACCGCGAGATTTCCTGCGGCTCCGGACATGTCGACCACCAGCGGCGTTCGGCATTGGTCGAAGGGCCGGTCGACAATGCCGATGGGGACGGCCAGGCCGCCCGGCGCGAACGTGGTATCGGCCAGGACGGCGTGCAACGCCGGCGCCGGCCCGAGCGGAGGCAGCCAAACCCGATGCGCGGGCGGTCCTTTGCCAGTCAGGCGGTCCAGGACCGCACTCGAGATGGTTCGTTCGGGCGCCTCGCTCACCTCGGCGGCGCGGCTGACCGCTCCGGTCACCCAGGTGCCGAACACCCGCGCCGTTCGCGCCGCCGCGGCGTGCCCACCGGTCGTCTTGTTCGTCGGCAGCGGCGCCGAAACCAGCGCGGCCTGGAAGCGGATCGGTTCGCCGCCGCCGACGCGCAAGAAGCCGGCGCCGGGGGCGCTCGGCAGACGGTATGCGTCGAGACTATCCAATATGGTCTGGGATTCGTTGGCCGACAGTGTCTTCAGGCACATCCGATACGACAGGTGGGCTTCCAATCCGCGCAGCCGGCCCTCGTCGAGGCGCTGGCTCGCCAGCAGCAGATGCATGCCCAGCGACCGGCCGAGGCGGCCGATCGCGGCGAACGTGTCGGCGAAATCGGGATGCTGGCTGAGCAGTTCGGAGAACTCGTCGACGATGACGAACAGCGTGGGCAGTGGGGGTAGCCTTCGGACACCGCGTGCCCGTTCGTATGCCGCGACGCTGGGGCAGCCCGCCGTCCGCAGCAGCTGCTGGCGGCGGTTCATCTCACCGGAGAGGGCATCGCGCATCCGCGCCACCAGTGGCGCGTCGTCGGCCAGATTGGTGATCACCGCCGCGACGTGTGGGGCCTGGGCGTAGTCGAGAAAGGTTGCGCCGCCCTTGAAGTCGATGAGCAGCAGGTTGAGCGCGTCCGGCGGGTTGTGCGTCATCATGCCCAGCGCGATGGTGCGCAACAGCTCTGACTTGCCGGACCCGGTCGCGCCGATGCACAGCCCATGCGGGCCCATTCCGTCTTCGGCCGGCTCCTTGATGTCCAGCTCGAGCGGGGCGCCTCCGGCCGTGGTTCCGATCGGTACGCGAAGTCGGTCGCGGCCTCGTCGGCGGCGCCACCACGCGACCGGGTCGAGTCGGTCCAAGTCGGAAAGCCCCATCAACTGCAGCCAATTCGGCTCAGCGCCGCCCGGGCGCGGGTGATGCCGGGCCAGCCGGCGCGCACATATCAGCGCATCCAAGGGCGCCATCCGGTCCGGACACCATCCAGGTGCCGGACCGGCGGGCGTCCGGATCGTCAGCGGGGCGCCGTCGCAGCTGGTGCCTATCCCGATCGTGGTGACGTCGGCGATCGGGTCGATGCCCGGGGCCAGGTCCGTGACCACCACCGCTTCGGGTCCTCGGATCGCGGCGAGCGCGCGCTGAGCTTCCGTCGTGCTCGGGTAGATCATCCGCACCGGGCCCGCCTCATCAATGTCGACCGGGTGTTGATTGTGCGGAAGCCATTTCAGCCAATCCCAGTGACCGCGATTCTCGTCGTCGACAACCGCGACGATCAGCATCTGGTCGGGCGCGTGCAGCACGGCGATTTGGCAGAGAATCGCGCGGAGCAGCCCGCGCACCTCGTCCCGATCGCCGTCGATCGTCACGCGTGTCCCCGCATGCAGGCCGATCGCGACGGGAGCGCGGACCGTCGAGCGCACATGCAGGAAACGTTCGAGCGCGGTGGCGGTGACCGGGTCGCGGAGTTCTTCCGACGGAAGCCGCGGCGCCACCAAGCGGCGGGCGAGCGGCTGTGTCCCCATGCCCACACGCACGAGGCCGAAGTCCGTGTCGGTTGGCCGCCGCTCCCACATCCGCGAGCCGCCGATCAGCGTCCACAGCGTGTCGGGATCCGGATGCCGACCGATCGATGAACGGTATTGTGCCACAGCGATTTCGGACACGGACCGGTCCAGCTCGCTGAGGTAGCTCAAATATCGATCGCGGTCGGCATCGACGCTACCGCCCTGCCTGCGGGCACGACCGGCCAGCCCCGTCACCACGGTCGAAACCAGCATGGTGGCCGGGAATGCCAGAAACACGGGGCTACGGGCCGCACCAGTCCCAGCGGTGAACATCGCGGCCATGGCGCCCAGTCCCACCAGAGACAGCGCAACCGGCAGCAACCGCGCGAGTGTGCCCGGCGCTGTAGGTGACGGCAGGTCCGGGGGCGCCTCGACAATGATGTCCGCGGCAGCCTCGGTCACCTCATCCCCTTCCCGTGCGACGACGCTAAGTAGCGCCGACGCCGGCGGCAAGTCACCTGTGCACAACCGGATACCGGGTCGTACCGGCCTGGCTATGTTTCTTCGCAATCCGACGGAAGGGTTCGCTGTTGCCTGCATCCGATACCGGACTGCGGCGCGTCTCGGTGTATTGGGACGCTGCGGTCGCCGATGTCACGCTGCCCGCGAAAATCTCTATCGCCGTGCTGATTCCCTCGGTCGTCGACATCCTCGGGGCTGCCCATCACGGCAACGAGGCCTGGCGCTACCGCTTGTCGCTGCCCGGCGCATCCGGGTTGGATCCGTCGATGACGCTGGCGCAGCACGGCATCGAGGACGGCGCAACCCTGGTGCTGAGCCGGAGCACCGCGCCGTTGCCCGACGTCCGCTACCTCGACGTGGCGGAGGTCGTGTCGGCCACCCTCGACGCGGGGACCGAGCCGCGCGGCGGCGCTTCACACGCGCGCGCTGTCCGACTCGTCGGGGCGGCGGCTGCGATCGTCTGGTCCGCCGCAGGTGGCCTGACGATTGTGCGTAACGCGTTGCGCCTCAACGATAACCGAGATGTGGCCACGACGGTCGCCGCGTTGGTGGCGGCCGGCGGCCTCGCCGTCGTGCTGGCCGCCGTCGCGCACCGCGGCTATCAGGACCCGACCGCCGGATTGACGTTGGGCCTTGTCGCTACGGTGTTCGCCGCGGCCGCCGGCTTTGTGGCGGTGCCCGGCGCGCCAGGCATGCCCAATGCGCTGCTGGCCGCGGCGGCCGCCGGTGTCACCGCGGTTGTCGCGATGCGCGTATCGGGCTGCGGTGTGGTCACTTCGACCGCCGTGGCGACCTGTGCCGTGGTCATGGCGATGGCGGGGCTGGTGGGCGTGGTCAGCGCGGCGCCACTGCGCATCGTCGCTTCTGCGGCTGCGCTGGTGTCCGTCGGCCTGCTCTCCGTGGCGGCGCGCGCATCGATCGCTGTGGCCGGGTTGTCGCCCCGGCTGGGGGTACCGGAGAGTCAACCGAGCGACGCGACGCTGCGTTCTCAAGCGGTCCGCGCCGACATGTGGTTGACAAGCCTGCTTGCCGGCTTGTCGTTATCGGCGACCCTGGGCGCGGTGGTTACCGTGCTTGCCGGCGCGCCAAATTTGGCCTGCACCGCCTTCGGCACCCTCACCGGTGCGCTACTGCTGCTGCGCTCGCGGTCCACCGACACGGGAAAGATGCTGGTGTTCGCGATCTGCGGGATCATCGTTACCGCAACAACCTTCGGCGTTGCGGCATCGCGCGCCCCGGTGCCCGCTCCATGGATCGTGACGGCGACGATACTGGCGGTCGCGATGGCGGTGTACTTGGGCTTCGCGGCACGGCCGGCCTCGGCCGTCCTGCGCCGGAGCCTCGGGCTACTGGAGCTGGTGGCGCTTGTCGCGATGGTTCCGTTGACTTGCTGGATCGGTGGCCTGTACGGCGCCGCCCGGGGATTGAACGTCACGTGATGGGTCCGCGCGCTACCGGCCGCCTGCTGGCGGTGTCGGCGCTGACGCTGGCAGCCACATTGGAAATGCCAATGGCGCAAGCGGTTTCGCCGCCGGACATCGATGAGAGCCGGCTGCCGAAGCCCGCCTTGCCGGCCCCCCCGTGGCCGACCGTGCAACGCGAAATTTGCGCGACGATGACGGTCGAGGCGGGACCGGGCCGCAATCCGCCGACGGGCCTGGGGGACCTGGCGGCGGTCTGGCAATTCGGCCGCGGGGCCGGACAGCGGGTCGCGGTCATCGACACCGGGGTTTCGCGACACCTCCGGCTGCCCGATGTGGTGCCGGGCGGCGACTACGTGTCCACCGGCGACGGCACCCAGGATTGCGACGCGCACGGCACGCTGGTGGCTGGAATCATCGCGGCCGCAGCCGATTCCAAGGCCGACGGCTTCAGCGGGATGGCACCGGAAGCCACATTGATCAGCATCCGTCAGTCCAGCGCGAAATTCGCCCCGACCGGCGACCGGTCCCGCACCGGAGTCGGTGACGTCGACACACTGGCGAAAGCCGTTCGGACGGCGGCCGATCTGGGCGCCTCGGTGATCAACATTTCGTCGGTTGCGTGCGCACCGGTGGCTTCGGCGCTCGACGACCGCGCGCTCGGCGCGGCACTGGCCTACGCCGTGGACGTCAAGAACGCCGTCGTCGTGGCCGCGGCGGGCAATGCCGGCGCGGGGCAATGTCCCGCTCAGCGTGCCGATGCAACCTGGCAGACCATCACGGTGGCCGTGAGTCCGGCGTGGTACGACGACTATGTGCTGACCGTCGGCTCGGTGAATGGCGGCGGGGCGCCGTCGGCGTTCACCCTTGCCGGCCCCTGGGTGGACGTCGCGGCGCCGGGTGAGGCGGTGACGTCACTCGCGCCGGAGCCGGTGTCCGGCACGAGCTATGCCGCCCCGCTGGTCAGCGGACTGGCCGCGCTGATCCGGGCCCGGTTCCCGGCTTTGACCGCCCGCCAGGTGATGCAGCGCATCGAGACGACGGCGCATCATCCACCCGCCGGATGGGATCCCCTCGTCGGCAACGGCACCATCGACCCGCTCGCGGCGGTCAGCACGGGCACGGGCCCTCCCGGCGACGGTCCCGTCCCTTCGAAGGCAGCCGTGCCGCTCACCGCGCCGCCGCGGGCGCAACCGCGCGATTCTCGCGCGCGGGACACCGCGCTGCGCGGGGCCGCGATCTGCGTGGTTGCGCTGACCCTCGCCCTGGCCACCGGGGCGATCAGGGGTCGCCTACGGCGAGCCCGGGACCACATCGCGTGCGATTGATGCGTTCTGTCGGCTCAACTCGGGTCCGGCGGGCAACAGCGTGAGAAGCGGCCACGGTGCCGGGCCCGCTTCGTCGACCCCGAGGGCGTGCGCGGCGTCGTCGTCGTGAATGGCGAACCGGACGCCGGTGTCGGTGATCAGGTAACGCGTACCGGCGTTGTCACCCGCCCGCACGTACGCGCTTGCGCCGGGCGGCACGTATACGGCGTCCAGCGCGGGGCCGGGGCCGTCGGCTTGCGCCAAGGCCACTGGCGCCCGGCCCGACGGGATCGGTAGCCGGCTCTCGGCCAGGAACACGACGTCGCTGTGGCCGGATCCCACCCGCTCCCAGCCGGCGCACAACGCGCCGGCCGGCTCGGTCAGCGTTGGCGCCCGGTCGGGAAAGAGGCCAACCGGCAGCTCGGCGACGACGGGCGCGGCCCGGATCGCGTCGGGCGCGACGGTCACCGGGTGGGTCGTCTCCTGCGGGTTGTCGAACCGCAGGAGGTCGGCGGCCACCTGCCCGATGCGCTGCACCCCGGCGGCTAACACCACGTAGTGGTCGTCGCCGTCGGAGCGTGTGACGCGAAGCACACTGCCGACCGCGAATCCGGGCAATCGCGGCGTCGTGGTACCCCGACCGTGGATGCGTGGCGGCGCGATCGGCGGCGCTTCCGGCACCGCATTCAGCAATGCCTGCGAAACGAGGAGCGGCGATCTGCCCTCGAGGCGCAGCGCGCGCACCACTGCAGCGTCGCCGAGGTCCACCAGCGCCCGGTGCCCGTCGTAGAGCAGGTAGGCAGGTGAGCCGGAAGCCGTACCCACCAGGATCGCTTGCCCGGTGAGAACGCGGTGCACCGCTGGTGCCTCGGAGCGGCGGCCGATGATGACGGTCGTGGTGCTAGTGCCGCTGCTAGCGCATATCAACCAATCCACCTCCCCGGGCGGCAACGACCTGCCGAGAAACTGCGGTGCGCCCGGAATGCCCAGCAGCGGGCCGCGTTTGGTGGCGTTGAGGTCGGACTCGGTGACCGCCTGCGGGTTGGCGGCCGTCGCGGCGATGAGCCGGGCGGACGCCAGGTTGAGCACCGGATGCCAGACGTCGCCCACTCGTACGAATAAAGCGCCCGACGCCGGGCTCACCACGATCTGCGCGCGATCCAGCGCCACATGAGGCCGCAGCACGGCCAGCAGCGCGCAGCCGGCTACGGCAACAGCGGTGATCACGCACCCAAACGCCACCGGCCGCGGGCGCGAGCGAAACCCGGCATGCTGCCCCAGCAGCGCGCTTTCGGTGCGCCGCAGCAAATACCGGTACGCGCTGACCTGCAGCCACATGGCCGGCTGACGCGGCACGTGATCTCCTGACTCGATGGTTGCGCTGACCGCCACGGTAGGCCGCCGCTTCGGGGTGCCAGAGCGGTTATCCACAGGTCATTCGGGTTCGGGCGCATCACGAGTCGGATAAAATTGCCCGGTGCAAACTCACCGTGTACGTACCCGTCGGGCGGTTACCGCGCGGTCAGCGGGCCCTCTGATCGGCCTGGGCGTTTCTGCCCTGGTTATCGCTGCCGGCCTGGTCGCGACGCCCGCCGCAGCGCCGAAAGCCTCCGCCGACGACTGCCCGGACGTCGAGGTGATCTTCGCCCGCGGCACCAACGAGCCCCCTGGCCTGGGCCGGGTGGGCGACGCGTTTGTGGACTCGCTGCGCCAGCAGACCGGCCTGAACATCCTGCCCTACGGCGTCAACTACGCGGCCAGCAAGCTGCAGCTGCACGGCGGCGACGGCGCCAACGACACGATCGACCGCGTCAAGAAGAGCGTGGAGAAGTGCCCCAACACCAAGATCGTGCTGGGCGGTTACTCGCAGGGCGCCTCGGTGATGGACATCGTGGCCGGCGTCCCGATCGGTGGCATCAGCTGGGGCAGCACGCTGCCTGCGCAGTACGCCAACAACATCGCGGCGGTCGCTACCTTCGGTGACGTGGCCGACCGCGCCGGCGGCACGCTGCCCAGCCAGAGCGCGATGCTGGGCTCCAAGGCCATCGACCTGTGCAACCCCAACGACCCGATCTGCCATGCCGGCCCCGGCAACGAGTGGAGTGGGCACACCGAGGGCTACGTCCCCGTCTACACCACCCAGGCCGCGGCCTTCGTCGCGCAGAAACTGGCCGGCGCCGGTCTCGGCCAGCAGTCGCCCGCCTTCGGGCCACCGCTAGGAACCGGCCCGCAGACCTCCCCCGGCTACGGTCCACAGCAGCCCGGGTCGGGCCCGTCGATCCATGGCGGTACCGGCCCCGGTCCGGCGCCCACGCCGGCGGTGCCCGCGCCGGCTACGGCTTCACCGCAAGCACCTCTCGTCTAAATCGTTACCGTCGGGTTATCAACGCCCCCTTAACATCGCTGTGTGAGGCTTATCCCGTTCGGGCTGGGCATCGGAGTTGGCGTGACGGGAGCGTTATTGATTGCTCCCCAACTGATTCCGCATGCGTCGGCGTCGTGCCCCGGCGTTGAAGTGGTGTTCGCCCGGGGCACCGACGAGCCACCGGGCGTCGGCAAGGTGGGCGGTGCCTTCGTCAGCGCGTTGCGCGAGCAGACCCGCAAAAGCGTTGGCGCATATGCGGTGAACTACCCGGCCAGCAAGGACTTCCTGGCCGCCACCAACGGCGCCAACGACGCCAGCACCCACGTTCAGCAGATGGCCGTCAACTGTCCCAACACCAAACTGGTGCTGGGCGGCTACTCCCAGGGCGCCGCCGTCGTCGACATCGTCACGGCCGCACCGATATCCGCCCTCGGCTACCGCCAGCCGTTGCCGCCCCAGGCCGCCGACCATGTCGCAGCCGTCGCCCTGTTCGGCAATCCGTCCGGCCGCGCGGGTCAGCTGATGAGCGCTCTGTCCCCGAATTTCGAGGGCAAGACCATCGACCTGTGCAATCCGGGCGACCCGATCTGCTCGGGGGGCACGCAATGGAGTTCGCACCTGAGCTACGTGCCCGGATTGACCAACAGGGCCGCGAATTTCGTGGCGGGCAGGGTCTGATTTTGAGTCAGCGCTGGTACGGCGCGGCGGGTGCCGCGTCCATCGCCGGGGCATCGCTGCTCACCCTGGCGGTCACCACCCTCCCCCTACCGGCCGCATCGGCGGAATGCCCAGGCGCCGAAGTGGTTTTCGCCCGCGGCCGCGAGGAGCCACCCGGCGTCGGTTATGTCGGCGCCGCATTCGTCAATTCTTTGCGCGCCAAGGTGCGTATGCCGGTGGGGGCCTACGGCGTCAACTATCCCGCCGATGTCAGCCCGGCCAAGGGCGCGAACGACATGAGCGCGCACGTCCAGCAGATGGCGAGAACCTGCCCGGGTACCCGCGAGGTGCTCGGCGGCTATTCGCTGGGTGCCGTTTCCGCCGATCTGGTTGTCGCCGTGACGCAACCGGCATTCGGATTCACCAACCCGCTGCCGCCGGCATTCGATCAGCAGGTGGCGGCCGTCGCCTTGTTCGGTAACGGCACCCGCAAAGTGCTTGGCCCGGTCCCGGACTTCGACCGCGCCTTCGCCGCCAAGACCATCGATGTGTGCGCGAAGGGGGACCCGATCTGTTCGGCGGCCGGCCTGAATTGGCCTTCGCATCTGCAGCCCTCGTATATCGACTCCGGGCTGGTCGATCAGGCCGCCGACTTCGTCGCTGCCAGGCTGTGACCGCTCAGTCCCGCGAGCGCACATCCCGGGTGATCAAGTTGCGCGCGGCGAGTTGGTCATCCGGCGGGTAGTCGACACCGACCAGCGACAAGCCGTGGGCGGGCGCGGCGGCAAAATCGCTGGATCGTGCCGTGGCGGTGAGCAATTCGCGGCAGTAAGAGACCGGGCGGCGATGTTCGCCGACGGCCAGCAGCGCGCCGACCAGTGAGCGCACCATCGACCAGCAGAACGCGTCGGCGCTGACGGACGCGGTGATCAGGTCACCGTCGCGAGCCCAGTCCAGTCGCTGCAGGTCGCGAATGGTGGTGGCGTTCTCGCGATGACGACAGAACGCGGCGAAATCGTGCAACCCCAACAGATCTCGTGATGCGGCGGCCATCGCCTCGACATCCAGTTGACGCGGCCAGGCGGTGACATAGCGGGCCTGCAGCGGCTGCACACCCCAGGGCGCCGTCGAGATGCGATACACATAGTGACGGCGTAGCGCAGAGAACCGGGCGTCGAAGCCCGCAGGCGCGCGGGTGATATCGACGACCCGGACATCGGTGGGCAGAAACCGGCCCAGCCGCCGCAGCAGCGGCAGGAACTCGGGTTCACCGACGTGCGGTGCGCGCGGGTAGGCGTTCGGCAGCGCGTCCAGCGGCACGTCGACGTGAGCCACCTGGCCGGTGGCGTGCACTCCGGCGTCGGTGCGTCCCGCCGCGCGCAGCCGCACCGGCGTGCGAAGGACGGTCGTCAGCGCTTCGTCGAGCACTCCCGCCACGGTCCGTTGGCCGGCTTGAGTGGCCCAGCCCGCGAAACCTGTTCCGTCGTAGGCGATGTCGAGCCGCAGACGGACGTGATCGTTAACTCTCGTCAGCCTCGTCGTTCGCCTCGGCGGCTTCGGCTTCGGCTCGCGCGGCCACGGCCTCGTCATGCTTCTCTTCAGCGGCGGCCTCGGCCGGCGTGGCCTCGGTTTCCGCCGCCTCGGTCTCGGCCGGCTCGGTGACTTCCTCGGCCGTCGGGCCGACGGCTTCTTGCGGCTCGACAGCCGCCTGAGGCGCCGCCGCCGCCGCGACAGGAGCGTCGGCCTTCTTCGACGCCTTCACCCGGCGAGCCCGATCGGCCTCGGAGGTGACCGTCTTCTCCCGCACCAGCTCGATCACGGCCATGGGCGCGTTGTCGCCCTTACGCGGCTCGACCTTGATGATGCGGGTGTAGCCGCCGTTGCGGTCGGCGAAGAAGGGACCGATCTCCTCGAACAGGACGTGCACCACGTCCTTGTCGCGGATCTTCTTCAGCACCTCTCGACGGTTGTGCAGCGCACCCTTTTTCGCGTGCGTGATCAGCTTCTCCGCGTACGGCCGCAACGCGCGCGCCTTGGGCTCGGTCGTCTTGATTCGGCCGTGCTCGAACAGCGAGGTGGCCAAGTTGGCCAGCAGGGCCTTCTGGTGCGAAGACGACCCGCCGAGGCGAGGTCCCTTGGTGGGCTTGGGCATTGCGACTATCTCCTCATTGGGGCCGGCCCCCGTATCAGGTAGGGCCGGGACGGATTGATTACAGCTGTTCGGTTTCCGCGTAGTCCTGGTCGTCGTAGGACGCCTCGCTGGACCAGGTGCCCGTTGCGACGTCGTAACCCGCGACCTGCGAGGGGTCGAAGCTCGGCGGGCTGTCCTTGAGCGACAGGCCCAGCTGGTGCAGCTTGACCTTCACCTCGTCGATGGACTTCTGACCGAAGTTGCGAATGTCGAGCAGGTCGGACTCGGTGCGGCTCACCAGCTCACCGACGGTGTGCACGCCCTCGCGCTTGAGGCAGTTGTAGGACCGGACCGTCAGGTCCAGGTCGTCGATCGGCAGGGCGAACGACGCGATGTGGTCGGCCTCGGCCGGCGACGGCCCGATCTCGATGCCCTCGGCCTCGACGTTGAGTTCGCGTGCCAGACCAAACAATTCGACCAGCGTCTTGCCGGCCGACGCCAGCGCGTCGCGCGGGTTGATCGAGCTCTTGGTCTCGACGTCCAAGATCAGCTTGTCGAAGTCGGTGCGCTGCTCGACACGGGTGGCGTCCACCTTGTACGTGACCTTGAGCACCGGCGAGTAGATGGAATCGACTGGGATACGGCCGATTTCGGCACCGGAGGCGCGGTTCTGCACGGCGGGCACGTAGCCACGGCCGCGCTCGACGACCAGCTCGACCTCGAGCTTGCCCTTGTCGTTCAGCGTCGCGATGTGCAGGTCGGGATTGTGCACGGTGACACCGGCCGGCGGCACGATGTCACCCGCGGTGACCTCGCCCGGGCCCTGCTTGCGCAGGTACATGGTGACCGGCTCGTCCTCCTCGGAGGACACCACCAGACTCTTGAGGTTCAGGATGATCGCGGTGACGTCTTCCTTGACGCCCGGCACGGTGGTGAACTCGTGCAGCACGCCGTCGATGCGGATGCTGGTGACGGCCGCACCGGGAATCGAGGACAGCAGCGTCCGGCGCAACGAATTGCCCAGGGTGTAGCCGAATCCCGGCTCCAGCGGCTCGATGACGAACTGGGAGCGGCTGTCGGTGAGAACTTCCTCCGACAATGTGGGTCGCTGAGAGATCAGCATGGTGTTTCTTCTTCTCCTTCTCGGCACCCGCTATTTGATGCCGCGGTGTTGTCTCGCGGTGACCCGCTGCGCCCGGCTTCGCCGCGCTTGCGATCCCCGCAAGTTCCCGGGCCGGGCGGCCCGGAAGTCCGTTACTTCGAGTAGAACTCGACGATGAGCTGCTCGGTGAGCGGCACGTCGATCTGCGCCCGCTCGGGCAGCTGGTGGACGAGGATGCGCTGACGCTCCCCCACCACCTGCAGCCAGCTTGGGATCGGCCGGTCGCCCGCAGTCTCCCGCGCGATCTGGAACGGCACGGTGTTCAGCGAGCTGTCCCGCACATCGATGATGTCGTGCTGGGACACCCGGTAGCTCGGCACGTTGACGTGCACGCCGTTGACGCTGAAGTGTCCGTGGCTGACCAGCTGACGCGCCATCCGCCGGGTCCGCGCCAGACCGGCGCGGTACACGACGTTGTCCAGTCGGCTCTCCAGGATGCGCAGCAGCTCCTCGCCGGTCTTGCCGGATTGCCGCACGGCCTCTTCGTAGTAGCGACGGAACTGCTTTTCCATCACGCCGTAGGTGAAGCGGGCCTTCTGCTTCTCCTGCAGCTGCAGCAGGTATTCGCTTTCCTTGATCCGCGCGCGGCCGTGCTGGCCCGGCGGGTAGGGACGCTTCTCGAAGGCCTGGTCGCCACCGACGAGGTCGGTGCGCAGCCGGCGCGACTTGCGAGTGATGGGTCCGGTGTAACGAGCCATGGTTGTCTCCTAGACCCTTCTGCGCTTCGGCGGTCGGCAGCCGTTGTGCGGCTGGGGGGTGACGTCGGCAATCGCACCGACCTCCAGGCCGGCGGCCTGCAGCGACCGAATCGCGGTCTCGCGGCCCGAACCCGGGCCCTTCACGAACACATCGACCTTCTTGACGCCGTGCTCCTGCGCCTTGCGCGCGGCGTTCTCGGCGGCCAGCTGGGCTGCGAACGGGGTCGACTTGCGGGACCCCTTGAAGCCGACGTGACCCGACGAAGCCCAGGCGATGACGTTGCCCTGGAGGTCGGTGATCGTGACGATCGTGTTGTTGAAGGTGCTCTTGATGTGGGCGGCACCGTGCGGGATGTTCTTCTTTTCCCGCCTGCGGGTCTTCTGACCCTTCTTGGGCGCCGAGGCGCCCGCCTTCTTTGCTGGTGGCATCGGGGGTTACCTGGCCTTCTTCTTGCCGGCGATGGTGCGCTTGGGGCCCTTGCGGGTACGCGCGTTGGTCTTGGTCCGCTGACCGCGTACCGGCAGGCCGCGGCGGTGCCGCAGGCCCTGGTAGCAGCCGATCTCGATCTTGCGGCGGATGTCGGCCTGCGTCTCGCGGCGGAGGTCACCCTCCACCTTCAGGTTTGCCTCGATGTAGTCACGCAGGTGGGTCAGCTGGTCATCGGTCAGATCTCTGGTGCGCAAGTCCTTGTCGATGCCGGTAGCTGCCAGGATCTCGTTCGACCGCGTGCGGCCGACGCCGAAAATGTAGGTCAGGGCGATCTCCATCCGCTTATCACGCGGAAGATCGACGCCGACTAGTCGAGCCATAGGTGGCGTTTCCTCTTTTTCTAGGCGGAGGTCTGTTCCCAGCCCGTTCCCCTTGATGGGGGCCCGGCCTCCGTCCGGGCGTGGATGAGCTAGCCCATCTCTATAGATGCCAGCCGCTCACTGGTGCTGGGAGGTCTGCATTCAGTTGTGTGGGTACTACCGGGGCGCCGCAGCGCCTACCGGCTAGCCCTGGCGCTGCTTGTGGCGCGGATCGGAGCAGATCACCATGACCCGCCCATGCCGACGGATCACCCTGCACTTGTCACAGATTGGCTTGACGCTCGGGTTCACCTTCACGGCTGTTCGATCCTGTTCTGTTTCGTTCGAGTTGTTGGAGATCAGGCGCTTTTACTTGTACCGGTACACGATGCGGCCGCGGGACAGGTCGTAGGGAGACAACTCCACCACCACCCGGTCCTCGGGCAGGATGCGGATGTAGTGCTGCCGCATCTTGCCGCTGATGTGGGCAAGCACCTTGTGACCGTTCTCCAGCTCAATGCGGAACATCGCATTGGGCAGGGGCTCGACCACCCGGCCTTCCACCTCGATGGCGCCGTCCTTCTTGGCCATAACTAGTTAAGAATCCTCGTCGTATAGTTTCGTTCTCGTCTGCGCCCGGTCGACGCAACATTGCACCGACTTGGAACGTGAGCCGGTGACAGGAAATTCCTAGGAACTTGGCACACAAAAAGTCGGCGCGGATGCCGCACCGTTGTTCCACGATACCTGGTGAATCCGCTCCACCAAAATCGCTGTCGGCGCAACGCGGCGGCCGCCCTCGACCTCCCACACGGCCGCTGACGAGCGCATACTTGACGCCGATGACCAACCCCTCAAGCCCGCGCAAGCCCGTCATGCTGACCGTCGACGACGATCCCTCGGTGTCCCGGGCGGTCGCCCGCGACCTGCGCCGCCACTACGGCGAGGCCCATCGGATCGTGCGCGCGGAATCCGGGCCCGACGCCCTGGGCACGCTCAAGGAGCTCAAACTGCGCGGCGAGACGGTCGCTGTGCTCATCGCCGACTACCGGATGCCGCAGATGAGCGGCATCGAGTTCCTCGAGCAGGCGATGGACCTGTATCCCGCGGCGCGCCGGGTGCTGCTGACCGCCTACGCCGATACGCATGCCGCCATCGACGCGATCAACGTCGTCGACCTGGACCACTACCTACTCAAGCCGTGGGATCCGCCGGAGGAGAAGTTCTACCCCGTCATCGACGGGCTATTGGACGCCTGGCGGGCCGCGCCCGAGCACCCCGTCCCACACACCAAGGTGGTCGGCCACCGCTGGTCGGCGCGGTCATGGGAGGTCCGCGACTTCTTGGCCCGCAACGGCCTGTACTACACGTGGTTCATGGCCGACGAGCCCGCCGGCGAGCGGCTGCTCAACGCCGCCGGCGCCGACAGCCTGCGGCTACCCGTCGTCATCACCGAACGCGGCCACCCGCTCGTCGAACCCACCGACGCCGAACTGGCCGACAAGCTCGGCCTGACCACCACGCCGTCGCAGGAGTTCTACGACCTGATCGTCGTCGGTGGGGGTCCCGCGGGCCTGGCCGCCGCCGTATACGGCGCCTCCGAGGGCCTGCGCACGGTGCTCATCGAGCACACCGCCACCGGCGGTCAGGCGGGCCAGAGCTCGCGCATCGAGAACTATCTGGGCTTCCCGGACGGGGTTTCGGGAGGCCAGCTGGCCGACCGCGCCCGCCGGCAGGCGGAGAAGTTCGGCGCCGAGCTGATCACCGCCCGCAAGGCCGTCGCCCTGGAGGTGAACGGATCCAAGCGCACCGTGCGGTTCGCCGACGGCGGCTCCATCGACGCGCACGCGGTCATCCTCGCCACCGGGGTCGCCTACCGCCAGCTGCAGGCCGAGGGCTGCCCGGAGCTGACCGGCTGCGGCATCTACTACGGGGCGGCCGTCTCCGTCGCGTCGGACTGCGAGGACGAAGACGTCTACGTGATCGGCGGGGCCAACTCGGCCGGCCAGGCCGCCATGTACCTGTCCCGGACGGCCAAGTCGGTCAACATCGTCGTGCGCGCCCCGTCGCTGGAGGCGTCGATGTCCTACTACCTGATCCAGCAGATCGAGGCGAACCCGAAGATCAACGTCCTGACCTGTACCGAGGTGCGGCGCGCGACCGGCGAGGGCCACCTGGAGAAGCTGACCCTGGTCAACAACCGGACCGAAGAGACCCAGGAAGTCGCCTGCGCCCGGATGTTCATCTTCATCGGGGCCGCCCCGCGCACCGACTGGCTGGACGGGGTGGTGGCCCGCGACGACCACGGCTTCATCCTGACCGGTCCGGACCTGCGCAACGTGTGCGGCTGGACGCTGGATCGCCCGCCGCATCACCTGGAAACCAGCGTCCCGGGGGTGTTCGCCACCGGCGACGTCCGCTCGACGTCGGCCAAACGGGTCGCGGCCGCCGTCGGTGAGGGATCGATGGCCGTCATGCTGGTCCACCGCTACCTGGCCGAGAGCTAGGAGGGGCATGACCGCCACCGAATCGAGGCCGATGCCGTGTGAGCCCGACGAGCTGCGCAGTCTCTTCTTGTTCGAGGCGCTGACCGACGAGCAGCTCGCGGTGCTGTGCGCCAACGGGCACATCCAGCGCTACGAACCGGGTCCGATCTGCGTGGAAGGCGAACCGGCGACCTGCTTCTACGTCCTCATCGACGGGGAGCTGACCATGAGCAAGCTGTCCGGCGGCCAGGACATCGAAACCAACCGCACCTCGCAGCGCGGCGTGTACTGCGGGGCCTGGCGGGCGTTCACCGGCGGCAACCAGAAGAGCTACGACGCCTCGGTGCACGTGACCAAGCCGTCGCGCTTCTTCGTGATGGATGCGCCGGTGTTCGCCCGGTTCATGAAGGACCAGTTCCCGATGGCGGTGCATCTGCTCGACGGCATCGCCGTCGGCACCGACCGGACCCGCCGGATCATCGGCAATCGGGAGAAGCTGCTGGCCCTGGGCCGGCTGTCGGCCGGGCTGACGCATCAGCTGAACAACCCCGCGGCCGCGATCTCACGGTCCGCGGCGGATCTGCGCGAGCGCGTGGCCAACATGCGGCACAAGCTGGCGATGCTCGCCGACGGCACCATCAGCGCCGAGGCATTGAGCGCGCTTGTGCGGTTGCAGGAGAGAGTCGCCGAGCAGGTCGCCACGTCGGCGTCACAGCACCTGAGCGCGCTCGAGACCTCCGATCGCGAGGACGCCGTCGGCGACTGGCTGGAAGACCACGGCATCGACGACGGGTGGGAGATCGCGCCGACGTTCGTCGAAGGCGGCATCGACACCGATTGGCTGGAGCGCATTTCCGCGGTCAGCGAGGAGCTCGGGTCGACGTCGCTGGAGCAGGCGATCCGATGGATCAACTACACCATCGAGAGCGAGCTGCTGATGAACCAAATCATGGAAGCGAGCAAACGGATCTCGGCACTGGTCGCCGACGCCAAACAGTATTCGCAAATGGATCGGGCCCCGTTCCAGGTGACCAACGTGCACGACCTGCTGCGCAGCACGCTGGTGATGTTCGCCGACCGGTTGACCAAGGACGTGGGCAAAGGCGCCGGCAAGGACCACGTCGTCACGGTGGTCAAGGACTTCGACCAGACGTTGCCCGAAATCCCTTGCTATCCAGGCGATCTCAATCAGGTGTGGACCAACATCATCGACAATGCGATCGCGGCGATGCGCGATACCGGCGGCACCCTGACCATCCGCACCTGCCGGGAAGGCGACAACCTGGCCCGCATCGAGATCTGCGACACCGGGCCCGGGATACCCGAGGACGTGCGCGAGCACATCTTCGAGCCGTTCTTCACCACCAAACCCTTCGGCGAGGGCACCGGCCTGGGCCTGGACTTGGCGTTCAACATCGTCGTGAAGAAGCATCGCGGGGACCTGCGGGTGGAGTCGGCGCCCGGCGACACCCGGTTCGTCGTGCTGCTGCCGCTGGAGCCCCCCGCCGTCGACGCCGCCGCCGCGGACCTCGCCGCCGACGAGGATGTCGCCGTTTCGGAATAGGTCTCCCGGGGTGCGGGTTACGAACACCATGACCGATGCAGCGAGCAAACCCAATCTTGGCCGGTTCGGATCGTTCGGACGCGGCGTCACCCCCGAGCAGGCCAGGGACATCGAAGCGCTGGGCTACGGCGCCGTCTGGGTCGGCGGTTCCCCGCCCGCCGAGTTGGCGTGGGTCGAGCCCCTCCTGGAGGCGACGACGACGTTGCAGGTGGGCACCGGCATCGTGAACATCTGGACCGCGGCGGCCAAGCCGGTCGCCGAATCCTTCCACCGCATCGACAAGGCCTACCCGGGCCGGTTCCTGCTGGGCATCGGCGTCGGCCATCCCGAGGCTCACACCGAATACCGCAAGCCCTACGACGCGCTCACCGACTACCTGAAGCAGCTCGATGACTACGGCGTGCCCGCCAACCGCCGGGTGGTGGCGGCGCTGGGCCCGCGCGTGCTCAAGCTCTCCGCGGAACGCTCGGCCGGGGCGCACCCCTACCTGACCACCCCGGAACACACCGCGCAGGCACGCGAGCTCATCGGACCGTCCGCTTTCCTGGCCCCGGAGCACAAGGCCATCCTGACCACCGACCCGGAGAAGGCCCGGGCCGTGGGCCGCAAGGCCCTCGACATCTACTTCAATCTCGCCAACTACCGAAACAATTGGAAGCGGCTGGGTTTCACCGAGGACGAAGTGAACCGCCCCGGTAGCGACCGCCTGGTGGACGCGGTGGTGGCATATGGCACCGTGGACCAGATCGCGGCGCGGCTCAAAGAACACCTGGACGCCGGCGCCGATCACGTCCCGGTGCAGGTCCTGACGAAGGATGAAAACCTGGTCTCGGCGCTGGCCGAACTGGCGGGGCCGCTGGGGCTGACTCGTGCAACGTGACCGATCGGCTCGGTTAGGGTTTGGGCATGCGGTTACTGGTCACCGGCGGCGCTGGATTCATCGGCGCGAACTTCGTGCACAGCACGGTCCGCGAACACCCCGAGGACTCCGTGACGGTGCTCGACGCCATGACCTACGCCGCTCGGCGTGAGTCACTGGCCGACGTCGAGGACGCCATAGAGCTGGTGGTCGGTGACATCACCGACGCCGAGCTGGTGTCGGGGCTGGTCGCCGAATCGGACGCGGTGGTGCATTTCGCCGCGGAGAGCCACGTCGACAACGCATTGGACAGTCCCGAGCCTTTCTTGCACACGAACGTCGTCGGCACCTTCACCATCCTCGAGGCGGTGCGCCGTTACGGCGTGCGGCTGCACCACATCTCGACCGACGAGGTCTACGGTGACCTGGAGCTCGACGACCCGCAGCGGTTCACCGAGGCGACGCCCTACAACCCGTCCAGCCCGTATTCGGCGACCAAGGCCGCCGCCGACATGCTGGTGCGCGCCTGGGTCCGCTCCTATGGGGTGCGCGCGACGATTTCGAACTGCTCCAACAATTACGGGCCGTACCAGCATGTCGAGAAGTTCATCCCGCGCCAGATCACCAACGTGCTCACCGGGCGCCGGGCCAAGCTCTACGGCGCCGGCGCCAACGTGCGCGACTGGATCCACGTCGACGACCACAACAGTGCGGTCCGGCGCATCTTGGAATCCGGCGAAATCGGGCGCACCTACCTGATCAGCTCCGAAGGAGAGCGCGACAACCTGACCGTGCTGCGCACGCTGCTGCAGATGATGGGCCGCGAGCCCGACGACTTCGACCGGGTCACCGACCGCGTCGGTCACGATCTGCGCTACGCCATCGACCCCTCGTCGCTGTGTGACGAATTATGTTGGGCGCCAAAGCATACCGATTTTGAGAACGGCCTGCGTGCCACCATCGACTGGTATCGCGCGAACGAATCGTGGTGGCGTCCGTTGAAAGACGCCTCGGAAGCCCGCTACGAAGAGCGTGGGCAGTAGCGTGCACGTACGCGAACTGAAGATTCCCGGTGCCTGGGAGATCACGCCCACCCTTCATGGTGATTCGCGCGGTCTGTTCTTCGAATGGCTCAGCGACAAGGGATTCCGCTCCTTCACCGGCCACGGACTGGAGGTCATGCAGGCCAATTGCTCGGTGTCGTCGGCCGGCGTGTTGCGCGGATTGCACTTCGCGCAGCTGCCGCCTAGCCAGGCCAAATACGTGACCTGCGTTCGCGGTGCGGTGTTCGACGTCGTCGTCGACATCCGGGTGGGCTCGCCGACATATGGGCAGTGGGATTCGGTCCTGCTCGACGACTGCGATCGCCGGACGATCTACATTTCCGAAGGCCTGGGGCATGGTTTCCTTGCTTTGCAAGACAATTCGACCGTGATGTATTTGTGCTCGGCGGAGTACAGCCCACAGCGCGAACACACGATCTGCCCGACCGATCCGGAGCTGGCCATCGACTGGCCGCTGGTCCAGGGGGCGGCACCCAACTTGTCCGACCGGGACGCCGCGGCACCCAGCTTCGCTCAGGTGCGCGCCTCCGGCCTGCTACCCACCTGGGACGAGACCATGGCGTTTGTGGACAGACTCAAGCAGAAGCGGCCCGATTCCGCCTAGCCGCCACAGCGCTCGCCCACAAGGCCACCGTGAGCACTTCGGCCATCACGCTGACGGCGGCGTACGGTGCTGGGTCCCAACCCCGTTCAAGGAAGCCGGACAGGCCGACGGTGCGCGACATGACGAACGCGACCAGCGAACCGGCGGCCAGCGCGGCGCCGGCCCAGCGCAGCCACGCGGGACCGCCGATCAGGATCAGCAGCGCGACCGCGAACGACAGGCTGGCCTGAACCAGGAACGCCGTGCCGATCGTCGGAATATGCCGGTAGCCATGCACATAGAGGTAGGCGTGACTGGCGGCGCTGACGGTCAACGACACGGCGAGGCCGAGGCGGACCAGGATGCTCGTCAAACTCATTGCAGTGTCGTCTCCTTCAGGGCCAGAGCGGTCTGCCCCTTGGCGTAGCTGACCTCGCGGATGCCCAGCGCGTCGCGCAGCTTGCCGGCCGGAAGCGTGACCGGCTTGGGCGCGGGTCCGTCGCCCGGTCGCGGCAGCGGGTAGGCGGTGGTGGTGCCGCTGTGGAAAGTGACGTTGTCCTCCGTCTTGGAGAATAGTTGGTGGACATGGCCGTTCAGACACGTCACCGAAGAGAAGCGGCGCAGGTAGCTCAGCGCCTGGGTGGCATCGTCGGTGCCCCAGCCCCATTGCGGGTACATCGCGAACAGGGGGATGTGGCTGAACACGATGATGGGAGTGTCGCTGGAAAGTCCCGCGACGTCCTTCTTGACGAACTCCAACTGATCGGCACCGAGATGACCGAGCTTGCGCAGATTCAGCGTGTTGACCAACGCGATCAGGTGCACACCGGCGATGTCGTGGCTGTACCACCCGTCGCCAACGGAGCCGGCGCCGAACGCGTTTCGATACTTCTGCCCCGCGTCGTCGATCGAGTCGTGCTCTCCGGGGACGGTGAACACGTGTGGCGTCTTGAGTCCGTTCATCATCTGCTTCACCTGGTCGAACTGCTCCGGGCTGGACAGGTGGGTGAGGTCCCCGGTGTGGATGACGAAATCCGGTGTGTAACCGAGGTTGTTGACCAGATCGATCGCGTGGCCGAACGTCGCGGTGACGTCGGGGTTGGGCGGCCCGCTGAACCCGAGGTGGCTGTCGCTGATCTGGGCGAACCGCAGGGTGGGCTTGGCCGCCACATGCTGCGCCCCCGCCTGGCCCGCGACGTGCGAGATGACCTCGCCCCCGGCCACGGCGAATCCGACCGCCGCACCGAACCATGCCGTGTGCCGGATGAGTTGGCGGCGAGTCATGCCCTTGTCGTCGCCGGGGCGGCTCATCCCGTCACCACCACGGTGCCGTGCATCATCGGATGTATCGAACAGACGTACTCGAAAGTCCCTGCGGTGGAAAAGGTGTGGGTGAAGGTGGCACCCGTTCCCATGCCGGGTGAGTGAAACGAGCCGTCGCTCGCTGCCACCGTGTGGGGTTCCTCGTCGCGATTGGTCCACGTGACGGTGGTCCCGGCGGGCACGGTCAGGGTCACCGGCGCGAACGCGAATCCGTCGATGCTGACCTGGTCGCCGCGCACCGGAGCCGCCGGCGCGGTGATCGACACCGCGGTGGTCGTGGGCGCGGCGGTGGTCGCCGTCGGCCGGGGCTGGGAGCAACCGGCCAGCAGCAACACGCCTACGGCCGGAACGGCCGCCAAAAGTCTTCGTCGCATGGGGATATCCATGCCAAGAGATAGCGCGGCGGGTTACACGCTCAGGCCGGGCGCTCGGGGGCCGCCGGGGCGAACACCTCGATGACCCCGTTGACCTCACGAACCATCAAGGCCGGCAGCGGTTTCGGCGCTATCGGCAACTGGTGGGCGAGCACCTGCCCGGCGGGCGAGAACGACGTGGTGTGGCAGGGGCAGCGCAGGGTGTCCTCCGGTGCGTCGAACCAGAGCCTGCAGCCCTGGTGGGTACACACCCCGGAGATCGCCTGAATTCTGCCGCCGACGCGGCGGACGAACCCGGTCACCGAGCCGAGGTCGAACGCGTGCATGGCACCGTCGGGCACGTCCGAGCCGTCCGCGACGCGCTGCCAGCTGCCCTCGGTAGGCGTGAGTTGCCCGGCGGCAGTCTCGGGGGTGCGACCGTCGCCGGCTCGGCCCGAGATCAGGGCGCGGTCGACGGACACCGCGGCGACCGCCGCGGTGGCGGCGGCCGACGTGCCGACGATGACCTGGCGCCGCGTGCTGCCGTGGCCCCGAGCCGTTTCCGTTGGCGCGCCCGACATCTGCTCGGCGACTCGCCGGTGCAGGTCGGCGACGAACTCCGGGCGCGGCGCGTCACCGCCCTCGCGAGCCGCGCGCAGTTCGATCGCCGTGCGGACCTGCGCGGCCTCGAAGTCGTCCGGCGCGAAGGGCCTGGGCCGGCGCCCCCGCAACAGGTCGTCGACATACCGTCGCAGCCCTCGCGCATTCATGGCTGGCCCCCATCGTTGACCTGCGCCGCCAGCCGCAGGGCGCGGTGCTGGAGCACTTTGGCGTTGGCCACGCTGATTCCGAGTTCCGCGGCTGACTCCTTGATCGAATTGCCCCGCAGGAAGCGGGATTCCAAAATCTGGCGGTAGCGGTCCGGCAGGCTGTCCAGAACCCGGGCAACGCGCTGCGGCGCGGTGCTGATCGCGTCCTGGCTGTCGGCGGGTTGTTCGATGTCCTCGATCGAGGTTATCTCTCGCCCCAGCGTCTCGCGCCAATGCGCGGCCAGCACCGTCCTGGCCGTCGTCCGCAGGTACGCGCGCACCTCGGCGACGCTCGCGGTCAGCCGCAGCGGCCGCAGCGCGGCGAGGAACACCTCGGCGGTGAGGTCTTCGGCGTCGGTTTGGTTGCCGACGCGCGCGAACAGCGTGCGGTACACCCAGGTCACGTTGTCGGAATACACGGCCTCCCAGTTCGGGTAGCCGGCGTCCTGGCCGTCGTCGGGCACCGCGCGCAGGGGTCGCGGCCCGACGGGTTCGTTTCTTGCCGCCACTTGCCTCCTTCACCCGATGAATAGCGGCTAGGGTTACACGGCTCAGGGCGCGTAGTCGGCCTCGATGGTGCGCATACAGCTGTCAGGCTAGCCCGGCTTGCGGCCTTTAAGAGTCGTCCACGCGCCACCCGACTGACCGGTTGCGCCATTCTTCGGGAAACTCCGGCAACGTGAAGTCGTTCTCGTACGGTGAGCAGCCCACCGTGCGGCCGATGTCGAATGCCGGATCGGTCAATTCACTCAACTCGATGCCAGTCCCCATCGGCATGATGTGAACGACACAGTTGCCCACCACCGCGCGGACGTGTCCGAGGTAGGACAGGACGAACGCGTATTCGCCGGGTTGGGGTCCCGCAATCTCGTAGGCGTCCGGATTGGGCGTGTGCAAATCCAATTCGGGCGAACATTCCTGCCGCACCATCTCGCGGAATTCGTTCGCCCGTTGCTCGCCGTCAGCGGCCCGATAGATGGAGACCGTGAGGTTGCGCGTGTGGCCCGTTTCTCGGTCCGCCCAACTGCATAGAAGCGAGTTGTCCCAGAACTTTTCGACGGTTTCCGAGGTGGGCCTCATGTTGCTCGGGAGCATGTCGCTGATCTGAAAGTACGGTTGCAGCTTGTCGGCAATCAGATCGCGGCGCCCCGTGTAAGTTCGCGGCGGCCCAACGCTTTCAATCACTGTCCCTATCCCTTCGTCTGCGGGAATGCCGTGATGATTTTTCCGTCACTCGCCGAAATGACGACACGGGTCGCAAAGCGTAAGTGCCGTCCACACTCGAGAGCTCCGGCTCGCGAATCCGCCACCGTTTGGGCCACCACTTGGTTGATGTCCAGCGTCTTGGCGCGGAGAAATCTGGAGAACTCGGCCGCACCCGCCGGAGTGTCCAACGACAACGCCTGCTGTTTCGCGACGGCCGTTTCGATGTCGATCGCGATGGCGTCGAGCTGCCGCCGTCCCCGCAGTGCACTTTGATAGGCGGCACGCAGCGTGGGGCCGACTGCTCGATCTGCCGCGCCGGGCACCCGCGCAGCCTCGGTCAGCTCCACCTTGCCAACGTCGGATCCGGGTTACTAGGATATGCAAGTATCCGCTTAAGCGCGTCAACCACACTCGAGGGCCCCATGACCACACAGATTCCGCACTTCATCGATGGGCAGCGCACCGCCGGACGGTCCGGCCGCAGCGCTGACGTCTTCGATCCCAGCACCGGCCAGGTCCAGGCGACGGTGCCGATGGCCGGCCAGGCCGACATCGACGCCGCGGTGGCGTCGGCCGTCGAGGCCCAAAAGGGTTGGGCCGCAACCAATCCGCAGCGCCGCGCGCGGGTGATGATGCGCTTCATCGAGCTGGTCAACAAACATATCGACGAGCTGGCCGAGTTGCTGTCGCGCGAGCACGGCAAGACCCTGGCCGACGCCAAGGGCGACATCCAGCGCGGCATCGAGGTCATCGAGTTCTGCATCGGCATTCCCCACCTGCTCAAGGGCGAGTACAGCGAAGGCGCCGGCCCGGGCATCGACGTCTACTCGCTGCGCCAGCCGCTGGGCGTGGTCGCCGGCATCACGCCGTTCAACTTTCCGGCGATGATCCCGTTGTGGAAGGCCGGCCCGGCGCTGGCCTGCGGCAACGCATTCGTGCTCAAGCCCAGCGAGCGTGACCCGTCGGTCCCGGTGCGGCTGGCCGAACTGTTCGGCGAGGCGGGCCTGCCGCCCGGCGTGTTCCAGGTCGTGCACGGCGACAAGGAGGCCGTCGACGCCATCCTGAACCACCCCGACATCCAGGCGGTCGGGTTCGTCGGCAGCTCCGACATCGCGCAGTACATCTACGCGGGGGCCGCGGCCACCGGCAAGCGCTCGCAGTGCTTCGGGGGAGCCAAGAACCACATGATCGTGATGCCCGACGCCGATCTGGACCAGGCCGTCGACGCCCTGATCGGCGCCGGGTACGGCAGCGCCGGCGAGCGCTGCATGGCGATCAGCGTCGCGGTCCCGGTCGGTGACAAGACCGCCGACCGGTTGCGCGCCCGGCTCATCGAGCGGATCAACAATCTGCGCGTCGGCCACAGCCTGGACCCCAAGGCCGACTACGGCCCGCTGGTGACCGAGGCCGCCGTGGCACGGGTGCGCGACTACATCGCCCAGGGCGTCGACGCGGGGGCCGAACTGGTCATCGACGGCCGCGAACGCGCCAGCGACGACCTGACTTTCGGCGACGCCAACCTCGAAGGCGGCTTCTTCATCGGCCCCACCCTGTTCGACCACGTCACCCCGGAGATGTCGATCTACACCGACGAGATCTTCGGTCCCGTGCTGTGCATCGTAAGGGCGCACGACTACGAAGAAGCGCTGGCGCTTCCTTCTCAGCACGAATACGGCAACGGGGTGGCGGTTTTCACCCGCGACGGCGACGCGGCCCGTGACTTCGTCTCCCGCGTGCAGGTCGGCATGGTCGGTGTCAACGTGCCCATCCCGGTGCCGGTGGCCTACCACACCTTCGGCGGCTGGAAGCGTTCCGGCTTCGGTGACCTCAACCAGCACGGCCCGTCGTCGATCATCTTCTACACCAAAACCAAGACGGTGACGTCGCGGTGGCCGTCCGGCATCAAGGACGGCGCCGAATTCGTCATTCCCACAATGGATTGAGACTGCTCTATGGCTTCTTTTACCCTCGACGACGACGAACGGGTGATCACCGAGACGGCCGCCGCGTTCGCCGCCAAGCGCCTCGCCCCGCACGCCCTGGAATGGGATGCGGCCAAACACTTCCCGGTCGACGTGCTGCGCGAATCGGCCGAGCTCGGCATGGCGGCGATCTACTGCCGCGAGGACGTCGGCGGCAGCGGCCTGCGCCGGCTCGACGGGGTGCGCATCTTCGAGCAGTTGGCCATCGCCGACCCGGTCACCGCCGCGTTCCTGTCGATCCACAACATGTGCGCGTGGATGATCGACAGCTTCGGCACCGCCGAGCAGCGCAAGGACTGGGTCCCGCGGCTGGCGTCGATGGACGTCATCGCCAGCTACTGCCTCACCGAGCCCGGCGCCGGGTCCGACGCCAGCGCGCTGAGTACCCGCGCGGTCAGACAGGGCGGCGACTACGTGCTCGACGGCGTCAAGCAGTTCATCTCCGGCGCGGGCGCCTCGGACGTCTACGTGGTGATGGCCAGGACCGGCAGTGAGGGGCCGCGGGGCATATCGGCGTTCGTGATCGAAAAGTGCGCTGCCGGGCTGAGTTTCGGCTCGCTCGAGGAGAAGATGGGTTGGCATGCCCAGCCCACCGCGCAGGTGATCCTGGAGGGCGTCCGGGTGCCGGCCGAGGCGATGCTGGGCGGCGCCGACGGCGAGGGCGCCGGATTCGGCATCGCGATGAAGGGCCTCAACGGCGGTCGGCTCAACATCGCGGCGTGCTCGCTCGGCGGCGCCCAGGCCGCCGCCGACAAGGCCGGCGCCTACGTGCGCGACCGGCAGGCGTTCGGGTCGTCCCTGCTCGACGAGCCGACCATCCGGTTCACCCTGGCCGATATGGCCACCGGCCTCGAGACGTCGCGAATGATGTTGTGGCGGGCGGCCAATGCGCTGGACGCCGACGATCCCGACAAGGTCGAGTTGTGCGCGATGGCCAAGCGCTACGTCACCGACACCTGCTTCGAGGTCGCCGACAAAGCCCTGCAGCTGCACGGCGGCTACGGCTACCTGCGCGAGTACGGTCTGGAAAAGATCGTCCGCGACCTGCGCGTGCACCGAATCCTGGAAGGCACCAACGAAATCATGCGGGTGGTCATCGGCCGGGCCGAGGCCGCACGGGTCCGCGCAAACGCGTAGAAGGGTCTTCGGAGATGACCGAGCACCTGACGGTGGCCTTCCTGGGCCTGGGCCATATGGGTGGGCCAATGGCGACGAATCTCGTTGCGGCCAAGCACGCGGTGCGCGGATTCGATCCGGTGCCGGCGGCGCTGTCCGCGGCGACCGAGGCCGGGGTCACCGGATTCGGCAGCGCCACCGACGCGGTGGCCGGCTCCGACGTGGTCATCACCATGCTGCCCAACGGGGAACTGGTCAAACGCTGCTACGCGGAAGTCCTGCCGGCGGCGCGGCCCGGCGCGTTGTTCATCGACAGCTCCACGATCTCGGTCAACGACGCCCGCGAGGTGCATGCGCTGGCCGAATCGAACGGCGTGGCGCAGCTGGACGCACCCGTGTCCGGCGGGGTGAAGGGTGCCGTCGCCGGGACGCTGGCGTTCATGGTGGGCGGCGACGAGGACGCCCTGCGACGGGCGCGGCCGGTGCTGGAACCCATGGCGGGCAAGATCATTCACTGCGGTGCGGCCGGGGCGGGGCAGGCCGCCAAGGTGTGCAACAACATGGTGCTGGCGGTGCAGCAGATCGCGATCGGCGAGGCGTTCGTTCTGGCCGAGAAGCTCGGGCTGTCCGCCCAGTCCCTGTTCGATGTGATCACCGGGGCGACCGGCAACTGCTGGGCCGTGCACACCAATTGCCCTGTGCCCGGCCCGGTCCCGACGTCACCGGCCAACAACGACTTCAAGCCGGGCTTTGCGACGGCGCTGATGAACAAGGATCTGGGGCTGGCGATGGATGCGGTGTCCTCCAGCGAATCGGCGGCGCCGCTGGGCGCCCACGCCGCCGAGATCTACGCGAAATTCGCTGCGGATCACGCGGATAAGGACTTCAGCGCGGTCATCGAGATGCTGCGCGGCAGCTGAACTCACGCGGACTGGCTTCCACCACGCTGAGCGGCGAAGCGGTTCGTCGGATCCTGGTCATCTCGAACCCCGCTTCGTTCAGCAGATATCGATACTCGGCGGCCGTACGCTCCCGACCGCCCAGATTCAACAGCATCTCCAGGTCCACCCAGTTTCCCGGGAAGTCGCGGTCGTGCTCCGGAATGACCATCTCGACCAGCAGCACCCTGGCCCGCGGGCCCGCCGCGGCGCGAACGTTACGCAGGATCCGGACCGCCATATCGTCGCGCCAGTCGTGGATGATGTTCTTGAGGATGTAGGCGTCACCCCCACCCGGAACGGTGTCGAAGAACGATCCCTCCGCGATGCGCACCCGGTCGGCCACACAGTGCTTTTCGAACAATGGCCGCGCGCTCGCGACGACCGAGGGCAAGTCGTACAGCACACCGCGCGAACCGGGCGCCGCCGCGAGGACGGCGGCCAGCAGCGGGCCGTGACCGCCGCCGACGTCGACGATCGTGGGGTAGGCGCCGAAGTCGTATCCGGCCACCACCGACGCGGTGGTCAGCTCCGAAATGTTCGTCATCGTCTCGTTGAAGAGCTCCGCGAGCTCGGGCTCATCGGCGAAGTAGGCGAAGCTGTCCTTGCCGTGCAGCGCCGGGACGACGGACAGACCGGTGCGGACCGAATCGACGAGCAGGGTCCATCGTTCGCGCTGCTCCCGCGATCCATAGAATCGCGCCGCCGATGTTGTCGACACCGGCGCATCCGAACGCAGCGTCGCCGCAAGGGGATTCAGCTCGTAGCGGCCGTCGCGGCGGCGGCGGAAAACCCCGCGGCCGATCAGCGCGCGCAGCAACCGTCGTAGCGCGTCGGCGTCCGCGCCAACCCGGTCCGCCAGTTCCGCGATCGGCAGCGGGCCGTGGGCCAGCGCGTCGGCGATGCCCAACTGGGCCGCCACCGTGATCGCCTGCGAAGTCCAAGTGGCGGTGATCATTTCCATCATCGCCGCCGGCGGGGGGACCAGCCGCTGATGTAGCCGATACAGGCGATGACGGATCCACTCGACAACGCGGGCAAGCCGCGGCGGCGGCGGCTTGGCGCTCGTCGGCATCACCTCACCTCCGATCGGACGCGCGCCGGTGCGCCCGCCGAGAGCTCCCGACTGATCTGGGCGGACATCCGGCTGTGACTCACCTTGTGCAGGAACGCCGCCAGCGCCCAGGTCATGAACCGGTCCGAGATCATCGCCGCCGGCCTCAGCATGGACTCGCTGCGGGACACCTGCTGCGTGGTCACCCAGGACACGGCCCTGACCTGGCGCCGCCGGGTCTTTTCGTACCGGCGCAGCGCGCTCGCGAGATCACGTCTGCTGCCGGGAGGAACTGTCCGGACGAGATGAGAAAGCGCCTGGCACAACACCATCGTGTCGAGCAGCGCCTGGTTGGTCCCCTGCGCAAGGGTGGGCGGCATCGTGTGTGCGGCATCGCCGAGCAGCGTGACGGCGCCACGGCCCGCGCGGGGAATCGGATGGCGGAAATGCGGGAATGGCGAAGGGGCAAGGTCCTCATCGCTCAGCGTCACCAGCACGCGGTCGACAAGACCGGACCACCCGGTGAAGTGGGAACGCAGCGTGTCGAGCGGGCGCGGCGGCCTGACGAAATCCGACGACCACGGCAAGTCGAACCACCACTGCAGATCCGAGCCTCCGGCCGGCCACAGGCCGAGGTTGCCATGCTCGCCGATGATCATGAGCGCGGCGTTCCGATCGACGTCGCCCGGAAGCGTCACAAGTCCCTGCCAGCTGCACCAGCCCGTGGGCCGCGCGGCCGGGCCGCCGACATAGTCACGGACCCTCGAGTGCAGGCCGTCCGCGCCGATCAGCAGGTCCCCTTCGACCGAAGTGCCGTCGTCGAATTCGGCTCGCACCCCAGTGGGGGTGTTCGCGAAATGGGTGGCGCGGCGGTTGAACCGAATGCGCTGCGCGGGAAACCCTTCCAGCAAGCGTTCGAGCAGGAGCCGACGCGGGACCATCCGGACCGGTGCGCCCAATCGTGCCGTGACGGCCGTCAGGTCCACCGTGGTGATCCGGCGGCCCGTGGGTGTCGTGACGCGCACACTGGAAAGTAGCTGTCCGGCGCCGTCCATATCGACGCCGAGCTGGTCCAAAACCCTTGCGCCATTGGGCCAAATGGTTACGGCACCCCCGCCTGGCTGCGAATCCGGGCCCCGCTCGAAGACGGTGACGTCATGCCCGTCGCGCATGAGTCCCCGGGCAACGGAGATACCGCCGACACCGGCACCGACGACGAGGATGCGAAGCGGCATCGGCGTCAGTTCCGCGTAGGGCCAAGGTTCATCGCAGACCTCCTACCGCTACCACGTAGGGCGTCGGCGAGAGGTTCAAAAGTCGCCGGCGTGGCGCCGCAGTGTCTCAATGGACGACACGAGCGCTTCGGACTCATCGGCGTCGATTCCGATGTCGGCGAACACCTGCTCGTTGAGCGTGATGGTGGCGTCCTCGACGGTCGAGCGCCCGAGATCGGTGATCTGCACCAGTGTGGTGCGCCCGTCGGTGGGGTGGGGCACCCGCTGCACCAGCCCGTTGGCCTCGAGCCGGCGGATCGCATGCGTGACGCTGGTGACGTGGACCTGCAGGCGGTCGGACGCCTTGGTGATAGGCAGCGCGCCGCTGCGGCTGAAGGCCAACAGCCGCAACAATTCGAAGCGCGAAAAGCTCAAGTCGTAGGGGCGCAGCGCGTTCTCGACGCGGGCGAGCAGGATCTGGTGGGCCCGCATCACGGACGTCACCGCAACCATGCCCGGCGCCACGTCACCCCAGCCGGCCCGCGTCCAGTTCGCCCTCGCCAGTGCGATCGGGTCGGGTTTGTCGGATGCAGAAGGGGCCACGCCCTTTCTTACCGCACTTGGCCGCGATTTACCTCAGGCTCGTGACTTTGCCACCGCGGCCAGCACCGCTCGGGTGGATGCGCGGCTCCCGACGGTGATCCGCGCACCTCCGTCGGGATAGTGCCGGACCTTCAGCCCGGCCTCACCGAACACCTGTTGCCAGTGCCGCCCGACGGGCGGCAGGTAGACGAAGTTGGCGTGTCCGTCGGTGGTGCGCACCCCGAACGCGGCGAGGCGCCGGGACAGGTAGTGCCGCTCACCGGCGATTCGCAGAATCCGTTGCCGCAACTGGTCGTCGGCCGCATAGGATGCGGCCACCGCGACCAGGCTGGTGATCCCCATGCCGAACGGCAGCTGCATCTTCCACAAGATCGCGGCGAGCTGCGGTGCGGCGAACCCGTAGCCGATACGCAGTCCGGCCAGGCCGTAGGCCTTCGAGAACGTCCGCAGCACCACGACATTCGGGAAGCGGCGCACCAGATCCGGCCCGCCGACGCGGTGCTGGGGGGCGACGAACTCGATGTAGGCCTCGTCGAGCAGCACGACGGTGTCGTCCGGCACGCGGCGCAGGAATCGTTCGACCTCCGCGACGGGCTCCATGGTTCCGGTCGGATTGTGCGGCCGGCACAGCACGACGACTTTCGCGCCCGCCGCCGCCTCGGCCATGGCCCGCAAATCGTGGTGACCGGATTCGTGGAGCGCAACGGTGACCGGCGTCAGGTGGGCCATCTGCGCGAAGATCGGATACCCGTCGAATGTCGGTTCGCTCAACACAACTCGGTCGCCGGGCCGCGTCACCGCGTACAGGACCTGCATCGCCACCCCGCTCGCCCCGGCTCCGAGGACGACCTGCTCGTCGCCGACCCCGACGTGCCGGGCGACCAGGGTCCGCATCCGTTCGGGCCGGAATTCGGGGTAGCGGTTGGCGGCGTCGATCGAGCGGATCAACGCCGACCGCACGGCCGGCAGCGGCGGGAACGGGTTCTCGTTGAGGGACAGCGCCAGCGGATCGATCGCGTCCGGCAGTGCGCCGCCCAGCTCGACGGGGTCCGCTTCCAGCACGGCCGACATCAGTCTCGCCCGCCCCACCGGACGGCGGCCGCGCCCGCGAAGTCACCGGCGTGCGCGAAGGCGGCCATCAGCACCATGTCGCCGGCCTCGAGCTGGCCGTCGGATATCGCGCGGTCGAGGTTGATGGGGATGCCGGCGCCGAACAGGTTGCCGCACTCGTCGAAGGTGTCCCGATGGCGTTCGGCCGGCACGTCGAGCGCCTCGCGCCAGTTGCGCAAGAACACCCGATTGGGCTGATTGGTCACCAGCAGGTCGATCTCTTTGGACGGCAAGCCGATCCGGTCGCAGACCGCGAGCGCGACTTCGGGGACCTGCCTGTTGCCGCGCGCCAACACCTTGGTGATCTTGCTTTCGGTGAAACCGATGCAGCCTTCACCCGGTCCGGGTTGCCACCATTTGCGGGGCGGGTCGACCGCGATCGTCATGTCGCCGGCGTATTCGCCGTAGGTGCGGCACTCGACGTCGAGAATCGGTGAATCGTCCGACAGCGTGACGAGTCCCACGGCGGCGCCGTCGCCGGGCACCGACGACTGCGCCTTCGCCCGCACGCCGGGTTGGTCGAAGATCTGCCCGGCGGCGTTCTGCGCGACTGCGATCAGTGCGGTGCGCCCTTCGCCGGACGTCAGGAGACGTCGGGCTACCTTGAGCGCCAGCACGAACGCCGCGCACCCGCCGTTGTGCAGATCCAATACCCAGTCGGGTCGCATGCCCAGGCGGTGCGCGATGCTGCCGCCCCCGCCGTAGAACGGCATGTCGGGCATTTGAGTGTGGGTGATCAGCACGTCCACGTTGGCGATGACGTCGTGGCCGTTGCGTTCGATGACACCGGCGGCGGCCCGCTCCACCATGTCGACCGCGGTTTCGTCGGCCGCGACGTGATGGCGGAATTTAGGGGCGCGGAACATCAGGTTGTCGGCCAGCTCATCGGAGCTGGCGAACTGCGCGTAATAGCTTGCGCCGATGGGTTTTCCGGGCAGGTAGGTGGAGACGTCGGTCAGGCTCGCGCTCGGTTGCTTCATTGTGCGGTGCTCATCTCATCCAAACCGGCGTGATCGGCAGGCCGTTGCGGTGGCGGTACTCGGCGATGGTCTTGAGGTTGTGCAGTTCCACCCCGTGGCCGGCACCGAAGATGTCCCAGAAGTCACCCACCCAACCCGTCCGATCCGGCGGCGCGGCGTCGGTGTACGGGTTGTTGTCGTAGAAGGGATGGTGGCAATTGGTCCACAGCACAACGGAACCGGGCTTGTTCAGCACCAGCTGCGCGTCGACGACCCGCATCAGGTAGATCATCCACAGGTGCTCGCCCTGGTCCCAGGCGCAGTGGTAGTCGACGGTGCCCGCCTCGGCGTTGGCCACCGTTCGGGTGAAAATCTTGGTATCCGGCAGCAGCCGGTCGTGGGCCAGCCACAGCCCGGGCTCATTGGTGGGGGTGAAGTCGCGCAGCGTGTAGGTCCACTCCTCGAGGCTGCGCGTGTCGGCCAGGTATTCGAACAGCTCGTCGGGTGGGCAGTCGACGTAGTCGCTGACCGTGCAGTACCGCCCGAAGACCTCGTCGTGCGGGTACACGGACCGCATCTGGGCCATGAACATCGGCGCGGTCTTCTCGAGCGGCGAGGTCTCGATGCGGACCAGCCCCTCGATCGGCTCGGTGGTGCCGGTGTGAACGTGAATGTCGTCAAGCGCGGGCAGGGACATCTGATCTTTCCCCTTCAGGTGTCGGTCGGCCAATGCATTTGGTCGCTTGCTGGTTCAAAAATGTTGCGAAGGGCGGGATTTCGTCGGCCGAGCACTCAATGCTGATCACCGACGGGCCATCGGTGGTCATCGCCGCGTCAAGCACGGCGGCCAGCGCGTCGACGTCGGCCACGTCTATCGCGGAGAGCCCCGGGAACATCGCCGCCAGCCCGGCGCCCAGCCGGCTGGGGCCGAACCGGTTGTAGCTGTACAGGTCGTCGTAGAACAGCTGCTCGCGGGTCACGCACATGGCGTGGGCGTTGTTGTTGAACAGGACGAACGTCACCGGCAGCCGGTACTGCACCGCCGTGTGAACTTCCATGCCGTGCATGAAGAATGCGCCGTCGCCGGCGATGACGACCGTGCGCCGGCTGAGCCGGCTGCCCACGGCACGGCCGAAGGCCATCCCGATGGCGGCACCGAAGCTGTAACCCATGCCCCCCATGCCGAGCGCGACGGCGAACCGCCCGCCACGGCGGACCGGCAGATGATGAATGGCCGCCGCACCGGTGTTGCCCGCGTCGACGACGATGTCCACCCCGTCGGGCAGCATCCGGTCCAGCACCGTCAGCGCATCGCGGTAGCGGACGCCGGGACCGCGGTACGGCGGTGGGCGCAGTTCGGTGTCGGTCACGAAATCGGGCACCCGCAGGCCCCGCGGCCGGCCCCGCCCGGACAGTTCCATGGCCACCATGCGCAACGAGGTCCGCAGGTCGTCGGTGTACACGTGCGCGCATTCGATGTAGGGAGCCGCCGACCCGATCGAGACCGTCCGCGCCGCCGTCAGCGCGTCGTCGAGGCCCGCCCGGGCCGTCACCGACAGGCGGGTGCCCACCACCAAGCACACCGTGCTGTCACCGACCGCCTCGGCCACTCCGGGATGCCCCATGACACCGGTCACGCCCAGCGCCGACGACGAGCCCGAACCCGGCGTGCCCGCGACGTCTTTGGCGTCGGGCACGCATGCCACCCGTGCGCGCAGCAGCGCGCGCAGCGCCTCCAGCTCCGCTCGGGCGTCGTCGCGGGCCACCTGCTCGCCGGCGATGATGGTGACCGGCCCATCGGCGGCGCGTAGCGCGCGCAGTACCGGATCCAGATCACCGATCCGGGGCGCCGCCGACGGACCGGCGGCATGCCCGTCGCGACCGATGACCGTGACCGGCTTCTGCTGAACATCCTTGGGCAACAAGAGGACAGCCGGGCCACCGCCGCGTGCGGCCGCGATGGCCTCGGGCAGGGCGGTGACGATGTCGGAGGGCGTCAGCACTCGTTGGCACCAGACCGATACCGCCGAGAACAGCGCCTCGGCATCCAGCGCGCCATTGCGGCCGCTGGTGTCCTGGAAACTGCCCCGACCGTCCATCGTTGTCGCCGGCTGGCCGACCAATGCCAGCACCGGGACGCGACTGGCCAACGATTCCCCAAGGCCGGGAACAAGATTGAGAGCTCCCCCGCCGGAAGTCGCCGCCACGACGCCCAGGCCCGCGCCGCTGCGGCTGTACCCGTCGGCCATCGTGGCCGCGGAGAATTCATGCTTGGCCAGCACGGCGGTGATGTCCGCGCAGAAGTGTGCGGCGTCGTAGAGGTCTTCGATGTTGGCGCCGTCGACACCGAAGATGTAGTCGGCGTCGGTCCTCGCGAGATGCTCGACGATGTGGTCGACCACCCGGTGTTGCCTCGACATCTGCTCACCTAACTTATGACGATGCCAGTGACACGACCCGCGGGTGACTTCAGTTCACTCCGGCAGCGGATGCCCGCGGACTGCCAGCGCTTTTAGATATGTGTCAAATAGCCGTGGAACCGGCCATCCGGGTCGTAGGCGGCGCGCACCCGGTCCAGCCGTGCCATGTTCGGTTCGGTGACGAATCGCGCGGGGCGCCGGCACAGGTTCTCGTCCGCCAGCGCGATACCGGTCGCCAGGTGCGACATGGCGGCCATGTTGGACGCGGCCCAGTCGCGGTACCGTTCGTCGTCCGCCGGGTCCCGCCAGATGGTGTACAGCGCCAAATAGATGTCGTCTTCGAGGCCGTACACCATCTCGGTGCGGCTCGGCGACGTCTTCCAGCCCGTGAAGATGAAGTGTGACGGGTGCGGCGGCATCGTGTCGATGATCCGGCGGATGCCCGGCAGTAGTTCTTCGGCGGAAGCCGAGGTGAACATGCTGTCCGCAATGTAGCGGTGACCCTTCGGGTAACTGGTCATCACGGCCGTGTACCAATTGGCCAGGGTCGTCGGCGCGTAGGGAAGGCCGACGATCGCCTTATCGACGACCGGACAACTGCCCAGCGGCGCAAGGGCTTTGGCCGCCTCGTCTTCCGAATCAGCGAAGACGGGCGAGGCGATCGTGATGCCCGGCTGCTCGAGGCCGGCTCCCGGGAAGCTGCGGGCGGTATGCATCTGCAGTTCGACCCGGTCGTCGAGCTCGGCGCTGATCGAGCGCGCCCACGTGAAGACCTCGTCGGCGAGTTCGATCGGGTACATGTACAGGCAGGTGCCCCACACCGCCGGACGCGGATAGACCCGTAGCTTGAACGAGGTCACGACGCCGAAGAAGCCGGGGCCCGAACCTCTTGCAGCCCAATACAAATCGGGGTGGTTCTCGGGATCGCAATAGATCCGCTCACCGTCCGCGGTGATCACCTCCAGCCCCAGCACGCTCTCGCACGCCGGCCCGAGGGCCCTGCTGTTCCAGCCGTAGCCGCCCTGCAGCAGATAGCCACCGAGGCAGATCCCCTCGCAATGGCCCGCGGGGAAGAACAGGTTTTGCGCGTCGAGTTCGGCCGCGAAGACGCTGGCGCTCTTTCCCGGGCCGACGTTCGCGGTCATCCGTTGCGGATCGACGCTGCAGTGGTCGAGGCGGCTGACGTCCAGGAGCAGGCCGCCGTCGCGAAGGTGGCTGGCGACCCAGCTGCGCCCTCCCGAACACACCCCGATGCGATGCCCGTTCGCCCCCGCGTAACGCAGCGCCGAGACCACGTCGTCGGCGTCGCGCGCCTGCACGATGACATCCGGAAACCGTTCCGGCACAAGGCCGTTCCACACGGTGTCGAGACGGGCCGTTTCGTAGCCGGCTTCGCCGCGAAAGAAAGTGCGTTCGGTGGTGAGCAGGGCCATTCGCGTTCCTTACACCGTCGCCAGTTGGTCGCTGTTCTGCGACCTTCTGAGGTAACCCGCGACCTTCGCGGCCAGCGGCGTGGCGGCCAGCCGGATCGCCCGCAGCGGGCCGTTCGGCGGAATCCCGTATCCGATCGCGAAGAGTCCCTCGCCGACGTGGCAGGCGAAGCCGCCGCGCGGGTTGCCGTGCTCGTCGAGGACGCCGAGGTGGCCGACCACACCGCGCAGGTTCGCCTCGAACCCGGTTGCGGTGATGATCACCTCGGGTGCCACCGACGTGCCGTCGGCGAGGATGACGGAGCCGGATTGCAGCCTGGTGACCGCGCCGACGACTTCGACGCGGCGCGCTCGCACCGCGTCGACCAGCCCGTCGGCCAGCGTGGGAATGCGTCCGCGGGTCTCGACGGTCGCTTTGAGGCCCACCGCCGGCCGCCGAAAACCGTAGCGGGACAGGTCGCCCCACATCAGGCGGGTCGCGCGGGCGATCAGCGGATCGACCATGCGGGCGGGGACCCGTGCGGACAGCTCGAGGAAGATGTCCGACGGGAACCCGCCGATGGCCCGCCGCACCAGGTGCGGCGGGGTGCGCACCGCCAGCCAGATCCGGCGGGCGCCGTCGTCGGCCAACTGCACGGCGATGTCGGCGGCGGAGTTACCCGCCCCGACGACGAGCACGTCTCGGCCGCGATACGGCCACGCGTTGACGAAGTCCGCGGAGTGAACGATCTCGCCTTCGAAGCTTTTCAGCCCCGGCCAGCGAGGGGCGACCGGCGCGCCATAGTTTCCTGTTGCGAGAACGACTGTCCGGCTTTGGATTTCGCCCGTCGATGTGTCCAGCCGCCACACTCCCCCGCAGCGGTCGAGCGAGTGGACTTCGCACCCGAGCAAGAGCGGGATCTGCTGCCGCACGACGTAGCGATCGAAGTAGCGGACCATGTCCTCCTTGGTGGGCCAACGGCCGGCACTCAACGGGATACGTTGTCCCGGTAGGTGAGACAAGAACCCCGTCGTGTTGAGGCGGAAGTCGTCATAACGCGTGCGCCAGGAGATCGCCGGGGCCGCCGCCCGGTCGAGCACGAGCGCTGTGACACCGTGCCGATGGTGGAGTTGCCGCGCGACGGCCAGGCCCGCGGGCCCGGCTCCGATGACAACGGCATCGACGCTGTCCCGAAGCCCGGCCGCGAGGTGGGTCCTTGGCATGCCGGTGTAACGACAGGCGAGGCCGTTGGGTTCACCGCGCGGTGTTTACAGAGAGCGCTGCAACAGGACCTGTCCGGTGTCGGCGGCAACCACCTGCACGGCGGCGATCTGGTCGACCGGAGTCGAGATCGCACCCGCCGGGGTCGCCGTGTGCCCGGGCACGGCCACCCATGTCGCCAGCCGGGTCTGGCTGCCGTCGCGGCCCAACACGACCATCGCGAGCGTGTCATGGTGCGCGGTCAGCGGAGCCAGGCACACGCAGCGCAGGTTGATCGACGTCCCCCAGTGCTGGCCGCTGACGGCCACCGTCGACGTCAGCAGGCTGGTGCCCACCTGCGCCATCGGCTCCGCCGACGCGGTCATCTGCTGCGACGGGGCCGACGACCACCCGTGCAGGCCGACGAACACCGCGATGGCCAGCACCGCGGCCGCGGCCGTCGACGCCACCCAGGTCACCACCCGGGCGCGGCGGCGCCGCCAACGAACCGTCGCCAGCAGGGACGGCAGCAATTCCTCAGACATCTGCGGGGCCGGACCGGACTGGTCGATGGCGGCCACCTCGTCACGGTCGAGCTGTGACAGCAGCGCCGGCACCCCGCTGAGATCGGCGACCGCGGACCGGCAGGCCGGGCAGTGCGTCAGGTGCGTCTCGAATTCGCGCCGTTGCGCGGCCGACAACGAGCCCAACACGTATGCGGCGTCCCACATCGCATAACGATCTTCGGGAGGGCCGATATCGCGCACCGGCGTCCTCATTTCATCCATCTCTCTCACCCCTCGCGCATTCGGAGCCCCTCATCGGGTGACCCCAAGTTCTTGCAGAGTGAGCCGCAACGCCCGCACGGCATAGTGTAGTCGCGACTTCACCGTCCCCTCTGCGATTCCTAGGTCTGCAGCAGTCTGTGTGGTGGTCCAACCGCGGTAGTAGGACCGTTCGATCACCGCGCGGTGCTCGGCGGACAATTGGGTGATCGCGTCCGCTATCAGCAACCGGTCCAGCGCCGCATTGACCTCGTCCGGCGTGGACTGTTCGGGCGCGCCCTCGACGTCTGTGGAGCCGACGACGTTGCGGAAACGCGCGCTGCGCCGGTCGTCGATGATCATGTTGCGGGCCACGGTGAACAACCACGCCCGCGCCGAGCGCTCGGTGTCGCCGATGACCTCGGGGTGTTGCCACGCCCGCAGCAGCGTTTCCTGAACCACATCCTCGGACTGGCTCGCGTCCCCCGTCAGCCGCAGCGCATACCGCCACAGCACCGCGGCGTGCTCGTCGTAAAGCGCCTTCATCAGAGCGGCTTCGGCGGGGCCGGTCACTCCGCGACTGCCAGAAACCCGAGCCACTCGATCACCTCCTGCCGGGGAAACGAGGCGAGTGGGCGTTTAGTTCAAGGCTAGTCGGCGCCTAAGCCGAGGTCAGGATGCGTGGCCCGGCGTCGGTGACCGCCACGGTGTGCTCCCAGTGGGCCGCCCGCGACCCGTCGGTGGTGGTGACCGTCCACTGGTCATCGAGCACCACGGTCTTGCCGGTTCCCAGCGTCAGCATCGGTTCGATGGCCAGCACCGATCCGGCGGCCAGCAGGGGGCCGCGTCCCGGCGAGCCCTCGTTGGGCAAAAACGGGTCCATGTGCATCTGGCGGCCGATGCCGTGGCCGCCGTAGCCCTCGACGATCCCGAACGACCGCGCATGGCGGGCCTCGGCGTCGCGGGTGCCCATCTCGATGGCGTGCGAGACGTCGGTCAACCGGTTACCGGGCACCATGGCCGCGATCCCCGCCTCCAGCGATTCCCTGGTCGCCTGCGACAAGGCTTCGTCGGCCGCATCCAGCGTCCCCACTCCGAAGGTGATCGCGGCGTCGCCGTGCCAGCCGTCGAGCACCGCCCCGCAATCGATCGACACCAGGTCACCGGGCGCCAAAATCTCGGCGGCCGAGGGAATCCCGTGCACCACGCGCTCGTTCACCGACGCGCAGATCGACGCGGGGTACCCGTGATAGCCCAGGAAAGACGGCACCGCGCCGGCGTCCCGGATCACGGATTCGGCGATCTGGTCCAGGCTCAGCGTCGACACCCCGGACACCGCGGCCGCGTGGACCGCCCGCAAGGCGGCCGCCACCACCGCGCCGGCCGCGGCCATCGCGTCGAGTTCGCCGGCACTGCGCTGCGGCACCACCTTGCGACCCCGCAGCCGCGCCAGCGGGTTCATCCCTACTTGCCCAGCGCCTGCAGCGCGCGGGCGAACACTTCGTCCATGGTGCCGATGGCGTCGACCGTCTTGAGTTCGTCGCTGTAGTAATCCAGCAGCGGCGCGGTCTCGGCGCGGTAGATCTTCATCCGGTTCAGGATGACGTCGTCGGTGTCGTCGGCGCGCCCGCGGCCCTTCAGCCGTTGCAGCAACTCGTCTTCGGAGACCCGGAATTCCAGCACGGCGTCGATGTCGGTGCCCCGGCGTCCCAGCATGTCGTGCAGCGCCTTGGCCTGCTCGATCGAGCGTGGGTACCCGTCCAGGATGAAACCGTTGGCCGCGTCCGATTCGTTCAGCCGGTCGTCGACGAGCTGGTTGGTCAACTCGGAGGGCACCAGGTCGCCGGCGTCGAGGTAGCGCTTGGCCTCCAGGCCGAGCTTGGTGCCGTTCTCGATGTTGCTACGGAACAGCTCTCCGGTGGAGATTTGCGGGATTCCCAGCTTCTCCGCGAGCTTCTGGGCCTGCGTCCCCTTGCCCGCCCCCGGCGGTCCCAGCAAAACGACTCTCACTTGAGGAACCCTTCATAGTTGCGCTGCATGAGCTGGCTCTCGATCTGCTTGACCGTATCCAAGCCCACGCCAATCATGATCAACACCGCGGTACCGCCGAACGGCAGATTCTGAACCGCTCCGCTATTGCCGATCTGCAGGAACAAGTTGGGCAGCACCGAAATTGCGCCGAGGTAGATCGAGCCCGGCAGGGTGATCCGGCTCAGCACGAAACGCAGGTAATCGGCCGTCGGCTTGCCCGGCCGGATGCCGGGAATGAAGCCGCCGAACTTCTTCATCTCGTCGGCGCGCTCGTCGGGGTTGAAGGTGATCGAGACGTAGAAGTACGTGAAGAAGATGATCAGGCCGAAGTAGATGGCGATGTACACCGGGTCGCTCGGGTCGGACAGGTAGGTGCCGACGAACTTGTCCCACCAGCTGTTGCCCACGCCTCCGGCGCCGCTGCGGATCAGCTGGGTGATCAGGTGCGGGATGTAGATCAGCGAGGACGCGAAGATCACCGGGATAACACCGGCCTGGTTGACCTTGAGCGGCAGATACGTCGACGTTCCGCCGTACATGCGGCGCCCGACCATGCGCTTGGCGTACTGGACGGGGATCCGGCGCTGGCCCTGCTCGACGAACACCACGCCGACGATGATGACCAGCGCGGCGATCAGGACCGCGCCGAAGATCATCCCGCCGCGGCTGTCCAGGATCTGCTTGCCCTCGGCGGGGATGCGCGCCGCGATGCCCACGAAGATCAGCAGGGACATGCCGTTGCCGATGCCGCGCTCGGTGATCAGCTCACCCATCCACATCACCAGCGCCGCGCCGCTGGTCATCACCAGCACGATGACGACCAGCGTGAAGATGCTCTGGTCGGCGATGATGTCGAGCGAGCAGCCCTGCAGCAGCCCACCGTTGGCCGCCAGGGCCACGATGCTGGTGGCCTGCAGGATGGCCAGCGCGATGGCCAGATACCGGGTGTACTGCGTCATCTTGGCCTGGCCGGATTGGCCTTCCTTGCGCAGCTCCTCGAACCGCGGGATGACCACCGTGAGCAGCTGCACGATGATGCTGGCGGTGATGTAGGGCATCACCCCCACCGCGAACACGGTGAGTTTGAGCAGCGCACCACCGGAGAACAGGTTGATCAGCGAATAGATCTGTCCGGCCGCGCCGCCGCTGGCCTCTTTGATGCACTGCTGGACGTTGGGGAAGTTGACGCCAGGGGACGGTAGCGCGGCGCCGACCCGATACAAGACGACGATGCCAAGCGTGAAGAGGATCTTCCGTCTCAGGTCGACTGTCCGCAGCGATGAGATGAAAGCGGAAAGCAACTCTTCCTCCTGCGCAGCCGGGGTTTCCTGCATCACGCGCCCAACACCCGCAGGCCAGGACGTACGGCCGCCTTATCTAAAGCGCGTCAAACCGTGTACGAGACTAACAGCTGGTACGCCAAGGTCTGGTCAGGGCCTTTGCGTCGGCCTTTCGATACCCCGCAGCCGTAAGCCGTGAGGCGTAGAGTTCGTCGTGACTCGTTGCATTTGCTAAATAACTTGGGAGCAGCATGACACGCACTGACCAGGACAGCTGGGACCTGGCCTCGAGCGTCGCTGCCACGGCCACGATGGTCGCCGCGGCCCGCGCACTGGCCAGCGAGGCCGGCAACCCGATCATCAACGACCCGTTCGCCGCGCCCCTGGTGCGCGCCGTCGGTCTGGATTTCTTCCGGCGCCTGGTCGACGGTGAGGTCGCCGGGTCCGAGGGCTCCGAGGGTAGGGGCAAGGATCTGGGGCTGGAGACCGACTCCATCGCGGTGCGCACCCGCTTCTTCGACGACTTCTTCACGGGCGCCGCCCGCGACGGGGTCCGCCAGGCCGTGATCCTGGCGGCCGGCCTCGACGCCCGCGCCTACCGGCTGAGCTGGCCGCCCGGCTGCGTGGTCTACGAGGTCGACCAGCCGGCCGTCATCGAGTTCAAGAGCGCCACCATGTCCAGCCTGGCCGCCACGCCGACCGCCGAGCGGCGCACTGTCGGCGTCGACCTGCGCGACGACTGGCCGGCCGCGCTGCGCGCCAGCGGTTTTGACGCGACGCAACCGAGCTCGTGGAGCGCCGAGGGCCTGCTGATGTACCTGCCGCCCGAGGCCCAGGACCGGCTCTTCGACAACATCACCGAGCTCAGCGCCCCCGGCAGCGTGCTGGCCACCGAGTACCACCCCGCCGCCGCGGGCACGACGATGTCGCAGCGCGCCCAGGAATTCAACGACAGGTGGGCCAAAGTCGGCTGCGACATCGACCTGTCGGGCCTGTTCTTCGACGGCGAGCGCAGCAACGTCGTGGACTACCTGACCGGCAAGGGCTGGGAGGTGGCCGCCCGCCCGCGCCGCGAGCTGTTCGGCGACTACGGCCTGGAATTCCACGACGACGAGGCGACAGCGCAGTTCCGCAACATCGTCTCCGTCACCGCCACCCTGCGCTGAAAGCTCAGCGGGGGTTGGCCGCCGGCGCGCGCACGACCATGGGCACCGCGGGGAAACACCACGCCATCTCCGAGCGCGACTTGCGCAGCGCGGCGGTGCCGTAGCCCCGCTTGCGGTGATCGGGGTGGATCCAGATCCGGACGTCGACCTCGCCCCGGACCAGCTCGCCGAACACCATGCCGACCTTCTCGCCGGAGTCGATGGCCACGAACCACGCGGCCTCTTCGTCGGCGACGCGTGCCAGCGCGGCCTTGATCTCGTCGTCCACGTTGCCGGCGGGTCCACCGGAGCCGTCGCCGGCGAAGCCGATGTCCTCGGTGCGCACGGCGAAGATGTCGCGGTCGGCCGCGGCGGAGAAGGGCCGCAGCTCGAGCGTCTCGCCCAGGCTCGCCGGACGCTCGCCCAGGGTGAAGCTCAGCTGCTTGTTCAGGTCTTCGAGCTCGGCGAGGATCTTGCGGCGCGAGTCGACGGTGAGCTGATCGAACGACATGCCCATCACCGCTTCGGCGGCGACGTGGGAGGTGTCGAGCAGGCGGACGATCGCCTCCACCGCGGCCGCCTTGTTCTCCGATTCCACGACGACGTCGGCGATTTCGTGCCGTCGCTCAAGGGCTTTCAACAGTGCGTCCGCGATTTCGCGGCGGGCGGCTTTGCGGTCCTGGTCGGTCATTGCACCAGCCTAGAACGCCGGTGGTGTCACCGCGCTACATCTGCGGCTCCCCAGCTCGCCGAAGCGCTGATAGCGATCCTCGACCGCGCTCGCCCAGGCGGGATCTGGCTCGACGATGCGATCGATGCGGGCCCATCGGGCGGCATCGGCGATGGTCGTCTCCAGCCCAACCGCCATCCGCGCCAGAAATGCCGCTCCCAGCGCCGCCCCTTCCGCCACCCCGGAGACCTCGACCGGCCGCCCGGTGGCGTCGGCGATCGCCTGCAGCCACGGCGCGACTCGCGTGCCGCCGCCGGTGGCCACGATGCGCGACACCGGGGCGCCGCCGAGTTCGATGAGGCTGCGGACCACGAAGCCGGACGCCTCGTAGGCGGCGCGCCGCAGCGCGGCGGCGTCGTGGGTGAGATCCAGGGCCTCGAGCACGCCCCGGCGGTCCCGATCGTGAAACGGCGTGCGCTCACCGCGCAGGTAGGGCGCCCACACCGGAACGCGCCCTGGTTCCACATCGGTCGGATCCGCCGCTGCCACAACGCGATCCACCCAGCCCAGGAACAGCCCGCCCGCGTTGCTGGCACCGCCGATCTGGCTCTTGCCGGGCGTGGTGTGCGGAATGGTCCACAGGCCGGGCATCTGCCGCGCCTGCGAGATGGTGGTCCACACGATCAGCGTGGTGCCGCACATCACCAGTACGTCGCCGTCGTGGTCGGCGCCGGCGACGATCTGCTCGCACAGCGCGTCGATGGCGCCGGTGGCCAACGCGGCGTCGGTGCCGCGCACCTGCCCGACGACGGCTCCCATGCTCTCCACTCGGGGCATCTGTTCGACGGCCGCGCCGCGCTCGGCGCAGGCCTCGGCATTCCAGCCGGTCCCGTCGAACAGGGGGAACGCGGTGGCGGCGGTGGCGATGTCGATCACCGGCTGGCCCGCCAGCGCGTGGTTGGCCACCGCCGGCGCGGGCCAGTAGCCGGCCGCGCCCGGTGCGTGGGCGGCCGTCCAGCGCAGGAACTCCGCGGCCTCGCCGAGCGCGGGCAGCGGCTGCGCTTGTTGTTCCGGGCCGCCGGGCGCGCGGCCCCGGCCGTCGCCGTAGAGGAGCCCCGGGGTGATGGGCGTGCCGCTGTCGTCGACGGCGGTCATCGACGGCACCATCGCGGAGACGGCCGCCGCCGCGATGCCGGGCTGGTGGATCAGCTCGCCCAGGGCCGCTGACGGCCCACGGCGCCACGCCGCCTCGGCGTCGTGCTCCAGCTGGTCGGGCGCCGGCACCCGCAGCTCATGCGGGATGCGCACGCGGCCCGTCACGTTGCCGTCGGCGTCGGCGGCTATCGCCTTGACCGCGGTGCTGCCGACGTCGATGCCGATTGTGACGTCTTTGCGTGACACGGGCGTCACCGTACGCCAGCATTGGCACTCGTGACGTCTAAACCGCGCGCCTTGGTGACCGCCCCGCTGCGGGGGGCGGGCTTCGCCAAACTGCGTGAGCTGGCCGACGTCGTGTACGACCCCTGGATCGAGCAGACCCCGCTGCGCATCTACAGCCCCGAGCAGCTGGCCGAGCGAATCACCGCCGAATCCGCCGAAATCGTGGTGGTGGAAGGCGATTCGGTGCGCGGCCCGGTGTTCGGCCTCGGCGTGCGGGCGATCGCGTCCACCCGCGGCGACCCCAACAACGTCGACATCGCGGGCGCCACCGCGGCCGGCATCCCGGTGCTCAACACCCCGGCCCGCAACGCCGATGCCGTCGCCGAGATGACGGTGGCGCTGCTGCTGGCCGCCACCCGTCACGTGCTGAGCGCGGACGCGGATGTCCGCAGCGGCAACATCTTTCGGGACGGCAGCATCCCGTATCAGCGGTTTCGCGCGGCCGAGATCGCCGGCCTCACCGCGGGGCTGGTGGGCCTGGGCGCCGTCGGCCGGGCGACGCAATGGCGGTTGTCCGGACTGGGCCTGCGGGTCATCGCGCACGACCCCTACAACCCCGACGCCCGGCACAGCCTCGACGAGCTGCTGAGCGAGGCCGACGTGGTCTCGCTGCACGCCCCGGTCACCGACGACACCGCAGGCATGATCGGCGCGCGGGAGTTCGCCGCCATGCGCGACGGCGTGGTCTTCCTCAACACGGCGCGCGCCCAGCTGCACGACACCGATGCCCTGGTGGACGCCCTGGCCGCGGGCAAGGTGGGCGCCGCGGGGCTCGACCACTTCGCCGGCGAATGGCTGCCGGTCGATCACCCGCTGGTGGCGATGCCCAACGTGGTGCTGACGCCGCACATCGGGGGCGCCACCTTCGACACCGAGGCGCGGCAGGCGCAGATGGTGGCCGACGACCTGGAGGCGCTGCTGGCCGGCAAGGCGCCCGTTCACATCGTCAACCCGGAGGTGCTGGGGCCATGAAGTACGTCGACAACCCGGAAGCCGCGGTGCTGGACGCCGCTAAGGACATGCTGCGCCGCGGCCTGGTGGAGGGGACCGCGGGAAACATCTCGGCCCGGCGCGCCGACGGCAACGTCGTCATAACCCCGTCGTCGGTGGACTACCGCGACATGCAGCTCGACGATCTGGTGCTGATCGACGCGGACGGCTCGGTGCTGCAGGCGGCCGAGGGCCGCTCACCGTCGTCGGAGATGCAGCTGCACCTGGCCTGCTATCGGGCCTTCGACGACATCGGCAGCGTCATTCACAGTCATCCGGTGTGGGCGACCATGTTCGCCATCGCCCACGAAGCGATCCCGGCGTGCATCGACGAGTTCGCGGTGTACTGCGGCGGCGATGTCCGGTGCGCCGACTATGCCGCATCGGGCACGCCGGACGTCGGCACCAACGCCGTGAAGGCGCTCGAGGGCCGCGGCGCCGCGCTGATCGCCAACCACGGCCTGGTGGCGGTGGGACCGCGGCCGGACAAGGTCCTGCACATCACCGCCCTGGTCGAGCGGACCGCCCAAATCGTCTGGGGCGCACGCGCAATCGGCGGCCCGGTGCCCATTCCCGAGGACGTCAACCGCAACTTCGCATCGGTGTACGGCTATCTGCGCGCCAACACGTGACGCGAACCTTACGGTGTGAGTCATGGCGCCATATCGCGTAGTCCAGTGGTCGACCGGCAACATCGGCAGTCGAGCGCTCGGCGTCCTGCTGGACCGCGGCGACTTCGACGTGGTGGGCGTTCACGCGTTCGGTTCGGACAAGGTGGGCCGCGATGTGGGTGTGTTGGCCGACCGAACCCCCATCGGTGTGCAGGCAACAGCGGACGCCGACGCGTTGATCGGGCTTCGGCCGGACTGTGTGAACTACATGCCCCGCGTCATCGACTACGAGCTGGTGATCAGGATGCTGCGCTGCGGCATCAACGTCGTCACGACGGGAGATTTCCTGACCGGCACCCATCACCCTGCCGAACTGCCGGCTCTCGAGGAGGCGGCGCAGCAGGGGCGGGCGACCTTTTTGGGCACGGGATTCGAGCCGGGCTTCATCAACGTCGTCGCCGGGTTCCTCACCGGTGCCTGCCGACGCGTCCGCAGCGTCAAGCTCGTCGAAACATTGGACTGCACAACCTATCCCGTAGAGGACGTGTGGAAGGCGCTCGGATTCGGCAAACCACCCCGTGAGCGGGTGACTTACCTCGACCCGGAGACGCAGCGATACGGTCTCGGCTACTTCGAGACGCTGGACATGATCGCAGCCATGCTGGGCACCGAGCTCGACGCCAAGGAGGCATTCGTCGAACCCGCCGTGCTGACAAGGGATTTGAATCTAGGCTGGGTAAACTATTCCGCCGGCACCGCCGGGGGCCAGCGGCGCACCTATCGCGGCTATCGTGGCGGCCGCCCGGTGGTCGAGTTGGCCATCTGCTGGACCATGAGCGACGACGCGCTCGACCCGAAATGGACCGACCCCAAGGGATTCAGTGTGGTGATCGACGGTGAACCACTCATCGACGCGACCATCCGGTTCGGCAGACCTGGCGAGGACGTGATGACCGTGTTGATGGACAGCACCGCCGTCGCGGCGGTCAACGCCATACCGTTCGTTTGTGACGCGCCGCCGGGTGTCATCACCCCGATCGACCTGCCGATCACCGGATCCCAAGGGGCACTTGCCTAGCGCTGGTCGATCCCCACCTTCACCGCGCCGCTGTCCCCCTGGTTCGCGATCGCCGAGAAGGCGTCCCGCCATTGCGCCAGCCCGAAGGTGTGGGTGAGCATGGGACGCAGGTCCATCCGCCCGGCGGCGGCCAGGTCGAGGTAATGGGCGATGGCGTGCTTGCGCTGCCCGTCCACCTCTTCGACGCCGAACGCGTTCGAGCCGACGTACGAGATCTCCTTGAAGTAGAGCGGGCTGTCCTCCCACCGCCCGGGGGCGTGAACACCGGCCTTCACCAATGTCCCCCGCGATCGCAGGACCCGCACGCCGACTTCGAAAGTCTCGGGCTTGCCGACGGTGTCGTACACGACGTCGACCGCGCCGGGGTGAGCCATCGGCAATCCCTGCAACGGCTGGCGCAGCCGGCCACCGCCCCACGCGACCAATTCCTCGATGATGGCCAGGCGCGGTTCGTGCGCAAGGACTTTCGCGGCACCGAATCGGCGAGCCAACTCGGCCTGCGCGGCGAAGCGCGCCACCACCGCGACGGCCACGTCGGGATACAGCGCCCGCAGGATCGCGACCGCACACAACCCCAGCGAGCCGGCGCCGTACACCAGCGCGGCGCCGGAGCGGGGCGGCGGGTGGCGGGTGATCGCGTGCAGCGACACCGAGAACGGGTCGGCGAACACGGCCATCTCGTCGGGCATCGACTCCGGCACGGCGAACAGCATGCTGTCGTGGGCGGGCATCAGTTCGGCGTAGCCACCCGTCACGTCGGCCGAGACCCCGGTGTGAATGCCCGGCTTGATGTCGCCGTCGGCGAAACTCCAGCACAGGGTGTAATCACCGGCTTCGCATGCGGGACAGGGCGGTTGGATGCCGCGCGGCCCGCAGGACAGCCACGGGTTGAGCACTACTCGCTCGCCGACCTGCAGCCCTCGGGCCCTGGGGCCGAGCGCCACCACGTCGGCGACCACCTCGTGGCCCATGACTTGCGGGAACGAACAGAACGCCGCCATGGCGTTGTCGGTGTCGCCCTCGCCGAAGTCCATCAGGATCTGCTTGGAGTCCGACCCGCAGATCCCGGTCAGCCGCGGCCGGGTGATCACCCAGTCCTCATGCGGCAGTTCCGGATCCGGCAGATCGCGCAGGGCGGTCGGGGTTTGCGCCAGGTTCCGGGTCAACGCGTTGGCGTCGTCGGGGACCTCGAAAGGCTCCGGCGGCACGCCGTAGACGAGGGCCTTCACCGGGACGCCATCCCCGCCGCCCCGGCGATGAACGCATCCAGGTCGGCGTTCTTGGCGTCGATGACGGCCTTCATGTCGGGCACGTAGTGCTCGAAGCGCTCACTGCCCATGGCCTCGATGATGCCGTCGGCCACCACGTCCGCGGCCACCTTGGGTCCCTGGTAGAGCGGTTCCTCGCTGCCCGGGTGGTCCCATATCTCGGTGTCGACCGGGCCCGGCTCGATCAGCTTCACACGGATCGGTGTGCCGTGCAGGTCGACGGCCATCGACTCGCTCCAGCCGCAGAGCGCGAATTTGCTTGCACAGTAAGCGGCTTCGTGGATTATGCCGAGCCGGCCGCCGACGCTGGACACGTTGACGATCATGCCCGATCCGCGTGTCAGCATCCGCGGCAACAGCGCCAGCGTTAGGCGCATCGGGGCGAAGAAGTTGACCCGCATGACGTCTTCGGCCTCGTCCGGGTCCAGTTCGACGACGCTGCGCCGCTTGGGCATCGCGGCGTTGTTGATCAGCACGTCGATGCCGCCGAGCGCATCCCAGGCCCGCAGCGCCAGGTCACCCAGCGCCGACGCGTCGGCCAGGTCGGCCACGAACATCGCCGATCCGGGTGAGGTGTGCCGGCAGTCGGCCAGCACCTCGCCCAGCCGGTCCCGCCGGCGCGCTATCAGCCCCACCACCGCGCCGCGGGTGGCCAGCTGCCGCGCCAGGGCCGCCCCCAATCCCGACGAGGCACCCGTGATGAGCACCCGCTTGCCAGCCGCCGCGTACGTCATCAGTAAAGGTTGCCGCTAAACGCGGGAAGCGTACAGTGGGGGAAGCTTATTATATCGGCTAAATATTAGATTGACTATCTCCGATAGGGGCACAAACATGACTTCCACCAGGTACGAAGGCGACACCTGGGACCTGGCCTCCAGCGTCGGCGTGACCGCCACGATGGTCGCGGCGGCCCGCGCGATGGCCACCCGCGCCGAGCGCCCACTGATCGACGACCCGTTCGCCGAGCCGCTGGTCAAGCTGGTCGGCGTGGACCTGCTCTCCCGGCTGGCCAGCGGCGAGCTCGATCCCGCCGAGCTGAACGACGTGCACGACGGCGCCGCGGGGTCCGCCGGGGCGATGTCGCGGATGGCCGACAACATGGCGGTCCGCACCAAGTTCTTCGACGAGTTCTTCCTGGCCGCGACCAACGCGGGTATCAAGCAGGCGGTGATCCTGGCCTCCGGCCTGGACGCCCGCCCCTACCGGTTGGCGTGGCCGGCCGGAACGGTGGTCTACGAGGTCGACCAACCGCAGGTCATCGAATTCAAGACCCGCTCGCTGGCCGATCTGGGCGCCGCCCCCACCACCGAGCGCCGGGTGGTAGCCGTCGATCTGCGCGACGACTGGCCAACCGCGCTGCGCAACGCCGGCTTCGACCCGTCCCAGCCCACCGCCTGGAGCGCCGAGGGACTGCTGGGCTACTTGCCGCCCGAGGCGCAGGACCGCCTGCTGGACACCATCACCGAGCTCAGCGCGCCGGGCAGCCGGCTGGCCACCGAAAGCGCCCCCAACCCTGAGCCCGGCGACGAGGACAAGATGAAGGAGCGCATGCAGACGATCTCCGAGCGCTGGCGTGCGCACGGGTTCGAGCTGGACATGGCGGGCCTGGTCTACTTCGGCGACCGCAACGAGGCGGCTGGATACCTCGCCGATCGCGGGTGGCGGCTGAACAGCGCCAGCATCGCAGAACTGTTCGCGGCCAATGGACTTGACCCGCTCACCGACGACGACATGCGCATGGGCGAGATGCTGTACACCTGGGGGATCTATGAGTGAGGGACGCGCCGAGGGCGACAGCTGGGACCTGGCGTCCAGCGTGGGAGCGACGGCCACGATGGTCGCCGCATCCCGCGCCGTGGCGTCGCAGGGACCCAACCCGCTGCTTGACGATCAACTGGCCGATCCTCTGGTCCGCGCCGTCGGGTTGGACCCCTTCATCCGGATCATCGACGGTGAGGTCGATTTCGGCGACGACCCGCTGATGAACCGCAAGACCAGGGCCGAGCAGATCACGGTGCGCACCAGGTTTTTCGACGATTTCTTCGCCAACTCCGGTGTCCGCCAAGCGGTGATCCTCGCTTCCGGCCTGGACACCAGGGCCTACCGCTTGTCGTGGCCCGCGGGCACGGTGGTTTACGAGATCGACCAACCGCAGGTCATCGCGTTCAAGACCAATACGCTGGCCGGCCTCGGTGCCACCCCGACCGCCGAGCGCCGCACCATCGGCATCGACTTGCGCGACGACTGGCCAACCGCCCTGCGCGAGGGGGGATTCGATGTTTCCCAGCCGACCGCGTGGAGCGCAGAAGGGCTGCTGCCCTACCTGCCGCCCGACGCCCAGGACCGGCTGTTCGACAACATCACCGCGCTCAGCGCGCCGGGCAGCCGGCTGGCCACCGAACACGTGCCGGACCCCAATTCCTTCACCGACGAGCGCCTGCAGCGCATCACCGAGCGGTGGCGGCGTGCCGGGTTCGACCTCGATGCGGGTGACCTGTTCTACCGGGGCGATCGCAGCGTCGTCGTCGACTACCTGGCCGAGCACGGGTGGGATGTGAGGGCCCACGCCGTCAGGGAACTGTACGCGCGCAACGGCTTCGAATTCCCCGAAGAACTGGTCGCCGCCTTCGGCGACCTGAGCTACGTCGCCGCGACTCTCAAGTAGGGTTCCACCTATGTCACGCACTCACGACGATGAGTGGGATCTGGCGTCCAGCGTCGGCGCGACCGCGACCATGGTCGCCGCCGGGCGCGCGATGGCGACCAAGGATCCCCGCGGTTTGATCAACGATCCGTTCGCCGAGCCGCTGGTGCGTGCGGTCGGAGTGGAGTTCTTCACCAAGATGATGGACGGCGAACTCGATGTGGATGCCATCGAGAATGCCTCGCCGGTGCGTCTCCAATCGATGGTCGACGGAATAGCCGTGCGCACCAAGTACTTTGACGATTACTTCGTCGATTCCACGCGTGGCGGAGTGCGCCAGGTGGTGATCCTGGCCTCCGGCCTGGACTCGCGCGCCTACCGGTTGCCCTGGCCGGCCGGCACGGTGGTCTACGAGATCGACCAGCCGCGGGTGATCGAGTTCAAGAGCGCCACCCTGGCCGATGTGGGTGCCGAGCCGACGGCATCGCGGCGCACCATCCCCATCGATCTGCGCGCGGACTGGCCGGCCGCGCTGAAGGCGGCGGGATTCGACACGGCGGCGCCGACGGCCTGGCTGGCCGAGGGACTGCTGATCTATCTGCCACCGGAGGCCCAGGATCGGCTGTTCGACAACATCACCGCGCTCAGCGCACCCGGCAGCACCATCGCCACCGAATTCGTGCCGGGCATCGTGGATTTCGACGCGGAACGGGTGCGCGAGATGTCCGGGTCATTCCGGGAGCACGGTGTCGACATCGACATGGCGTCGCTCGTCTACGCCGGCGATCGCAACCACGTCGTCGACTACCTGTCCGGCATCGGATGGCAGGCGCAGGGCGTGACCCGCACGGAACTCTTTGGGCGCAGCGGCATCGAGGTGCCCGCGCCGGAGAACGACGATCCCCTCGGCGAGATCGTCTTCATCACCGCGAAGCTGACCGGGCCGCCCACGTCGGATTAGAGGCGCCCGGGTCCCAGCCAGAGCGCGCTGGCCCCGCTGTAGGACCTTTCGACGCTGTCCAGGATGCCGCCGATGGTGCGGCCCAGCACCGCGCCGAGCGCGTCGGGCAGCGACGCCGCGGCCGGCTGCGAGGAGGCCCGCGGCCGCAGCATGTCCAACAGCGATCCACCCGGGTAGGTCACGATGCGCACGTCGGTGTCCTCGTCCAGTCCGGCAAGGATTTTCGCCCGGCGCAGCGCGGTGCGGAAGCCGCCCAGTTCGTCGACCAGGCCCCGCTCGTGCGCGTCCGCGCCGGTCCACACCCGGCCACGGGCGACGCGTTCGACGGCCTCGGTGGTCAGGTTGCGACCGTCGGCGACGCGCTCCAGAAAGTCCGCGTACACCAAGTCGGCTTCGGCCTCGCGGTGGGCGCGCTGTTCCGGGGTGAACGGCGATTCGATCGACCAGGCGTCGGCATTGGCGTTGGTGCGCACGGTTTCCAGCCCGACGCCCAACCGCTCCAGCAGATCGCGAAGCACCAGCTTGCCGGTGAACACGCCGATCGAACCGGTGATGGTTGCGGGGCTGGCCACGATCGCGTCGGCGGCCACCGCGATGTAGTAGCCGCCGGATGCGGCGACAGCACCCATCGACGCCACCACAGGCTTGCCCCGCTTGCGGGCCCTTTTCACCTCGCGCCACAGGGTTTCCGATGCGGTGACCGAGCCCCCGGGACTGTTCACCCGCAGCACGATCGCGGACACCGATTCGTCGGCGGCGGCTTCCCGCAGCGCCGCTGCGATGGTGTCGCCGCCGACAGCGGGGCTGGCGAACGGCAGGAACTGGGGTCCACCACGACCATCGACGATCTCGCCGTCGACGTTGATGACCGCCACCGTCGGCTTGGCGCGGCGCCCGGGAACCGACGGCACCGGCGGAGTCAGCCGTGACCGGGCCGTACCCGCGTAGCGCGACACGTACAGCCGTGGTGGTGTCGTATCGGAAACATCCTCCGCCCCAACCAGTTCCGCAATGCGCTCGAAGGCTTCGTCCCGGAAGCCGATCCGGTCGACCAGGCCTGAGGCCGCGGCCTCCTCGCGCAACAACGGGGCACGATCGGCCAGCGCGTCGAGCGTGGCGGCGTCGAGCTTGCGTGATTTCGCGACCGCTTCCCACACCTGCTCTTGCACGCTGCGCAACATCCGCGTGACGGCCTCGCGGTGGGCCTCGGTGAATGTGTGCTCGGTGTAACGGTTTACCGCCGACTTGTATTCGCCGCGCGCGACGAATTGGGGTTCGATCCCTGCCTTGTCGAACGCGTCGCGCAGGAACGTGGCATTGCTTGCGAAGCCGATCAGGCCGACGCTTCCGGCCGGCTGCATCCAGACCTCACCGAAGGCCGAAGCCAGGTAGTACGACAGCGTGCCCGGGTAGGTCTCGGCCCAGGCCAGTGACGGCTTGGCGGCGGTGAAGGCGACGACCGCCTCGCGCAGCTCCTGCACCGCGGCCGCCGGCGACGCCGTGAGTTGCACACGGGCGATCAGCCCGGCGACCCGCGGGTCCTCGGCCGCCCGGTGGATGGCGGCCACCATGTCGCGCAGCGCCGTCGGCCTGCTCCCCCCGCTGATGAGGGCCAGGGGATCAAAGCCCGACGCCTCCGGCGGCATCGCGCGCAGGTCCAGTTCGAGCACGCAGCCGTTGGGCACGCCATGATGGCGGGCGGTATCGACCCGTCCGGCGAGGGCCCGAACCTCATCGACGCCGGGGATCGAAGGCAGGAAAGCAAACATGCCTGCAGACTACCGACGCACGGCCGTACGGTGGTCGGGTGAGCTTTGCCATCGCGATCCCGCAGTTCGACTACGACGGCTTCGACGGAGCGGGACTGCGCGCCTTTCTCGCGCGCGCCGAAGAGCTCGGATTCGAGGGCGGCTGGCTGCTCGAGCAGATCGTCGGGCCCGCACCGCTACTGGCGCCCCTGGAGCTGCTGGCGTACTGCGCGGCCTGCACCGAGCGGCTGCGGCTGGGCGTCGCGGTGATGGTGACCTCGTTGCACGACCCGCTGCAGTTGGCGTCGGCGGCGACCGCGGTCGACCGACTGAGCCACGGCCGGCTCGACCTCGGTGTCGCACCCGGCGGTGGCAGGCGGAAATTCGCCGCCTTCGGCGTCGAGAAGGACACCTTCATCTCGTATTTCACCGAGGGCCTGGAGCTGATGAAGGCGGCGTGGTCCGACGAGCCGCGGGTGACGTTTCACGGTCGCTTCCGCGACGTCGACGACCTGCCCATCCAGCCCAAGCCGGTACAGCGGCCGCACCCGCCGATCTGGTTCGGGGGCCTCGCCCCGAAAGCCCTTGCCCGCGCGGTGCGCCACGGCGACTCGTTCCTGGGCGCCGGCTCGTCGACCACCGAGGCGTTCGCCGGGGCGGTGACCGTGGTGCGCCGCGAGCTCGACGAGCAACGGAAGGATGCCGCGAATTTCACCATCGGCAAACGGGTCTACCTGATGGTCGACGACGACGCCGCGCGGGCGCGGGAGCGAGTGCTCGACGGGCTGGACCGCATCTACGGACGCATGCCCGGCGTGCAGGACGTACCGGTGTCCGGCACCCCCGATGACGTGGTGCGCGGGTTGCGTGAGGTCATCGACGCCGGAGCGCAAATGGTGCTGCTCAATCCCGTCGGCAAAGACACGGGAGAGAACCGCGAGCAGATGGAACGCCTTGCCGCGGAAGTGATTCCGCAGCTGAGCTAGCTAGGACAGCTCGGTCGCCGAACCGCCTGCGGCGGTGATCTTCTCGCGCGCACTGCCGCTGAACTTGTGCGCCGTCACCTCGACCTTGACCGTCAGCTTGCCGTCGCCGAGGACCTTGACCAGCGAGTTGCGGCGAACCGCGCCCTTGGCCACCAACTCGTCCACACCGATCGAACCACCTTGCGGGAAAAGCCGATTGAGGTCGCCGACGTTGACGATCTCGTACTCGGTGCGGAACCGGTTGCGGAAGCCCTTGAGCTTGGGCAGCCGCATGTGGATCGGCATCTGGCCACCCTCGAAGGTCGCCGGCACGTTCTTGCGTGCCTTGGTGCCCTTGGTACCGCGACCGGCGGTCTTGCCCTTGGAGCCCTCACCGCGACCGACCCGGGTGCGGGCGGTCTTCGAACCGCGCGCGGGCTTGAGATCGTGCAGCTTGATCGTCATTTCTTGCTACCTCCGGTGCCCGTGGCCTTCGCCTCGGCCGGCTCCACCTCGACGAGGTGGCTGACCACCGCGATCAGGCCGCGGGTCTGCGCGTTGTCCTCGCGGATCACCGAGTGGCGAATCCGCCGCAGACCCAGGGTGCGCAGGGACTCGCGCTGCTTCCAGCGGGCCCCGATGGTGCTGCGCACCTGGGTGATCTTCAGTTGACTGCTCATGGTTGTGCCCCCGAAGTCTGGGCCTCTCGTGCGGCCGCACTGGCCATCGCGTCGCTTTCGCGGCGCGCCTTGAGCATTCCGGCCGGCGCAACGTCCTCGATGGGCAGGCCGCGCCGAGCGGCCACCTCCTCGGGACGCTGCAGCAGCTTCAGCGCGGCGACGGTCGCGTGCACCACGTTGATCGCGTTGTCACTACCCAGCGACTTCGCCAGGATGTCGTGCACGCCGGCGCATTCCAGCACCGCGCGCGCCGCGCCACCGGCGATCACACCGGTACCCGGGCTGGCCGGGCGCAGCAGCACCACGCCGGCGGCGGCCTCACCCTGCACCGGGTGGGTGATGGTCCCGCGGATCAGCGGCACCCGGAAGAAGCCCTTGCGGGCCTCCTCGACGCCCTTGGCGATGGCCGCGGGCACCTCCTTGGCCTTGCCGTAGCCGACACCGACCATGCCGTGGCCGTCGCCGACGATCACCAATGCGGTGAAGCTGAAACGTCGACCACCCTTGACCACCTTGGAGACACGGTTGATCGCGACAACCCGCTCCAGATAGTTGCTCTTGTCGCCGTCGCGGTCGCGGCCGCCACGACCGCCGTCGCCACGGCGACCGCGGCTGTCGCGGTCACCGCGCGAGTCACGGCTGTCGCCGGCGCCCTGTCCGCCGGTCGGCTGCTCCGCCATTATGCGGTCCTTCCAGTCGTGTTCAAGCTGTTGTCCATCAGAATTGCAATCCGTTCTCGCGTGCGGCATCGGCCAGTGCCGCGATCCGTCCGCCGTAGGTGTATCCGCCACGGTCGAAGACCACGCTGTCGATGCCGGCGGCCTTCGCGCGCTCGGCGATCAGCTGGCCCACCCGCACGCTGCGGGCTTTCTTGTCCCCCTGCAGGCTGCGCACGTCGTCCTCGATCGACGACGCGGCGGCGACCGTGGTCCCGTTCTCGTCGTTGACCAGTTGCACGTGAATGTGTCGCGAGGACCGGTTGATCACCAGCCGCGGCCGCTGCGGGGTACCTGCGAGCTTCTTGCGCAGCCGCGCGTGCCTGCGCAGCCGAGAGACGCGCCGGGTCGCGGAAACGCTCTGCCCCACCGGCTTTCGCGCGGCGGTGTCAGCTTTTGTTTGCGCCATGATCACTTACCTGTCTTTCCGACCTTGCGGCGGATCTGCTCACCCTCGTAGCGCACACCCTTGCCCTTGTACGGGTCGGGGCGGCGCAGACGGCGGATGTTCGCCGAGATCTGGCCGACCTTCTGCTTGTCGATCCCGGTGATGGAGAACTTCGTCGGCGACTGCACGGCGAACGTGATGCCGTCCGGAGCCTCGATCACCACGGGGTGGCTGTAGCCCAGCGCGAACTCGAGGTTGGAGCCCTTGAGCTGCACGCGGTAACCCACGCCGAAGATCTCCATCTTGGTGGTGTATCCCTCGGTCACGCCGGTGACCAGGTTGGACACCAGGGTGCGCGACAGTCCGTGCAGCGAGCGGTTGCGCCGCTCGTCGTTCGGACGGGTGACCACGATCGCGCCATCGTCGTTGCGCGACACGGTGATCGGCTCGGCCACCGTCAGATCCAGGACACCCTTGGGCCCCTTCACCGAAACCTTCTGACCATCGATCGTCACGTCGACTCCGGACGGAACCGGAACCGGCTGCTTACCAATGCGAGACATAGTGTTTCGTTACCTCCCCGCCCTTACCAGACGTACGCGAGGACTTCGCCGCCCACGCCCTGTCGGGCTGCCTGGCGGTCGGTCAGCAGGCCCGAGGAAGTGGAGATGATCGCCACACCCAGGCCACCGAGCACGCGCGGCAGATTGGTGGATTTCGCGTACACCCGCAAACCGGGTTTGGACACGCGGCGCAGGCCGGCGATGCTGCGCTCCCGGCTCGGCCCGTACTTGAGCTGTACAACCAGCGACTTGCCGACTCGAGCATCCTCGGTCCGGTAATCGGTGATGTAGCCCTCGCTCTTGAGGATCTGGGCGATGTTCGCCTTGAGCTTCGAGTGCGGCAGCGTCACCTCGTCGTGATACGCCGAATTGGCGTTGCGCAGACGTGTCAAGAAGTCTGCGATCGGGTCCGTCATCGTCATGACAGCGTTGGTACCTTCCTCGCGATGGTTCCCGGTCCGGGCCTGTCGCGCACCTTTTCTGGGTTGGTCTTGGGGGTTAGGGCTGTTACCAGCTGCTCTTCTGCACGCCGGGCAGTTCGCCCGCGTGCGCCATCTCGCGCAGGCAGATCCGGCACAGGCCGAACTTGCGGAAGACCGCGCGCGGGCGGCCGCACTTGTTGCAACGGGTGTAGCCGCGCACCGCGAACTTCGGCTTGCGCGCGGCCTTGTTGACCAGTGCCTTCTTTGCCATCTACTCAGTTCTCCTTGAACGGAAAGCCGAGAGCCCGCAACAGCGCTCGCCCTTCGTCGTCATTCGTCGCCGAGGTGACGACGTTGATGTCCATGCCGCGGACCCGGTCGATCTTGTCCACGTCGATCTCGTGGAACACCGACTGCTCGGCGAGCCCGAAGGTGTAGTTGCCGACGCCGTCGAACTGCTTGGGCGACAGCCCGCGGAAGTCGCGGATACGGGGCAGCGCGATCGAGGTGAGCCGGTCGAGGAACTCCCACATCCGGTCCCCGCGCAGGGTGACCCGCGCACCGATCGGCATGCCCTCGCGCAGCTTGAACTGCGCGATGGACTTGCGCGCGCGACGGATCTCGGGGCGTTGCCCGGTGATCAGACTCAGGTCGCTGACCGCGCCGTTGATCAACTTCGCGTCCCGCGCCGCATCGCCGACACCCATGTTTACGACGACCTTGGTCACCGTCGGGATCTGCATGACGTTGGCGTAGCCGAACTGCTGCTGCAGCGAATCACGAATCTCGCTGCGGTAGCGCTCTTTCAGGCGCGGCTGAACTTTCTCTGCAGTGCTCATCAGATGTCCTTGCCGTTGCGCTTGGAGATACGAACCCGCTTGCCGGTCTCCTCGTCGACCCGGTAACCGACGCGGGCGGGCTTACCGTCCGAGTCGACGACCATCACGTTGGAGACGTGGATGGGGGCTTCCTGGGTGACGATGCCGCCCGACTGCGCTCCGCGCTGGTTGGTCGAAATCGCGGTGTGCTTCTTGATCCGGTTGACGCCCTCGACCAGCACTCGGTCGCGTTCCGGGTAAGCCTGCAACACCTTGCCTTTGGCGCCCTTGTCCTTGCCGGCGATGACCAGGACGGTGTCGCCTTTACGGACCTTCATTTACAAAACCTCCGGGGCAAGCGAGATGATCTTCATGAACCGCTTCTCGCGCAGTTCGCGGCCCACCGGCCCGAAGATGCGCGTCCCGCGCGGGTCGTTGTCGGGCTTGATGATCACCGCGGCGTTCTCGTCGAACTTGATGTAGCTGCCGTCGGGACGACGGCGCTCCTTGACCGTGCGCACCACGACGGCCTTGACGACATCGCCACGCTTGACGTTGCCACCGGGAATGGCGTCCTTGACGGTGGCGACGATGACATCACCGATGCCGGCGTAGCGTCGCGACGAACCGCCGAGCACACGGATGCACAAGATCTCCTTGGCGCCGGTGTTGTCGGCGACCTTCAGCCGCGATTCCTGCTGAATCACTCGATCTCCTGACCTGGTTGCGTGTGCACGGCAGGAGAACCCACCTGGGTGAGCATTCGGCGGGCATGACCCACCAAAAACCTGACGTGCGCGGTCTTTGTCACCGAAGGGCACGCGGGGCCGATTCGCACCGGCCGAGGTCTGCCCAAGGCAACCCCTAGAGTCTAGGGGACGACCAGCTCAGAGCCAAATTCTGCGCGAAGACGAGCGAGACGCGGAGCGTCTTCGGCTACTGAAGGCTTCAAATCGCCGAGGAATCCTTCCGCTGCACGCTCTTGAACTGCGGAAACGCCTGCTGAGCCGCCTACTGAGAACTAGACTTCCGCAATGTTCTCCGAGACGCGGTATGCGATGAATGGGGACCTGCGCGTCGCCTACCGCGCGTCGCGTGAAGGTTCTCGAGACATCGTGGTCGTCCCGAACTGGTTCACGTGCTGCGAGCTTCTTCCGGAGCTACCGTCCGTTCAAGGATGGGTCGAGGCCATGACGTCGCTCGGGCGACTGATCTTTTTGGACCAGCCGGGCACGGGAGCGTCTGATCCGGTCACGCCGGGAGCCCTTCCGACTTTGGAGCAGTGGGCCGACAGCATCACCGCCGTATTGGACGAGCTCGGAAGTCGCGAAGCGGTCCTCGTCACCTTCGATGGCTCGTTCGCGACGGGGGCGCTGTTCGCGGCATCACATCCGTCCCGCACTAGCGCGCTCGTCGTGCTTGAGGGCTACGCCATTCCGCAGGCCGAATTGACGACTGAAGCGCCCGCGGCCGAAGAAATCATTGCCGCCGTGGTCGCCATGTGGGGCACGGGAGAACTCGAGCATGTGCTTAATCCGGATATGCCGTGGAATGAGGAGATCCGGGCAGCGTGGGCCCGATACGAACGCTTGGCGGCGAGCCCAGCGACCGTCGCCCTCATGCAGCCGCTGCTGGCTGAAATGGATGTGCGGGCGGTGCTTCCGACAATCCGCGTGCCCACTCTCGTCGTGCACCACGCCGACGACCCAATCGCCCTGCCGGTTTTAGGGAAGGACGTCGCCGATCGCATATCGGGCGCGACATACGTTGAGCTGCCTGGACGCAACTCGTATCACTTCGTCGAACCGTGGCGCGAATGCTTCCAGGTGATCGCCGAGTTCCTCACCGGCGAGCAGGCCGCCGTGGCCGATGATCGGGTGCTCGCCACGGTGTTGTTCACCGACATCGTGGATTCGACGCGGCGCGCGGCCGATATGGGTGATCGGGACTGGCGTGCGTTGCTCGACGCACACGACGCGATCGTGCGCTCGCAGCTGTCCCGCTTCCGGGGCCGCGAGGTGAACACGTCGGGTGACGGCTTCCTCGCGATGTTTGACGGCCCGCAGCGAGCGATCCGCTGCGCCTTGGCAATTCGTGACGCGGTGCAGGCGCTGGGCATCCAGGTGCGCGCCGGCCTGCACACCGGCGAGTGCGAGGTCCGCGGCGACGACATCGGCGGGATCGGCGTGCACATCGGCGCGCGGGTCAGCGCCCTGGCCGGGCCGAACGACGTGCTGGTCTCCAGCACGCTCCGCGACTTAGTGATCGGCTCAGGGCTCGAGTTCGAGGAACGCGGCGCTCACCAGCTCAAGGGCGTGCCCGGCGAGTGGCGTCTGTTCGCCGTCGCCTCTGGGTAAAAGGTTGCGCGCCAATCAGAATGGCGGCGGGTCCTCGTCCCCTTCGGCCGGAGGTGCGGGGCCGAAGTAGGCGGCCTCACGTTCTCGGCGTTTCGGTAGGCGGGCATGGTGGTTTTGCCGCCGTTCGGTGGCGACGCGATGGGCGCGGTTTTGCGCGCGGGTGGTGCGAAGTTTGGGCATCATCGCGGTGCGGTCGGCGCAGTAATCGGGGGATGGGTCGGCCTCGGGGGCCGGTATCGCGCCGGTGGCCAGGCACAGGCTGGGAAACAGGAGCGCGCTGCCCGGAGTGGTGACATACGTATGTCCGGCCGGCGAGGTCAAGATCAGCGTGCCGTCGGGCAGCTGCTGGTCGCGCCAGCCCCAAAACGTTTTCACCAAATGATGTGTGCGGCATAAGCATTTGAGGTTCGAGGCGTGCGTGGGCCCGCCGTCGGCGTACGGGATCGTATGGTCAAGGTCGCATTCGGACGCCGGGCGATCACACCCGGGCCAGCGACAGGTCAAATCCCGGCACCGCACGAAATCGGCCAACGCCCTCGACGGCACATAACCAGACTCCGGGCCGGCATCACCGGGATGGATCAGCGGCACCACCTTGGCCGAGGCGCCCAGTTCGGCTATCAACTCCGGCGCGATCAACCCCTCAGCACCCATTTCGACCGCCGGTGCCCGGCCATCACCTAGCGTGGGACGCTCGGCGATCACATGGATCACCACCGGGCTCGACGCGGGCCGTTTCCTCGCGGCGCACTCCGATCGCCCGCACCGACAACCCAACCGATCCGCCCCGGCCGCCAGCGCGCCCACCGCATCGGCGCGGCGCTGCTCGCGGGTACGCGGATCATGCTCACACTCCGTGCCCGCCAACGCATCCAAGCGCTTGTCCAGCGCATGCGCATCCGGGCCGAGCAAGGTGCCCTCCAGATGCGCCAACCCCTCCCCCATGTCGGCGACCCACACCTCGCGCCCGGCCGCACGTTCCTTGCGGCGCCGCACCGCATCCGCATCGGCCTTGGCCACCACCTTGTCCACCTGCGCGGCCAGCCGGCCCCGGGTCATCGACGGCCACCGCGCCACGTTGACCGCCAACTCGGCGTCCACCGCCGCCAACACATCGGAATCGGTGATCAAATCAGTGCGGAACACGATCGTTTGAAACATCAGGTAGCCGATATCCCCGGCCGCGAACACCGCGCCCACTTTCGGTAACCGCTCACGCATCGCGCGGGCATACCGCACCGGCTGGCGGCCAGGCCCTGACTGATCCGCAACGCCGCGGCCACTTCCGCGCTCACCGCCGCCTCGGTGTCGACCGCCCAGGCCTCGCACTCCGAACAGCGCGAGAGCCGGTACGCGAACAACTCTCCGATCGCCGTCAACTGCTCGGCCGCCGCGCGGTTCTCGACCCGCGAAAACGCGCCGATCCGCTCGAGCAGCGCCGCGGACGCCGGCGTCGACGACGGATGGTGCCGCTCGACCAACTCATCGAACCGGGCGATCACGTCTTCGAACATGTTTTCGATTATGCCATTGGCCGCCGACAACCTGCGAGCCCGGGGCCCTGCCCCCCTCGCGTCTCGGACGCAACTGGCGAGCGCGGTGCGGCGGATTTGTTACGCCGACGGTGGGTCCGCCACGCAGCGAAATCCGATGTGGGTCGTCGCGGAGTCCTGCGATTGCGGCGACCGGGCCGCGGGACGGTAGCGGTGGCAGTACTCGGGCGCGCACAGGTGGCTGCCGCCCTTCAGGGTCTGGCTGACGGACGGATTGGCGGGACCCGACGGGGTGCAGCAGGACTTGGGCGGCTGATCGAGCCGGTGATGCGCGGCGAACTCGGTCGCCGTCCACTCCCACACGTTGCCGATCATGTCGACAAGCCCAAAGCCGTTGGGGGCGAACGTCCCAACGGGCGAGGTTCCCACCCAGCCGCGCGCCCCCTCATTGCGGTACGGGAAATCGCCCTGCCAGGTATTGGCCATCAATCGGCCAGCGCTCGTGGCCTCGTCTCCCCAGGAGTACGTCGTCGTGGACCCGGCCCGGGCCGCGTACTCCCACTCGGCCTCGGTCGGCAGCCGCCGGCCGGCCCAGCGCGCATAGGCCGCCGCGTCCGGGTACGCCACCTGCACGACCGGATGGTCGCCGCGGTCCGCGACATCGCTATCGGGCCCGAACGGGTGGCGCCAGCTCGCCCCCGGCACCCACTCCCACCACCGTCGCCAGTCGCGCAGGTCGACCGGCCCGGGTGTCGGCCGGAAAACCATTGCGCCCGGACATAACTCGTCCGGGTTCGCTCGCGGGTACAGCGCCGGATCGATCGGCTGCTCGGCCACCGTCACATACCCGGTAGCGTCGACGAATTCGGCGAACTGCGCGTTGGTCACCGGATGCCGTTCCACCGCAATCGGACCCACCGTCACGGTGTGGATCGGCGCCTCTTCGGGGTAGAAGCTCGTCGAGCCCATGCGGAAGGAACCGCCCGGGAGGTCGACCAGCTCGCTTAGCACCCCGTCAGGCTACGCCGGTCGACCGCCCTAATCGGATTGCCGATACCAGGTGAGCATGTAAAGAGCCATCGCCGCGACCAACGCGATCAGCACCCAGATCACCAGCACTTGGTCGATCCACGCGCCCGGCGGGGGCGCACCTGGCAAGAAGTTGCGAATGGGGATGACCGCGAACAACATGGCGGCGAACCACGTCACGAATGGCGGAACGAATTTCCTTCTGCCCAAGGCGATTTGGATCACCACGGCGAAGGCTAATGCGGGTAGCGCGAAGAGCACCAAGCAGATGCCTAAGTCGAAGATCAGCGGCCCCTTGGCCCGGTGCAAGGTGATGACGACGTTGTCGGCGCGATCCGAGTCCTGACTGGCTTCGCCGACGCGCTGAACGCTGACGTCCCAGCCATCCAAGCCGCCGGTCACCTCCACCCGTGCCGGTACGTAGCGGCGCGCATCCCCCTGGCCGACAAGCACATCGGCGGACAGGGTGTCGGTGCGGTAGGAATCGAACGGCCAATTGTTCGGGTCGCCGTGTGCCTCGATGGTAGTCGTGACCTGCGCTGGCGACTTGCCGGCCGGATACTGCAAGTCGCCGAGGTCGTTCGGGGGATCCATCCGCACTGCGGTGTCGGTCTTGAGCACTTCGAGACGTTTGTCGAACATCGACTCCTCAGGGATCACCAGCACCTTCACCGTCAATCGGTTCGCGGTGGTGTCCAGCTTTTCCAGCCGCACCAGCACGACGGTGTCATTGGTGGCGTTGAGGTCGGGCGGCTTGAGCGGGCCTCCCGATTTCGCCAGCAGATGCACGCCGAACAGTGACAGCGCATACACGGCGACGAAGCCCGCGACTGCGGCCACGGCAACGACCCTGCGCCGCTTGCGCCGGTCGGGCGCGGTCGAAACAGGAGGTTTCGCAGGTGGTTGCTCCGACGGCGCCGGAGGCGGTGGCGAAGGTGGCGCTTGGTGGGTCATCGGTCAACACCTCCGTGAGGAATCCGGACACTCGAGGACGGATGCTAGCGAACTCTCGTGCAGCACGGGTGAAGATTGAAAATTCGTCATGTCGAGGTAATTTTCGCTGACGGCCCCAGCGCTGCGCGCCGGGCCAGCGAAACCGGTCCGCAGGCTCGGCGGCCCCCGCGTCGCACTACGCGCAAACTTCGACGCGCAGCCGGGAGCCGCACCAGTTCATCCGGAGTTTGTTTGCCTGGCAAGCCGGTACCGGCACCGATTCGCCGGCTTTTCGCGTGCCGACACGTCAGTCCCGCGAAAAGGCAAGCGCGATCTCGGCTTCCACGTCCACGTAGGGCCGGCCGGACAGGTCGACGGTGACCTGGGTGATGGTACCGCCGGTGAACGTGAACGGCGCCTTGTAACGGCTGGACACACCCGACCCGCCGTTGCGGCCGACCGTGATACCGGCACCGGCGAGCCCGAAGGTTCCGGGGTGGGTGATCACGCCGGCCAGCGTGCCGACGACCTGGTCGTCGATGAACAGGGTGACGTCGCCCAGCGGCGTGTGACTGTTCTCGACCGTTCCAGTGCGCAAATAGCTGGCGCCGAACAGATGTCGGCCGAGGGGCACCGCGCCGGACGAGGAGACCTCCTGCTGGCGCTCGCCGAGGAAGTTGTATACGTAGTGCAGCCGACCATCCTGGATGAACAGCACATGCCCGCCGTGCGCGCCGCCCTGCTTGAACAGCACGCCCTCGGCGCCGGTGGTGTCGACGGACACCTCGGCCAGCACCGAGAACGACCGGCCGCGGATTTCGGCGGCGGCACCGATGCTCACATCGGCGCAATCGGGGTAGTAAAGATAGCTGTTGCGTTCGCTGACGAGATATGGCCGCTGCCGCGTCAGCGTCTCCATGATGTTCAGATCCGCCAGCGGCAACCCGTTGTACTTGGCCGCCTCCGAGAACCACAGCGCCTTGAGTTCTTCGAGTTTGTCCGGGTTTTCGGCTGCCAGGTCGTGGCACTGGCTCCGGTCGACCTCGATGTGGAACAGTTCCCAGCGGTCGGCGTCGAAATGCGACCAGCCGGCCGGGGTGGCCGCGTGCACGGTGTTGGCGAACCAGCCCCGGTGCCAGATGCCGCGGGTGCCCAGCATGGTGTAGAACTGGGTGCTCTTGCCGGTGTCGGCACCCGGATCGGCAAGGGCCGCTTTGAAGCTCACGCCGTCCAGCGGCTTCTGGACGATACCTTTGACGGTCTCCGGCGGCGTCATGCCCAGCAGGTCGTAGACGGTCGGGGTGATGTCGCAGACGTTGACGTAGTTGTCGCGGACTTCCCCGTGTGCGGGAATTCCCTTGGGCCACGAGATGATTGCCGTGTCGGCGATGCCGCCCTCGTGGGAGGCGTAGCGCTTGTACAGTTTGTAGGGCGTATTGAAGGCCATCGCCCACCCGATCGGGTAATGGTTGTAGGTCTCGGGGCCGCCTAAGTGTTCGAACATCTTCATGCTCTCTTCGACGGTGTCGATATAGCCGTTGAAGAACTTGCCCTCGTTGACCGATCCGTTCGGGCCGCCCTCGCCGCTGGCGCCGTTGTCGGAGATGACCACGATGATGGTGTTATCGAGCTGCCCCGAATCCTCGAGATAGTCCAGGATCCGGCCGATCTGGGCGTCGGTGTAGCTCAGGAACCCGGCGAACACTTCGGCCATCCGGGAGAACAGCCTCTTCTCCTCGTCGTTCAGCGAATCCCAGGGCCGCACTGTGTCCTGCAGCGGCCACGGCTCGCCACTCGGCCCCTTGACATCGAGATACGGGTTCACCGGCGATAATTCGGTGTCGGCCGGCACTATGCCCAGCGCCTTGTGTCGCTCAAGCACCACCTCGCGGTATCGCTCGTAGCCCATGTCGAACTTGCCGGCGTAGCGGTCCGCCCATTCGGAGAAGACGTGATGCGGCGCATGCCCGGCGCCGGGGCATACGTAGGAGAACCAAGGCTTCTCCGGCGCAATCACTTTGGCGTCGCGGATGAATTCGATGGTCTTGTCGGCGATGTCCTTCGACAGGTGGTAACCGTCCTCCGGGGTGCCCGGCGGCGTCACCGGGTGGTTGTCGTAGACCAGGTCCGGATACCACTGATCCGTCTCCCCGCCCATGAATCCGTAGAACCGTTCGAAGCCGCGCGAGGTCGGCCAGTGCCGCTTGGTCGAGGCGAGGTTCGATTCCTCGAGGGGCGTCAGGTGCCACTTGCCCACGCAGTAGGTGTTGTATCCGCGTTCGGCGAGAGCCTCGGAGAGCAGGCCGGTTTCGAACGGGATGCGGCCGTTGGCGTTGGGGAAGCCCTCGGTGAACTCCTCGATGGTGGCCATGCCGACGGTGGTGGCGTTGCGGCCGGTGAGCAACGACGCCCGGGTCGGCGAACACAGGGCGGTGGTGTGGAATTGCGACAGCCGGATGCCGCGCTCGGCGATGCGCGACATGGCGGGCATTTCGACCAAGCCACCGAAGCAGTCCCAGGTCGCTATGCCCGTGTCATCCCACACCAGGTACAGGACGTTGGGCGCGCTCGGCGGTGCCGTCGGCGCGGCGTAGGGCCCCCAATCCGGTTCGGAGTCCCGGATGTCGAGCTCGATCTTCCCGTTGAACTGCCCCGACCCAGTCGCCATCGCCGCAGACTACACCCGGGGCCGGGCGTTCGCTGCCGCTAGCTGAAAGGGCTTACTTCGCCTTTTCCAGGATTTCGACGAGCCGCCAACGCTTGGTCGCCGACGTCGGGCGGGTCTCCATCAGCGAGACGCGGTCGCCGATTCCGGCGGTGCTGTTCTCGTCGTGCGCCTTGACCTTGGTGGTGGTCCGGATGATCTTGCCGTACAGCGGGTGACGCACGCGGTCTTCGAGCTCGACCACGATGGTCTTCTGCATCTTGTCGCTCACCACGTAGCCGATGCGCACCTTGCGGCGACCCCGCACCTTCGGGTTGGCCGGAGTGTGCTTGGGGCCCTTGTCCTTCGACGCGGCCTCGGTTGCGGCGGCCTTCTTAGGGGCGGCCTTCTTGGCTTCTGCCATCACGATTCCTTACCGTCGGGCCCGGAAGCCAAGCCCAGTTCTCGTTCGCGCAGCACGGTGTAGACCCGCGCGATCTCCTGACGCACCGTGCGGAGCCGGCGGTTGTTGGTGAGCTGCCCGGTCGCCATCTGGAAACGCAGGTTGAACAGCTCTTCCTTGGATTCGCGCAACCGCTCGGTCAGCTCCTCTTCGGTGAGCTCACGCAGTTCGCCAGGCGAAGTTCCCACTGCCATCAGAACTGATCCTCTCGAGTGACGATGCGTGCCTTGATCGGCAACTTGTGGATTGCACGCGTCAGAGCCGCGCGGGCGGTCTGCTCGTTGGGGTAGCTGAGTTCGAACAGCACCCGGCCCGGCTTGACGTTGACGACCCACCACTCGGGCGAGCCCTTACCCGAACCCATCCGGGTTTCGGCGGGCTTCTTGGTCAGCGGGCGGTCGGGGAAGACGTTGATCCACACTTTGCCGCCACGCTTGATGTGCCGGTTGATGGCGATACGAGCGGACTCGATCTGCCGGTTGGTGACGTAGGCGTGCTCCAGAGCCTGGATGCCGTAGTCGCCGAAGTTCACCGCCGTGCCGCCACTGGCGATGCCGCGCTGGCGGGGGTGATGCTGCTTGCGGTGTTTAACCCTGCGGGGAATCAACATGATTCAGCTCTCCGTGCTTTGTGGTTCTGCAGCGGGTGCGGTCTGGGTCGCGGCGGCTGCTCCCTCTTCGGCGCTCGCCGCGGCGCGACCGGCTTCGGTGCTGGTGGCCGTGGTGCCCGACGCCCCACTGCGACGCGGACGGGTGCCCGACGGACGCTCGCGGCGCGAGCGCTCGGCGCCCGCCGGAGCCGCGGCGGCCAATTCGCGCTTGCCGCCGACGATGTCGCCCTTGTAGATCCACACCTTCACGCCGATCCGGCCGAAGGTCGTTTTGGCTTCGTACAGCCCGTAGTCGATGTCGGCGCGCAGCGTGTGCAGCGGCACCCGGCCCTCGCGGTAGAACTCCGAGCGGCTCATCTCGGCACCACCGAGACGTCCGGAGCACTGCACCCGGATGCCCTTGACGTTGGGCTGACGCATCGCGGACTGGATGGCCTTGCGCATCGCCCGGCGGAACGCCACCCGGTTGCTCAGCTGCTCGGCGACGCCCTGGGCCACCAATTGCGCCTGGGATTCCGGGTTTCGGACCTCGAGGATGTTGAGCTGCACCTGCTTGCCGGTCAGCTTCTCCAGGTCGGCGCGGATCCGGTCGGCCTCGGTGCCGCGACGGCCGATGACGATGCCGGGACGCGCGGTGTGGATGTCGACCCGGACCCGATCACGGGTGCGCTCGATCTCCACGTCGGCGATCCCGGCGCGCTCCAGGCCGGTCGACAGCAGCCGCCGGATCGCGACGTCCTCCTTGACGTAGTCCGCGTACTGCTTGTCGGCGTACCAGCGTGACTTCCAGTCGGTGGTGATGCCCAGCCGGAAGCCGTGCGGATTGATCTTCTGGCCCACTAGTCTGAGCCTCCCTTCGCGTCAGAGGTCTCAGACGTCTTGGCTTCGGCTTTCGGTGCGGCCTTCTTGGCGGGCGCTTTGGTGGCGGCCTTCTTGGCCGGCGCCTTCTTGGCCGGCGCCTTCTTGGCGGGCGCCTTCGAGGCGGCCTTGCTGGCCTCGGCGCGACGGGTCCGCGCCGACTTCGCCGACCCCTGGTCCTTGCCCGGCCGACTTTCCACCACGACCGTGATGTGGCTAGTGCGCTTGCGAATCCGGAACGCGCGGCCCTGGGCGCGCGGACGGATGCGCTTGGCAGTAGGTCCCTCGTCGGCGTAGACGGTGGCGACCACCAGGGTCGCCGGGTCCAGCCCGTCGTTGTTCTGCGCGTTGGCCGCGGCACTCGCGATCACCTTGGCCACCGGCTCGCTGGCGGCCTGCGGCGCCCAGCGCAAGATGTCCAGCGCGTCGGCCACCGAGCGGCCGCGCACCAGGTCGATCACCCGGCGCGCCTTTCTCGGCGACACCCGCACGAAACGCGCTTTGGCCACCGCCGATGGGAATTCCGTTGTGGTCATCGCCGTTTGGCCTTCCGGTCGTCCTTGATGTGTCCCTTGAAGGTTCGGGTGGGCGCGAACTCACCAAGCTTGTGGCCGACCATCGACTCGGTGACGAACACCGGGACGTGCTTGCGTCCGTCGTGGACGGCGAAGGTGTGGCCGATGAAGTCAGGAATGATCGTCGAACGCCGCGACCATGTCTTGATCACCTGTTTGGTGTTCTTCTCGTTCTGCGTGTCCACCTTCTTGAGCAGGTGGCCATCGACGAACGGGCCCTTCTTCAGGCTGCGTGGCATGTGCTACTCCTGACTTCCTAGCGACCGTGCTTCTTGCCGGTGCGCCGGCGTCGGACAATGAGCTTGTTACTGGCCTTGTTCGGGTGGCGGGTGCGGCCCTCGGGCTTGCCCCACGGGCTCACCGGGTGACGACCACCGGAGGTCTTACCCTCACCACCACCGTGCGGGTGGTCCACCGGGTTCATGACCACACCACGAACCGAAGGGCGCTTGCCCTTCCACCGCATCCGGCCGGCCTTGCCCCAGTTGATGTTCGCCTGCTCGGCGTTGCCGACCTCGCCGACAGTGGCGCGGCAGCGCACGTCGACGCGGCGGATCTCACCGCTGGGCATACGCAGCGACGCGTAGGTGCCCTCTTTACCGAGCAGCTGGATGCTCGACCCGGCCGACCGCGCCAGCTTGGCGCCACCGCCCGGTCGCAGTTCGACGGCGTGGATCACGGTACCGGCCGGGATGTTGCGCAGCGGCAGGTTATTACCCGGCTTGATGTCCGCGTTCGGGCCGCACTCCACCACGTCGCCCTGTGAAAGCCCCTGCGGCGCAATGATGTAGCGCTTCTCGCCGTCCAGGAAGTGCAGCAACGCGATGTTGGCGGTCCGGTTCGGGTCGTACTCGATGTGCGCGACCTTCGCGTTCACGCCGTCCTTGTCGTTGCGGCGGAAGTCGATCACCCGGTAGGCGCGCTTGTGGCCACCACCCTTGTGGCGGGTGGTGATGCGGCCGTGCGCGTTTCGCCCACCGTGGCCGTGCAGCGGGCGCACCAGCGACTTCTCCGGGGTGGAACGGGTGACCTCGGAGAAATCGGACACGCTCGAGCCGCGACGGCCGGGGCTCGTCGGCTTGTATTTACGAATTGCCATGTCTAATCAGGTTTCCTCTCGCGGCGGCTACGCCGGTGCCCCGAACAGATCGATCGGCTTGCTACCCGGCGCCAGCGTGACGATGGCCCGCTTGGTGCTCTTGCGCTTGCCGAACCCGGTCCTGGTGCGCTTGCGCTTACCTTGCCGGTTCGCGGTGTTCACCGACGCGACCTTGACGGAGAAGATCTTCTCGACGGCGATCTTGATCTGCGTCTTGTTCGAATCGGGGTGCACCACAAACGTGTACACGTTGTCGTCGAGCAACGAATACGACTTCTCCGAGATGACCGGGCCCAGAATGATGTCGCGGGGGTCAGTGATGGTCGCCATTTACGCCGAAACCTCCACATCTTTATCGGCGGCACCGCCGGTGGCCCCGGCGATGTAGGCGTTTAGCGCCTCGACGCTGAACACCACGTCGTCCGAGCGCAGCACGTCATAGGTGTTGAGCTGGTCGGGGGCCAGGATGTGCACGCCCGGCAGGTTGCGCACGCTCTTGGCGCCGGCCTCGTCGCTGCGGCCGATCACGACCAGCACCCGCTTGCGGTCGGTCAGCGTGCCCAGGAACGCCCTGGCGTTCTTGGTGGACGGCGTCTGACCGGAGACCAGCTCGGTGATCGCGTGAATGCGGCCGTTGCGGGCCCGGTCGGACAACGCGCCGCGCAACGCCGCGGCGATCATCTTCTTGGGGGTGCGCTGACTGTAGTCGCGTGGCTTGGGACCGTGCACGACGCCACCGCCGGTGAACTGCGGGGCCCGCGTCGAACCCTGGCGGGCCCGCCCGGTTCCCTTCTGCCGGTACGGCTTACGGCCGCCGCCACTGACGTCGCCGCGCGTCTTGGTCGAGTGCGTGCCCTGCCGCGCCGCCGCGCGCTGCGCGGTGACGACCTGGTGCATCAGCGCGATATTGGCCGGCGCGTCGAACAATTCGGCCGGCAGCTCGATCGAGCCCTCGACCTTGCCGGCCGGCGTCTTGACGTCGATCTTGAGCGTCTTGGAGCCTTGTGCCATCACTTCTCACCTCGTTTGACCGCGCTGCGGACCACGACGAGTCCACCGGTGCGGCCGGGGACCGCGCCCTTGATCAGCAGCACGCCGTTCTCGGTATCGACCTTGTGCACCAACAGGTTCTGGACGGTCACCCGGTCGCTACCCATCCGGCCCGACATCCGGGTGCCCTTGAACACCCGGGCGGGGGTGGCGCAGCCACCGATCGAGCCCGGGCGGCGGTGCACCGCCTGGGCACCGTGGCTGGCGCCCTGGCCTCGGAAGCCGTGGCGCTTCATGGTGCCGGCGAAGCCCTTGCCCTTCGAGGTTCCCGTGACGTCGACGTAGGCGCCGTCGGCGAAGATCTCCGCCGTCAGCTCCTGGCCGACCTCGTACTCCGCGACCGCCTCGGGGTTCTCCAGCCGCAGCTCGGCCAGGAACCGGCGCGGGTTCACCCCCGCGGCGGCGTACTGACCGGTCACCGGCTTGTTGACCTTGCGGGGACTGATCTCGCCGTATGCCAGCTGCACGGCGCTGTAGCCGTCGCGCTCGGGGGTACGGATCCGGGTCACCACGTTCGGGCCGGCCTTGACGACCGTCACCGGCACGACCCTGTTGTTCTCGTCGAACACCTGCGTCATGCCCAGCTTGGTACCCAGAATGCCTTTTCTTGCCATGAGTCTGGATCTCCTACTGGATGTTGACGTCGACACTGGCCGGAAGGTCGATGCGCATCAGCGCGTCGACGGTCTTCGGCGTCGGGTCGAGGATGTCGATCAGCCGCTTGTGTGTGCGCATCTCGAAGTGCTCCCGCGAGTCCTTGTACTTGTGCGGGGAGCGGATGACGCAATACACGTTCTTCTCAGTCGGCAGCGGCACCGGACCTACAACACTGGCACCCGTGCGGACGACGGTCTCGACGATCTTGCGCGCCGACGCGTCAATAGCCTCATGGTCGTAGGCCTTAAGCCTGATGCGGATCTTCTGTCCCGCCACGCTTCTCCTACCCTCACTCCTGTTGAGGCCCGAATCCGGGCCTGGTGCCACCGGCGCGCCGATCGGGCCGGCCAACTCTGGGCCGATCGAGCGTTGCGCCGGATACTGCGCCGCTGTTTACCTGTCGTGGTCCACCGGCCCCCGCGGTCGGGCGTGTCACCCTCACGCAGCCTCATCCGCGATCGAAATTCGTCGCTCTCAAAGGATGGGACCGGACGCGCCCGTTTGGACGCTGGTCGTATGCCCGACCAGGCGCAAACCCGGCTCAAGGCAACCTGAACAGTATGCCTGAAGATCGTGCCCCGACAAAATTCGGCCGCGATCTCGGGAGCGGCGTCAGTTTGAAGCGTGAACCCTGTCGAGAGCGCGTTTCACGGGGACATCGACTACGCCATGTTCCACAAGATCTACGACGCCCCTGCCGGGGAGGGCAACGAGCGCCGCTACAGCCCCGCCGTGTGCACTGAAATCCACGTTGGGAAGGTCAACGGCGAGTCGCCTACACGAGACCAGCACGTCCTACGTCGAGCGCCAGAACCTCGCCGTGCGGACTGGGGATGCGCCGCTTCACCCGCCTACCACCGGCTTCTCCAAGAAGGTCGAGAATCTTGCCCACGCCGTTTCCCTGCATTATATGTACTACAACTTCGCCCGGGCCCCCGCCACGCTCACCACGACGCTGGTGGCCGCAAGACTACCCCTGCGATGGCAGCCGGGACCGAAAACCGGGTCTGGACGTGCCGCGATATCGCCCCACTGCTCGACTGACCGAGTAAAAGCGGCGTCCACATGCGGCGGCCGCATGACAAAATGCCGCTTGTGGATACGGATCAAACATCGCCGCAGGAACCGGGCGAACGCCCGCTGGACACCCTGCGCGCACTCGTGCTGAGCGCTTTTGAAGCGGCGAAGAAACCCGGGCGCGCGGACTGGGAATCCATGACAACCGGCGTATTGAAGAACCGGATCCTGCAGGCGACAGCACGGGAGTTCGACGAACGCGACTACGGCGTGACCACCTTTACTGAGGCGATTCGCTTGATTCCCGACTTGGTCGAACTCGACGAAACCACCTGGCCGCTGCGGGCGCGACTGATCGCTCCCGATGCTGCCGAGGGGGCGGAAGCCCAGGAGGGGAAGGGCCAACCCATTGTGGGGGCGGGAAGGATTAGGACTGACCTGTGGGATGCCGTGCTTGACTACACCTGGGACGGGGTTTACGTGTGGGACGGCTCCCGGGCAGTTCGCGTTGCGGCGGACGAAGTAGGCGATAGGCTGCGGCTTCCCACGATTTCATCGGACGACATGGCGGCATGGCGACAAGACTTTGCCAATCAGCACACGGATCGTGAACTGGATGAGTGGGTGCAGCATGGACATGGCACGCTCGCATTGCCACCAGACCTGCGGAAGCCATGGAACCAGCTCGTCAAGTCCAACGCCGTCGATATTCTCTCGACCTGGTTCAGAAAACAGGGCCTGGAGATGCCCGAGGATACGTTCGCTAGTTCGGCCAGCAAGCGCGCATCGCCGGACCATATAGAAGCGGAGGAATTGCGGCGGTTCTTGTTGCGTTGCGTGGCGGTCATGAGGCCGAGCGAGCTTAAAGCCGTACAGATCCCTGCCTCCGTGGCGTTTCGGGCGAGAGCATGAGTCGACCTAGACGTCCCACGCAAGGGACATCCACTACGCGCGGGCCAAAGATCTGGTTGGTGCTCCATCCGCGCGATAGCGAGTATGAGCAGCGCTTGCGACGCACGTTGGGGCAGGAAGCCGCTGACCTTGGGGCAAACCTGATTACCCGCCGCACAAAGTCCCGCAAGCTGAGTATCGACGGTGGCGGTGCGCGGTCGGTCAACGTACTTCATCCTGTCGACGCAAACCAGCTCTACCGGGACTTGAGCCTTAACAATTGCTACGTTCTTAGCCGTGGGGCGGTGTTTGTGCTTCATGACCCACGGCGGGATCCGCCTACAAAACGGGATTGCCTCCCACTGCAACATTTCGTTCGCCACAGGGCGGTTTATCACACGCTGCAGGACGGGGCTGACACAGCCGCCGAGCTGAGAACAATGATGGCGGCGGCCCCTTCCGATTGCACCAGCTATCACGACCCGCGTGTCCTCCCGCTACATGTCTTCGACAGGAAGGTGGTGGAGGGCAGCCGACTCGACACGGAAGACGGCCGAACTGCATTTCGCAGAACGTATGGGCGTAGTAGTGGGCGTTGGCTGTCGGAGACGACAGGCACATGGACACCTGCACACCCAGGTGCAAGGCATGGAACTAGCCCATCGGGTGAGGCACTGCGTATATGGGACTTCGCGCTCCCCATCGGATATCACTGGGACACTAACGCGGGGCGGCACAAGCGCATGATCTTTGCAACGGCGACTGTGTGGGCAGTGGCCCAAGACGGTTACGTGAATATCTACCCCGACTCACACATCAGGGCAGGTCAGAGGGCCACAAAGATATGGACGGCTCGGCGCTGAACCAGATAGCGGATCGTCTTGCCAGCAAACGGTGAATGCCCCGGCAGTAGCCGGGGCATTCAAGCGCGGAGGCGAGCACTCTATCCAACAGTGATTCTTTACCGACGATGCAAGTGGCCGCTGACTCGAAATTATGATTTCGGGGCTCGCGATATGCGCCACTCTGGTCGTCGGGACCCTCCACTGTGGTTGCTTGGTTTCGTTGGCCGAACGAATCCAAGCCTCCTAGCGGTAAGCTCTGCTCCCACCAGGATCACGACCATTGTAGCGCTGCGGGGCCGAGAGACCAAGCCCAGATTTCGCGGGCGCTCTGGCCCGGCATAGCGTGGCTCATCAGCTGCTTCAAACTAACCGTTTCAATTTGACCTACTACCCCGGATCTGAGTCCGAATCCGCCCCACCCGCCTCGCGGACGGTAGCACCGGAGGATAAACGCGCTAGTCAGAAGCGCCTAGCCGGCGAGGCGCCGGCCCTCAGACGCCCGCCGATTCGACAGTCGTCGCGCCGGATCTGGCGCACTGGACGTGCAGGAAGCCGTCGACGGCCTCCAGCGCGCATTGCCGGTAGTCGAAATCGGGCAAGGTGGACAGCCGGCCCAAGACCAGGGGCCCGATGAGCAGGGCGATCGCACGCGACCGGTCCACCTCCCCCAGTTCGGCGGCCTCCGGGCTGTCGAAGATGGCGTCGAAGGGCTCCGCGTACTGCTGGGCGATGCGCTCACGCAGGGTGGTGATCGCCGCGCTGTCGGCGTTGCCGCTGCGCCGCGGCTCGGGCAGGCCCTCCAGATCGCGTCCCAGCGCCAGCCAGGACATCGCGGTCATGAGGGTGGGCGCCTGCGCCACGGATTCGGCCTGGGCCAGCACCACCGCGACCAGGCGGTCGCGCAGCGAACCCTCCGCCGGCGGGGCGGGCGACGCCGGGATCAGGCTGTTAAAAGCGGCTGCCAGTAAATCGTTTCCGCTCGGGAAGTGGCGATACAGGGTCGCCCTGGCCACGTTGGCGGTGCGGGTGACGGCCTCGACGGTCACCGCGCTGGGACCCCCGGCACGCAACAGCGTGACGGCGGCTTCCAGCAGCCTGGCCCGCGACCTCGCGGGGCGCGGGTCGGACGTCTCGGCGGTAATTGTGACCCACCTCCCGGTTTCGATACGAGACTATCGGTCTATCTACAAGACTGTTGGTCTCGAAACTCCGCACCCTCGCTAGGAGGCGCACCGCATGGTCGACACCCTCGTTCGGTCTGACCAGCACCAGCGTACTGACGCGATCGGCGTCGGCGACAGCCTGCGGGCACGAAACTGGACGCTGGCCGTCGCCTGCATGGCCGTAGCCCTGGTGGTGGCGTCGATGACGGCGCTGAACACCGCGCTCGGCGACCTCGCGGTGGCCACCTCGGCCACCGCCTCGCAGCTGAACTGGGTCGTCGATGGATACACCGTGGCATTAGCGTGCCTGCTGCTGCCGGCGGGCGCGATCGGTGACCGCTACGGCCGGCGCGGCGCGCTGCTCACCGGGCTGCTGGTGTTCTCGATCGGCTCGATGGCACCCGCGCTGCTGCATAATCCGTCCCAGATCATCGCGGGCCGCGCGGTAGCGGGGATCGGCGCCGCGTTCGTCATGCCCGCCACGCTGTCGCTGCTGACGGTAGCCTATCCAAAAGATGACCGCACCAAGGCCGTTGGCATCTGGGCCGGCACGGCCGGTTCCGGCGGTGTCCTGGGCATGCTCGGTTCCGGTGTGTTGCTCCGCTTTTGGGACTGGCACGCCATCTTCTGGTCGCTGGGCATCGCCGGCCTGGTGATTTTCGCGCTGGCCTGCACCATCGCGTCGTCGCGCGACGCGAGCGCTCCCCGGGTCGACGCGCTGGGCGCAATCCTGATCGGCGCTGCGGTCGCCATCGCGGTGGCCGCCATCCTGGAAGCGCCCGCCCGCGGCTGGAGCGACCCGGTGGTGTGGGGCGGGCTCGTCGTCGGTGCGGTGATCGCCGCGGGGTTCGGCGCTCTCGAATTGCGCCTGGCCCTGCGGGGCCGGCAACCACTGCTGGACGTCCGGCTGTTCGCCGACCCCAATTTCGCCACCGGGGTCACCGCGATCGTCATCCTGTTCGGCGCCACCTTCGGGTTCTTCTACATCGGCATGCAATACGTGCAGCAGATCATGGGCTACTCCGCGCTGGCGACCGCGATCGCCTTCGGGCCGTTCATGGTGCCGCTGGGCATCTTCTCGGCCCTATCGTTCTGGTATGTGCCCAAGTTGGGGCTGCGCCTGGTGCTGTTCGTCGGCACACTGCTGATGGCGGTGGGGTTCGGGTGCATGTACCGGCTGGGTTTGCATTCGAGCTATCCCGAATTCGCCTGGCCCACCCTGATTCTCGCCACCGGAATCGGAATCTGCACGGCGCCGACCACTTCGGCGATCATGGGGGCGGTCCCCGACGAAAAGCAGGGTGTGGCCTCCGCCGTGAACGACACATCGCGTGAGATGGGCGGCGCGCTGGGCATCGCGGTGGCCGGCTCCATCCTGGCCGGCCGCTACTCGCACGAGCTTGCGCCCAGGCTGGCGGGCTTCCCCGCACCGGTACGGGGTCAGGCCACCGACTCGCTGGCCAAGGCCGTCGAGATCGCCGGCCGGCTCGGACCCCAGGGGCGACAGCTGGCCGACATCAGTAAGTCCGCGTTCCTGGCGGCCCTGCACGCCTCGACGATCACCATGGCCGCGATCGTTGCCCTTGCCGCCGTGGCGATCGGAGCGTGGGCCCCCGGCCGCGACGGTCGCCAGTTGCGCCCGGTGCGGCAGCTGCTGTCGCGTCACTGAGCGCCCCAACCCCAATGCCGTTGTCCAACACCGGATTCAACGCATAAGACACCGCCGCGAAATACTTGCGACCGCTCGCCGTATCTGGTATCAGAGATGTATATCGACAGATACAAATCATCTCTGTACTCCCGGGGTGGATGTGGTGTTGATGGGCGTTACGAGCGTGGTCGAGCCGGCATGCGCGGCGATCAGTGAGGCGACGGCGATCGTGGAGGCCGAATGGATGCGCCTACAGCGACCGAGTGTGCCGGTTCGACACCCCAACTGCGAGTTGCCCGCGACGCGGCGAGGTTCGCGCCGCACCACCACCCTGGTTTCCGCCATGCCGACACGCATCAGGTGCTCAGCGCGCCGGCATGCCACCCGGGACCGGTGGCCGGTCTCCCTGGTGTGGGCGCGGGAGCGTTCGCCTCCGTCATGCCAACGTCTTTCGCACTTCGGCGAGAGGAGGTAACTGACCAAAGACAAGCACGAGCTATCGAACAATGAGATGGCGGTCGTGCCGTCCACGAATATTGCGACGCATCGTTCGCGCGACGCACATCTGCGCGCGCACAGCCACTTGTCGTGGCCATCTACGTGGACCGCATGACCTCCGCGGTCTCTTCGGGCGGGCCGCTGCCCGGTCGCCGCTTTCGGTGACCGCGTCGCGGCCCGCCCACTGCTCTCGCCATCACTGAACGAACTTTGCGGCGCGGTGCCCGATCATCACGATCGTGGCGTGCGGGCCGCGGCTGGTGATCGCGGGGAGGATAGAGCCGTCGATCACCCACAGGTTGTCGATGCCGAGCACCCGGCAGCGGGAGTCGACGACGGCGCGCGGGTCGGCGTCGGGGCCCATCGGTGCGGTGCCGCACAGGTGTTGGGACGTCGACCAGATTGCCGCCGCGGCATCGATTGTGCCGCCGGACGATTCGCGGGCCAGCTCGCTGCCGCGGCGCAGCGCCGCCACGTCTTCGGGCTCGCTGTCGTAGCGGTGTTCGATCCGCGGCGCCACGTCGGGATCGGCCGAGACCAGCGAAATGCGCCCGCGCGCGCGTGGCTGCATCAGCGCCACCCCGATGTGGGGCCAGTCGGCATGCCCGGCGGTGCCGTCACCGGTCATCGCGACGAATCCGCCTGTGTAAGGCCTGATCTCGAGATCGTCGGCCGTGCAGAGCACCACCTCGAGCACGGGCCGTCCGGGTGCCACCGCCCATTCGGTGGGCAGCACCCACTCGGCATGGTCGGTGAACGACGTGCCCACCGGCAGCGGCACCACCACCGGTACGCCGGCGGCGCGCAACGTCTTTTCTTCTCCGAAACCGGAAAGCATCAGCAGGCGTGCCGTCTCAATCGCACCGGCGCACAACACGACTCGGTCGGCGGTCAGAGTCATGCGGCCGCGCGGGCCGACCGCATCGACGCCGACCACGGCGGTGCCGGCGATTCGCAGCCTTGCTACCCGGGTCCGCGCGCGCAGGTGCAGGTTCGGCCGGCTCAGCGCCGGGATCAGGTAGCCCGCGCCGGGGCCGCGCCGTACGCCGTCGACGATGTTGAGCGGGACGGCCCCGATTCCCGAAACGTGCTCCGGCGCACAGTCATTGAGGTCGGGAATCCAGCCGAATCCGGCGCGCTCGGCGGCGGCGATGAATCGCTCGGTGGTCCCGGTCATTTCGTGCGTGCGGCGCACCTGGATGGGCCCGCTGTTGCCGTGGGCGGGACCATCGAAGTCCAGGTCGTTCTCGATGGCGCGGAAGCTGTCCAGCACGTCGGACCATCCCCAGCCCTCGATGGCGAGGCGATCGAAGTCCCGCGGCAACCCGCGGCAGAAGTAGCCGCCGTTGATGGCGCCCGATCCGCCCACCGTCGCCCCGCGCACCAGCGGGTGCTGGCGGACCGGTTCGTCGGTGAGCCGGGTCTGGTAGCGCTGGACCAGCGGACTGCCGGCGCCGATCGGCAACTGCAACCCGTTGGCCGTCTGGGCGAGCAGTCCGGGGTCGTCGAGCGCCGGGCCCGCCTCGAGGACCGTCACCGTACACCGCGGATCGGCGGAAAGCCGTTCCGCAACAACCGATCCTGCACTGCCGGCGCCGACGATCAGCACATCGCTGTGCGAGGCGGCTGCGGTCAAGGTGGTGGTTAACTCCGGATCTGAGGCTTCAGTGCGCGCGCGTTGCGCTCCCGTAGCACACCCCACCACAACCCGAGCCCGTACGCCAGGTCGTCGACGCGTTTGAGCACCAGGTAGGTCGGCAGCCCGATCGGTTCGACATCGTCGCTGATGGCGTCGCGGCGGCGAAGCCAGTCGACCACCCCGTCCATGACGGCCGCGACCAGAACGACCCGCCGGAAGTGACGCGACATGGCCGCGGCGAGCAACGCCAGCGGCCAGTAGTGCCGGCACAGCGCGGACGCCAGCTGCAACGCCGCGGACCACAGGCCGCGTCCCGCGATCATCGCGACATCGGTCATCGACGTCTCGGCGTTGCGCATCGCCCGCGCGATCCGGTGACCGGTCAGCACGGCGAAGACCACGGACACCAGCCGCGACAGGGTGGACCCGAACGCCATCAGGATCCACGTCATCAGCGCCCAGCCGGAAATCACCACCGGGGCCGTCTTGTCCGGGTGGCGTACCGAAAGCGGGGCCGCCGAACCGCCGTAAAAGGCTTTGCGCGCAAGCCAATCCCGCAACTCGGTGCGGTGGTCGTGGGCGACCAGCGCGATCGGCTCGTAGCGCAGCCGAACGCCGGCCTCGATGAGCCGCCAGCACAGGTCGACGTCCTCGCCGGACTGCAGGGTCTCGTCGAACCCGCCGACCCCCCGGATCGCCGCGCACCGGCAGATGATCGCCGCGCTGGGCACGTAGGACACCGTGCTGTGCGGCAGCACGGGCGCCTCACGCTCCCCGAGGTCGAGCGAGGAGTGCACCGCCTCGTAGCGCGCCACGACGTTCTCGTTGTGCGACAGGCCCACGATGCGGGGCGCGACCAGGCCGACCGTGGGATCGCAGAAGTGACCGAGCAGGGCCTCCAGCCAGCCCCGGCGCGGCGCGACATCGGAGTCCAGGAAGGCGACGAAGTCCGTCCGGCAGGCCGCCAGCCCGGTGTTGCGGGCCGCCGCCGGGCCCTTGCTGCGGTGGTGGCGCAGCACCTCGATGTCACAGTGCGCGCCGACGAAATCTTCCGGTTCGACGGGAGGAAACGAGCCGTCGTCCACCACGACGATACGCAGGCCGCGCAGGGAGCTGACCAAGCGGCGCACTCCAGAAAGGTTGTCGCGCACCGGGATTACCACCGTCACGTCATGGTGTGATGGGCCACCGGCGGGCCGCGGATGTGCCACCGTGGCGTCCAGCAGCGTGCGGGCAAGCTGGGCGCTGAGGTCGTCGCGCACCTTCAGCCGGCCATCCGAGAGCATGTCCTGCGCGGCGGGGGCCAACTTCAGCAGCCGGGTCGGCGAACCGCCGAGCAGCGCCGAGCCGTCGCCGAGCACCCGCACGCGGCGGTCGACCTGAACGGCGAACCCGTTCGGCAGCCGGGGCGCGGTCACCTGAGCATCCCGTCCGGCCCGGGGCGCCAGCGGACGACTCGACGGACACACCCGTCGACCATCTCGGTCAAGATCCGCTCGCCCTCGGCGGCGGTGGCGGTGGTCGGGTCGCCCAGCACGCCGACCGGGCTGACCGCCGCGACTCCCCCACGGCGCATCGACCCGAGCAGCTCGGGCAGGGGTGCGACGTTGCCCGGCACCCACTCGTCGGTCCGGACGACGGCCGGTGAGATGTGCAGCAACAGTGATGTTTCGGTATGGCCGGCGTGGGCGTCGCCGCCGGCGGTCAGGCAGGCAGACCAGCCGACGTCGCGGCCCTCGGCGCGCAACTGGGCCACCGCCCGGCTGCACGCCGTGACGTTGCCGCCGTGACCGTTGACGAAGACCAGGCGCCGGGCCCAGGCGGCCGCTGACCTGCCGTACTCGACCAGCAGCAACGTCAACGCCTCGGTGCCCAGCGAGACCGTTCCGGCGAAACTCTGGTGCTCGCCGCTGGCGCCGTAGGCGACGGCGGGCGCCACCAGCCAGTCGGGTCCGAGGCGCGGCGCAGCGCCGACGGCGACCGCCGTCGCGATCCGGGTGTCGGTGTCCAGCGGCAGGTGCGGGCCGTGTTGTTCGGTCGACCCCAGCGGAACCAATACCGACGCCGACATGCTCGATAGCTGGCTCGACGTCGCGGTTCCCAAGTCGCCGAGTACGGACACTCGGTGATGGTAGGACGAATTCACCTGGCGTGCACCAATTGTTGGAGCTTGAAAATAACTTTTTTTCTCCGGCCGTTCACCGGGCGTTCGAATCGTGGGCTCGTCCGTCACGGTTACCCCGCCCGTATCACGATTTGCGGCCGCGTCACTTAATCCGGAGATGTCCGCCCGGCATGGCCAGGCTTTCCCTACGCGCCGCCCGAGGGCACGCCCAGTGCCCGGGTGAATCCGGACGGCACCAGGACGTGGTCGGGTCCGAGGTCGTGAACCGAGGACAACCCGAGACCCATCAGCGCCGAGTCGATGCCGCCCCGCAAGATGTCGAGAACGTTCTCCACGCCCGGTTGGCCGGCCGCGGCCAGCCCCCACAGATAGGCGCGGCCGATCATCACCGCGCGCGCTCCCAACGCGACGGCCTTGACGACGTCGCTGCCGCGCCGGACGCCGCCGTCGAGCAGCACCTCGATCTGATCGCCGACGGCGGCCGCCACCGCGGGCAGGGCACGGATCGAGGCCGGCGTGCCGTCCAGATTGTTGCCACCGTGATTCGAGACCGAAATGGCCGAAACCCCGGCGTCCACCGCCTTTTTGGCGTCATCGACGCGCATCACGCCCTTCAGCATGAACGGGCCGCCCCACAGCTCGCGCAGCCAGGCGATGTCCTCCCAGGTCGGCGGCGGAGTGCCCATCCACTCCCCGTACGCCTGAAAGAACGGGGGCCCCGGCTCGCCGCGGCGGCCCTGGTTGGGCACCCGCAGCTCCGGGGGCCGCATGGTCTTAGCCCACTGCAGGAACCACCGCGGTTTGGTGATGACCTCCGGGCTCATCTTGACGATGGTCTTGAAGTCCATCTTCTCCGGGATCGACGGGCTGCCCCAGTCCCGGCCGTGCGAGAAGCTCCAGTCGGTGGTGACGATCAGCCCCACCGCCCCGGCGGCGCGAGCGCGCTCGACCCGCGCGGCGATCGCGTCACGGTCGCCCAGCCAGTACACCTGAAAGAACACCTTGGGGTTCGCCGCGATGACCTCTTCGATCGGCTTGCTGGCGAACGATGACAGCCCCATGGCGGTGCCACGGGCCGCGGCGGCACGCGCCACGGCGACCTCGCCGTCGGGGTGCACCGCCTGCACGCCGGTCGGTGAGATCAGCACGGGCAGCGAAATGTCTTGCCCCATAACGCTGGTCGACAAGTCGCGCTTCTCCTGCGCACCGATCACGTGCGGCGCGAATCCGAGTTCGCTGAAGGCTGCCACGTTGTCGGAGACCGTGACTCCCTTTTCGCTGGCCGAAATCAGCGACGAATAGGCCGATTTCGGCAACCGCCGCTTGGCGCGTTGCTGCGCGATCGCGACGGTTTCAAACCATGCGTCGGCCACCGCTACACCGGGCTTTCGTTACACATGCGCGCAGGCGGCGCGGCCGGCGTGACCGCCGGTGGTGGCAGCGACAGCGTGAGCGGCACCGGCTGGCGGATGCGCTTGCCGCGGGAGTGATCGGCGCGGGGACGCGGCGTCTCGCGGTCGTGCGCCAGCGCCGTGACGCTGTGGCCCTGTACGCATTCGGGGTCCGGTCCGTCCAGCGGCAGGCCGGTGAAGAATTTGGCGGCCATGCATCCGCCCCGGCAGCTGTCGTAGTGCCCGCAGCTGCCGCACGCGCCCGCCGACTGGGGCTCGCGCAGCTCGCGGAACAGCGGGGCGTTTTTCCAGACGTTGGAGAAACCGCTGTCGGACAATACATTTCCGGCCAGGAAGCGGTCGTGGATGGCGAACGGGCACGCGTAGACGTCGCCGACCGGGTCGATCAGGCACACGACGCGACCAGCGCCGCACATGTTCAGACCGGCCAGGGCGCCGGATTGGCCGAGCGGAGCGAGGTGGAAGAACGAGTCGCCGGTGAGCACCCGCTCGCCCTTGGCGACCAGCCAGTCATACAACTGGACCTGCTGGTCGGCGGTGGGGTGCAGCTCTTCCCAGACATCGGCGCCACGCCCGGACGGGCGGAGCCGGGTGATGCGCAGCGTGGCGCCGTAACGGCTTGCCAGCGCGGCGAATTCGTCGAGTTGGTCGACGTTGTGCCGGGTGACGACCACGGAGATCTTGGCGTCGGAGAAACCGGCGTCGGCAAGGTTTTCCAGCGCTCGCACCGCCATGTCGAACGATCCGGGGCCGCGGACGGCGTCGTTGACCTCGGCGGTGGCGCCGTCCAGCGAGATCTGCACGTCGACGTAGTCGCTGGCGGCCAGCCGAGCGGCGACCTCGGGCGTGATCCGGACGCCGTTCGTGGAGAACTTCACGCCGACGTGGTGTTCGGTCGCGTAGTCGACCAGCTCCCAGAAGTCCGGCCGCACAGTGGGTTCCCCGCCACCGATGTTGACGTAGAACACCTGCATGCGTTCGAGTTCATCGATGATGTCCATGCACTGACGGGTGGACAGCTCTCGCGGATCCCGCTTGCCCGACGACGACAGGCAGTGCACACAGGCGAGGTTGCAGGCGTACGTCAGCTCCCAGGTGAGGCAGATCGGCGCATCCAGCCCGTGCTCGAACTGCTCGATCAGCCGGGGTACAGGGGCCGCTGTTGTCATTGATCGTCCTTCCGGGGCACCAGCATGTTGGACTCGACGAGCACCCCCAGCGCGTGCAGATACGGCGCCTGCGCGGCGTCGTCCACTCCCGCCGCGCGGCAGGCGGCCCGGACGTCGGCGTGGTCGGCCAGCGACTGCACCACGGTGAGGATGGTGCGGTTCTTCAGGAACGACAGCTTGCGGGTACCGAAGTGGTAGAGCAGCGCGCCGAACGGTTCCGGCCGAACCGCCACCTGCGGGTGCAATCGCCAGCCGCGATCAGGATCGAACGACGTCGGCGTCCGAGCCTGCGCGGGCGCGGGCACGGTCAGTAGACCCCGCACATGCCGTCGATGGACACCTCTTCGACCAGGGTCTCGGCGACGAGTTGGGTGTCGGTTTCGGTCTCGTGGTCCACGGGGCTTGCCTTTCGTCCGGTCTTGACAACGATGGGAGCTGAGTCACACTCGCCGTCAGAATATGGCATCGAGTGCCGAAATGGAAGGGCGGGGTCTGATGGTGCCGCAGCCGCGGGTGGGCAGGCGCCGCTCGACCACCCCGCACCACATCACCGACGTCGCGATCGACATGTTCGCGGCCCGCGGTTTCGCCGACGTGAGCGTCGACGATGTCGCCGAGGCCGCGGGCATCTCCCGCCGGACCCTGTTCCGGTATTACGCATCCAAGAACGCCATTCCGTGGGGCGACTTCGACAACCACCTTGCCCACCTGCGCGATTTGCTCGACGACGTCGATGCTGACGTGCGCCTGGGCGATGCGCTGCGCGCTGCGTTGTTGGCGTTCAACACCTTTGACGAATCCGAGATGGCCCGCCACCGGCAGCGCATGCGGGTGATCCTGCAAACCGCTGAGCTGCAAGCGTATTCGATGACGATGTATGCGGGCTGGCGGGAGGTGATCGCGGGATTCGTGGCGCGCCGGCTGGACTGCAAGACCACCGATCTGGCGCCCCAGACGGTCGCCTGGACGATGCTCGGGGTGGCCTTGTCGGCATACGAGCACTGGCTGAGCGACGAATCCGTACCGCTGCCGGTCGCCCTGGGCAATGCCTTCGACGTCGTTGGCGCGGGGCTGGACGGGTGGGGCAGGTGACGGCCGAGCACCTGCTGCACACCCTGCGGTCACAGGGCAGCTTCTGCGCCTCGTCGGGATCGCCGATGTATGGCGAGCTGTTCGAGTTGGTGGCCGGCGACGTCGAAGCCGGCGGTGTCTTCGCGACCGTCTTGTCCGGGCGCGAGGACGCGCCGTCGCGCGACGCGGTGCCGCTGCGGTTGCTCGGCGGGCTACACCGACTGGTGCTCGACGGCCGGGCGGCGCGGTTACGCCGCTTCTACCCCAGCACCGGGGGCCGGTGGGACGCCCGGTCCGCCTGGCCGGAAATCCTCGACACGGCCGCCGGTCACGTCGACATGCTGCGCGCGGCGCTCGGCCACCCACCGCAGACCAACGAGGTGGGCCGATCGGCCGCCCTGATCGGCGGGCTGCTGCACATCAACCACGAATTCGGCTTGCCGATAAGGCTTTACGAGATCGGGTCGAGCGCGGGGCTGAACCTGCGCGGGGATCACTACCGCTACGGGTTCCCCGGTGGGCAGTGGGGGCCGGACGACTCGCCGGTGACCATCGACGACGCATGGCGCGGCGCGCTGCCACCCCGGCGCGACGTGCGGATCGTGGCGCGCCACGGCTATGACATCGCGCCCGTCGACGTCGGTGACGCCGACGGCGAGCTGACGGTGCTGAGCTACGTGTGGCCCGATCAGGGTGCCCGGCTGGCGCGGCTGCGCGGCGCCATCGAGGTGGCCCGCCGGGTCCCGGCCGTGCTCGAGCGCCGCACGGCGGCCGACGCAGTCGCCGGCCTGACGCTGGCCGACGGGGCGCTGACTGTCCTGTGGCATTCGATCACCTGGCAGTATCTGTCCGCCGAGGAACGCGGCGCCGTGCGCGCCCATCTGGACTCGCTGGCCGCGTGCGCCGATGCGCGCTCGCCGTTCGTCCACCTCACGATGGAGCCCGCGCGTGACGGGCCGGGCGCACCGATCAAGTTCCTGGTGCGTGCCCGCGTCTGGCCGGGGGGCGGTCCGCAGGTGCTGGGCGAATGTCATCCGCATGGCCCGCCGGTGGACTGGCAATGATCCGGCGCAGTCGAGCGAGCGAAAGTCCGTGTCAGCCAAGCACTTCCGCGATGGGTACGGCCGCGGCGATCTTGGCCCGAACCTTCATTACCTTGCCGGGCATCCCACCGCCGACCACCCCGACCAGCGCCCCGTCGCGTTCGTAGTAGGCCAGGAACTTGCGGCCGTCGTCCTCGACGATATGGACGATGTCGCCGGCTTCCGGCTCACCCAGGCACTGGATCTTGACGTCGTATTGGTCGCTCCAGAAGTAGGGGACGACCACCACCGACGGCACGTCCTGACCCAGCAACGCGGGCACCACGGCCCGTGCCTGATCGGCGACGTTGCTCCAATGTTCCACGCGCCCTTGGTGTCCCGTCGCGTCACGCCACGATGCGACGTCGCCGAGGGCCCAGACGTTCGGCGCGCTGGTGCGTCCGGCCTCGTCGCAGATGACGCCGTTGTCGACCTCGACGCCGCTGCCTTCAAGCCATTCGGTCGCCGGGCGCGACCCGATGCCGACCACCACGATGTCGGCCGGCAATTCGGTACCGTCGCTCAGCACCACCGCCTCGACGTGCGAGTCGCCGCGCACCTCGGCCACCCCGACCCCGAGGCGAACGTCGACACCTTCGGCACGGTGCAGCCGCGCGACCAGCTGCCCGATCTGCTCGCCGAGCACTGCGGCCAGCGGCGTCGGCTGCGGCTCCACCAGCACCACGTCCACGCCCAGGCTGCGCAGGCTGGCCGCCACCTCGCAGCCGATGAAGCCGGCGCCGATGACCACGGCGCGTTGCGCCGCCGACGCGTGCTCGCGCAGCGCCAGGCTCTCGTCGAAGGACCGCAGCACGCGGATGCCCTCGAGATCCGGGATGGCCGGGATGCGGCGGGGCACCAGGCCGGTGGCGATGACGAGTTCGGCGTAGCTAAGCGTCGTCCCGTCGTCCAGAGTCACCGTCTGCGCGGCGGTGTCCAGGCTCGTCGCGGCCGACCCCAGTCGCAGGGTGATGCCGTTCTCGTCGTACCACTCGCGCGGTTTGAGCGCGGTGTCGTCGACCTCTTTGCGCAGCACCTCTTTGGAAAGCGGCGGGCGGTCGTAGGGCAGGTGCACCTCGTCGCTGACGATCGTGATGGGCCCGGAATACTCCGCCTTCCGCAGCTGCTCGGCGGTGCGCGCGGCGGCCAATCCGCCGCCGACGATCACGATCCCGTTGTTGGCGCTTTCGTCACTACTCACGTGGTGTTCTTAGCACGATGGCCGCTCAGTACTTGAGTGCACCCTTATCCACGGGGATCTGCGTGCCGGTGAGGGTGCCCGAGCCTTCGCCGGCGAGCCACGCCACCACGTCGGCCACTTCATCGGCCGCCATGAATCCGTTGGGCTGCACCGGCATTGGCGGAAAGCTGTGGACGAAGGTGGGATGCTTGGCGAAAATCTCCATCATCGCCTCGGGTTCGATCATCGGGGTGTCCACCGAGTACGGGTGGATGGAGTTGACCCGGATGCCGAATTCGCCGAGCTCGATGGCGAGGGTGTTGGTGAGCGCCGTGAGTCCGTGCTTGCTGGCCGAGTAGTGGCCGTTGCCCGGTGTGGCCTTGATGCCCGCCGACGAGCTGACCACGATTATGGAGCCGCCGTTTCCCGCGTCGATCATCGCGGGCACGGTGGCGCGCAGCGTGCGCCAGGTGCCGGTCAGGTTGACCCCGATGACCGTGTCCCACTGCTCGTCGGTCAGCTCCCAGATGCGGCCCCAGCTCAGCACTCCGGCGTTGGCCACCACGACGTCGAGCCGGCCGAACTGCTCGATCCCGTCGGCGACGATTTCCCGAAGCGCGGCGTCGTCGCGGATGTCGACCTCGCGGCTCAAGACCTTGCGCCCCTCGTTCTCCACCAGGCGGGCGGTCTCGTCGAGGTCTTCGCGGGTGGCCGGCCGGTAGGTCACGCTTGCGGACGCCGGCCCGCAGATGTCGAGCGCGATGATGTCGGCGCCCTCGCGGGCCAGCCGCACGGCGTGCGAGCGTCCCTGCCCGCGGGCGGCACCGGTGATGAATGCGACCCGTCCCTGCAGTGATCCGGCCTGTCCAGCCACGTGTAACCCCTTCGACCGCCGATAGATCAAGCCAGGCTAGCAGCGCAACTGAAACGTGTTCTAATTCACCCGGCGTCGCCGGACGGGCGCCTAGATTTCGGAGATGATCGACGCGCGCCGGCTGGCGTATTCGTCGTCGGTTAGCGCCCCGCTGGCGTGCAGATCCTTCAGTTCTTGCAACCGCGCCGCGATCGACGGCTCGGGAGGCGTGACCACCGCGGCGGGCGCGCCGGCCGGAGCCGGTTGCGGGGCAGGGGTCTGCTGTTCGACCGCTCGGCGGACCACCGCCTGGATCTGGCCGCGCAGGGCCGGGTTCGACCGGATGTCGACCATCTGATTGAGCGCGACGTTGTTGGCCTTGAGGATCTGCAGGATTTCCATCAGCGGGCCGGCCTGCCCGCTGAGGTCGTAGGTCTTGTTGTCCTCGGCCACGGTGAACTGCGCGGGCACCAGCCCGTTGACCAAAGCGCTTCGCTCCCAGTCGATCCGGTATTCGCTGGTGGTGGGGTTGACCAGGACCACCACCTTGCGGGCGTTGAGGTTGCCGAGCCGGGTGACGCTGGCGATCACCCGGTCTTCGCTGTCGAACGGCAGGATTCCGGGACCGGCGATGTGCAGGCGCACCTTGACGACCTGCTGGTTGTTCACCCATGTTCCGGTTTCGGTGATCCCGGTGATCTGCGCGAGCGCCAGCACCCCGTTCTGCTCGAGCGCGGCCGCCTCGGCCGACGACTTGGCGCCGTAGTTCGCCAACGCGAGCGCGACCAACACGTCGGCCACGGTGACCAGCAGACCGACGTAGAACATCCACTGCAGCAGGCTGTCTTGCCCCAGGTTGAAGTACACGATCAGAAAGATCGGTCCGACCAGGCCGCCGCACAGCAAAACGATCAACTGTGCCTTCAGGTAGCGCGCTAACACATGCCCCTCCTCGGCTTGCTGGGGAATCGGTGTCAGATTAGCGCTCACCGGGCCGCGGCGAACGAATTACGCGCAAACCGCGTCAGGTCACCGTTCGGGGGGTACGACCGGCACCCGCTTGACCGGCGTGCCCGCCGGGGGCCCCGGCTGCGCGGCGGCCTCGGCGTGCGGTCCGGCGCGCGCCGACACCGGCATCGCCGGGGCCGCGGAGGTCTGTGGCGGCACCCCGGCCTGCGCGGCCGCGGCGGGAGCGGCGGCCGGTGTCGCCACCGATACCGGCGATGCCGCCGGCTGGACGGTGGCGGCAGAGCTGGCCGGCGCGTAAGCCGGTGTGACCACCCGCGCCGCGCCGGCCGGCGTGGTGGCCGAGGCCAGCGTCGCCGATCCCGTCGGTGCGGCCGCAACCGGCGGGCCGGCCGGGGCAGGCGGCGCGGCGGCCGGCGCCATCCCCGCCGCCAGCGGTCCGGCGGGCGCGGCCGGCGCGGACGTACCCACGGCGCCGGCGCTCACCGCCGGTACCTGCGCGGCCACCGACGCCTGGGCCGCCGCGGCCTGCAGCGGGGCGGTGTTGGCGGCCTCGGCGAACGCGTACTGCGCCGCACCGCCGTTCATCAACTCCACGAACTGGCTGTGAAACGCGGTCGCCTGCGCGCTGAGCGCCTGATACACCTGGGAGTGCGCATCGAAGAGCGCGGCGATGCTCACCGACACCTCGTCGGCGCCGGGAGCCAGCACGCTCGACGTCGGACCCTTCGCGGCGGTGTTGGCAGAGGTGATCGTCGACCCGATGCTGGCCAGGTCCCCGGCCGCGGCCTCGACGAATTCGGGCGTCGCTTGAACGAACGACATTGCCAACCCCCCGCAACGCTACGGTCAGGAAAAGATGGGCAAATCGTAAACCAGGTCGCGCCACCGCCGCAGGGACTCGTCCGCTTTGGTCCCAGCCCACCCAACGCGCAAAGCCCGGATTGCCGAGTCGGCAATCCGGGCTTTGCGGTACTGCGAGATTACTTGATGATCTTGACGACCCGGCCGGCGCCGACGGTGCGGCCACCCTCGCGGATCGCGAACCGCAGACCGTCGTCCATGGCGACGGGCTGGATCAGCTTCACCGAGATGTTGGTGTTGTCACCGGGCATCACCATTTCGGTG
>JAYZBN010000030.1:0-120911 GCA_036338755.1 Actinomycetota bacterium | reverse complement strand
CCCCACAAACAATCTCGCTCAACACCACCAACCACACCCACCGACGACAACCGCCGCCCCGAATCACCCGTCATCCCCACCAACACCCCCCGCAACCGCCCCACCAACACCTCGACACTGGCGGCATCAAACACATCAGTGCGAAATTCCACGGTCCCGCCGATTCCGTCGGGCTCATCGGCCTCGGTCCAGCGTTCGGACAGGGTGAACGTGAGGTCCATTCGGGCCGTGTGCGTGTCCACCGGCATCGGAGTGACCCGAAGATCGCCCAGAGCCAACCCGGCGGCGGGGTAACCATCCTTTCCGGCGAAGTTCTGCCACGCCAGCAGCACTTGCACAAGCGGGTGATGGGTCAGGCTCCGGCTGGGGTTGAGCCGATCCACCAACGCCTCGAAGGGCACGTCTTGGTGCTCGTAGGCGGCAAGGCTGCGGTGTTGCACCTGGGCCAGCACGTCGGCGACGGTGGGATCTCCGGCGAGCTCCACCCGCAGCACCAGTGTGTTGACGAAGAACCCGACCAGCCCATCCAGCGCGGGATCGCGGCGCCCTGCGACGGGGAACCCGATGGGCACATCACTGCCGGCGCCGAGCTTGGACAGCAGCACCGCGAGGGCGGCCTGCACCACCATGAAACTGCTGGCTTTGTGCTCGCGGGCCAGCCGAGCTATCCGCACCTGGAGTTCGGCCGGCCAGTCCACCTCCACGGTGGCGCCGCGGTAGTCGGCGACCGGCGGGTAGGGCCGATCGGCGGGCAATTGCAGGCGCTCGGGCATCCCGGCCAGATGTTGCTCCCAGTAAGCCAACTCGGCGGCGATCCGGCTGTCGCTGTCGTCGAGGTCGCCCAGCTGCTCGCGCTGCCACAACGTGTAATCGACGTACTGCACGGGCAAATCGGTCCAGCCCGGTTTCTGCCCAACCGATCGGGCGCCGTACGCCACACCGATGTCTGCGGCCAGCACGCTTAACGACCACCCGTCGGCGGCGGAATGGTGCACCACGGCCACCAAGACGTGTTCTTCCTCGCCGAGGCGGAAAAGCCTTGCCCGCAAGGGAATTTCGTTCGCCAGATCAAACTTGTGGCCCGCCGCCGCAGCAATGGCCTCTTCCAGCCCCTCGCCCGACCAGCCGGCAGCATCGGTGATCTGCCAACCAAAGTCCGCCCGCTCGGCGGGCAGCACAACCTGTTGGGGCACGCCATCAGTCGCCGCAAGCAGAGTGCGCAGGCTCTCATGGCGGCCCACCACGTCGGCCAGCGCCACGCCCAACGCCTCGGTATCGAGGCGCCCCTCCAGCCGCAACGCCATCGCCATGTTGTAAACGGGCGACGGCCCCTCGAGTTGATCGATGAACCACAACCGGCGCTGAGCAAACGACAACGGCACCAGCGCAGGCCGCTGCCGCGCGGTCAACGCCGCACCGGCGTGTTTTCCGGCATGCGCGCTGATCCATTCGGCCAACCCGGCCACGGTCGGTGCGTCGAACACCGCCCGGATCGGGACGTCGACACCACGTTCGGCGCGCACGCGCGCCACCAGCCGTGCCGCCGACAGGGAATGCCCACCCAGGTCGAAAAACGACTCGTCGATGCCGACCTGCGTCACCCCGAGCACCTCGCTGAACAGGCCGGCCAGCACCAGCTCTCGGCCATCACGCGGTGCCCGGTAGGCGACCGCAGTGACGAACTCCGGGGCCGGCAACGCCCGCCTGTCCAGCTTCCCGTTGGCCGTCAACGGCAGCGATTCGACCACCATGATCGCCGCCGGGACCATGAACTCCGGCAACCGGCCGGCCACATAGCCACGCAGCTCCGCGGCCCGTTCAATCGCGGCGGGATCGTTGACATGCCCACTCAACGAACCCACCGGGGTAGCCGGCAGGTACACATCCGACCAGACCGCGTCGGTGGCGCGGGTGAAGATCACATCCATCAACCCCGCTATCGGCGACCAAGTCACCGCCGTCGCGTATCCCAGTTGCCGGCCCAGCAGATGACATTGGTGCGGCGACAACGTATCCGGAGTGGATAGCCCGGCGCGCACCGCGCTGACCGCCACGCGCTCGTCGGCGCCGGCCAACGCCGCGGCCAGGGCCACATCGGACCAGATTCCCGCGTGCGGCACCCCGCTCACCCGCAACCCCGGCAACTGCTGGGAGCGCAGAAACTCCCCCAGCACCGACACGCTGCCGAACCGCTCCCACTGCTGCGACGCCAGATCCGCCAGCGAGTGCGCCGCCACCGGCGCCTTGCGCAACACCACCTCATAGCGGTAGCCGCTCAGCTCGTTGGCCGCCCGCATCTGCTTGAGCCGCACATCCACCGCACCGATCTCGGGCACATACTGCGGCAACCCGGCGAAGAATTCGGGCGCCAGCAACAGTTCCTGGTCGGCCAGCATCTCGCGGCGCACCCGCTCACGCACCATCGCCGCGGTGTCCTCACCAACGGTCGTGTCGGCGCACACCACCCCGGTGGTAAACGCCCGCAACAGCGACAGGTTGCGCACGTCGCCGATGAACACCGCGCCGCCCGGTGCCAGCAGGCGCATCGCCAGCGCCAGCACATCCATCAGATAGCCCGCGCTCGGGAAGTACTGCACCACCGAGTTGAGCACGACTACGTCGAAGTGCCCCTGCGGCAACCCCTCTGCCACATCGGCGGGCTGCACCCGCAACCGCACGCGATCAGCCCACGACTGCGAAGCCACCGCCGCTTGCAAACTCCGGATGCTCGGCGCGGAGAAGTCCGTACCCCAATACTCGTCACATTCCGGGGCCAGCTGGGCCAGCAACAGCCCCGAACCCACCCCGATCTCCAACACCCGGTGGGGATGCAACCCGCGGATCCGGTCCACCGCGGCCGCGCGCCAGTCGCGCATCTGCTCCAGCGGAATCGGCGCGCCGGTATAGCTGCTGACCCAGCCCCCGAAATCGTCGCCCAACTCCGCCGGCGCGCCGGACGAATACAGACCCTCGTACACGCCGGACCACTGCTGGACGAGCTGCTTTTCGCGCTCTGGCTCGCGGACCAGCATCATCTGCTGATCCGGCACCACATAGCCCACCAATTGCTCGCCACCCGCGCCGTCCGCACGGGCGATCACCGCCGCCTGCGCCACCCGCGGATGGCCGGCCAACGCCGCCTGGACTTCGCCGAGTTCGATGCGGTACCCGCGGACCTTGACCTGCTCGTCGGCGCGCCCCAGATACTGCAGCTGTCCGTCGGCGCCCCAACACACCAGGTCCCCGGTGCGGTACATCCGCGTCCCCGCCGGGCCGAATGGGCATGCCACAAACCGCGCCGCCGTCAGCCCGGCCCGGCGCAGGTACCCGCAAGCCACGCCCTCGCCCGCCACATACAGCTCGCCGACCACGCCCGCCGGCACCGGCCGCAGCCACCCGTCGAGCACCATCAGGGCCGCCCCGGGCACCGGCGAGCCGATGGGCGCACCCAGTCCCGCCCGCAGCGGCGCACTCGTCGCCGCGTACACCGTGGTCTCGGTCGGGCCGTAGGCGTTGATCATCACCCGGCCGGGCGCCCAGCGGTCCACCACATCGGCCGGGCAGGCCTCACCGGCCACGATCAACGCCGTCGACTCCAGCCCGTCGGGCGACAATGCCGCGACCGCGGAGGGGGTCTGGCACAGGACGCTGACATGTTCGGCGACCAGTAACGCGCGCAAGTCATCCGGGGACCCGGCCACCTCTTCGGGCACCACCACCAACCGCCCGCCGCGCAACAGCGCGCCCCAGATCTCCCACACCGAGACGTCGAAGGCCAGCGAATGCCACTGCGACCAGACGCCTTCGCGGGGCGATCCGGCATCCAGCGTTGCGACCAGCTGGGTCACGCTGCGGTGAGTGACCGCCACGCCCTTGGGGACGCCGGTCGTGCCCGAGGTGTAGATGAGGTGGGCGATGTCGTCGGGGGCCGGTCCGGGTAACGCGCTGCTGGGTTGGCTCGCAACGGCGGGGTCGTCGACATCGATGACCGGCAGCGCGTACCCGTCTAGGCGGGCTCGCAGCCCGGGTGCCGCGATCGCCGCAACCGGCGCGGCGTCGGCGAGCATGAACTCGATGCGGGCCGCCGGAAGCGCGGGGTCGACCGGCAGATACGCCGCCCCGGTCTTGAGCACCGCCGCGAGACCGACGATCGCCTCGGCCGATCGCGAAAACAACAGCGCGACATACTCACCCGGTTGCGCGCCCTGAGCGCGCAGCAGGTGGGCCAACCGGTTCGCGGTCTCGTCGAATTCGCGGTACGTCCACGAACGCTCCCCGCATGTCAGCGCCACCGCGTCGGGGGTACGCGCCACCTGCGCGGCGAATAACTGCGGAATCGACGCCGGTGCGCTCGTCGGGTTGGTCAGCACCGCCCGGTTGCCGAAGGCATCCAACTCGGCGTGCTCACCGCCGGTCAGGACGCCTATTGACGACAACGACCGCCCAGGGTCGGCGATCATCGCCGCCAGCACGCGTTCCAGCCGCCGCGCCAAATCGTCGACATCGGAATTCGTAAACAGATGCCCAGCGCCCGCGGTGCTCAGGAAAAGCTGATCGCCGTCCCTGGTAAACAGCAGCCCGAACTGATCCACGAGGCCGGAATTGGTCAGCGTCGCCGATGCCGGGGAGCCGGCGAGATCGGACATATAGGTGGGCGGGATGAAATTGACGATCACCCGGTTCGGCGTCCGCCCGGAGTCGCGGGAACGGGCGGCCAGCTCCATCGCATGCACCGGGAATCGCTGATGCCGCAACGCCTCTCCCATTCGGGTGCCGACGTGTTCGCAGAAGCTGGCGACCGTCGCGTCCGGCGGAGCCCTGAACACCAGCGGGACCACCCCGGAAACCATCCCGGGCACCAGTCGTGTTTCCGGACGCACCCGCCGGTTTACCGGAAGGTCGAGCACGACGTCTGTGCTTTCCGCGTCATATCCGCGCACGAGCAACGCACACGCCGCCGTGATCACCGCCGAGCGGCGAACCCCCAACTTCTGGGAGAACTCACGAATCCCGGATACGACGACGGGATCCAGTTCAACGGGTGCCGAACACCCATCCGAATCAGTCCCGTCTCCGGCATGCGTTGACCGATAGCGCACTTCGGTTTCCGGCGGCAGGTTTTCAGTCCAATACGCCTGATCGTCGAGATATTCGGCCGACGCCTCGTACTCGAGTTCGGCGTCGATCAGATCGCGCAGCGTGCCGAAGAATGCGGGAGGAATCTGTTGTCCCGAGGCAATTGCGTTGTAAACAGCCGCAATACGATGGCAGAAAAGGCCCAGGCCCAGCCCATCCGCCACGATGTGATGGCAGCACGCAAAGAAATAGAATTCGTCTGACCGGGTCTGCAACAACGCGAACTTGAACAGCGGGCCGCTGAACGGCATCAACGTGCCCTGGATTGAAGCCGCCAACCGATACGCGTCCTGTGCGGGATCCTGCGATCCCACCAGGTCGTAGCGAGCGAGCTCGACGTCCGGATAATCGACGACCCTCTGGAAAACGTGGCCATCCACCTGGAAAACGGAAACCCTGAACGATTCGGCCTCGCGCACCACTTGGCGAACCGCCGACTCGAACAGACGGGCGTCGACCGGACCCGCGATTCGCACCAGCACGCCCAGTTGCCACTTGGCGCCGAACCGACCCGTTTCCTCGGCCAGCCAGATGTCGCGTTGTCCCCGCGTGAGCGGAAATACCCGACTGCTTAGTTCCCCCGAAGTCCCCGACTCCGGCCGGGTCACCTGTTAGAAGACCGCGTTGCTAACAGCCGCTCGCGCAGATTCGTCGGCCGTATATCAGTCCAGTTGAGTTCGATGCGGCCGACGCGAGCGATCCGGTCCGATTTGCCGTGAGCCGTCCCCCAACCGGCCGGCACATCGGCGAAGGTCGGCCACAGGCCGTGTTGCTCCTCGCCATCGACCAAGACCCGAAACCTGCCATCGTCATCGTCAAGCGGATTGAGACTCACCACTTCTCCCAGATCTCCCGAACATCTAGTCGACATGAGTGGAACAAGATGACTACCCTACTTGAGTCCAATAGCGGGTCAACAAGGGGGGTGACCGGGGGTCATCGTGTGATGTCGATCACACCGGAAACCCTGGCCCGCGCGGCCCAAGCCTCGCCTCGGACGACCAGTCCGTCTTAGCCATCGCTGACCGGCCGGGCGTACTTTTCCACCAAATCAGCTGCCGCCGCAGCGCTTTCGGCCGAGGTGGTCATTCGGGCGGCCAGCTCGCGGGCCCGCGCGACGACATCCGGGGCGAGGATCTGGCGCAGGTCCTCGACAAGCGATTGCTCGGTGGCGCTCGAAAAGCGCCGGGCGGTGCCGACGTTCAGGCGTTTGACCCGCGCGCCCCAAATCGTCTGATCGATGTCCGTCGAGAGGATCAGCGTGGGAACTCCGGCGCGCAGCCCCGAGGCCGTGGTGCCCGTGCCGCCGTGATGCACGACGGCGCGACAGGCCGGAAAGATCGTCGCGTAATTCAACGCATTGACGACCTTGACATGCTCGAAACGGCCGGCGTCGCCGAAGTCGGTCCCGGCGGCGCACACCAGCGCACGCTCGCCCAACTGCGCGCAGGCCGCGCCGATCATGGCGATCGTGTCGGCCGGAGACTTGACCGGGGTGCTGCCGAAGCTGAAGAAAATCGGCGGTGTTCCCGCGGCGATCCACGACGCGACGTCGTCATCGGCCGACGTCGGCAAGTCCAGCGTCAGCGCACCGGCAAAACTCCGGTGGCCGTCCCATTCCGCCCATTCGGCTGCCAGCCCGGGAAAGCAGACCTCGTCGAAGGCCTGGATGTCCACCCAGCCGCGCTCGGCGATCCGCCGCGGCAGCGGGCCAGTCGCTTTCGGAAGGCCCAGTGCGGCGCGCTGGGCGTCCTCGAGCTTTTTCGCCGCGCGCCAGGCGACCGACTCGTACACGCGCATCGCTCTACGTCCCACCGGCGCCGGCAGAACGGACAGGAACTGCCCGCTGGCGCGAACGGGAAAGATGTGCACCGTGGCCAGTGGAATGTCGTGGTACTCGGCGACATTGGCTGCGGCCTGCTCGAAATTCAGCCCGCTGACCAGGAGATCGGCACCGTCGGCCAGCGACTTCAGCGAGGCGCAGATCTGATCCCAGCGATGAATGACGGGGTCCGCTATCTCGTGCCGCAGCCTGACCAGGTGCCGGACTCTCCAGAAGTTGCGGAAGAAATCCGTCCAAAAGGTGCGGTGCGCGTCCAGGATGGGCTGCACCTCCGGCCCGAAGGCGACCGCCGCAAGCCCAACCGACTCGGCGAAGCCGACCAAATCGGGTGGGACGGCGATGCGCACGTCGTGCCCGCGGCGCAGCAGCTCACGCCCGATCGCGACGCACGGCTCGACATCGCCGCGGCTCCCGAAGGTTGCAAGCGCGAATTTCATTGCTGGTCTTGGCCTTTCACTTCCGGTGCGGCTAATCGAAGCGGCCTGTCTAGGCCCAGGTGCCTTTGCGCCGGTGGGCGAGTGCGGCGAGTTCGAAGATGAGTTTGCGCGGAACGAAGCGCTGCGCCCTGACTACGCGCCGATAGTTGTCGAACGCGGTGCGCAGGCGCTGTTCGCCGGCCCGGTAGTCGGAGAAGACCTGGTCCAGCTCCTGGTGGCTCCACGTGTCGCCGCCAGCGGCCCGGCGCAGATTGCGGTAGGTCGTGGTCAGCCACTCGGTGCCGAATGGTTCCGGGCATGGGGAACCGTCGGCCCGCTGGTGACGATCGTCGGCGGCGAGGAATTCGTTGATGGCGGGCTCGTCGGGGTTGAGATCGACATCGAGGGTCGTGGAGATGCGTTTGACCTCCCGGCGCCAATCCTCGAGAAGGTAGGAATACTCCACGAACACGCGCGGCCGGCCTCGGGTGTAGCGCTCGGCGAGCAGGCTGTTTTTCAGCCACAGCGCGGCGGCGAGTTCGGGTTTGACGATCGGCATCATCGCGGTGACGGATTTGATGACTTCGTGGGGATGGCGTAGCGCGATCACGGTGCCGACCTGGTAGCCGGCTATACGTGCGGCCTCGAACCACAGCGGGGCGATCGGGGCCATCTGCAAATCCTTGATGACGTAGAGGTCCGACGGCGGCAGCTTCGCGAGATAGGAGTTGATCTCGGCGATGTCGCGTCCGTCGGCGGCTTCTTCGTGGAGGCGCAGGGTGGGGTCGGTGGCGGCGCTGTCGTGGCGGCGCAGGATTTTCTCGTTGAGGTAACTGGCCTGGCGTGGTTCCCAGAAGCCGCGCGGATTGGCTTTGGCGGCGCCGATCATGCCGGGCGGAAGTGCGGCACCAGACAGGGATAGAACGCGCGTCATCGCGGAGGTGCCGGATCGGGCCATCCCGAGCACGAACAAGACGGTTGTCATTGGCCTCTCCTCGATCCCTCGGCTGCCGCACCGCACCGAACCCGGTCAAACGGGGTAATAGTACGTGTGTGTAAAAGCGCTCGCGACAGCGAAGGCCCCGCACCGACGCTGGTGGTCGTCGTCAGCGGTGTGCGACCGGGGGCGCCCCGAGATACGTCCCGGTGAGCGAGAAGTCAGTCAAGGCGGTCGAAAGGTCTTGGCGCAAAGCTTCATTCGAATTGGCATAGCCCGGGTGATGGACGGTGACCGAGATGAAGACCAGGCCCTGCGCGGTGCCCGACAGCACGTACAGGGCTCCGCCCAGACGGTGCATCAACTCCTTGGTCACGCCCCGGTAGGAAAGCCTCGCGGCGAAGAGGTCGGCGTCGGTACCGTCCGGCCGCACGACGGCCGGGCTGATCACCCCGAGGTTGGACGAGACGACGGCGTTGTCGACGAGCCGGACAAGACGCTTGGGCAACAGGCCCAACAGGGGAACGAACGCCAGCACCGCCCGCTCGTCGTCGCGCGACTCCTGATGGCTCGTCAGCGCTCCCTTGACCGCGGTCCGAATCTCGCACAGGTCAGTGGTCGCGGGTGCGGCATCGACCGTGACGGTGAGATGGCTGACCGCGTTGGCGCGCGTGTCCCCGCCGGCGCGCTCATTGACCGGCATCTTCACCAGGACCGACCCGTCCGCGGTGACCCGTCCCATTCGCTTTGCCAGGTGCGCCGCCAGTCCCAGCAGCAGCACGTTGCTGGTCCCGCCCAGCGTGCGGGCACGGGTCTCCCATTCGCCGGCATCGATGAAGACCGTTGCGGTTGGGGGCGTGAGCGGTTCGTCGTAGCCCGCGGGGAGCCGAAGTGGCGTGGTGGACGGCGCGGCTGCGGCGCCCTGGCGCAGGGCACGCCGGGTCAGCCGTGCCGCCGCCGCGGCGCCGCGGCCGAGAGCGGGGATGTCACGCACGGTTTGACCGGCATCTTCGCGCACGGCCTGCCACCGCCGGCGCGACCCGGCGCCGGGCCAGCTGCTCGGGTGATCGCGGCCATCGGCCGCATCCGCCATCGCCTCCAACAACCCGACCCCGTCGACGAGGCAATGCGAGACGGCCAAGCTCACCGCCGCGCCGCCGTCGCTGAAGGGCAGCACAGCAAGGCGCCATTCGGGCCCGGTTCGGGCATCGATCGGTTTGGCGGCCTGCTCGTCGAGCCAGGCGTCGAGTTCCGCACGTGGGCGAGGCGTCGCGGCGATCTCGATCTCGGACGGACGCCCGGCTGATACCCACCGGTGGCGTCCGAACCGCAATCGTGACGGTTCGATGCGGCGGGCCAGCCGTCCCCGCTGGAGATGATGATGAAACCTCCGCAAACCGTCGATGTCGACCGGGTGGCTGTACACCCAGAACGGATGCGGAATCGACGCGACTCCCGTCGCTCGCTCCGCGTCGAACGTGAGCTGGTCGAACGGATCGAGCACGTTGTCCATCGTCGTACCGTACTTCCGGCCGGCGTCTTCCTGACCGCTGGTCCCGGAATTGAGCGTAACCCGTTGCAGCGCAACATTGTTGATCGTCATGCCGGGGGGCGCTCTCGCGGGAATCCTCGCAGGAGCAAACGGCCAAGGTAGTGTGTCCGGCCATGTGGGGCTCGGTGCTGGCGCTGGCACTTGTGACGGCACTGAACCCAGTGCGCCTCACCATCATGCTTCTGGTGATCTCCCGGCCGCGGCCCATTCACAACCTGCTCGCCTACGGCGTCGGCTGCCTGGGCGGGTGCATTCCGGCCGTGGTGGTTCCGCTGACACTGCTGCACGTCACGCCGACGTTCAAATCGCTTGCCGACGATCTGGCGACGGGCACCATCGTCCGGGAGGTCCGGATCGGGATGGGAGTGCTTGCGCTATGCGTCGCCGCGCTGATCATCGTGCGCTCGGTGACCCGCCGGCGTCAGCCCGAACACCAGCCGGTAGGCGGCGACACCTCGACCCGGCTGCTGGACCGCAACACACCACCCATGATGTCGCGGGTGCTGGACCGCGCCCGGGATGCGGCCACCGAGGACAAGCCGGCATTGCGGCGGCTGCTCGGCCGCGTCCACCACGCCTGGGAAAACGGATCCTTGTGGGTCGCGTTCGTGATCGGCTTGGCATTCGGCGGCGTGGAACCCGATGTCGGTCTGCTGCTGTTCGCCATCATCGTGGCCTCGGGAGCCGCGCTCGGCACGCAGGTCGGCGCCGCCATCGCGTTCGTCATCGGGGTGCTCGCGATCGCCGAGGTCACCCTCGTCAGTTACTTGGCCATGCCGGCCAAAACGGAGACACTCCTGCAACGGCTACACGACTGGGCATTGGCGCACCGCCGCAAAATTTTGGTGACGATGATCGCGTTGGGCGGGATGTCGCTGATCGTCGGCGGCATCGGCGGCAGATGAGGCGGGTCAGTTGACAATTCGCGGCGGCCCGGGGTCACCACTCCGTTATAGTCACATCGCGATTAGCCGTAAACGGCCTAAAGCCAGACATATAGCGCAGTTCGCTGCAGCTTAGAGGGAGATTCCGATGCCGCGGGGTGCGCGATGAAATGTGTGCTGGCGAGCTACGGGACGCGTGGCGATGTGGAGCCGTGCGTCGCTGTCGGCCGCGAACTGCTGCGCCGCGGGCACGACGTGCGCATGGCAGTGCCGCCCGATCTGGTCGGCTTCGCCGAGGCCGCTGGACTCACGGCCGTCGCCTACGGACCGGATACGCGCGAGTGGTGGGGCGCGCACCGCGACCTATGGACACGCTCATTCCAGAACTTCTGGAAGGTGCGGGATCTGATCCGGTCGTGGCGCGAGATCGGGGAATCCGTCACCAACTACTGGGCGGAGATCAACGCTACGCTGCGGTCGCTGGCGGACGGCGCCGACCTGCTGATCACCTTTCTGAATTTCGAGCAGCCCGCCGCCAATGTCGCTGAGTATTACGACATTCCGTTGGCCACACTGCATCTCGCCCCGGTACGGGTCAACGGCCAGGTCCTGCCGTTCCTGTCGCCGGCATGGTGCCGCTCCGCGGTAAGGGCGTACGAGTGGGTGGGTTGGCGCGGGATGAAGAAGTTCGACGACGTGCAGCGCCGGGAGCTGGGCCTGCCGAAGGCGACGCGCTCCGCTCCGCGACGGATCACCGAGCGCGGATCGCTGGAAATTCAGGCCTACGAAGAAGTCTGTTTCCCCGGGCTGGCGGCCGAATGGGCGGCATCGATCTCCCAACGCCCCTTCGCCGGCGCGCTGACGATCGAAATGCCCACGGACGCCGATGAGGAGGTCGCGTCATGGATTGCCGCGGGAACGCCACCCATTTTTTTCGGCTTCGGCAGCACCCCGGTCAAATCTCCGGCCGACACGCTCGCCATGATCGGCGCGGCGTGCGCCCAGTTGGGCGAGCGAGCGGTGGTCTGCTCCGGCTGGAGTGACTTCGGCGATCTCCCGCAATTCGACCACGTCAAGGTGGTGGACGCGGTGAACTACGCGGCCGTGTTTCCCACTTGCCGCGCGGTCGTGCACCACGGCGGCATGGGCACCATAGCCGCGGGACTGCGTGCCGGAGTCCCCATGTTGATCCTGTGGACGGCGCCCGATCAAGCACTTTGGGCGGCACAGGTGAAGCGGCTGAAAGTTGGCTTCGGGCGCCGCTTTTCAGCCGCCAGCCAGGAATCGCTGGTTGCGGACCTGCGCACGATCCTCGACGACGACTATGCCGCGCGGGCACGCGACGTGGCCACCCGGACAACGAAACCCACCGAAAGCGTTGCCAACACCGCCGATCTCCTGGAGAACTTCGCTGGCTTGAGACACGCCGGCTGACCAGCGGGCCCCGTGTAGGAAGGCCGTCGACGCCGGCCCGCCGTGCGGACCGGGACCGCGACCCCCGCGGCCGGGAGTCGACAGGGTAGTGTCTCGGCCGGTGTGGGGTTCCGTGCTCGGGATGGCGCTTCTGTGGGCGCTCAATCCCGTGCTTCTCGGCCTCATCCTTCTCCTGATTTCGCGGCCGCGGCCGGTGCAAAGCCTGCTCGCCTGCTGGATCGGTTGCCTGATCACAAACGTTCCCGCCCTGTTGGTCCCGCTGGTGGCGCTGCACGTCATGCCGGCGTTCAGATCTACTGCACATGAATTGGCCACCGCGGGCCCGAATTCCATGGCCCGGCACATCCAACTCGGCCTGGGTGTACTCGGGCTGGCGATCGCAGCGCTGATCGTGGTGCGCTCACGCGCGAGGCGAAGCGCGCCGGCACCGGTCGCCAACTCCTCGACCGTGGTGCTCGACTCAACACCGGCCGCGGTTTCGCTGCCGCGGGGCGGCGAAACCGATGCGGCGAACGAACGCGGATCTGCCATACGTCGGCTGGTCGGCCGTGCCAACGATGCGTGGGAGAACGGGTCATTGTGGGTGGCGTTGGCGGTCGGCATGTCCATCCTGCCGGGCCCGCTGTTGGTCCTGCTCGTAGACACCACCATCGTGGCGTCAGGAGCCCCGATCGGCACGCAGGTGATCGCCGCCATCGCATTCGTCGTCGGAATGCTTGCGGTTTTCGAGATCACCCTGTTGAGCTATCTGCTCACGCCGCAGAAAACCAAAGCGGCGCTGCAACCGCTGCATGAATGGGCGTTGGCCCACCGTGCGCAGGTTTTGGCGGCGATCTTTGCGGTGGTTGCGCTCTCGCTGGTGGCAAGGGGCGCGGGGGCCATCTGACGGGATCACTTGGCCCGCAGGACAAAACCCTTCTGGTCGCCGCGGCCCTGGCTGTTGAGCCGATCCGCGCGCTTTGCCCACTTCCACATTTGCCTTGGCCCGAACATCCGAAGGATCTGCGGGTCGGTCACCCCGACGTCTCTTCGATAGGCTTCGCTCCCCAGAAACTGACCCAGATTCGAATCATCGATCGTCTGTTCCACCCGCAGCCCGGCCCTCTCGGCTGCCAATGCCATTGACTGACACGACGGTATGACGAAATGCCGAGGGGCATCGATCTGCACCCAGTCGGCCGCATAACTGGCCCACGCGTCCGACGAGGTCGTCGGAACGCGAGCCAGGCACATGCCTCCGGCGGCGAGCTTCTCGCGCGCGACCTTGAGCATGGCGACCGGGTCCGGAACATGCTCGAGCGAATGATTGAACATGATGAGATCGAATTCGCCTGTCACCTCGCTGAAATCGCGCTTGAGCAGCGGCACTCCTCGCGGCGTCCGGCCATCGCCCGCGATGAACGGATCCACGCCGCACAAGTCGCTGAATCCGACCCTGGCCAATCGGTCGAGCAGCAAACCGCTACCGCAGCCCACGTCCAGAATCCGCGCGTCACCGTCAAGCGGAAGCGCAGCGAGCATGCCGAGCACGTCTCCACCGAGCAGAAGGCGAAGGATACCGTCGGGCAGGCGCCGGGTCAGCAGACGGCCGACGAGCCGGCCGCCGGCGCGCAACTTGTAGCGGTCCTGCTGGGTGATGAGCCATCGGAGAAGCCGGGGCTCGTTGTACGAGTGATAATTCCGGGGATAGTGGCGCATCAGCTCATCACCCTCGAGCACGCGCACGATTTGTAACGTCTCACATGCGGCGCAAAGGTAGTAGTCGAACCGCTCGCGGGTCCCGAACATCATTTCGCGAACCACAAGAGGCCGATGTGGGCCAGTCGATCCGCATAGGCGGCACTCTTTACTGATCTCGTTCAGTTGAACCTCCAGCAACAGATTGATGCGCGGCAAATCCCTTGAGATACCAGGGATTCGCCCGTGCCCAATCGATGGTGCGACGAATCCCCTCCTCGAGGTCTATCTGGAGGCGCCAACTCAACTCCCGCTGCGCCTTGGTCGAATCGGGGATTCGGCGCGGGATGTCCTCGTAGCGATCCCCGTAACGCGCTGCAGTGTCGACAGTTTCGGCATCCGTCACCGAGGCGACATCCGCGATCTTGATCGCCAGAGCGACGGCGTCGCGCACCGTCGTCTCGGTCATACTGCCGATGTTGAAGGCCGCACCGATCGCCGCGCCGCTCTCGGCCGCGAGCAAGGTTCCGGCGACCGCGTCGTCGACATAGGTGAAGCACCGCGTCTGGTCACCGGAGTCGTAGAGCAACGGCCTGCGGCCATTGAGGATCCGGTGAATGCTCTGCGAAATCACGAAAATCGGAGGTTGCCGCGGGCCATAGACGTTGAAGTAGCGAACCACCGTCACCGGCAACGCGCGGGACGCATGCATCGCGAAGACGAGATGTTCGGCCATGGCCTTGCTGGTGCTGTAGCTCCACCGCGCGGTTCTTGTGGAGCCGAGGACGCGATCGTCGTCCTCGGCGAACGGCGGGTTCGGGTTCTTCCCGAACACCTCGGATGTGCTGGCGAACACCACATGCGCCTGGTGCCGATGGCTCAGTTCGAGGACGTTGCGAGTGCCGGTCACGTTGACATCGAGAACCCGCAGCGGGTCTTTGAGATAGTTTTCGACGCCGACGATCGCGGCCAGGTGGAAGACCCTGTCGACGTCGGGGGTGAGCGCCTTCTCGAGCGCGTCCATATCGGTCACGTCGCCCTGCACGAACCGGAAGTTGGGGTGCCGCTCGAAGTCGAGATCGCAGTCGCGCGTGTCCTTTTGAAGGTCGAACACCGTGACCGAGTCCCCGCGGCCCAGCAACGCGGCGACCAGGTGCGATCCGATGAAGCCGTAGCCGCCCGTCACCACGACATTGGACATGAACGCCCTCTCAGTTCGGGTTTGGGCACGCCTACCGGCCGATGCCCTTGTAGACGAAGCCAGCCGTGCGCACCGCTGCCGGGTCGAAGCTATTCCGCCCGTCGAGGAACACGCACCGGGGCCCCGCCAGGTCCGCGAGCCGGACCAGGGGCATCTGGTGGAACTGTCGGTGGCCCGCGAGGACCACCAACGCGTCCGCATCCTCGACCGCGGTCTCGATGTCTGCGGTCAGGGGGATCTTTGTCACCGTGCGGGCCTCCGCGTCCGTCACCCACGGGTCATGGATGGAGAGCCCGCAGCCGGACTCCTCGAGCAAGTCGACGACGGACTTGGTGGGTGTGAGCCGGCAGTCGCCGGTGTTGTTCTTGAACGCGATACCCAGCACCGCGATCCTGCTCGTCTCGAGCGGCTTGCCCTGATCGGCGAGCAGCTGCTCGAGCAGCCCAAAGGTGTATGCGGGCATTGTGTCGTTGACAGTCCTCGACGTCCGCGGAATCGCCAGCTCCAACCCCACGGACTCGCCCAGATGGTTGACGAACCACGGATCCTTCGTCAGGCAGTAACCGCCGACGCCCATGCTCGGCCGCAAGATGTTCACGTCGCCGCCGCCCTTGGGCATCGTGTTGGCCGCGTCGATGACTTGCAGGGCGTCCATGCCGAGTCTGTCGCATACCTTGGCCAGCTCGTTCGCAAGCGCGACGTTGAGGTCCACCCAGAGGTTGTCGGCCAGCTTGACCATCTCGGCGGTGCGGGGGTTGTCGACGACGACAGAGTCGACTCCGAGTGCATGTCGCCACAGCGTCGCGCAAGCGCGGGCGCTGCGCTCGTCGACGGCGCCGACCACGACGGGAATCGACGTGAGCTCGTGGATCGCTTGGCCTTCGGCGAGCCGCTCGGGGCAGAACGCCAACCCGAAGTCGACGCCGGCGCGTAGGCCCGAGGCCTGTTCCAGGATCGGCAGCACAAGGGTTTCGGTGGTGTCGGGCGGCACCGTGCTCTTGAGGATCACGATGTGGCCCGGCTGCAGGTGCTCCCCCACCGCCCGGGCGGCCGCCTTGATGTCGTCGACGATGGGCTCGTAGCCCGGACCGAGCGGCGTACCGACGTTCACGATCACGAAATCGTTGTCCGCGACGGCGCCGAAATCGGTCGTCGCGCGAAGCCGGCCGATCCGTACGTTGTCAGACACGAGCTCGCTGAGCCCCGGCTCGGGCACGGTGGTCTTGCCCAGGTTGATCTCGTCGACGACGCTCTGCCTCACGTCGATCCCGGTCACCGGCCAGCCTCGGTCCGCCAGCACGGCACCGATCACGGTGCCGATGTAGCCGAAGCCGACCACCGCGATCCCCGACTGTTGGCCACGCACCAGGAAGTCGACCTCGGCGTCGGTACGCCCGAATACGCATGCCGGCATTGACCCGCCCATCTAGCGTCATTCCGCTCACTGCACAGACGTGCAATAGGGTGCCATGCCCGCCCAGGCATCGCGCATCCGGGGCCGATGCTCAGCTCACGGTCGGCGCGCGGCGAGACCTTCCAAAAGGTCCGCGGCGGCGGCAATGCTTTCGCCGGATTTGGTCATCCGGGCCGAGATCTCACGAGCCCGGGCGACGCATTCCGGGGCCAGGACGCGGCGCAGGTCGGCAACCAGCGATTCGCGGGTGGTGCTCGAAAACCGCCGAGCAGAACCGACTTTCAGCCTTTTGACCTGATTTCCCCAAAGCGTCTGATCGCCGAAGGTCGGAAGGACCAACGTCGGAACTCCGGCGCGCAGACCCGCCGCCGTGGTGCCGGTGCCGCCATGGTGCACGACCGCGCGGCAGGCGGGAAAGGCGGCCGCGTAGTTCACCGCACCCACGGTCTTGACGTGCTCGAGATGCGGAACGTCGCTGAAGTCGGTCTCTGCGGAACAGATCAACGCCCGCTCGCCGATCTCCGCGCAAGCCGCGCCGATCATGGCCACCGTTTCGGCGGGAGACTTGACCAGCGTGCTGCCGAACCCGAAGAAGATCGGCGGTGTTCCCGCGGCGATCCATGACGCGACCTCCGCATCGGCTTCGGTGGGCAATTCGATCGTCAGCGCACCGACGAAGGGGCGTTGCCCCTCCCACTTCGCCCATTCGGCCGCCAGCCCGGGAAAGCACACGTCGTCGTATGCCTGGATTTCCAGCGCTCCGCGTTCGGCGATCCGTCCCGACCACAGGCCCGTTTCCTTCGGTAGCCCGAGTTCGCGACGCTGCACGTCATCACGCCTCTTCATCATGGGCCAACTCAGCCGCTCGGACAGGAGCATCGCGGAACGGCCCACCGGCGTCGGCAGGCCCGGAAGGAGCTGGCCGTTGGCCCGTATCGGGAAGGTGTGCAGCATCGCCAACGAAACGTCGTAGTACTCAGCGATGTTGGCCGCGGACTGCTCACCAATGGCGCTGGCGACCAGCACGTCTGCCCCGTCCCCCAGCGACATCAGCGTCTTGTTGATCTCCTCCCAGAGCTGGTTGAACAGCTCCCGATCTTCGCGGATTGCGCCTTTGAGCTCGCGGACCTTCCAGGGCGCGCGGAACAACCGCGTCAAAAGGTCGCGGTGGACGTCCTGCCAGGCCCGCGCATCCGGCCCGTAGGCGGTCGCCGTAAGGCCCGCCGACTCAACGAAGCCAACCAGGTCGGGCGCGACGGCCATACGCACGTCGTGCCCTCGGCGCAACAGCTCACGACCGACAGCTACACCGGGCTCGGCATCGCCGCGCGTTCCATAAACGGCCAACACAAATTTCATCGCGGAGGTTTCGGCCTTTCGGTGATCGTGCGGCGGAGGGGCATCAGTCATGATGCCTGGTTATCCGGCCGGCCGGCCGGCTGGGCGGGCGCCGAAAGGCTGCGGCGCACCGGCGCCGACGCACCATCGCCGCTCGCGCGAGTCGGCAACGCGCTCGAAAAGCCCTGTCGCACCGCGCTATTCGAGCCGGCCGATGCCGTTGCCAACCAGTCGACCGAGGCGAAAACGGCCCTCTGCGCAAAGGCGCAAACCGCTTGATCCCGCACCGCGCCGGCCGACAGGCTGGCTCGGCTACCCTCATCTGATGAATTGGCCTGGCCGGGCGCGCGCATTCGTTGAGGCCCTCGCATCACGCGGTGATGCGAGGGCGGACAACCGGCTCGCGCTGGTGGATCAAGGCTTGTTTGCCGGCCACCGCGCCGCCGGTCTGAACCTCGTCATCCAATGCGTATGGATTTATGAGCACGCTATCGACTTCGCCGAACTGCGAAGTTTTCACCGCAATCTCAGCCACGGGCTGGTGGGACGCCGCATTGAGCGCTCGCCACTGCCGTTCGGCCGGCCGCGCTGGGTCTTGGAGCGTGGACCGTCGGACATCGATGTCGCAGACTACGCGCGCCCACGAACCGAACTCAGCGACTGGGCCGACGAACGCTCACAACTGCCGATCGATGCAGAACAGGGCAGCGGCTGGCATCTTGGCGTGCTTCCTCTTACCGACGGCTCGACCGCGGTCAGCTTGGTCCTTTCCCACTACCTGCTCGACGGCCTCGGGCTCGCCCTTGCAGTTGTCGATGCCGCCCTGGGCAACCGTGCCGCCCTTGACTATCCACTCCCGGGATCACGTACTCGTGCGCGCGCGGCGGTGCAGGACGCCCGCGAGACCGCGCGCGACGCCCCAGACGTGGCCCGGGCTCTCGTCGGGGTGACGAAGGTGGCCCGTCGTGCGCGGCGCGAGCTCGCACGGTCGCCGGCTCCGCGAGCCGTCCCGCTCCGCGCGTGTGAGGGCGATGACCCTATCGTCGTGCCGGCCGCATGGATCCAGATCGACGCGGCCGAATGGGACGCCCGCGCAAAGGAACTCGGCGGAACGGGTAAGACGCTGGTCGCGGCGTTCGCCGCGAAATTCGCTGAGCACGCGGGGCGTCGGCGTGACGGTGACGGTGTGGTCACCTTGCATCTGCCGATGAACGACCGCACTGAGGGTGACATGCGTGCAAACGCAATGTCGATTGCGATCGTCCGCGTCGATCCGACACGGGTAACGACGGACTTGAGTGACCTTCGTGCCGGGATCACGCGGGCGCTGGCCACGCTGCGGGAGACTCCGGACGAGGCGCTGAAGTTACGCTCGCTGATCCCGTTCACCCCGAAGCAGGCGCTGAAACGGATGGTCGACGCGGGATTCACCGACCCCGACGCGCCGATGCTCTGCTCCAACCTCGGCGACTTCGACCCGTTGGTGTGCCGCCTCGACGGCACCTACGGCGAACTTGTCATGACCCGGGCGACCGGGCAGCACGTGACGCGACAGTGGCTCGAGCAGACCCGCGGTCAAATGACCCTCCAGTCTTGGCGCAGCGGCGGCTCGAAGATCTATCTCACCATCAACGCCTACCAACCCGGTGCCGAGAACACCAAGCAAGCTGTGCGTGAGCTGGCTCGGCGCACCCTTGCCGAGTTCGATCTGACCGGCGAGATCGACTAGGAACTCGCAGCCTTCACCTTGGATCGATGGTGCTCGACGACCAAGCGGGCGATCTCGACCAGTTTCGTGTCGGACTTTTGCGAGAGACGGGTCAGTAGCCTGAACGCCTGCAGCCTGGTCAAGTCCAACCAGTGCATGAGTATGCCTTCGGCCTCGCCGATGACGTCGCGGGTAGCCAATCCGGCCTCGAACTGTGCTTCCGCTGCGGCCCCGAACATGGCCACCGCGGCGTGCTGGGCCAGCACCTTGCCCTGGACGATCGAGTCCGACGTGAAGGCGCAGCTCTTGTCGCTGTAGATGTTGAGCGCGCCAAGGGTGTTGCCCTCGACGAAGAGCCGGAACGACAACAGGCTGAGAAAGCCCTGTTGCCGTGCCGCATGGACATATCTGGGCCAGCGCGGATCGGTGCGCATGTCATCAACCAGCACGGTGCGGTGGCCTCGTAACGACGTCAAGCACGGCCCGTCATTGAGCTCGGACTGCATCTCGTCAAGCTCCGCCACAGCGGGGCTGGTTGGGACTTTCGGCATGACGGTCTCGCCGTCGACCAGCGAGATGCCCGCCCACCGCGCCCCAGGAACGATCCGCGCCGCGGAATGGACGATCGATTGCAGCGTGTCCGGAGATCCCCGATCGAACTGCAGTTCAGCGGCGAGGTCCGCGAACGCTTCGGCCAGGTTTTCGTGGCCCAAAGGCATACTCATTTACTTACCCGATTCGACCCGGCCAAATTCAACGGCACGCCGGGGGCTCAGCGGAATTGTTAGACATGTATATAACCGGTCAGGTTACCGCGTTGATCCCAGCAGCGCATCCGCCGCGTCGATTCGACGGGCGCGAGCCACCCGTTGCCGAGCCGCGCGGCGAAGATCCGCCGCCAATCAGAGGTCGGGAGGGCCGGGGCCTTCGTACCGCCTGTTTTCCACGCGAAGTCAAGACCGTCCATACACGATTGCACGGTGAATCGCTTCTCCGACTCGGTCACCGAATGGCAACTGCTGGATATCGATTCGCGCAACAACATAGGAGTTCGACGTGACATAGCTCACGATCGACGGAGCAATTCGCGGCGCCCTAACCGCAGAGGTGGTACCTGATGTTCTGTCGGCTTGGTCGTGTGGCTGGTGCCGTCGCCGGGGCTGCCGTGCTGGTGCTGTCGGCGTTCACCGCGCCGAAAGTGTCCGCCGCCGTGGTGATGAGCCCGAATTTGTTGATGAATCCGGGTGCCGAGTTCGGTGACCCGTCGTTGTCGGCGTACAGCTCGGTGTCCATCCCGGGGTGGACCGTGACCGGCACACCGACCGTCATCAAGTACGGCACCATGCGCCGGCTGCCGTGGCCACTGGGGTCGCCCGGCCCGACTCTGCCAGCGGCCCTGGGATTTCCGCGGCCCCAGAATGGGCCGCCCGACGGCGCGGCGCAATTCTTCGGCGGTGGGAATGTGGCGACGTCGACGCTCACCCAATTCGTCGATCTGTCCGGTGCGGCGCCGCAAATCGACACCGGCACAGTGCCATACATGCTGAGCGGATGGCTCGGCGGCTTCCTTGAAGACCCGTCCGAAGCGTCGGTCACCGTCACTTTCACTGCCGCCGACCACCAAACGCCGCTGGGCGCCGGCAAGATCGGGCCGGTCACTGTGCTGGACCGCCGCTTGAAAACCGCGCTCCTGCAACGCGAGACGACCGGGATGATTCCCCGGGGAGCCCGCGGCGCGAACGTGGTGGTCACCCTCAAAGACAGAAACCCGGTGATCGGCAACTACAACAACGCCTACGCCGACAACATCTCGTTGACCGTCGGCGCCCCGTTGCCTGTCCCGCCGCCGCCGACACCGCCGGCGTCGAAAGTCGGCCCCCTCGACCACGTATTCATGATCTATCTCGAAAACCATGGCGTGAAAGACATCGTCGGCAGCCGTAATGCGCCATACACCAACGGCCTCATCAACAACTACGGGTACGGCAAAAATTACTACGCGCAAACGCATCCGAGCCTTCCGAACTACTACCCGATCCTCGGCGGCTCCGATTTCAGCTTCAACTACAACTGCGAGCTGGACTGCTTCGACAAACCCAACCTGGTCGACAACATCGAAGCGGCGCACGGGGGTTGGGCCTCCTACGAGCAATCCATGCCGCAGCCATGCTTCAAGCAGTCCGCGGGTCCCTACAGCCCCGGTGAACTACCGTTCCTCGCCTTCCACGACATCGTCGCCAATGACGCTCGCTGCCAGGCGCACGTGCTGCCGCTGGAGCGGATGGCCACGGATCTCGCTTCGCCGGCCACCACCCCGAACTACGTGTGGTGGGCGGCCGACGAAGACCACAACATGGAAGGCCCCGTCAACCTCGAGTTCATCCTGAGCCTGCTGACGACCCACCAATACAACATCAAGGCCGGCGACCAGTTCCTCGCGGCCACGCTGCCCACGATCCTGAACTCACCCGCATTCCAAACGCAGCGCAGCGCCATCTTCATCACGTGGGACGAGGACTACAACAACCTGTCACTGGGCATCGGCAACGAAGGCAACCACGTCCCCATGATCGTCATCCCATCACCGAATTCCGGTATGCGCCAAGGTCACATCGTTGCCACCAACTACAACAACCATTACAGCTTGCTCCGCACGATCGAAGACTCACTGCAACTTCCCAGGCTCACAAACAATGACAAATTCGCCCAGCCGATGAACGAATATTGGCAAGCGGGCTGAAGCGGAGGTTGCCACCCGATGCGGCGGATGAGTCCTAATGCGCATCTGGATTCAGCGCCGAGCAATCGGTTGGGTGTCATTCTTGCACCGTTTGCCTGCGCATTTTGCCAATGAACGAGTGAGCCGCCGCGCTCACCGGGCATCCGACTATGCCGACATCGCTCAACGGTTATCAAAAAGTGACTATTCGCGGCCGGAATTTGGCGCGTCGTTGGGTCGAGTCGACGGAGTCCTCTCATACGCTCTGTGCATGTCGCCGCGTTACCGGGGCGGTTGCGTCGGCCTGCCGGGCGCAAGCCGAAGATTGGAGAACTGACGTGTCACATCTACAGCAAGCCGTTTTTGTGACGTTGGCGCTGCTGGCCCCAATCTGCGCGGCGAGGCGGCCGATCGCGTGGTTTGCTCGCTGCCGTGGAATGAAGAAGAGCCGGTTACGGACCCAGCGCCGACAGCACCCCAGGCCACTCGCAGCTGCCCGGTCGGGCGCCCGGTCGGTCGATCGCGGATATCGCCGCGAAGCCTTGGTTCGTAAAACCGAATTGGTCGAAAGTCGGCCGATTAGCGAGTCGGTGCGGTACGCGAAATGGCGACCGCCGATGGCGAGCTAGTCGCGGGAATCATCCGGCCGGGCGTTCCGCTCATTCGCGAGTTTTCCTAAGGACAGCCGACAAGCGTGCAGCGCAGCGGTTACGCTTACTTGCGTGGCGGCCAAGAAATGTGGTGCCCCACCCACACGCCCAGACGGCTCGTCGGAGCGCCCGGACTGCGTGGCCGTGGCGCGCGCCCAGTCACGCGACCGCAATCAGCATTACGCCGACAGCGCCGCACGCCAGTATCGAGTGCTCACGATCGCTGCCTGGCTGGCGGTCATCGTCAGCACCAATTTCGTGGTGCTGCAGGTGGTCACCGGTGCCTGGATATGGCAGATGCTTGTCCTGAACGTCGTCGCGGCCTTGATCTTCGCGAGCGTGCCGTGGCTGCACCGCTTCGGTGACCTGGTCGCGCCGCTGACCTTCATCGGCGCGGCCTACGTCACCGTGTCCGCCAGCTGTTGGGATGCGGGCACGTCCTCGGGCTCGCAATATTTCTTGGTGGTGGGTGCGTGCCTGGTGGTGTTGCTGCTGGGCCTCGAACACATCGTCTTGGCGGCAGGCCTGGCGGCGATCGCCGCGGGCCTCGTCATCGGGTTGGAGTTCCTCGTGCCCCGCAACACTGGTCTGGTGCCCGCGTGGGCACAGTCCATGATGTTCATCGTCACCATCGTCTCCGCCTGCGTCATGGTGTTCATCACGGTGTGGTACGCGCTGCGCGACACGCAGCGCGCCGAGGCGGTGATGGAATCCGAGTTCCAGCGGTCGGAGGCGCTGCTGGCCAACATGCTCCCGGGCAGCATCGCCGAGCGTCTCAAGAGCGCCGACGGAAACGTCATCGCCGACAAGTACGACGAGGCCTCCGTTTTGTTCGCCGACATCGTCGGCTTCACCGAACGCGCCAGCAGCACAGCCCCGGCCGACCTGGTGCGGTTCCTGGACCGGCTGTACGGCGCCTTCGACGAGTTGGTCGACAAGCACGGCCTGGAGAAGATCAAGGTCAGCGGAGACTCCTACATGGTGGTCAGCGGGGTTCCACGGGTGCGGCCGGATCACGCCTCCGCGCTGGCCGATTTCGCGATCGATATGGCCAATGTCGCTGCCACGCTGCATGATCCGTATGGCGGGGCCGTCCCATTGCGGGTGGGCATGGCCTGCGGGCCCGTCGTGGCCGGTGTGGTGGGCTCGCGCCGGTTCTTCTACGACGTGTGGGGCGACGCGGTCAACGTCGCGTCGCGGATGGAGTCCACCGATTCGGTGGGCCGGATTCAAGTGCCCGAGGCGATGTACGAGCGCCTCAACAACGACTTCGTTCTGCAAGAACGCGGCCGCATCGAAGTCAAGGGCAAGGGCGTTATGCGCACCTGGTATCTAATCGGCCGCACGGCAGGCGAAGAGCCCACCGACCTGCGTGCCGAGGATCCCCGCACGGTCCACGTCTGACCAAAGTCCCTGTACCACGGCGCACGTTTGTGCCAGACTGCGGCCATGACTATCTCCCCTGGCACTCCTGGAACCCACCCCGTTCCGAGCTTGCTGCCGCATCTGTGGAAATCCGCTCTGCTGTCGGGAATGCTGTCGCTTGTCGTTGGTGTCCTGGTGTTGGCGTGGCCGGGAATTTCCATCCTGGTCGCCGCCGTCGCCTTCGGCGTTTATCTACTGATTACCGGTATCGCGCAGGTCGTCTTCGCGTTCTCACTTCACGTCTCGGCGGGAAGCCGGATCCTGCTGTTCATCAGTGGCGCGGCGTCGCTGATTCTGGCGTTGCTGGCTTTCCGCCATTTCGGCCAGGGATATGCAATCCTGCTGCTGGCCATCTGGATTGGCATCGGATTCATCTTCCGCGGTGTCGCAACAACGATTTCGGCGATCAGTGACCCGCACCTTCCCGGACGGGGCTGGAACATCTTCGTCGGCGCGATCAGCCTGATCGCCGGCATCGTCGTCCTGGCGTCACCTTTCGATTCCATCGTCACCCTGGCCATCGTGGTCGGCGCGTGGTTCGTGGTGATCGGCGTGTTCGAGATCGTCTCGTCGTTCGGAATCCGTAAGGCGTCCAAGACCCTCGCCGGCTGAGGGGGCGCGGGTAGCGCTGGCGCCGACATATCTACTACACTCTGTCGTAGCCGTTGATCGGGCCTCCGCAGTCTCGGGAGATGACAGATGAATGTCGTCGATATTTCGCGGTGGCAGTTCGGTATCACTACCGTCTACCACTTCATCTTCGTGCCGCTCACCATCGGTTTGGCGCCGCTGATCGCCATCATGCAAACGGTGTGGGTGGCCACCGGTAACACCGCCTGGTACCGACTGACCAAGTTCTTCGGCAAGCTGTTCCTGATCAACTTCGCCATCGGCGTGGCAACGGGGATCGTCCAGGAATTTCAGTTCGGCATGAACTGGTCTGAGTACTCGAAGTTCGTCGGCGACATCTTCGGCGCGCCCCTGGCGATGGAGGGCTTGTTCGCTTTCTTCTTCGAGTCCACGTTCATCGGGTTGTGGATCTTCGGCTGGAGCCGACTGCCGAAACTGATACACCTCGCCTGCATCTGGATTGTCGCGTTCGGGGTCAACGCGTCGGCTTTCTTCATCATCGCGGCGAACTCGTTCATGCAGCATCCGGTCGGCGCGCACTACAACCCGGCGACGCGTCGCGCCGAGCTGGACGACATCTTCGCCCTGCTGTCCAATAACACGGCGCAGGCGGCGTTTTCGCACACCATAACCGGGGCGTTGCTGGTTGCCGGCACCTTCGTCGCCGCCGTCAGCGCTTGGTGGATGGTGCGCTCACGCGAGCCAGGGTCGGTCGCGCCCGATGCGCAAACCGACGCCCGCACCATGTTTCGTCCGGCGGCCATCCTCGGCTGCGGGGTGGTGTTGCTCGCCGCGATCGGCTTGTTCTTCACCGGTGACCGTCAGGGCAAGCTGATGTTCGTGCAGCAGCCGATGAAGATGGCGTCGGCCGAGGGGTTGTGTCACACGCAGACCGATCCCGACTTCTCCGTGCTGACGATCGGAACGCACAACAACTGCGGCAGCGTCGCCGAAGTCATCAAGGTGCACTATGTGCTGCCGTTGCTGGCCGAGGGCAAGTTCAGCGGCGTGACGTTGCGCGGGGTCGACGATTTGCAACAGGATTACCAGCAGCGCTTCGGACCCGACGACTATCGGCCGAACCTGTTCGTCACCTACTGGTCGTTCCGGGCGATGATCGGGCTCCTGGTGATCCCGGTGTTGTTTGCCCTGACCGTGTTGTGGGTTACCCGCGGTGGGCGAACACCCAGGAGCCGCTGGATGTCCTGGTTCGCGCTGCTCACCATTCCCACGCCGTTCCTGGCCAACATTTCGGGGTGGGTATTCACCGAGATGGGCCGTCAGCCATGGGTGGTGGCGCCCAATCCCACTGGGGATCAATTGGTTCGGATGACGGTCCGCGAAGGAGTGTCGAATCATGTGCCCGGCATGGTGATTACCTCGCTGGTGACTTTCACCCTCGTCTACGCGGTGCTCGCGGTCCTGTGGTTCTTCTTGCTCAAACGTTACGTGGTCGAAGGGCCACTGGAACACGATGCGGAACCCGCTCCCCCGCAGGCCCCCAGCGATGACGAGGTGGCACCTCTGTCCTTCGCGTACTGACAACGACCTAGCCCGACGCCGAAAGGAGTTGACACGGTGGGACTGCAGGAGTTGTGGTTCGGCATCATCGCAATGCTGTTCCTGGGATTCTTCATCCTCGAGGGCTTTGACTTCGGCGTCGGCATGTTGATGGAACCGTTCGCGCGCATCGGCATCGGCGAGCCCGAACCGCTGCGGCGCACGGCGCTCAACACCATCGGACCGGTGTGGGACGGCAACGAGGTCTGGCTGATCGTCGGCGGCGCGGCCATGTTCGCCGCCTTTCCCGGCTGGTACGCCACCGTGTTCTCCACGCTGTATCTGCCGCTGCTGGCGATCCTGTTCGGCATGATCGTGCGCGCGGTGGCGATCGAGTGGCGCGGCAAGATCGATGACACCAAATGGCGCGGCTGGGCCGATGCCGGCATCGCGGCCGGGTCCTGGTTGCCGGCCTTCTTGTGGGGCGTTGCCTTCGCCGTCCTGGTGCGTGGACTCCCGGTCGAGGCCAATGGCCACATTCACCTTTCGATCTCCGATGTGCTCAACGCCTACACGGTGCTGGGCGGCCTGGCCACGGCCGGATTGTTCTTGTTCTACGGAACGACGTTCGTCGCGTTGAAGACCTCCGGCGCAATCCGCGACGACGCGTACCGATTCGGCGTCTGGTTGTCCCTGCCCGTCACCGGATTGGTCGCGGCCTTCGGCCTTTGGACGCAGCTGGCCCATGGCAAGGACTGGAGCTGGGTGGTGCTGGCCGCGGCGGTGCTGGCGCAGCTGGCGGCGGTGCTGCTGGTGTGGCGGCGCGCCTCCGACGGGTGGGCGTTCACCTGCGTCGCACTGGTGGTCGCGGCCGTCGTGATCCTGCTCTTTGCGTCGCTGTATCCGAACCTGGTGCCCTCGACGCTGAACCAGCACTGGAGCCTGACCATCTACAACGCCTCCTCCACCCACTACACCCTCAAAGTCATGACGTGGGTGACGGCGTTCATGGCTCCGCTGACGGTGATCTACCAGGCATGGACGTATTGGGTATTCCGGCAACGGATCTCGGCCGACCGGATACCCGCGCCCATCGGCCTGGCAAGGCGCGCGTCCTGAGCGGTACGGACCGTACCAGCCGGGCGCCCCTGGACCCGCGACTGTGGCGGGCGTCGGCGGCGTTGCGCCGCTACCTGGTCGCCGTGGTGGGCTGCGGCGTTCTGATCTCGGGCTGCGCGATCGGCTCGGCGGTCGTCCTGGCGGGCATCGTCGCGCGCGCCGTCGGCGATTCCGGCGCCCGCGGTTTGCGCGCCTTCCTGGTCCCGCTGTCAATCCTGTTGGCGCTCTGGGTAGTCCGTGCCGTGACGCATTGGCTGCAGGCCCGGCTGGGGCAACGGGGGGCCAGCGCGGTCATCGCCGATCTGTCCGGCCAGGTGCTTGCCGCGGTGACCGCCAGGCAACCCAGCGAACTCGCGACGCAACGCGACTCGGCCGCCGTTGTGGTCACCCGCGGACTGGACGGCTTGCGCCCCTATTTCACCGGCTACTTGCCGACGTTGCTGCTCGCCGCGATCCTGACCCCGGCCACGGTCGCCGTGATCGCGGCGTACGACCTGAAATCGGCGGTGGTCGTGGCGATCACGCTGCCCCTGATACCGATCTTCATGGTGCTGATCGGACTCGCCACCGCTGACCGGTCGGCCGCGGCGCTGGCCGCGATGACGACGCTGCAGGCCCGGTTGCTGGACCTGATCGCCGGCATCCCCACCCTGCGCGCACTGGGGCGCGTCGTGGGGCCCGAGCGCCGTATCGCCGAACTGGCTGCGGCACATCGCCGTTCGGCCATGGCGACGCTGCGGATCGCATTCCTGTCGGCTTTGGTGCTGGAGCTGTTGGCCACGCTCGGGGTGGCGCTGATCGCGGTCGGGATAGGTCTTCGGCTGGTGTTCGGTGAGATGACCCTGACCACCGGGTTGACGGTCCTGCTACTGGCTCCCGACGTGTACTGGCCGCTGCGCCGCATCGGCGTGGAATTCCACGCCGCGCAGGACGGCAGGACCGCGGCCGCTGCGGCGTTCGCCCTCATCGGCGAGCCGACCGCGCCGAAGGCCGGGACTTTGACGGTCAGCGCGCGCGGCGCGCGGATTCACCTCGATCATCTGACCGTGGGCGGCCGCGACGGCCGGGCGCCGCGCGATCTGAACGCGGTCATCGAACCCGGCTCGGTGACGGTGCTGACCGGGCGCAACGGCGCCGGCAAGAGCACCACCCTGCAGGCGATCGCCGGCATCAGCGTGCCCTCGTCGGGCCGGGTCAGCGTGGACGGCGTCGACGTCGCCGACCTGGAGCCCACCGGATGGTGGCCGCAACTGTCCTGGCTTCCGCAACGTCCGGTGCTGGTGCCGGGCACCGTCGATGAGAACCTGATGCTGCTCGGGAACCTCGACGACGTCGAAAAGGCTTGTGCCGATTCCGGGTTCGACGCGGTGCTGGCCGAACTGCCAGATGCCGGCGGCACCGCGCTCGGGCGCGGCGGTGCCGGTTTGTCGCTGGGACAACGACAACGGCTGGGTCTGGCCCGGGCTCTCGGCTCGACGGCCGCCGTGCTGTTGCTCGACGAACCGACCGCCCACCTGGACGCCGCCACCGAGGAGCGCGTCTTGCGGGCCATCGTCGAGCGGGCGCGGGCCGGTGCGACCGTGATCGTCGTCGGCCACCGTGCGCCTGTCCTGGCCATCGGCGACCAGGTCGTCGAGGTGGTCGCCGAGCGCGGGGTGCGTTATGTCGCAACCTGATCCGCTGATCGACGGTTTGGCACTGCTGTGCCCGCGGCTAACCCGCGTACTGGCGGCGATCGCGCTCGGGGTGCTCTCGCTAAGCAGCGCACTGGCCTTGGCCGGCGTTTCGGCATGGCTGATCACGCGCGCCTGGCAGATGCCGCCCGTCCTGGACCTGTCGGTGGCGGCGGTCGCGGTTCGCATGTTCGCGATCTCGCGGGGCGTGCTGCACTATTGCGAGCGACTGGCCACCCATCACACGGCCCTGCGGACGGCCGGCACCGCACGCGTACAGATCTACCAACGGTTGGCGCGCGGACCGGTGGCGGCCTCCGTCCGGCTGCACAGCGGTGAACTGGTAGCCCGCGCGGGCGCTGACGTCGACGAGCTGGCCAACGTCCTGGTTCGCGCCGTGGTGCCGATCGGCGTCGCGGTCGTGCTGGCGCTGGCGGCAACCGCGGTCGTCGCGGCCATTTCGCCGGCGGCGGCCGTGGTGCTGGCCGTCTGCCTGCTGACCGCCGGCTTGGTCGCGCCCCGAATCGCCGGCCGTGCCGCCGCAGCCCAGGAAGACGTTGCGCGACAGCATCATTCCGAACGAGACACGTCGGCCATGCTCGCCCTTGAGCACGCGCCCGAGCTCCGGGTGGCCGGCCTGCTTCCCGATGTCATCGCCGAATCGCAACGCCGGCAACGCGCTTGGGGCGATGCGCTGGACGCCGCCGCGAAACCGGCGGCTGTCGCAGCGGCGATGCCGACCGCGGCGATCGGGGCGAGCGTGCTGGGCGCGGTGGTGTGCGCGATCGGGTTGGCGCACGCGGTCGCGCCCACCACGCTGGCCGTGCTGATGCTGCTGCCGCTGTCCGCTTTTGAGGCGATGACGCCGTTACCGGCCGCCGCGGCGCAATTGACGCGGTCGCGGATCGCCGCGCGCCGCCTGCTCGAACTGGCACCGCCCGGGTCCGAGATCGCGACGGCGAGCGTACCCGCACCGGTCGGTACCGGACGGTTGTCGGCCGACGTACGTTCCGGTCATGACGGCGCGGCACGCTCGACCCGCATCAAGGTGGATCTGCCGGCCGGCGCGCGGCTGGCCGTCACCGGCGCCAGCGGTTCGGGGAAGACGACCCTGCTGATGACGCTCGCCGGCCTGCTGCCACCGCTGGGCGGGCGGGTGAGGCTGGGCGACACCGACGTGAGCGAGTTCGACGAATCCGACTTACGCAGCGCGATCGGGTTTTTCGCCGAGGACGCCCATGTCTTCGCCACCACCATCCGCGACAACCTGCTGGTCGCGCGCGGAGACTGCGACGACGAAGAATTGACGGCAGCGCTGGACGCGGTCGGACTGCACTCGTGGATCGCCGGTCTTCCCGACGGCTTGGCCACGGTGCTCACCGCTGGGGCGCAGGCTCTTTCGGCCGGCCAGCGCAGGAGGCTGTTGCTCGCGCGGGCGGTGATCTCTCCCGCGGGGATCGTGCTGCTCGACGAACCCACCGAACATCTCGATGTCACCGACTCGGAACGGATTCTGCGAGATCTGTTGACCCCGAACTCACGGTTGTTTTCCCCGCAACGGACGGTGGTGGTCGCGACTCACCACCTGCCCACGGGGCTGGGCTGTCAGCAACTCACTGTGACACAGGCGCAGACACACTCAGAGGTGTCGCCGGCGCGGCATGAACTCCAGCGACAACAGCACGAACAGTAGCGGGACGATCTGCGCCATGGAGATCAGCGCGTAGCGACGGGCGTCGAGGGCATGCCACTTGCGTAGATACCGATACAACGACTCGAGGGCGATCAACGGGTCGAGCACGTGGATCAACCGATAGAAGACGCGCTGGGTCCGGCCGCGGTTCTTGTCATCGAAGATCTCGGGAAACGCGGCGAACGCAAGCGATACCCGCTGTGCCCCAGTCTCTTTGCCCGCCATGATCATGTCGACACTGAGCCGCTCGTCAAGCCCGTTGGGGGCGCTGCGCCGGCGCCACGGCACGTCGAGGGTGATGTCGCTGCCGGCGCCGGCCGTGGCGTATCGGTGAAACGCCTGCACGGTGCCCGCTTTGTCCCTGGCGATGATCAGCTGGATTCCGGGGAACCGGCCTTCCAGTACGCCGTCGAGGTTCATGTGGAATCCGCGGTCGGCGTGGGCCCCCTTGGACGACTCCCGGACCACCTCCGTGAGCTCGGCCAGCGACTTCTCGTCGAGCTCCTGCTCCGCCACGATTTCGGTTGTCACACCGCAGTTGTGGGTCCGCTTCACCGCTTGACGCAGGTTGCGGAATTTGCGGCCCACCATGTCGAAACCGGTAACATCAACGACTACATCACGGCCGATCGGTATGGGCCGCAACGGTTGTCCTAGCACTGACGAATCGGTCCACAGGCTCAGCCGCCGCTCACTGCACCCCACTACGGCGATGCGCCATCCGTGCGCGTGGCAGGTGGCGGCGAAATCGGCGACCAGTTCCGGAAAGCGCGCCTCGTCGCCCACCGGGTCGCCCCCCACCACGGCGATCCCCATCCGCGTGCGGTACGCGAGCGCCGCGGTGCCGTCGGCGGTGAAGTGGTAGCTCTTGCCGGTCTGCATCGTGAACGGGGCGAGCGCGTCGCCGCAGGTCGCGTTGATCAGCTTCCACAGCCGGGGCAGATCATCGGGACGTGGGTGGGAGGCCGTCGGCCACATCAACACCAGACCGGAGCTGGCGATCACCACGTCGCCGAACAGATCGAAGGACAGCACATGCAAGCCCAGCCCGGCCAGCACGAATAAGGCGGCGACGACGGCATGCATCGTCGTCACTGGCCGGCCCAGGAAGATACCGCGAGCCATCCACGCCACCGCCACCAGAACGGTCAGTGACCAGGCCAACCGGTCGGTGTAGTCCCAACTCGGATGGGTGTGGTGCCGGGCGAGTATCCCGATGAACCAGCATGCGGCGCACAACAGCGCCAGAGCGCCGATCAGCCGGGCCCCGAGTGAATCGACGGAGACGACAACGCGTTCGCGCGCGCGGGTTCTCGCCGCCGTGACGTCGACCACTGGCCCGTTCACCATCACCTCCCGATGCAATGACACGGCGGCTTGTGGCCGCCCTTTGCACCGAATACCCGACTACGTCAACGCTACGCCCGACGACGACCGTTTCGCGGCCGAATTCGAACGAGAGGTTATGCACCTATTCGATAACGTTTTATCGGCCGGATGGAGGGAAGTATTTGAGCACTCCTTCTTGCATCACCGTGGCCAGCGGTTGCCCGGAGCGTGCGAAGAAGTGCCCGGTGCCCAGCCCGCGCGAGTCGGCCGCCACCGGCGACGATGTGGAGTACAGCACCCAGTCGTTGAAGTTGACCTGCCGGTGAAACCAAATGGAATGATTGGCCGACGCGGCGAATATGCGGTCGAATCCCCACGAAAGACCGTGCGTGGTGATAACCGAGTCCAACACGGTGGTATCCGACGAATACACCATTGTTGCCGTGTGCAATACGGGGTCGTCGGGAAGGTCGCCCAGGGCCTTGACCCAGACCCGATTGTGCGGCAGCCGGTCGCCCTTGGTGCGCATCACCCATGCCGGGTCGTTGGTGTAGCGCCATTCGATCGGCTGCAGTGCGTTGACGAAGTGCGGAACCGTCTGCTCGTAGCCGCGCAGCAGTTCGCCGATCGTGGGCTGCGTGTGCGGCTCGGCAACCTGCGGCGGCTCGATGCCGTGCTCCAGGCCGCGGCCGCCTGACATATAGGAGATCAGCGCCGACGACAGCAACGTGCCGTCTTGCATCGCATCGACGCGCCGATTGGCGAAGCGGCGCTCGTCGCGCAGGCGGGTGACGTGGAATTCGATGTCCTTGGCGGTGTCTCCCCCGTTGATGAAGTGCACCGACAGCGCGCTCGGCGGCAGGTCGGCGCGAAGCAGGCTGCGGGTGCTCGCGACGAATGACTGCGACATCAGCTGGCCACCGAAGGTCCGCATCGGGTTCTTGCTCGGATGCGAGCCGATGAACAAGTTGTCGTCGACGCGATGGAGGTCGAGAGTCGCCAGCAGCTCCGCGAAATCCGAATGGGCCTGTGTGGCGGCTTCTCCTGGCCCTTCAGACTCACAGCCGGCCGCCACACGCTCTCCTCTAGCTAGACGTCGTCCTCCCCGATCCTGTGCACATGGATGAGGTTGGTTGACCCTACTGTGCCAGGTGGCGCGCCGGCGACGATGACCACCAGGTCGCCGCGCTTGTAGCGACCGAGCTCCAGCAGCGACTTGTCGACCTGGCGGATCATGCCGTCGGTGGAAGTCATCATCGGGACGATGAACGTTTCGGTTCCCCACGTCATGGCGAGCTGGCTGCGCACCTCGGGCCACGCGGTGAAGGCGAGCAGCGGCAGGGGGGTGTGCAGGCGCGCGAGGCGCTTGACCGTGTCGCCGGACTGGGTGAACGCGACCAGCGCCTTGGCGTCGAGCCGCTCGCCGATGTCGCGGGCCGCATACGAGATCACCCCGCGTTTGGTACGCGGCACGTGTGTCAGCGGTGGCGCGGCCGTGGAGTTGTCCTCGACCGCGCAGATGATGCGTGCCATCGTCCGAACGGCCGCCAGCGGGTACTTTCCCACCGAGGTTTCCCCGGACAGCATCACCGCGTCGGCGCCGTCGAGGACGGCGTTGGCGACGTCCGAGGCCTCGGCCCGGGTCGGCCGAGAACTCTCGATCATCGAATCGAGCATCTGGGTCGCCACGATCACCGGTTTGGCGTTCTCCCGGGCCATCTGGATGGCCCGCTTCTGCACCAGCGGAACCTCTTCCAGGGGCAGCTCGACGCCAAGGTCGCCGCGGGCCACCATGATCGCGTCGAAGGCCAGCACGATGGCTTCCAGATTGTCGACGGCCTCCGGTTTCTCCAGTTTGGCGATCACCGGCACCCGACGGCCGACACGGTCCATCACCTCGTGCACCAACTCGACGTCGGACGGCGAACGGACGAAGGAGAGCGCGACCAGGTCGACGCCGAGTTCCAGGGCGAAGGTGAGGTCGTCGACGTCCTTCTCCGACAAGGCCGGTGCCGACACGTTCATGCCGGGCAGCGAGATGCCCTTGTTGTTGCTGACCGGGCCGCCCTCCACGACCGTGCAGACCACGTCGTCGCCCTCGATGCCATCGATGACAAGGCCGACCTTGCCGTCGTCGACCAGAATCCGATCACCGACGGCGGCGTCCTCGGCCAGCTTCTTGTAGGTGGTCGACACCCGGTCGTGGTCGCCTGCGCAGTCCGCGACGGTGATGCGCACCGTTTCGCCGTCGGCCCAGTACGTGGGTCCGGTGGCGAAACGTCCCAGCCTGATCTTGGGGCCCTGCAGGTCGGCGAGCACGCCGACGGCTCGGCCCGTGGCGTCGGAAGCGGACCGGACGCGCTCGTAGGCGGCTTTGTGGTCGGAGTAGTCGCCGTGGCTGAAGTTCAACCGAGCGACATCCATGCCGGCCCCAACCAGGGCCAGGATCGACTCATCCGAACTGGTCGCGGGGCCAAGGGTGCAGACGATCTTTCCGCGTCTACTCACGCCGACCCAGCATAGTCGCGTGCAACCCCCGCGGCCCGCACATAATCGCTCGCGCGCGGTGTGCTCTTACCCACCAAGAACGGTGGGAAACAACGGGAAGGCCGGCAGGTTACGCAGCACCGTCCAGGCGATCGTCGCGACCACGACCACCAGCAACGCCGCCGTGGGCGGCAGCCCCTTGCCGCGCGCGCGGCGCACCAGCAGCCAGGCGGCCAGCAGCGGGATTCCCACCAGCGCGAAGACGTTGTCGTGGATGGCGGCCATCAGGTCGCCGTGCATCAGGTCATGCGTCATCCGCAGGCCACCGCAAAACGGGCAATTCCAGCCGGTGAGCAGCTTGAACGGACACGCCGGGTAGACCGAACTCGGGCTGTGCGGGTCGACCAGCGCGACGTAGCCGAGCGCGCCACCCAGCACCACGCCGGTACCGGCCCTGATGAGCAGGCGGTGACCCCGCCCGCCGCGTGGACGGGGTTGTCCCGGAGCATGCGCGGGAGTGTGAGGCTGCATCACCTAGCCCGCTGACCTCGCGTTGGTCACGCCTCTCAGGATGCCAGATCCGTCGCGCCCGGCCGCGGGAATCGGGACACGGGCGGCCGTTAGCGGCCCGACAACCGGTTCCGCAGCCGCGAGCCCCATCGCCGACGGGGTTCCGGTTGGGCAGGCGTCGTTTCGGCGGGCTCCTGGACGGCGGGCTTTCCGTCCGATTCCTCGTCGACGGGCTCGTCTTCGGTTGCGGCTTCCGGTTCTTCGGTTTCCGGTTCTTCGGTTTCGGCTTCCGGTTCTTCGGCTTGCGGTTCTTCCGCTTCCGGTTCTTCGGCTTCGGCTTCAGGCTTTTCCGCTTCAGGCTCTTCCGATTCCGGTTCCTCCGCTTCGGCGTCGGGCTCTTCCGCTTCTGCCTCTTCCGGTTCCCCGTCGACCAATTGAGCCTCGGCTGTCGGCTCGTCCGATTCGGAGGCCTCGGCCAACGCCTCGGTTTCGGGCTCGACTTCCGGCACTTCGGCTTCCGATTCGACCTCGGGCTCGTCTGCCCCGGCTTCGCCCGAGTCGACGGCGGCTTCCGTCGAGTCCGCGACCGGTTCTTCGGCTTCCGCGGCGGCGGCGGGGGTGTCGTCAGCCTCCGCCGCCTCGGCCGAGCCCGGCGACGCGTCGGCTGTGGCCGCGGCGCCCGCCGCAGTCGTCGCGACCGCCACCGTTGCGGGCTCATACTCCGACTCGACGCCGGCCGCTTCCTCTTCGAGGTACTCGTTGCCGCGCAGTGTGGCGGGGTCTTCGCGGCCCTTTGGCGCCGCCATCAGACACACCACGGCCCCGATGAACACGAAAGTCGATGTGAACGAGTTGATCCGGATGCCGGCGATGTGGGTTGCGGTGTCATCGCGCAGCAACTCGACACAGAATCGCCCCACGCAATAGCCCGCCACATACAGCGCGAACAGTCGGCCGTGGCCCAGATTGAAGCGCCGGTCGGCGTAGATCAACGCGACGAAAACCAGGACATTCCAGATCAATTCGTAGAGGAACGTCGGCTGCACCACGAAGGCAATCTGGCCCGTCGAGATGCCATCCAGCGAATGGGGGTCGATGTATCCCGAGGGGTCTCGGCGGTAGAAGACCTCCAGGCCCCACGGCAGCGTGGTTTCGCGGCCATAGAGCTCCTGGTTGAAGTAATTGCCGAGCCGACCGATGGCCTGCGCCAGGATGATTCCCGGGGCCAGCGCGTCGGCGAAGGCAGGAAGCGGGATCCCGCGCCGGCGGCAGCCGATCCAGGCGCCGACGCCGCCGAGCGCCACCGCGCCCCAAATGCCCAGTCCGCCGTCCCAGATCCGCACGGCCGCGCCGACTCCCGCGCCGCCCGGGCCCCAATAGGTGCGCCAGTCGGTGGCCAGGTGGTAGAGCCGACCACCGATCAGCCCGAACGGCACCGCCCACAGTGCGATGTCGTAGATGACGCCGCGCTCGCCGCCGCGGTCCGCCCAGCGCCGGTCACCGATCAGCAATGCGACCACGATGCCGGCAATGATGAACAGCGCATAGGCCCGGATGGGCAGCGGCCCGAGGTGCCATACGCCCTGCGACGGGCTCGGAAAATAGGCCAGTAGCTTCGTCATGAGGCGGCCGCCCTCTGACGAACACCGGCGGCGAGTTCTTCAGTCAGCGCACGCAATGCAGTCAACCCTCCGTCTCCCAGCGCAGACACCAGCGCCGACCCGACAATGACACCGTCTGCGTAGCTGCCGATCTCGGCGGCCTGCTCCCGCGATCGCACCCCCAGTCCGACACCGACGGGTATGTCGGATATCTCCCTTACCCTGCTCACCAATTCGGGTGCCGCGTTGGACACGACGTCACGCGCACCCGTCACGCCCATCGTCGAAGCCGCGTAGACGAAGCCACGCGACGCCTCCACCGTCATCGCCAACCGCTGCGGCGTCGAGGACGGCGCGACGAGAAAGATGCGGTTCAACCCATACTCGTCGGAGGCCGCCAACCACTGCCCGGCTTCGTCGGGGATGAGATCGGGGGTGATCAAGCCGTACCCGCCGGCCGATGCCAGGTCCCGCGCGAATGCGTCAACCCCGTAGCGCACCACCGGGTTCCAATACGTCATCACCACGGCGTGGCCGCCCGCCGCGCTGATCGCCTCGACCGCGGCAAGCGTGTCACGAACGCGCACACCACCGCGCAGCGCGATCTCGGTGGCCTTGGCGATGGTCGGGCCGTCCATGCCGGGATCCGAATAGGGGACGCCGACTTCGATGATGTCGCAACCCGATTCGACCAGGGTGGTCATCCCGTTCACCGACGTCGACACGTCGGGGTAGCCGGTGGGCAGATAGCCGATCAGCGCCGCGCGGTTGTCTTTGCGGCAGCCATCGAAAACCGACTCGAGCTTGTCCGCCTCGCTGTGTTTGACCGTCATCGATCGCTGGATCCCAACAGCCCGAACCACTTCGCCGCGGTCTCGACGTCCTTGTCGCCGCGGCCGGACAGGTTCACCACGATGATCGAGCCCCGCCCCAACTCGGGGCCCAATTTCAGGGCACCGGCTACCGCGTGCGCCGATTCGATCGCCGGGATGATCCCTTCGGTGCGGCACAACACGCGGAACGCGTCCATCGCCTCCGAGTCGGTGATCGGACGGTATTCGGCGCGCCCCGTCTCGCGCAGATACGCGTGCTCTGGACCCACTCCTGGGTAATCGAGACCGGCTGAGATGGAATGGGATTCGATGGTCTGCCCATCCTCGTCCTGCAGCAGATACGAGAACGATCCCTGAAACGCCCCGGGTGAGCCGCCGCTGAAAGTCGCAGCGTGCCTTCCGGTTTCGACCCCATCACCGGCGGCTTCGAATCCGATCAACCGCACGTTGGGGTCGTCGATGAACGGGTGGAAGATGCCGATGGCGTTGGAGCCGCCGCCGATACAGGCCACCACGGCGTCGGGCAACCGGCCCGCCTGGGCCTGGATCTGGGCGCGCGCCTCGAGGCCGATGATGCGTTGGAAGTCGCGCACCATGGCGGGAAAGGGATGCGGGCCGGCAGCGGTGCCGAAACAATAGAACGTGGTGTCGGCATTGGTAACCCAATCCCGAAACGCCTCATTGATCGCGTCCTTGAGCGTCTTCGAACCGCTTTCGACCGAGACGACCGTGGCCCCCAGCAGGCGCATGCGCGCCACGTTGAGCGCCTGACGCTCGGTGTCGACGGCGCCCATGTAGATCACGCATTCGAGACCGAGTAAGGCGCACGCGGTGGCGGTCGCGACACCGTGCTGGCCGGCCCCGGTCTCGGCGATCACCCGTTTCTTACCCATCCGCTGAGCCAGCAACGCCTGGCCGAGCACGTTGTTGATCTTATGAGAACCGGTGTGGTTCAAGTCTTCTCGCTTGAGGAAGATGCGCGCGCCGGCCTGTTCGGACAACCGGGGCGCCTCGTACAGCGGTGACGGTCGGCCCGCGTAGTTCGCCTGCAGGTAATCGAGGGTGTCCAGGAAATCCTGGTTGACACGTTCCTTCTCGTAGGCGGCGGTGACCTCTTCGATCACCGCCATCAACGCCTCGGCGACGTAGCGGCCGCCGTACACGCCGAAATGCCCACCCGCATCGGGTTCGTGACGGGTGGGTTCTGCGATGGCTGCGCTCGGGAGCGGAAGGTCCGGGCGGGACAGGTCCACCATCACCAAGGCTCTACGCGGGGATGGCTCATGGGTTCAACGTATCAGCGCAGGGGCTTCTGGAGTGACGTAGTGACTAGCGAGCCGGTTTCGGACAGGACGGGTGGGTGCCAGCGGTAACCAGGTCGGCGACCGCGGCGCGCGGATCGCCGCTTTTGACCAGGCCTTCGCCGACCAACACCGCGTCGGCACCTGCACCGGCATACGCCAGCAGGTCTCCGGTACCGCGCACGCCGGATTCGGCGATCCTGATCACGTTGCTGGGCAGCCCGGGAGCGATGCGCGCGAAGCAATCCCGGTCCACCTCCAGGGTCGCCAGATCGCGGGCGTTGACGCCGATTACGTTGGCCCCGGCCTTGAGTGCCCGGTCGGCTTCCTCTTCGGTGTGCACCTCGACGAGCGCCGTCATGCCCAGCGATTCGGTCCGATCGAGCATCGACACCAACGCCGACTGTTCCAGCGCGGCGACGATGAGCAGCAGCATGTCGGCGCCGTGCGCACGCGCTTCGTGGATCTGATAGGGCTGCACGACAAAGTCTTTGCGCAGAATCGGAATCGAGACCGCCGCGCGAACCGCGTCGAGATCGTCGAGCGAGCCGTGGAAACGGCGCTCCTCGGTCAACACGCTGATGATGCGGGCGCCACCGTCTTCGTAGGCACGGGCCAGCTTGGCGGGATCGGCAATGGTCGCCAGCGAACCCGCCGACGGGCTCGCGCGCTTGACTTCGGCGATGACGCCGATACCGGGCTCGCGCAAGGCCGCCATCACATCGCGGGGCGGGGGTGCGGCCGCTGCGGCGGCTTTGATCTCCGACAGGCTGATGAGCGCTTCGCGCGCGGCAACGTCGGCCCGGACTCCCTCGAGGATGGAGTCAAGCACGGTTGCCGGACTCATGCCTGTCGTTTCCCTTCGCCCTGCCGTCCGCTGTCATCCCACGGCCACTTCGTGTCCCCAGCCGATTGCGACGACGTCAATGAAGGGTAGCGGCCCGCGGCTTGCAGCCCGTCACCGACCCTCGGTGTCAGACTCACCTGCCTGATCGGTTGGGTCGCGTCCCTCGTCAAGCGCGTCCCAGATCATCCGCTCCGACATTCCCGGCGTCTCCGGCTCCTCCAGCATCGCCCCGCCGGCCTGTCCGCGCCGCACATTCGACCGGCGCGTCGCCGGCGCCGCGTACTTTATTGCACTCGACCGTGCCGACCCCGAATCCGACGCCGACCGCATGAGTAGGACGGCGGCTATCAGCGTGCACGCCGCAGCGATGACGGTGGCGCCCGCACCCCAGTACCGCCGCTCGCTTCCGACCAGCGACATCACCGAGACGTGCGCCAGCTCAGCGCCGCGGACCGCCACGTCGGGCAGTGCCCACAGGCTGACCCCGAGGTAGCCGACCGCCAGACTGACCAGCGCCAGCAGGCCCGCGAGCGCGCGCAAGAGCCGGCCCCGCACGGCGATGGCGGCGACGGCCGCGGCCAGCAGCAGCAACGCCAGCGGAAGCAGCGCCGTCGACCACGCCGCGCCGGCCAATGTCACCTGCTTGGGCGGTCCCAGTCCGTCGAACGACCGGATAACGACCCACGGCAGGCGCGAGGCCACCCACAACGTCCCGGCGGCAACCACCAGCACTGCCTGGGCAATTCGGATCAGCCACCGGCTCTTCGGCCGTCCGGTGTCAGCCATCGCCCACGGGTTCGGTCAACGTCTCGGCGGCGGCGATCGCGCTGAGCACCGCGCGGGCCTTATTGGTTGCCTCGGTGTATTCGTAGGGGCCGTTGGAGTCCGCCACCACCCCGCCGCCGGACTGCACGTAGGCGGTGCCGTCGCGCATCAGGGCGGTTCGAATGGCGATCGCGAAGTCGGCGTTGCCGGCGAAGTCCAGGTAGCCGACCACGCCGCCGTACAGGCCGCGGCGGGTCTTCTCCACCTCTTCGATGAGTTCCATGGCCCGTACCTTCGGCGCGCCCGAGAGCGTGCCGGCGGGAAAGCAGGCGGTCACCGCGTCCAACGCGGTACGGCCCTCGTCGAGCGTGCCCGTCACCGTCGACACCAGGTGCATGACGTGGCTATAGCGTTCGATATGGCTGTAGTCCTCGACGCGCACGGTGCCCGGTGCGCAGACCCGGCCTAAGTCGTTGCGGCCCAGGTCGACCAGCATCAGGTGCTCGGCGCGTTCCTTCTCGTCGGCCAACAGTTCCTTTTCCAGCAGCTGGTCCTCTTCCTCGGTGCCCCCGCGCCACCGCGTTCCGGCGATCGGATGGGTGGTCGCGGTGCCGTCGGCGACTGTCACCAGCGCCTCGGGGCTGGAGCCGACGATCGAAAAGTCAGTTCCGCCAACGTCATTCGGGATGTGCAGCAGATACATGTAGGGGCTCGGGTTGGTGACCCGCAACATCCGGTACACGTCGATCGGATTGACGTGGGTGTCCATTTCGAACCGTTGCGAGGGCACCACCTGGAAGGCCTCGCCCGCGGCGATCTGCTCGACGAGGTAGTCGACGATCTTTCCGTACTCCTCGACGCTGCGCTGCGCGCGGTAGCGCGGCTCGGGCCGCTCGAACGTGCCGACGGTCGACGGCAGCGGCTGGCCCAGCGCGGCGGTCATCACGTCCAAGCGGGCGATCGCGTCGTCGTAGGCCTCGTCGACCCGCTCGTCGGTCCCGTTCCAGTTCACGGCGTTGGCGATCAGCGTGATGGTGCCCTCGTGGTGATCGACCGCTGCCACATCGGTGGCCAGCAGCAACAACATGTCGGGGAGCTGCAGGTCGTCGACCGCCAGTTCGGGCAGTCGTTCCAGGCGCCGGACCATGTCGTAGGCGAAGAACCCCACCATGCCGCCCGACAGCGGCGGCAGCCCGGGGAGCGGGCCGGTGGCCAGCAGCTCGCACGTGGCCCGCAAGGCCTGCAGCGGGTCGCCCCCGGTCGGCGCGTCGTGCGGCACCACGCCCAGCCAGACGGCTTCACCGTCACGTACGGTCAGCGCCGACGGCGCTCCCGCGCCGATGAACGACCAGCGTGACCAGGAACGGCCGTGCTCGGCGGATTCCAGCAGAAAAGTGCCCGGGCGGTCGGCGGCGAGTTTGCGGTAGGCCGACAAGGGCGTCTCGCTGTCGGCGAGCACCTTGCGGGTCACCGGAACCACGCGGTGCTCGGCTGCCAGCTGGCGGAAATCCTCTCGTGAGGTCGTCGCGGCGAGGTGGGCGTGCACCGAACCATCCTCCCAGACGCGTGGAAGCCCGAGCGGGAGAGCTTGGCGGCGTAGCGTGTCCGCCATGAAACCTGGTGACACCGTCGCGGACTTCGAACTACCGGATCAGACCGGGACGCCGCGCAAGCTCAGCGAACTGCTTTCCGGGGGGCCCGTGGTGTTGTTCTTCTACCCGGCGGCGATGACGCCCGGGTGTACCAAGGAAGCGTGCCACTTCCGCGACCTGGCCGCCGAGTTCGCCGCGGTCGGGGCCAACCGGGTGGGGATCAGCGCCGACGCCGTGCAGAAGCAGGCCAAGTTCGCGGACATGCAGAAGTTCGACTACCCGCTGCTTTCGGACAGCGACGGCAGCGTCGCGACCCAATTCGGCGTCAAACGCGGCCTGCTCGGCAAGCTGATGCCGGTCAAACGCACGACGTTCGTCATCGACACCGACCGCACGGTGCTCGAGGTGATCTCCAGCGAGTTCAATATGGACACCCACGCCGACAAGGCACTGGCGACGTTGCGGGCCCGCGCGTAAGCGTCAGGGGTTGATCGCCAGGAACACGTAGGCGGCCAGCAGCACCAGATGCACCTCGCCCTGCAAGCGGGTCGCCCGCCCGGGCACCACCGTCAGCATGCTGATCACGACGGTCAGGGCAAGCAATACCAGTTGGATGGCGCCGAGGCCGAGCACCAGCGGCCCTTTGAGCCATATCGACGCCAGCGCGATCGCGGGGATGGTGAGCCCGATGCTGGCCATCGCCGAGCCGTACGCCAGATTCAAGCTGATCTGGATGCGGCCCTGCCGCGCCGCACGCACGGCCGCGAGCGTCTCGGGCAGTAGCACCAGCGCCGCGATGATCACGCCCACGAACGACTGCGGAAAGCCGACCGCGGTCACCGCTCTCTCCACGGCCGGCGACTCTTCTTCGGCCAGGCCCACCACCGCCACCAGAGCACCGAGCATCAGCGCGAGGCTGGTCAGCGCGGCGCGGGTGGTCGGGGGGTCGGCATGGCTTTCGTCGGCGAACAGGCTTTTCTGGCCCTTCTGCGCGATCGGCAGGAAGAAGTCGCGGTGCCGCACGGTCTGCGTGAAGACGAACACGAGGTAGAGCAGCAGCGAGGCGACGGCGGCGAAGGCGAGCTGGCCGGGTGAGAACTCCTTGCCCACGGTGGTGGTGGTGAACGCGGGCAGCACCAGACTCAGCGTCGCCAGGGTGGTCACGGTTGCGAGCGCGGCGCCGCTGCCTTCGGCGTTGAATATCGTCACGCCGTAGCGCCGGGAACCCAGCAGCAGCGACAGCCCGGCGATCCCGTTGGTGGTGATCATCAGCGCGGCGAACGCCGTGTCGCGGGCCAGGGTCGCCGTCTCGTTACCGCCGGACGCCATCAGCTCCACGATCAGGGCTACCTCGATGACCGTCACCGCCGCCGCGAGCACCAACGACCCGAACGGCTCACCGACCCGGTGTGCGACCACCTCCGCGTGGTGCACGGCGGCCACCACCGCACCGATGAGAAACAACGCCGTCAGCCCGACCAGCACCGGCCCGAGCGTCTTGCCCCAGATCAATGCCAGCACGACGACGGAAAGCACCGGCACGACGACGTTCCAGGACGACCATTTCGACATTGACCGCCATTCTTGTCGAAGTGATGTGCCCACGCCCGCGGAAAGTGACCCTACACACGCCTCGCGCTGCCGAGCGAGGGTCAGCGCTCCGGTGCCAGCAACACGTCGGCGTCGAAGCAACTGTGGTCGCCGGTGTGGCAGGCGCCGCCCACCTGGTCTACGGTCAGCAGCACGGCGTCGCCGTCGCAGTCCAGACGCACCGAATGAACATATTGGGTGTGACCGGACGTGGCTCCCTTGATCCACTGCTGGCCGCGGGACCGTGAAAAGTAGGTCGCCTCACGGGTTTCCAGTGTTCGGGCCAGGGCGGCGTCGTCCATCCAGGCGACCATCAGCACGTCACCGCTGCCGCGCTCCTGCACCACGGCGGTGAACAGGCCCTCGGCGTTGCGCTTCAGCCGCGCGGCGATCTGGGGGTCGAGCGTCATCGCACGGTGATCCCTTCTGCGGCCATCGCGGCCTTCACCTGGCCGATGGTCAGCTCTCGGAAGTGGAACACGCTGGCCGCCAACACAGCATCGGCGCCGGCGGCGACGGCGGGCGCGAAGTGTTCGGCCGCACCGGCGCCACCGCTGGCGATGACCGGCACGGTGACCGCAGAGCGCACCGCGCGCAGCATCTCCAGGTCGAATCCGGCTTTGGTGCCATCGGCGTCCATCGAGTTCAGCAGGATCTCCCCTACCCCCAGATCGGCTCCGCGCGAAGCCCATTCGACCGCATCGAGCCCCGTGCCGTGTCGCCCACCATGGGTGGTGACCTCCCAGCCCGATGGTGTCGGCACCGCGCCCGGCGGAACCGTCCGCGCATCGACGGACAGCACGATGCACTGGGAGCCGAACTGCCGCGCCATCTCGGCCAGCAGCTCGGGACGGGCGATCGCGGCGGTGTTGATGGAAACCTTGTCGGCGCCCGCGCGCAGCAACACGTCGACGTCGGCCACCGTGCGCACCCCGCCGCCGACCGTCAGCGGAATGAAGACCTGCTCGGCGGTGCGGCGCACCACATCGAGCATGGTGGCCCGTCCCGACGAGGATGCGGTCACGTCGAGAAAGGTCAGCTCGTCGGCGCCTTCGGCGTCATAGGCCGCCGCGAGCTCCACGGGATCGCCGGCGTCGCGCAGGTTCTCGAAATTGACACCCTTGACCACCCGGCCGCCGTCGACATCGAGGCACGGGATCACTCGCACCGCGAGCCCGTTGGGGGCAGGGGGCATCTCAGTAGTCCTCCGGTCGGCCGGTGGCGCGCAGGATTTCCAAGATCTCGGCGTGGGCGGCGGGGCCGGCCGCCAGCGCGGAATCGGATGCGGGAGTCCACGGTTCGCCGGCCAGATCGGTGACGACGCCACCGGCAGCCCGGACCAGCGCGACTCCGGCGGCATGGTCCCACACGTGGCCGCCGAAACTTATTGCCGCACCGAGTATTCCGTCGGCGACGAACGCAAGGTCGATTCCGGTGGACCCGTGCATGCGCAAACGCGACGAGACCCGGCTGAGGTTCTCCAGCAAGGCGATTCGATAACGTCCGGGGAATCGGCCCCGCGCATCCGCGCTGAACGACCCGGCGCCGACCAGGGCGTCGGCCAGATCGACGGGGGTGAGCGGCGGCTGCGGCACCCCATTCTTGCGCAACGGACCGCCCGCCACCGCGGTGTAGCGCTGGTCCATGAACGGCAGCCAGGTCAATCCGGCCACCGGTTCGCCGTGCCGCAGCAGACCCAGCAGGATGCCGGCCATCGGCGATCCGGCCGCGTAATTGAACGTGCCGTCCACGGGATCCAAGACCCACACCCATGGCGAGTCGACGGCCGAGCCGCCGAATTCCTCACCGTGCACCCCGATCCCGGTGGCCTCGACGAGCGCGGCGACCACCTGACGCTCGATCGCGAGGTCGACATCGGTGGCAAAGTCGTTGCCCTTCTTGCGGACCGCGGAATCGGCGCGGTGACCGGCAAGGAACGGCTCGGAGGCATCGTCGAGAATCGCCGACGCCTGCGCCACCAGGGTGTGCACGTCCATGCGGTGCTACTCCGCCACCGCGGCCAGCGCCTGCGGCAACGTGAATCGACCCGCGTAGAGGGCCTTGCCGACGATGGCGCCCTCGACCCCGCGGTCGGTGAGGGTGGCGATCGCGCGCAGGTCGTCGAGGCTGGACACCCCACCGGAGGCGATCACCGGGGCGTCGGTGCGCTCGGCGACGGACGCCAGCAAGTCCAGATTGGGACCGCCCAGCGTGCCGTCCTTGGTCACATCAGTGACCACGAACCGCGAACATCCCTGCCCGTCAAGGCGTTCCAGCACGTCCCACAGGTCGCCCCCGTCGGTTTCCCAGCCCCGCCCCCGCAACCGGTGCTCACCGTCGACGATCTGCACGTCCAAGCCCACCGCGACCTTGTCGCCGTGTTCGCTGATCGCCCGGGCACACCACCCGGGGTTCTCGAGGGCCGCGGTGCCCAGGTTCACCCGCGCACAGCCGGTGGCCAGGGCGGCGGCCAGCGAATCGTCGTCGCGAATCCCGCCGGACAGCTCAACCTGCACGTCGAGCTTGCCGACCACCTCGGCCAGCAGTTCGCGGTTCGATCCGCGTCCGAACGCCGCGTCCAGGTCGACCAGATGGATCCATTCGGCGCCGTCGCGCTGCCAGGTCAGCGCGGCATCCAGCGCCGAGCCGTATTCGGTTTCACTGCCCGCCTTGCCCTGCACCAGCCGCACGGCGCGGCCGTCGACCACGTCGACCGCGGGCAACAAGATCAACACATTCCCTCCTGTGTGCCGAGACGTGTCACGCAGCACCCCGGCTTGTGCTTGGTAGAAAGCGCTTTCGCGAGGTCCCTCACAATGCCTGGACCCAATTGCTCAGTACGGCCGCGCCGGCATCCCCGCTCTTCTCCGGATGAAATTGGGTGGCCGACAGCGGCCCGTCCTCGACCGCCGCCAGAAACGGGCCCTCGTGGGTGGCCCACGTCAGCACCGCGTCGGGCGAACCCTCCCACTGCTGCGCGGCGTAGGAGTGCACGAAGTAGAACCGGGTGTCCGCATCGAGCCCCTTGAACAGCACTGTGCCGGGCCCGGATTCGACGACGTTCCAGCCCATGTGCGGAATGACCGGCGCCTGCAGTCGCGTGACGTATCCCGGCCACTGACCGCATCCCTGCGTCTCCACGCTGAATTCGACGCCGCGGGCGAACAGGATCTGCATGCCGACGCAGACGCCCAGCACCGGGCGATCGGCGGCGATCCGCTCGGCGATGATGCGCTCGCCGCCGATGTTGCGCAGCCCGGTCATGCACGCCTCGTAGGCGCCGACGCCCGGCACCACCAATCCGTCGGCAGCGGCCGCGGCATCGGCGTCGCCGGTCACCTCGACCGACGCACCGACCCGCTCGAGGGCGCGCTGAGCCGACCGCAGATTGCCCGAGCCGTAGTCCAGGACAACTACTTTCTTGTGTGCCGTCACAGAACCCCTTTGGTGGACGGCACTTCCGACACCCGGGGGTCGGATTCCACCGCCTGGCGCAGCGCGCGGGCTACCGCCTTGTACTGCGCCTCGGTGATGTGGTGTGGGTCGCGCCCGTAAAGGACGCGCACGTGCAGCGCGATGCGCGCGTTCATGGCCAGCGATTCGAACACGTGCCGGTTGATGACGGTGTGATAGGGCACCGAGCTCCCGGCAATCGTGGTGTGCTGCAGGTGATCCGGCTCTCCGCTGTGCACGCAGTAGGGCCGGCCGGACACGTCGACCGCCGCGTGGGCCAGCGTCTCGTCCATCGGGATGAAGGCGTCGCCGAACCGCCGGATGCCCCGTTTGTCACCCAGGGCCTGGCCGAGTGCGGTGCCCAGCGCGATGGCGGTGTCCTCGATGGTGTGATGTCCCTCGATCTCGACGTCGCCCTTGGTGCGCACGGTCAGGTCGAAGCTGGCGTGACTGCCCAGGGCCGTGAGCATGTGGTCGTAGAACGGCACACCTGTGTCGACGTCGACCTGGCCGGTGCCGTCGAGGTCGAGTTCGACGACGATGTCGGATTCCTTGGTGCGGCGCTCGATGCGCGCACGGCGGGTAGTGGTCGCTGTCACGGTGCTCCTACGGGGCTGGGGGCGAGTTCGGTGGTGGCCAGCTGGGCGCTGGCGCGCAGGAAGGCGTCGTTCTCCTCCGCCAGGCCGGTCGTGGCGCGCAGGTAGCCGGGGATTCCGACGTCGCGGATCAGCACGCCGGCATCCAGATAGCGCTGCCAGGTGGCGGGCGCGTCGGCGAACTCCCCGAACAGCATGAAGTTCGCGTCGCTGGGAATCACCCGAAACCCCATGCCGGCCAAGGCCGTTGAGACACGTTCGCGTTCGGCGATCAGGGTCGCCACGCTGCCGAGCGTGTCATCGGCGTGCCGCAGCGCGGCGCGTGCGGCGGCCTGGGTGAGCACCGACAGGTGATAGGGCAGCCGCACCAGCAGCATCGCGTCGATCACCGCCGGGGTGGCGATCAGGTAGCCAAGCCGGCCACCGGCGAACGCGAACGCCTTGCTCATGGTGCGCGAGACGATGAGCTTCGTCGGATACTCCCTCACCAGCTTCACCGCGCTGGGCTGCGAAGAGAATTCGCCGTAGGCCTCGTCGACGATCAGGATGCCGGGCACGACGTCGAGCAGCCGGCGCAGGTCCGGCAGCGAAACGCTCTGCCCGGACGGGTTGTTCGGGCTGGCGACGAACACCACATCGGGCCGGCGGTCGGCGATGGCGGCCACGGCGGCGTCGACATCCAGGCTGAAGTCGTCGGCGCGGGCGGCCTGCAGCCATTCGGTGCGGGTGCCGTCGGAGATGATCGGGTGCATCGAGTAGGACGGGACGAACCCGATGGCGGTGCGGCCAGGCCCCCCGAACGCCTGCAGCAGCTGCTGCAGGATCTCATTGGAACCATTTGCCGCCCACAGATTTTCGACGCCCAGCTGAACGCCGGTCTGGGCGCTGAGGTAGGCGGCCAGGTCGGCGCGCAGGGCCACCGCGTCGCGGTCGGGGTAGCGGTGTAGTTCGGCGGCGACCGCGCCCACCGACCGCACCACGTCGTCCACCAACGCCTTGCTGGGCGGGTGCGGGTTCTCGTTGGTGTTCAGCCGCACCGGGACATCCAGTTGTGGTGCGCCGTAGGGCGATTTACCGCGCAGGTCGTCGCGCAGCGGCAGATCGTCCAGCGTGGGCTCCGATTGTCCACTCATCGCTCGAACCTCCGCCGCACCGCTTCGCCGTGTGACGGCAGGTCTTCGGCCTCGGCGAGCGCGATCACATGCCCGGACACGTCTTTCAAGGCCGCCTCGGTGTAGTCGACGACGTGGATGCCGCGCAAGAAGGTCTGCACGGACAGGCCGCTGGAATGCCGGGCGCTGCCGGCGGTCGGCAGCACGTGATTGGACCCGGCGCAGTAGTCACCCAGGCTCACCGGCGCATACGGTCCGACGAAAATGGCGCCGGCCGAACGGATTCGGCCCGCGACGGCGGCCGCGTCGACGGTCTGGATCTCCAGATGTTCGGCGGCATAGGCGTTGACGACGTCGATTCCGGCGTCCAGGTCGTCGACGAGGATGATGGCCGATTGGCGTCCGCCGAGCGCCGCCGTCACCCGTTCGCGGTGCACGGTCGTCTGTAGCTGGGCGGCCACCTCGGCGTCGGTGGCGGCGGCCAGGTCCCCGCTGGGCGTGACCAGCACGCTGCCCGCCATCTCGTCGTGTTCGGCCTGGCTGATCAGGTCGGCGGCCACGTGCGCCGGGTCGGCGGTGTGGTCGGCCAGGATCGCGATCTCCGTCGGGCCGGCTTCGGCGTCGATCCCGACGCGCGACCGGCACAGCCGCTTGGCCGCGGTGACGTAGATGTTGCCCGGTCCGGTGATCATGTCGACGGGCGCCAGCTCGGCGCCGTCGACGTCGGTGCCGCCGTAGGCCAGCAGCGCCACCGCCTGCGCGCCGCCGACGGCCCACACCTCCTCAACCCCCAACAGCCGGGCGGCGGCCAGGATCGTCGGGTGCGGCAGGCCGCCGAACTGGGCCTGTGGCGGGCTGGCGACCACCAGGGAGGCGACGCCGGCGGCCTGGGCCGGCACCACGTTCATCACCACGCTGGAGGGGTAGACGGCGTTGCCGCCGGGCACGTAGAGGCCCACCCGGTCGACGGGGACCCACCGCTCGGTGACGGTCGCGCCCGGGCCGAGCGTGGTCGTGACGTCGGTGCGACGCTGGTCGGCGTGCACGGCGCGGGTGCGTTCGATCATCACCCGCAGCGCGTCGGCCACGTCCGCGGCCAACTCGGTCAAAGCCTTCTCGAGCGCGGCATCGGGTACCCGCACGGCCGGGGGCCGGACCCCGTCGAAGGTGGCGCCGAACTCCAAGGCGGCGTCGGCGCCGCGCTCGGCGACGGCCTGCACGATCGGCCGGACCTTCGACAGCACCGTCTCCACGTCGGCGCCGCCGCGGGGCAGCGCCGCCCGCAATCGGGCAGCCGTCAACTCCGCGCCCCGCAGGTCGATGCGGGCCATCGGCGACGCTTGGATGGTGCTCACGGTGTCCATTGTCCCAGAGGAACTCAAGTCGATATCCGACCGGTACAGTGCCGGTATCGAGGCCATACCCCGCGCTGAAAAGTAGAGCCGACTCAGGGAGCCGCCATGTCCGCCAAGGATCACCCCAACAATGCCCCGGGCGTCCCGATGGTCTTCCCGCCGTGGTTCGAGCGTTTCCAGATCAAATACTTCAACCCGGCGCTCAAGCCGATAGCCCGCTTTCTGCCCGGGACGGCGACGATCAAGCATCGCGGCCGAACCTCCGGCAAGGCGTACGAGACGATCGTCACGCCGTACCGCAAGGGCAACACCCTGGCGATCGCGCTGGGCCACGGAAAGACCAACTGGGTGAAGAATGTGCTGGCGGCCGGTGAGGCGGACGTGGAATTCAGCCGCAATCGAACGGTGCACCTGATCAACCCGCGGATCCTGCCGGCCGGCTCGGACGGCGATGGCCTGCCCGGGATGGCGCGCATGCAGCTGCGCCGGATCGGGGTATTCGTCGCCGACATCGCCTAAGGCCGTTTGCTTTCGGGGCCGCCGGTTCTGCGTCGGGTGTGCGCTGGCGGGGTTGAAAGCCCCAGCTACATGTCGAGGCCGATGTCGAGCACCCGCACCGAATGGGTCAGCGCGCCGACGGCCAGGTAATCCACCCCGGTTCCGGCGTAGGCGGCCGCGTTCTCCAGGCTGAGCCCGCCCGACGATTCGAGCAGCACGGCGGGTGCGCGCGCGTCGCGGCGCTGCACGGCCATCTGCGTCTGCCACACCGGAAAGTTGTCCAGCAGGATCAGCTCGGGCTTTTCGGGCAGGACCTCGTCAAGCTGCTCGAGTGAGTCCACTTCCACCTCGCAAGGCAGGTCCGGTGCCGCGTCGCGCACGGCACGCAGCGCGTCGACCACCGAGCCCGCGGCCACCACGTGGTTGTCCTTGATCAGGGCCGCGTCGCCCAGCCCCAGCCGGTGGTTGACCCCGCCGCCGACCCGGACCGCGTATTTCTGCAAGGCGCGCAGGCCGGGCAGGGTTTTGCGGGTGTCGCGCACCTTGGCCTTGGTGCCGTGCACGGCGGCCACCCACTGCGCCGTCGTGGTGGCGATCCCGGACAGGTGGCAGATCAGGTTCAGCATCGTCCGCTCGGCGGTCAGCAGGCCGCGGGTTTCGGCTCGCAGCGTCAGCACCGGCTGGCCCGGCTCCAGGCGGGCCCCGTCCTCGACGCGGTCGACCACCTCGTAGCCGCGCGCACCGAGGACCTCGTCGAGCACCAACAAAGCGATATCGATGCCGGCGATCACACCGGGATCGCGGGGCACCATCGCCGCGGTCGCCATCGTTTCGGCGGGCACCGTCGCCAGGGTGGTGACGTCGGGTCCGTAGCGCAGATCCTCGGCCAGGCCGCGCTCGATGGTTTCGCGCGCCGCGGTCAGTTCACAGTCGGACATCGTGGTCATACGACCGCCGCCAACGCCTCCACCAGCACCGCGTTCTGGTCGTCGGCCAGGCGCAGCACATTGCTGCGTCCCAGCTCGGATGCGGTCTGCGGATATTCCTCGCGGTGGTGGCAGCCCCGGCTCTCGGTGCGGGCCAGTGCGGCGGCGGTGACCGCGCGGGCGGCGACGGCCAGCGCGACATCCTCGAAGTCGCGGCGACCGGACACCGGCCGGATCCGCGCCTGTGACAGCGCGGTGGACAGCCGGGTCAGCCCAGCGGCATCGCGCACCACCGAAGCGTCGCGGCTCATCGCGCGCTGCAGTTCGGCGCGCTCGGGCGCGGTGTGCACGACCGGCTCCGGCGCGACCGCGTGCACTCGCCCGGTCGTCGCGGCATGCGCGGCCGCCGATTTGCCGGCCCGCCCGCCGACCACCAAACCTTCCAACAGGCTGTTGGACGCCAGCCGGTTGGCTCCGTGCAGTCCGGTGCGTGCCACCTCGCCCGCGGCGAACAGCCCGGGCAGCTCCGTTCGGCCGTACACATCGGTGACGATGCCCCCGCAGCTGTAGTGCGCCCCGGGCACGACCGGAATGGGTTGCCGGACGGGATCGATGCCGGCGGCCCGGCAGGCCGCCGTCACCGTCGGGAACCGGTTGGCGAAGTCGTCGATGTGGCGGGCGTCGAGGAAGACGCAGGCATCGCCGGTGGCCTTCAATCGCGCGTCGATGGCCGCGGCGACGACGTCGCGCGGCGCCAGATCTCCCATCGGATGAACACCGGCCGTCACCGAATCGCCTTGCCGGTCAATCAGTTTTGCACCCTCGCCGCGGATGGCCTCGGTGACCAGCGGACGCCGCCCGGTGGGGGCGTCCGGGGCGAAGAGCATCGTGGGGTGGAACTGGATGAACTCGAGATCGCTGACCGCGACACCGGCCCACAGGCCCAGCGCGAGTCCATCGCCGGTGGAGCCCTCGGGGTTGGTGGTCGCGCCGTACAGGTGCCCGAGGCCGCCGGAAGCGAGGATCACCGAAGGCGCGCTGATGATTCCGCACCCGTTCGGGGTGCCGACCAGGACACCGGTCACGGCGGCGCCGTCGTGCAGAACCCGCAGCACCACGTGGGCGGTGCGAATGTCCAGCATGCGAGCGGCGTGGTCGAGGGCGCGCTGCACTTCGGCGCCGGTGGCGTCGCCGCCGGCATGGACGATGCGCCGCCGGGAGTGTCCTCCCTCCCGGGTCAGCGCCCACTTGCCGGGCGACGATTCGTCGAATCGTGCTCCGTCGCCTACCAATTCGGTGACCGCCGCGTATCCGTCGGCGACGATCGAGTAGACCGCCTCGGGATCGCACAGGCCCGCCCCCGCGACCACGGTGTCGGCGACATGGGCTTCCACCGAGTCGTCATTGTCGGGCAGTACTACCGCGATGCCGCCCTGCGCGTAGTGCGTCGCCGTCGCCCCGCGGGCCTGGTCGGCTTTGCTCAGCACCACGACGCTGCGCCCGGCGCGGTGGGCCGCCAGCGCGGCGGCCAGTCCCGCGACGCCGGTGCCGATGACGACGACGTCGGCGCTGTGCGTCCACTGGGGTCGGGCGGTCATTCGCCGCCGCCCGGCTGCCCGATCTCGATCATTCGCTGCACGCTGCGCCGCCCGGCGGCGGCGATCTCGGGGTCGACATCGACTTCGTCGGCCCCCTCGACGAGGCAGCGCAGCAACGCGGCCGGGGTGATCATCTTCATGAACTTGCAGGAGGCCCGGTCATTGACCGCGCGGAAGTCGACTTGCGGTGCGGCCCGGCGCAATTGGTACAACATGCCGACCTCGGTGGCGACCAGCACCTTGCGCGCGTCGGTCTGGTTGGCGGCCTCCAGCATGCCGCCGGTGGACAGGATCTTCACCCGGTCCGGCGGGAAGGCGCCCTCGCCCGCGAGATACAGCGCCGAAGTGGCGCAACCACATTCGGGGTGCACGAAGAGCTCGGCATCGGGATTGGCGCGGGCCTGGTCGCGCAGTTCGTCGCCGTTGATCCCGGCGTGCACGTGGCATTCGCCCGCCCACACATGCAGGTTCTCGCGACCGGTCATCCGACGCACGTGGGCGCCGAGGAATTGATCCGGGCAGAACAGCACCTCGCGGTCCGGGTCGATGGACTCGACGACCTCCACCGCGTTGGACGAGGTACAGCAGATGTCGGTGAGCGCCTTGACCGCCGCGGTGGTGTTGACGTAGGAAACGACGACCGCGCCGGGGTGTTCGTCCTTCCAGGCGCGCAGTTCGTCGGCGGTGATGGAGTCCGCCAGCGAGCACCCGGCGCGCTGGTCCGGGATGAGCACCGTCTTGTCGGGGCTGAGGATCTTGGCGGTCTCGGCCATGAAGTGCACACCGCAGAACACGATGGTGTCCTCGGGCGCCTCGGCGGCGATCCGTGACAGCGCCAGGGAGTCGCCGACGTGATCGGCGACGTCCTGGATCTCGGGCAGCTGGTAGTTGTGCGCCAGGACGGTGGCGCCACGCAGCTTGGCCAGGCGGCGAACCTCGGCCGCCCATTGCTCATCACCGGCCACCCCGGCGTACCCGGTGGGTGAATCCGTGATGTCGGCAACCATGCTTTCGGCGAGCGTGTCCATGCGATTGATAACCGTCATGGCGGGTCCTTTCAGCCCAGGAGGTTTTCGACTTACAATCGAAAACATGGCCCATGGTAGCACCGCCCACGAAGTGCTCGCGGTCGTGTTCCAGGTTCGCGGAGTGACCGGACGGGTTACGAAGGGTCGCCACACGGCAAAACCACAGCTGAACGTGCTGTTATGGCAGCGCGCCAGGGAGCCACAGCGGGGCAAGTGGTCGCTGCCGGGCGGGCAGCTGCGCAACGACGAGGACATGATCACCTCCGTCCGGCGGCAACTCGCAGAGAAAGTCGACCTCAAAGAGCTGGCACACCTGGAGCAGCTCGCGGTGTTCTCCGACCCGCACCGGGTTCCGGACACCCGGGTGATCGCGTCGACCTTCCTGGGCCTGGTGCCCTCCCCCGCCAGCCCCGAGCTGCCGCCGGACACCCGTTGGCATCCGGTGAACTCCCTGCCGCCGATGGCCTTCGACCACGGTCGAATGGTGGACAACGCCCGCACCCGGCTGATCGCCAAGCTGTCCTACACCAATATCGGTTTCGCCTTGGCACCAAGGGAATTCGCGCTTTCCACGCTGCGCGACATCTACGGCGCCGCCCTGGGCTATCAGGTGGACGCGACGAACCTGCAGCGGGTGCTGGCCCGGCGCGGCGTGATCACGGCGACGGGCACCATCGCACAATCCGGGCGCAGCGGCGGCCGTCCGGCCGCGCTGTACCGGTTCACCGACGCGGCGCTGCGGGTGACCGACGAATTCGCCGCGCTCAAGCCGCCGGGGCTCCCTGGCTAGGCTGGTGGAAAAGCGTCGTCGGGCGACGCGGGGGCATTTCGACTTCAGTAGCGCTCTGACCTGGCCAATGTGACGAGAAGTCGCTCACACTGCGGCGATTACGTTTTGGTTACCTGCCGTTCGTGCGCGAGAATGCCGGGTGGCCACGAAGGGAGCCTCAATGGCTGAGCTCGGCAATCTGGCAGGCACGCACGGAGCGGAATGGATCGCCCGGCCGCCGCACGAGGAACTGCAGCACAAGGTGCGTCCGCTGCTGCCCTCCGACGATCCGTTCTACCAGCCGCCGCTGGGGTTTCAGCACGCCGAGCCCGGCACCGTGCTGCGCTCGCGTGACGTCGAGCTGGCGTTCCTGGGGCTGATCCCGCAACCCATGAAAGCCGTCCAGCTGCTCTACCGGACCATGGACATGAACGGCGAGCCGGAAGCCACCGCCACCACGGTGATCGTCCCCGCCGACCTCGCTCCGGGTCAGTCGTGCCCGCTGCTGTCGTACCAGTGCGCGATCGACGCCGTCTCGTCGCGCTGCTTTCCCTCCTACGCGCTGCGCCGCAGGGCGAAAGCACTGGGCGCGATCGGCCAGTTCGAGCTTTTCCTGATCGTCGCCGCCGTCGCCGAGGGATGGGCCGTCTCCGTGCCCGACCACGAGGGCCTGCGCGGCCTGTGGGGCGCGCCGTATGAACCGGGCTACCGCGTTCTGGACGGCATCCGGGCGGCGCGGAGCTCGGAGCGCCTGAACCTGTCCTCCTCGGCCCCCGTCGGGCTGTGGGGATACTCCGGTGGCGGACTGGCCAGCGCGTGGGCTGCCGAGATCTGCGCCGAATACGCGCCCGAACTGGACATCGTCGGCGCGGTGCTGGGCTCGCCCGTGGGGGACCTCGGTAACACCTTCCGCCGCCTCAACGGCAGCTTCCTGTCCGGGCTTCCGGCGCTGGTGGTAGCCGCGCTCGCGCACATCTATCCCGACCTGGACCGGGTGATCCGGGAGCACACCAACGAGGAGGGTCGCGCCCTGCTCGACTCGCTGGAGAAGATGACGACGGTGCAAGCCGTGGTGCGGATGGCCGGCAAGAACATGGGTGACTACCTCGACGAGCCGCTCGAGCAGATTCTGTCCACCCCGGAAGTCACCTACGTCTTCGACCACATCAAGCTCGGCGCCGCGGTCCCCACACCGCCGGTGCTGATCGTGCAGGCAGTGCACGACTACCTGATCGACGTGCACGACATCGACGTGCTTGCCGATGCGTATTCCGCCGGCGGCGCGCACGTCACCTACCACCGTGACGCCTTCAACGAGCACATGATGCTGCATCCGCTGTCGGCGCCGATGGCCCTGCGCTGGCTGACGGATCGCTTCGAGAGCCGCCCGCTGACCGAACACCTGATCCGGACCACGTGGCCGACGATGTTCAACCCGATGACCTACGTCGGGATGGCCCGGCTGCTGAAGATCGCGGCAAAAGTCGTCACGGGCCGCAAGATCGGCCGTCGCCCGCTATGACGTTGGCACTTCCGCGGCGCCTCCGCCTTTCACCGGCAGCGTCTCGGAAGGCCTAGGCTGCGGCGGAAGCGCCCCCAGGTCGTCGCGGGCGTCCGCGGCCGTACGAACGGCGTAGACCAGAGCCGCGATACCGGCCGGCCACAGCAGGGTCACCGCGATCTGCAGCGGGCCGTCCGAGAAGAACACCGGCGGTGCCTGGACGACGTACGCGACCGACGGGCTTTTCGTCAGCGGTATCGCATCGAAGTTCAGGGCGCCAAAGCGCAGCCGAACCAGCCCGGCCCCCACCGCCGAGGCCGCGGCGGCCGCCGCCACCATGCCGCTCGACAGGGCGATCACCATTGCCGGCCCGCGGTGCTCGCGCCACTGCCACACCCCGACCGAGGCCACCACCGCCAGCACGGTCAGCAGCCCCAGCATCAGGGCCGGCGCGACGAAGAAATGCTCGGACTCATTACCCAGGTAGTCATGGACGCGCTCACCCGAGCGGGTGAGCGCCACCACGGCGTGAATCGGCGGGGCGATCCACGCCCACACCCCGCCGATCACCACACCGGTGAGCGCCGAGCCCAGGACGACGACCAGGAGCGCACGCGTACGCGCCCGGCGGGAAGCGGGAACATCCACAGCCTCCGGCCTGGCCGGCTCGGTCACCGCTGCGTCTCCAGATCACCGGAATCGACCTCACCGTGCCGCGAGCAGCGCGCCCGCCAGCCGTCGGGGCGAACCTGTACCACCATCCGGCGCCCGCACGCCGCGCAGAACCGGGGAGGCTCGAGACCCAACTGAGCCGCTGTCGGCACGGAGGTGCCCCCTAATTCCCCGGTGTAGACGTTGTAGACGCCGGCGCTCACCGCAGCGCCCAGATCGCCAACCACAAGTCTTTAACCCTAGCCGCGACAGCCGGCCTACAAGCTGGCGTTGAGGCCCTTGAGGGGCATCTGCAGATCGTCCAGCAATTCCAGGTCGGATTCGGCGGGACGACCCAGCGTGGTCAGGTAGTTGCCCACGATCACGGCGTTGATGCCGCCCAGGATGCCCTGCTTGGCACCCAGATCCCCCAGCGTGATCTCGCGGCCACCGGCGAACCGCAGCATGGTGCGCGGCAGCGCCAGGCGGAAGGCGGCCACCGACTTCAGCGCCTCGCTCGCCGGCATGACCTCGAGGTCGCCGAACGGGGTTCCGGGCCGCGGGTTGAGGAAGTTCAGCGGCACCTCGTCGGGGCCGAGTTCGGCCAGCTCCGCGGCGAATTCCGCGCGCTGCTCGAGGGTCTCACCCATGCCGAGGATGCCGCCGCAGCACACCTCCATGCCGGCGTCACGGACCATCGACAGCGTCTCCCAGCGCTCCTCCCAGCTGTGCGTGGTCACGACGTTGGTGAAGTACGAGCGGGCGGTCTCGAGGTTGTGGTTGTAGCGGTGCACGCCCATCTCGGAGAGCTGCTCGACCTGCTCGGCGGTCAGCATGCCCAGCGAACAGGCGATGTTGATCTCGACTTCGTTGCGGATCGCTTCGATACCGGCGGCGACCTGGGCCAACAGCCGCTCGTCGGGACCGCGCACCGCCGCCACGATGCAGAATTCGGTGGCGCCGGACTTTGCGGTCTGTTTGGCCGCCTCGACCAGGCTGGGAATGTCCAGCCGGGCGCTGCGCACCGGCGACGCGAACAGGCCCGACTGTGAGCAGAAATGGCAGTCCTCCGGGCAGCCGCCGGTCTTCAGGCTGATGATGCCCTCGACCTCGACCTCCGGTCCGCACCAGCGCATGCGTACCTCGTGGGCCAGCGCCAACAGTTCGTCGAGCCGGTCGTCGGGCAGCTGCAGCACCCGCAGCACCTGGTCACGGCTCAATCCCTGGCCGTCCTCCAGCACCTGCTGCCGGGCCACCGCCAAGATGTCCTCGTCGTTGCCGGTTTCGGCCGTCGGTCGAGTTGCCGCTTGCGTCACCAGGTACTCCCCTGCCTCTTTTTCGTGTCCGCGCGAGGCGACACCTGCCACATGGTGATGGCAGCCGGAATGAAAAGTGTTCAGAGTAGGGTAACGGCCGAACGGTCCGACCTAGCTATGGGTATACGACCTTGGTGACTCCGCACGCCGAAATCCTGGCGCACCACATGCTGCTGTTGGCGGCGCCGGCCTTCCTGCCTGCGGTGATCGTGGTAGGGGTGATCTTGTACATCGCACTGCGCGACCGCCGCGAGGGCCGCAACGCCACACGTTCGACAGGCGACGGCCCCCATTCCGACACGCCCGACGAAAAGCGTGATTGACGAGCGCTGCATCGGGGCATTAAACAAGCAATCGCAGACCTACTTGACAGTAATAAGCGGTTGACTTCAATCGGATCCTCCGGGGCAGCCCGGCGCGGTTGGGAGGCACGACGATGCGGTCGAATGAACTGACGATTGTTGCCGAGGCACCGGCTCGCGGTGCGGGGCTGAATCAGGTGATCGGGCTGTCGATCGCCGCGGTGGTGATCACCCTGCTGTTGCTGTGGGTGGGCCATGCCCATCGCACCCGTCGCATCACCTGGTTGACCCGCCTCGCCGACAAGCTCGGCGAGAAGTTCCACCGCCCCGGCTGGGTCGCCCTGCCGGTTCTGGTGTTCACCACGTCGATCATCTGCGCGTTGTTCGGCTTCATCTGGGACGTCAGCTGGCATATCGGCAACGGCCGCGATCCCGGGCCGCTGGCCAACCCGGCGCACTACTTCATCATCATCGGATTGTTCGGCATCTTCCTTGGTGGGATGACGGCGGTCGTGCTGCCGTTCGACCAGCCCGGCCCGGCGGCAGTGCGGATCACGCAGAACTGGCGCGCGCCGGTCGGCGGCGTGCTGATGGCCGGTTGCGGGATGTACGCGATGATCGGGTTCCCGCTCGACGACATCTGGCACCGAATCTTCGGCCAAGACGTCACCCTCTGGGGCCCAACGCATTTGATGATGATCGGCGGTGCCTGCTTTTCGCTGTTCGCGGTGCTGATGCTGGAGCGCGAGGGTGAGGCCGAAGAAGGCGAAGACGTCTACCACGGCGTCTTCATTACCTTCCTGCGTTACCTGTCCTTCGGCGGGTTGTTCATCGGCCTGTCGGTCTATCAGATCGAGTTCGATTTCGGCGTCCCGCAATTCCGCCTGGTGTTCCAACCCATGCTGATCGCCGGCGCTTCAGCCCTGGCGGCGATCGCTGCCCGCATCACCATGGGACGAGGCGCGGCCCTGATCTCGGCCGTCTTCGCCATCGCCCTGCGTGGTGGTGTCGCCTTGCTGGTCGGGCCGATACTGGGCGCTCCCATCAACTGGTTCCCGCTCTACCTCGGACCCGCGCTGGCAGTCGAGCTGGTCGCGCTGACCCCGCTTCTCAAGCGCCCCATCCTGTTTGGCGCCGTCGCCGGGCTGGGCGTGGGCACGGTCGGGCTCTGGCTTGAGTCGCTGTGGATCGCGGCGGTCTACCACTACCCGTGGCCGATGAGCATGTGGCCCGAGGCCCTGGCGATGGCCGTGCCGGTGGCGATCCTGATGGGTATGTGCGGCGCCATGTTCGGCATGGTGCTCACCGGACAGCGTCTCCCCGGGCGCGCCATCGGCATCTCTGTGATCGTCGTGACGGTGTTGGTGATCGGCGGCGCGGTGGCCAACGGCTTGCACATCGTGGTGCCCGGCCAGAACAACGCCACCATCACGTTGACCGATCTGCCCAGTCCGCCGGGGCAGCGCATGGTGTCGGCCGACGTCCAACTGCTACCCGCCGACATGGTCAGCGACAATCCGGACTGGCTGACGATCCTGTCCTGGCAGGGGCGCATGAACAACGACCGCGGCCTCGTCATCGACCGGCTCGCCAAGGTCGGGCCGGGACACTACCGCTCCACCCAGCCGGTCCCGGTCTGGGGAGATTGGAAGACCCTGCTCCGTGTGCAGGACGGCCGCACGATGACGGCCGTGCCGATCTGGGAACCGGCGGACTCCGCCATTCCGGCCCCCGAGGTCCCCGCGCTGGCATCGAGCACCCGGCCGTTCGTCCTGGAGGTCACCATCCTGCAGCGCGAACGCGACCAAAGCGCGCCGGCGTGGTTGTTCACCGCGGGCGGGATCGTGGTGCTGTTCCTGACGCTCATGGTGATCGCCGGCTTGACCTGGGGCGCCGGCCGACTCAACAACTCCCTCGCCGAGCCGGAACCGGTGGAAGACAAGCAGCCGATTCCTCGGGCGGCGTAGGGCCATGTCACTACGGGGCACGCTGGGAGCGGCGGGCGCAGCGGCGCTGGCCTGCGGCCTGGTCGCCTGCGGCGGCGGTTCTACGGGCAAATCTCCGGCCGCACCGCTGACGATCGACGTGACCATCGCTAACGGGCAGGTCACTCCGACCAACGCCACGTTGCAGGCAAAGGTGCACCAGCAGATCACCCTGCACGTGACCAGCGACGCCGCCGATGAGCTGCACGTGCATTCGACGCCCGACCATAAGTTCCAGGTCGCGGCCGCGCCCAACCAGACGTTCGGGTTCGCCGTCGACGTTCCCGGCAACGTCGCGGTGGAGCTGCACCATCTGGACCGCACCGTCGCAACCATCCAAGTGCGGTCGTGAGCTCCGCCGCCGCGGCGGTGGTGCTCGCGCACGGACTCGGGGGGTCGGGCGACCTCCCGGTGCCCTACGCCTACGCGATGGTCGGGGCGGCCTGGGCGCTGACGTTCACCTTCGCCCTGGTGGCTTTCGCGTGGCGCCGGCCGCGGTTCGATCCGCTCAAGCCGGGGCGTCCCTTGCCGGCGGCGCTGACGACGTTGGTCGATTCCCGGGCGGCGCGGTGGTCGGCGGCCGCGGTGGCCCTGGCGTTCGCGGCGTGGGCGGTGGCCGCCGGGGTGTGGGGTCCCGAATCGGAGTCCAACGCGCTGCTCGGCGCGTTCTACGTGCTGCTGTGGGTCGGGCTGGTGGCACTGTCGTTGGCCTTCGGACCGGTGTGGCGGGTGATTTCGCCGATGCGCACGGTGTATCTGCTGCTGCGACGCATCGCCCCGGAGCGGCTGGGCCGCCCACGGCTGTCCTACCCCGAAGGCTGGGGCTATCGGCCCGCGGCGGTCGGCCTGTTCGCCTTCGTCTGGATGGAGCTGGCCAGCCCGAATTCTGCGTCACTGCCGTGGGTCAGGACATGGATAGCCTGCTACGCCGTGCTGATGCTGGTCGGCGCGTGGCTGTGCGGGCAGCGCTGGCTGGCCCGCGCCGACCCGTTCGGCGTTTACAGCGTGGCCGTCTCCCGGCTCTCGCCGTTTCGGCGCAACCGGGAGACCGGCCGGGTCGTCATCGGGAACCCGCTCGACCATCTGCCGTCGCTGCCGGTGCGGCCGGGTGTCGTCGTGCTGCTCGCGGTGCTGCTCGGCTCGACGGCGTTCGACAGTTTCTCGTCGTCGCCGACGTGGCGCGGCTTCTCCGACCAGGTCACCCGCGAATTCGGGGCGCCCCCGACCTTGGCGTCATCGACGCTGCGCACCGTCGGCCTGATCGTTTTCATTTGCGTTGTGGCACTGACGTTTTCACTCGCCGCACGCGCCACCGGCGGGGTGACCGCAGAGCATCGCCGCGAATTGCCCGGCGAGATGGCACATTCGCTGATCCCGATCGTGGTGGGCTACATCTTCGCGCACTACCTGTCCTATCTCGTGGAGCGCGGACAACAGGCGCTCTTCGCGCTGGCCGACCCCTTCGGCCACGGGTGGAATCTGCTCGGCCTGGCGCATCTGCACGTCGCCTACGTGTTGTCCATGCACCCCCCGGTGCTGGCCGCGGTCAAGGTGACCTGTGTGGTCACCGGGCACATCGTCGCGGTGATCGCGGCCCACGACAAAGCGCTGCGGCTGCTGCCCACCGGCCACCAGCTCACCGGGCAGCTGACGATGATGCTGGTGATGGTCGGCTACACCTTCACCGGTTTGTATCTGCTCTTCGGGGGGTAGGCGTCGGGGCGTGCGCTTCGTAACGCCATCGCGAGAAGCGGCGCCGTGGCGTCGGGGACACCAGGGGAGTTGATGCGCCCGAAAGAGTCGGCTCCCCCGGACGAGCAGGCCGCGGCCCCCAAGAGGCACCGCCCGCGCGCGCTGTCGTGGGTCAGCATTCAGTCCAAAGTCATGCTGATGTTGCTGGTGTCCAGCCTGGCGTCGCTGGGTGTGATCGGGACTGTCGAGTACGTCGCGGCGCGCAATGCGCTGCTGCCCGCGGCTTCCGAGCGCATGACGCAGTTGCGCGAGGCGCAGAAACGCGCGATCGAGACGCTGTTCTCGGACTTGTCGGACTCGCTGGTCGTCTACAGCCGCGGATCCACCGCGCTGGACGCGGTGCAGGCCTTCACCGCCGGCTTCGACCAGCTGGCCAACGCGCCCGTCGACCCCGGGCAGCAACGCGCGCTGGTGGACTTCTACAACGAGCGGCTGATCAAACCGCTGGAGCGCGACACCGGAAACAAGCTGGCTCTCGATGCCTTGCTGCCGACCAACAACTCACAGCGATATCTGCAGGCGCACTACACCGTTGCGGCACATGGGACTCCGAATGGATCCGCACCCGACGACGCGGGCGACGGCAGCGCCTGGTCGGCCGCCAACGCCCGCTTCAACGACTACTTCCGCGAGATCGCCACCCGCTTCGAATACCGCGACGCGCTGCTGCTGGACACTCGCGGCAACGTGGTCTACACCGTCCGCAAAAGCGCCTCGCTGGGCACCAACGTGCTCACCGGCCCGTATCGACAGTCGAACCTGCGCGGCGCCTACGAGAAGGCGATGGCGGCGAACTCGGTCAATTTCGTGTGGATCACCGATTTTCAGCCCTATCAGCCCCAGCTCGGGCAGCCCATCGCGTGGTTGGTCGCGCCCATCGGGCCGCCGGGCAGGCCCGCCGGGGCGCTGGCGCTGCCGCTGCCGATCGCGAAGGTGAATCGGATCATGACCGCGGACAAGCAGTGGCGTGCCGCGGGCATGGGCCAGACCGCCGAAACCTATCTCGCGGGCCCGGACGATCTCATGCGCTCCGACTCGCGGCTGTTCATCGAAGACCCGCAGCGATATCGGCGGGAGGCACTCGCCGCCGGCGCTCGCCGCGAGACCGTCGACACCGCGATCAGGTGGGGCGGCACCACACTGGTCCAGCCCGTCGCCACCCCGGCCGTGCTTGCCGCGCAACGCGGCGAGACCGGAACGGTGACCGACACCGGCTATCTGGGCCGGCGAGAGCTGGCGTCTTACGCTCCCTTGTCCCTGCCGAATTCCGATTTGCACTGGTCGATCGTGGCGACCAGGGAAACCTCGGAGGCCAATGCCCGGGTGGCGTCGCTCACCCAGACGCTGATATTGACAACTACGGCAATGGTATTCGTCATCTGCGTGGCCGCGCTGCTGGTCGCCCAGATATTCGTGCGGCCCATTCGCCGGTTGCAGGCCGGGGCGCGTGAGATCGGCGCCGGCAACTACGACGTCGCGATCCCGGTCACCTCACGCGATGAAATCGGTGAACTCATGGCCGCTTTCAACGACATGAGCCGCAACCTGCAGATCAAAGAGGAACTGCTGACCGAGCAGCGCAAAGAGAACGACCGGCTGCTCGCTTCGTTGATGCCCGAGCCGGTGGCGCGGCGTTATCGCGACGGGGAACAAACCATCGCCCAGGAGCACCAGGACGTCACCGTCATCTTCGCCGACATCGTCGGTCTCGACGACATCTCCGGCAAGCTCTCCGGCCGCGAACTGGTGGGCATCGTCGACGAGTTGATCCGGGAACTCGATTCGGCGGCGGAATCCCTTGGCATCGAGCCGATTCGCACACTGCACAACGGATACCTCGCCAGCTGCGGCCTGAACTTCCCCCGGTTGGACAGCGTCCACCGCACCGTCGAATTCGCCATCGAGATGCAAGACATCATCGCGCGCTTCAACAGCAGGACGGGTTATCACCTGGGACTGCGGGCCGGCATCAACACCGGCCATGTAATCAGCGGACTGGTCGGGCGATCCAGCATCGTCTACGACATGTGGGGGGCGGCCGTCAACCTGGCCCACCAGACACGCAGCAGCACAACGCAATCCGGAATCTTCGTCACCGCACAGGTATACGAGGTGATGCGTGACATCCGCCGATTCACTCCGGCGGGCACCATCACCGTCGGCGGGACCGAGCAACAGATCTGGAAGTTGTCGGAAGGGCAGGAATAGTGACAACCTTCGACTCGTCATCGCTTTATTGGGCCGCCGGTGTGGTGTTCGGCCTGCCGCTGCTGCTGATCGCGCTGACCGAATGGCACCAGGGGCTGGTCCGCAAGACGAGTCCACTGGCGCGGCCCGTCCTGCTGTTGCGCAGTTATCTCATCCCGCTTGGCGCCCTGCTGGTGCTGCTGGTGAATGTGGCCCAGATGCCCGCGCAGTTCACGTCGGTTCGGGTGCTTGCGACGGTGTTCGGTTTCGTGGTGCTGGTGCTGGTGTTATCCGGGCTCAAGGCAACGGTTTTCGAAGGTGCACCGCAGGGGTCCTGGCGCCAGCGGATCCCGCGCATCTTCCTCGACGTGACCCGATTCGTGCTGATCGGGGTCGGGCTGGCGGTCATCTTCTCCTACGTCTGGGGTGTGCGCGTCGGCGGCCTGTTCACCGCGCTGGGGGTGACCTCGGTGGTCATCGGCCTGATGCTGCAGAATTCCGTCGGCCAGATCGTGTCGGGCCTGTTCATGTTGTTCGAGCAGCCGTTCCGGATCGGTGACTGGCTGGACACCCCATCGGCCCGCGGCCGGATCGTGGAGGCGAACTGGCGGTCCGTACACATCGAGTCCGGTCACGGGCTTCAGATCACCCCGAACTCGGTGCTTGCCACCACCTCGTTCACCAATCTCAGCCGCCCGGCCGGCGGGCACCAATTGACAATGACCACAACGTTTTCCGAGATCGACCCGCCGGATCGGGTGTGTGCGCTGCTGGAACGGATTGCCAACGCATTGCCGCAGCGCAGGCCCGGCGCGGTGGCGGCGTCGGTGCCGACCGGAGGGGCCGAGTACCGGGTCAGCGTCGGGCTGACGTCGCCTGCGGACGACTCCGCCGCGCAAGCCGCGTTTCTGCGTTGGCTCTGGTACGCCGCGCGGCGCGAGGGCCTGCACCTCGACGGCGCCCAGGACGACATCTCGACGAGCGAGCGCATCGAGAGGGCGGTGCGGACCGTGGTGGCACCGGCGCTGCGGCTCAGCCCACAGGATCAGCAGGCCCTGGTGTCGCACGCGAAAATCGTTCGCTACGGGGCGAATGAGATCGTCGAGCAGGCCGGTCACGTTCCCGCCAGAATGACGTTTCTGCTCGAGGGCGGCGTGCGGTTGACCGCCACAGCGACGGATGGAACGGTGGTCGCGGTCGGGGGGCTGGACGAGGGCTCGTTCCTGGGTGTGACCGCGCTGACCCGACAACCCAACCTGGCCGACGCCCAGGCCATCGGCGAACTGACCGCGCTGGAGATCGATCGCGATCACCTCGTCGAGCTGGTCATGGACAAGCCGCTGCTGTTGCAGGACCTGGGCCGGGCCATCGACGAGCGGCGCGCCCGGGTGCAGGCGGCCACCGCGCCGGTGCTGGCGGACGCCTAGCCACCGATCAGGTGTTCGACCTTTTTGTTGCCATCCCAGCGACGCAAACCCGCGAAATTGCCCTCGATTTGGGTGGGCCGGCCCGCGACGCGCAACGCCCGCCCGAGTTGGGCGCCGCCGACGCGGCGCGCCAGCGTGACGTGCCCGGTCCACTGACCGGGCAGGCTGTTGGGCATCGGGCCGGGCTTGCAGTGCGGAGCACACACCCGGTGCACCTGCGCGTGCAGGGCCAGCAGTTCGCCGGTCGGCACCACCAACCGCGCGAAAACCGCACTGGCGCGCCCGAATAACACCGGTGCACCGATGAGGCAGCGCTGCGGCAGCCGCTCAGCGACGGGGCGCAGCAGCGCGTCGACGTCGGCGGCGATGCCTTCGGCCACGGCCAATGTCACATGCGGCCGGCTGGCGGGCGCCTGACTGGGTATCCCCGCCGTGGCCAACGCTTCCCAGATGTTCCGGATAGCCACCTCGGTATCGCGGTCGAAGACCAGCTCGATGGAGTGGACCATCAGGCCACCAGGGCGGTGACCCAGTCGCGGTCGAACGCCTTGGCGCACAGCGTCGCGAACTCGGCGGTGTCCAGTGACGCCGCACCTTCGGGCAGCACCGCGCGCACCGCGGCCAGCCGGGCCAGCGCGGACCGGTTGGTCGTCTCGACCACCCCGGGCCGCCGGGGCCAGCTGCCGATGACCAGGCCCGCACACGAAAGCCCCTGTGCGGCAATAGATTCCAGGGTCAGCGCGGTGTGGTTCAGGGTGCCCAGCGCCGGGCCGACCACGACCAGCACCGCGGCGCCCAGCGCGACGGCGAGATCGCGTGCGGTGACACCGTTTTCGCCGAGTTCGACCAGCAGCCCCCCGGCGCCCTCGACCAACGTCAGCCGCCCCGGGCGGTCCAGCTCGCCGATGAGCGCCAGCAGCTGCTCGCGGGTGGGCAGCGGCATTCCGGCCGCCTCCGCGGCGGCCACCGGCGCCAGCGGCTGCGGATACCGGCCGAGTCCAGCCAGCTCGCTCACCCCCGACAGCCGGGCCACCTCGGCGAGGTCGTCGTCGCCGGCGTCGGTGCCGGTCTGAACCGGTTTGCACACCGCGACGTCGAGGCCGGCCTGACGAGCGTGACACGCCAGTGCCGCGGTGGCGACCGTCTTGCCGACCCCGGTGTCGGTGCCGGTGACGACCAGGACCGTCACCGGCGCGCCTCAGCCGAGCGTGGCGAGCACATCGGTCAGCACGCGCCGCGCTACCTCGAGTTCGGCGTCGTCCAGCGACGCGCGGGCGGTCAGCCGCAGCCGCGACGTCCCGACCGGCACGGTCGGGGGCCGGAAGCAGCCCACCCGCACGCCGGCATCCAGGCAGGCGGTCGCGGCGGCCACCGCCACGTCCGGGTCGCCCAGGATCACCGACACCACCGCCGACTGCGGCACCTCGGCCACCCCGCACGCTTCGGCGAGCATGGCGGCATGGCGCAGCACCGCGGCCGCCCGCCAGGGCTCCGACCGCAGCACGCCCAGCGCGGACCGCGCGGCGCCCACCGCCGCCGGGGTCAGGCCGGTGTCGAAGATGAAGGTGCGCGCCGCGTCGATCAGATGGGCGCGCACCGACGCCGGCCCGAGCACCGCGCCGCCCTGACTGCCCAGCGCCTTGGACAGCGTGGTGGTCATGACCACGTCCGGCGAACCGGCCAGCCCGGCCTCGTGCAGCAGCCCGCGCCCGCCGCCGCGCACCCCCAAGCCGTGCGCCTCGTCGACGATGAGCAGGGCGCGATGGCGACGGCACGCCTCGTGCAGTTCCCGAAGCGGCGCCAGCGCGCCGTCGGTGGAGAACACCGACTCGGTGATGACGACCGCGCGCTCCTCGGGGCGCGCGGCGAGCGCCGCCTCCGCGGCGCCGACGTCGCGATGCGGCGTGATCGCCACCCGCGCCCGCGACAGCCGGCAGGCGTCCACCAGCGACGCGTGCGAATACTCGTCGGAGACCAGCAGCGAACCCCGGCCCGACAACCCGACGACGGCGCCCAGGTTGGCCGCGTAGCCGGAGGAGAACAGCAGCCCGGATTCGGCGCCGGCGTAGTCGGCCAGCTCGGACTCGAACTGCTGGTGCAACTCGGTGTCCCCGGTGACCAGCCGGGACCCGGTCGCCCCGGCACCCCACATGCGCAGCGCGGCGATCCCGCCATCGATCACGTCGGGGTGTTGCGAGAGCCCGAGGTAGTCGTTGGAGGCCAGATCCAGCTCGGTGGCGACCGCGGGACGCGGCCGCAGTGAACGGCGCAGCCCGGCCTCCCGGCGCTGCCGTTCCACCGCTTCCAGCCAGGCCAGCGGGGAAACCTCGATCGGTGCCTTCATCGGCGTTCAGCCTACGAGGTGGGCGACCTGCACCATCGCCGAGGTGATCTGGGCGACCTCGTCGGGCGTGCAGATGTAGGGCGGCATCGCGTAGACCAGGTTGCGGAAGGGGCGCAGCCAGACGCCGCGGTCCAGGGCCGCGGGGGTGGCGACGCCCAGGTCGACGGGGCGCTCGCACTCGATGACGCCGATGGCGCCGCACACCCGCACGTCGCTTACGCCGGGCAATGCCCGGGCCGGCTCGAGTCCGGCCGCCAGGCCGGCGCCGATCTCGCCGACCCGCGACCGCCAGTCCTGCCCGAGCAGCACCTCGACGCTGGCCACTGATACCGCGCAGGCCAGCGCGTTCGCCATGAACGTGGGGCCGTGCATCAGCGCTCCGGCCTCGCCGCCACTGATGGTGTGGGCGATGTCGGCCGTGCACAGGGTGGCGGCCAGGGTCAGATATCCCCCGGTCAGCGCCTTGCCGACGCACATGATGTCCGGGCTCACGCCTGCGTGGTCGGCCGCGAACAGCTCGCCGGTGCGCCCGAAGCCGGTGGCGATCTCGTCGAAAATCAGCAGCACCTCGTGCCGCCGGCAGATGTCGCGCAGGTCGCGCAGGTATCGCGGGTCGTGGAAGCGCATGCCGCCGGCGCCCTGCACGACGGGCTCGACGACGACGGCGGCCAGTTCGGCGGCGTGCCCGACCAGTTGCTCCTCGAACGCCGCGCTGTAGCCGGCGTCGTAGTGCCGCGGCACCTGCGGGGCGAACACCTGGCGGGCCAGGATGTCGGTCCACAGCGAATGCATGCCGCCGTCGGGGTCGCAGACGCTCATCGGCGTGAACGTGTCGCCGTGGTAGCCCCCGCGCCAGGTCATCAGCCGGTGCTTGCCGGGCCGGTCGCGGCTGCGCCAGTACTGCAGCGCCATCTTGACCGCCACCTCCACCGACACCGATCCGGAGTCGCTGAAGAACACGGTCTCCAGACCCGCCGGGGTGATGTCCACCAGCAGCTGGGCCAGGCGCGCGGCGGGTTCGTGGGTCAGCCCGCCGAACATGACGTGGTTCATGGCGCCGAGCTGGGCGGACAGGGCCGCATCGAGCACCGGGTGGCCATGCCCGTGAATCGCGGTCCACCAGGAGCTCATCGCGTCGAGCGCCTCGAGCGGCTTGCCGTCGCGGATCAGGGTGAGCCACGCGCCGCGGGCGCCGACCGCCACCACGGGTGCGACGGATTCGGCGCCGATGGTGCTGTAGGGATGCCACAGGTGCGCGGCGTCGATCGCGCTGATCTGATCGGGCGTCAGGCCGGCCTTTGCCGCGGGCATAGTGATCGAGGGTAAAGCAGCCGATTCGCGCAAAACTCCGACGTCGGGAAGCATGGGACATCATGGCCACGCCGCAGCAGCCCGACAGCGCAGCGCCCGGAGCCGAGGCCGGGCCGCCGCCGGGGCCGGGCTGGTCCCCCGACACCCACTACCCGCTGCTCGAGTACGAGGACGAAGCGCCTCGGGTGCTGCGCGTGCGGGTGGCGCCCTGGGACATCGCCTGCACGGTCGCGCTGCTGATCTTGCTCGCGGTGCTGGCCACGGCGACGACCTGGCCGACGCGGCTCTTCGGCTTTCTGGCGAATGTGTGCGAGGACGAGACCTGCGGGCCGGTTCCCTATGGGCTCGACCTGTATATCCACCCGGTGGTCTGGGGCGGCATCGGTGCGGCCATGACCGCGGCGGTCATCGGGCCGGTCGTTTCCCTGCTCAAGGGCTGGTACATGTCCTTCTGGCCGGTGCTGTCGCTGGCGCTGGTGATGGTCAGCTCGATAGCCGGATCGCTGCTGACGATGTTCAGCGAACGCTACTGGCTTTGATCACGCCGCCGCCGGCCGTTGGCGGACGTGCGAATCCGTAGCCGACTGAGACCGAAATCACAACTGCGCATACGGAATTGGGCGCGCCCGTCACCGTCCGGTCACGGTACGACAAAAAATCCCGCGTGGACCTGGCGGCTAACACCATCTGTTGTCAAAGTGGCTTTTGTGACTGATGTGAATTGAGCGGCCCGACCGCTGATTCACTCGCAAGTGCCATGGACCGCGTTCGGCCCCAGCGTGGGGGCCTCGCTTTGGTTCATGAACCGGGGGCGGACGCGCGAAGTCACCGCGCCGAGGCCAGTTGAGCGCCTGGAGAGGCCAGGGAAAGGCCATGAACATGAAACGCATCTACGCCTTCGCGATCGGCTTAGCCCTGCTCGGGGCGCCGATGGTGGTTCCCACCACCATCGCGACCGCCGACCCGGGCGCCAGGTCGATGGACTACCAGCAGGCCACCGACGTGGTGGTCGCCCGCGGTCTTTCGCAGCGCGGTGTGCCGTTCTCCTGGGCCGGTGGCGGCATCAACGGCCCCACCCGCGGCACCGGCACCGGCATCAACACGGTCGGTTTCGACGCTTCCGGGCTGATGCAGTACGCCTACGCCGGCGCCGGCATCAAGCTGCCGCGCTCGTCGGGCGCGATCTACCGGGTCGGCCAGAAGATCGTGCCGCAGCAGGCCCGCAAGGGCGATCTGATCTTCTACGGCCCCGAGGGCACGCAAAGCGTCGCGATGTACCTGGGCAACAACCAGATGCTCGAGGTCGGCGACGTCGTGCAGGTCTCGCCGGTGCGCGCCAACGGCATGACGCCCTACATGGTCCGGGTTCTCGGTGCCTCCGCCCCGGCCCAGCAGGCGCCGCTGCAGCAGGCACCACAGCAACTGCCCGCCCAGCAGGCCCCGCTGCAGCAGTCGCCGTACCAGCAGGCACCGCAGCAGCTGCCCGCTCAGCAGGCACCGCTGCAGCAGGCACCCCAGCAGGTCCCGCTCCAGCAGTCGCCGTACCAGCAGGCACCGCAGCAGCTGCCCGCTCAGCAGGCGCCGCTGCAGCAGGCACCCGCCCAACAGGCGCCGCTGCAGCAGTCGCCGTTCCAGCAGGCCCCGGTGCAGCAGGTGCCGACCCAGCAGTCGCCGCTGCAGCCGACCGGCGCCGGCATCGCCAGGTAATTTCGCGGTCCGTTCTCGACCGTCCGACGCCCGCCACCCGCTCCCCCGCAACCCGGCGCGGAAGCTCAGCGACCCACCTGAGCAGCCGCCGCGCCGTGAGCAGTCGGGAGCCGGTGGCGGGTTTTCGGTAAATTGACTGTCGATCATGCAGACCCCGCCACCGCCTCCTGCGCCGGACGCCATCGCCGATCCGCGGGTCACGGGGGTGCGCAAAGGGGGGTCCGAGGGGTTTTATCGGTACGACCTCGACGGCCTGCGCGGTATTGCGATCGCGCTGGTCGCGGTCTTCCATATCTGGTTCGGCCGGGTGTCGGGCGGCGTGGACGTGTTTCTGGCGCTGTCCGGGTTCTTCTTCGGCGGCAAGGTGATTCGCGCCGCGCTGAACCCCGCTGGGACACTGTCGCCGGTGTCCGAGGTGATCCGGCTGGCCCGACGCCTCGTTCCCGCCCTCGTCGTGGTACTGGCCGGGTGCGCGGTGTTGACCATTCTGGTTCAACCGGAGACCCGGTGGGAGACGTTTGCCGATCAAAGCCTCGCGAGCCTCGGCTACTACCAGAACTGGGAGCTGGCCAACACCGCATCCGATTATTTGCGCGCGGGCGAAGCCGTCAGCCCCCTGCAGCACATCTGGTCGATGTCCGTGCAGGGCCAGTTCTACGTCAGCTTCCTGGTGTTGATTGCCGGCTTGGCCTATCTGTTCGGGCGCCGGATGGGCGCCCGGTTGCGCACCGTGTTCGTGGCGGCGCTGTCCGCGTTGACGGTAGCCTCGTTCGGCTACGCGATCATCGCGCATCAGCAGGACCAGCCGGCCGCCTACTACAACACTTTCGCGCGAGGTTGGGAGCTGTTGCTGGGCGCACTCGTGGGCGCGCTGGTCACCCGCGTCCGCTGGCCGATGTGGTTGCGGACGGTATCGGCCACGGTCGCGCTGGCCGCGGTGCTGTCCTGCGGGGCGCTGATCGACGGCGTGCACGAGTTCCCCGGCCCGTGGGCCCTGGTGCCGGTCGGCGCCGCCATGCTGATGATCCTCGCCGGAGCCAATCTGCGGGGTGGTCGGTTGCCGCTGCCCAATCGGCTGCTGGCGACGCGCCCGTTGGTGGAGTTGGGCGCCATGGCGTATGCGCTGTACCTCTGGCACTGGCCGCTGCTGATCTTCTGGCTGTCCTACAGCGGCCACAAGCACGCCGGCTTCGTCGAAGGCGCGGTTCTGCTGCTGGTGTCTGGTGTGCTGGCGTATCTGACCAATCGGCTCGTCGAGGACCCGCTGCGCTACCGCGCGTCCTCGAAGCCGGCCGCGGCGGCACCGACCATTCCGTGGCTGACGCGCCTGGCCCGGCCGACCATGGCGCTGGGATCGGCCATCGTGTTGCTGGGTGTGACCCTGACGGCGACGTCCTTCACCTGGCGTCAGCACGTGACGGTCTTGCGGTCGGCCGGCAAGGAGCTCAGCGTCCTCAACCCGCAGGACTATCCGGGTGCCCGAGCCCTCACCGAACACCTGCGCGTGCCCGCGCTGCCCATGCGGCCCACGGTCTTAGAGGTCAAGCAGGACCTGCCCGTTTCGACCCGGGACGGGTGCATCAGCGACTTCGTCAACCCCGCGGTGGTCACCTGCACCTACGGCGATGTGGCCGCCGACCGGACCATCGCACTCGCCGGTGGGTCCCATGCCGAACACTGGCTGCCCGCGCTGGACGTCCTGGGCAGGCTGCACCGCTTCAAGGTCGTGACGTACCTCAAGATGGGTTGCCCCCTGTCGACCGAGCAGGTCCCGTTGATCATGGGCAACAACGCCCCCTATCCCCAATGCCGGGAATGGGTGCAGGGAACGATGACCAAACTGGTCACCGACCGGCCCGACTACGTCTTCACCACCACCACGCGGCCGTGGAACATCAGGGCCGGCGATGTGATGCCTGCCACCTATATCGGGATCTGGCAAACGTTGTCCGACAACAACATTCCCATTCTCGGCATGCGGGACACGCCCTGGCTGGTCAAAAACGGTCAGCCGTTCGACCCGGCGGACTGCCTGGCCAAACGGGGCGGCACCGCGCAGTCATGCGCCGTCAAGCGTTCCGACATGCTCTCCGACCGCAACCAGACGCTCGACTTCGTCGCGCAGTTCCCGCAGCTCAAGGTGCTCGACATGTCGGACGCGATCTGCCGCGCCGACGTGTGCCGCCCGGTCGAGGGAAACATCTTGATTTATCACGGCGCACACCACCTGTCCCCCACCTACGTGCGGACCATGGCACCCGAATTGGGCCGCCAGATCGCCGAGGCCACGGGTTGGTGGTGACCCGCCTTACTCCCTGGTCTCCAACGCGCGTGAGCGCAACCGGGCGCGGATAAGGTCGATGGGTGTCAACAAACAGTCCCGCTTCAGAAGCAGGCGGTAACCACCAACCCAAACTCGCCACCGTGTGGCCGGGTGACCCGTATCCGCTCGGCGCCTCCTACGACGGCGCGGGAACCAACTTCTCGTTGTTCTCCGAAATCGCCGAGAAGGTCGAGTTGTGCTTGATCGACCATCACGGCGGCGAGTCGCGGATTGCCTTGGAAGAGGTGGACGGATTCGTCTGGCACGCCTATCTGCCCAACATCAACCCGGGCCAGCAATACGGCTATCGGGTCTACGGCCCCTTCGACCCGGCAGCCGGTCACCGCTGTGACCCCAGCAAGCTGCTGCTGGACCCGTACGGCAAGGCTTTTCACGGCGACTTCACTTTCGGCCAGGCGCTGTTCTCCTACGACATGAAGGCGGTCGACCCGGACGGACCCAACGCCGATGGAGCCGATCCGGGCATTCCCCCGATGGTCGATTCGCTGGGCCACACCATGACCAGCGTCGTGAGCAACCCGTTCTTCGACTGGGGATCCGACCGCGCACCGCTGACGCCCTATCACGAAACCGTCATCTACGAAGCCCATGTCAAGGGGATGACGCAAACCCATCCCAGCGTTCCCGAGGAGCTTCGGGGCACCTATGCCGGGCTGGCCCATCCGGCGATCATCGACCACCTCAAGTCGCTAGGGGTCACGGCCATCGAACTCATGCCCGTGCATCAGTTCATGCACGACTCGCGACTGCTGGATCTGGGGCTGCGAAACTATTGGGGCTACAACACTTTCGGGTATTTCGCGCCGCACAACCAATACGCGGCCAACCGAACGTCCAGCGTCGCCGAGTTCAAGTCCATGGTGCGCAGCTTCCACGAAGCCGGCATCGAAGTGATCCTCGACGTGGTCTACAACCACACTGCCGAGGGCAACCACCTCGGGCCGACCATCAATTTCCGCGGCATCGACAACGCCGCGTACTACCGGCTGGTCGACACCGACCTGCGCCTGTACAAGGACTACACCGGCACCGGCAACAGCCTGAATCCGCGCCACCCGCACGTGCTGCAGCTGATCATGGACTCGCTGCGGTACTGGGTGACCGAGATGCACGTGGACGGTTTCCGCTTCGACCTGGCCGCCACGCTGGCCCGCGAACTGCACGACGTCGACCGATTGAGCGCGTTCTTCGATCTGGTGCAGCAGGATCCCATCGTCAGTCAGGTCAAATTGATCGCCGAACCGTGGGACGTCGGCGAGGGCGGCTACCAAGTCGGAAATTTCCCGGGTTTGTGGACCGAGTGGAACGGGAAGTATCGCGATACTGTGCGCGACTACTGGCGGGGCGAGCCCGCAACCCTGGGCGAGTTCGCTTCCCGGCTGACCGGGTCGTCGGACCTGTACGAGGCGACCGGCCGGCGTCCGAGCGCAAGCATCAACTTCGTCACCGCGCACGACGGTTTCACGCTGGCCGACCTGGTGTCCTACAACGAGAAACACAACATGGCCAACGGGGAGGAGAACCGGGACGGGGAAAGCCACAACCGATCGTGGAACTGTGGCGTCGAAGGCCCCACCGACGACCCGGACATCATCGAGCTGCGCTGCCGCCAGATGCGCAACTTCTGGGCGACCCTGATGGTCAGCCAGGGCACGCCGATGATCGCCCACGGTGACGAGTTCGGTCGCACCCAGAACGGCAACAACAACGTGTACTGCCAGGACTCCGAATTGTCTTGGATGGACTGGTCTTTGGTGGACAAGAACGCCGACCTGCTGGAGTTCGCACGCAGGGTGACCACGCTGCGCAAGCGCCATCCGGTGTTCCGCCGGCGCCGGTTCTTCGAGGGCGAACCGATCCGCAGCGGCGACGAGGTGCGCGACATCGCCTGGCTGAATCCAAGCAGCCGCGAGATGACGCATGAGGACTGGGGCGAAAGCATTCACAAGTGTGTCGCGGTGTTCCTCAACGGCGAGGCCATCACCGCGCCCAACGCCCGCGGTGAACAGGTCATCGACGACTCATTCCTGTTGTGTTTCAACGCCGGTGAAGATCCGGTGGACTTTGTGACGCCGAACAGCGACTATGCGAAAGAGTGGACCGTGGAACTGGACACCAACGAACCGACGGGGCGCAAAGAAGGAGCCGATCAGGTGGTGACCGCCGAGGAGAAGGTGTCCCTGCCGTCGCGCTCGCTGCTGGTCTTGCGTAAGACGCAGTGACGCATGGCTTTACCCGTCATCTCCACCTATCGGCTGCAACTGCGTGGTGAATCGAGTGGGTTCGCGTTCACCTTCGCCGACGCGGAAAACCTGCTCGACTACCTGAACGACCTCGGGGTGTCGCACCTGTACCTGTCTCCGATCATGACCGCGACGGCGGGATCGAGCCATGGCTACGACGTCACCGACCCGACGAGGGTGTCCCCCGAGCTCGGTGGCGCCGACGGCCTGGCGCGGTTGTCGGCGGCGGCCCGAGCGCGCGGCATGGGCTTGATCGTGGACATCGTGCCCAACCATGTGGGTATCGACGATCCGCGGCAGAACCCGTGGTGGTGGGACGTCCTGCGGAACGGCCGATCTTCGCAATACGCAACGTTTTTCGACATCGACTGGGACCTCGACAACGACGGCCGTATCGTGCTGCCGGTGCTGGGTTCCGACGACGACGCCGCCGACCTCACGGTCGACGGGGACGTGTTGCGCCTGGGCGATCTGGCGTTTCCGATCGCGCCCGGCACCGCGGGGGGCAGCGGCGCGCAAGTGCACGACCGCCAGCACTACCGGTTGGTGGGCTGGCGCAACGGCGTGTGCGGCTACCGCCGCTTCTTCTCGATCACCTCGCTGGCCGGGTTGCGCCAGGAGGACCGCGCGGTGTTCGACGCCACTCATGCCGAGGTCGGCCGGTGGTTCGCGGACGAGCTGGTCGACGGCATCCGCATCGACCACCCCGACGGCCTATCCGATCCGTGCGGGTACCTGGCGTGGCTGCGCGAACTGACCGGCCCGGAAGCCTGGATTGTGATCGAGAAGATCCTGGCCGTCGACGAGGCCCTCGAGCCCACCCTGCCGGTGGGCGGCACCACCGGTTATGACGTGCTGCGCGAAGTAGGCGGCGTCCTGGTGGATCCGGGCGGGTCCCGGGCGCTGACCGAGCTGGTCGAATCCACCGGCGTGGACTACTCCGCGATGCCGGACATGCTGGCGGACCTCAAGATTCGTTCGGCCACCGACACCTTGGCCAGTGAGCTGCGCCGGCTGCGCCGCAGCATCGTGGCCGCGGCCGGCGTCGACCACCCGTTGTTGCCCGACGCCGTGGCCGCGCTGCTCACCCGTATCGAGGTCTACCGCTGCGACTACCCCGGCCTGGCCGCTCTGCTGCCCACCGCGCTGGCCGAAACCGAGGCGGCCGCACCGCAGTTGGGCCCCGCGCTGCAGGTGCTGGCGGCGGCGCTGGCCCGCGGCGGGGAGCCGGCCACCCGGCTGCAGCAGCTGTGCGGCGCCGTCACCGCCAAGGCCGTCGAGGACTGCTTGTTCTACCGCGACGCCCGGCTGGTTTCGCTGAACGAGGTGGGCGGCGAACCGCACCGCTTCGGGGTCGGCGCGGCCGAATTCCATCACAGCGCCGCCAGCCGGGCCCGGCTGTGGCCGCGGACCATGACCACGCTGACCACCCATGACACCAAGCGTGGCGAGGATGTGCGCGCCCGCATTTCGGTGCTGTCACAGGTGCCCTCGCTGTGGACCGAGTTCCTCGCCCGCTGGGAGATCGACGCGCCCTCCCCCGATCCGGCGACCGGACAGTTCTTGTGGCAGAACATCTTCGGCGTGTGGCCGGTGAACGGCGAGGTCACCGGCGCGCTGCGCGAGCGGTTGCACAGCTACACCGAGAAGGCCATCCGGGAGGCGGCCTGGCATACCTCGTGGAACGAACCGGACGCCGATTTCGAGGGTGCGGTACACCAATGGCTGGACACCGTGCTCGACGGCCCGGTGGCGGGCCAGCTGACCGAGCTTGTCGCCCAACTGAATCCGCACGCCGCCAGCGACGCGCTGGCCCAGAAGCTGCTCGCGCTGACCGTGCCCGGCATTCCTGACGTGTATCAGGGCACCGAGCTGTGGGACGACAGCCTGGTCGACCCGGACAATCGACGGGCCGTCGACTATGCCGCCCGCCGTGCAGCCCTGCAGGCCCTGGAGCATCCGAAGATCCGGGTCGTCACCACCGCACTTCGCGTGCGCCGTAACCACCCGGACACCTTCCTGCATGGCGACTACGTCCCGCTACTCGCCAACGGCGACGCCGGCCATCACGTGCTGGCCTTCCGTCGCGGCGAGGACATCGTGGTGGCGGTGACCCGCTGGACCGTGCGCCTGGCCGAAACGGGCTGGGGCAACACGGTTTTGCCACTGCCGGACGGCACCTGGAAGGACGCCCTGACCGGGGCGATCGCCGACGGCCCGACGTCGGCCGCCCAATTGTTCGCCGACCTGCCCGTGGTTCTGCTGGAGCGCCACCATGACTGAATTCCGGGTCTGGGCGCCCATACCCGCGCAGGTTCGACTCGACGTCGAGGGCCAGGTGCACGCCATGACCCGCTCTGCGGGTGGTTGGTGGCACACGACCGTCGATACCGCGCCGGACGCCCGCTATGGCTACCTGCTCGACGACGACCCCACCGTGCTGCCCGACCCGCGCTCGCCCCGCCAGCCCGACGGCGTGCACGCCCGCTCGCAATTGTGGGACCCGGCCGCCGCGACATGGACCGACGGCGGGTGGGCCGGCCGCGCGGTCGAGGGCGCCGTCATCTACGAGCTGCACCTGGGCACGTTCACCGAGGCCGGAACCTTCGACGCCGCCGTCGAGAAGCTGGACTATCTGGTCGACCTCGGCGTCGACTTCGTCGAGCTGATGCCGGTGAATTCCTTTGCCGGCACCCATGGTTGGGGGTATGACGGTGTGCTGTGGTACAGCGTGCACGAGCCCTACGGCGGACCCGACGGGCTGGTGCGCTTCGTCGACGCCTGCCACGGCAAGGGTTTGGGGGTGTTGATCGACGCGGTCTTCAATCACCTCGGCCCGTCGGGCAATTACCTGCCGCGGTACGGACCCTACCTGTCGTCGGCGAGCAACCCGTGGGGCGAGGGCATCAACATCGCCGACGCCGATTCCGACGAGGTGCGCCGCTACATCATCGGCTGCGCGTTGCGCTGGATGCGCGATTTCCACGCGGACGGCCTGCGGCTGGACGCCGTCCACGCCCTGGTGGACACCACCGCGATCCACATCCTCGAGGAGCTCGCCACCGAAACAGACTGGCTGGCACAGCAATTGAGGCGGCCACTGTCGCTGATCGCCGAGAGCGACCTGAACGACCCGCGGCTGATCAGCCCGCGCGACCGGGGCGGCTACGGTCTGACCGGGCAATGGGCCGACGACATTCATCACGCCATCCACACCGCTGTTTCCGGCGAGCGTCAGGGCTACTACGGCGATTTCGGCAGCCTGGCCACCCTGGCGCAGACGCTGCGCCACGGCTTCTACCACGCCGCCACCTATTCGTCGTTCCGGCGCCGCCGCCATGGGCGGCCGCTGGACACCAGCGAGGAAACGGGCATCCCGGCCACCCGGCTGGTCGCCTACACCTGCACGCACGACCAGGTCGGCAATCGCGCCCTGGGCGACCGTCCGTCGCAGAACCTGACCGGCGGCCAGCTGGCCGTCAAAGCCGCACTCGCGCTCGGATCCCCCTATACCGCCATGCTTTTCATGGGTGAGGAATACGCGGCCTCGACCCCGTTCCAGTTCTTCAGCTCGCACCCCGAACCGGAGCTGGCCCGGGCCACCGCCGAAGGACGCAAGGCCGAATTCGCCGAACACGGCTGGGACGCCGACGAGATCCCCGACCCGCAGGACCCCCAGACGTTCGCGCGCTGCAAACTCGACTGGAACGAAGTGGATACCGGCGAGCACGCCCGGCTGCACCGCCTGTATCGGGACCTCATCGCGTTGCGGCGCAACCACCCCGACATGGCGGACCCCTGGCTCGACCACCTCACGGTCGACTACAACGAGGACGAGCGCTGGATCACCGTCTCCCGCGGCCGGTTGCACATCGTGTGCAACCTCGGAGCCGAGCCGGTGCGGGTCCCGGTCAGCGGTCACGTGGTGCTGGCCTGGGACGAGCCGGCCACCGACGCCGGCGGCACTGTGCTACAGGGCCATTCGTTCGCCATCCTGTCGGCTGTGGATAGCTGACTGGCGGCCGCGCCGCCTTACCCCCGAAGATGCCGCCATGAGTCAATTCGGTCAACGACGGGTCTGCCTGCACAACCCGAGCCTTCGCGCGAACACGATGTCGGGTCGGCGTAACGTGCGCCACGAGATCGCGCCCACTGCGGGCGTCGATCCGTTGTGCGGCGGCCCCCGGCCCGCTGCGGCGACCGACGACGACGAGGACGCCTGAGCCGCTACACGATCGCCCGGCCATCGGGGTGCACCGCGCGTGCGACCGCGCCGGCGAGTGGATCGATCTCATCGAGAGCGAGCTCGGAGATCGTGATGCGGATGCCCGCGGGCGTGTTCATCCGGAACCGGCTGCCCGGTGCCGCGGCCCAGCCCGCGCCGAGCAGCCGGGAAACCGCGACCGCCTCGTCGGGAACCGGCACCCACACATTGAGCCCCGAGCGGCCGTGCGCCGGCAGCCCGCGTTCGGCCAAGGCGTCACATAGCCGTTGACGCCTGGCGGCGTACTGCCTTTCGGCCGTCGCGACCAGCGCCACCGCCGCGGGGTCGGACCACAAGTCGACGGCGAGCCGCTGCAGGAAGTGGCTGACCCAGCCAGGTCCGAGCCGCAACCGGCCATGCACCCGCTCGACGGTGCGATGGTCGCCGGCCAGGACGGCCACCCGCAGATCGGGGCCGTAGGCCTTGGACGCCGACCGGACGAACGCCCAGTGCGCGGTGCAACCGGCCAGGGCGCGCAGCGATACCCCGGCAATGCCCGCGCAGTGATCGTCTTCGACCAGCAGCAGGTCGTCGGCCCGCCGCCCCAACAGCTCCCGCAACGACTCGGCCCGATCCGCCGAAAGCGCGGCGCCCGTGGGGTTTTGCGCGCGGTTGGTGAGCACCAGGGCACGTACCCCGCTCCCCAACGCCCGGGCGAGGTCGTCGGGCAGCGGACCGTCGTCGTCGACCCGCACCGGCTCGGCCGAAAGCCCCAGTGCCGCAAGGAGATCGAGCAGGTTCGCCCAGCCGGGATCCTCGACCGCGACGCGATCGCCCGGGCGCAGGTGTGCGGTGAGCGCGCGTTCGATGCCGTCCAGCGCGCCGCTGGTCACGGCCAGCTGATCGGCGGGAATCCCGTCCGCGGCCAGCGCGCGGCGGGCGAATTCCGCCAGCTCGGGCGAGACGGCCTGCTCGCCGTAGAGCACCGGTTGGCCGGTACCCGAGCCGGCCGGCGTGGCGCCGGCGATGGGCAGCAGGTCCGGGTTCGGGTTGCCGGTCGACAGGTCGCGCACGCCCGCGGGCACGTCCAGACCAAGCAGCGAGCGCGGACTGGTCGCCGGGCGGTGGCGCACGCGGGTGCCGCGTCGGCCGGCCGTCTCGACCGCCCCGCGATGGCGCAGCAGGCGGTAGGCCGCTGCGGCGGTGTTGGCGTTGACGCCGAGTTGGCCGGCGAGCTCGCGGACCGGCGGGAGCGCGTCGCCGGGCGCCAGCGCCCCGGCGGAGATCGCCGCTTCGATGCTGGCGGCTATGGACTCAGCGCCCGTTCCGGTTATGCTGTTTTGTACTGGCACGCAACTAATTATGTATTAGAACAAATACGAGGGCAATCCTGTGGACACCGCATATCAGCCGACGGCACGCACCACCCCGACCCGCTACCGGGAGCGCGCGCACTACGACCGCCGCACCATCCACGCCATCCTCGACGAGGCGCTCATCTGCCATCTGGGTTACTCGAGCGACGGTCGGCCGGTGGTCTTGCCCACGACTCATGCCCGGCGCGGCGAGACCCTCTACCTGCACGGTTCGACGGGCAGCGGCCCGTTGCTGGCGGCCAAGGCGGCCGGCGCATCGGGGGCTGGGCTGCCGGTCTGCGTCACCGTCACTTTGGTCGACGGTCTGGTGCTGGCCCGGTCCGCGATGCACCACTCGGTGAACTTCCGCTCGGTGGTCGTGATGGGTGATGCGCGCGTCGTCGACGATCCCGCCGAGAAGGCGCAGGCGCTGCGTTGCCTGCTCGACCACATCGCGCCCGGGCGCGCCGAAGACTGCCGCGCCCCCGACGCCCGCGAGCTCGCCGCGACGGGGGTGCTCGCGCTCGATCTCGTCGAGGTGTCGGCGAAGGTGCGTAGCGGCCCCCCAGCCGACGATCCGCAGGACGTTCCGCTGCCTCATTGGGCGGGTGTGGTGCCGCTGAGCCTGTCTGCCGGAACGCCGGTGCCGGCCGACGACCTCAGTCCCGGCACTCCCGTGCCGGGGTACCTCGGGAAGCACCGCCCCTGAGCCGTCACGGATCCGGCTGTCGTTTGCCGGTCCGCGTGGTGTTGTCCCACCAGAATCCGGCGAGCATGACGGCGCCGGCCCAAGCCACGCCCAGCATCCAGCCGGCGAGCACATCGCTGAGGTAATGGACGCCGAGATAGACGCGCGAGAACCCGATCAGGAACACCGACCCGATCGCCGCCGTCCACACCACCACGCGCCCGGTCCACCACGGGATCAGCCAGCGGGTCAGGATCCACGCAGTGGTGGCCATGGTCGCGGCGGTGCCGGTGGCGTGCCCGGAGGGAAACGAATACCCGTCGGCGTCGACCAGGGCGAATGGCACGGGCGGGCGTTCCCGCCCCACCAAGGCTTTGGCGGTGAAGAGGATCAAGGGAATCCCACCGCCACAAACGAGAGCAAGCACCAGGGGCCGCCACGACCTGCATCGCCAGGCGGCGGCAACGGAAATCGGCAAGGCGACCGCCGCCAGCAGAAGGGGACCGCCAGCGTGGGTGACCACCCGCAGGGTGCTGGTCAGCCATAGATCACGGTGGGCCGCAAGCCACCCGGTTGTCGGCTGGTCGATTCCGGCGACGCCGTCACCCTCGAGCACGTCGTCGAGCACTTCGGTGAAGCCGACCGCCAACGACACGACCGCGGCGAGCCCGAGAAGCACTGCGATGCCGGCGACTTCGCTGGTGGGCAACCGACCGATTCGCCCCCGCACCCATCGCATCGCTTCGCCGATCGCGGGAACGTCGGACATCCGCGCCATGAGTGCCCGTAACCGCGGCCCACGGCGAGCGACCCAGATCGCTGCCCACACAAGCAGTGCGAGCGACGCTACCGTGGCAGCGCTGACCAGCCCGAAACCGGCGGCACCGGGTCCAGACGGTGGGTGCATGTCGGCGGGGAGGCCCTAGAACAGCAGGTAGCGATAGGCGGGCGAGCCCGGTTTCAACGTCTCGACGTGAAGTTCCGTTGCGCGCATCCGGGCGAGCAGGCCGTCCAGGTCGGCCGAGGATCCCAACTGGATGCCGACCAGCGCCTCGCCGGTCTCCCGGTTGTTGCGCTTGACGTACTCGAACAGGGTGATGTCGTCGTTCGGCCCGAGCACCGTGTCGAGGAAGCGGCGCAGCGCGCCGGGCTCCTGCGGGAAGTCGACCAGGAAATAGTGCTTGAGGCCGAGATGGACCAGCGAGCGCTCGAGCACCTCGCCATAGCGCGACACGTCGTTGTTGCCGCCCGAGACCAGGCAGACCACCGTCGAACCCGGCTCGATGTCGGCGTCCAGCAATCCCGCGACCGACAGGGCGCCCGCGGGCTCGGCGATGATGCCCTCGTTCTGATAGAGGTCGAGCATCGCGGTGCACACCGCCCCTTCGTCGACGGCGGTGATCGACACCATGTCGCCGGCCGCCGCCAAGGCGGCGTAGGTCAGGTCTCCGGCCCGGCGCACCGCGGCGCCGTCGACGAACTGGTCGACGTCGTCCAGCGTCACCGGCTCCCCGGCGGACAGCGCGGCCATCATCGCCGCGGCGCCGGCCGGTTCGACGCCGAGCACCGACGTGTTGTCGGTGCGCTCGGCCAGGTAGGTGGTGATGCCGGCGATGCAGCCGCCGCCGCCCACCGGGACGACGACCAGATCCGGCTCGCCGTCGAGCTGGTCGAGCAGTTCCGCGGCGATCGTGCCCTGGCCCGCCATGGTGCGCAGGTCGTCATAGGGGGGCACCAGGATGGCGCCGGTGCTTTCCACGTCGCTCAGCGCCGCCTCGGCGGCGAGGTCGTAGGTGGCGCCACCCACGATCAAGTCGATGAACTCCCCGCCGTGGTAGCGGATCCGGTCGCGCTTCTGCATGGGCGTCTTGGCCGGCACGTAGACGCGGCCGCGCACCTGCAACATCCGGCACGCGTAGGCGAAGCCCTGCGCGTGGTTGCCGGCCGACGAGCAGACCACGCCCGCGGCAAGCTCCGCCTCGGACAGCTGGACCAACAGATTGTAGGCGCCGCGCAGCTTGTAGGAGCGGACGATCTGCAGGTCCTCGCGCTTGAGGTAGACCTGCGCGCCGGTGATCGCCGACAACCGGTCGCTGAACTGCAACGGGGTCGGCGTAACCACCGCGGCGATCCGCTTGGCCGCGCCGTCGATGTCAGCCGCGGATAACGGCGAGACGCTCGGGGGACGACTCAATTCGGCGGACACTGGTCAATGGTGCCACGACAGCCGACCAACTCTGGAATTCAGCCGACCGGGGTCAGCACGAACACCGGGATCTGGCGGTCGGTCTTGGTCTGGTATTCGGCGTAGTCCGGCCACGCCTCGACGGCACGCTCCCACCACGTGGCCTTCTCGTCGTCGAAGACCTCGCGGGCGTCGTAATCGCGGGTCACCGAGCCGTCCTGCAGCTCGACGCGGGGGTTCTTCTTGATGTTGTGGTACCAGACCGGGTTCTTCGGCGCCCCGCCCAGGGAGGCGACCACCGCGTACTCGCCATCGTGCTCGACGCGCATCAGCGGCGTCTTGCGCAGTTTGCCGGTCTTGGCGCCGACCGTAGTCAGCAAAATGATCGGCTTGCCCTTCATGTCGGCGGCCTCGGTCCCGCCCGACTCGGCGTACTTGTCAGCTTGCTCGCGAGACCAATCCCATGGCGACGGCTCGTACTCTCCTTCTAGCGGCATGTCGTCAACTCTAGGCGCGGGATTTCCCGGCTGCGATCGCCCGCGATCACGGCACCGAGCCGGTGAGGTAGTGGGCGAGCACCGGGCGCAGCCACTCCGTCAGCGTCGCGTCGTCCATCGCGACCAGGGCGGGCACGCCAACAACGTTGCGCGCCATGGCGATTCCCAACACCTGCGACCCCACCATCGCGGTGCGCTCAGCGGCGCGGTCGGGAGTGACGGTGGTCAGGGCCGGCGCCACCTTCTCGATGAACACTTCCAGTAGGGCGTCGGCGGCGGCCCGGTTGGTTGCGGCAGCGCGCAGCAGCGGCAGGAAAGATCCGGCCGGATCCCACACCCGTACCAGGAACGGCACCAGGACGTCGGCGATGCGGTCCGGGGCGAGCCCGGTGAGGTCGGGGAAGGCGATGTCGAGCCGGGAGACCGCGGCGAACAAGTCGGCCTTGTTGCCGAAGTAGTGCATGACGAGCGCTGGATCGACGCCGGCCTCGGCCGCGATCGAACGGATGGTGGTCCGCTCGAAGCCGTGGGCGGAAAACAGGCTGCGCGCCGCACTGAGGATTGTCGCGCGGGTGGCTTTGCCGTCCCGGGTGGGCATGTCGAAAATTGTAGTTCAACAACTGTTGACATCGCTACTACATGGGCTTACGTTGATTTCAACAGTTGTTGAATCGGTTCATCGAGGAGGCCGGACATGACCGTGGCCGTCATCCAGATCGGGCTCGATCCCGAGGTGATCGACTACTCGTCACCGGAGTTCGCCCAGTTCGCGGGCCTGTCCAAGGAGGTGCTGCGGGCCGCCAACGACGACAACGTCGCGGGGCTGCGCGCCGCGGGCTACCAGGTCTACAACTGCCTGATCGACTTCGGCGCCCCCGGCGCCGCGAAGGCCGGCGAGTGGCTGCGCGCCAAGCGCTACGACGCGGTGCTGATCGGCGCCGGAATTCGCCTGGTCGCCGGCAACACCCAGCTGTTCGAGTCGATCGTCAACATGGCGCACGCGACCCAGCCCGGCTGCCGATTCGTCTTCAACCGGGCAGCCCAAGCCACCCCCGGCGACATTCGTCGCTGGTACCCCGAACCGGAAGGAGCGATCCGATGAACACAACCCCTGTTCGCGACGTCGACGTCCTGGTGGTGGGCGCGGGCCCCACGGGCCTGACCGCCGCCGGTGACCTGGCCCGCGCCGGGCGGGCGGTGACCGTGCTGGAGCGCTGGCCCGCCGAGAATACGACCAGCCGCGCGTTCGCCGTCATGCCCCGGACGCTGGAGCTCCTCGACGCGCGTGACGCCGCCGACGAACTGCTGGCGCAAGGCCAGCGCGGACCGGACGTCACGCTGTTCGCCAAGGCCCGCCTCGACCTGACCCGCCTCGACTCGGCCTACCCCCTCGTCTTGGTCACCCCGCAGACCAACGTCGACACGGCACTGCGCCGCTACGCGGTGTCCGAAGGGGCCGAGATACGGCGCGGCGTCGAGGTGATGGCACTCGAGCAGGATGCCGACGGCGTCACCGTCACCGCCCGCCCCAAGGGCGACGACGACCCCGCGCACCGCCAGACGTGGCGGGCGCGCTACGTGATCGGCGCCGACGGCGCGCACAGCACCGTCCGAACGCTGCTGGGCGCCCGCTTTCCCGGCAAGACGGTGCTGACCTCGCTCATGCTGGCCGACGTCAAGCTGGCGCACCGCCCGTCGGCCAACGGGTTGGTGGTGGGCACCACCGCTGACGTGCTGGGCTTCTTGGCCCCGTACAACCGTCACGACGAGGACGGATCGTGGTACCGGGCTCTGGTATGGGACCGCGACCATCAGCTGCCCGACAGCGCGCCCGTCGACGACGACGAGATCGTCGACGTCCTGGGCCGCGCCATGGGGACCGACTTCGGTGTGATCGAGATCGGCTGGAAGTCGCGATTCCATTGCGACGAAAGGCAAGTCGCGCAGTACCGGCACGGGCGGGTATTCCTGGCCGGCGACGCCGCGCACGTGCACTCCCCCATGGGCGGCCAGGGCATGAACACCGGTATCCAGGACGCGGCGAACCTGGCCTGGAAGCTCGACGCCGTGCTCGGCGGCGCCGACGATGGGCTGCTGGACACCTACCAGGACGAACGCCACCCGATCGGCAAGCGGGTGCTGTTGCAGTCCGGCATGGTCGCCCGCGGCGCGACGCTGCATCGACGGCCCGCGATCTGGCTGCGTAATCTGCTGGTGCCCAACCTGTTTCGGATTGCTGCCGTGCAGGATTTCGTCGGGGGCAGCTTCGCGGGCACGACGTTGCGTTACGGCCGGCGCGGCCTGGTCGGCACCCGCGCCGATGCGATCCCCCTCGTCGAGGGGCGGCTGACGCACCTGCAGCGCGGCGGCGGCTTCGTCCTCATCCGCGAATACGGCGCCGCCCCGGTTGAGACACCCGGGACGTTGCAGGCCGAGCGGGCCGACGGCGGGCCGGCCGTGCTGGTGCGCCCCGACGGCTACATCGCGTGGGCGGGCGCGTCGGCGCAGGCGGCCGCCGCGGTCATGAACATCACGAACCGCGGCGGTTACCCTGCCCGCGAGGTGATTTCGTCCTAGCCCCCGTTCTCGGGCCGATGCGTAGCGAACGACCGCAAGCGACGGCGGGTTTGGTGGTCTTCCGCACCGGGCTCGCCGTCGCTGTGCCGGCCCCGCGTGTAATCGCCTTGCCAGGGCGCCTTCTCGTTCTCCGCGGCTTCCTGTTCGCGGCCCAGCGCGCCACGTGAACCGAGGAAGTGCTCGTGCTTTGCGTACAGCTCCTCGTCGGATTCGATGGGCCTGAGCTCGGGTGCGAACTCCTCGAGCTCGGCCCTCCGTTGCGGCACGATCATGCAGATCGGCTCGTCGACCTCGAATCGCACCGGCATGAATTCGCGGGTGAACTTCCAGTTCATGCTGAAACTCGAGCTGGACCAATCGGTTTCGACGATGCCCTCCAGCGGCGAGATGGCATCCTTCGGATGGTTGGCCGGCCCACGGACAAGCAGGTTGTAGCCGGGCGGGGTGCGAAACAGCATCGGCAGGTGCCAGGTCAGGATGCCGTAGCCGAAGTGGCTGGAGGGCAGGAACTGACCGCTCTCGCGGGTGTCGGGCGCGATCATCAGGTTCGCGCGGTCGTTGCCGCCCATCCAGGTCGCGGTGAACGCGCTGCGGTTGCGCACCTCCCAGCCGCTCTGGTTGGCGATCAGCATCGGCAGGCACCGGTGCGGCCAGCCCTGCCGAATCTCGGACATCCACGTCCGGCCTATCGGCGCGGGGCCGATCGGGGGCGCGATCTCGTGGGTGACATAGCCGATCAGCGGGCGGGACTGCCCACCGGATTTCTCGCTCATCACATCCTCGCTCCACCGGCCTATGCCGACCATCACTCGCCAACGCACTATCGCGACCAAACGTTAACGGTCCGTGAACCCCGCCGCTCGTCGGCAAACAGCGTCTCAGCGCGATCCGGCCAGCTCCGCAATGGTGTTGACCCGCCGGACAGCCGCCGCGATCTCGTCGGCGAACTCGCGACGCCGCCGGGCGATATCCAGGTCCTCGACGCCGCCCACCAACTCGCGATGCCGTGCCAGGCGCAGCGCCGTCTTGAACAACTCCATCGACCTCGATTCGGCGCTGGCGATCCTGCGTTGCAGCTCCCACTGCTTGCCCACCTCGAGGCACTCGGCCAGAAAAGCGTTCTCGTCGAATGATTCGTCGTCGTAGGCGGCGAGGCGGTCGGCGACGATGTGGTAGGCGTCCAGGAACGGGCGCAGCACGAGGTGCGCCAGCAAGACGTCGGCCTTCTCCAGCAGCCCGCGCACGTCGGCCGCGCCGGCCGCCTTGCTGGTGTCATCGACCCGCCCGAGCAGGCGCACCTCGTCGGCGAGTTCCTTCTCGAACTGCGCGCGCGCCGAGAACAAGAACTCGAATTTGAGCAACTCGCGCAGGCTCAGCGCCTCATCGCGCACAGCCGTCGGTTGCACCAATCCGTCCACCGAACCCTCGGCGTCCTCTATGGCCGCCAGCAATGCAGTCTCGGCGATCGCCCGGTCGACCACGATATGAATGGCGGCGTTGCGGTAGAACGCGGCGACCAGGTGCTGCTCCGCCCCGATGCCCCAGACCGGTTCGGTGCCGGCGTCGTACACGCTGACGACGCCGGAGGCGACCAGCTGGTGCAGGGTCCAGCGGATGGTCGAGCGATTCGTCAGGTCGGCTGCGCCGGCCACCGCCCAGTTGCGCGCCGCGATGTAGCTGGCCAACGGCCGCACGGTGGCCAGCACCTCGCTGATGGACAGTGAGCGATCGGCGCCCAGCAGCGCCAGGCTCACCACCGCCGTCGGGGTGACCGGCGTGGCTCGGTTGATGCGGTGCTCGACGTCCAGGGCGATCCGTTCGATCTCAGTGCCCGTGCCGGCCTCCTCGGCGCGCAACTCCTCGAGCCGCTTGCGCAACGGCAGCGGTTCACCGAAATCGAGGTAGGCGCGGCCGAGCCGCTCGCCTTGCTGTCGCGCCAAGCGGACCAGGAAGCGAAAGTCTTCGGGCCGCTTGGTCGCACCGTAAGCCTCGGTGGTCATGGCCTCCACCTCGTGCAGTTGGTCGTACACGATCGAGGTCGGCACCAAATACACCTCGGGGCCCTCGATTTCGTCGACGGCATCGCTGATGTAGCGCAGGATTCCGAACACCGGCGGCCGCAGCTTGCCCGTCCTGGTCCGGCCGCCTTCGATCGACCAGGTCAAATTGGCGTGGTTTTGCACCAGCTGCGCCGCATAGGCCCGCAGCACGAAACGGTAGACGGGAAGGTCCTTGGTCTGCCGCCGGATGAAAATGGTTCCGGTGCGTTTGGCCCAGGCGCCCATCGGAAAGAAGTTCAGGTTGGCGCCACCGAAGGTGAGCGCGGGCGACAACCGATTGGCCTGGATCACCTCGGGCAGCAACAGCCCATCGAGATAGGAGCGATGCGAAAAGGCAAACGCCAGCGTGGCTTTGCGGTCCAGCTTGCGCAGGTGCGCGATCTGGTCCTCATCGGTCAGCACATCGTAGGCACGCATCAGCCAACAACTGAAGCTGCGCCACGCCTTCACGGCCCGCTCGTCGAGCGAGGGCGCCATTTCGCGCAGGTAGCAGGCGGCCTCGGCACGCACGCTATCCGGCTCACGCCCGAGCTGGCGGGCCAACTCGACCAGCCGGTCGTCATACCATGGGGCGCTCAACAATTCGACGACCTCGGCCGGATCCGTCGACAGCGGTGACGCCGATTCCTCGAACATACCGGTGCGCTGCAACAGCTTTCGCACCCCCAGCCGGCCTATTTCCCGGGCGGTCGCCGCCGGTCCCCCGCTCATACCGGCTGCACCTTGGCGGCTTCGGCGGGCTCGTGCACCTCCGGATGCGGTTCGGGTGCATAAAGCTGCTCGATCTCGTCGGCGTATTTCGCCATGATCGGCTTGCGTTTGAGCTTCATCGTCAGCGTGATCTCGTCACCGCCGGGCTCCCACACGGTGGGCAGGATGCGGAACCGCTTGATCTGTTCAACCCGGGAGAGTTTGTCGTTGCCCGCCGCAACCCCGGCCGCGATCTCCGCGACCACCTCCGGGTCAGCCGCCAGGGCCGCGGGCGAGGCGTCGGTCAACCCGCGCTGGGCCGCATACGGGCCGACGGAGTCGGCGTCGAAGACCATCAGCGCGGTGTTGTACGGCCGTCCCTCACCGATGGTGATCATCACCCCGACCATGGGGCAGGAAGCCAGGATGGCGTTCTCGATATTGGCCGGCGACATGTTCTTTCCGGCCGCATTGATGATCAGCTCCTTCTTGCGGTCGACGATGCGCAGGTAACCCTCGGCGTCGACCTCGATGATGTCGCCGGTGTGCAGCCAGCCGTCGGCGTCGATCGCCTCGGCGGTCTTCGCGGGTTCCTTGCGGTAGCCCTTCATCACCAGCGGACCGCGGATCAGATATTCGCCGTCCTCGGCGACTTTGCCCTCGAGGCCGGGAAGCAGCTTGCCGACCGTGCCCAGCCGCGTGTCGTCCGGATGTGCCACGCTGGCAGCGCAACTCAGCTCCGACATGCCCCAAACCTCGCTGATCGGGATCCCGATCCCGACAAAGAACGCCAGCGTCTCCTTGGGGATCGGCGCCGCGCCGGACACCGCCCAGCGCAATTCGCCGAACCCGAGCCGCTCGCGCAGCTTCGACAACACCAGCTCGTCGGCTTGGGCCCATTCGGCGGCCAGCTCCTCCGAGATCTCACGGCCGGCCACCAGAGCGTCGGCGCGCTTGCCGGCCACCGACAGCGCCCAGCGCAACGCCTGGCGCTTTGTCTCGTCGGCTTCGTTGGCGACAACGAATTCGATTGCGGCCTTGAGCTTCTCCCACACTCGCGGCACGGCCCCCCAGACCGTGGGCCGCACGTCGGGCAGGGCCGCGGCAACGGCACGCGCGTCAGCCACGGGAGTCACCTGGGTGCCGAACACCTCGAGGGGATACAGGGCCATCATCCGGTCGGCAATGTGGGCCGACGGCAGGTACGACGTGGTCCGATCGCCGAACCGGCTGCCCAGCACGGCGTCGAGTCCGTACGCCTCGAACAGCAGACTGGCGTGCGTCATCTCCACCCCCTTGGGATTGCCGGTCGTCCCGGAGGTGTAGATGAGGGTGATGACGTCCTCGGGCCGCACCGCCCGCCAGGTCGCCTCGAAGTCGAAATCCGTTTGCGCGGCGCCATACAGGTCGTCCACGGAGAGGGTGCCGGGCGGCGTACCGTCGATGCAGACGATGTGCTCGATTGGCGCACCGCTGGCGCGAATGCGGTCGACGTACTGCTCCTCGCAGATCGCGACCTTGGTGCCGGCGTTGTCGAACAGGTACGTCAGCTGCTCGGCCGGCAGCGTGTTGTACACCGAAAACGATGTGGCCCCGAGGTGTTGGGCGCCGATCTCGAACGGGTAGAACTCGATTCGGTTGGCCATCATCAGCGACACCGTGTCGCCCCGCCGGACCCCCAGGCCGGCCAGGCCGGCGGCGACCTTGCGCACCTGCGTCGCGAGCTCTCGCCACGTCAACACCTGGGTGTCGCCGGGCGTCCGGAGCGCGACGGCCTCCGGATCGACCGACGCGGTGCGCTGGAAAGCCTCGCAGAAGGTGACCGGATCCTGCGCTGTCGTCATTTCCGTCCTCCTCGGCGGCGCGACATCAGCCCTGCCTTCGTGAGCCTACGTCCAGTTCGCACGTTCACGACCCGGGACGCCAGAGTTGCACCGTGCTCGTCGCGCCGCCGGGCAGTTCCACCAGCTCGATCGGCGTCCCGTCGGGGTCATAGACGAAGAACATCCGCACGCCGCCGATGTCGACGGGCGGCTCGGCGCGGACGCCGGGGTGCTCGCGCGTCACCGTCTCGTAGGCGGCGTCGAGATCGTCGACGCGAAACGACATGTTGGTGTAGCCCAGGTGCGGTCCGCTCGGGCACTCGGGCACCACGCCCAACGACAACAGCTCCACCATCGCCGTCCCGATCAGCCCGCCGATCATGCGGCCCCGCTGGGCGGCACCGCCGGTGACCGAATCCAGTCCCGCGCCCTCGAGTTCGACGTCGAACACCACGTCCATGCCCAGCACCGCGGTGTAGAACGCCAGGGAGGCCTCGATGTCGGAGACGCCGATGCAGACGTGGGAGAAGTTCTGCACCGCGATGGGATGGGTCATGCGGACTCCTTGTCGACGTGGGGTGGATGAATGCCGCAGGTACAGGCGTCAATGGAGGGACATGTGCAGCGCATCCCCCACTCGATGACGGCGCGGGCGCGCGCCAGCGACTCCATGTGCGCGTCGATCTCGGCCAGTTTGGCCTCGGCCAGGGCGCGGCTGACCGGCCGTCCGGGAGCGTCGTCGGCGAACAGCAGCTGGATCTCCTCCAGCGAGAACCCGGCGGACTTGCACAGCGCGATCACCTCGAGGCGGGCCAGAATCGAGTCGTCGTAGCGGCGCTGGCCGCCCAGCCGCGCCGGCTCGGGCACCAGGCCGATCTGCTCGTAGTAACGCAACGCCGTCGCGGCCACCCCGGCCTGGCGCGCCACCTCCCCGATCGTCAGGCTTGGCGCCATCGCAATCTCCCGAGAATTGGATGCTTGACTTAGAGCCAACTCTAAGTCATTGACTGGCGTCATGACCATCCCCCGATACGCCGAACTCAACCGTTCTCGCTATGCCCTGCTGCGATCATTCCGCCGCGACGGCACGCCCGTCGGCACCCCGATCTGGTTCGCGTTCGACGACGACGGCGGCGTGTTGTTCCGGACCAAGGTCGGCCCGAAGACCAGGCGGCTGGCCGCGCGCCGTGGCGTCGAACTCGTCCCGTGCGACTACCGGGGCCAGGTGCACCCCGGCGCGACGACGGTGGCCGGCCGCGCCACGGTGCTGTCCGGCGCCGCGGCCGCCCGCGCCAACCGCGTGCTGCACCGGCGCTACGGCTGGCAGTGGAACATTCTCCCGCTGATCAAGCTTCCCGGCGTGACCAACGTGCACCAAGACCTGTGCGCGCGAGAGAAGCTGCGGCGCGCCCGCGATCGCGGCGTGTGGCCGGACAGCGTCATCGTGCGGGTGGAGCTGCCATGACGCGCACCACGACGTCGGACCCCGTCCGCTCCCCCGGCTTGCGCCAATGCTGCGGTGCGGCAGCGGGATTGGTGCTGGGCATGGTGCGCCCTAGGCGGCCCGACGAGCGGTTCCTGCGCAGCGTCGTCGACGCGGGCCTGCCGGATCCCGGCCGCACCGTGACGGTGACGGCGCTGCCCCAACTGCCGCGCCCGGTGCCGACCGCCGCCATCGTGGAGGGCGCCTTCACCCCGGCGCGCATCGAGAACTCGCTCACGTCGTTCGTCGTCACCCACCCGGCGGCGACGTTCATCGTAGACCCCGCGGTCTGCGGCGACGTCGAGCGACGAGCGATCGCCCAGCTGCCCGCCGTGCTGCGGGTGGCGGTCCGCCCGCCGGCCGGCACGATCCCCACCCGCACCGCACTGAACGGCCTGCCCGACGCTCGCCTGGATTTCGCGCTTCCCACCCACGCGCACTGGGACCATGTGTCAGGTCTGCTGGATCTACCGGGCCTCCCCGTGCACCTGCACCGCCGCGAGCACAGCTGGATCGGCTCGGGTGGCGTCGCTCCCGTCGGCGGCGTGCGCGATTCGCTGCGCGACCGGCCCGTCAACGAATACGACCTGGACGGTCCGCCGGTGCTGACCTTCACCGCCAGCCATGACCTCTTCGGCGACCACTCGGTGCTGCTGGTCGACCTTGCCGGGCACACCCCGGGCAGCGTCGGGGTGCTCGCCCACACCGCACGAGGATGGATCCTGATCGCGGGCGACGCCGCCTGGCACTACTTGCAGATCGACAAGATCCGGCAGAAGTCAAGCTATCCAGGCAATTTGGTGGACGAGGATCGTGACGAGACCTTCAAGACCCTGCAGCGCCTGCACCTGGCGCGGCATGCGGTCACAATCATCCCGACCCACGATCACCAGGCCGCGTTGCGATTGGCCGGTTAGCGGTTCGGGGTCGAACGTGAAGTTAGTTTCACATTCGAGCGCGAGTGTGAAACTAACTTCACACTCGCGGAGGAGCGGCGGAGGGCGCGCCGGCGTCTACCCGCCCAGGCAGCCCGGGCCGAGCAACGCCTTGAGGTCCCCCATCAGCGCCGGCGACGGCGTAACCCGAAGGGAGGCATCCAGTTCCAGGGTGGTGATCCGGTCCCCGCTGATCAGCCGCAGATGCACCTGTGCCGTGCCGGGATGACGAGCCAGCACCTGCTTGAGCGCGGTGACCTTGTCGATGGTGCACTGCCGTGTCGGCAGGCTGACCGCCAGCGGCCGGTTCGGCTGCGCATTGGAAAAGTCCGGCACCACAAGTTCATTGGCGATCAGCGCGACGCGGTCGTCGCGCAGCGATACCTTGGCCTTGATCAGCACCACGGCGTCGTCGGCGATCTCGGCCCCGTACACGGAGTACGCCTGTGGGAAAAACATCACCTCGATCCCACCGGTGAGGTCCTCCAATTGAGCTGACGCCCAAGGCATCCCGTTCTTGTTGACCCGCCGGTTGACCGACGCGAGGATGCCCCCGACCCGCACCTGGGCGTCGTTGGGGACATCACCGTCGAGGATGGCCGGGATCTGGGTGTCGACCTGAGCGGTCAACAGGTGCGCCACCTGGTTGAGCGGATGCCCGGACACGTACAGGCCCAGCATCTCTCGCTCCAGGGCGAGCTTGTGCTTGTCCTCCCACTCGTCGTCGGGCACCTTGATGTTGAACACGGAGTCGCAGCCGACCCCGTCTTCCCCGCCGCCGAACAGGTCGAACTGGCCCATCGCCTCGGCCTTCTTGGTGCCCAGCACCGAGTCGACCGCGTCGGTATGCACCAGGAACAGACCCTTACGGGCGTGACCCAGCGAATCGAATGCCCCCGCCTTGATCAGCGACTCGGTGACCTTCTTGTTGCAGGCCGCGACGTCGATCTTGTTCAGGTAGTCCGAAAAGTCGGTGAATTTGCCTTTGCCGTTGCGGGTGCCGATCAGCGAGCCGACCACGTTGGCGCCGACGTTGCGCACCGCGCCGAGCCCGAACCGGATGTCGCGCCCCACCGAGGCGAAGTTCACCAGCGACTCGTTGACGTCCGGCGGCAGCACGGTGATGCCGAGCTTTCTGCAGTCGGCCAGGTAGACGGCCGCCTTGTCCTTGTCGTCGCCCACCGACGTCAGCAGGCCGGCCATGTACTCGGCCGGATAGTTGGCCTTGAGGTAGGCGGTCCAGTAGGAGACCAGGCCGTAGCCGGCCGCGTGCGACTTGTTGAACGCATAACCGGCGAACGGAAGAATGGTGTCCCACAACGCTTTCACCGCTTTTTCGGAGAAGCCGTTGGCGGTCATGCCCTCGTAGAAGCCCTTGTACTCGGCCTCGAGCACCTCGAGCTTCTTCTTACCCATCGCCTTACGCAGCGCGTCGGCCTTGCCCATCGTGTAGGAGGCGACCTTCTGGGCGATGAACATGATCTGCTCTTGGTAGACGATCAACCCGTGGGTTTCGGCCAGGATCTCGCGCAGCGGCTCCTCGAGCTCGGGGTGGATCGGCTTGACCGCCTGACGACCGTTCTTGCGGTCCGCGTAGTCGTTGTGCGCGTTCATGCCCATCGGCCCGGGCCGGTACAGCGCCAGCACCGCGACGATGTCGTTGAACTCGGTGGGCTGCATGCGGCGCAACAGATCTCGCATCGGCCCACCGTCGAGCTGGAACACGCCCAGGGTGTCGCCGCGGCCGAGCAGCTCATAGGTGGGCTTGTCGTCCAGCGGCACCGATTCCAGGTCGAGGTCGATTCCCCTGTTGCTCTTGATGTTCTCCAGGGCGTCGCCGATGATCGTCAGGTTTCGCAGGCCCAGGAAGTCCATCTTCAGCAGGCCGATGGCCTCGCACGACGGGTAGTCCCAGCCGGTGATGATCGCGCCGTCCTGGGGCCGCTTCCACAGCGGAATGGCCTCGGTCAGCGGCTCGCTGCTCATGATCACCGCGCACGCGTGCACACCGGCGTTGCGGATAAGGCCCTCCAGGCCGCGCGCGGTCTGGTAGATGGTGCGCACGTCCGGGTCCGTTTCGATCAGGCCGCGGACCTCGGCGGCCTCCTTGAACCGCTCATGGCCAGGGTCGGTGATGCCCGACAGCGGAATGTCCTTGGCCATGATCGGCGGCGGTAGCGCCTTGGTGATCCGGTCGGCGATCGCGAAGCCGGGCTGGCCATAGTGGATGCGGGCCGAATCCTTCAGCGCCGCTTTGGTTTTGATGGTGCCGAAGGTGATGACCTGGGCGACGCGGTCGGAGCCCCACTTCTCGGCGGCGTAGCGCACCATCTCGCCGCGACGACGGTCGTCGAAGTCGATGTCGATGTCGGGCGCCGACGGGCGTTCCGGGTTGAGGAAGCGCTCGAACAGCAGACCGTGCGGGATCGGGTCGATGTTGGTGATGCCCAGCGCGTAGGCCACCAGCGAGCCCGCCGCCGAGCCACGCCCCGGCCCCACCCGGATGTCGACCGACCGCGCGTAGTTGATCAGGTCGGCGACGATCAGGAAGTAGGACGGGAAGCCCTTGTCGCAGATGACCTTGATCTCGTACTCGGCCCGGTCGATGTAGTCCTGGCCGACACCGGACGGAAAGCGGCGCGCCAACCCGGCCAGCACCTCGTGGTGCAGCCAGCTCGCCTGGTCGTGACCCTCGGGCACCGGGAAGATCGGCATCCGGTCGCGCGGCGCCCACACCTCGTCGTAGGACTGCACCCGCTCGGCGATCAGCAGGGTCGAGTCGCAGGCACCGGGGACCTCGCCGTCCCAGATCTGTCGCATCTCGGCGGCCGACTTCAGGTAGTAGCCGTCGCCGTCGAACTTGAACCGGTTGGGGTCCGAGAGCGTCTTGCCGGTCTGCACGCACAGCAGCGCCTCGTGGTTGTGGGCGGCGTCGCGGGTGACGTAGTGGCAGTCGTTGGTGGCCAGCGGCGGAATGCCCAGCTTGCGGCCGATCTCCAGCAGCCCGTCGCGGACCCGCGTCTCGATGGACAGCCCGTGGTCCATCAGCTCCAGGAAGTAGTTGTCGGCGCCGAAGATCTCGCGCCACTTGGCGGCCGACTCCAGCGCCTCGCGCTCATGGCCCAGCCGCAGCCGGGTCTGCACCTCACCCGACGGGCAGCCGGTGGTGGCGATGATGCCCTCGGCGTGTTCGGCGATGATCTCGGCGTCCATCCGCGACCACTTGCCGAGCTGACCCTCGAACGACGCCAGCGAGGACAGCTTGAACAGGTTGCGCAGGCCGGTGGCGTTCTCGGCCACCATCGTCATGTGCGTGTAGGAGCCGCTGCCCGACACGTCGTCCGACTTCTGGCCCGGGTCGCCCCACAGGATGCGCCGCGTGTCGAAGCGCGAGGCCGGCGCGATGTAGGCCTCGACGCCGATGATCGGCTTGATCCCGGCCTTGGTCGCCGCGTTGTAGAACTCGCTGGCGCCGAACATGTTTCCGTGGTCGGTCATCCCGACCGCGGGCATTTGCAGCCGGTCCACCTCGGCCAGCATCGGCGCGATCTTCGCGGCACCGTCCAACATCGAATACTCGGTGTGGTTGTGCAGGTGCACGAAGGACGAGTGGTTCATAGGGACGCCAGTCTATGACCGCGGACCGACACGAGTTCGGCGTGTCGCGGCGTGTGTCTGTGTTTATTGGTGGCGACCCGCCGCGCCCGGCTTCGCCGCGCTTGCGATCGCCACGAACCGGTTTATCCGTACAACTCGACGAAGTTCTGCAGTGACTTCGCGACGTCGCCCTTGACGGCGCGCGCCGCCGCCGAGCCCACCGGACCGAACAGCGGCCGTCCGCCCAGTTCGAGGCGCAGACCCAGCGTCGACCCCTCCGCGGTGGGCCGCACGCTGAGGGTGACGGCGTATTTCGCCCCGCCCTTGCCGGACCCTGACATCGCCATCTCGTGCGGCGGGTCCCACGTGGTGACCGTCCAAGTCACCCGGTTGCGCAGTCCCTTGGCCCGCGCCACGCCGACGATCTGGGTGCCCTCGGCGATCTCGTCGGGCAGTTCGCCGCGCCATCCCTCGTGCATGATCAGCCAGTCGCCCAGGTCCGACAGGTCGGAGACGTGGTCCCACATGTCTTGCGGGGTCATCGGGACGTCGGCGGTCAGGTCCACAGCGGCCACGCGAATCCTCCTTGCTCACTCCCCGACCGCCACGCTGGCGTGACGCTGGGTGCTCGATGCCACGCTAGCGTGACGTCCGCAAGCGGGAGGTGCCCCCAGCTCGGCGAAAGATTACTTCTTGGGCCCGCCGCGGAATCGGTTGCCGATCCGAATGCCGGGCAAAAGCAGGCTGCGCGGCGCGAACCGGCCGCCGGTGCTGACCACCTTGGGCACCACGCCGGGCACCACCGTCCGCCGGCCGGACAGCATGCCGCCGATGGCCGCCTCGGCCACGTCGCGCGGCGACACCTGCGCAATGGGGATGCTGAACCGCTCGGCATTGGCGATCTCGGCCCACTCCGTCGGCACCGGCCCCGGGCACAGACAGGTGACCGACACGCCGGTCCCGTGTAACTCCTCGTGCACCGCTTCGGAGAACGTCTGCACGAAAGCCTTGGTGGCCGAGTACACCGCCATGAACGGAACCGGCTGAAACCCCGCGATGGACGCGATGTTCATCACCGCGCCGGCACCGCGCTTGACCATGCCCGGCAACGTCGCGTGGGTCAGTTCCATCAACGCCAGCGCATTGAGGGTGACCTCTTCGCTCTCGCGCTCCAGCGGCAGCTCGTGAAACACCCCGCTGGTCCCGAAACCTGCGCTGTTGCACAGGCCGGCGATCGGCTCGCTGCGCAACCGGTCCGCCAATTTGCCGCGGCCCTTGCTGTCGCCGAGGTCCAGCGGCAGCACCTCGATGGCGACCGAGTACTCCTGGCCGACCTCGTTGGCCAACTCGTCGAGGCGCTCGCGGCGCCGCGCGACGAGCAACAGCGGGAAGCCACGACGGGCCAGCCCGCGAGCCAGTTCGGCGCCGATGCCGGACGACGCGCCCGTGATGACAACGGTGGTTTGAATGTCAGGTTTTGGAAGGCTCATGGTGTCACCAATGTATCCCTCGGGTCGCCCGCACGAAGTTCTCGCTGCGTCTGTCGAATTCCGTTGTGTCGCTTGACTTCTCATCGCCCTTTGCGGCGCTCGAGTCGCCGAACATGGCGAACGCCCGATTGCGCACCCGATCCATCACCGCCGGGTTGACCGCATCGGCGACGGCGGCGAACTGCCCGAACGGCGAGCTGGCCCGGCGGGGCCGGTGCACGATCGCGTCCGCGATCACCCCGGCCGCCTGGTCCGGCGTCAGCGCCGGGAACTTGTCGTAGAGCGTGGTCGGGCTGATCATCGGGGTGCGCACCAAAGCCATGTGCACCGTGGTGAACTTGACGCCGTCGTTGACGGTCTCGGCCTGCAGCGAGTCGCACAGGCTGTCCAGCGCGGCCTTGCTGGCGATGTAGGCGCCGAAGCGCGGCGCGCGGGTCTGCACGCCCACCGAGGAGACGTTGACGATGTGCCCGTGTCCGCGCTCGCGCATCCCGGGGATGAACTTGAGGATCAGCTGGACCGCGCCCAGGTAGTTCAGCTGCATGGTCCGCTGATAGTCGTGAATGCGGTCGTAGGACAGCTCGAGTGAGCGCCGGATCGACCGCCCGGCGTTGTTGACCAGGATGTCGACGCCGCCGACGTCGCTGAGCACCTGGTCGGCCATGGCCGCGATCGCGTCCATGTCGGACAGGTCGCAGGGATACACCTCGGCGGTGCCGCCGTCGCCGCGGATCTCGTCGGCGACCTTCTCCAGATTCTCCCGGGTGCGGGCGACCAGCGCCACGGTCCCCCCGGCCTCGGCGATCTTCTTCGCGGCGGCCTCACCGATGCCCGACGATCCCCCGGTGATCAGGACGGTCTTGCCCTTGACGGCCTCCTCGAGCGTGCGGCCCTGCACCGCGTCCAGCAGGTTCCGCAGATAGAACGGCCGGTACCGTCCGGCCGAGTTCGGGGTGTTGACGAGGTGAGACACCGTAGCCAGCGGCTTTTCCACCAGGTTTCCGATCGAGTTCTCCACCAAGTTCGTTAAGTCACCAAGATTCATCGGCTTTCGCTCCTGATGATGTGAGCCCCCCGACCACAACTGGCCTGCCCGTAGACCACGACCGCCTTGCGGGGCTGTGCGAGTGATGTGACGTGCATCATTAAGCCAACCTAGGACATCGGCGGCTCACCCCGATGCGGATTGCGGTCATGTAACACCGCGACCACTCTCACGGCCCGACCAGTACTACCGCCAGCGTTGGGCAATCCGCTTGTTACACAAGGCAATCCGGCCGTGATCGCGCACTTACCGACGAGCAACGCCGAGATGTTCCAATCGTGCTCATGAAAATTCTGGCGCGCTTCCGCAAGCCGGCACCGGCACCCATCTATGACCGCATCGGTGGACACGAGGCGATCGAAGTCGTGGTCGAGGACTTCTACGTTCGGGTGCTCGCCGACGATCAGCTGTCCGGCTTTTTCACCGGCACGAACATGAACCGCCTCAAGGGCAAACAGGTCGAGTTCTTCGCCGCCGCCCTGGGCGGCCCGGAGCCCTACGCCGGCGCCCCGATGCGGCAGGTACACCAAGGCCGCGGGATCACGATGCACCACTTCAGTTTGGTGGCCGGACATTTGGCCGACGCGCTGGCGGCCGCGGGGGTGCCGTCCAAGACCGTGACCGAGATTCTCGGCGCGATCGCACCGCTTGCTCCAGAGATCGCGACGGCCGACGCCGGCAAGGTCAACGTCTGAGCGGTTGCCGCGGTTGCGCCGAGATTGCCGCGGCGGCTGCGGTCATGGGGGGATCACGACCGGGGCGGCAATCTCGGCGCGTCCCCGGCATCGGCGCGTGCCCGGCAGCGGCGCCTAGCATGCGTGACATGCGGCGCACATTTGACGACCTGATCGCCGAGGCGGACGCCGCCCCGGTCGAGGGCTGGGATTTTTCGTGGCTGGACGGCCGGGCCACCGAGGAACGCCCGTCGTGGGGTTACCAGCGCCTGCTCCGGGACCGGTTGGCGACGGTGTCGGCCGCGCTGGACATTCACACCGGCGGCGGGGAGGTGTTGTCCGGCGCGGCGCCGTTCCCGCCCACCATGGCGGCCGTCGAGACCTGGCCGCCTAACGCCGCGCTGGCCACCCAGCGCCTGCATCCGCTCGGCGTGGTGGTCGTCGCGACTTCCGACGAGCCGCCGCTGCCGTTCGGCGATGCCGCCTTCGACCTGGTGACCACGCGTCATCCGATCTCCGTCTGGTGGACCGAGATCCTGCGGGTGCTGCGGCCCGGCGGCACCTACTTCGCCCAGCAGATCGGGCCGGCCACCATGGGCGAGCTGGTCGAGCACTTCATCGGTCCGCAACCACAGAAATGGGCCGAGTTCCACCCGGACGCCGTGCGCGCCCAGGCCGAGGCGGCCGGCCTGCAGATCGTGGATCTACGGATGGAACGGATGCGCGCCGAGTTCTTCGACATCGGCGCCGTCGTGTATTTCCTGCGCAAGGTGATCTGGACGGTCCCCGACTTCACCGTGCAGCGCTACCGCGAGCGGCTGTTCGAACTGCACCAGCGCATCGAATCCGAAGGGCCGTTCGTCACCCATTCGGTACGCCTCCTCGTCGAGGCCAGAAAGCCGGGCTGAGTCAGCCCTCGTCGCGCAGCACGTCGAGCGCGTGCTGCAGATCCGGCGGGTAGGGGCTGACGATCTCAATCCGCCTGCCGTCGGCGGGGTGGGCGAAGCCGAGCGAACGCGCGTGCAGCCATTGCCGTTCCAGCCCAAGCCTTTTCGCCAGCTTCGGGTCGGCACCGTAGACGAGGTCACCGCAGCACGGGTGGTGCAGCGCGGAGAAATGCACCCGGATCTGGTGGGTGCGGCCGGTTTCCAGGTGCACGTCGAGCAGACTCGCGGCGACGAACGCCTCCACGGTGTCGTAGTGGGTGAGGCTGTGCCGGCCGTCCTTGGTGACGGCGAACTTCCACTCGCCGCCGCGATGACGCCCGATCGGCGCATCGATGGTGCCGCTGGACGGGTCCGGATGTCCTTGCACCAGCGCGTGATAGCGCTTGTCGACGGTGCGCTGTTTGAACGCCCGCTTGAGCACGGTGTAAGCCCGTTCGGACAGCGCCACCACCATCACCCCCGACGTGCCGACGTCGAGGCGATGCACGATCCCCTGCCGCTCGGGCACCCCCGACGTGGTGATCCGGTAACCGGCGGCGGCCAGCCCACCGAGCACCGTGGGCCCGGTCCAGCCCACCGACGCGTGCGCGGCCACCGCCGCAGGCTTGTCGACAGCGACGATGTCGTCATCGGAGTACAGGATCGTCATGCCCTCGATGTCGACGGGCGTGTTCTGCAGCGGCGCGGGCGCCTCGGGCAGGCGCACCTGCAGCCATGCGCCGCCGGTCAACCGGTCGGACTTGCCGGCCTGCACACCATCGAGTTCGACACCGCCGTCTTCGGCAAGAGCGGCCGCCGCGCTGCGCGACAATCCCAGCAGCCGTGCCAGCCCGGCATCCACGCGCATACCCGCCAGTCCCTCGGGGACGGGCATGGAGCGGTCACTCACCCGTACGGTCTCCGCCGTCGCCCTTGCGCCGACCGACGGAGTCGAAGTCGAACCCGAAGATCGACAGCACCACCAGCAGGATGGCGCCGCCGACCACCGACGGATCGGCGACGTTGAACACCGGCCACCAGCCGACCGACAGGAAATCCACGACATGCCCGCGCAGCGGTCCCGGGGCGCGAAAGAAGCGATCGACCAAGTTGCCCATGGCGCCGCCGAGGATCATGCCCAGGCCCACCGCCCACCAGGGCGACACCAACCGCCGCCCCATCCAGAAGATGCCGACAACCACACCGGTCGCGATCAGGGTCAGCACCCAGGTGTAGCCGGTCGCCATCGAGAAGGCCGCGCCCGAATTGCGCACCAGGGTCCAGGTCACCGTGTCGCCGATGATCGGCACCGGCTGGCCGGGCGGCAGCAGTTTGACGGCGAGGACCTTGGTGACGACGTCGAGGATCAGGACTATCGCCGCGATCGACAGCAGCAGCCGCAGCCGCCGTGGCGCAGGTTTGGGTGCCGCGTCGGTCCCCGGCAGCGCGTCCCGCTCAACCGGGGCGGCCGCACCGGCCTCTTCGGCCGAGGTCACCGGCTCGGTCGACTTCGTTGGTTCTTCAGGCACTTCCCCATCATCCCCTACTGTCCCACGCAGGCTAGTCATGTTCGCGCAGGGGCGATGCGCAATGATGCCAGCATGGCCCGGCTCACCGTGATCGCCACCGGAGGCACGATATCGACCGGCACCGGCGCCGACGGGGTGCACCGACCCTCGTACAGCGGGGCGGATCTGACGGCGCCCTTCCGCGAACAACACGACGTGGACGTCGTGGACCTGCTGGCGGTCGACAGCTCGGAGCTGACGCTGGCCGATTGGGACCGGATCCGTGACGCGGTGACGGCCGCGGTCGACGGCGGCGCCGACGGTGTGGTGGTGCTCCATGGCACCGACACCATGGAGGAGAGCGCGCTCTGGCTCGATCTCACCTATGCGGGCCAGGCGCCGGTCGTGCTGACCGGGGCGATGCGCAGCGCCGACGCCGCCGATGCGGACGGCCCCCGAAACGTGCGCGACGCGCTGGCGGTGGCGGCCAGCCCGGCCGCCCGCGGCTTAGGCGTGGTGCTGTGTTTCGCCGGCCGGGTGCTGCAGCCGCTGGGCATGAGCAAGGTGGCCACCGATGACCTGAGCGGCTTCATCGGTCAACCGCTCGGCGCCGTGACCGGCCAGGTGACACTCACCGGCCCGAAGACCCGGCCGTACGTCGGCGATCTGCGGGCGGCCGCCGCGCCGCGCGTCGACATCGTTGCGGCGTACCTGGGCAGCGACGGGGTGGCCCTCGACGCGTGCGTGGCCGCCGGGGCGCGGGGCGTGGTGCTCGAGGCGCTGGGTTCGGGAAACGCCGGGCCGGCGGTGGTCGAGGCGGTGCGCCGGCACTGCGGCGACGGGGTCGTCGTCGCGGTGTCCACCCGCGTCCCGGGCGGGCGGGTCGGCGCCAGCTATGGCCCCGGGCACGAGATGGCGGCCGCCGGGGCCGTGCTGGTGCCGCGGCTGCGACCGCCTCAGGCGCGCGTCCTGCTGATCGCCGCGCTGGCCGCGGAGCTACCGGTCGCCGACGTCGTCGCGCGGTGGGGCTGACAGCGCCTCGGCCTGCAGCCCGCCGGTGTAATCGGGCCAATCCAGTGAGTCCACCGGGTTGGCGCGCACCAGGTCGCCGCCGTCGGCGGGGAACGTCCGGGCCGGACCGGGACCGGAGCTGCGGGTTTCGAATCGCGCGGTGACGACGCCGTGGCCCGCCCCCTGTACCCAGCCGTGCCCGAGCTCCCGGTGGGCCACGTCGTCGCCGATCCGCCACCCCGCGGCCTCCGCTGGGCCCGGGGCGAACATCGCCTCGGTCGCGGTCTCGGCCGACGGTGAATCCGATTGCGGCTCCGGCAGTTCCAGGTCCGGAAACAGCGACTCCTGGCGCACGTCGCTCAGCCCCGAAAAGCCCACGCCGAGAAGGCGAATGGGGCCGATCTCGCGCGGATCGAGCAGCAGCCGGCGGGCCATGCCGACCAGCGCGCCAACCTCGGTGGTGGCGTAGGGCAGCGTCGCGGACCGGGTCAGCGTGCTCATGTCGGATTTCTTCAGCTTGACGGTCACGGTGCGCGCGCCGCGGCCATCGCGCAGCAGGCGGTGATGGGCGTGCTCGGCGATCGGCTCGATGGCCTCTCGCAACTGCTCCAGGCTGGTCAGGTCGACGGCAAAGGTCGATTCGGAACTGATCTGCTTGGCCTCGGCGCGCTCGGCGACCGGGCGGTCGTCGATGCCACGCGCCAGCCGGTGCAGCGCGGGCCCGATCGTGGCGCCCAGGATGTTGGCCGCCTCGACCTCGGTCAGCGCGGCCAGCTCGCCGATGGTCTCGATCCCGAGACGATGCAGCCTCTCCTCGGCGACCGGCCCGATACCCCACAGCCTGCGCACCGGCAGCCCGCCGAGCAGCAGTCGTTCCTCCTCGCGGCGCACCACCCGGACCCCATCGGGCTTGGCCAGTCCGGACGCGATCTTGGCGATCTGCTTGCCCGAACCGGCGCCCACGGAGGCGATCAGGCCGGTGTGATCGCGGACCACCCGCCGCAGGTCCTCGCAGAACGCCTCCACGTCCTCGGCGGACGCGCCCGCGAGTTGGGCGGGTTCGCCGAAACCCTCGTCGAAGGACAGCTGCTCGACGACGGGCACCACGGCGCGAATGGTGTCGAAGACGCGCCGGCTGGCCAGTCCGTAGACCACGCCGCGCGGCGGCAGCACCACTGCATTCACACCGACCAGCCGGCGGGCCTGATGCATGGGCATGGCAGAACGCGCTCCGAACACTCGGGCCTCGTAGCTGGCGCCGGCCACGACGCCGCGCCCGCCCACCCCGCCGACGAGCACCGGGCGGCCGCGCAGCGTCGGGCGGGTGAGCTGCTCGACGGAGGCGAAGAACGCATCCATATCCAGGTGCAGCACCCACCGCGACTCCACTCCCTCGATGCTAGGGCCCACCCGCCGGGCCAGTTCGACTAACGTTTTCGCCATGGCCATGAACCTCGCGCACCGCCGGATCTGCAGCTCGAACCGCTGGGCCAAGGCGGTCGAGGAGGATCTGCTGCCGTGGGCGCTCGCCGATGTGGATTTGGGCGACAACACCCTCGAGATCGGGCCGGGTTACGGCGCGATCCTGCGGGTGCTCGTGGACAAGACGCCGCGGCTCACCGCGGTGGAGATCGACCCCCCGATGGCCGAGCGCCTGCAGCGGCTCTACGGCGACCGGGCGCGCATCATCAACGGCGATGCCACCGCGACGGGATTGCCGTCCGACGAGTTCAGCTCGGTGGTGTCGTTCACCATGCTGCATCACGTCCCGACGCGCGAGCTGCAGGACCGGTTGTTCGCCGAGGCGTTCCGGGTTCTCCGGCCCGGCGGCGTGTTCGCCGGCAGCGACAGCGTGACCTCGCTGTGGTTCCGGATCCTGCATTTTCGTGACACCTGCAACACCGTGTCACCGGATACCCTGCCGGATCGGTTGCGCGCGGCGGGGTTTGGTCGCGTCGAGGTCGAAGTTCGCGGAGGCCGGCTGCGCTGGCGCGCAGTCAAATAATGGACACCGGGCCCGGCGACACGGCCGTTCCGTCCGGGGGCTCGCCGCCCTCGACGCGGTGGGCGCGGCTGCGTCATCAGTGGGACCAGCGGCTGCAGCCCGGGGAACAAACGACGGTGCTGGCCTGGGCGTCGTTCACCCTCACCTTCGCCGGCCTGCGCGGCCTCACCCACTGGATTCGCGCCGGCCATGGCCCCTCGGGTGGCGGTATGTCCCTGGGCGGCAATCACTTCCACCACTACAACATCGGCATCGGCATGCTGGCGACGGTGGCCGGCATCGGCCTGCGCGGCACGGAAGCGCAACGGCGTCATCCCGCGGCCGCGGTGGCGTACGGCGCCGCGAACGCCATGATCGTCGACGAGCTGGCGCTGCTGTTAGACCTCAAGGACGTCTACTGGGCATCGGATGGTCGCAAGAGCGTGGACGTCGCGGTCGGAGTCATCGCCACCGGCGCGACCGTGGTGGCCGGCATGCCGTTCTGGCCGCATGCTCAGCGGGCGCTGCGGCCCTAGAATTTTCCGCGAAACTGTAAGTGGCGGCCGGTCATCTCGGAAAACGTGTTGCCAGTTGCAATCTCGCTGTCACACTGGACAGCCGGCGGCCGCCAAAGCACGTCGAACTCGGTCCACGACGACCTCCGGCCGATGTCGTAGTAGGTCGGCGCTGACCCGGACCAAGCGCCATCCCCGTCGCTCCAGTTCGGCGGTGCGATCGATATCGTCGGCGCGAATGCGCGGATCCAGCCAATGCTGCGCGCCGTCGTATTCCACCCCGACAAGCCACTCCTCCCAACCCATGTCGATCCTGGCCAACACCGCGCCCCAGAGGTTGCGCACCTCGATTTGGGTCTGCGGCCTGGGCAGACCGCCGCGCATCAGGACGAGCCTGGTCCGCGTCTCCTGCGGCGATTCGGCACCCGCGTCGATCAAGGGCAGCACGCGCCGCAACTGCTTCATGCCGCGGGCGCCACGGCGGGAGTGCACCAGCGGATACACGTCTTTGGCGGTAACTCCCGTGGCCCGTGCAAGAGCATCGATCCGGATCACCGCGACCGTCAATCCTGGCCGCCGCCCAAGGTCAAACGCCGTACGGGCTGGCGAGGTGACCGGCACGCCGTTGACCGCTGTAATCTCCCCGTCGCTCAAGGTTTCGTTGCGGGTGATGATCAACGACGGCGGACGGGTGCGATCACATACCAATTCAGCAGGCGTGTGGGGGTCGATCCACTCAGTGCCGAGCAGCGCTGCTGCAGAGCAGCCTGCCACCACGGCTTCCTTTCCCGACCATAGCCACGCGGCGATCGCACGATCCCGGGCAGTCAGCTCCCTGCCCGGCCGCTGATACACGTTCCGGTAGATGCGGGTGCAGGAGCGCCGAAGCTCACGTTCCGTGTACGCTCCCGCGCGAACGGCTTCAGTACCGACGAAAAGTTCTGCGCTCACGACAGCAGGGTGCCAGACGCCCCTGACATCTCACGAAACTGCAACTGCCGACAGCTCCACTCGGGAAATGCGACGTGGAATACAGTTTCGCGGTCAGGATTTCGAAATGCTCACCCGCACGCCATCACCGATCTCGGCACCGTCGGCCGGATCGCCGAATTCGAAACTGGTGGCCAGGATTTCACCCGCGATGAGGTCGCGGTGAGTGAGCGCCCAGTCGGCGCGCTCGTCCGGCACCGCCATCACCACCGAAATCCGGTCGGAGACATCCAGACCCGACGACTTGCGCAGCTCCTGCAGCTCGCGGATCCGGTCCTTGGCCCAGCCCTCGGCCTCGAGTTCGGGGGTCACCGTCCCGTCCAGCACCACCAGGCCCGCCCCGTCGGGCAGGGCCGCGGTGAATTCCGGGTCGGCGGCGACCAGTCGGGAGCTGTATTCCTCGGGTTGCAGCACCGCGGGCCCGGCGGTCAGGGTGCCGTCCGCATTGACGACGCCCTCCCCCGCCTTGACCGCCTTGATGGCCGCCTGCACGTCCTTGCCCAGCCGCGGCCCGGCCACCCGCGCGTTCACGGTGAGCTCGAAGCGGCCGTAGGTGTCGATCGCATCGGTCAGCTCCACGCTCTTGACGTTGAGTTCGTCGGCGATGAGGTCCACGAATGGCTCCAGTCGCTGCGGATTGTCCACCGCCACGGTCAGTTTCGGCAGTGGTAGCCGCACCCGCAGCTTCTTGGCCTTGCGCAACGAGGACGCGGCCGAGCAGACCTCGCGGACCTGATCCATCGCGGAGACCAGGTCTGAATCGCCCGGCACGTCGCCGGCTTGCGGCCAATCGGTCAAGTGCACCGACCGCTCGCCGGTGAGGCCGCGCCAGACGATCTCGGTCACCGAGGGAAGCAACGGCGCGGCCAGCCGCGCGGTCACCTCCAGCACGGTGTGCAAAGTGTCGATGGCATCGACATCCTCCGCCCAGAACCGCGAACGCGACCGTCGCACATACCAGTTCGTCAACGCCTCGGTGAACTGACGCAGTTGCTCGCAGGCCCGCGAGATATCGCAGGTGTCCATCTCGTGGGTCAGGTCGTCGCGCAGCGCGGCGAGCTTGGCCAGGATGTAACGGTCGAGCACCTGCGTTGAATTCGTCCGCCAGGTACCGACTTTGGGCGCGTATAGGGCCAGGAAGCTGTAGGCGTTCCAGAACGGCAACAGCACCTGGCGCACGCCGTCGCGGATGCCCTGCTCGGTGACGATGAGGTTGCCGCCGCGCAGAATCGGCGAGGCCATCAGGAACCAGCGCATGGCGTCGGAGCCGTCGCGGTCGAACACCTCGCTGACATCGGGATAGTTCCGCAGCGACTTGCTCATCTTCTGGCCGTCGGAGCCCAGCACGATGCCATGTGCCACACAGGTTTTGAAGGCGGGGCGGTCGAACAGCGCGGTCGCCAGGACGTGCAGCGTGTAGAACCAGCCCCGGGTCTGGCCGATGTACTCGACGATGAAGTCACCCGGGTAATGACCGTCGAACCACTCGTCGTTCTCGAACGGGTAGTGCACCTGCGCATACGGCATCGATCCCGAGTCGAACCACACGTCGAGCACGTCGGGGATGCGGCGCATGGTGCTTGCCCCGGTCGGGTCGTCGGGGTTGGGCCGGGTCAGCTCGTCGATGAAGGGCCGGTGCAGGTTGGTGGGCCGCACCCCGAAGTCGCGTTCGAGTTCGTCGAGGCTGCCGTACACGTCGATGCGCGGATAGTCCGGGTCGTCGGACTTCCACACCGGAATCGGGGTGCCCCAGTAGCGGTTTCGCGAGATCGACCAGTCGCGGGCGCCCTGCAGCCACTTGCCGAACTGGCCGTCCTTGACGTGTTCGGGGTACCACGTGATCTGTTGGTTGAGTTCGACCATCCGGTCCCGGAATTGGGTGACCGCGACGAACCAGGACGACACCGCCCGATAGATCAGCGGGTTGCGGCAGCGCCAGCAGTGCGGGTAGGGGTGCTCGTAGGTTTCGTGGCGTAGCAGCACCGCGCCGTTGGCCGCGGCCGGACCGCTGCCGTTCTTCAGGTCGCGGATGATGTGCGGGTTGGCGTCAAACACGTGCTGTCCCTGGTAATCCGGGACGGTGCCGTCGAATCGCCCCTTGGAGTCGACCGGCGTGACCGGGGTGATGCCGACCTTGTCGGTGGTCGCCATGTCGTCCTCGCCGTAGGCGGGCGCCATGTGCACGATGCCGGTGCCGTCCTCGGTCGTCACGAAGTCGCCGGCCAGCACCTGAAATGCGTTGGCCGCATCCATGAAATACGGGAAGGGCGGCAGGTAGCGGGTGCCGAGCAGGTCGGCGCCGAGATAAGTGGCCAGGATCTCGGGTGCATCTCCTTTTTCGAAGCCCAGCTCCTTCGCGTAGGCGGCCAGCCGCGCTTCGGCCAGCACGAAACGCCGCTCCCCAGAGCGCACCTCGACATAGGTCACGTCGGGGTTGACGGCGACCGCGAGGTTGGAGGGCAGGGTCCACGGCGTCGTCGTCCACACCAGCAGGTGGGCCCCGTTCAGCGGTCCGCCGACCACCTTGAATCCGACCGTGAGGGCCGGGTCCTGGCGGCTCTGGTAGACGTCGTCGTCCATCCGCAATTCGTGGTTGGACAGCGGCGTTTCGTCGCGCCAGCAGTACGGCAGCACCCGGTAGCCCTCGTAGGCCAGCCCCTTGTCCCACAGCTGTTTGAACGCCCAGATCACCGACTCCATGTAGGGCAGATCGAGCGTCTTGTAGTCGTTGTCGAAGTCGACCCAGCGCGCCTGGCGGGTGACGTAGGCCTGCCACTCGTCGGTGTAGCGCAGCACCGAGGCGCGGCAGGCGTCGTTGAACGCGGCGATGCCCATGTCGTCGATCTGCGATTTGTCGGTGATGCCCAGTTGGCGCTCGACTTCGAGTTCGGCCGGCAGGCCGTGGGTGTCCCAGCCGAAGCGGCGCTCCACCTTGTACCCGCGCATCGTGCGGTAGCGCGGGACGATGTCCTTGACGTAGCCGGTGAGCAGGTGCCCGTAATGCGGCCGGCCGTTCGCGAACGGCGGCCCGTCGTAGAACACGTATTCCGGTGCGCCATCGCGCCGCGCGATGCTGGCCCGGAAGGTGTCGTCGCGGGCCCAGTAGTCCAGCACCTCGAGCTCAAGCGCGGGAAAGTCGGGCGCTCCTGGCTTCGGGTAGGTGTTGACGTCGGCCTTGTCGGTCACGATGCGCGTTGTCTCCTGTGCCACGGTGCAAACCGGGGACGACGACGCGCTGGCTGCGCGAGCGCCGCGGTACCACCCCGCTTGCCGCGCTTTCGCGTGGCCACTCGATGACGGCTGTGACGGGCCTACCCGTTCGGTTCTACTGAGCCGCCGACGGCTGTTCTTCCGAAGGCTCCCCGGTGATGGCCGGATCGACGCCAGTTGATTTTACCGCGAGACGGCAACTGCCCACGCGAACGCCGAGTGAAGTCGTCGGCAGTTGCAGTCTCGCGGCAAGGAAAGTCAGGCCCGGACCTCGAGGACGCCAACCCGCCACAGCGCGGCGTACACGTGACGCAGCGGCACGCTCAGCAGCCGAGCGGCGCCGTCCACCAGCAGGTCGCCACTAGCGGCAAACTGCGGGTTGTCCGCCCGGCGGCGCACCTCGGGAGCCGGAGCGGCCGCCGGGAAGGTGTCGGTGTCGCGCACCACGGTCAGCGTGCGGACGGGCGCTACGGTCGTTACTTCGTCGTAGAAAGCTGCGGTCATTTTCGCCTCCTAGAGGGGAGATCCAACGCGGACTGTTTGGACTGACGTGTCCCGCCCCGTGTCGGTTCCGATCTCGAGAACGCTTGGCCGATAACCACTTAGCGTTGCGACGACTCAGCCGAGAAGGTCGCGCCGGAGACCGGATCGGGACGAAACACAGTTCGGACTTCGATCCGGACTGTCGCTAGAACGCATCTGTCCCTCACCTCCTCGCGGTCACGACGCACACGCGGTTCGCATGCGATCTATGCGCAGCAAAGGAGCAGAACCCGACGACCGTCGGAGAACCGCACCCCTCTCGTCAGAGCTTCGGCACCACACGACGTGTCCTGGCCTGGAAAACCATCCGAGCCGGAAGCCACCTGGGCTCAACCCTTAAGCCGGGAGGAGCTGTCCTGACCCGGGGCGTCTTTCGACGTTCGGGGTCAGTGGCCTGTATTCGTGTAGACGCCTCACCTAACGAGGTGCTTACCGGACCGATCATGCACGACGGGTATGTCGCGGTCAAATCCCTGGATGGCGTGTCGGGGATTCTGTACGGATTCCTGCGGCGAGCGCACAGCATCCGGTCAGGTTTGCGACCCTGACCTGGACAAACGCCCCGGGATCACTTCTCGACCAGGCCGTCGAGCCGGCCGATGGTGTCGATGAACTCGTCGACCATGTCGAGCACCACAGAGCGCGTCGGGCGGATCCGGTCGAGCGACCCCACCACCTGGCCGACGAAGTAGGTGGCCAGCTCACGCGCCTTGGCGCCCTGGTGCGCGGCGGCCTGGTTGATGCGCATCTGGGGCTCGGTGATCAGCGCGGTCTGTAGGGGCATGCCCAGCGGATCCGGATTTTCCGGCCGCTCCCACTCGTCGGTCCAGGCCGTGCGCAGCATCCGTGCCGGTTTGCCCGTCATCGAGCGCGATCGCACCGTGTCCGAAGAACTGGCGGCCAGGAATTTCTCCTTGACCACGGGCACCGTCTCGGCTTCTTCGGTGGTCAGCCACACCGAGCCGCACCACACGCCCTCGGCGCCCAGGGCGAGCGCCGCCGCGATCTGGCGACCGCGGGCGATTCCACCGGCGGCGAGGACGGGCACCGGCGCCACGGCATCGACGACCTCGGGCACCAGGACCATCGTCGCCACCTCGCCGGTATGACCGCCCGCCTCGGTGCCTTGGGCGACGATCAGGTCGACACCCGCCGCGGCGTGCCGTTGCGCGTGCCGGGTGGTGCCGGCCAGCGCGGCCACCAGCACGTCGTGGTCATGTGCCCGGCGGACGACGTCCGCCGGGGGCGGCCCGAGTGCGCTGGCGATCAGCCGGATGTTGCTGGAGAACGCCACGTCGAGCAGCGGCTCGTACATCTTGGGCGAGATGCTCAGGCCGCCCCTTGAGCCGGGCGATTCCTCGGCGGACGCCGTGACGCCGTAGCGGGCCAGGAGGTCCTCGACGAACGCGCGATGCTCGTCGGGCAGCAGAGTGCGGGCCTGTGAGGTGTCGATGCCGCCTTGCTCGGCGCCAACGTATTTGGGCGGAAGCAGCAGGTCGACTCCGTAGGGCTTGCCCCCGGTCTGCTCCTCGATCCAGGCCAGCTCGCTCTCCAGGCGCCGGGGACTGTGCGCGGTGGCGCCGAGGACCCCGAAGCCGCCGGCATTGGTCACCGCCGCCACCACGTCACGGCAGTGGCTGAAGGCGCAGATCGGGAATTCGACTCCGAGCAGCTCGGCGACTCTGGTTCTCATTGCCCGACGCTAAGGAGATACGAATTGATATGTCAATCGATTACGGCCTGCGTTGGCCCTCGGCCGTCCGGGGGCCAGCTGGACACGCCCTCTTCAAGCGGGACCTGCAGACTGTGCAGGATCGACGAGACCATCCGCCACGCGCCGATGGCGGTGACGAGCTCGATGAGAACCGTTGTGTCGCCGTTTAATTCACGTTCGCAGGCCGCCCAGCTGTCGGCGCTCACCGCACCGTGGATCACCACGTCGTCGGTCGCGGCCAGCACAGCGCGCTCGGTGGGACCGAAGCCGGCGTGACCTTGCCAGTCGCGCACTCCGAGCAGATCGTCGGCGGCCACGCCCAGCCTCGACGCAACCCGCCAGTGCTGCGTCCATTCGTAGTCGCACGCGGTGAGCCAGCCGATTCGCATGATGACCAACTCGCGCAACCGGGGGTCGAGCGCGCCGTGCCACAGCATGGTGGCGAGCAGATCGTTGATGGCGCGCGCCAGCGGCGGATGGTTGAGAAGCACCTGAAAGATGCTGAGTTCGGCCATGTAGTTGGGCACTGCGGCTTCGTCGGCGGCGGCTTGGGCCTCACCGGGCGGCAGTCCCGGTACACGGGCTGTTGTCATGCTCTGAGCATCCCACGCGCCCGGCGCAAATTCCGCCGACGCCCCAGTGCCTAGGCGTCCAAGCGGGCGAACTGATTCTGCCGGTACTGCTCGACGCAGGCCGCTCGCCTGACCTTGCCGCTGGTGGTGATCGGAATCGAGCCGGGAGCCACCACAACCAGGTCCGCCACGCCCAACCCATGTGAGTTGGATATCGCCGAGGCGACTTTGCGTTTGACGGCGACAAGCTTCTCCGCCGCGACCTCTGCGGAGTCGCCGTTCTTCTTGAATTCGATTATCGCGACCAGCTTTTCGGTCTCCTTGTCGGGAACCGCGATCGCCACACACCGGCCCCGCGTGATCTCTTGGATCGTCGCCTCGATGTCATCGGGAGAGTGGTTGCGCCCGTAGACGATCAAAAGATCCTTGATGCGCCCCATCACGAACAACTCGCCACCCGAAACGAAACCCAAATCGCCGGTCCGAAGCCAAGGCCCCTCGGGTGTGCCCGTCGACGGATCGACGAGTTTCGCGCGGAAGGTTTGTTGCGTCTCCTCGGTTTTGCCCCAATACCCCGACGCGACATTGTGGCCGTGCACCCAGATCTCGCCGGTCGTCCCGTCCGGACACTCGATGGTGGTCTCGGGATCGACGATCCGCACCATCGGCGAGGGCGGCAGCTCGTAGCCGACCAGCGGAGCACCCCCGCTGGCACAAGGTTCCGCACGCCCGGCGGACAACGCATCGGAATCGAAGCGGACGATCCGTGGGGGTTGACCCGAGGCGCTGGTCGCCACGTACAAAACCGCCTCGGCCAGGCCATACGACGGGCGAAGCACCGTGTGGTCGAGATTGAACTTGGCGAACCGCTCGGTGAAACGCCGCAGGGTCGCCGCATGTATCCGTTCGCTACCACTGATGAACGCCACGACGTCGCCGAGATCGAGCCCGGCCATGTCCTCATCCGTGGTTTTGCGCACCGCCAGCTCGTAGGCAAAGTTCGGTCCCGCCGTGACGGCGCGCCTGTGGGTCGCCATCAGCTGCATCCATCGCGCGGGGCGCTCCAGGAAAGCCACCGGGCTCATGAGAACGGCGTGTACTCCGCCGATCACCGGCTTACAGATTCCCGCCATCAGGCCCATGTCGTGGTAGAAGGGCAGCCACGACACCACAGTCATGTCCATGCCGGAATCGGCGAAGTAGGCCTGTACCCACTGTTGGAAATTGGCCAGCACGTTTTCGTACGAGATCATGACGCCGGCGGGCCGGCGCGTCGATCCGGACGTGTATTGCAGGTATGCGATATCGGACCTGCCGCTGCCGCCGTCGGACGCTGCTCTTGAGTCCAGGTCCAGGGCGTCGATCTCGATGACCGACGCACTGGAACCACCGCCGTTGCGCGCCTCGACGTACTCGGCGACATTGCCGACAACCGCCGACGTCGTGAGGATGACCGAGGGCGAGGTGTCCTGCAGGACCGCGTCCACACGCTCGTCGTGGACGCCGCCGGTGGGCGCCGAAAGCGGCACGGCGATAAGCCCCGCCTGCAATGCGCCGAGAAATGCGACGATGTACTCCAGCCCCTGTGGTGCCAAAATCACCGCGCGGTCACCGCTGGATGCGCTGCGGCCGAGTTCGTGTGCGACGTTTGAAGTCCGGCGATACAGCTGAGACCAGGTCAGGGTTTCGGGGACTCCGGCCCAATCCTGCTCGTAATCCATGAACGTGAACGCTGGGTCATTGGGCTGCAAACTTGCACGTTCACGCAGCACATCCGGGATGGACGTCTCAAACACGTGCCTGAGATTACCGGGGCCGTCGCAGCGGATGTTCGGAAAAGGGCAAATTGGGTGGACAGTGGTTCACCCGGCGCCCGGCCGCGTTCGCAGGGTAAGCGAGGCGCGACGGCGGCTACAGGTCAGCGGCCATTTTGGCTTCCTGCGCCCGCGCCACGTCTTGCGCGCTGTAGCCGATGAACAGCGCCACCGCCGCGAGCAGGACGACCGCCCCGGCGAGCCACAGCAAACCATAGGTATAGCCGCGGTCGAGCGCGTGGAGCTGGGCGGCGTTCATGGATTTCGCCGGACCGCTGATGCCGCCCAGCGACAGTGTGTGGGAGGTGATGGCGGCCTGGATGACGGAAAGCACCACCGGCCCGCCCAGACCCTGCAGCACCACCGCGATGGCCGAGGTGGGCCCGATGCGATCGGGGCCGACGCTGGCGATCACCGACAGCGAAAGCGGCACCACGATCAGGGCGACGCCGACACCGGCGACGACGATCGGGAACGCCAGGTTAGGAAAATATGGGACTCCACGGTGGAGATTCGACGCGTACAGAGCGCCGCCGAACATCAGGATGCTGCCGCCGAGCACGAGCACCCGCGGCGGGAGCGACACCACCAGCCGCGAGGCCGCGCCGAGCCCGACGGCGGCCGCTACGACGAACGGGATGAAGGCGAGGCCGGATTGGAGCGTGTTGTAGCCCATGATGTCTTGCACGTACACGGTGACGACGAGCATCAGGGCCATGATCAGCCCGCCGGTGAGAAACAACGCCGCGAATGTGGCCAGTCGATTGCGCTCGGCGAACAAGCTGAACGGCAGCACCGGGTTCTCCGCCCTGCGCTCGACAACGGCGAAAGCGGTGAAGGCCGCCAGCGCCACCGCGCCCGCGCCGATGGTGCCGGCCGACAGCACTCCCTTCCCCGACTGCATCGAGAAGCCGAGGACCACCGCCGTCACACCCAGCGTGGCCAGCACGGCCCCCGCGACATCGAGCTTCATCCGCTCCTTCTGCGTTTCCCGAAGCGCGATGTGGGCTAAGTAGAGCGCCAGCAGCCCGATCGGCGCGGTCACGAAAACCGCCAGCCGCCAAGACACTTCGGTGATGATCCCGCCCACCACCAGGCCGAGCACGGAGCCGACGCTGCCCATCGCGGTGAACACCGCCATGGCGCCATTGCGTAAACGGCCCTTAGGAAAGGTCGTCGCGACGAGGGCCAAGCACGTCGGTGCGAGTATCGCGATCGCGACGCCTTTCAACATCCGCGCCACGACGAGGCTGCCTTCGTCCCACGCGATCGCGGACATCACCGATGCGACGGTGGAGAGCACGGTGCCAATGACGAAGGCGCGCTTGCGGCCGATGGTGTCGCCGAGGCGACCGCCGACCAATATCAATCCGTTGCAGGCCAACAGGGTGGCGAACACAACCCAGTTTCGCCCGGCGCTCGACAGGTTCAGCTCATTCTGGATCTTGGGAAGCGCCACTATTCCGATCGTCAGCTCTATCGACGCCATCAACTCCGCGCTGCCGAGAGCGACGATCGCGGCGATGAACCGGCCCCGTGGCAGTTCTTCGCGCGCAGAAGCTGTCTGGGCGACGGCATGGCCATTGCGAGTGACGTCGGGGCCGCTGATCCTGCGAGTGATGTCGTCCAGCGAGATCGTGCCGGCTCTGGGCCGATGGGAACCCCCCGCCATAGCGGGCTACGGTACAGCAAACGTGCAACGCGCAGGCCACGTTCCGTAAATCGCTGGGCTGAACCCATTTTGGCGGGCTCGGCGGCGAGTCGTTTTCTGTCTCGAGGCGTTCACCCCCGCGCGGCAGGGCCGTCAGCAATCCGCATATTGGCGCTGAAGCTCGTCTATCTGCTGCTGGCTGAGTCCGGTAAGCGCGATGTCGGAGGGAGTCAGCCCGCCCCCACCACGGCGCACGTGTGCGCAGATGCCGGCGAGGGCGTCGAACCACAATTGGCCGAGCCGGGCTACCTGCGCATGATTGAGGGCCGAGGGCGCCCACGTCCAGTTGGCATGCAAGCTCGGGCCCGTCTCGGTGTCCATGGTGGCCGCATTGAGCTCTAGGGTGTGCATCAGCGGCATCGGGACCGCTGCGGCCGCCGCGGTCAACGACAAACTCTCGGGGCTGATCTGCCACAGATCACCCGAGGTTTGCGCGCTCGGCTCGCCGAACCGCCCCAGGTAGTTGAATCCGATTGCGGCATCAAACCCATCGAGGTCAACGTCGCTGTTCGAATACCGCAGCAGCCCATAGGTCACACCGTCCGGAAGGTCCCGCAGCTGTTCTTTGGCGCGTTTGATCAGCGCCCCCAGCGCGGCGTCACCCGATCGCACCTGTGCCCAGCTCAGCCGACCAACCGCCAACGACACCGGATATTGAGTGGTAAACCAGCCCACTGTGCGTGACAGGTCGATGTCGAGGCCCAACTCTTCCTGACGCCCGTGGCCCTCCACGTCGATGCCGATCGGCGACCCGCCGGTGCCTAGAAACTCCGCCAACGCCATCCCGAACGCGATCAGCAGAATCTCATTAACCCCGGCATGAAAGGCCGCGGGCGCCTCGCTGAGCAGCATCCGCGTGGTCTCGGGATCCAAATCGGCCGACAGGCGCCCTGCCGTGGCAAACGTGTCTACCGCCGGCTGCACCGCCGGCAACACCGAGGGCGTCGCGGCCACTTCCCGCCATCTCTCGGCCTCCTTGACAACCGCCGCGTCCCCGGCATACCCGGCCAGCAGCGACGACCACCGCGCAAACGACGTCCCACCCGCCGGCAACGCCATCGGCTGGCCGCTCTGGCGTTGTGCCCAGGCGATGTTGATGTCCTCGAGCAATATCCGCCAGGACACCCCGTCGACGGCCAAATGGTGAATGACCAACGCCAACTGCCCCGTCGAGCCCACCCATACGGCGCTGAGCATCACGCCGGCACCCAGGTTCAACCGCGACCGCGCCTTGACCAGCGCTTCCTCGGACATCACGTCCACCGATTGCAGGCAGCCGCCGGCATCGACGGCCCCCGCCTCGGGCACCTGCAGCGACCAGCCCCCGGCCCCATCGTCATCCACGCGGAGCCGCAACATCGCATGCCGATCCAGCAACGCCTGCAGAACCGCCACCACATCCGTCTCGCAGACCCGTGCGGGCGCCTGAATCACCATCGTCTGGTTGAACTGCTCGACCCCGCCGCCCACGCCTTGCAGCCAGCGCATGATCGGGGTGGCCGCCACGGGGCCCAGACCGTCATCGGCCACAGCGCCCTCACCGTCGACCACTCGCGCGACCCCCGCCAACCGGGCCACCGTCTGCTCGACGAACACGTCGCGCGGCCGGCACATCACCCCGGCCAGTCGCGCCCGCGCCACCACTTGCATGGACAAAATGCTGTCCCCGCCAAGCTCGAAGAACGACTCGTCAACTCCTACGCGCTCAAGGCCGAGCACCTGCGCGTAAATGGCGGCCAAGGTCTCTTCGACCGCGGAGCCCGGCGCGCGATAACCATCGACGTCCTGATATTCCGGTGCGGGCAGCGCACGAGTGTCCAATTTCCCGTTGACCGTCAACGGCAGCACGTCCAGCACCACCACCGCGGCCGGCACCATATACGCCGGGAGCCGATCCACCAGGCTCGCCCGCGCGGCAACCGGATCCACGGCCCCGGTCACATAACCCACCAGACGCTTATCGCCCGGACGGTCCTCGCGGGCAATCGCTACAGCCTGCTCCACCCCGTCCAGCGCGGCCAGTGCCGCACCCACTTCGCCCGGCTCAATCCGATATCCGCGAATCTTGACCTGCTCATCGGCACGCCCGTGGTAACGCAACTGGCCATCGGCACCCCAAGACACCAAGTCCCCCGTGCGATACATCCGGGCGCCAACCCCGCCGAACGGGCACGCCACGAACCGCGACGCCGTCAACTCGGGCCGGCGCACGTACCCGCATCCGACGCCTCGGCCCGCCACATACAATTCGCCGATCACACCGACGGGCACCGGCCGCAACCATCCATCCAGAACAAACAATGCTGCGCTGGACACCGGATAACCGATGGGCGGACCCGCGGAATCCGAACCGAGAGGGCTGGACATGGTGACGTCAACAGTCGTTTCCGTCGGCCCGTACTCGTTGATCAGGGTGGCGACAGGACCGTACCGGTCCACCAGTTCCTTTGTGCACGCCTCACCCGCCACCACCAGCGTCATCCCGCCCAGTTGATCGGGCGGGAGGGCTGCCAGCGCCGTGGGCGTGAATACGGCGTGGGACACCTGCTGCTGACTCATCAATTCAACTAGCTCCATGCCGGGAAGCGCTTGGTCCTCGACTGGGATCACCGCGGCCGCTCCAGACAGCAGCGCGTACCACAGATTCCCGACGGACGTGTCGAACGACAACGGCGCAAACTGCAGGATCCTGCTGGCGGGCGTAATGCCCAGACGTTCGACGTGAGTAGCGACAAGGTCGGCGATGCCGGTATGGGCGATGGCTACGCCTTTGGGGATGCCGGTGGTGCCCGAGGTGTAGATGATGTAGGCGATGTTGTCGGGCGCAGGCGCCGGCAGCCCCGTGCACGCACACGCCTGGATCTCGGCGGCACCGACATCGATGACCGGCAGATCACAGCC
>JAYZBN010000029.1:0-124254 GCA_036338755.1 Actinomycetota bacterium | reverse complement strand
CTGGGCGGGGGGCGGCGGCGGGGGCACGTGGCCGGGGCCTCCGGTGCTGATCCGCTCGGTCGGCCGCTCGGTGGGAGGCTGGCCGAAGGGTCCCTGGTGAGGGGGACGGGCCCACTTCGACGGGTCCGGGTTCGGTGGTCCTTGTGGGTTCGTCACCCGACCGATTCTGCCTTATCAACCTGAGTAAAGTCCGAGCGGTTGCGAAGGACCGCGATACTTTCGCGGGCCTCGGCGACCGCGCCGACGTCGATGTCGGCAAGCAGTAGCTGCGGTTGAGAGCCGGCCGACGCGACGACGTCGCCCAGCGGCGAGACGACCAGGCTGCCCCCGACGCCGGTCGGTGCCCCCGCCCCGGAGGGCTGGGTGTCAGCGGGATCGGCCTGCCCGGCGGCCGCGACGTAGCTCATCGAATCGAGTGCGCGGGCGCGAGCCAGCAGCGTCCACTGGTCGAGTTTGCCGGGACCCGCGCCCCAGGACGCGCACACCGCGATCACCTCGGCGCCGCGGCGGGCCAATTCGGTGTAGAGCGCCGGGAAACGAATGTCGTAGCAAACGGTCAGCCCCACCCGGACGCCGTCGACCGTGATCACCACCGGATCGTGTCCCGCCGCGACCGTGCGGGATTCGGTGAAGCCGAACGCGTCGTAGAGGTGGATCTTGTCGTAATGGGCGAAATCGTGCGGGCCGGCCGCGATCAGTGTGTTCTTCACCCGCCCGTCGCCCGACGGGGTGAACATGCCGGCGACGACGGTGATGCCGGAATCGGCCGCGATGCGGCGCACCCCGTCCGCCCAGGGCCCGTCGACCGGCTCGGCGACCGGGCCCAGCGGCACGCCGAAGCGGCACATGGTCGCCTCGGGGAACACCACCAGCGTCGCGCCCGCGTCGGCGGCCTGGCGGCTGTATTCGGCCACCAGCCGCAAGTTTGCCGGCGGGTCGGTGCCGCTGAGGATCTGCGCCAACGCGATTCGCATGAGCGCCAGCTTAGGCGCGGTGACCGTGCGGGCCGCCGCGGTCGAGATCTCAGGCCGTCTTGGCGATCCACTCCGTGGTGAAACGTTGTTCGGCGGCGACCAGTTGGGCCAGCCGGGTGCCGATGATGTTCTCCAACTTGCCGCCGATGATCGGCACGCGCACCTGGACCGTGGCGCGAAACGTCAGCCGGGCGCCGCCGGTCCGTTCGATGGGTTCCAAGACGGCGGTGCCGGCCAGCTGCACCGGCGCATCGACGATGGAACCCGCGACCGTCCCCGTCGCGGCGCCGCCGGTGACCGGACCCCACGCCTCCTCGCGGCGGATGCGCAGGTCACCGCTGTGCAACTGCGTCACCATGCCCGGCAGCTTGTCGCTGCGGATCACCTGCAGGGTGACGACCTCGACGGTGTCCTCGTCGCCGACCCGCATCGATTCCAGCGTCGCGATGTCGACGCCCGACCCGGCCAGCCTGGCCCGCCAATAATTTTCGTCGGTGAAGGCGCGATGCACCTCGTCAACACTGCCGTCGTAGTCGGCCGACAAGTCGAATGAACGCGGCATAGCAGGTCAGGCTACCGTTACGGCCCATGAATTCCAGCGGAGCCGGTGCGGAGTTCGCCGGTGCGGCGGTGGCCGACGCGGCGCCACTGGCGCCGCTGACCACGCTGCGGGTCGGCCCGACCGCCCGTCGCCTGATCACCTGCACCAGCAGCGAGCAGGTGATCGCCGCATTGCGGCGGCTGGACGCCGAAACCACTGGCGCGCAACGCGATTCGGTGCTGGTGTTCGCCGGCGGTTCCAACCTGGTGATCTCCGACGACCTCACCGACCTGACCGCGGTGCGGCTGGCCAACGACGGCATCACCGTCGAGGGCAACGTGCTCCGCGCACAGGCGGGCGCGGTGTGGGACGACGTCGTGGTCGCGGCCATCGAGCACGGCCTCGGCGGGCTGGAATGCCTGTCCGGCATCCCCGGCTCGGCCGGGGCCACCCCGGTGCAGAACGTCGGGGCGTACGGCGCCGAAGTCTCCGACACGATCACCCGGGTTCGGGTGCTCGACCGCGGCAGCGGCGAGGTGCGCTGGGTGCCCGGCAGCGAGCTGGGCTTCGGCTACCGCACCAGCGTGTTCAAACGCGGCGGCGACGGACTCGAAACCCGTTCTGTGGTACTGGAAGTGGAGTTCGAGCTGGACGCGTCCGGGCGCAGCGCGCCGTTGCGCTACGGCGAGCTGGCCGCCGCGCTGGACGTCGCCGGCGGCGAGCGCGCCGACCCGCAAGCCGTCCGCGACGCCGTGCTCGCCCTGCGTAGGCGCAAGGGCATGGTGCTCGACCCGGCCGACCACGACACCTGGAGCGTGGGCTCGTTCTTCACCAACCCGGTGGTCGCCCCGGACGTCTACGAACGGCTGGCCGCGACGGTCGACGGCCCGGTCCCGAACTACCCAGCGCCGGGCGGAGTCAAGCTGGCCGCCGGCTGGCTGGTGGAGCGGGCGGGCTTCGGCAAGGGCTATCCGCAGCCGGGTCCGGGCGACCCCGAAGCGCCCTGCCGCTTGAGCACCAAGCACGCTTTGGCTCTGACCAACCGCGGCGGCGCCGGCTCCGATGACGTGATTAGGCTGGCGCGGACCGTCCGCGACGGCGTCCAGCGTGTGTTTGGCATCACACTGGTTCCCGAACCCGTGCTGCTCGGCTGCAGGCTGTAGCCGCAAAATTCGTCGACGCGAGCCCGGGCCCGATTTGTGGTGGCCGGGCCGGCCGTTTTTCCCCGGTATCTTTGACTTTCGTGACCCCGTCCGACGCCCCGCGGCCGTTCAGCCGGCGTGCGGCTTTGGCGACCCTGGGACTGGGCGTGCTGGCCCCCAACGTGCTGGCCGCGTGCGGCGGCACGACCGCGACGCAAGCCGAGAAGAAAGAACAGCCGGCGCCGCAGCTCAAATACCAGCCGGCCAACGCGACCGACAACGTCGTGCCGATCGCCCCGGTCAGCGTCCAGGTCAACGACGGCTGGTTCCAGCGCGTCACGCTGTCGAACTCGTCGGGCAAGGCCGTCGCGGGCGCCTTCAACCAAGACCGCACCGTCTACACGACCTCCGAGCCGCTGGGCTACGACCAGACCTACACCTGGACCGGCTCGGCCGTCGGGCACGACGGCAAGGCGGTCCCGGTGGCGGGCAAGTTCACCACGGTGTCGCCCACCAAGAAGATCGGCGGGGCATTTCAGCTCGCCGACGGCCAGACCGTCGGGATCGCCGCGCCGATCATCATCCAGTTCGATGCGCCGATCAGCGACAAGGCGGCCGTCGAGAAGGCGCTCACCGTCACCACCAACCCGCCCGTCGAGGGCAGCTGGGCCTGGTTGCCCGATGAGGCGGCCGGCGCCAGGGCGCACTGGCGCACTCGCGAGTACTACCCGGCGGGCACCACCGTCAACGTCGAGGCCAAGCTCTACGGCCTGCCGTTCGGCGACAGCGCCTACGGCGCCGACGACATCTCGCTGAACATCCAGATCGGTCGCCGGCAGGTGGTCAAGGCCGAGGTTTCGTCGCACCGCATCCAGGTGATCCGCGACGAGGGCGTCATCATGGACTTTCCGTGCAGCTACGGCGAGGCCGACAAGGCGCGCAACGTCACCCGCAACGGCATCCACGTGGTCAGCGAGAAATACGCCGACTTCTACATGTCCAACCCGGCCGCCGGTTACAGCCACGTCCACGAACGCTGGGCCGTCCGGATCTCCAACAACGGCGAGTTCATCCACGCCAACCCGGCGAGCGCCGGCGCGCAGGGCAACACCAACGTCACCAACGGCTGCATCAACCTCTCGACGGGGGACGCCGAGCAGTACTTCCAGTCGGCGATCTACGGCGACCCCGTCGAGGTGACCGGCAGCACCATCCAGCTGTCCTACTCCGACGGCGACATCTGGGACTGGGCCGTGGACTGGGACACCTGGGTGGCCATGTCCGCGCTGCCGCCGCCGACGGCCCGCCCGCCGTCAACGCAGATCCCGGTCACCGCGCCGGTCACGCCGTCCAACGCGCCGACCCTGTCGGGCACTCCGACCACGTCGTCGACACCGGCCAGCACCGGGCCGGCTACCCCCGGCGGTTAAACCGCGAGGTCGTGGCCTGGTCGCGCGGCTTCATCACGATCAAGTCCAGATCGACGTGCGGCGGACGCGACGCGACGAACCCGATGACCTCGGCCACGTCCTCGGCCACCAGCGGCGTGATGCCCGTGTAGACGGAGTCCGCGCGTTGTTGGTCGCCGTCGAAGCGGACCAACGAGAATTCGGTTTCGACCGCGCCCGGGGCGATCTCGGTCAGGCGCACCGGCTTGCCCAACAGCTCGCCGCGCAGCGTGCGGTGCAGCGCCCCCTGGGCGTGTTTGGCCGCGGTGTATCCGGCGCCGCCGTCGTAAACCTCAAGTGCCGCAACGGAGGTGACGGTGACGATCAGCCCGTCGCCCGATTCGATCAGCTTGGGCAGCAACGCTCGGGTGACGCGCAGCGTGCCGATCACGTTGGTCTCCCACATCCACTGCCAGTGCTCGAGGTCCGCATCGGCGACCGGCGCCAGCCCCCGGGCGCCGCCGGCGTTGTTGACCAGCACATCGACCCGATCCAGTTTGCTCGCCAATGTTTCGATCGCCGCCTCTTGTGTGACATCGGCCACAACGGCGGTGCCCCCGATTTCACTGGCCAGAGCCTCGATCCGGTCCGCCCGGCGCGCCACTGCGACGACATGAAAGCCCTGCGCAGCCAGGTTTCGGGCGGTTGCTGCGCCGATCCCCGAGCTGGCACCGGTGATTACTGCGACTCGCTTATTCCTGCCAGTTTTAACCATCGAAACAACCTTAATGAACGTGCTAGATTTTGCGTGTGCTCCTCAGCGCCCTGTCCAACACCACGACCACCGCGTGTCTTTGCGCGGCGGGTGCGTGTTGTTGCTGCGCACTTTGCCGCTCCTGACCTCAGCCAGGTGTGGCCAAGACGGCCAGCAAAATTCGGACAAAAGGACGCTCGTGCGCACCAATACCCTCACCCATACCCATCATTCGCCCGGCCGTGCCGTCGGGCACCTGCCCGGTCAAAAGGGCCACCGCTCGGTGCGCCGGCAGATCGTGTCGCCGGCGCTCAACATCCCCGACTCGGCGGCGGCCTCCGTCTTCCGGGCCGTCCGGCTGCGGGGCCCCGTCGGCCGTGACGTCATCGCCGGCGTCACCTCGCTGAGCATCGCCACGGTCAACCGCCAGGTCATCGCGCTGCTGGAGGCGGGCCTGCTGCGCGAGCGCGCCGACCTGGCCGTCTCCGGCGCGATCGGCCGCCCCCGCGTGCCGGTCGAGGTCAACCACGAGCCGTTCGTCACCCTCGGCATCCACATCGGGGCACGGACGACCAGCATCGTGGCCACCGACCTGTTCGGCCGGACCCTCGACACCGTCGAAACCCCGACGCCGCGCAACCCGGCCGGCCCCGCGCTGGCGACGCTGGCCGACAGCGCCCGCCGCTACCTGCGGCGTTGGCACCGCCGCCGGCCGCTGTGGGTGGGGGTCGCCATCGGCGGCACCGTCGACAGCGCCACCGGCCAGGTGGACCACCCGCGGCTGGGCTGGCGCCAGGCGCCGGTCGGACCGGTGCTGGCCGACGCGTTGGGCCTGCCGGTCTCGGTGGCCTCGCACGTCGATGCGATGGCGGGCGCCGAGCTGCTGCTGGGCATGCGGCGCTTCCTGCCCAGCTCGCCGACCAGCTTGTACGTCTACGCCCGCGAGACGGTGGGCTATGCGCTGATGATCGGCGGCCGGGTGCACGTTCCGGCCAGCGGCCCGGGCACCATCGCCACGCTTCCGGCCCACTCGGAGCTGCTCGGCGGGACCGGCCAACTGGAGTCCACCGTCAGCGACGAGGCCGTCGTGGCCATCGCGCGCCAGCTGCGCATCCTGCCCTTCGCCCCGGCGAACCGCCCCAACGGCTCCGCCACCGGCATCTCCGATCTGCTGCGCGTGGCGCGGGCCGGCAACCAGCAGGCCAAGGATCTGCTCGCCGAGCGGGGCCGCGTGCTCGGCGAGGCGGTGGCGCTGCTGCGCGACATGCTCAACCCCGACGAGCTGGTGGTCGGCGGCCAGGCATTCACCGAGTACCCCGAGGCGATGCAGCAGGTGGAGGCGGCCTTCGCCGAGCGCTCCGTGCTGGGGCCCCGCGACATCCGCCTCACCGCCTTCGGCAACCGGGTGCAGGAGGCCGGCGCGGGCACCGTCTCGCTGTCCGGGCTGTACGCGGACCCGCTGGGTGCGATGCGGCGCGCCGGGGCGCTGGATGCCCGGGTGCACGACGTGGCCCGCGACGAGTCGTCCGCCTGACGCGAGTCCTTGTCCAGCGCGCCTGGGCTGGCCCGCGAACCATCCTGTAAAGATGACAGGGTGCGGCACGATGACGTTTTCCGGCTGAATGAACCGCGCCGGGTCGCAGTGTTGGCGGTTCACACCTCACCACTGGCCCAGCCCGGCACCGGCGACGCGGGCGGCATGAACGTCTATGTGCTGCAGACCGCGCTGCACCTGGCGCGGCGGGGCATCGAGGTGGAGATCTTCACGCGCGCGACCGCGTCCGCCGACCCGCCGGTCGAGCGGGTGGCGCCCGGGGTGCTGGTCCGCAACGTCGTGGCCGGCCCGTTCGAAGGGCTGGACAAATACGACCTGCCCACCCAGCTGTGCGCGTTCGCCGCCGGGGTGTTGCGCGCCGAGGCATCGCACGAGCCCGGCTACTACGACATCGTGCACTCGCATTACTGGCTGTCCGGGCAGGTCGGTTGGCTGGCGCGCGATCGCTGGGCGGTGCCGTTGGTGCACACCGCGCACACGCTCGCCGCGGTCAAGAACGCGGCGCTGGCGCAGGGCGATTCTCCTGAACCGCCGCTGCGCACGGTCGGCGAGCAACAGGTGGTCGACGAGGCGGACCGGTTGATCGTCAACACCGATGACGAAGCCAACCAACTGATCTCGATCCACCACGCCGACCCGGCGAGGATCGACGTCGTCCATCCCGGGGTGGATCTCGACGTGTTCTGTCCCGGCGACCGCGGGGCCGCCCGGGCCGCACTGGGACTTCCGCCCGATGACGACATCGTGGCGTTCGTCGGCCGCATCCAGCCCCTCAAGGCGCCCGACATCGTGCTGCGCGCCGCCGCGAAACTGCCCGGCGTGCGCATCGTGGTGGCCGGCGGCCCCTCCGGCAGCGGCCTGGCGTCCCCGGACGGATTGGCCCGGCTGGCCGACGATCTCGGTATCGCCGAGCGGGTGACATTCCTGCCCCCGCAGTCGCGCCCGAACCTGGCCACGCTGTTCCAGGCCGCCAATGTGGTTGCGGTGCCCAGCTATTCGGAGTCTTTCGGTTTGGTGGCCCTCGAGGCGCAGGCGTGTGGGACGCCGGTCGCGGCGGCCGCGGTCGGCGGGCTGCCGGTGGCCGTGCGGCACGGGGTGACCGGAACCCTGGTGGCCGGCCACGACGTCGAACAGTGGGCGGATGCCCTGGGCCGGTTGCTGCGGTTGCCCGCTGCGCAAGCCGGCGCGATGGCCCGCGCGGCCGCCGCGCATGCCGCCACGTTCTCCTGGGACCACACCACCGATGCGCTGCTGTCCAGCTATCGGCGCGCCATTCGCGAATACACCGCAGAGCGTCGCGGGGTGGGCGCATGACGTCCACCGTGGAGCGCGTCATCGAGGATGCCCTGCAGGCCAGTGGGCTGAACTACTCGAAACACCCTGGCGCACATGGCGGTTTGTCGGGGTTGGTGGTCGAACTCCCCGGCGAGCGCAAGCTCAAGACCAACACCATCTTGAGCGTCGGCGAGCATTCGGTGCGCGTCGAGGCGTTCGTGTGCCGCAAGCCCGACGAGAACCACGAAGGCGTCTATCGCTTCCTGCTGAAGCGCAATCGCCGCCTCTACGGCGTGGCCTACACGCTGGACAACGTCGGCGACATCTATCTGGTGGGCCGCATGTCGCTGGCTTCGGTGGACGCCGACGAGCTCGACAGAGTGCTCGGGCAGGTGCTCGAAGCGGTGGATTCGGACTTCAATACGTTGCTGGAGTTGGGTTTTCGTTCGTCGATCCAGAAAGAGTGGGAGTGGCGGGTGTCTCGCGGTGAGTCGCTGAAGAACCTGCAGGCCTTCGCCCACCTGATCGACGAAGACGACGATGCAGTGGGGGAACCCCCAGCCGCGGAGCGGCGAGGGGGACGCGAAGCGCGATGAGGAGGAGTCGAGCATCGCGGCACGACGACGACGACGCCGACGACGGCTGAATGAGTGCGTGAGAGACTGACCGGCATGGGTGAAACCGCCACGCTGGTACTGCTTCGCCATGGCGAAAGCGAATGGAACTCGCTGAACCTCTTCACCGGTTGGGTCGATGTCGGCCTCACCGACAAGGGCCGGACCGAAGCCGTGCGCAGCGGTGAGCTGCTGACCGAGAACAACCTGCTGCCCGACATCCTCTACACCTCGCTGCTGCGCCGGGCCATCTCCACCGCGCACCTGGCGCTGGACGCCGCCGACCGGCTGTGGATCCCGGTGCGGCGCACCTGGCGGCTCAACGAACGCCACTACGGGGCGCTGCAGGGGCTGGACAAGGCCGAGACCAAGGCCCGCTACGGCGACGAGCAGTTCATGGCCTGGCGGCGCAGCTATGACACGCCGCCCCCGCCCATCGAGCGGGGCAGCACCTACAGCCAGGACGCCGATCCCCGGTACGCCGACATCGGCGGCGGCCCGCTCACCGAGTGCCTGGCCGACGTGGTCGTGCGCTTCCTGCCGTATTTCACCGACGTCATCGTCCCGGACCTGCGCAGCGGCAAGACGGTGCTGATCGTGGCGCACGGCAACTCGCTACGGGCCCTGGTCAAGCACCTCGACCAGGTGTCCGACAATGAGATCGCCGGATTGAACATCCCGACCGGCATCCCGCTGCGTTACGACCTGGACGCTGACCTGCGGCCGGTGGTGCCCGGCGGCACCTATCTGGACCCGGAGGCCGCCGCCGCCGGGGCCGCCGCGGTTGCCAGCCAGGGACGCGGCTGACGCCGGCGCGCCCACGCCGTTTCGCGAGATGAAGGGCATTTAGCCAAACATCGCGTGAACGGGAGCGAAACACCTGTTGCGCAAGGTGTGACTTGTCCGATTTTGGCCTCGTTGCGCTAGGGCAGCGTTCAGGAAGATTTGTAGGATTTGCTATGTGACTGTGTTCTCGGCGCTGTTGCTGGCCGGGGTTTTGTCCGCGCTGGCGCTGGCCGCAGGTGTACTGGTCGGGACCCGGCTGTCACCGCGGGCGGTGCAGCGCCGCCAGCGCGTCGAATGGACCGGGATCACCGTCGCACAGATGCTGCAACGCATCGTGGCGCTGATGCCGCTGGGCGCGGCGGTGGTGGACGCGCATCGCGACGTCGTCTACCTCAACGACCGGGCCATGGAGCTGGGCCTGGTGCGCGACCGTCAGCTCGATGACCAGGCCTGGGAGGCCGCGCAGCAGGCCCTGACCGGCGTCGACGTCGAATTCGACCTGCGGCCGGCGAAACGGGCGGGTGGCCGCTCCGGGCTCTCGGTGCACGGGCAGGCCCGTTTGCTCAGCGAAGAAGACCGCCGGTTCGCCATCGTGTTCGCCCACGACCAGTCCGACTACGCGCGGATGGAAGCGACCAGGCGCGACTTCGTGGCCAACGTCAGCCACGAGCTCAAGACCCCGGTGGGTGCCATGGCGCTGCTCGCCGAGGCCCTGCTGGCCTCGTCCGACGACTCCGAGACCGTCCGGCGGTTCGCCGAAAAGGTGCTCGTCGAGGCCAACCGGCTGGGGGACATGGTCGCCGAGCTGATCGAGCTGTCCCGGCTACAGGGAGCCGAACGGCTGCCCAACGTCATCGAGGTCGACGTCGACAAGGTTGTGGGAGAAGCGATTTCGCGCCACAAGGTGGGGGCCGACAACGCCGATATCGAGGTGCGCACCGACGCTCCCAGCGGTCTGCGGGTGCTGGGCGACGAGACGCTGCTGGTCACCGCCCTGGCCAACCTGGTATCCAACGCCATCGCCTATTCGCCGCCGGGTTCGCCGGTGTCGATCAGTCGCCGTCGCCGCGGCGACAACATCGAGATCGCGGTGACCGACCGCGGCATCGGGATAGCCCTGGAAGACCAGGAGCGGGTTTTCGAGCGGTTCTTCCGCGGGGACAAGGCGCGCTCGCGCGCCACCGGCGGCAGCGGGTTGGGCCTGGCCATCGTCAAGCACGTCGCGGCCAATCACAACGGCAGCATCGGCGTGTGGAGCAAGCCCGGAACCGGATCGACATTCACCCTTTCCATCCCGGCGGCCGTGGCGTCTGATCCAGACGAGGGCGAATCCGAGCAGTCGCAGGGCCGCGACGTGCGGCCCAACCGCTCACAACGAGAGGAAGAACTAAGTCGATGACCAGTGTGCTGATCGTGGAGGACGAGGAGTCGCTGGCCGATCCGCTGGCGTTCCTGCTCCGCAAGGAGGGTTTCGAGGCCACCGTGGTGACCGACGGCACGGCCGCGCTGGCCGAATTCGATCGGGGCGGCGCCGACATCGTGCTGCTCGACCTGATGCTGCCGGGAATGTCGGGCACCGACGTCTGCAAGCAGCTGCGTGCGCGCTCGAGCGTGCCGGTGATCATGGTGACCGCCCGGGACAGCGAGATCGACAAGGTGGTCGGCCTCGAACTCGGTGCCGACGACTACGTGACCAAGCCGTATTCCGCGCGCGAGTTGATCGCCCGGATCCGAGCGGTGTTGCGCCGCGGCGGTGACGACGATTCCGAGATCAGCGACGGCGTGCTCGAATCCGGTCCCGTGCGGATGGATGTCGAACGCCACGTCGTTTCGGTCAACGGTGACACGATCACGTTGCCGCTCAAGGAGTTTGACCTCCTCGAATATCTGATGCGCAACAGCGGGCGAGTGCTGACCCGCGGGCAGTTGATCGACCGGGTGTGGGGCGCCGACTACGTCGGCGACACCAAGACGCTCGACGTCCACGTCAAGCGCCTGCGGTCCAAGATCGAGGCCGACCCGGCCAACCCGGTGCACCTGGTGACGGTGCGCGGGCTGGGCTACAAGCTCGAGGGCTAGCCGCACGCTCAGCGGGCGGCGCCGACGATGTGGTCGGCGACGCCCAGGGCCAGCGCCATGATCGACAGCTGCGGATTCACTTCCGGGCAGCTGGGCAGGATCGACGCGTCGGCCACCCACACACCGCGCACGCCGCGCAGCCGACCCGTCGCGTCGGCCGGACACAACTGCTCGTCGGCGCCCGCCGCCACGGTGCCGGTCGGATGAAACGCCGCGACGTGCAGGCTTCTCGGGTCGGCGCGACGCAGGGCATCCCGCAGTGCGGGCAGCGACGTCACAGTCGTCGCATGCGGCAGGCCGGTGAGGACCTCGACGGCTCCCGCGGCGAACAGCAATCGCCCCATGGCCTCCATCGCCGTCACCAGCTTGGCGGCGTCGCCCCTGTCGATCGGGTAGCGCATCACCGTCTGGCCGCGGACCGACGACACCGAGCCGACGCCACGGTCGGCCACCATGGCCCCTAGCGTGGCGACCTGCGGCGCCCGGTCGAGCCAGCCGAGTAGCTCGGCGCCGTAGCCCGGAAAGACCATTGACCCCATCCCCGGCGGGGTGGACGTGGCTTCGATGAGCACACCCTGGGACTCGTGCAGCTCGTGGACGGCGGCGCTTTGCAGCACGCCGTGCCAGGCGACGACGTCCGAGTCGAAGCGCCCGGCAAGCACCGTCGCCGGATGCACCGCCAGATTGCGGCCGACCCGCGGGTGGTCGCCGAACCCGCTGCGCCGCAGCAGGTTCGGTGACTCTGTCGCGCCCGCGGCGACGACGACCGTGCCGGCCAGGATGTCCAGTGCGGTGCCGTCGACCCGGCGCCCGCGCACCCCATAGGCACGCCCGCGCCGGTGCAGTACCCGTTCCACGCGGGCGTGCGAGACGATCCGGGCGCCCGCCGCGCAGGCCTGCGGCAGCGCGTTGAGGTGCACCCCGTACTTGGCGTTGCGTGGGCAGCCGATTGCGCACTGGCAACAGCCCGCACAGCCTGGAGCGTTACGCGGGATCGGCGCCGCCTGCCAGCCCAGCGTCGCGGCGGCGTCCAGCAGCAGGCGCCCGTTGCGGCCCATGATGTCCATCGGCACGGGCGCGACCCGCAGCGTGCGTTCGACCTCGTCGAGGTGGTTCGTCAGCCGGTCGTGGTCGGCCAGGCCGAGACCGAACGCGTCGCGCCAGCGCCGGGCGACGGCGGGCGGCGGCCGGTAGCAGGTGCCGGAGTTCACGACGGTGGTGCCGCCGACCGCGCGGCCGATCGGCAGCACCACCGACGGGCGTCCCAGCGCGACGGTGGCCCCGCCGCCGCGGTAAAGCCCGGCGTAACGGTCGATCGGGTGAATGCCGCGGAATTCTTCGACCGTCCAGCGGCGTCCCTCCTCGACTACGACGGTGTCAAGGCCGGCCCGCGCCAGGGTGCGGGCCACCATCGCGCCGCCGGCGCCCGAGCCGACGACCACGGCGTCGGCGGTGACGACCGATGGGCAGTCGGCCGAGGAGATGACGGTCAGATCCGGATCGGGGCGCGCCACGTCGTGCTCGCGGGCGCGGGCGAACAGTTCGGGCGCATAGGTGTCGGCACCGTTTGCGAGCAACACGATCGCCTTGAGCGCCTCGAGGGCGGCACCGGCCTCCGGGCTGAGCGAAGCCACTCGGCGCAACAACCGTTCCCGGCCGCCGGGGCCGAGCCGCGACAGTGGCCGGCCGGTGGTGAGATAGCTTGCGGCGCTGACTGATGCGAATCCGGCGCGCACTCCCAGCCTCGATGTCGCCGGGAGCTGGGTGAGGTATCGCTCGATGCGCTCAGCCAGCTCCGCCGCTGGGGGGCCGCCGTGTTCCTCGGGCAGCAGCGCGGTGCCGAACGACGCGGCTGCCCGTTCGGCCGCGCGGCTCATGCCAGCAATCCGAACCGGCGGCCGATCTTGATGAAGAGCGGATAGGTCGCGAAGATGGCGGCCGCCGCCGCGTGCAGCGGCCAACCCGCTTTCGCGGTGTCGACCCCGAAAACCCCGCTGTTCCACATGAAGTCGCGCCCGTTGCGCGCGCGGAACGGGCGCCACAGCAGTCCGAGCCCGGGCACGTCGTGGTAGAGGCCGAACGACCCGCCGAAGAAGATGCCAAGGACCGCGGCCTCGGCGACGTCTCGCCGGTCCGGCGGCACGTGCCGCTCGATGAGCGCGCCGCTGGCCATCAGCAGCGGCGGGTCGAGTAGGAAGCTCATGTCGGGATCCTTTCGTTGATGTCGGGCGCCTCGACGCCGCGCAGGCCTACCTCGGCATGTCCGAGCACCGACCAACGGCGGTCGTCGATGTCGACGTGAATGTCGGCCTGTTCGGTGTTCGTGCAGACGGCGGCGCCGCCGTCGGGGTCGGTGTAGGCCAGGCTCACGCAGCGCTCCGGCGGCTGGTCGACCCGGATGAGCACCCGGCGAGCGCCGATGCGTCCTTCCAGCTGCCAGTGCCTGGGGCCGAGCGTTGTCCGCATCCGCAGGGACGGCAAAGCGCTTGCGGGCCAGTCCTTTCCGTCGATGCGGAACCGCACGAAAGCCAGCGGGGCGAGCCTGCGCAGGCCCGGTTTGTGTGACACGGCGGTGACCACCTCGAGGACGTCGCCGCCACCGAGGTCGGCGTGGATCCACCCCCAGCGCTGGGCGTTGCCGTGCCCGTAGATGTGGGCAACGGCGCCGCGCCAGCCGTCGATGCGTGCCGCGGCGTCTGCGACGGTCAGCGAGCCGGCGAAGTCGGCGGTGGGGGCGAGGACGACCTGGGCGCCGGGCAGCAGCTCGCGCTCCCAGGCCGGGCGCGGAAACGTCCACAGCGGGCGCGCGGTGTCCGTCCAGGACAGGTCCCAGGCCAGCGATCCGGCGCGGCCGCAGAGCCGGCCGTCGGCCACCTGCACGCCGTCGGCGTCGAACCATCGGGGGCCGGTCGCGGGCTGGGTGGGCTCGGGGCCGAATCGCTCGGTGCGGGGTGGGCCCTCGGGAGGGAACCAGGTGATCCAGCCGTGCGCGTAGGCGGCGCCCTGCTGCGGCGCCACGGTCTCGCAATGGACCCACAAGCCCGCACGCGTCCGTGGGTCGGAGAGCGTGGCGTACCAGACCTCGAGGCGCCCTGGTTTGCCGCGCCAGCGTGGGGCCGCGGCCGAACGCTGTTCGTCGTCCATAACTTGCTCCCGTCGCCGACGCAGTCCACTATATTGGTTGAGCCAATGAACCAGTCAAGTCCGATTCAACCGCCGGACCGCCAGCGGGTGGATGAGCAGATCGCGGCCTCGATCGCCGACGCCATCCTCGACGGCGCCTTTCCGCCGGGTTCCGCCCTGCCGCCGGAGCGGGACCTGGCCGAGCAACTCGGGGTCAATCGCACGTCGTTGCGGCAGGGTCTGGCCCGCCTGCAGCAGATGGGCCTGATCGAGACCCGGCACGGCAGCGGCAACCTGGTGCGCGATCCTCAGGCGCTCACTCATCCCGCGGTGGTCGAGGCGCTGGTCCGTCGATTAGGACCCGAGTTCTTGGTGGAGCTGCTCGAAATCCGGGCTGCGCTGGGTCCATTGATCGGCCGGTTGGCGGCGCAGCGCAGCCTGCCCGAGGATGCCGAGGCGCTGCGCGCCGCCCTGCTGGCGGTCAGCGACGCCGAGAGCGCGACCACGCGGCAGGCCGCCGACCTCGACTACTTCCGCGTGCTCATTCACAGCAGTCGCAACCGCGCGCTGGGATTGCTCTACCGCTGGGTCGAGCAAGCTTTCGGTGGACGCGAACACGAACTCACCGCCGCCTATGACGACGCCGCCGTGGTGGTAGCCGAGCTGGGCGCGATCACCGAGGCGGTGCTGGCGCGCGACGCGGCGGCGGCCGCCGCCGCGGTCGAGGCGTACCTCACCGCCAGCGCGTTGCGGATGGTGGTGGCTTACCAAACGGAAGCCTGAAGTACGCGGTTACTCGGCGATGCGTGTCGCCGGGTGCACCGCGATGAGCCCTAACTTGCTGCGGCGCTTGCACATTGCGGCCAGCTCGGAGTAGGCCTTCGCGCCGAGCAGCTCGGTGAGTTCGTCGGCCAGGCTTTCCCATACCTGCTTGGCGCCGACATGGGCGGCCGGATCGCCGGTGCAGTACCAGTGCAGGTCGGCGCCACCGGAACCCCAACCGCGGCGGTCGTATTCGGTGACCCAGGTCTTGAGGATCTCGGTGCCGTCGGGCCGGGTCACCCACTCCTGGCTGCGACGGATCGGCAGCTGCCAGCAGACATCGGGCTTCATGGTCAGCGGCGGCACACCCAGTTTGAGGGCCTTGCTGTGCAGCGCGCAGCCGACACCGCCGCTGAATCCGGGCCGGTTCAAGAAGATGCATGCGTCTTTGTGCTTGCGGGTGCGATACTGCGGTTGCCCGTCATGCTCGTCGATTTCCAGATAACCCTTGCGGCCCAACCCTTTTGCGCGGTATTGCCAGTCGTCGTCGGTCAGCTTCTTGACCGCGTCATCCAGGCGGGCGCGGTCGTCGTCGTCGGACAGGAAAGCACCGTGCGAGCAGCACCCGTCGTCCGGGCGGCCCGCCACCGTGCCGCGGCAGGCCGGAGTGCCGAATACACATGTCCACCGCGAGAGCAGCCAGGTCAGGTCCGCCGCGATCAGGTGCTCGGGATTGTCGGGGTCGTAGAACTCCACCCATTCGCGGGCGAAATCCAGCTCGACCTCTTGGCCCGGTTCCGGGTGCGAATTCGCCACGTGGTCCACGTTAGACCACGGTTCGGGCCATCCGAGCCGCTGACACTCGGGGCCCGGATGGCCCCGGTCACGACGGGTTGACCGGGTCGCGCAAAGCAGCGCACCCGGGGTTTCGTTAGGTTGTTTACGTGCGATTGGGCGTTCTCGACGTGGGCAGCAACACGGTGCATCTGCTGGTGGTGGATGCCCACCGGGGCGGCCACCCGACGCCGATGAGTTCGACGAAAGCCACTCTGCGTCTCGCCGAGGCCACCGACAGTGCCGGCAAGATCACCAAACGTGGTGCCGACAAACTGATTTCCACGCTCGACGAATTCGCCAAGATCGCCGACAGTTCGGGCTGCGCGGAGCTGATGGCCTTCGCCACATCCGCGGTCCGCGAAGCCGGTAACTCCGACGATGTGCTGAGCCGGGTGCGCAAGGAGACCGGCGTCGAGTTGCGGGTGCTGACCGGGGTCGACGAATCGCGGCTGACCTTCCTGGCGGTGCGCCGGTGGTACGGGTGGAGCGCGGGCCGCATCATCAACCTCGACATCGGTGGCGGCTCGCTGGAGATGTCCAGCGGCGTCGACGAGGAGCCGGAGGTCGCGTTGTCGCTGCCGCTGGGCGCCGGGCGGCTGACCCGCGAGTGGCTGCCCGACGATCCGCCGGGCCGGCGCCGGGTGGCGATGCTGCGCGATTGGCTGGATGCCGAGCTCGCCGAAGCCAGCGTGAACATCCTCGAGTCGGGTAGTCCGGACCTGACGGTCGCCACCTCGAAGACCTTTCGCTCGCTGGCGCGGCTCACCGGTGCGGCGCCCTCGGGCGCCGGACCGCGCGTCAAGAGGACGCTGACAGCAAACGGCCTCAGGCAACTCATATCTTTCATCTCTAGGATGACGACCGCTGACCGGGCAGAACTGGAAGGAGTGAGCGCCGAGCGGGCACCGCAGATCGTTGCGGGTGCCCTGGTGGCGGAGGCAAGCATGCGAGCGCTGTCGATCGAATCGGTGGATATCTGCCCGTGGGCATTACGGGAAGGTCTCATCTTGCGCAAACTCGACAGCGAAGCCGACGGATCGGCCCTCATGGAGCCTTCGGTGCGCAATGCTGGAGGCCAGGTAGTTGATCGGAATCAGAACCGATCGAGAGGCGACAAACCATGACCGGACCGCACCCCGAGCCCGAGGACTCCGGAACTCGGCCCATCTCGGTTGCCGAATTGCTGGCCAAAAACGGAACCATCGGCGCCCCGGCCGTCACCCGGCGGCGCCGTCGTCGGCGCGGCGACAACGATGCGGTGACCGTCGCCGAACTGACCGGCGACCTCCCGGTGATCCGCGATGACGACGAGCCCGGATTCGAATCCACCGAAGCCGCCGACACGATCGACGTCGCCGAACCGGGCTCACCCGCCAAGCCCGTAGCCAGGGACGAGCCGAAGGCGCCCTACTGGTCCGAGCCCGAGCCGCGCTGGCCCAAGTCACCGCCGCAGCCCAAGCGGGCGGCGGGGCCCGAGCGCAGCGAATACCCGCGGCCGTTGCCCGAGGCCCGCAGGGCGGGTTCGCCCGTTAACGGCACCGGGGAGCCGGGTTCGGGCGCCGAGGACATGAGCTTCGACCCGATGGATCACTACGCCGATGTCCCGGTGGACGTCATGGACTCCGAGGTGCGCGAGGCGGAACCGGCGCTGGAGGACTCCGCGTACGTGCGCTCCTTCCTGCGGTCCGGGGATTCGGGCGATGACGCCGACGAGGACGGATCCGGACCGCTGCCCGCGGGGGTGCTCCGCGACGATCACCTCGACGTCGGGCACCGCGACGCGGACGCAGAGGCCGATGCCCATCTCGAAAGGGGCAGGTTCGACGCGGTGTGGCGCGGCGGGGTGGTCGTGCTGCAATCGATGCTCGCCGTCGCGTTCGGCGGCGGGTTGTTCGTGGCCTTCGACCAGCTGTGGCGGTGGAACAGCCTGGTGGCGCTGGTGCTATCGGTGCTGGTCATCCTGGGCCTGGTGGCCGGGGTCCGGGTGGTTCGCAAAACCGAGGACATCGCCAGCACGTTGATCGCGGTCGCGGTGGGTGCGCTGATCACCCTGGGGCCCTTGGCGCTGTCGTTGCAATCGGGCTAGCGGCACCGTAGACAGTGCGTCCAGCCATCAAAGTCGGCCTGTCCACGGCTTCGGTGTACCCGTTGCGGGCCGAGGCCGCCTTCGAGTACGCGGCGCGGCTCGGCTATGACGGCGTCGAGCTCATGGTGTGGGCCGAGGCCGTGAGTCAGGATGTCGCCGCCGTCAAGAAGCTGTCGCGGCGCTACCGGGTCCCGGTGCTGTCCGTGCACGCGCCCTGCCTGCTCATCTCGCAGCGGGTGTGGGGCGCCAACCCGGTGCCCAAGCTGGATCGCAGCGTGCGCGCCGCCGAACAGCTGGGCGCGCAGACCGTGGTGGTCCACCCGCCGTTTCGCTGGCAGCGGCGCTACGCCGAGGGTTTCAGCGAGCAGGTGGCGGAGCTGGAAGCGTCCAGCGACGTGATGGTCGCCGTGGAGAACATGTTCCCGTTCCGCGCGGACCGGCTCTTCGGTGCCGGCCAGTCGCTGGAACGGATGCGTCGACGCGGTGGGGGCCCCGGCCCGGCGATATCGGCGTTCGCGCCCTCCTACGACCCGCTCGACGGCAACCACGCGCACTACACGCTGGACCTGTCCCACACCGCAACCGCGGGCACCGACTCGCTGGACATGGCCGAGCGGATGGGGCAGGGGCTGGTGCATCTGCACCTGTGTGACGGCAACGGCCTGCCCGCCGACGAGCACCTGGTGCCCGGGCGCGGCACGCAACCGACGGCCGAGGTGTGCCAGATGCTGGCCGGCAGCCACTTCGCCGGGCACGTCATCCTGGAGGTGTCGACGTCCAGCGCCCGTTCCGCCAACGAGCGCGAGGCCATGCTCGCCGAATCGCTGCAGTTTGCCCGCACGCATCTGCTGCGCTGACCCAGCCAGGAGAAAACCCAGACAACATGAGCGCGTTATTCACCACCGCAATGACCCTGCGGGAGGTCGGTCCCGGCGTCTTTGAGGGCGAGCTCGACAAGCGCTGGACCATTGGTCCCAAGGTGCACGGCGGTGCGATGCTGGCGCTCTGCGCCAACGCCGCCCGCACCGCCTGGGGTGGGCAGTCCGACGCGCTACAACCGGTCCAGCAGCCGGTCGCGGTGTCGGCGAGCTTCCTGTGGGCGCCCGACCCCGGTCCGGTGCAGCTGGTGACCTCGCTTCGCAAGCGGGGCCGCCGGATCAGCGTCGTCGATGTCGAGCTCAACCAGGGCGACCGCACCGCGGTGCATGCCGTGGTCAACCTCGGCGAACCCGAGCACTGGCATCGGGACGGTTCGGAAGGGGTGGCCAGGCCGCTGCTGTCGGCCAACCGGTGGCCGACCTGATGGCGCCCGAGCCGCCCGACGACATCGAGCCGATCGGGCCGGGGCATCCGCTGGCCGGCCTCGTGCACCTCGGGGAGGGCTGCGACGTGCGGCCGGTGTTGTCGACGATGGCGCCCCGCGGTGACGGGCGTCCACCGGTGATCCAGATGTGGGCGCGGCCCCGCGGTGTGGCCCCGGACGCGCTGTTCGCGCTCATGTGCGGGGATCTGTCGGCGCCGGTGACCTTCGCGGTGGACCGCACCGGATGGGCCCCCACCATCCAGCTCACGGCGTTTCTGCGCGGCCTGCCGGCCGATGGCTGGCTGCGCATCATCGCGACCTGCACCGAGATCGGTCAGGACTGGTTCGACGAGGACCACACCGTCGTCGACAGCCTGGGCCGCCTCGTGGTGCAGGCCCGCCAGTTGGCACTGGTCCCTGCCGCTCGCTAGAGCGCGGTGTCTGCGATGCTGTCCGGCATGGCAAGAATCGCGATCATCGGTGGCGGCAGCATCGGGGAGGCACTGCTGTCGGGTCTGCTGCGGGCGGGCCGGCAGGTCAAAGATCTGGTGGTGGTCGAGCGGGTTCCCGAGCGCGCCAAGTACCTGGCCGACACCTATTCCGTGCTGATCAGTTCGGTATCCGACGCGGTCGAGAACGCGTCGTTCGTCGTGGTCGCGGTCAAGCCGGCCGATGTCGAGTCGGTGATGGCGCAGATCGCCCGCGCGGCCGCCGCCGCCGACGGCGATACCGCCGAGCAGGTCTTCGTCACGGTCGCGGCCGGCATCACCATCACCTACTTCGAGTCGAAGCTCCCGGCGGGGACGCCGGTGGTTCGGGCGATGCCGAACGCGGCGGCCCTGGTCGGCGCCGGGGTCACGGCCCTGGCCAAGGGCAGGTACGTCACGGCGGCGCAGCTCGAAGGCGTCTCGGCCCTGTTCGACTCCGTCGGGGGCGTCCTGAGCGTTCCGGAGGGCCAGATGGACGCCGTCACCGCGCTGTCGGGCTCCGGGCCGGCGTACTTCTTCCTGCTGGTGGAGGCCCTGATCGACGCCGGTGTCGCTGCGGGCCTGAGCCGCGAGGTGGCCGCCGACCTGACTGCGCAGACGATGGCCGGCTCGGCCGCCATGTTGCTCGAGGGCATGGACGCCGACCGGCCGGGCGACGCCGAGGCGCCCGGCCCGCGGGCGGACGCCACGGCGACGCAGCTGCGAGCGACGGTGACCTCGCCCGGCGGCACCACCGCGGCCGGCCTGCGCGAGCTCGAACGCGGGGGCCTGCGAGCGGCCGTCGACGCGGCCGTTCAGGCCGCCAAAACGCGCTCTGAGCAGCTAAGAATTACATCAGAGTAATCCAAGTTTTTTCAACTGATTGTCCCCCACCAGTACCAGTAACCCCATTAGTCCCGCTATTCTCCTCTTGTAAGCACGTGTGGGTGCCAGCGGAGGGGAAGCCGCTGGCATGCGCGTGCCTGACACGATTGGGTTGCGATGACGTCTAGTAACGGGCCATCAGCGCGAGATGCCGCAGGTAAGCCACGGGACGCCAGTTCCGTCGACAGCCAGCAGGGCAGGACGCAGTTTCTCACCGTCGCCGAGGTGGCGGCGTTGATGCGGGTCTCGAAGATGACGGTGTACCGGTTGGTGCATAACGGCGAGCTGCCCGCGGTCCGCGTGGGCCGGTCCTTCCGGGTGCACGCCAAGGCCGTCCACGACATGCTGGAGACGTCCTACTTCGACGCCGGCTGACCGGAAACGGTGCCTCTTGCGTGCGGCACCTAGACTCCGCGGTTGCGTGGCGATCGGGCCGATACCGGTTTGGTGTTCGGTGCGTTCCGCCGGGTAAAGTGTCCGGGTCCAATCTTTGAAGCAGGTCACGGTCAGATAGCGGAGTTCATGGGTTCAGTAATCAAGAAGCGGCGCAAGCGCATGTCGAAGAAGAAGCACCGCAAGCTGCTGCGTCGCACCCGGGTGCAGCGCAGAAAACTCGGTAAGTAACCCCGCTCGCGGCGTAGTGCCGCCGTCTCGCCTGGCCGCTAGGCTGTTCGAGTGGATCCGACGAACGGGGAGAACGCCGGGCCGGGCGACACCGCAGGCAACACCGTGCACTACCCCAAGATCGTGCTGGTCACCGGCGCGTGCCGGTTTCTGGGCGGCTACCTGACGGCTCGGCTCGCGCAGAACCCGATGATCAATACGGTCATCGCGGTGGATGCGATAGCCCCGAGCAAGGACATGCTGCGCCGGATGGGGCGCGCCGAGTTCGTCCGGGCCGACATCCGGAATCCCTTCATAGCCAAGGTGATTCGCAACGGCGATGTCGACACGGTGGTGCACGCGGCGGCGGCGTCCTACGCGCCGCGATCCGGTGGCACCGCCGCGTTGAAAGAGATCAACGTGATGGGTGCGATGCAGCTGTTCGCGGCCTGCCAGAAGGCGCCCTCGGTGCGCCGGGTCGTGCTCAAGTCCACGTCGGAGGTGTACGGATCGAGCGCTCACGACCCGGTGATGTTCACCGAGGACAGCACCAGCCGTCGACCGTTCCGTGACGGTTTCGCCAAAGACAGCCTCGACATCGAGGCCTACGCGCGCGGGCTGGGACGGCGCCGGCCCGACATCGCCGTGACGATCCTGCGGCTGGCAAACATGATCGGCCCGGCGATGGACACGACGCTATCGCGTTATCTGGCTGGACCTTTAGTGCCGACCATGTTCGGGCGCGACGCGCGCCTGCAATTGCTGCACGAGCAGGATGCGCTCGGTGCGCTGGAGCGCGCGGCGATGGCCGGCAAGGCGGGAACGTTCAACATCGGCGCCGACGGGATCATCATGCTGTCGCAGGCGATTCGGCGGGCCGGCCGGATTCCGTTGCCAGTACCGAGTTTCGGCGTCTGGGCCCTGGATTCGATACGCCGAGCCAACCGCTACAACGAGATCAGTCGTGATCAGTTCGATTATTTGAGTTACGGCCGCGTCATGGATACCAGCAGGATGCGTTCGGAGCTCGGCTACCAGCCGAAATGGTCGACGGCGGAGGCGTTTGACGATTACGTTCGCGGCCGCAGCTTAACTCCCATTATCGACCCACTTCGGGTACGCTCCTGGGAAGATCGCGCGATAGCCCTGGCTCAGCGCTGGGGTAGCCGAAATCCAATTCCGTGGGGTGGGGTCAGGTAGGTATCGTGGCGGGCGAAAACAGAGCGAATGTCATTCCGCTGCACACGAATCGGGGTCGGGTAGCGGCGCGTCGGAGAGCGGACCAACGTGCTGAGTCCTCCCGCCAGCATCCCTCCTTGCTTTCCGATCCCAAAGGTCGGGCATCTGCGGAGCAGATCGCCGCGGTGGTCCGCGAAATCGACGAGCATCGCCGTGCCGCGGGGGCATCGTCGGCCGACGCGCCGCTGAATGACTTGGCGCAGCGCGTCGCCTCGGTCGCCGGATTCCTGCGCCAACGGCTCACCGGTGATTACAGCGTCGACGAGTTCGGCTTCGACCCGCACTTCAACAGCGCGATCGTCCGGCCGTTGCTGCGGTTGTTCTTCCGATCCTGGTTCCGGGTCGAGGTGAGCGGGATCGAGAACCTGCCGGACGAGGGCGCCGCGCTGGTGGTCGCCAACCACGCCGGGGTGTTGCCGTTCGACGGGCTGATGCTCTCGGTGGCGGTGCACGATGAGCATCCCGCGCAGCGCGACATGCGGCTGCTGGCCGCCGACATGGTGTTCGATCTGCCGGTGGTGGGGGAGGCGGCCCGCAAGGCCGGCCACACGATGGCCTGCACGACGGACGCGCACCGATTGCTCGCCGCCGGCGAGCTGACCGCCGTGTTCCCGGAGGGCTACAAGGGGCTGGGCAAGCGCTTCGAGGACCGTTACCGGCTGCAGCGGTTCGGCCGTGGTGGATTCGTCACGGCGGCGCTGCGGACCAAGGCGCCGATCATTCCCTGCTCGATCATCGGGTCCGAAGAGATCTACCCCATGCTGACCGACGTCAAGCTGCTGGCGCGGCTGTTCGGGCTGCCGTATTTCCCGATCACGCCGCTGTTTCCGCTGGCCGGCCCCGTGGGCCTGGTGCCCCTTCCTTCGAAGTGGCACATCGCGTTCGGTGAGCCGATCCACACCGACGACTACGCGGCCTCCGACGCCGAGGATCCGATGGTCACCTTCGAGCTGACCGACCAGGTGCGCGAGACCATTCAGCAGACGCTGTACCGGCTGTTGGCCGGCCGCCGCAACATCTTCTTCGGCTGAGCCGCGCAAAAGGAAACGCCACCGCGGAAAATCCGCGATGGCGTTGACCTTTCGGGAACCGATTACTTGACCATCGTGAACTGGCAGACGTTGGTGTAGCCGTCGCGGAACAGGTCCGAGCATCCCCGCAAGTACTTCAGGTAGATGTCGTAGGTCTCCTGCCCCTTCAGGGCGATGGCCTCCTCCTTGTGCGCCTCGAGGGCATCCCCCCAGGCGGTCAACGTCGGAACGTAGTTCTTACCGATGAAGTGATGCCGCTCGATCTTGAAACCCGCATCGGTGGCGTACTTGTCGACCAGGTTGACCTGCGGCAACTTTCCGCCCGGGTAGATCTCCTTGAGGATGAAACTGATGAACCGCAACAGGGTCATGTTCACCTGCAAGCCCATTGCCTTGCCCTCTTCGGCGGTGGGCACCACGATGCTGTGCAGCAGCATGCGGCCGTCGTCGGGCAACAGGTCGTAGTACTTCTTGAAGAAGGTGGCGTAGCGCTCGTACCCGGCGTCTCCTGCACCGTCGGCGAAGTGCTCGAACGCGCCCAGCGACACGATGCGGTCGATCTGGACGTCGCCGGGGAATTCCTCCCAGCCCTGGATCCGCACCTCCTTGCGGCGGGGGCTGTCCATTTTGTCGAACTCCGCCACGCAATGGGCGTACTGGTTCTCGCTCAGCGTCAGGCCGATGACGTTGACGTCGTACTCGTCCACTGCGTGCCGCATCGTCGAGCCCCAGCCGCTGCCGATGTCCAGCAGCGTCATGCCGGGCTCGAGGTTCAGCTTGTCCAGGGCGAGCTTGCGCTTGGCGTACTGCGCCTCTTCCAGCGTCTTGGTCAGATTCTGCGGGTCCGGGTTTTCGTCGAAGTACCCGCAGCTGTAGGTCATCGACGGGTCGAGCCAGAGCTTGAAGAATTCGTTCGACTTGTCGTAGTGCGACCGGACCTTCTCGACCGGCGGCTTGAGTTGCGTGCTTCCCGTTTCCCGCTCTCCAGACATTTACAGGGCCCCTAACTTTCCTGCGGATATGGATGCAACTGCTGCGGCGGTTGCCTCGACGTCCTCTTGATTTGAAGACTCTCCCAGCATTGTGACGACACTCGTGACGATCGGTTTTCCGTCGGCGTCGGTCACTTCACTGCGGATCTCCGCGAGCACCGTGCCGTGGGACTCGATTACCGAGTCGAGGTAAGTGTCGAAGTACAGCCTATCGTGCGCCAGGATCGGCCGGTGGAACTTGAATTTCTGGTCCCGGTGGATGACCCGGGCGATGTTGATGGGGATGCTGAACTTGGTGAAGATCTCCAACTGCACTCGGCGCCCGGCGATAGCGAGGAACGTCAGCGGCGCAACCATGTCGGTGTATCCGGCCTTCGCGGATTCACCCTCGTCGAAGTGCGCTGGGTGGTCGTCTTTGATCGCGGCCGCGAACTCACGGATCTTCTCGCGACCGACCTCGAAGTAATCCGGCGCGCGGTAATGGCTGCCGATGAGTCCTTCGGCTTCCTTGGGGGTCGTCATGACGCAATGCCCTCCGTCAATTGTGTCTGCGCGGCGCAGCCTATCAGCGCGATTGCCTCCGGGAGGCCAGCGCGGCCAACGCACCACCGGCTGCGCCCAGCGCCAACGCCGACGGCACGCCAATCCGGGCTGCCTTGCGGGCAGTCCGGAAATCGCGAATCTCCCAGCCGCGCTCCCGGGCCAGGGCGCGCAGGCGGGCGTCGGGATTGATGGCGACCGCGGTGCCCACCAGCGACAGCATGGGAACGTCGTTGAAGCTGTCCGAGTAGGCCGTGCAGCGTTTGAGATTGAGGCCCTCGCGAATTGCCAGGGATCGCACCGCGTGCGCCTTGCCAGTGCCGTGCAGGATGTCCCCGACCAGCCGGCCGGTGAAGACGCCGTCGACGGATTCCGCGACCGTGCCCAGCGCGCCGGTGAGGCCGAGCCGTCGCGCGATGGTCGCGGCGAGCTCGTACGGCGTCGCGGTGATCAGCCACACCTGCTGGCCCGCGTCCAGATGCATCTGCGTGAGCTCGCGGGTGCCGGGCCAGATCTTATCGGCGATGATCTCGTCGTAGATCTCCTCGCCCAGCGCGATCAGCTCTTCGACCGACCGGCCCTCGATGAAGGCGAGCGCCTTGCGCCGGCCGGCGGCGACGTCGTTGCTGTTTTCTGTCCCGAGGATCTGGAACTTGGCCTGCGCGTAAATGAATCCGACGACATCGCGATACGTGAAGTAATTGCGCGTGGCCAGCCCGCGGCCGAAGTGCACCGCTGACGAGCCCTGCACCAGCGTGTTGTCCACGTCGAAGAAGGCGGCGGCGGTCAGGTCGATCGGGGGCTGGGGATGGTCCTGCGAAGCGGCGGCTTCCTGCATGCCCTCGATCGCGCGGGCGGCGCTGGCGTCCGCGGCCAGCGACTCCGGGTCAACGTGACCGGTGGGGTCTGCGTTGGCCGGGCCAGAGGAAGTCATCGTCAAACCTCCGAGATCGCTGTGTTGCCTGGCGACCCAGCGGGTGCCCGATCCCCAACCCTATCGGGCAGATGGCGCGCTGGCGTTACGTGTCCGGGGCCGGCGAGCGTGACATTGGCTTCACGTTCGGCGCCGAGTGTGACGCCAATGTCACGTTCGTGGCCGGGGCCGGGTTGCGGGAACGCTAGTCGCCGAGAATGTTGACGGTGAACCAATCCGCGGGAATTCCCTCGCGAAGGGCGGAATCGAGTTCCTCGAAGCTCATTACTAAGACATGAGAACCCGCAGGGGCGTCATTCTGCCCCATCCACCCGCGATCCGTAGATTCCTGGTCAACTCTCAAACTAACCCGTCCCGGAAAATTATCTGGATCCGGCTTACTCAACGTCACCCTCGGATTCAAGCCTTCCTGATACCAACGAAAGGCGGGTGATTGGTTATACCGGCCAGGACGACTCATCTGACTGATCAGAAACAAGAGATATTTTTCAACATCTTCGAACCGCCTGAACATCCAATAGGTTTTCCGCGAACCGCGCTCTTCGCTATCGATAAAGTAGCAGTCGTCTTTACAGGCCATGTAATAAGAAACGTCGCCAACGTCAATCAAAGCCAATTCGTTACGGTTGACCATTTGGGGTGGACGACGTCCCCAAAATATCTCCTCGCGCGTCTCCCGGCCCCGCGGCTCGCGCTGTGTGTCACCCGGCAAACGCCCTTGACCCCTCAGATGAACGACCTGCCACACATACCAACACTTCACAAGTCTGTGGAGGGATTCAGGAAACATGGTGAGATCGACAATGAAATCTGCCATCACGACTCCTCGTGTCTAGGGTTCATTCAAGAAGAACCGATCTATCAGGGTCTGAACGTCGGCACGTTCTCCTTCGGGTGCGAGGATCAGAAATTGAGGCTCGCCGCCGGGATGCCCGAACCAGGGTGCTGCCCTCGAAAACTCTATTTTCCAACCTGGCGGTAGTCCCGCTGATGCATCGACCTTAAAACGGTAATAATCTTTATCCAAACTGGTATGAGGAAGTGCGCGACCCTCATATGGAGTTCCTTCGAAAGCCAGCCAATTCCCACCCGGATGCCCGATACGATCGAGCCATCGGCCGTCTAATGATTTAATGTCAGCCGGTGTTAAATCGCGAACTGTACCAGGAATTGCGTAAGGCTTTGCCGGGTCATTAACGTCAGGATACTTCAAGTTACCGTACTCGTCCTCAAAGAGTTCTCGATATTCACTTTCAGTAAGCTCGCCGAATTCACTGGCGTCAGGGAAAACGTCTCGCGCCTTCGGATGCTGCTGGTCGCTACCGTCACCGCCGGGATGGTCACCGGGCGCACTACCGTCGTCGCCTGGATGTGAGTCTTGTGGTCCGTCGCCATCGCCCGGGGGATGTTCGTCGGCGGGCGGATGTGGACCGCTGTCACCAGGCTCGTGTGGCCCATCGTGACCGCCGGGCGGAGGGGGAGTGCCATCATGCGGCGGTACCGGCGGGGGAGCGGGTGGTTCGCCGCCGTGGGGAACCTCACCTAGGCCGGGAGGCGCCTCGGCGGGGAGCCCCCCACCCATTGGCGCAGACGGGGCCCCCGGCAGATGCGGCGCGGCCGGAGTCGCGGCTGCTGCTCCTGGTGGCGGCCCACCGTGGGGAACCGGCGCGGCCGGGGGTTCGCCGGCCGACGCCGGCGCGTGGGCGGGCACGGGCTCGGGCGGTTTCGAATGGGGTAGCGGTGTGTCCCCCGGGGGCACCGGCACCGGGGGTTTGCCCCCGGGCTCGGCCGGCGGCGCGGCCGGTTTGGGCGGCTCGGCAGTCGGGGGCTTTTCGATCGGCGGCGGCTTGGATTCGGTGGGGCTGTGCGGCAGTGGACCGTCTGCGGGTCCCGGCGCCGGCTTACCCGAGGGCCCTGGCTTGCCCGCGGGTGCTGGCGCGGGGTGGCCCGATTCCGGTGGCTTGGGCGCAGCCGGGGGAGGCTTGACCTCCGGCGGCTTGACCTCCGGTGGTTTCAGAAGTTCGGGCGCTTTCTTCAAGCCTTTCAGCGGATCCGCCGCGGTGTGTCCTACTTTGCCCAGCTTGGAAAGGGGTCCACCGGGCAAAGCGAGAGTCCCGACATCGAAGATCGATTTGCCGAGCGCTTCGGCGGGATTGCTGCTCCATTCGTCCCAGTGCGTGATGTCCTTCCCCAGCGCTTTCCACGACTCGGCGACTCCGGGCCCTCCGTCGGGCCCCAAGCCGACGAGCGTCCCAGCCCCGGCGACCATGCTAGTCATGGTTTCGGCGTAACCCTTGGGGTCGAGCAGCGCGTGGAATTGACTGACGTCGTACAGGCCTTTGAGGAAATCCCAGCCCTCGACGCCGACGCCTTTGAAGGTCTGGCCCACCTGATTGAGCGCCCTGCCCACCGGCGTCCCGTGCAAGAAGTGGTCCCACTCCTTATCCGCCCAGTGGGCCATATCCTTTGTGGCAGTGGCGGCTTCGGACATGGTTGCCTTGATCTGGTCGCCCAGCGTTTCGGCTTCCCGAGAAAAGTTGTCGACCACCGTCTTGATGTCGTCGGCGATCCTTTTGATCTCGTCTTCGTCTTCGTCGGTCAGGAGATCCCAGACCTCTTTGATCCCGGTCAGCGGATCGCAGATGCGCGCCAACAGATCCAGGATCGCCGCGTGTACCTTGTCGATCTTGGCCGCGTAGCTGTTGAGTTGCGTAGCGATCATTTGGCATTGCCGCGCAACGCTGATGGTGGCGACAGTCGCATCGGCCAACGCTTTGTTGATGGCCGCGGCCTCGGGAATCTGCTGCCCGGCAATGGCGGCCATCATGCCGCCGCCTGCCGCGATCTCGGTCGTCGTGAAGTTGACACCCGCGGTCGTCCACGCCGCTGCGGCGGCGCGCAGCTTCGCCGAATCGCCGGTGGGCCAGATCATTCCGATATACGGTGCGACCCAGCTCCATCCCGCCGGCGCGCCGCTGCCGGTGCCCACCGCCGACGGCGGATGAGACGCCGCGGTCAGCGGCGCCGTCACCGGCGGAGTCGGCAGAACTGAGGCGCGGCCCGTGACATCCGACATCCCCTCTGCCAGCGCGTAGTTGTGCGCCGACATCCGCACCCCGTCGCCGATGCTGCATAGTCCATTGCGGGTGGTGGTCATCGCCTCGATCACCTTGGCCGCCGCATCGTTGTAGGCACGGCCCAGCGCCGCACCCACCGGATCGTCACCGGCCATGCCCGCGGTGCCGGCCAGGGCCGAGGTCAAGGCCGAGATCACCGACCCCAGCGAAACACCGCTGGCCAATACCGTGGCACCGGCGCGGTCTAGGGCAGTCGGGTCACACGCCAGCGGCGCCATTCGCTCACGACCACATGTCGAGGTTCGTCGACATCGCGCCGGTGTAGTTGCCGTGCGCGGTCGTGGCCACCTTCTCGAGCTGCGCCAGCGCCTGGCGCATCATCGCCTCGCCGCGTACCCAGTGCTGATGCGCCTCGGCATGAGCCGCCGCGGCATCACCCGTCCACGACGCGTGCAAACGTGTTACCCGAGAATCGATTTCGGCGATCATGTCTTCGGCATAGCGTTGAAATGCCGCCATCCGCTGCACCGCATCGGCCAGCGCTTGCGGATCCACCCGAAACGCCTCAGCCACGACGCACCGCCCGCTCCGCCTGGGCGGACCCGGACTCGTTGCTCTGGTAGGCCTCACCGGCCCGGCCCAGCACATGCGCCAGCATCGACAACCCGAGCTCGACCTCGCGAGCACCCCGATGCCAAAGCTCCCACGCCGCCCCATAGGCGGTCCCCGACGCGCCCTGCCAACCACCCAGCAGCTGACCCACGTGATCGTCGAGCTGGGACAGCTGAGCCGAAAGATGCTCCGCCGCACCGCTCAGCGAGACGGCGGCGCCCTGCATCGCCACCGGATCCACCCGTACCGTCTCGTCGGCCATCGTCGGAACATAACCGCTGGTAGATAGGGCCCACAAGTCACCGATGCCACACTGGTGTCCATGACCGAGGACGCCGGCCGGCCGCAGGTGGAGCTGTTGACCCGCGACGGCTGCACCATCTGCGAGCGCGTGCACGCCCGGCTGGTCGAACTGGCCGGCGAGCTGGGCTTCGGGTTGTCGATGACCGACGTCGACGCCGCGGCCGCGGCGGGCAACCCCGCGTTGCGGGCCGAGTTCGGCGATCGGCTGCCGGTGATCCTGCTCGACGGCCGCGAACACAGCTACTGGGAGATCGATGAGCCCCGGCTGCGGTCCGATCTGGGACGCTGACCTGCCCGGCGCTGGGCGGTCGTCCAGCGCCGACCATTTATTTGGTAGCCCAGCTGATAAACGTTTACCGTGGACAGCAGTTCAGTTACTGGAGGAAGCAAGGGAGCTGGCCAGGTGATGCTGCCGTGAGCGTCTTGCTTTTCGGGGTTTCGCACCGCAGTGCGCCGGTCTCCGTCCTGGAACAACTCAGCATCGACGAGTCCGATCAGGGCAAGATCGTCGACCGGGTGCTGCAGTCGCCACTGGTGACCGAGGCGATGGTGCTGTCGACATGCAACCGGGTCGAGGTCTACGCGGTGGTGGACGCGTTCCACGGCGGGTTGGCGGTGATCGGGCAGGTGCTGTCGGAGCAATCCGGCATGTCGATGGCCGATCTGACCAAGTATGCGTATGTCCGATACAGCGAGGCCGCCGTCGAGCACCTGTTCGCGGTCGCCAGCGGCCTGGATTCCGCGGTGGTCGGCGAGCAGCAGGTGCTCGGCCAGGTCCGTCGCGCCTACGCCAGCGCCGAGACCAACCGCACCGTGGGGCGGATATTGCACGAGCTGGCGCAGCGGGCGTTGTCGGTGGGCAAGCGGGTGCATTCCGAAACTGCCATCGACGCCGCCGGCGCCTCGGTGGTTTCCGTCGCGCTCAACATGGCCGAACGCCGCCTGGGCGGACTGTCGGGCAAGACCGCCGTCCTGGTCGGCGCCGGAGCGATGGGCGCGCTGGCCGCGGGACACCTCGCTCGCGCCGGCATCGGGCACGTGCACGTGGTCAACCGATCGTTGTCCCGAGGCCAGCGTCTGGTCCGAAAGATCCGCGACGCCGGTGTGCGGGCCGACGCCGTGGGCTTGGACCGCCTGGCCGACACTCTGGCCGGCGCCGACGTCGTCGTCAGCTGTACCGGTGCGGTGACGCCGGTGATCTCGCTGGCCGACGTGCACCACGCGCTGGCCGCCGCGCACCGCGACGAAGAGGCGCGCCCCCTGGTGATCTGTGACCTGGGCATGCCGCGCGACGTCGATCCGGCGGTGGCCGGACTGCCCGGCGTCTGGGTCGTCGACGTGGACCGCGTTCAGCATGAACCCTCGGCGCACGCCGCGGCCGCGGACGTCGACGCCGCCCGCACCATCGTCGCCACCGAGGTTGCTGCATATCTGGCCGGACAGCGGATGGCCGAAGTGACACCGACGGTCACGGCGCTGCGCCAGCGCGCCGCCGACGTGGTCGAGGCGGAACTGCTGCGCCTCGACAACCGGCTGCCCGGGCTCGAGAGCGCCCAGCGCGAAGAGGTGGCGCGCACCGTGCGACGCGTGGTGGACAAGCTGCTGCACGCGCCGACAGTGCGGATCAAACAGCTCGCCAGCGCACCCGGCGGTGACAGCTACGCCGAAGCGCTGCGCGAACTCTTCGAACTCGACCAGACCGCTGTCGATGCCGTGGCCGCAGGCGAATTGCCAGTCATCGCAAACGGATTCGACGCGGGCAACCCGCAGCAAACCGCCGAGTAGGCGATCGGCGAACGTGATCCGGATAGGTACCCGGGGCAGCCTGCTGGCCACCACCCAGGCCGGGGTCGTCAGAGACGCGTTGATCGCGTTGGGACACCCGGCGGAACTGGTGACGATCAGCACGGAAGGCGACCGCTCGTCGGCGCCCATCGAGTCGCTCGGGGTGGGTGTCTTCACCACCGCACTGCGCGAGGCCATGGAACAGGGGCGTGTCGACGCCGCAGTGCACTCCCACAAGGACCTGCCGACCGCCGACGACCCAAGGTTTGCTGTGGCGGCCATACCGGTACGCAACGACCCGCGTGACGCGGTGGTGGCGCGGGACGGGCTGGTGCTCGCGGAGTTGCCGGCCGGTTCGCTGGTGGGCACCTCGTCGCCGCGGCGGGCCGCGCAGCTTAGAGCATTGGGTCTCGGTTTGGAAATCCGCCCCCTACGAGGCAACCTAGATACCAGGTTGAACAGGGTAAGCAGTGGTGATCTCGACGCGATCGTGGTGGCCCGGGCGGGACTCGCCCGGATCGGTCGCCTCGACGATGTCACCGAGACGCTAGAGCCGGTGCAGATGTTGCCAGCACCGGCTCAGGGCGCGCTCGCCGTCGAATGCCGTGCCGGTGACAGCCGGTTGGCGGCAGTGCTGGCGGAACTGGACGACGCCGACACACGCGCGTCGGTCACCGCGGAGCGAGCCCTGCTGGCCGAACTGGAGGCCGGTTGTTCCGCACCGGTGGGCGCGATCGCCGAAGTGGTCGAGTCCATCGATGAGGAGGGCCGGATCTTCGAAGAGCTGTCGCTGCGCGGTTGCGTGGCGGCGCTGGACGGGTCCGACGTGATCCGCGCGTCCGGTATCGGCAGTCCCGATCGGGCACGAGAGCTTGGGCTTTCGGTGGCCGCGGAACTGTTCGAGCTGGGCGCCCGAGAGCTGATGAGCGAAGCGCGGCAAGACCCGGCGCGAGGAAATTAATTGCGAGTTACGTGGGAGCGACAATGACGACGCGAGGGCGTAAGCCGACACCCGGCCGCATCACGTACGTGGGCTCCGGCCCGGGTGACCCGGGATTGCTGACGACCCGGGCCGCCACGGTGCTGGCGAACGCCGCTTTGGTGTTCACCGATCCGGACGTGCCTGAGCCGGTGCTGGCCCTGATCGGCAAGGACCTGCCGCCGGTTTCCGGCCCGGCCCCGGCCGAGGCGGCCGCCCCGAACGGCGACGGCGGCGCCGTCCAGGGCAAGGCGCAACCCGCGGTGATATCCGGCGGTCCCGATATCCGCCCGGCGCTGGGTGACCCCGCCGAGGTGGCCAAGACGCTGACCGCCGAGGCGAAGACGGGCGTCGACGTGGTGCGGCTGGTGGCGGGCGACCCGCTGACGGTCGACGCGGTCATCACCGAGGTGAACGCCATCGCGCGCAGCCACCTGCACATCGAGATCGTGCCCGGGCTGGCCCCCAGCGATGCCGTCCCGACATATGCAGGGTTGCCGCTGGGCTCCTCGCACACGGTCGCCGACGTGCGTGACCCACATGTGGATTGGGAGGCGCTGGCCGCGGCGCCCGGTCCGCTGATTCTGCAGGCCACGTCGTCGCATCTGGCCGACGCCGCGCGCACCCTGATCGAGCACGAGCTGGCCGAGAACACCCCGTGCGTGGTGACCGCGCACGGCACCACCTGTCAGCAGCGTTCCATCGAAACCACGCTGCACGGCTTGACCGACTCGGCGGTGCTGGGCGGCACCGACCCCGCCGGTCCGCTGACCGGCCCGCTGGTGGTGACCATCGGCAAGACGGTCGCCAGCCGCGCGAAGCTGAACTGGTGGGAGAGCCGCGCGCTGTACGGCTGGTCCGTGTTGGTGCCGCGCACCAAGGATCAGGCCGGCGAGATGAGCGAGCGCCTGACCTCCTACGGCGCGCTGCCGATCGAGGTGCCGACCATCGCCGTCGAGCCGCCGCGCAGCCCGGCCCAGATGGAAAGGGCCGTCAAGGGATTGGTCGACGGCCGCTTCCAGTGGGTGGTGTTCACCTCTACCAACGCGGTTCGTGCGGTGTGGGAGAAGTTCGGCGAGTTCGGTCTGGACGCGCGCGCTTTCTCCGGAGTGAAGATCGCGTGTGTGGGCGAGTCGACCGCCGACCGGGTCCGGGCGTTCGGGATCAGCCCCGAACTGGTGCCGGCCGGTGAACAGTCCTCGTTGGGCCTGCTCGACGACTTCCCGCCCTACGACAGCATTTTCGACCCGGTCAATCGGGTTCTGCTGCCGCGGGCCGACATCGCCACCGAGACGCTGGCCGAGGGTCTGCGCGAACGGGGCTGGGAGATCGAGGATGTCACCGCCTACCGGACGGTGCGGGCCGCCCCGCCGCCGGCGGAGACCCGGGAAATGATCAAGACCGGTGGATTCGACGCGGTCTGCTTCACGTCCAGCTCGACGGTGCGAAACCTGGTCGGCATCGCCGGCAAGCCGCACGCGCGGACGATCATCGCGTGCATCGGTCCCAAGACCGCTGAAACCGCAGCCGAATTCGGCCTGCGGGTGGATGTCCAGCCCGAGACCGCCGCGGTTGGCCCGCTGGTGGACGCGCTGGCCGAACACGCCGCGCGGTTGCGCGCCGAGGGTGCGCTGCCACCGCCGCGCAAAAAGAGCCGCAGGCGCTAGCTGTGGCCTACCCGCGGCAGCGCCCGCGTCGGCTCCGCACCACCCCGGCCTTGCGTCGTCTGGTGGCGCAAACATCCTTGGAGCCAAGGCATTTGGTGCTGCCGATGTTCGTCGCCGACGGCATCGACGAACCGCGGCCCATCGGTTCCATGCCGGGCGTGGTGCAGCACACCCGTGATTCGTTGCGCAGCGCCGCCGCCGCTGCCGTCGCCGCCGGGGTGGGCGGGCTGATGCTGTTCGGCGTGCCCCGCGAGCAGGACAAGGATTCGATCGGGTCGACCGGGACCGACCCCGACGGCATCCTCAATGTCGCCCTGCGGGACTTGGCCAAGGACCTCGGCGACGCCACCGTATTGATGGCCGACACCTGCCTGGACGAATTCACCGACCACGGTCACTGCGGCGTCCTGGACGACCGGGGCCGGGTCGACAACGACGCCACCGTGGCGCGGTACGTGGAACTCGCTGTGGCCCAGGCGGAATCGGGTGCTCACGTGGTGGGGCCGAGCGGCATGATGGATGGACAGGTGGGGGCGATTCGCGACGGATTGGACGCGTCAGGCTTCACCGATGTGGCGATCCTTGCCTACGCCGCCAAATTCGCCTCGGTGTTCTACGGCCCGTTTCGTGAGGCGGTCAGTTCCAGCCTCTCCGGCGACCGGCGCACCTATCAGCAGGAGTCAGGCAACGCCCGGGAGGCGCTGCGCGAGATCGAGCTCGATCTCGACGAGGGTGCCGACATCGTGATGGTCAAGCCGGCGATGAGTTATCTCGACGTGGTCGCGGCCGCGGCACACGTGTCGCCCGTTCCGGTCGCCGCCTATCAAGTGTCGGGGGAGTACGCGATGATTTGCGCTGCCGCCGCGAACAATTGGATCGACGAGCGCGCCGCGGCGCTGGAGTCGCTGACCAGCATCCGGCGCGCCGGAGCCGACATCGTTCTCACCTATTGGGCCGCGGATGCGGCAGGGTGGCTCTCGTGAGATGGGGCTTGCGATGACTACCGACAGCGACGCCGCGCCCAAGCCGTTGTTCTACGAACCCGGCGCCAGCTGGTGGTGGTTGGCGTGCGGCCCGGCCGCGGCGGCAGCCATGGTCCTGATCGAAATCTGGAGCGGTGCACCGGTGTCGCTGGTGGTGCCCGCGATCTTCCTGGTGATGGTATCGGCGTTCCTGGGGATACAGGTGAAGGCCGCACGGATCCACGTCTCGGTCGAACTCACCGAAGACGCCCTGCGCCAGGGGACCGAAACGATCCTGGTTCGCGAAATCGTCAAGGTGTATCCCGAGCCCGACGACCGCGAAGCCTCCGAGCAAGAGGTGGCGAGGTGGCAGTCGGCCCGGGCGCTCGGCGAACTGGTCGGAGTGCCGCGCGGACGCGTCGGCATCGGTCTCAAACTCACCAACCAGCGCACGGCCCAGGCGTGGGCACGCCGTCATCGTCAGCTGAGAGCCGCGCTGACCCCGCTGGTCCAGGAGCGGGTGGAGCCCACCCCATCGATCGATGGGGACCGGGACGACGACGCCGGGGCGGCCCAGTGAACCCCCGCTACCGCGCAGCGCTCGAGCTCGGCCTGGCCTGCGTCGCGCTCATCTGCTCGGCACTGAGCTGGTGGCACTCGCATCACACGGTGACGGTGGCTCCCATCGCGAACGGAGAGCCCGCCACCACGTCGCTGACCTACGACCCACAGCTGCTGCTGCTGACGCTGGTGCTGGTGACGAGCGCCGGGGTGCTGGCGGTCATCGCGGCTGCCAGGCTGCGGCGCGCGCGACTATAGCGGCTTCTTGACCAGCGGCAGCGCCATCCGGCGGCGCAGCGCGATGGCCTCCGCACGATCCTGCAGGGCCTCGTGAACCGAGCGCATGATCGGAAAGTTCGCGTCATGACCGGTGTCGTCCAGCACCTGGGTCACCGCTGAGCTGGCGACCAGGGTCCAATCCACCCCCGCGGCGCGACAATCGGCGTCGAACGCGTACAGCAGCGAGATACCGGTCTCAGCAAATCCGTTGACGTCGGCCACGTCGAGCACGACAGGGTTTTCTCCGAGGGTGAAACGCGCAATGTGATCGCTGATGCGGTCGACGTTCACATCGGTTATTTCGCCGCGAATGTGCACGACCGTCGCGAGGTGGCGATGGTGCGCCCGGACCTGCGCGCCCGCGCAGTCAAACACGCAGTTGTCGTGGCCGGTCTGGCTGCCTGCGATCGTCATGCGGACCCCTCACTCTCCGTGGCGCTCGCGCCGTCTTCGGCGGTGCTTGGACGCTCGCCAAAGGACGTTTCCGACGCTAGGCGCCAAGCATAAGGAGACCGAAAGCCGTGTCTAACGCTTTGCTAAGAAACATTTGCGGGCCGGCCGGGATATTGCGCTGAGCAAACGCTTAGCGCGATATCGAGCAAAGGGAATACCCCGAATCCGATGTGCCACACCACGACCGTCCCCGCATGGCGGCGATCGCGCTGCTAGGCTGCCAAGGCTGCCGGTTGCTGGTCGGTGCTTTCACTCGGCGAGATTTTCCACTCAATCGGAGTGCAGGACGAAACAGCAGGATTCGGACGGGAAGAGCAGCGTGCGGGGCGTAGAGATCAGGGGCGAGATCACGGCCCTGACGGGGCTCCGTATCGTCGCCGCGGTCTGGGTGGTGCTTTTCCACTTCCGGCCGATGCTCGGCGATGTGTCCACCGACTTCCGCGACGCTCTCGCGCCGGTGCTGAATTGCGGCGCGCAGGGCGTCGACCTCTTCTTCATCCTCAGCGGGTTCGTGCTGACGTACAACTACCTCGATCGCATGGGGCGATCCTGGTCGACCCGCGCGACCCTGCATTTCCTGTGGCTGCGACTGGCCCGGGTGTGGCCGGTGTACCTGGTCACGCTGCACCTCGCCGCCCTGTGGGTGATCTTCACCCTGCACGTCGGCCATGTGCCGTCGCCGGATGCCGCGCAGCTCACCGCGATCAGCTATGTGCGCCAGATCCTGTTGGTGCAGTTGTGGTTCGTGCCGTTCTTCGACGACTCGAGTTGGGACGGCCCGGCCTGGTCGATCAGCGCGGAATGGCTGGCCTATGTGCTGTTCGCCGTCTTGGTGCTGGTCTTGTTGCGGATGAAACAGGCGACCAGGGCGCGCAGCCTGATGGTCCTGGCATTCGCGGCATCGCTGCCGCCGGTGTTGATGTTGCTCGCCAGCGGCCACTTCTACACGCCGTGGAGTTGGCTGCCGCGAATCGTCACGCAGTTCACGGCGGGAGCGCTGGCCTGTGCCGCCGTACGCAGGCTGCGGCTCAGCGACCGTGGCCGCCGCGTCGCGGGATACGTCTCCCTGCTACTCCTGGCCGCGATGGTGGGCGTGCTGTATTGGTTTGGCGCGCACCCGATATCGGGAGTGGTGGAGAACGACAGCGGCGGCGTCGTCGACGTGTTGTTCGTTCCGCTGGTCATCTCGCTGGCCATCGGGCTCGGCAGCCTGCCGAGGGTCCTGTCGGCGCGGGTGATGGTGTACGGCGGCAAGATCTCGTTCTGCCTGTACATGGTGCATGAGCTGGTGCACACCGCCTGGGGTTGGGCCGTGGAGCAATTCGAGCTCAACACCTCCGAGGACCCATGGAAATGGAACGTCATCGGCCTGCTGGCGATTGCCCTATTCGCGTCGGTGCTGCTGTATCACGGCGTCGAAGAGCCCGCCCGCCGCTGGATGCGCAAGATGGTCGATGTCAGAGCCGTCACCGCGACAAGCGATCCCGGCGAGTCGGGCAGTAAGCTGCTTCCGATCGACCGTCCGCTGGAAGCGGTTTCGGCCCGCGCGGTGTGACGGCCGCCTCAGCGGCCGGCCGCGACTCCCGGGGAATACTTGATGAGGACTCGGCGGCACCCGACTATGCCGTCGACAGTGGAGGTGAGAGTGAGTCGTCTGGCCACCTTTCTCATTGGGTTGAGTTTTCTGGCGGGCGTGGGCATCGCATGTCCGGCGCAGGTGCGCACCTACGAGACACTGACGCTCGACTTTCGGCTGAATCATGTCGCGGTGGTGGGGGATTCGTACACCACCGGGACCAGTGAGGGCGGGCTGGGATCGAGATCGTGGCCGTCGCGCGCCTGGCAGGTGCTCGGTTCGCGGGGTTCGCGAATCTCAGGCAGTGTGGCGGCCGAGGGCAGGGCCGGCTATGCCACCCCGGGCGACCACGGCAGCGTCTTCGAGGATCTGACGGCCCGGGCGGTCCAGCCCGACGATGCGCTGGTGGTGTTCTTCGGCTCCCGCAACGACCAGGGTGTCGATCCCGGGACGCTGACCGTGAAGACCAACGCCGCTTTGGATCTGGGGCGCCGGCTGGCCCCCGCGGCGCGGTTGCTGGTGATCGGACCGCCGTGGCCGACCGCCGACGTGCCGCCGTCGATGTTCTTGATTCGCGACGTCCTCGCCGGCGCCGCCGGGGCGGCGGGGGCGACGTTCATCGACCCGATCGCCGAGCATTGGTTCGTCGGCCGGCCCGACCTGATCGGTGCCGATGGGGTGCATCCGAACGATGCGGGCCATCAGTACATGGCGGACAAGATCGCGCCCCTCATCCGGTCGCAGCTGTCGACCTGACTCAGGGCGGGCCCGCCGGGGTGACCGAGCCGAAACCGCCGCGCGGCAACGAGTTTCGAACTCAGTCGTCCGCGTGCCGCTCGTAGTCCCAGCGCTCCAAGCGGTCCTGGACGTGGAGGAACCCGATTCCGGCGAAGGGCGCGGCTACTGCGACGCAGACCAGCAATAGCGGTGACATGACCCGAAAACCTCCAAAAGTCCTTCACTGATCTGACGTTGGTCAGCCACGAGAAGTTCACTCACAACTCATCCCTGCGCCAGGGCGCGGTCGGCGAGCGCGCCCATCAGCGGCGCCACCAACCGCGCGTATTCGGTTGTCACATGGTTGTCGTCGCGGAACACCAGGGTGTTGCCGACGATGATCGGGCAGCGGTCGGGCGTACAGAACATGTCGGTCAGGTCGGCGTAGTGGCCCCCGCTGCGGACCGTCACCGCCTGCTCAGCGGCGATCCCGTCGCCGTCTACTGCGTCGGATTTCGTTGGCGTACAAGCGCTTACGTCGTCGAGGTGGGCGGACAGGCACGTCGGCGGGGACGCATGCGGGTCGGGGGCGGGTCCCAATACGAGGACGGTCGCGCCGGTGCGGCGCAACTGCGCCACGGTGCGTCCCACGGTGTCGATCCATGCCGGGTCGTAGGAGGTGAAGCCGAAGTCTGCGCCGTAGCGCCGGCTCATGTCCAACACGATCAGGCGCGGGTGTTCGGCGTTCATCCGATCCATGATCTGCGCGCGCCACTGCTCGCATTCGGTGTATTCGCGGCCCAGGTACGGGCTCACGATGTGCAGGTCTTGCAGCGGGCAGGTGACCTTGGCCAGCGTCTCCAGCCGCCAGTGCCGCTGCTCGGCGAGTTCTTCGAAGGCGGGATTCCACATGGCGGCGTGCGAGTCACCGATCAGCGCGACGGTGGTCGGCGAGGCGGTGTCACCGGTGGCGCACTCGCTTTGTCCGACGTCGCGCCAGGACCGCACGCAGCCGTTGACGAACACGGCGGCCTTGTCGGCGGGCGCCGTGGCCAGCGGCGGGTCCAGGTTCGACGGGACGGCTCGCAGGCCGACGGCCGCGGCGAGCGCCTCGCGGGCTTGATCGAACGCGTGACGAACCGCCGCCTCCTGGGGGCTGATGGCCGGGACGCTGGTCGGCGACGCCGCAGTGATGTTGGCGCGTGGGGCCGCCACCCCGTGGCCCACCGGCGCGGGGATGACGTTGAGCAGCAGCATGCACGCGCACGCGGTGGCGGCACTGGCGCCGCCCGCCACGGCCAGGCTGACCTTCGCCGACCGGCGCAGCGCCGCGGCGAAGCGGCCGGGGTTCTCCACCAGATGCAGCGTGATGACGGCGAGCCCAGCGGAGACGGCCGTCGCGCTCAGCCGGGCCGGTAGGCCCGCCGGCTCCCCGAGCAGCGCGGGCATCAGCAACAGCACCGGCCAGTGCCACAAATACCACGAGTAGGAGATGCGGCCGATCGCGCGCATCGCCGGGCGACACAGCAAGCGACCGGGCCCCAGCCCGCCGGTGACGGCGCCGCCGCCGATGATGAGCGCGGTGCCCAGCACGGGCAGCAGCGCCTCGGTGCCGGGATACGGGGTGTGGGAGTCGAGTTGGGTGCAGGTGAGCAGGATCAGCGCCAAACCGCCCCACCCGGCGATCGAGGCGGTCCGCACCGACAGCCGGCGCCACTGCTGAAGCGACAGCGCCACCAGGCCACCGGCGGCCAGCTCCCAGGCGCGGGTGGGCAGGGAGAAGAACGCCCACGACGGCGAGGTGCGGGTCCACAGCGCGCCCGCCGCCAACGACGCCACGGCGACGACGGCGAGGATCACCGCATACGGCGTCATGCGCGTCGCGGCTCCGCGAAGCCGCGGGATGCGCCCGGCCGACCACGCGACCGCGATGATCAGCACCGGCCACACCAGGTAGAACTGCTCTTCCACCCCCAGGGACCAGTAGTGCTGGAAGGGCGATGGGGCGTCGGAGCCCAGGTAGTCGGTGCCGCGCACCGCAAACCGGTAGTTGCCGACATACAGGGCGCTGGCGACGCCGTCGAGAAACACGCTGCGCGCCTGCAGCGGGGGCAGCACCGCGGCCGCGCCGATCGCGGTGCTGGTGCCGACGATGGCCGCGGCCGGCAGCAGCCGCCGGGCGCGCGCTCCGTAAAACCGGCCCAGCGCAACGGTGTTCGTGGTGCTCGCCTCGCGGAAAAGCAACCCGGTGATCAGGAAGCCGGAGATGACGAAGAAGACGTCCACACCGATGTAGCCGCCGGTGATTCCCGGGATGCCCGCGTGGTAGAGCACGACCGCGATCACGGCGACGGCGCGCAGCCCCTCGATGTCGGGCCGGAAGCCCCTTCGAGAAGTCCGCCGCCCCAACTGGTGTGGGGTGCCGGCGACCGATTCCTCCCGAAGTGTCATCTGGCTCCGCTAGGTCGCCATCCAGGCAAGCTCACCGGGCAACTGGCTGCGCCAGTAGGCGACGTCGTGTCCGCCGAGGGAGAAACTGCCCGCCGGCTGGGTCTTCAACTGATAGACGAATTGCTTTGTGGCGAAATAGAAGCGGTCGAAGTTGCCGCAGTCCACCCGCAGCGGAATCGAATTCAGCGCGGGCAGGCCCAGCACGCTGTTCTGCACGAAGTCGTCGTTGCTGTCGAACGCCCCGGGCGCGCTCAGCGGATACGAGGTGTACAACGCCGGGCTGATCGCGCAGATGCCGGCCGTCCGCGCCGGCCCCAGTTTGGCCCCCAGGCGCAGCGCGCCGTATCCGCCCATCGACCACCCCATGAAACCGACCCGGGAGGTATCGAAACCCATGGTGGACAGCATCGGCAGCAACTCGTCGAGCACCATGGCACCGGAGTCCTCGCCGGAAGTCCTTTTATGCCAATAGGTGTTGCCGCCGTCGACGCCGACGACCGCGAACGGCGGCTTGCCCTCCTTGGCCAGCTGGGCGAGCCCGTCCGGGACGCCCATGTCGATCATCTGGTTGGCGTCGCCGTCCATCCCGTGCAGTGCGATCACCGGGCGCAGCGCCCCGGTCTGGCCCGGCGGCATGGCGATCACGTAATTCGTCTTGATCCCCCCGCGGGCCGCCGACACGAACGACCCGGTGAGCCGGGTCGGCAGGGTCTTGCCCGCCGCCGACGGCTCGAACGGCGCGGGAGCCTGCGGCCATGTCGCGGCGCGCGAAGCGGCCGGAGCCAGCAGCGAGCTGAAGGTGAGCACGCCGGCGGCTCCGAGGCTGGCACCGGCGCCCATCCGGAGCACCGCTCGGCGTGTGAGGTCAGGCATGATCGCAATGATGCCGCGCTGAGCGGGGATTACCCGCCGAGCCACGCCGTATTGGAAGCATTGTGTGATCTGGCGTGACCTTTCGGTCACGCAGCGGTGATCCTTTAGGCCACCTTCCGGCGCCGAGTTGCGCCTGTCGCACCGGATCGTAGTCATGGTAGCGCCGATTCCGCCGGTTGCCGCCCGCCGAATCATTGCGATCGTATTGCCTTCCGGGACAGCGGGAGACGCGGTCACGCGGGCCGTCCTGCGCGGCGCCACGCCGTGCGGCCAGGCGCGCGCGGCCGTCGGGCGCCGCGGTGTAGGTGGCGTCCCGCCCGGGATGCAATCTCGCAGGTTTCAACCGTCGCCCGCCGGCGCCGCTTTGAGAAGGATGGATCCTTTAGTGCTCAGAGGCGAAAGAGGATGGTGCATTGAGTCTCGCGTTTCATTGGTTTCTGCCGACCTACGGCGATTCGCGGAATCTGGTCGCGGGCGGGCACGGCACGGCGATGTCCGGCGACCGGCCGGCAACTCTGAAGTATCTGCACCAGATCTGCGCGGCCGCCGAGGACAACGGTTTCGAAGCCGTCCTCACGCCTACCGGGCTGTGGTGTGAGGATGCGTGGCTGACGACGGCGATGCTGGTTGAATCGACCGAGACATTGAAGTTTTTGGTCGCGTTCCGTCCCGGCATGCTGAGTCCGACCCTGGCCGCCCAGATGGCCGGCACCTTCCAGCGGCACTCCGAGGGCCGGCTGCTGCTCAATGTGGTCACCGGCGGTGAACCGCACGAGCAACGGGCGTACGGTGATTTCCTGGACAAGGAGGCGCGCTACGCGCGCACCGCAGAGTTCTTGCATGTGGTGCGCCAGCTGTGGACCTCCAAGGAGCCGGTATCCTTTGCCGGAGAACACATTCAGGTGCAGGACGCACAGCTGAACAACCCGCCGGACCCGATACCGGCAGTGTTCTTCGGCGGGTCCTCGGCAGCCGCCGGACCGGTGGCGGCCAAGCACTCCGATGTGTATCTCACCTGGGGTGAGCCGCTGACCGCGGTGGCCAAGAAGCTCGACTGGATTCGCGGGCTCGCCGTCGATGCCGGCCGTATCCTGCAGTACGGCTTACGGATTCACGTCATCAGCCGCGATACGGCCGCCGAGGCGTGGGCCGAGGCTGACCGGTTGCTGGCCGCGATCGACCCGGCCGACGTCGAACGCGTGCAGGCCAGCCTGGCGCGCAGCGAATCCGAGGGCCAGCGCCGCATGCTGGACCTGCACGGAGGCGACAGCAGCAAATTACTGGTGGCGCCCAACCTGTGGGCCGGGGTGGGGCTGGTTCGCGGGGGAGCGGGCACCGCACTGGTCGGGTCGCATGCCGAAGTCGCCGAGCGGCTGGCCGAATACGCCAAATTGGGCATCAGACACTTCATCCTGTCGGGATATCCGCATTTGGAAGAGGCCTACTGGTTCGGTGAGGGCGTCCTGCCGTTGCTCGAACGGATGGGTTTGTGGCGGCACCCCAACCGCCAGTCGCACCCGGCAGCGGCGACGCCGTTCGCGGTCGCCTCGGCGCACTGACGGCCATGGCCGCAACCTTGCCGGCGTCGGTTCCCGACGCCGGGATCGCCACCGGGCTGACCGACGCGGTCGACGAACCCGCCGAGCAGCAGCGCCGGCGGCTGCGCATCGTCGTCGCTGCGAGCCTGCTGGGCACCACGGTCGAGTGGTACGACTTCTTCCTGTATGCCACCGCGGCCGGCCTGGTGTTCAACAAGCTGTTCTTTCCCAACGAGAGTTCCTTGGTGGGAACACTATTGGCGTTCGCAACCTTCGCCGTAGGGTTCGTCATGCGGCCCATCGGGGGCCTGGTGTTCGGCCACATCGGCGACCGTATCGGTCGCAAGCGCAGCCTCGCGCTGACCATGCTCATCATGGGCGGCGCGACGGCACTGATCGGTGCATTGCCGACGGCGGCCCAGATCGGGGCGTGGGCGCCGGTGCTGCTGCTGGTCTTGCGCGTGCTGCAGGGCTTCGCGCTCGGCGGTGAGTGGGGCGGGGCGGTGCTGCTGGCCGTCGAGCACAGCCCCGGCGACCGGCGCGGCCGCTTCGGGGCGATTCCGCAGATCGGTTTGGCGCTCGGATTGGCCTTGGGCACCGGCATATTCGCCGTTCTGCAAGTCGTCTTGGGGCCGGCGCGGTTTCTCTCCTACGGCTGGCGCGTCGGCTTCCTGCTGAGCGTGCTGCTGGTCGTGATCGGCATCGTGGTCCGGCTGCGGGTCGACGAGACACCGGCGTTCCGCGAGTTGCAGGACCTGCGGACCGCGTCCACCGTGCCGATCCGCGACATCGTCCGCGAGCCGCGCTCCCGGCGCAACACGGTGCTGGGCCTGCTGTCGCGATGGGCCGAGGGCTCGGCGTTCAACACCTGGGGCGTTTTCGCCATCAGTTACGCCACCGGTGCCCTGGGGTTGAACCGGGTTTCGGTGCTTGTGGTGGTGACGATCGCCGCCCTGGTGATGGCGGTGCTGCTACCGGTATCGGGACGCTTGACCGAGCGCTTCGGTCCGCGGCGGGTGTACCTGGCCGGCATCGCCTGCTACGGCCTGGCGGCCTTTCCGGCGTTCGCTTTGTTCGGCACGAAAAACCTGGTGTGGTTCGGGCTGGCGATGATCGTCGTGTTCGGCGCGGTGCACGCGCTGTTCTATGGCGCGCAGGGCACGCTGTATTCCGCGCTGTATCCCACGAATACGCGCTACACCGGATTGTCGTTCGTCTACCAGGTCTCGGGAATCTACGCCTCCGGCGTCACGCCGATGATCCTGACCGCGCTGATCGCGGCGCTCGGCGGTGCGCCGTGGCTGGCATGCGGGTACCTGGTTGCGACGGCGGTGATCAGTGTGGTCGCCACTGCTTTGATTCGCGATCGAGACCTCTACCTGTAAGTCGTTGTTGCTGCGGGTCCCAAAGCCGGATAGCGTCCGGGCATGGGTGTCAATCCGCAACTACGCCAAGGGTTGTCGCAGCGGCAGCTCAGCATGATCGCGCTCGGGGGCGTGATCGGTGCCGGACTGTTCGTCGGGTCGGGCGTGGTGATCAAGGACACCGGCCCGGCGGCGTTCCTCACCTACGCCCTTTGCGGTCTGCTCATCGTCCTGGTGATGCGGATGCTCGGTGAGATGGCGGCCGCGAACCCGTCGACCGGATCGTTCGCCGACTACGCCGGCAAGGCCCTGGGCGGCTGGGCGGGATTCTCCGTCGCGTGGCTTTATTGGTATTTCTGGGTGATCGTGGTGGGCTTCGAGGCGGTCGCCGGCGGGAAGGTGCTCAACTACTGGTTCCATGCGCCGCTATGGCTGCTGTCGCTGTGCCTGATGGTGTTGATGACCGCGACCAACCTGTTCTCGGTGTCGTCCTTTGGCGAATTCGAATTCTGGTTCGCCGGAATCAAAGTCGCGACGATCGTGATCTTCCTGATCGTGGGCACGGCGTACGTTCTGGGGTTGGTGCCCGGCCATCGTGGGGGCCTGACCAATCTGCAGGCACACGGCGGGTTCTTTCCCCACGGCGTGGGTGCGGTGTTCGCCGCCATCGTGGTGGTGATCTTTTCCATGGTTGGCGCCGAGATCGTCACCGTCGCCGCCGCGGAAAGCCGCGACCCCGAGCTCGCGGTCCAGAAGGCGACCCGATCGGTGGTGGCCCGCATCGGGATCTTCTTCGTCGGTTCGGTCTTCCTGCTCGCGGCGCTGTTGCCTTGGGATTCCGTGGAACTCGGCGCCTCGCCGTACGTCGCCGCGCTCAAACACCTGGGGCTTCCCGGCGCGGACCAGGTGATGAACGCCGTCGTGCTGACCGCGGTGCTGTCCTGCCTGAATTCCGGTCTGTACACCGCGTCGCGCATGCTGTTCGTGCTCGCCGAGCGCGGTGAAGCGCCGACCCGATTGGTCAAACTCAGCGGGCGCGGCGTGCCCCACTTCGCGATCGTGTGTTCGTCGGCGGTCGGGTTCTTGTGCGTCATCATGGCGCGCGTCGCGCCGAACACGGTGTTCCTCTTCCTGCTCAACTCGTCGGGCGCCATCATCTTGTTCGTCTATTGGCTGATCGCGTGCTCGCAGATCATCCTGCGCCGCCGGACACCCGCCGAAAAGCTGACGGTGAAGATGTGGTTCTACCCGGTGCTGTCCATCCTCACTTTGACCGGAATCACCGCCGTGCTGGTGCAAATGGCGTTCGACCACACCGCCCGCAGCCAGCTGTGGCTCAGCCTGCTGTCCTGGGCGGTGGTGATCGGGGTGTACTTCCTCGCGCGATCGCGCGGCCGGACTCCCTCTCAGACGCGCTAGCCAATTCCGAACTCGCACTTGAGGAATGACCGTTCCGGTGCCGATGTGGCGCCGTGACGCACATCCAGTCAGCTCCATCGCCGTTCGATCGACTTGATCAGCGCGGTCAGCGTCGCGTTCACCGGCGCCGCGACCCCCACCCGGGCGCCCTGGCGCGGGACCGCGCCGTTGATGACGTCGATCTCACTGACCCGGCGCGCCTCGTGGTCCAGCAGGGCCGACGGTTTGGCGTCGGGCATCTGCGCGCCGAAGGCGCGGACGTGTTCGACCGCATCGGTGACGGCGACGGCGATGCCCGACGCCCGCGCGACGGTCCACGCCTCCGTCGCGGCCGCCTGGCTGACCGGCGCCATCTCCGGGTCGTCCATCACCTGCCCGACGGTCATGCCGGTCAGCGCGCACGGGGCGCTGTAGGCGGCGTTGCAGATGAGCTTCTCCCACTGCATGGCCGCGATGTCGGTGACCGCGGCCGCATCGAATCCGGCGGCCGTCCACGCGCGGGCGATCGTTTCGACGGTCGAGTGCGGCAGCGACGAATACGCGCCGAACCGCATCGCCTTCATGGCGTTGTGCCGGACATGTCCGGGGGCCACGGTCGCCGCGCCGAATCCGCTGGCGATTCCGACCGCGACCCGCTCCTCGCCGACGATGCCCGCCACCGTCTCCGCCGATCCCAGGCCGTTCTGGATGGTCAGCACCGGCGTGGCCGGACCCAGCATCGAAAGGGCTTGTCGCGCAACGGCTGTCACGTCGGCCGCCTTGACGGCGAGCACGATCAGGTCCATCGCCTCGTCCGGCGCGGTGGTGCTCGCCCGCAGCGCCACCACCTGGTCGTAGCCCGGGCCGGTGACCCGCAGCCCGTGCCGGGCGATCTGGTCGATGCCGGCCCGATGGCGGTCCACGGCCAGCACCTCGTTGCCCGCCGCCGCCAGCCTCGCGGCATAGATGGAACCCATGGCACCGCAACCGATTACGGCGATCTTCATCCGCGCCATCTCCCGTCGGTCAGCTCGGCGATCAGTTCGGCCAGCCCCGCCTTCTGCTCGAGCCCGAAGCCCGCGGCGTCGGTCGGCGAGACCCGGCCCGTTGACAGCGCGCACCCATCGGAGTAGCCGCCGAACGGGGCGAACACGCCGGGGTAGGCCTCGCATCCGCCCAGGCCCAGCCCGGCCGCGACATGCAGGTTGATCAGGTGGCCGCCGTGTGGGAACGCGAAGCGGCGATCAAAGCCATGCGACGCCGCGACGTCAAGCATCCGGATGTATTCGGTCAGGCCGTAGCTCAGGCCCGGATCCATTTGGAAGACATCATGATTGGGCCGCATTCCGCCGTAACGCAACAGATTGGTCACATCCGGGATCGAGAACAGGTTTTCCCCCGTGGCCACCGCTCCGTCGTAGCACTCCGCCACCGCCCGGTTCAGCGCGTAATCGAGGGGATCGCCCGGCTCTTCGTACCAGCGCAGGCCGTAGGGGGCCAGCGCGTTCGCCCAGCGGGTTGCCTCGGTCCGGCCGAACCGGCCGTTGGCGTCTACGGCGACTCGCCCCGCGTCGCCGACGATGTCGACGACGGCATCGATCCGCGCGAGGTCCTCGGCCAACGCGGCTCCGCCGATCTTCACCTTGACCGCGTCATAGCCGGCGTCGAGATACCCGCGCATTTCCGCGCGCAACCGCTCGACGCCGCCGTCGGCGTAGTAGTAGCCACCGGCGGCGTACACCGGCACCGACGGCGCGGGGTCGCGTCCGGCGTGGCGGGCGATGGTCACGCAGGCCGGCTCGTCGCGCAGTTTCGCGTTCAAGTCCCAGCAGGCCAGTTCCAGCGCGGCCGCGGCCGCCGCCCGATCGCCATGACCGCCGGGCTTCTCGTCGGTGAGCGCGCACGCCAGAACCGCCGCGGGGTCGAGGTATCCGGAGGGGTCCAGCAGCACATCGGGAGACGCCGCGAGCAGCCTCGGGATCATCCGGTCGCGCAGGATTCCACTCTGGGCGAACCGGCCGATCGAATCGAAAGCCACGCCCACCACGGGCCGCCCGTGCCGGATCACATCGGTGACGACTGCGACCAGCGAGACCGTGTGGTGGGAGAAGTCGACCACCGCGTTGGCCGGACCGCCGCGTGGCCCGCCGGCGAGGGCGACCGCCCGCTCGACGATCGCCGCGATCCGCATGGTGTCAGGAAGTCCGCGTGAGCAGTACCGCTTGCTCGAACGGCAGCCGGGCGAAAACCCGTCGCACCCCGCGTGTTACGTACGCCGCCGCCTCGTCCCTGGTGACCACGCGCGGATCCGCGATGTCGATGGTCTTGCCCTTGCTGCGCAGCCGGCCACCGCCCGCCGCCTTCAGGTTCTTCAGCCAATCCCGGTCGGGGCCGTAGGTCAGCACGATGGCCACCCCGGGTTTGCCGTTGACCTCGGTGTTGAACACGTTCACCGGTGTTCGGTACGTCTTGCCCGAGCGGCGTCCAACATGCTCGACGATCCCGAACGGCGGGAGCCAACCGGCCCACATCCGCTGAATCGGGTTGGTGACGTGACGGTTGAACCGGGCGAGCCCTTCTGGGAGTTGCATACCGCTATCCAACTCGCAGGCGCGGGACGAGGACAACCCCGCCTCGGCGCATCAATCGGTCTACTGTCGTCTCATGGGAGAGGCAGCGGGTAACGAGGCCGCCCAGCGCGCCGAGGAGCTGCTGCGCCGGGGGCAGGAGCTGTCCGCGGGCCAGGCCGTCACCGCGGACGACGTGGAGCGTGCCGCCGAGCACGCCGAGCAATCCAGCCTGCGCGACCAGGCGGCCCATCAACGCTCGGTCCAGCGTCACTACGAAGCCGGTGCCGCGCACGAGCGCGCCGCCGAAGTCGCGGAACGAGCCGTCGCGGAGGGCCTCGGCGATGTCGCCGCGCACCGGCGGACGGCGGCAAAAGAACGCGAGGCCGCGCGCCGCAACTTCATCGCGGCGCAGGAAGCCGGCCAGCAGGACGCCGACTAACCAGCGCGCCGCCCACTGATAGCACGTTCTGCTACACCCTGTAGTGGAACGTGCCGCGCGGGCTGGGACACTGGTCGTCATGGGAAGCAGTGATCAGGCGACCGCGCGCGCCACCGGGGTCCCCAGGGCCACGGCGTCGTCGGCCCGGTTGTTCGAGGACGCCTGCGCCGTCATTCCCGGTGGCGTGAACTCCCCGGTCCGGGCGTTCAGCGCGGTGGGCGGGACGCCGCCGTTCATCACCGAGGCGCGCGGCTGCCACCTGACCGACGCCGACGGCAACCGCTACGTGGACCTGGTCTGCTCGTGGGGCCCGACGATCCTGGGTCACGCGCACCCTGCCGTCGTCGAGGCCGTCACCAAGGCCGCCGCGTCGGGCCTGTCCTTCGGGGCGCCCACACCGGCCGAGAGCGAGCTGGCCGCCGAGATGATCGGGCGGGTCGCGCCGGTCGAGCGGGTCCGGCTGGTCAACTCCGGCACCGAGGCCACCATGAGCGCGGTCCGGCTGGCCCGCGGCTTCACCGGCCGCGCGAAGGTCATCAAGTTCTCCGGCTGCTACCACGGCCATGTCGATGCGCTGCTCGCCGACGCGGGCTCCGGGGTGGCGACGCTCGGACTGCCGTCCTCGCCGGGAGTCACGGGCGCGACGGCGGCCGACACGATCGTGTTGCCCTACAACGACATCGACGCCGTGCGGCAGAGCTTCGCCCGGTTCGGCGAGCAGATCGCGGCGGTGATCACGGAGGCCAGCCCGGGCAACATGGGCGTGGTCCCGCCCGCACCCGGCTACAACGCGGCGCTGCGCGCGATCACCGCCGAGCACGGCGCGCTGCTGATCATCGACGAGGTGATGACCGGCTTCCGGGTCAGCCGAAGCGGTTGGTACGGAATCGATCCCGTCGAGGCCGACCTGTTCACCTTCGGCAAGGTGATGAGCGGCGGCCTGCCGGCGGCCGCGTTCGGCGGCCGGGCCGACGTGATGGAGCGGCTGGCCCCGCTGGGGCCGGTGTATCAGGCGGGCACGCTCTCGGGTAACCCGGTCGCGATGGCCGCCGGGCTGGCCACCCTGCGCAACGCCGACGCCGCCGCCTACGCCACCCTGGACGCCAACGCCGATCGCCTGGCCGGGCTGTTCTCCGAGTCGCTCACGAATGCCGGTGTGCCGCATCAGATTCCGCGGGCCGGCAACATGCTCAGCGTGTTCTTCTCCGAAACCCCGGTGACAGATTTCGCGTCCGCGCGGGCCACCCAGACGTGGCGCTACCCGCCGTTCTTCCACGCGTTGCTGGACGCGGGCGTCTACCCGCCGTGCAGCGCCTTCGAGGCGTGGTTCGTTTCGACCGCGCTCGACGACGGCGCGTTCGACCGCATCGCCGACGCCCTGCCCGCCGCGGCCAGGGCCGCCGCACAAGCCGAGGAGGGGAAGTCCTGATGGCCGAGCGCACCCGGGTGCACGTCGTGCGGCACGGGGAGGTGTACAACCCGAGCGGCATCCTCTACGGGCGGCTGCCCGGATTTCACCTCTCCGACAACGGCAGAGCGCAAGCTGCCGCGGTGGCCGACGCGCTCGCTCACCGCGACATCGTCGCGGTGATCGCCTCGCCACTGGAACGGGCCCAGGAGACTGCCGCGCCCATCGCCGCCGAGCACGGCCTGGCCGTGGACGCCGACCCGGATCTGATCGAATCGGCCAACTTCTTCCAGGGCAAACGGGTCAGCCCGGGCGACGGCGCCTGGCGCGACCCGCGGGTGTGGTGGCAGCTGCGCAACCCGTTCCGGCCGTCCTGGGGTGAGCCGTACGCCGAGATCGCAGCCCGGATGCAGACGGCGGTGGACAAGGCCCGCGCCCGCGGCGCCGGCCACGAGGTGGTGTGCGTCAGCCACCAACTGCCGGTGTGGACGCTGCGGCTACACGCGACCGGCCGCCGGCTGTGGCACGACCCGCGGCGGCGGCAGTGCGGGCTCGCGTCGGTGACGACGCTGGTCTACGACGGCGACCGGCTGCTCGACGTCGAGTACAGCGAACCGGCGGCGCCTTGACCGCGCCGACGACGATGCAGAGCGAAGCGATGAGGAGGAGTGGCGCCTTGACCCCGCGACGACAGGCGATGGCCGGGGCCGTGCTGGCGGCGGCCCTGCTGCCCGGCCTGGTCGCCGGTTGCTCCTCGGGCCACGACGCCGTCGCCCAGGGCGGCACCTTCGAGTTCGTCTCGCCCGGCGGCAAGACCGACATCTACTACGACCCGCCGTCGCGCCGCGGCCGGCCCGGCCCGCTGGCCGGACCCGACCTGGCCGACCCGGCGCACACGCTGTCGCTGGACGACCCGATCTTCGCCGGCCGGGTCGTGGTCATCAACATCTGGGGGCAGTGGTGCGGGCCGTGCCGGGCCGAGGTCACCCAGCTGCAGCAGGTGTACGACGCCACCCGCGGCGCCGGGGTGTCCTTCCTCGGCATCGACGTCCGGGACAACAACCGCCAAGCGGCGCTGGACTTCGTCAACGACCGCGCGGTGACGTTCCCGTCCATCTACGACCCGCCGATGCGCACCTTGATCGCGTTCGGCGGCAAATACCCCACCACCGTGATCCCGTCCACGCTGGTCCTGGACCGCCAGCACCGCGTCGCGGCGGTCTTCCTGCGCGAACTGCTGGCGTCCGACCTGCGGCCGGTGGTGCAACGACTGGCCGGCGAGGCCTCGCCGACCCCGGTCGGCCAGGCGGCGCCGTGACGGGCTCGAGCCGGCGATGACCGGATTCACCCAGCTCGCCGCCGCCGGCCCGCTCCTGGTGGCCCTCGGCGCCTGCCTGCTGGCGGGGCTGGTGTCGTTCGCCTCGCCGTGCGTGGTGCCGCTGGTGCCCGGCTACCTGTCGTATCTGGCCGCGGTCGTCGGCGTGGACGAACAGCCGCCGGCGGGTGCGGTTAAAGCCCCGCCGGGCGCCCGCTGGCGCGTCGCGGGATCGGCGGCGTTGTTCGTCGCCGGCTTCACCACCGTGTTCGTGCTCGGCACCGTCGCCGTCCTCGGCATGACGACCACGCTGATCACCAACCAGCTGCTGCTGCAACGGGCCGGGGGAGTGCTGACCATCGTCATGGGCCTGGTGTTCGTGGGCCTCATCCCGGCCCTGCAGCGCCAGGCCCGGTTCAGTCCGCGCCAGCTGACCACGGTCGCCGGGGCGCCGCTGCTGGGTGCGGTGTTCGCCCTGGGCTGGACGCCGTGCCTGGGGCCCACGCTGGCCGGTGTGATCACCGTCGCCTCGGCCACCGACGGCGCGAGCGTGGCCCGCGGCATCGTGTTGGTGATCGCGTATTGCCTGGGCCTGGGCATCCCGTTCGTGCTGCTGGCGTTCGGCTCGGCGGGCGCGGTGGGCGGCCTGGGCTGGCTGCGCCGGCACACCCGGGCCATCCAGATCTTCGGCGGCATCCTGCTGATCACCGTCGGCGCGCTGCTGGTCACAGGTGTCTGGAATGACTTCGTCGCGTGGCTGCGCGACGCGTTCGTGTCCGACGTGAGGTTGCCGATTTGAGGCACGTCGTCGCAGGGCTTGTTCAAAAAGGCCGCAACACCTGGCGCGCACTGACTTCGATGGGCACCGCGCTGGTGCTGTTGTTCCTGCTCGCGCTCGGCGCGATCCCGGGGGCGCTGCTGCCGCAGCGCAGCCTCAACGCCGGCAAGGTCGACGACTACCTGAAGGCCCACCCGGTGATCGGGCCGTGGCTGGATCGGTTGCAGGCCTTCAACGTCTTCTCCAGCTTCTGGTTCACCGCCATCTACGTGCTGCTGTTCGTGTCGCTGGTCGGCTGCCTCACCCCGCGGATGATCGAGCACGTCCGCAGCCTGCGGTCCACCCCGGTGGCCGCGCCGCGCAACCTGGCCCGGCTGCCCAAGTACTCGCGCCGGCAGATCCACGCCGGCGCCGACGAGCTGAACGCCCTGGCGAACACGCTGGCCGCGCAGCTGCGCGGGTGGCGCACCGCGATCCGGCATCAGGACGACACCGTCGAGGTGTCCGCCGAGAAGGGCTACCTGCGCGAGTTCGGCAACATCGTCTTCCACTTCTCCCTGCTGGGCCTGCTGGTCGCGGTGGCCGTCGGCAAGCTCTTCGGCTACGAGGGCAACGTCATCGTCATCGCCGACGGCGGCCCCGGCTTCTGTTCGGCCTCGCCGGCCGCGTTCGACTCGTTCCGGGCCGGCAACACGGTCGACGGCACCTCGTTGCACCCCCTGTGCATCCGGGTCGACGACTTCGTGGCGCACTACCTGCCGTCGGGGCAGGCCACGTCGTTCGCGGCGAACATCGACTACCAGTCCGGCAGGGACCTGACCGCCAACACCTGGCGCCACTACCAGCTGGAGGTCAACCACCCGCTGCGGCTCGGCGGCGACCGGGTGTACCTGCAGGGACACGGCTACGCGCCCACCTTCAGCGTCACCTTCCCGGACGGGCAGATCCGCACGGCGACGGTGCAGTGGCGGCCTGACAATCCGCAAACCCTGCTGTCGTCGGGTGTGGTGCGCATCGATCCACCCGCCGGCAGCTATCCCAGCCCCGCGGAGCGCCGCAACCACGAGATCGCCATCCAGGGACTGCTGGCCCCGACCGAGCAGCTCGAGGGCACGCTGCTGTCCTCGCGGTTCCCGGCGCTGGACGCCCCGGCCGTGGCCGTCGACATCTATCGCGGTGACACCGGGCTGGACACCGGGCGGCCGCAGTCGCTGTTCACGCTGGATCCCCGCCTGATCGAGCAACACCGGTTGACCAAGGAGAAGCGGGTCAATCTGCGGGTGGGTCAATCGGTCCGGATCGACCAGGGGCCGGCGGCCGGCACCGTGGTCCGCTTCGACGGCGCCGTCCCGTTCGTCAACCTGCAGGTCTCGCACGACCCCGGGCAGGCCTGGGTGCTGGTCTTCGCGATCACGATGATGGGCGGTCTGGTGGTGTCGCTGCTGGTGCGCCGCCGCCGGGTGTGGGTCCGTCTGACGCCCGACGCCGGCGGGTCGCCCGGTACGGTGAACGTCGAACTGGGCGGCCTCGCGCGCACCGACAACTCCGGTTGGGGCGACGAGTTCGAACGGCTGTCCGAGCGGCTGGTCTCCGGCATCGCTCGCGCCGAGCCGCCCACCGCGTCCGACGGCGACGCGACACCCGCAGCGTCCAAGAGGAGTTCTGAGGTGGACGTCAAATGAATACCGTGCACGTCAACGTCGAGCTGGCGCGCTACTCCGACTGGGCGTTCACGTCGGCGGTGGTGGCGCTGGTGATCGCGCTGCTGTTGCTGGCCTTCGAGCTGGCCTACGCCGGCGGGCGCCGCGCGGATCAGCGGGCCCGGGTGTTGGCCGGCGCCGTCAGCGCCGACTCCGCCACCCCCGGCGTGGTGGACGAGGCGGCCCAGCGCCCGATCGACGAGCGTGTCGGCCGGGCCGGGCTGTCCGTGGTCTACCTGGGCATCGGACTGCTGCTGGCCTGCCTGGTGCTGCGCGGCCTGGCCACCCTGCGGGTGCCGTGGGGCAACATGTACGAGTTCATCAACCTGACCTGCCTGTGCGGGTTGATCGCCGGGGCGATCGTGCTGCGCCGCCCGCAATACCGGCCGCTGTGGGTGTTCTTGCTGCTGCCGGTGCTGATCCTGCTCACCGTGTCCGGTCGGTGGCTCTACACCAACGCCGCGCCGGTGATGCCCGCCCTGCAGTCCTACTGGCTGCCGATCCATGTGTCGGTGGTCAGCCTCGGCTCGGGGGTGTTCCTGGTCGCCGGCATCGCCAGCATCCTGTTCCTGCTGCGGACGTCGCCGCTGGCAGAGCCCGACCGCACCGAGCGCAGCGCGCTGAGCCGGCTGATACAGCGGTTCCCCGACGCGCAGACGCTGGACCGCATCGCCTATCGGACGACGATTTTCGCCTTTCCGGTGTTCGGTTTCGGCGTCATCTTCGGTGCGATCTGGGCCGAGGAGGCGTGGGGCAGATATTGGGGCTGGGATCCGAAAGAGACTGTGTCCTTTGTCGCCTGGGTGATTTACGCCGCGTACCTGCACGCCAGGTCGACTGCGGGATGGCGGGACAGGAAGGCCGCCTGGATCAACGTCGCGGGGTTTGTGGCCATGGTCTTCAACTTGTTCTTCGTTAACCTGGTCACTGTGGGCCTGCATTCGTATGCGGGCGTCGGGTGACGGTGCTCAACCGGCCCAAGCAACGCACAACACGCTGAAGACCGCACAACAAAGGGGAGTGCAGTGACCGAGCAGCCAACGTCGGGCGTGGGGGCGCCCGAACAACCGACCACGCAGATACCCCCGCAGACGGAGTCCGCGCCGGCCCAGCACGAGGGCGCCGAACCCCAGGCCGAATCGGGTGGCTCGGGTGCCGAGGCCCCGACCCGCGCCTTCGCCGGTTTCCGCACCGAACGCCGCGTGCCCGGTCCCGAACGCCAGCAGGCCGCACCGCCCACTGCCCCCAGGCCGGGCGGGATGCCGCCCTGGGACGCCACGCCGGTGACCGGCATCCCACGGGTCGATCCGACGGCGTATGGCGCTTACTACACCGGCCCGGACGCGCCGCCCACGCAGTTCCAGGGGGCGCCGCAGCGGCCGGAGCACCTGCCGCACACGCCGTATCCGGAGCTGTCCACCGGCATGCTGCTGCGGCCGGTGGCCCCGCCGCCGTCGGACGGATGGCGGCTGCTGCTGTTCAAGCTGTCCGGCGGGCTGATCAACTTGGGCGAGAGCCCTCGCGCCACGAGGTACAACAACCTGGTCGCCCAGGTGAACCGGCCGCTGCGGGGTTCCTACCGAGTGGCCTTCCTGTCGTTGAAGGGCGGCGTCGGCAAGACCACGATCACCGCGACGCTGGGCGCCACCTTCGCCTCCATCCGCGGTGACCGTGTGGTCGCCGTGGACGCCAACCCCGACCGCGGCACGTTGAGCCAGAAGATCCCGCTGGAGACGGCCGCGACGGTGCGCCAGCTGCTGCACGACGCGGGAACCATCGAGCGCTACAGCGACGTGCGCCGCTACACCTCCAAGGGGCCGAGCGGCCTGGAGGTGCTGGCGTCCGAAACGGACCCCGGCATCTCGGACGCGTTCGGCGCCGACGACTACGTGCGCGTCCTGGACATCCTGGAACGGTTCTACGGCCTGGTGCTCACCGACTGCGGGCCCGGCCTGCTGCACTCGGTGATGAGCTCGGTGCTGGACAAGGCCGACGCGCTCGTCGTGGTCAGCTCGGCGTCCATCGACGGCGCGCGCAGCGCATCGGCGACGCTGGACTGGCTGGACGCCCACGGCCACGAGGACCTGGTCCGCAATTCCATCGCGGTCATCAACGGGGTCAAGCCACGGCCGGGCAAGGTCGACATGAACAAGGTGATCGACCACTTCTCCCGGCGCTGCCGCGCGGTGCAGCTGGTCCCCTTCGACCCGCACCTGGAAGAGGGCGCCGAGATCGAACTGGACCGGTTACGGCGCGGGACGCGCGAAGCGCTCACCGAGCTGGCCGCCATCGTCGCCGACGGGTTCCCCGGCGACCAGCACAACCCGGGAGTGCTCGGCTAGGTCGGCGGTCGCAAGCGCGGCGGAGCCGGGCGCCGCGGGCCGCCGCCATCGGCTAGCGCCGGTCAGCTGTCGCCGTGACCCAACCGCCGCAGGAAATCCGGATCGTCGTCGGGTCCGATGACGCGCGTCTTCGGCCGGTGGGTCTGCGACCGCGCGGCACGCCAGCCGACGTAGATCAGCGTCCCCAAAATCACGACGAGCAGCAGGTAGAGCACGCAACACCTCCTTGGGGCGAATATACCCGCGCCGTAGGCTCACCCTGTGTCACAAGAAGCTAGCGACGACAGCACCGGCGGCATGCGGGACCACGCCGCGAACCAGGGCACGGCGCGACAGGGCGCAAGCCGCGTCGCCATCCCGGTGGCGGCGTACCTGACGGCGCGGGTGCTGCTGGCGGTCGTGCTCACCGGCGTCATCTACGGCGTCGCCCGCTTGGCGGGCATCTCGCAGTTCCCGATCGTGGTGGCGGTCCTGTTCGCCCTGATCATCGCGATGCCCCTGGGCATGCTGGTGTTCGCGCCGCTGCGCCGCCGCGCCACCGCCGCGCTGGCGATCGCCGGGGAGCGGCGGCGCCGGGAGCGCGAACTGCTGCAAGCCCGGCTGCACGGGGACGCCGAGGCCACGCCGGACGAGGGCGGCCGCGATTCGGGGCCCGGTTAGCCGCTCGGCAGCCGCACGACCTGTGCGGCATAGCTCAGGCCGGCGCCGTAGCCGAGCAGCAGGGCCAGATCGCCGGCCTTGGCCGCGCCGGTCGCCAGCACTTCGGCCATCGCCAGCGGGATGGACGCCGCCGACGTGTTCCCGGTGTGCTCGATGTCGTTGGCGACGACCGCGTCCGGACGCAGCTCGAGGCCCTTGGCCAGCACGTCGTTGATCCGGCTGTTGGCCTGATGCGGCAGGAACACGTCGATCTCGTCGGGCCGGACGCCCGCCGCGTCCATGGCCTGCCGGCCGACCTTGCCCATCTCGAATGCCGCCCAACGGAATACCGCGCTGCCCTCGAGCCGCAGGAAGGGCCGCGGGCCCGTCGGGCGGTCCATGTAGTCGATCCAGTCGATGTCCTGGCGGATGGCCGTGGCCTGCGCGCCGTCACTGCCCCAGACGGTCGGGCCGATGCCCTGGTCCGGTGTCTCACCCACCACCACGCCGGCGGCGCCGTCGGCGAAAATGAAGCAGTTGGTGCGGTCCTGCATGTCCACGGTCGGGGACAGTTTCTCCGAACCCATCACCAGCACCTTGGCCGCGGTGCCACCCCGGATCATGTCGGCCGCCACGCCCAGCGCGTAGCCGAAGCCGGCGCACCCGGCCGAGACGTCGAACGCGGGCACGCCGGTGGCGCCCAGCGCCGCCGCTACCGATGGGGCGCACGCGGGTGTCTGCAGGAAATGCGTGCTGGTGGCGACGATCACGCAGTCGATGTCGGCCGCGGTCAGCGAGGCTTTGGCGATCGCCTCCTGCCCGGCCGCGGTCGCCATGGACGCGGCGGATTCGTCGCGGGCGGCGAACCGGCGCGTTTTGATGCCGGTACGGGAGTAGATCCACTCGTCGGACGAATCGATGTTCTCGCAGAGCTCGTCGTTGGTGACGACCCGCTCCGGCCGGTACGACCCGACGCTGAGTAAGCCGATGTTGGTGGGCCCGGTGGTCGCGGCAATCTGCTTCATCGCGGTCCTTCGCTATCGCCCCAGCAGACGCAAAGGTACTCCACCGGGTGGCCCTCGAAAACCTTTGTCTGCACTATAGATACTCCCGGTGGGCGCTCAGCTGGCCAGCGCCAGCGCCGCGGCCACCGCGATTGCCCACACCACCATCGCCAGCCCGGTGTCGCGCAGCACTCCGATGAGCTCCGGGCCGCCGCGGCCGGATCGCACCGGCGCCGCCGCGCGCAGGGCCAGCGGCGTGGCCACCAATCCGACGGCGCACCAGGGTGTCGCCAGCATGAGCACCAGGGTCAGCGCCCCCGCGGTCCCCAACAGCACCTGGTACAGGATCCGGGTGCGGGCATCGCCCAGCCGCACCGCCAGGGTGATCTTTCCGGTGCGGGCATCGGTCGGAATGTCCCGCAGATTGTTGGCCACCAGCACCGAGGAGGACAACGCGCCGATCGACACGGCCAGGAGCAGGCCCACCCAGTCCACGCGCAGCGCCTGGGTGTACTGGGTGCCGAGCACGGCGACGAGTCCGAAGAACAGGAACACGGCGATCTCGCCGAAGCCGGCGTAGCCGTACGGTTTCGACCCGCCGGTGTACAGCCACGCCCCGGCGATGCAGGCCGCTCCCACCGCGATCAGCCACGGCGCGCTGAACAGCGCCAGCGCCAGGCCGGCGAGCGCGCCGATGGTGAGGCTGACGATCGCCGCGGCCAGAACCGCCCGCGGCGCCGCCAGCCGCGAGCCGACCAGGCGCACCGGGCCGGCCCGGACGTCGTCGGTGCCGCGGATGCCGTCGGAGTAGTCGTTGGCGTAGTTGACACCGATGATCATCGCGAGCGCGACGGCCAGCGCCAGCAGCGCCTTCCACCACACCGCGGAATGCAGCCATGCCGCGGCACCGGTTCCCGCGACAACCGGCGCCACCGCGTTGGGCAACGTCCGCGGCCGCGCACCGGAAACCCACTGCCCGAAATTGGCCACCCGACCATCCTGCCAGGATGCAAGCCGCCCATCCCCGGGCCCCGCACCCGCGATCGCTTCGGTGTGATGCACCACAATGGTCGGATGCTCGGAGTCATCGGCGGCAGCGGCTTCTACACCTTCTTCGGATCCGACTCCCGCGACGTCACCGTCGACACTCCGTACGGGCCGCCCAGCGCCCCGGTCACCCTCGGCACCATCGGCGGCCACAAGGTCGCTTTCCTGCCGCGCCACGGCGCCGAACACGAATTCTCCGCGCACACCGTGCCATACCGCGCCAACATGTGGGCCCTGCGCAAGCTCGGCGTGCGGCGGGTGCTGGCGCCGTGCGCGGTGGGCAGCCTCGATCCCGAACTCGGTCCGGGCACCTTCGTGGTGCCCGACCAGCTCGTCGACCGCACCCGGGGCCGCGCCGACACGTATTTCGACTCCGGCGGCATCCACGTCGACTTCGCCGACCCGTACTGCCCTACGCTGCGCGAAGCGGTGACCGTCCTGCCCGGCGTGACCGACGGCGGCACCATGGTGGTGATTCAGGGCCCGCGCTTTTCCACCCGCGCCGAAAGCCAGTGGTTCGCCTCAGCCGGTTTCTCGCTGGTCAACATGACCGGCTATCCGGAGGCGGTGCTCGCTCGCGAGCTCGAAATCTGTTATGCCGCAATCGCGTTGGTGACCGATCTGGACGCCGGTGTCAGCACCGGCGAGGGCGTGAAGACGGTCGACGTGTTCGCCGAATTCGCGAAGAACATCGACGGGTTCAAGACGCTGGTCCGCCAGGCCATCGGCCGGTTGGCCGCCGACCGCACCTGCACGCATTGCCTGCCACACGCCGGGGTCACTTTGCCGATCGAGCTGCCGTGAGGGTGCTGCTGACCGGTGCGGCCGGCTTCATCGGTGCGCGGGTGGACGCCAAGCTGCGGGCCGCGGGTCACGAAGTCGTCGCCGTCGACGCGTTGCTGCCCGCCGCGCACGGCCCAAACCCGGTGCTGCCGCAGGGATGTCATCGCGTCGACGTGCGCGACGCCGACGCACTGGCCCCGCTGTTGGCCGGCGTGGACCTGGTGTGCCATCAGGCGGCAATGGTGGGCGCGGGCGTAGACGCCGCCGACGCCCCGGCTTACGGCGGCCACAACGATCTGGCTACCACCGTCCTGCTGGCGCAGATGTTCGCCGCGGGGGTGCGGCACCTGGTGCTGGCCTCGTCGATGGTGGTGTACGGCCAGGGGGGTTATCACTGCGACCGACACGGAGCGGTGGATCCGCTGCCCCGGCGCCGGGGCGACCTCGACGCCGGGATCTTCGAGCACCGCTGCCCGGCGGGCGGGGAGGAACTGCACTGGCGCCTCGTCGGCGAGGACGCCTGCCTGCGGCCACGAAGCCTGTACGCCGCCAGTAAGACCGCCCAGGAGCATTACGCGCTGGCGTGGTCGGAGGCCACGGGTGGTTCGGTGGTGGCGCTGCGTTACCACAACGTCTACGGCCCCGGCATGCCGCGCGACACCCCCTACTCCGGGGTGGCGGCGATCTTCCGGTCGGCGCTGGAAAAAGGCGAATCGCCAAGGGTTTTCGAGGACGGCGGCCAGATGCGCGACTTCGTCCACGTCGACGACGTGGCCGCTGCCAACGTCGCGGCGACACAACAGCGCGAGGGTTTCACCGCGGTCAATGTCTGCTCGGGACAACCCATTTCGATCCTGGAGGTGGCCGGCGCGCTGTGCGACGCGCGCGGCGGCTCGCTGTCGCCGGTGGTCACCGGGCAGTATCGCAGCGGCGACGTGCGCCACATCGTCGCCGATCCGTCGAGGGCCGCCGAGGTGTTGGGTTTTCGTGCGGCCGTCACACCGGGCGACGGGCTGCGCGAATTCGCGTTCGCGCCCCTTCGCTGAATCAGCCCTGCGGGGGCCGGTAGATCTGCGGCTTCTGCACCGGTATTTGACGCGTTCCGGAGTCGTCGCCCCTAAAGATCCGCGGGGCGTTGGCCAGCGGCGGTATCTCCGAGGTCGCCGGTTCGTTGTCCCCGCCGGGGACTCCGGCGGGGATGCGGGTGGTCGGCGCGGCCGACGGCGCGGCGCCCTGGGCCACCGGCACCCGGGTGGTCGGTGCTGCCGCGTTGGCGGCGGCCGCGCGCCTGCGGGCCGCGCGATTGGCCCGCCGGCGACCGCGCAGTTGCCCGGCGACGATAGCCGCCGCCAGGATGCCCAGCGCCAGGCCGCACAACGCCACGTCGAAAACGCTGGTGATCTGCTGGGCCAGGTTGTTGCCGTAGACCGGGTGCAGCGCAGGCGAATTGGGTGAGTCCGCGAACCGCGGCGCCAGCACGACGCCGACGACGACGCGGGCGACGCTGAGCGTGGCGACGAGCCCGCACAGCGACGTGACCACCCTTGGCGAAAGGGCGGCCAGCCTGCCGCGCAGCCAGATCGCCAGGACCGCGGTAGCCAGATCGAACGCGGCCAGCACGATGCTGTCGTACCGGGAGAACGGGTAGTTCAGGATTATGCCGACGACCAGGTCGGTGATCCGCATCGCTATCGACCCCACGCACCAAACGGCGATGAGCAGCAAGCCATTTCGGGTCGCCCCGCGCCACGCCGACTCCTCCGTCGGCGAGGCGTTCCGCTGACCGAACAGCGCCCGCGGCGCGAACAGCGCCGCGCCGGCCGCCCACGCCAGGTAGCCCTCGAACCCGACGCCGGCGGTGGACGTGTTCTGCGCGATGCCGTGGAACGCGTCGATGTCACGACCGGCGGGCAAGAGCCACACCAGGATCCCGGCGGCGAGCGTCGACGCGCCGAGCGCGACGATCGTGAGCCGGCTCGCCCGGGTGTCGCGCAGCAACCACCTGGAGGCGACCAGCACGGCCACCAGGGCCACCACGCCGTACACCACCGCGGTCGCGATCACGGCGATGTTCTGCTTGCCGAATTGGTCGGTGCCGCCGGTGCTTTGCAGCGCGTACCGGACCCGCCAGTACAGGTTGAAACCGAAGCTGAGCACCGCCGCGAGCATCGACAGCGAGCCGATGATCCGTGCGGACCTGTGCCACCCGGTGGATTCGTCGCCCGCCGGCACGGGTCCGGCGAGTGCGCCAATGGGCATCGCCTGGGCGCTCAACAGCGAGCCGGCGATCCCGACCCATGCCCCCGGCCCGACGCCGCCCGGCACGTTGACCGTGCCACCGAAGCGGACGGTCTCGTACGCGTCGAACACGACGAATGCGAGCACCAGCAGCAGGTAGGGGACGTTGAGCGCCAGGCGAAGCCGGGCGGCCCGCGCGGGATCGAAACGCGCGCCGGCCGACCGCCAGGAACCGGCGACCGCGACGGCGGCGACGGCCAGCACCGTCACCGCGATCAGCACCGCGAACAGCGTCGCGCTGCTGTTCGGGATGCCGACTCCGAAGTAGAGGTTCCACGGCAGGAACACCGCCAGGATCAGCAGTGCCACCGCGGCCAGGTCACCCGCGTGCCGGTACCGCTGCGCTCCCGCGGCGGCCGGCGCGGGGCCGGCCGTGGCGTGCGGGCGGATGATGCGCGGCGCCGGCGCCTGCTGGGTCTGACTGCGGATCGGGCCGGTAGGCGCGTCGTCGCTGCTCTGGCTCACCATGCCTCCCGGGATGCGAGGACCGACATTCTTGGCACAGTTTCCGGTGTTCGGCGAGGGATTACCCCGCCGGGCGAAGTGCACTGCTCGCTTGCGAACATATTCTCCGTTCGGATGCCGTGGCAGGGGCTGTGGCCGGCTGCTGGGGCGGAGATGATCCTGCGGCAATCGTCCTGTCGTTCGAAAAGCTGGTTACGCTGCGCTAGTAGACGAAGCTTGTCGCCTGAATGATTGATACTCCAACGGTATCGCAAGTGTAATGATGCCGGGACATTGCTGGTTGCGGGGTAGCCAGCCGAAGGAGAGCCGGGATGGACGTCGTTTTGGGGGTTGCGGTCACCGGACCCGTCGCGCGCTTGGCCCTGGTCGGGTCCGGCGCGCAGGGAACCGACGTGATCGACCAATCCGTCGTCGACCTCGCTGACAATCCGATCGGGACGCTGACCGAGACCGTGGTCGGCACGAATCGGCTGCTGGCCGGTGAGAACCACCACCTGGTCGGCACCCGGTTGTGCTGGACCGATCATCCCGCCGCCGACCAGCTTCGGCGCGCGCTGGAGGATTCCGGCGTCCACAACGTCGCGGTGCTCTCGGAGTCGCAGGCGGTGGCCGCCCTGATGCGCGCGGCCGGCCGGCCCGGCGCCGCGCTGGTGATGGACGACGCGACCGCGACGCTGTCGATGGTGGATTCGGGTGACGGTGATCCGGACGCGCCGCCGACCGTGCTGGCGAGCCAGCAGCTGGCGGGTGGGTCGGGTGGCGATGCGACCGCCGCGTTCCACACGATGATGGCGAACCTGGGCGCCCACCCCGACGCCCCGCAGGATGTGTACCTCCTCGGTGCGTCGCCCGAGCTGAACCGGGTCGCCGACGAGCTCCGCGACGCGTCGACCATGCGGGTGCAGGTCGCCGAGGACCCCACCTTCGCGTTGGCCCGCGGCGCAGCGATTGCCGCCGCAACGGCGGCGGCGCTGCAGGCGGGGGGCGCTACGGCCATGGTGCCGGCGCCCGGCCTGACGGGAGATGAGACCGCGATGGCTTCGGCGTTCGGGGACGCCACCACGGCGGTGCCGTCGACGGGACCGATCGGCGATGAGACGGCCTTCGTGCCAGCATCGGGGTTCGCGGACCCGGGCGCCGAAGACCAGCAGCTGGCCTACTCGATGGCCGACGAGGGCGAGCAGTACCCGGGTGAATTCGCCGAGTACGACGCGGAATTGGACGACTACGAGTACGGCGAGGCCGACGAGGACGAGCCGACGAAGCTGTCGCGGCGATCGTTGGTGATCGGCAACGCCGTCATCGCTTTCGCGGTCATCGGATTGGCGTCGCTGGCCACCGCGATCGCGGTCGCCGTTCGCCCGACCGCCAGCCAGCAGCCGGTGGTGGGGGTCCAGAACGGCACCCCGGGCAAGTTCATGCCGATCCTGCCGAGCCAGCAGCAGGCCCCACTGCCCCCGCCGCCGCCCGACCAACCCAACGCCGGATTCCAGGGCGGCACCGTCGAGGCTCCCAGCTACGTCCCGAGCCCACAGCAGGTCGGCCCCCCGCCGGGTGGCGGAGTGCCGAACGCTCCCGCTCCCGAGGCGCCGGTCAATCCCAGCGCCGTGCCGAATCCCGATCCGGGTTGGGCGCCCCGCCCGAATCCCATTGTGCCCATTCCTATTCCGATACCCATCCCGATCCCGGGGTGGGGCCCGAACTACCCGCCGTACACGCCGCCGACCTTCACGTCGCCGACGATCACGCCTTACACGCCGCCGACCACGACGTATTCGCCGCCGACGACGACGTACTCGCCGCCGACGACGACGTATTCGCCGCCGACCACCACGTACTCGCCGCCGACGACGACGTATTCGCCACCGAGCACCAAGGCGACCACCCAGGCGCCGCCGCCGAGCACGTATTCGCCGCCGAGCACCCAGGCCACGCAGGCCCCGACGCTCCCGCCGCACACCCAGCAGACCCTGCCGCCGCCCACGCAGCAGCAGCCGGTGTTCCCGCAGCAGCCCCACCAACACCACGGATTCTGAGGGTGGCCGACACCGACGGCCTGGTCACGGTGGTCCTGCCCTGCCTCAACGAAGAGGAGTCACTGCCCGCGGTGTTAACCGCCATACCCGCGGGATACCGGGCGTTGGTGGTGGACAACAACAGCACCGACGACACCGCCGCGGTCGCGAGCAGGCACGGTGCCCAAGTCGTCGCCGAACCGCGGGCCGGGTACGGCTCGGCCGTCCACGCGGGCGTGCTGGCGGCGACGACCCCGATCGTGGCGGTGATCGACGCCGATGGCTCGATGGACGGCGCCGATCTGCCCCGGCTGGTCGCGGAGCTGGAACGCGGCGCTGACCTGGTGACCGGCCGGCGCCGGCCGGTAGCCGGGCTGCACTGGCCGTGGGTGGCCAGGGTGGGCACCGTGGTCATGAGCTGGCGACTGCGCACCCGCCACGGCCTACCGGTACACGACATCGCGCCGATGCGAGTCGCCCGGCGCGAGGCGCTGCTTGCGCTGGGCGTCGCCGACCGGCGATCGGGTTATCCGCTGGAACTGCTGGTGCGTGCCGCGGCCGCCGGCTGGCGCGTCGTCGAACTCGACGTCAGCTACGGCCCGCGGACGGGCGGCAAGTCGAAGGTCAGCGGTTCACTGCGGGGCAGCATCACCGCGATCCTGGACTTCTGGAAAGTGATTTCGTGAGCGTCCTTCCGGTCACCCTGCTGGTGGTCGCGAAGGCGCCCGAGCCGGGCCGGGCAAAGACGCGGCTCGCGGCGACCGTCGGCGATCGCGTCGCCGCCGAAATCGCCGCCGCCGCACTGCTTGACACGCTCGATGCCGTGGCCGCCGCTCCGGTGGCGGCGCGGGTGGCGGCCCTGACCGGAGACCTGGACGCCGCGGTGAACGCCGCCGAAATACGGCAGCGGCTCGCTTCGTTCACCGTGATTCCCCAGCGCGGTGACGATTTCGCGGACCGGCTCGCCAACGCGCACACCGACGCGGCCGGCGGGCTTCCGGTGCTGCAGATCGGCATGGACACGCCTCAGGTGAGCGCGGATCTGTTGACGGCTTGCGCGCGCCGGCTTCTCGACGCGCCGGCCGTCCTCGGGCCGGCCCGGGACGGCGGCTGGTGGGTGCTGGGCGTCGCGGACCCCGCGACGGCGCAGTGCCTGCGCACCGTGCCGATGTCGGTGCCCGACACCGGGGATTTGACGCTGAAGGCATTGCGCGACAACGGCATTGATGTGGTTACCCTCGAGACGCTGGCCGACGTGGACTTCGTCGACGACGTCGCGGCGGTGCGCGACGCCTGCGGCCCCGCCAGCCGGTTCGCGGGCGTCACCCGCGCCGCCGGTCTCTAGAGATCCGCAGGACAACACCGGCGTTTTGTAGAAAGATGAGGCGGTGCGAACGCTTCTCGTGCTGGCGGGCTTCGCCGCGGTCATCGGCGCGGCCGCGCCGGCACAGGCCGAGCCCGGCGGCAACCCGGATGCGAATTTCTTGGCGGCGCTCGATCAGGCCGGCGTGCCTTACAAGAACGGCGCCATCGCGATTCGGGTCGGCAAGAAGGCCTGTGAATTGATGGATCAGGGCCACTCCCAGGCCGATGTCATCCAAAGTGTGTCGTCGGAAAATGCCGGGTTCACCGTGGCGGACGCGACCCACTTCACGACCAGCGCCGTCAGCGCCTATTGCCCACAACACCTCGGCGAGCCCACCACCGAGCCGCCGCCCCCGCCCGCCTGGTGGGATATTCCTTGGATTCCCTTGCCGGCGCCGGGGGCCGCGTAGCACGAGAACGGTAGTCCGCCGGACGGACTGGTCTCTACCAGTGCGTCAGGATGATCGTGTTGAGCGCCAGCGCGCCGAGGGCGTTGAGCGCCAACCAGATCCGGTGTGACCGTGTCGGCAGCAGAGCGGCCGATGCGGTGAGCCAGATGGTGAACGGCAGCCAGATGCGTTCCACCTCGGCCTTGCTGAGCATGCTCAGGTCCGCGCAGACGATGGCGGCCAGCATGCCAAGCAGCAACAAATGGAAGCCGGAGCGGCGGCGGATGGCGGGCCAGTCGAAAACCCTGCTGATACCGGCGACCCCACCCAACCCGATCGCGCACACCACGGACGCCAGGTTGGCCCAGCTCCAATACTGGAAGGGGCGGTCTTTGGCGATGCCCTGCCAATAGCGTTGCTGCACCAGGGTGTAACCGTCGAACCAGTAGAACCCGGCGATCGCGAAGGCCACCGCCACCGCGATCGCGGCCAGCGCCGCCGGGCCGAGGGCCCGCAGGATCGCTCGCCAGTCCGCCAAGCGGCTGCCCGGGGGCTGCCGGACCGAGGCCAGCACCGCCACCGCCGGCAGCCCCATCAACATCAGGCCGTAGTTGCAGAACACGCCCCAGCCCAACAGCAGGCCCGCGCCCGCGGCCGTCAGCGCGGGGAAGCGGACCGGACGGTGCACAGCCACGGCCAACAACGCGATGCCCCAGGCCGCCACCCCGGCGAAGTATCCGTCGGCGGAGACGGCCACCCAGATCGCGGTCGGCGCCAGGGCGACGAACGGGGCGGCGCGCCGTGCCGTCTGTTCGTCGGCCAGCGCGCGCACGGCGATCACCACCGCGGCCGCCGCGCTCGAGCCGGCCAGCAGGCACAGCAGCCCGGCCCAGGCGCCGCCGTGCAGGCCGAGCCGGTCCAGCCAGACGAACGTCAGCAGCGCGCCGGGCGGATGTCCCGACACGTGCGTCGTCCACGAGTTCGGCTGGTAGTCCACGATCCGGCTCGCAAACGTGCGCAGCGTCGCACCGATGTCGCTGATGCCCGGCACCTGCCACAAGTATTCGTCCCGGGTGGTCAGCCGGCCAGCGAAGCCGCGCTGCCAGCCATCGATCATCGCCAGCGCGAACGCCCACCCGCACGCGGTGGCCCAGCTGCCCAGCGTCAAGGCATGCCACGAAAGGCGTTGCGCCAGAACGGGTCCCCACGCCACGATGACGATCGCGATCACAATCGCGGGCCCGGTTCCCCAGCCGGCGTGGATCAACCATTCGCCGAAGATCGGCGCGGAGCCGGCGTGGGTGGCGAACTTCTGGGCGCCGACATCAAGGCGCGGGCGCACGCCTGAGTTCATCCGCGGCAGCACGAACGCCGCGGCCACCAGCACGAGCCCGACCGTGACCGCCACCGCTTCCCGCGCTGCCGCCCGCCCACCGATCCTCACGGACGAACAGCCTATTGATCGCCGGCGAACCGGCGCGCCAACGCCGTGCGGTCGACCTTGCCGATGCCGCGACGCGGCAGTGCGTCGACGATGTACAGCTCGCGCGGCGCGGCGGTGGCGTCCAGGGTGCGCGCCACGTGCGCGCGCAGCGCGTCCAGGGTGGGCGCGGCGGACCCGTCGCGCACCACGACCGCGGCAACCACCCGCTGACCCAGCCGGTCGTCGGCCACTGCGAACACCGCGCAATCGCTGACGGCGGGATGACTGGACAGCGCAGCCTCGACAGGCTGCGGCAGCACCGTCAACCCGCCGGTGCTGATCGCGTCGTCGGCGCGGCCCAGGACGGTCAGCACGCCCGCGTCGCTGACGGCGCCGAGATCGTCGGTGGCAAACCAGCCCGGTTCGGCGAACGGATCCGGCTCGACGGGGTTGCGGTAGCCCTTGGCCAGCGTCGTGCCGCCGATGACGATGCGCCCGTCGACCGTGCGCACCCGCACCCCGTCCAGCGGGACGCCGTCGTACACGCACCCGCCGGCGGTCTCGCTCATCCCGTAGGTGCGGACCACGGTGACGCCCGCCGCGGCCGCGTCGTCGAGAACCGGTCGCGGCGCGGGTCCGCCGCCGAGCAGCACGGCGTCCAGTTCGGCGAGCGCGGCCGCCGCCGCCGGGTCGCCGAGCGCCTTGGCCAACTGCGTGGCGACCAGCGAGGTGTATCGCCGCCCCGGTCCCAATGCCCTTACCGCACCGGGCAATTCGGCGACATCGAACCCCGCGGAGACGTCCATCTCGACCGGTACCGAGCCGGCGAGCGCGCTGCGCACCAACACCTGGATCCCCGCGATGTGGTGGGGCGGCAGGGCGAGCAGCCAGCTGCCCGGTCCGCCGAGGCGGTCATGGGTGGCCGTCGCGCTGGCGGTCAGGGCGTCGGCGGTCAGCAACGCGCCCTTGGGAACTCCGGTGGTTCCCGACGTCGCCGCGACCAGGGCGACGTCGTCGTCGATGGCTTCCCCGACGCGCAGACCCACCCGCAGCGCATCCGACTCACGATCGTCGCTCGAGGACAGGGCGACCAGTGCGGGGTCGCGCCCGTCGAGCACGCGCTCGAGTGCGGGCAACAGCGACGAGACCGCCGACCCGGGCGGGACGTGCACCGCGCGCAGTACGGCTATGCCGGGTCCCCGGCCTGGTCGGCGTCGTCGAAGGGCCAGCCCTGGGCCGCCAACCGCACCCGGACCCGCTCGACGTCGATGGGCGACGGCAGCTCATCGGTGATCTGGGTGATCAGCACGCCGATGTCGACATCGTCGAACTCGCCGCGCCGAACCAGCTCACAGGCGACCGCCTTGGCTTCGTCGTTGGACAGCCGGCGGGCCAGCAATGCGAGCACCGGGAAGGTGTCCGTCGCCGGAACGCCTTCCGGGTATCCCGCACGAAGCCAGGAGACGATGGAATTGAGAAATCCGTTCACGCTGTTGCAGCTTCCCCCGGTGTCCGGCGTGGTAACTCGGTGGGCATCAATTGATGCTACTTGGGTTTGGCGCCGAGGAACGGGGTGCCGATGTGATGGGCGATGAAGTCGCGCGAGATGTACAGCAAAGCGAAGGCGATCACGAGGATCACCACCGCATAGATCGCCCACGCGACCGCCAGCAGCGCCGGGTTCTTCTGCGGCGAGCCGCCATCGGTGCCGGCCTGTCCCGCGCCGATCGCCTGGAAGCGGAGCCCCAGGGCGAACAGCCCCGGCAAAGCGGCGCCGGCCAGCATGGCGAACGCCAGGATCTTGAGGGAGGCCTGGTAGTTGAACCAATCGCCGAAGTGACTCATCACGCGTTCGCCTTGATCGTGGGGTCGTCGGAGTCGAATCGGGAGGTCATGCCGCCGCCGGAGGTGGGGCCGGCGTTCGAGGGCGGGTGCTGATCAATGGACTCCTCGAGCCCGGTGGTCAGGTCGCCCTTCCATTCGGCGTTGACGTTGTGGTGGTCGACCTTGACCCTGCGCGACCGGACGTAGATGGTGGCCGACACCCCGATCAGCAGCGCGAAGCCCACGATGGCGCCCGGGTAGCCGCCGATCAGGTGCACGATCCAGTAGGTGACCGCACCGACCAGCCCGGCCAGCGGAAGCGTGACCAGCCACGCGACGCCCATGCGGCCGGCGACGCCCCAGCGGACCTCGCCGCCGGGCTTGCCCAACCCGCTGCCCAGCACCGAGCCGGTGCAGACCTGGGTGGTCGACAGCGCGTAGCCGAAGTGGGCGGACAGCAAAATCACCGCGGCCGAAGAGGATTCGGCCGCCATGCCCTGCGGCGACTGGATCTCGACCAGTCCCTTGCCCAGGGTGCGGATGATTCGCCAGCCGCCCAGATAGGTGCCGAGCGCCATCGACACCGCGCAACCGACGATGACCCACAGTGGCGGCATCGACGCGGTCTTGCTCACCGAGCCGTAGGACATCAGCGCCAGGAAGATGATGCCCATGGTCTTCTGCGCGTCGTTGGTGCCGTGGGCCAGCGAGACCAGCGATGCCGAGCCCCACTGGCCGTACCGGAAGCCGGCTTCTGTGCGCTTGGTCGGGATGCCGCGGGTGATTCGGTAGACCAGCCAGGTCGCCACCGCGCCGACCACGATCGCCAGGATCGCCGACACGACTGCCGGGATGATCGCCTTGGACACCACGCCCTTCCAGATCACCCCGTGCGCGCCGACGGCGGCGATCGTGGCGCCGACGATGCCGCCGATCAGGGCGTGCGACGAACTCGAGGGGATGCCGAGGAGCCAGGTCAGCAGGTTCCAGACGATGCCGCCGACGAGGCCGGCGAAAACCAGCTCCAGCGTCACGATGTGGCCGTCGATCAAGCCCTTGGCGATCGTCGCGGCGACGGCGGTGGACATGAACGCGCCCACGAGGTTGAGCACCGCGGACAGGGCGACGGCCGCTTTGGGCTTGAGCGCACCGCTGGCGATCGAGGTCGCCATCGCGTTGCCCGTGTCATGGAAGCCGTTGGTGAAATCGAAAGCCAGTGCCGTGATTACGACAATGATCAAGAGGAACAATTGGATGTTCACAGCGCCTGATTCTGGTGGTAGGAGGTTTCCATTGTCGAATGATGCGGGGGCCGAAACGCGGGTGTACCTTGAACCGTCGCCAGATGTTACCTCTCAGTTAACCGGCGTTTCCCTGTTGTTCACCCCGGGTGTCGCGCCGTAGCGGGTGCTCCGGCGGCACCTCGACGAAGATGAGCGTCAGCCCATCCGGATCGGTGACGTGCATCTCTTTCAGGCCCCATGGTTCCCGGCGAGCCTCGCGCGCGATCGACACCCCGCGGCCCGCCAATTCGGCCTGGGTGGCCTCGATGTCGCGGACCTGTAGCCACAGTGCACCGGGGAAGGCGGCCTGGGCGGGGTCGGGAGCGCCGTGACCGGCCAGCTCCAGCAAGGACTGGCCCGCGAAAAAGACTGTGCCAGCGCCGTAGTCACGCCAAATCGCCAGCCCGATCTCGTCGCGGTAGAAGGCTAGCGAGCGCTGATAGTCCGACGGCCGCAGCAGCATCCGGCTGGCCAGGATCTCCATAGCGTCGTGTCTACCATGCGGCCGGATCAGCCAGTGCCGGCGCGGTTGGGCTGGATGCTTTGGCGCTGCATCATCGCGTTCACCCAGCGCGGGCCGACGATGTCGAGCGCCCGGCCGGCGATCGCGATCCGCGGTGCGATCCGCACCGGCCGGGTGCGGGCGGCGGTGAGCATCCACTCGCCGGCCTCTTCTGAGGTCAGCGCGGCGACTCCCTCGTAGGCCTTGGTCGGCGCGATCATCGGGGTGGCGACGAGCGGGTAGTACAGCGTCGTCGAATGCACGCCCTTACTGCCCCATTCGGTTTCGATGACCCGGCTCACCGTTGACAGCGCGGCCTTCGAGGCGTTGTACACCGAGAACAGCGGCGAAGCCTCCGACATCACGCCCCAGGTGGAGACGTTGATGATGTGGCCGTCGCCGCGCTCGAGCATGCCGGGCGCCAGCCCGCGGACCAGCCGCAGCGGCGCGTAGTAGTTGAGCACCATGGTCCGCTCGACGTCATGCCAGCGGTCCAGCGATTCGGCCAGCGGCCGGCGGATGGACCGGCCGGCGTTGTTGATCAGGATGTCGATGCCGCCGAGACGCTGTTCGACGTCGGCGACCAGGGCGTCGACGGCGTCCATGTTCGAGACGTCGCACGGGATCGATATGGCCGCACCGCCCGCGGCCGTGATCCGCTCGGCGAGCGCGTCCAGCAGATCCTGGCGGCGTGCGACGGCAACCACCGTGGCGCCCGCTCGGGCGAACTGTTCGGCCGCGGCCTCGCCGATGCCCGAGGACGCCCCGGTCAGCAGGATGCGCTTGCCGGCCAGCTCGATCGGCTTGATCAACGGCCGGTTGACCAGTATCTGCGGCGCCATGGGCGGTCGCATGATCGCCAGGGAGAATTGGTCGGCGATCCGGCGAAGGGGACTTTTGCTCACGTGACGCGAGTCTAGGCGGGGCGCGCGTCGCTCCGAGCGTCACGCCAGCGTGACGTTGGCGCTCGAGTGTCACGCCAGCGTGGCGTGGGCGCTCGAGCGTCACGCCAGCGTGACGTGGGCGCCCGAGTGTCACGCCAGCGTGACGTGGGTGCTCGCCGTTAGAAGTAGCGGGGGAACCGGCTCCAGTCCGGATCCCGCTTTTCCAGGAAGGCGTCGCGGCCCTCGACGGCCTCATCGGTCATGTACGCCAGCCGGGTGGCCTCGCCCGCGAACAGCTGCTGGCCCACCAGGCCGTCGTCGAGCAGGTTGAACGCGAACTTCAGCATTCGTTGTGCCTGAGGCGATTTGGCGTTGATCTCGCGCGCCCACTGGATCGCCTCGGATTCGAGCTCCGCATGGTCGACGACGGCGTTGACCGCGCCCATGTGGTGCATCTGCTCGGCGGTGTAGGGGCGGCCCAGGAAGAAGATCTCGCGCGCGAACTTCTGGCCGACCTGGCGGGCCAGGTACGCGCTCCCGTAGCCGCCGTCGAAGCTGCCGACGTCGGCGTCGGTCTGCTTGAAGCGGGCGTGCTCGCGGCTGGCCAGGGTGAGGTCGCAGACCACGTGCAGGCTGTGCCCCCCGCCGGCCGCCCACCCGTTGACCAGGCAGATGACCACCTTGGGCATGAACCGGATCAGCCGTTGGACCTCCAGGATGTGTAACCGGCCGGCGCGGGCGGTGTCGACGGTGTCGGCGGTGTCGCCGCTGGCGTACTGGTAGCCGCTGCGCCCGCGGATGCGCTGATCGCCGCCGGAGCAGAATGCCCAGCCGCCGTCCTTGGGTGACGGTCCGTTGCCGGTCAGCAACACCACGCCGATGTCGGGGGACATCCGGGCGTGGTCGAGCACCCGGTAGAGCTCGTCGACGGTGTGCGGCCGGAACGCGTTGCGCACCTCGGGCCGGTCGAACGCCACCCGCACCGTGGCGTCCTCGACGTGCCGGTGATAGGTGATGTCGGTAAGGTCGCCGAAGCCGTCGACGGGACGCCAGGCCTGTGCATCAAAGGGGTTGTCACTCAACGTTTTTGAACTCCTATGCCGGATCAAGCCGGAATACCGGACACACGCCGGCCAGCGCCTCGAACTCCTCGGGGCGTCCGTCCTTCACCAACCCAGAGCGTTTCATGAAGCCGACGCCGGTGGGCACCTCGGTGGGGAACGCCCGCAAGAACGGCCGCGCCGCCTCTTCGGGCAACTCCACCATCCGCACCCGCTCGGAGCTCCGGCCGCGGGCCAGCGTCACAACGTCGGCGGCGCGGACGTTGCGGATCCAGTCCGCGCCCGGAAACCCGCCCACCACATAGCGTTTGCCATCCACCGTCATCGGTGTCACCGGCGTCGACCGCGGCGTGCCGGACTTGCGGCCGGGCACGGTCAACACCACCGGGCTCTCGCCGCCGAAGCTCAGGCCCAGCCGTGACATCCGGATGAAGACCTTGTTGGCCGGCTTCAGCCACCACGGCGGCCGGACGCGTTTGCCGCTTCCCATAGGCAGCGACGTTACCTCTGAAAGGGCTCCGCACCATGAGCCTGGGGCAGCGTCGTACCGACGGCGTCGAGCCGCGCCATCGCGTCGGCGTCCAGCGACACCGCGGCCGCGCCGAGGTTCTCCTCGAGGTGGGCGATCGACCGGGTGCCGGGAATCAGCAGCGTGTTCGACGCGTGGGCCACGATCCAGGCCAGCCCGACCTGGGACGGTGTCGCGCCGATTTCGCCGGCGATGTCGACGACCACCGGATGGTCGGCGACCTTCGGCAATCCCGGGAACGCCGAGCCGAGCGGGAAGTACGGCACCCACGCGATGCCCTCGGCCGTGCACAGTTCGAGCGTCGCTTCCTGGGAGCGGTCCAGCACGCTGTAGGCGTTCTGCACGCAGACGATTCCGGCGGGCAGCGCGCGGCGCACCATTTCGAGCGGCACGGCGCTGATCCCGATCCCGCCGATCTTGCCCGCATCGCGCAGGGCGATCATCTCGGCGAGTTGGTCGTCGAGGTCGACGATCTGGTCGCCCTCGGCGGCCAGGCCGGGACCGAGATCAAGCCGGCGCAGGTTCACCACCGGAATCTGGTCGAGGCCGAGTTCGCGCAGATCGTCCTCGACGGCGGCGCGCAGTTCGGCGGGCTTCTGGGCGGCGGCCAGCGGAATGGGTTGTTCGCCGGTGTAGCGGGCGCCGACCTTGCTGACGATGACGAGGTCGTCCGGGTAGGGGGCCAGCGCCGCGCGGATCCGGCGGTCCACCTCGCCGGGCCCGTAGAAGGATGCGGTGTCGATGTGGTTGACGCCGAGTTCGATCGCGCGACGCAGGACCGCCGCCGCGTCGTCGACGGTCGGTGCCTCGAACAGTTGCATGGCGCCGTAGCCCATGCGGGCGACGGACCTCGTGCCGAGAGTGCCGATGCCGCCGGGCCGGGGTTGGTCAGTCATGGTGCTCCCTCGATCGTGAGACACTGGATAAATGCGGAGGGTCCTCCGCTTGTGTCAGCGTAGCAGAAACGGAGGAGCCTCCGCTTTGGTTGGAAGGTCGGATGCCCGTCGCAATCGCGAACGGTTGCTGCAGGCGGCCACTGCCGCTTTCACCGTGCACGGTGGATCGGTGTCGCTCGAGTCGATCGCCCGCGACGCGGGGGTGGGCATCGGCACCCTGTACCGCCACTTCCCCAACCGCGAGGCCCTCGTCGAGGCGATCTACTGTGCCGAGCTCGCCGAGGTGGCCGCGGCGGCCGGGCAGCTGCTCAAGCGGCATCCACCCAAGGTTGCGCTGCGACGGTGGATGGACCGCTACGCGAGCTTCGTGGCCGCCAAGCGCGGCATGGCCGAGTCCTTGCAGGCGATTTTCGACTCGGGCGCTCTTGCGCCCAGCCAGACTCGCGACAGCATCGTGGGCGCCGTCGAGTTGCTGTTGCGCGCCGGCGCCGACGACGCAAGCCTGCGCGCCGACGTGCGCGCCGACGACGTGGTGTCCAGCCTGATCGGCATCTTCCTGGTCAGCGGTTCGCCCGAGCAGACCGGCCGCATGCTCGACCTGCTGGTGGCGGGGGTCTCGGCCTAGGCCCTACCCGCCGAGCGTGAAGCTACTTTTACGCTCGCGCGCGAACGTGAAAGTAGCTTCACGCTCGCGAGCTATCAGCCCACCGAGCGCGCGGCGCCCTCCCAGAATTGGGCGCGCACGGCCTTCTTGTCCGGCTTGCCCAGCCCCGTCAACGGCAGCGAGTCGGCGAGCACCACGCGCTTGGGCGACTGCACCGAACCCTTGCGGTCCTTGACCGCGGCCTGGATCTCGGCGGTCATCTTCTCGATCGCCGCGTCATCGCGGGGCGCATCGGAGCGCAGCACGACCACCGCGGTGACGGCCTCGCCCCACTTCTCGTCCGGCGCGCCGACGACGCACACCTGGGCGATGGCCGGGTGCTCGGCGACGACGTCCTCGACCTCGCGCGGGAACACGTTGAAGCCGCCGGTGACGATCATGTCCTTGACCCGGTCGACGATGAAGTAGAAGCCGTCCTCGTCCTCGCGGGCCATGTCGCCGGTGTGCAGCCAGCCGTCCTTGAACGTCTCGGCCGTCGCGTCCGGCAGGTTCCAGTAACCGCCCGCCAACAACGGTCCGCTGACGCAGATCTCGCCCGGCTCGCCCTGCGCCACCGGCTTGCCGTCCTCGCCCAGCAGCGCCACCCGCGCGAACAGCGTCGGGCGCCCACACGAGGTGAGCCGCTTCTCGTCGTGCTCGTTCTTGGCCAGATAGGTGATGGCCATCGGCGCCTCGGATTGCCCGTAGTTCTGGGCGAAGATCTTGCCGAACCGGCGGATCGCCTCGGCCAGCCGCACCGGGTTGATCGCCGAGGCGCCGTAGTAGACGGTCTCCAGCGACGACAGGTCGCGGGTGTGCGAATCCGGGTGGTCCATCAGCGCGTACAGCATCGACGGCACCAGGAAGGTGGCCGTAATGCGTTTCTCCTCAATGGTTTTCAGCACCTCGGCCGGGTCGAACTTGGGCAGCACATGCATCTCGCCGCCCTTGATCAGGGTGGGCAGGAAATACGCCGCCCCCGCGTGGGACAGCGGGGTGATCATCAAAAACCGCGGTTCCTCCGGCCATTCCCATTCGGAGAGCTGGATCTGGGTCATCGAGGAGATCGACGCCGCGGTGCCCATCACGCCTTTGGGCTTGCCGGTGGTGCCCCCGGTGTAGGTGAGGCCGATTACCTGATCCGGCGGCAGGTCTGCGGCGGTCAGTGGCTGCGGGTCGTACTTGGCCGCCTCGGCCGCCAGGTCGACCGCCACCCCGCTGAGGGCCTCGGGCACCGGCCCGATGGTGAGGATCTGCTTGAGCCCGGGCACCTTCTCCAGCAGCGCCTGCGCCCGTTCGACGAACATCGGGTTGGGGTCGATGATCAGCGAGCTGATGCCGGCGTCGTTGAGCACGTAGGCGTGGTCGTCCAGTGAGCCCAGCGGGTGCAGGGCGGTGCGCCGGTAGCCTCGGGTCTGGCCGGCGCCGATGATCAACAGCACCTCGGGGCGGTTGAGCGACAGCAGGCCGACCGCCACGCCGGTGCCGGCGCCCAGCGCCTCGAACGCCTGGATGTACTGGCTGATCCGCTCGGCCATCTGACCACCGGTCAGCGTGGTGTCGCCGAGGAAAAGCACCGGCTTGGTCTTGTGGCGCTTGAGCGCGCCCACGAGCAGGTGGCCGTTATGGGTCGGGTTGCGCAACAGGTCGGCCGTCATGGCGCCGCTCCTCCTCATCGCTTTGCTCTGCATCGTCGCCGACGCGACTCATGAGCAAGACTAGAACGTGTTGCAATTTGCGTCAGCCGCACCCTGTTCGACACCGGCAATCAGTACGATTCCTGCCCATGGCCGATGCAGATCTCGTCGTTACCGGAACCATCCTGACCGTCGACGAGGCACGGCCTACCGCGGAGGCGCTCGCGGTGAAAGACGGCAGAATCGTCGCCGTTGGAACCCGCGCGGAAATTGCCGACTTCGCCGGCCCCGGCACCCGGACCGTCGATGTCGGCGACGGCTGTGTGATGCCCGGCTTCGTTGAGGCACACGGACATCCGCTGATGGAGGCGGTCGCGCTGTCGGACCGCCTCGTCGACATCCGGCCGGTCACGATGCGCGGCGCCGACGAGGTCGTCGCGGCGATTCATTCCGAGGTCGCCCGGCGGGGATCCGACGGCGCGTTCCTCAACGGCTGGGATCCGCTGTTGCAGAAGGGCCTTCCGGAGCCGACCCTGAACTGGCTCGACGGCATCGCGCCCGACAGCCCGCTGGTGATCATCCACAACTCGGGGCACAAGGCCTACTTCAACTCGCGCGCCGCCAAGCTGCACGGGCTCGACCGCGACACCCCGGACCCCAAGGGCGCCAAGTACGGCCGCGACGCCAACGGTGAACTCGACGGCACCGCCGAGGAGACCGGCGCGGTCTTCCCGCTGCTGGCCGGGGCCATCGACTTCGCGGACTACCCGCAGATGCTGCTCGCCGAGTGCGCGAGGCTCAACCGCGCCGGCCTGACCACCTGCTCGGAGATGGCGTTCGACCCGAACTTCCGGCCGGTGGTCGAACAGCTGCGCGAGCAACTCACGGTTCGGCTGCGCACCTACGAGATCTCCAACCCGCAGATGTCCACCGCCGCCACACCCGGGCAGGGCGACGACATCCTGCGGCAGGTCGGCATCAAGATCTGGGTCGACGGCTCGCCCTGGATCGGCAACATCGACCTTTCGTTTCCGTACCTGGACACCGAGGCCACCCGGATCATCGGCGTCGTGCCGGGCTCCTGCGGCTGCGCCAATTACACGAAAGAGCAGCTGCACGAGATCGTCGGCGCGTACTTCCCGCTGGGCTGGCCGATGGCCTGCCACGTGCAGGGCGACGCCGGCGTGGACACCATCCTGGACGTGTACGAAGAGGCCCTCACGCGCCATCCGCGCGACGACCACCGGCTGCGGCTCGAACACGTCGGCGCCATCCGGCCCGAGCAGCTGCAGCGGGCCCACGACCTCGGGGTGACCTGCAGCATCTTCGTCGACCAGATCCACTACTGGGGCGACGTCATCGTCGACGGCCTGTTCGGCGAAGAACGTGGAACCCGTTGGATGCCGGCCGGATCCGCGGTGGCCACCGGGATGCGCATCTCGCTGCACAACGACCCGCCCGTCACGCCCGAGGAGCCGCTGCGCAACATCAGCGTTGCCGTGACCCGCACGGCGCCCAGCGGCCGGGTGCTCGGACCCGAGGAACGCCTGACCGTGGAGCAGGCGATCCGCGCGCAAACCATCGACGCGGCCTGGCAGCTGTTCTCCGACGACGTGATCGGCTCGCTGGAGGTCGGCAAATACGCCGACCTGGTGGTGCTCTCCGCCGATCCGCGAACGGTGCCGCCCGAGCAGATCGCCGACCTTCAGGTGCGCGCGACGTATCTGGCGGGCCGCCAGGTCCACAGCGCGTGACGCCGACGCTCGCGGACCTGCTCGACCGCCTGCACGTGGTGGCGCTGCCGATGCGGGTGCGCTTTCGCGGCATCACCACCCGCGAAGTGGCGCTGATCGAGGGCCCGGCCGGGTGGGGCGAATTCGGGGCCTTCGTCGAATACGAGCCGCGCGAGGCCGCGCAGTGGCTGGCGTCGGGCATCGAAGCCGCCTACCGGACGCCGCCGCCGACCCATCGCGACCGCGTCCCGATCAACGCGACCGTGCCGGCCGTGGCCGCCGCCGACGTTCCGGAAGTGCTCGCCCGCTTCCCCGGGGCCCGCACTGCCAAGGTGAAGGTGGCCGAGCCCGGGCAGTCGCTGGCCGACGACGTCGCCCGGGTCAACGCCGTGCGCGCACTGGTCCCCACGGTGCGGGTGGACGCCAACGGCGGGTGGAGCGTCGAGGAGGCCGTGCGGGCCGCGGCCGCTTTGACCGCCGACGGGCCGCTGGAATACATCGAACAGCCCTGCGCAAGCGTCGACGAGCTCGCGGAGCTGCGCCGGCGCACGGACGTGCCGATCGCCGCCGACGAGAGCATCCGCAAGGCCGACGACCCGCTGGCCGTGGTCCGCGCCCACGCCGCCGACATCGCGGTGCTCAAAGTCGCTCCGCTGGGCGGGATTTCGGCCATGCTCGAGATCGCTGCGCAGATCGACATCCCGGTCGTGATTTCCAGCGCGCTGGATTCGGCGGTGGGAATCGGCGCCGGGCTGCGCGCCGCGGCGGCCTTGCCGCAACTCCGGCACGCCTGCGGCCTGGGCACCGGCGGGCTCTTCGTCGACGACGTCGCCGAGACCGCCGCGCCGGTCGACGGCGCCCTGCCGGTGGGGCCGGTCACGCCCGACCCCGAGCGGCTGCGGGCCCTGCGGGCGGCGCCGGAGCGGCGGCAGTGGTGGATCGACCGGGTCAAGGCGTGCCATCGGTTGCTTGTACCGTCGTCCGGGTGATCAACCTGGCTTACGACGACCGCGGCTCCGGTGATCCCGTGGTATTCATCGCCGGCCACGGCGGCGCCGGACGGACCTGGCACCCCTATCAAGTCCCCGCGTTTCTGGCGGCCGGATACCGCGTCATCACCTTCGACAATCGCGGAATCGGCGCCACGGAGAACGCCCAGGGGTTCACGACGGAAACCATGGTCGCCGACACCGCGGCGCTGATCGAGGGCTTGAATGCGGCCCCGGCCCGCATCGTCGGGATGTCGATGGGCGCGTACATCGCCCAGGAGCTCATGCTGGCCCGGCCCGAGCTGGTCAGTTCGGCGGTGCTGATGGGGACCCGCGGCCGCATGGACCGGGCCCGGCAGTTCTTCCGCGACGCCGAGGCCGAGCTGTCCGACACCGGTGTCGAGATGCCGGCCGCGTACGACGCCAAAATCCGCCTGCTGGAGAACTTCTCCCGCAAGACGCTCAACGATGACACCGCCGTCGCCGACTGGATCGCGATGTTCTCCACCTGGCCCCTCAAGCCCACCCCGGGCACGCGCGCGCAGCTCGATATCGCGCCGTACACCAGCCGGTTGACCGCCTACCGCAGCATCACGACCCCGGTGCTGGTGATCGGCTTCTCCGACGACGTGCTGACCCCGCCGCACATGGGCCGCGAGGTCGCGGACGCGCTGCCCAACGGCCGCTACGTGCAGATACCCGACGCCGGTCATCTCGGGTTCTTCGAGCGACCGGACGAGGTCAACGCGGCCATGCTCAAGTTCTTCGGCGAGGCCTACGGCTGAGCGCACCCGGCGGGCATCCTCAGCCGGCTGTGACACCCTGTAGGAGTGAACCCCTCGACGACCCAGGCTCGCGTCGTCGTTGACGAGCTGATTCGCGGCGGCGTCCGCGACGTGGTGCTCTGCCCCGGTTCGCGGAACGCCCCGCTGGCTTTCGCGTTGCAGGACGCCGACCGCTCCGGACGTATCCGCCTGCACGTCCGCATCGACGAGCGCACCGCCGGCTACCTGGCGATCGGCCTGGCCATCGCCGCGGGCGCGCCGGTCTGCATCGCCATGACCTCCGGCACGGCCGTCGCCAACCTCGGCCCGGCGGTGATCGAGGCCAACTACGCCCGGGTGCCGCTGATCGTGCTCTCGGCCAACCGGCCCTACGAGCTGCTGGGCACCGGGGCAAACCAGACCATGGAACAGCTGGGCTACTTCGGCACGCAGGTGCGGGCCACCATCAGCCTGGGTCTGGCCGAGGACGCCCCCGATCGGTTGGATTCCCTGAACGCCACCTGGCGGTCGGCGACCTGCCGGGTGCTGGTGGCCGCCACCGGATCCCGGACCGCCAACGCCGGCCCCGTGCAGTTCGACATCCCGCTGCGCGAACCGTTGGTACCCGATCCCGACCCTCAAACGCCGACGCCGCAGGGCCGCCCGGGTGGGCGGCCGTGGACCTACACCCCGCCGGTCAGCTTCGACCAGCCGCTGGACATCGACCTGTCACCCGACACGGTCGTCATCGCCGGGCACGGCGCGGGCCTGCAGCGCAACCTCGCCCAGCTGCCGACCGTCGCCGAGCCGACCGCGCCCGCGCCGGCCAACCCGCTGCACCCGCTCGCGCTGCCCCTGCTGCGGCCCAAGCAGGTGATCATGCTCGGCCGCCCCACCCTGCACCGGCCGGTGTCGGCGTTGCTGGCCGACCCACAGGTGCCGGTGTTCGCGCTGACCACCGGGCCGCGCTGGCCGGACGTCTCGGGCAACTCGCAGGCCACCGGGACCCGGGCGGTCACCACCGGAGCACCGAACCCGGCGTGGCTGCGCCGCTGCGCGGAGACCAACCGGCACGCGCTGGCCGCCGTCCGCGAACAGCTCGACGCCCACCCGCTGACCACCGGCCTGCACGTCGCGGCGGCCGTGGCCGACGCGTTGGCGCCCGGCGATCAGCTGGTGCTCGGGGCCTCCAACCCGGTCCGCGACGCCGCGCTGGTCGGCCTGGACACCCGCGACATCCGGGTGCGGTCCAACCGCGGCGTCGCCGGCATCGACGGGACGGTGTCCACCGCCATCGGGGCGGCGCTCGCCCACGAACGCGAGGGCGGCCCGGACAGCCCGGCGCGCACCGTCGCGCTGATCGGCGACCTGACGTTCGTGCACGACAGCTCCGGGTTGCTCATCGGGCCCACCGAGCCCACCCCGCGCCGGCTGACCATCGTCGTCTCCAATGACAACGGCGGCGGCATCTTCGAACTGCTCGAACAGGGCGACCCGCGGTTCTCCGACGTCTCGTCGCGGATTTTCGGGACCCCGCACGACGTCGACGTGGGTGCGCTGTGCCGCGCCTACCACGTCGAGAGCCGGCAGATCGAGGTGGGCGAATTGCCCACCGCGCTCGACGAACCCGGCGCCGGCATGCGGGTGCTGGAGGTCAAGGCCGACCGGTCGTCGCTGCGGCAGCTGCACGCCGCGATCAAGGCCGCGCTATGAGGCGCACCTAGATGCCGCTGTCACCAAAAGCTCTGCTGCGCTTGCTGATTCATGGCCGAAGTGACGAACCGCCGAAAACGCGAGCCAGAATTGCGTTGCGGTGGGCCAGAATTGCGGTGCTGATCGTGGCCGGCCTGGTCACGTTGCAGTCCATGCTGCTGGTGGCCGGCGCCTGGCGCGACGACCTCGCGATCACTCACAACATGGGTGTCGCGCAGGCGGAGGTGCTCAGCGCCGGACCGCGCCGGTCCACCATCGAATTCGTCACCCCCGAGCGGGTCACCTACCGTCCCGAGCTCGGGGTGCTCTACCCGTCGCATTTGGCCACCGGGATGCGGATCTACGTCGAGTACAACAAGAACGATCCGAACGTGGTGCGCGTGCAGCATCGCAATGCCGGGCTGGCGATCATCCCGGCCGGGTCCATCGCGGTGGTGGGCTGGCTGGGCGCGGCGGCGATCCTGATCGCGCTGGCGCTGGGCGACAAGTGGCTCGATCGGCGTGACGTACCCCCCGCCGCGACCGAGAAGCCGCCCGCCGATAGCGTCGGACCTGCAAATTTCGCATGACGTATGCCCGCAGGCAACCTTGTCGACAGTCGGCGCTGACACGGTGTTGATGTGCGCGTTGCCATCGTCGCGGAATCGTTTCTCCCCGAAGTCAACGGTGTCAGCAACTCGGTGATCCGGGTGCTCGAGCATCTGCGCCGGACGGGCCACGAAGCCCTGGTCGTCGCCCCCGACACCCCTCCCGGGCAGCCCCGGGCGGATCGCATCTACGACGGGATCCGGGTGCACCGGGTGCCGTCCCGGATGTTTCCCAAGGTGACCACCCTGCCGCTCGGTGTGCCGACGCCCCGGCTGGTGAAGGTGCTGCGCGGATTCGATCCCCACGTGGTTCACCTGGCGTCGCCGGCGCTGCTGGGCTACGGCGGGCTGCGGGCGGCCCGGTGGCTGGGAATTCCGACGGTCGCGGTGTACCAGACCGATGTGCCGGGCTTCGCGGCCAGCTACGGCATTCCGATGACCGCGCGTGCCGCCTGGGCCTGGTTCCGTCATCTGCACAGCCTCGCCGACCGCACCCTGGCGCCATCCAGTGTGACCATGGAATCGCTTGTCGCTCACCGGTTTCCGCGGGTGCATCGATGGGCGCGCGGCGTCGACGTGCTGCGGTTCGCGCCGTCAGCGCGCGACGAGGCGCTGCGACGACAGTGGTCACCGCAGGGCAAGCCCGTCGTCGGGTTCGTGGGTCGCCTCGCGCCCGAGAAACACGTCGAGCGTCTGGCCGGGCTGGCCGCGAACGACGCGGTTCAGCTCGTCATCGTGGGCGACGGCGTCGACCGCAGCAAGCTGCAATCGGCAATGCCGACAGCGGTTTTCACCGGTGCGCTGTACGGCGACGAACTCGCCGCGGCGTACGCCAGCATGGACGTGTTCGTGCATCCCGGCGAGCACGAGACGTTTTGTCAGGTCGTGCAGGAAGCGCTGGCGTCGGGGTTGCCGGTGATCGCCCCCGACGCCGGCGGCCCTCGTGACCTCGTCACACCGTGGCGTACCGGTCTGCTGCTGGCCGTCAACGAGTTCGAGTCCCGGCTGCCCGACGCGGTCGCCCACCTGATCGCCGAACGGCCCCGCTACGCCCCGGCCGCCCGGCGCAGTGTGGTCGGCCGAAGCTGGCCGGTCATCTGCGACGAGTTGCTGGGTCACTACGAGGCGGTGCTGTCGCCGTTCGTCCGGCGGCAGATCGCCGCCGGGCGGCACGCGCAGGGCGAGTAAGCCAGCGGCCCTATGACGGGTCGAATTCGATTGGCAGCGTGGCCGGTCCGCTGATGGCGGTGAGGGGCTTCCACGGGGCGGGGCCGGTGCGGCGGGCGTTGGGCATGCGTTGGGCCATGACCTTCAGGGCTTCGCTCAGCTCCAGTCGGGCCAGATTGGCGCCCAGGCAGTAGTGCATGCCGGCGCCGAAAGTCTGCATCGGCGCGGCATCCACGCGGGTGATGTCGAGCCGGTCGGGAACGTCGTAGACGGCGGGGTCGCGGTTTGCGGCGGCCGTGTTGGCGATCACCAGCGTGCCGGCCGGGATCATGAACCCGCCGACCTCGACGTCCTCGAGGGCGATGCGCAGGGTGAGGCCCGCGATCGGTGAATGCCGCATCGTCTCCTCGACCGCGTTTGCCGCGAGCTCGGGGTGCTGGGCCAGCAGCGCCCACTGGTCGGGGTGATCGCACAGCACCTGCACGGAGGCGGCCAGCTGGTTGCGGGTGGTGTCCGTGCCGGCCATCAGCAGGCCCGCTACCAGCATCCGCAGCTCCTCGGCGTTGAGGTGATCACCGTCGTCCTCCGCGCGGATCAGGTCCGAGAGCAGGTCGTCGGTCAGCGTGAGCCGCCGCTGGGCGACCATGTCGTCGATGTAGGCGTCGAGCTCGTCCCAGGCCGCCAGGATGGCCCGCTCATGCGCCGCGACCTCCCAGCTGAAGGCCTTGAAGATGTCGTCTGTCCACTCCGAGAACAGCTTCCAGTCCTCGGCCGGGGCGCCCAACAGCGCACAGATGATCGGGATCGGATATTGGCGGGCGATGTCGCTGACCACGTCGCAGCGTCCGGCCGCGCCGTGGTGGTCTATGAGTTCGTTGATTACGTCGACGATCGTGGTGCCCAGCCGCGCGGTGGCCCGCGGTGTGAAGGCCTTGGACACCAGGCGGCGCAGCCGCTGGTGCGCGGGACCGTCGAGGCTGATCAGGTTCGTTGCCACCCGCTCCCACAGCGGGCCACTGGTGATGCCCTGTGAGGCCAGGAACATCCCCTGGGGCACGCGAAATCGCGGGTCACGCAGGACGGTTCGAACCAGGTCATAGGTCAAGAACTCCGGCCCGTGGGGGCCGATGGCGATAGGCGCCTGCCGTCGTGCGCGGCTGATGATCTCGTGCGCCTCTTCCAGGCTTCGGCAACGCTCATAATCAATCGCCGGAAGTCCGGCATCGAAGACGTTCGGGCAGCTCGGCGCGTCAACGGTGATCGTCATGGTGGCCCCCAGGGCTGGTCGGCGAAGTACCTTCATGCCTCAGCCTGGGCGGTTCGGCCTTCAAGCACATGCGTAGCCGACTACCTGTCTTGCCATAGCAGTACTCGCCGCCCGGTGCGTGCGGGTGCCCCACCGCCTATTCTTTGAGAACTCTGGAAACCTTGGGGCCCCGGACCGGCGGAGGGTCGAATGACGGCCATAGCGGCGTGCCAAACGTGCGGCACCGAGCCGCTGGAGAACGCCCGCTTTTGCCACGGCTGCGGATCCCCGGTCAAAGGACCGGATGTCCGTGCAGAGTACAAGCAGGTCACGGTCCTGTTCGCCGATGTGGTGCATTCGATGGACATCGCGGCGGCCGTGGGCGCGGAACGACTCCGAGAGATCATGGCCGACGTCGCCGACCTTTGCGCGGCGGTGGTGCAGCGCTTCGGCGGCACGGTGGACAAGTTCACCGGCGACGGCATCATGGCGGTGTTCGGCGCGCCGGTTGCATTGGAGGACCACGCGGTTCGCGCCTGCTTGGCGGCGCTGGGGGTTCAGGAGGACGTGAAGCGCCTAGCCGTCGACGTCGACGCCCGCGATGGTGTGCATCTGCAGCTGCGGGTAGGCCTCAACTCCGGTCAGGTGATCGCTGGCGAAATCGGCTCGGGGCCTTTCGGTTACACCGCGATAGGTGAGCAAGTCGGCATGGCTCAGCGGATGGAATCGGCGGCTCCGCCGGGCGGGGTGATGCTCAGCGCCCCGACAGCGCGACTCGTCGAGGGCGCGGCGAATCTGGGTGGATCAGAGTTGGTCCGGATCAAGGGTTCTGACACGCCAGTGCCGGCCCATCGGCTGCTGGGCATGGGCGAAAAGCAGCGCGATGCCTGGCATGGCGAGTCGAAGCTGATCGGCAGGGGCGGGGAGATGTCGGCGGTCGAGGGCTTGCTGGAGCGCGCGCTCGATGGCCACGGGGCGGTGGTCGGAGTCGCGGGGCCACCGGGCATCGGCAAAAGCCGTCTGGTGCGCGACGTCTCGGCCATGGCAGCCGTGCGGGGTGCCGACGTGTTCGTCGCCTCCTGCGAATCGCACACGAGCCAGATCCCGTTTTACGTTGTGGGGCGGCTGCTGCGCGCGGTCACGGGCATCAAGGGCCTTGACCCGCCCACCGCCCGGGCGCGGATCCGGGGTCGGGCTCGCCATGCGGAGCCGGAGGACTTGCTGCTCTTGAACGACCTGCTGGGCATCGCCGATCCCGATGTCGAGCTGCCCAAGATCGATCCCGAGGCGCGCAGGCGGCGGTTGACCGGGCTGGTCAACGCCGCGTCGCTGGCCCGCGAAACCCCGGCGCTTTTCGTCATCGAAGACGCCCACTGGATCGACGAGGTCAGCGAGTCGCTGCTGACCGATTTCATCGCCATAATCCCTAGGACGCCCACGCTGGTGCTGGTCACCTATCGCCCCGAATATCGAGGCGCGTTGGGCGAAGTCGCCGGTGCGCGAACCATCGCCCTTTCGCCCCTGAGCGATTCGGAGACCGCAGGACTGGTCTCGCACCTGCTCGGGGCACACCCGTCGGTCGCTGAGTTGGCCACCATGATCACCGAGCGGGCCGCGGGCAACCCGTTCTTCGCCGAAGAGATAGTGCGCGAGCTTGCCGACCGCGGTGTGTTGCAAGGCAATTCGGGCGCCTACGTCTCGACGACGGAAGGCGCTGCGGTGCGCGTGCCCGCCACGCTGCAAGCCACTATCGCCGCGCGCATCGACCGGCTGGGCCAGAAGGCGAAACGCACCCTGGGCGCGGCGGCGGTCATCGGCTCGAACTTCAACCGGGATCTGTTGGAAACCTTGGGCATCGAGCCGGTGCTCGAGGAGCTGGTGTCGGCCCAGCTCATCAATCAAATGCCCAGCCAGCAACCCGAGTATGCGTTCTACCATCCGCTGATTCGGGAGGTGGCTTACGAATCGCAGCTTCGATCGGACCGTGCCGAGCTGCACCGGCGCATCGCGGCCGCGATCGAATCACGCGCTCCGGGAGCGGCCGACGAACACGCCGCCCTGATCGCCGGGCATTTGGAGGCCGCCGGTGACGAGCACGGCGCTTACGGCTGGCACATGCGAGCCGCGGCATGGGCGACCAACCGCGACATCGCCGCGGCGTGGCTGAGCTGGGAACGTGCCCGAACGATCGCCGACGCACTACCCGCCGATGACCCCAACCGCGTGGCCATGCGTATCGCGCCCCGAACCATGTTGTGTGGCATCGCCTTCCGGGTCAATGAGCACGTGGCCGGTGAGCGCTTCGACGAGTTTCGCGAATTGTGCGCCACGGCCGGCGATAAGCCCTCGCTGGCCATCGGCATGGTGGGGCTCGTGATGGATTATGCGCTTGACGACCGGCGGCGCGAGGCCTCGCAGGTGGCATCGGAGGCCATGGCCCTCATCGAATCGATCGACGACCCGACGTTGACGGTAGGCCTGTCCGTCGCCCCGATCTTCGCCAAGGGTGAGAACGTCGAATATTCGGATGTGTTGCGCTGGTCCCAGCGAGTCATCGACCTCGCCGCCGGTGACCCGACCAAGGGCAACTTCATCATCGGATCTCCCTTAGCGCTGGCCTTGACCAACCAGGCTATCGCTCGTTATGCCCTCGGTCGCGACGGATGGCGTGAAGGACTGGAGCAGGGCCTTGTTATGGCCCGCAGCACCGACCCCATGTCCTACGTCACCGTTGTGGCATACGTCTACTTCGCGGGAATAGCTTTCGGCGCAATGAGATCCGACGATCGTGCGGTACGCGAGATCGAGAATTCCTTGGAGATCGCCGAACGATCCGGTGATGACATGGCGCTGGCCATCGCCCGGATGACCTTGGGTGTAGCGCTGGTGCATCGGGGCGCCGGAATGGAGCGCGACCGCGGACATAGGCTGCTGACCGAGCTCAACGATGGGTCCGTACGCCCCAAATACCTTCTGTCGCAACTATCGATCGTCGAAATGTATGTGGCGCGCGAGAGGGCTCGGCATGGAGATCGCGGTCAGGCCATACCGCTCATGCAGGCCACCGTCGACCATCTGTTCCGCAAGGGCCTGGCGCTGGGGTGGGGCCTTCCCGCGACGGGTGCTCTGGTGGAGGCATTGCTCGACAGCCCATCCGCCGCTCAGCTGACCGAAGCCGAGGCGGCTGTCGAGCGGCTGGCGGCCGAACCGGCCGAAGAGGTTCTGGCGATACGTGAGGTCTGGGTGCTACGGCTCCGGGCGCTGCTGGCGCGAGCACGCGGCGAGGATGCCGCGTATCAGGACTTCAGGGATCGCTATCGCGCGATGGCCCACGAACACGGCTACGACGGCCACATCGCGTGGGCCGCGGCGCTGCCATGAGTCTCGAAACTTCGCTTCAGTCGCCACAGTTGGCCTGCCGATCTGCGCGACATCGTTGGCCAGCGGTGAAACGATACTGACGTGGACCCCAACGGGGACAACGGGCGCGAACTGGCCAAGACCGGGCTGGTCTGTGGTTCGTGCGGCGCGCCATTCAGTTCGGCGGCGAATTTCTGCAGCAAATGCGGTGCACCCCTGTATCAGGCGACTGGATGGGCCGAATACAAGCAAGTCACCGTCTTGTTCGCCGACGTGGTGCATTCGATGGAGATCGCGGCGACCGTCGGGACGGAGCGGCTGCGCGAGATCATGGTCCGCCTGGCCAACCGCTGTGCGACTGTTGTCCGGAGGTATGGCGGCACGGTGGACAAGTTCACCGGCGACGGCATCATGGCGGTGTTCGGTGCGCCGGCGGCACTGGAAGATCATGCTCTTCGCGCATGTCTTTCGGCGCTGAGCATTCAGGAGGAAGCGAAAGCTCTGGCCGTCGAGGTCGAGCGCCGAGATCGCGCGAAACTGCTCGTGCGCGTGGGACTTAACTCCGGTCAGGTAATCACCGGTGAAATCGGCTCGGGACCTTTGGGTTACACCGCGATCGGTGATCAGGTGGGCCTGGCTCAACGAATGGAATCGGTCGCACCGCCGGGTGGGGTGATGCTCAGCATGTCCACCGCGCGACTGGTTGATGACTCGGCGACGCTGAGTGAACCGGAGATGGTCCGCATAAAGGGCGCCAACGAACCAGTCATCGCCTACCGCCTATTAGGCATTGGAGACCGGCATCGCGCTAGGGAACGCGTTTACTCGGATCTCGTCGGCCGCCGGTTGGAAATGTCCGTCGTCGAGGACCTGTTGGACCGCGCGCTCGGAGGTCATGGCGGTGTGGTTGCAGTGGTGGGCGAACCTGGCATCGGCAAGAGTCGTCTGGTGCGCGAGGTGGCCGCGATGGCCACGGTCCGCGGTGTGGAGGTGTTAACCGCCTTCTGCGAGTCACACACCAGCCAGCTCCCCTTTCATGCAGTGGCGCGGCTGCTACGGGCGGCGACCGGCGTCGAGGGTCTTGACGGGCAGGCGGCCCGCGCGCGAGTGCGAGACCAATTTCGGAATGCAGACCCAGAAGACATGCTGCTGCTTGATGACCTGCTGGGCATAGCCGACCCGATCACCGCCGTACCGGCGATCGATCCTAATGCGCGCCGGCGGCGGCTGGCCGCGCTGGTGAACGCAGCCAGTTTGTCCCGCGGCGCTCCCGCGGTCTACGTCGTGGAGGATGCCCACTGGATCGATGAGATCAGCGAGTCGATGCTGACTGATTTCCTTGAGGTGATCCCGCAGACGCGTTCATTGGTGCTGGTCGCGTACCGACCGGAATACCATGGCGCTTTGACCCGACTGACTGATGCTCACACTATTGTCCTTGCGCCGCTGAGTGATTCAGAAACCGCAGCACTCGTCGCACATCTCCTCGGGCCCGACCCGTCGGTCGATGCTTTGGGGCGCAGAGTCGCCGAGCGGGCCGCCGGTAATCCGTTCTTCGCCGAGGAATTGGTGCGGGAACTGGCCGAGCGCGGAGTGTTGCGTGGGGAGCCGGGTGCCTATATGTCGGCCGCGGAGGTCAGCGAAGTGAGCGTGCCTGCGACCTTGCAGGCGACCATCGCCGCGCGGATCGACCGGCTCCGTCCGAAAGCCAAGCGCACGTTGAGCGCGGCCGCGGTTATCGGCTCGCGATTGCGCCTCGACCTGCTTACGGCGTTGGGTGTTGAGCCCGTCGTCGACGAGCTGGTGGCGGCCCAGCTCATCGACGTAGTCGGCCTCACGCGACAACCGGAGTATGTGTTCCATCACCCGCTCATTCATTCGGTGGCCTACGGCGCACAACTCCGATCGGATCGCTCAGATCTGCACCGGCGAGTGGCCGCCGCAATCGAAGCCCGCGGATCGGCGGACGAAAACGCAGCGTTGATCGCTGAACATGTGGAGGCAGCCGGTGATCTGCACGACGCCTATGGCTGGCACATGCGTGCCGCCACCTGGGCGACCAACCGCGACATAAGTGCGGCGCGAGCGAGCTGGGGACGAGCGGCGGAGATCGCCGATGCGCTGCCGGCCGATTACCCCCACCGCGCGGAAATGCGCATCGCTCCGCGCACCATGTTGTGCGGGACGGGTTGGCGAGTCCACGCAAGCGTTGCCGGGGAGCGCTTTGATGAACTGCGAGAGCTGTGCAGCGCCGCGGGGGACAAGGCATCACTTGGCATCGCGACGGCGGGGATGGTGGTTGGCTACGCGCATCAGGACCGGGTGCGCGAGGCGTCCCAGCTCGCATCGGAAGCCTGGGACCTCGCCGAGTCGATCGGGGACGCGACCCTGATAGTGGGGCTGTCCTTCCCGGTGATCTACGGCAAGATCGAGAGCACCGAATGGTGTGACGTCCTGCGATGGTCGGAGGCCGTTATCGACTTGGCTGCCGGGGATCCGTCGAAAGGCAACTTTCTTGTCGGGTGTCCATTAGCGCTCTCCTTCGTGTCGCGGGGTATGGCTCGCTATTTTCTGGGTCGCCCTGGATGGCCGGCAGACCTGCGACACGGCCTGGCTATGGCCCGCCGCGCCGACCCCGCGTCATACGCAGGGGTCGTCGGCTATATCTACTTGCTGGGCATACCGTTCGGCGTGCTGAGGGCCGATGATGGTGCACTGCACGAGATCGAGAACGCTCTGCGGATCGCCGAGCGATCCAGCGATGACGTGGTGGTGGGCTTCATCAAGGCGACGTTGGGCGTCGCGCTGGCGCACCGCGACACCATTGAGGAGCGTGGTCTGGGCCAGAAGCTGTTGGGCGAGACCGGCGAAGTGTTCCTGAACCAAGGGCACAACCTAAGCGATCTGCCGATCGTGCAGGTCTACGCGGCACGTGAGACGGCGAGGCAAGGAGATCGCGATGCCGCCATATCGGTAATGCGTGCCGCTGCCGACCATCTGTTTCGCCAAGAACACCTCCTTTTGTGGGGCGTTCCGGCGACGGCCGTTCTGGCGGAGACGCTGCTTGATCGCGGGGCCGGCGCTGATGTGGCTGAAGCCGAGGCAGCGATCGACCGATTGATGGCCGCGCGAGCCGATGACGGTCTGGTGATGCGCGACATCTGGTTGTTGCGGTTGCGGGTGCTGCTGGCCCGCAGCCGGGGTGATGACGACTCTTATTCGCACTTCTTGCATCACCACCGCGAGATGGCGAAAGCGCTTGGCTACCAGGAACATATCGCGTGGGCTGCGACATTGCCGTGAAACTGGTCAGTCGGGATATGTCCACACGCGAGGCGTCTGGCAGAGGTGAAGACCAGACATACGAATCTCTCGCGCGGGAGGGAGAAGGCATGACTGCCGCCGCCATGGTGACCTACGCCTACGACCAAATCGACCAGGCGCGAGCGGGACTCAACGCCGGCTAGCCCTGCGCCAGCTCGGCGACGGATTGCCATTCCTCCCAATTCTGGAGCCGGCTCTCGTAGTCGGCCTTCGCCGTTTCCAGCGGCGAAGCGCCGAAAAACACTCGCAGCGGCGGCTTTTCGGCGTCGACGACCTTGAGCAGGGCCGCGGCGGACGCCGACGGGTCACCCGGGCTGGCCCACCGGCGGCTGCGCTCGGCCTGCACGGCGGCGCGAACATCGTCGTAGGCCGACAGCGGATCGGCATGCCTGGCCGAGTCGCCGGCCCAGTCGGTGTCGAAACCGCCCGGCTCGATCAGCGTGACGTGCACACCGAACGGAGCGACCTCTTGCGCCAGCGCCTGCGAAAAGCCCTCCAGCGCCCACTTCGACGCGTGGTAGATGCCGACCAAGGGGAACGCGGTGATGCCACCGATCGAGGAAACCTGGATGATGTGGCCGCTGCCCTGCCCCCGCAGGTAGGGTAGCGCGGCCTGCGTGATCCACAGCGCCCCAAACACATTCGTTTCGATTTGATCGCGTGCGTCTTGCTCGGAAAGCTCCTCGACGAACCCGAATTGGCCGTAGCCGGCGTTGTTCACCACGATGTCGAGCCGGCCGAAGTGGTCGTGCGCGCGCTTGACCGCCGCGAAATCCGCCGCCCGATCGGTCACGTCCAGGCGAATCGGGAGCAGCGCGTCGACGTACTTCTGCACCAAGTCGTCCAGCGCGGTGGTGTTGCGGGCCGTGGCGGCAACCTTGTCGCCGCGCTCCAGCGCCGCGATCGTCCACGCCCTGCCGAAACCTCGCGATGTACCGGTGATAAACCAAACTTTTTCAGTCACGCCCCCTTACAACGCCGACGGCGCCACCTCATTCCCCCAACGGGTAGCGTTTCTCTGGTGAGTCGCGCGGAATTGGACAAGGACCCCCGGGATGTCGCGTCGATGTTCGACGGTGTCGCCCGCCGGTACGACCTGACCAACACCGTGCTGTCGATGGGCCAGGACCGGTACTGGCGCAGGGCCACCCGGTCGGCGCTGGCCATCGGGCCGGGTCAGAAGGTGTTGGACCTCGCTGCGGGCACCGCGGTGTCCACCGTGGAGCTGGCGAAGTCCGGGGCCTGGTGTGTGGCCGCCGACTTTTCCGTCGGCATGCTGGCGGCGGGCGCCGCGCGCGACGTTCCGAAGGTCGCCGGCGATGCCACCAGGCTGCCGTTCGGTGACGACGTGTTCGATGCCGTGACAATCAGTTTCGGGCTGCGCAACGTGGTCGACACGCAGGCCGGGCTGCGCGAGATGGCCCGGGTCACCCGTCCCGGTGGCCGATTGGTGGTGTGCGAGTTCTCCACGCCCACCAATGCGCTGTTCGCCACGGTCTACAAGGAGTATTTGATGCGGGCGCTGCCGCGGGTGGCGCGGGCGGTGTCCAGCAATCCGGACGCGTACGTCTACCTCGCGGAATCGATCAGGGCGTGGCCCGATCAGGCGGCGCTGGCGCAGCAGATAACCCAGGCCGGCTGGTCCGGGGTGCGCTGGCGCAACCTGACCGGCGGCATCGTCGCCCTACACGCCGGGACCAAACCCGGGCGCTGAAGGTTCTAGTGGTTGCCGGCGGCCTGGACCACGCCGATCTGGTCGGGGCAGTAGTGGTCGACCGCCGCGCCCAGGAACTGCAATGACTGCCCCTCGGTGGTGCCGCGCGGCAGGTTGCGCTGGATGAAAGTCGCGGACTGATGGGCGTCGTGGTCCACGCCGCGGCCCAACCGGTCGCAGGTGATCTTGCCCAGCCACGCCAACTGGTCCTGCGGCTGGTAGATGCCGAAGCCGTTGACGGTGTTCTTGAATGGCGCGTCGTAGTCGCTCGGCGGCGACGGTGTCCGCGGGGTGGGGTATGGCGCCGTCGGCGGCGGATCCGCCTGCGCCGGCACGGAGAGCTGCGCCGGCGCGGCCAGCGCGGCAAGCGCGATAGCAGCGGCGGCTCCGATAGTAGCCAGCGTCGTTCCCTTCATTAGCTGGACTATACACGGCCCGCTCAAGCTGCGCGGCCGAAAGCGAATCGCCGATTTTGCGCCCGCAAGGGGCCACGAAAGCCCGCTGACCAGCGGCGATGCACGGCACTCGGTCAGCTGAAGGGCGTTCGGCGGTCGAGCAGCCGGGACAGCCGGCCGCCGCCCCGCCAGGCGCGCGCCACCCAGTCCGCGTCGTCCTCGGTGACCAGATTGGCCATGACCCGCACGGCGATGGTCATCAGCGTCGTCGAGCGCATGGCGATCGGTCCGGTCGACGGCAGAAACCGCTGGAACGTCAGCAGCAGCGCCAGCCTGCGCGCCACCGAGAAGCCGCGGCCATAGTGCTGCTGCAGCAGCGACGGCCACACCTGTGACAGGTCGGGGCAGTCCAGCAGCGCCGCGGCTAACCGCCCGGTCTCCAGCCCGTAGTCGATGCCCTCTCCGTTGAGTGGGTTCACGCAGGCCGCGGCGTCGCCGATCAGCATCCAGTTGGCGCCGGCCACGCCGGACACCGCGCCGCCCATCGGCAGCAGCGCCGAGGCCACCGCCCGCGGGTGGCCGGTGAAGCCCCACTCGTCGCGGCGCAGGTCGGTGTAGTAGTCGATCAGCGGCCGCAGCGCCAGGTCGGCGGGTCGCTTGGACGTCGACAACGCTCCGACGCCGATGTTCACCTCGCCGTTGCCCAGCGGGAAGATCCAGCCGTAGCCGGGCAGCAAGGAGCCGTCGGGGGAGCGCAGTTCCAGATGCGACGTCAGCCAGGGGTCGTCGGCCCGCGCGGTGGTCAGATAGCCGCGGGCGGCAACGCCGTACACCGTCTCCTGATGCCAGCGCCGGCCCAGCTTGCGGCCCAGCGACGAGCGGGCGCCGTCGGCGACGATCAACTGACGGCAGCTGACCTCCGTGCCGTCGGCCAATGTCACCGATGTCACGCGGCCCGATGAATCATGTTGCGCGGCAACGGCCTTGGTGCCAAGCAGCATTCGCGCCCCGGAATCTTCGGCGACTTTGCGGATCCGGTCGTCCAGCTCCAAGCGGGCCACCGCGCTGCCGGTCGACGGGAATGACGGACCGGGCCAGTCGACTTCCAGCTCGCCGCCGAATCCGCTCATCCGCAACCCGCGATGCCGGATGCGGCTGTCCAGCCAGTCGCCAAGCCCCAGCCGTTCCAGCTCCGCGACCGCGCGCGGGGTCAGTCCGTCGCCGCAGGCCTTGTCGCGAGGAAAGCTCGCCGAATCGATGACCAGTACGTCGTTGCCCGCGCGGGCGGCCCACGCACCCGCGGCCGAACCGGCGGGCCCGGCGCCCACGACCACCACTTGGGCTCGGGTCGCTCCCGTCTTCATGCACACCAGTATGTTTGGTGCCGTGAGTACTCCGGCAACGGTGGTGGCGGGCGTCGACTTCGGCAACCCCGGTTTCGCGGCGACCGTACGGGACGGTGTGGGGCGGATCGAGCAGCTCATGGACACCGAGCTGCTCAGCGCCGACGACATCATGACCGAGTCGCTGACGCACCTGTTCAAGGCCGGCGGCAAGCGGTTCCGGCCGCTGTTCACCGTGCTGTCGGCCCAGATCGGGCCCAACCCGGACAGCGGAGACGTCACCATCGCCGGCGCCGTCATCGAACTGGTGCACCTGGCCACGCTGTACCACGACGACGTCATGGACGAAGCGGAGGTCCGTCGCGGCGCGCCCACCGCCAACGTGCGCTGGGGCAACAACGTCGCGATCCTGGCGGGGGATTACCTGTTCGCCACGGCCTCGCGGTTGGTCTCGCGGCTGGGCCCCGAGGCCGTGCGGCTGATCGCCGAGACGTTCGCCCAGTTGGTGACGGGGCAGATGCGCGAGACCCGAGGCTTCGTCGAGGGATCGGACCCCATCGAGCACTACCTGAGGGTGGTGTACGAGAAGACCGCGTGCCTGATCGCGGCGGCGGGCCGGTTCGGTGCGATGTTCTCGGGTGCGGACGCCGACCAGGTGGAGCGGCTGAGCCGCCTGGGCGGCATCGTGGGCACCGCGTTCCAGATCTCCGACGACATCATCGACATCGACAGCGACTCCCACGAGTCCGGCAAGCTGCCCGGCACCGACGTGCGCGAAGGCGTGCGCACCTTGCCGATGGTCTACGCGCTGCGCGAACCCGGGCCCGAGGCGGCGCGGCTGCGCGAGCTGCTGGTCGGCCCCATCGAGGACGACGACGCGGTGGCCGAGGCGCTGGCACTGTTGCGGGCCTCGCCGGGCATGGCCAAGGCCAAGCAGTCGCTTCACGAGTACGCCGAGCAGGCGCGCCAGGAGCTGGCCCTGTTACCGGATGTTCCCGGCCGCCGGGCGCTACAGACGCTGGTCGACTACACCATCAGCCGGCACGGCTAGTGGCGATCGCGAAGTCCTGCGGAACCAACAAGGCCATCTCGGGCGTTCAATGAGCTGTAAACCGCAGTAGCGCGCGCTCCCGAGTGTTCGCAAGGAGGACACCGATGACCTGGCATCCGCATCACAACACGTTCAAGACGTTCGCGTTGTTGCTTGGTATGTCCGCGTTGATCGTGTTCGTCGGCTCGATGTTCGGCAGGACCGCGATGTTCCTCGCGGTGCTGTTCGCGATCGGCATGAACGTCTACACGTACTTCAACAGCGACAAGCTGGCGCTGCGGGCGATGCACGCGCAGCCGGTCTCGGAGGTGCAGGCGCCGGCGATGTACCGGATCGTGCGAGAGCTGGCGACGGGCGCGCACCAGCCGATGCCCCGGCTCTACATCAGCGACACCAACGCGCCCAATGCGTTCGCGACCGGGCGCAACCCGCGCAACGCGGCGGTCTGCTGCACCACCGGCATTCTGGACATCCTCACCGAGCGTGAGTTGCGCGCGGTGCTGGGTCACGAACTTTCGCACGTCTACAACCGCGACATTCTGATCTCTTGTGTGGCAGGCGCGCTGGCCTCGGTGATCACCGCACTGTCTTACATGGCAATGTTTTTCGGTGGCAATGACCGCGAAGGCGGCAATCCTTTTGCGCTGCTGCTGGTTTCGCTGCTGGGCCCGATCGCGGCGACGGTGGTGCGGTTGGCGGTGTCGCGGTCACGCGAATACCAGGCGGACGAATCGGGCGCGGTGTTGACGGGCGACCCGCTGGCCCTGGCGTCGGCCCTGCGCAAGATTTCCGGCGGGGTCCAGGCTGCCCCGCTGCCGCCGGAGCCCCAGCTGGCCAGCCAGGCGCACCTGATGATCGCCAACCCGTTCCGGGTGGGCGAGCGGATCGGGTCGCTGTTTTCCACGCACCCGCCGATCGAGGACCGTATCCGCCGGCTGGAGGAAATGGCGGGGCGGTAGTCCGATTCGCAAGTACCATTGAGTTCGGATGGTGATGGCGATGACTGAACCCAACTCGATGGACATTCACGAAGCCGGCCTCGCGCTGGATCTGCCGGACTTGATCTTCGAAACGCGCGCCGGTGCCGGTATGAACCAGGCCCAACTGGCCGAAGCGATGGGCACCACCCAGGAAGCCGTCGCCGCGTGGGAGGACGGGACCGAGGTGCCCCGCGTCGACGTGCTGCAGCGGCTGGCGCAGGTGTGCGGCAAGCGGCTGCATATCAGCATCGACGTGGACTGACCCGGCTCGGCCGGGCGGCGAACCGATTACGCTGCGGCTTCGGATGTTTCGGCTTCGACCGAGGATGGGCGCGCGTCGCGTTGATCCGTCTCGGTTCCGCCGTGGATCGCCACCGCCCCGCCCGTCGCCTCATGCTGTTGTTGCCAGTCGGTAATGGCTTGATGCGCAGCGTGATCGAGGTAGTGGACCGCAATGACCACCGTCGCCGTCGCGCCCTGCGGAACCGACGCCAGCACCCGCGTCAGCCTCGGCAGCGCCAGGAAGGTGCATGCCGCGCCCTCGATGCTCACCCGCCATCCGTCGTCGGTCGGCGTGGCTTCGATCTTGGCGCGGATCACCCGCCATCCGGTCAGTGTGATGGCCAGGGCGAGTCCGATCATGACGCCGTGCAGCAGGTTGAGGAATATGACGCTGACGGCGGTCACGACGTAGACCGCGAGATCGCCGTGTTTCATTGCGGTTTCGATGTGAGCCGGCTTCAGCAGCTGAATCCCGATGACGATGAGCAGCCCGGCGAGGGCGGCAGTGGGAATCTCCTCGACCAGCCCGGCGAACGGGATGGTGAACAACAGGATCCAGACGCCGTGCATGATCGACGAGGCGCGGGATTTGGCCCCCGCGTTGACATTTGTCGAGCTGCGGACGATCACCCCTGTCACCGGTAGTCCGCCGATGCTGCCCGACACGATGTTGGCTGCTCCCTGCCCCACCAGCTCGCGGTTGAAATCGGTTCGTGGCCCGTTGTGCATCCGGTCGACCGACACGGCCGACAGCAGGCTCTCGACGCTGGCGATCAGCGCCACCGTGATCACCCCGATCGCGACCGCGCCCCAGTTGCCGTGGGGAAGATCGGGCAACCGCAGCGCCTCCAGCGGCGACCCCTCGAAGTTGATCCGGCGCACGTGAAACGGGAAGACCACCGAGATGACCGTCACCGCGACAATGGCGACCAGTGGCCCTGGGACGCGGCGCACTTTGGCGGGAACCCATCGCCAGGCCACCAGGATGACGATCACCAGCACACCGAGGATCACCCCCGGACGGTGCGCACCGATGATCTGGCCCGGAAGCCCGATGAGGTTGTGCCAGGCCGAGCTCTTGGATTTCCCGCCGAGCAACACGTGCGCCTGCTGCAGGGCGATCGTGACGCCGATGCCCGCCAGCATGGCGTGCACGACGACAGGTGAGATCGCCAGGGCGGCGCGCGCAACACGGCTGAGCCCCAACAGAACCTGCACGACTCCGGCGGCGACGGTGATCAAGCACGTTATGCCCCAACCGAAATCGGAAACCAGGCCGGCGACGATCACCGTCAGTCCGGCCGCGGGGCCACTGACCTGCAGCGGGGATCCGCCCAACGAGCCCACCACGATTCCGCCGACGATCGCGGCGATCAGGCCGGCGAGTACTGGGGCGCCCGAAGCGATCGCGATGCCCAGCGACAGGGGGAGTGCGACCAGGAAAACCACGAGTGAGGACGGCAGATCGTGCCGGATGATGCCGCGCAACCGTTCGAGACGCGGTTCGGCGAGGCTTTGAGCGCGGGCTTTGTCACCCATTTGTTCGGCGTTGTGCATCGGTCGCGTCCCTCGGTAGGTGTTAGCGGGGGATGTTCCGATATCCGCCCCATTGTGCGCCCATTACCTCTTCGTAACGCGCTGGCGTACAGAGGATTACGACGGGATGGACCCGCCCCGTCGCGCCCGGAAATCCCTGGCCACCTGCGTCGACGGTATTTTGCTGGCAAAGGCCGGTCAAGCCGACTGGCGCGGCCCATAGAGAACGCAAAGATTTGAATTGCCCGGCGTCAAAGCGCCAGTTCAGAAGCCGGAACCGTGCACCTCGTGGCCGGGTACCTCGGCGATCAGGCCCCGATAGGCTTCCTCGACGGTGGAGCCGTGGTTGATCACGGCGTCGACTTCGCGGGCGATCGGCATGGTCAGGCCGAATTCGTTGGCAAACTCCATGATCACGCTGGCGGCCTTGACGCCCTCGGCGACCTGGTTCATCGAGGCGATGATCTCGTCGATCGGTTTGCCCGCCCCCAATTGTTCACCGACGTGCCGGTTGCGGCTGCGCTGGCTGGTGCAGGTGACGATCAGGTCGCCCAGGCCGGCCAGGCCCGGGAAGGTGTCGGGATGGCCGCCCAGGGCGACGCCCAGCTTGGTCATCTCGCGCAGCGCGCGGGCGATCACCAGCGCCCGGGTGTTCTCGCCGATGCCCAGCGAGTAGCCCATCCCGACCGAGATGGCGTAGACGTTCTTCAGCGCGCCGGCCATCTCCACCCCGATGACGTCGTCGGTGGTGTACACGCGGAAGCGCCGCGTGCGGAACAGGCCCGACAGTCGCGTCGCCAGATGCTGGTCGGGCATCGCCAGCACCGCCGCGGCGGCATAGCCCTCGCCCACCTCGCGCGCGATGTTCGGCCCGGCCAGGATGCCCGCGGGATGGCCGGGCAGCGTCTCCTCGATGATCTGCGACATCCGCATGTTGGTGCCCTGCTCGAGGCCCTTGACCAGTGACACCACCGGCACCCACGGCCGCAACTCTTTGGCCAGCTCGCTCAGCACCCCTCGAAAGCCGTGCGAGGGAACGCCCATCACGACGACGTCCGCCGAGTTCGCCGCCTCGGCGAAGTCGGTGGTGGCGCGCAGGGTGTCGCTGAGCACGACGTCGTTGCCGAGGTAACGGCTGTTGCGGTGGTTGTCGTTGATGTCGGACGCGGTGGCCTCGGAGCGCACCCACTGCAGCGTCGGCCCGCGACGCGCGCAGATTGACGCCACGGTGGTGCCCCAGGAACCGCCACCGAGGACAACGACTTTGGGTTCGCGCTTCTCAGATGCCATGGCGATCAGCGTATTGCGGACACCTGCGATTTTGTAGGAGTTCACGAAGCGGGGCGGCACTGTGCCTGCACACCCCGCACGGCCCGGCGTGGTATCCGCAGTTATCCATGCCGAATTCATATTTATCGGCGACAACATTTGCGTTCGGCGAGTCGGCGCCGGTCATTTGTGCCGAATACCTTTGAAAATGCATGGGAGATTCATAAAAAGGTAATGGACCCCCGCTCAGGTCGGGCAATCAACGGGTGTGCGCCATTCCCGCCAAAAGCCAACCGGCTCAAAGCCACTGGTGAGCCTCGGGTCGGAGCGGTGACGGAGAAAAGCACGCGAAACGGCGTGCGGCTAAAAATCAGCATGAGTGTTGCCGAAAAGACAAGCTCAAGGTCCATTTGAATGAATTTTCGGCACTGAATTCGCCGAACCCTCGTTTAGCGTTTCGCGACATCCGAACACACGCTGAAGGGAAAACGGTATGTCTTTCGTGACTGTCCAGCCGGACAAGTTGTCGGCGGCGGCAAGCAATCTCCAGTCGATCACCGCAGCGCTCAACGTCGGCAAGGCGGCCGCGGCCATCCCGACCACCGGGGTCGTTCCGGCCGCCGCCGACGAGGTGTCCGCGCTGACCGCGGCGAGGTTCGCCGCCCATGCGGCGCAGTTCCAGGCGCTGGCCGCCCGGGCCATCGCGGTGCATGAATTGCTCGCGGCCACCCTGGCGCAGAGCGCGGGAACCTACGCGGCCACCGAGGCCGCCAACGCCGCCGCGTCGGCGCTGTAGAGCGGAGACGCACATGGACTATGCGCTGCTGCCGCCGGAGATCAACTCGGGGCGTATGTATGCGGGGCCGGGAGCGGGTTCGTTGTTGGGCGCCGCGGCGAGCTGGGGCGAGCTGGCGGCACAGTTGCACAGCAGCGCCGCCTCCTTTCAGTCGGTCATCTCCGCGCTGACCGGCGGACCGTGGTTGGGTCCGTCGGCGCTGGCCCTGGCGGCGGCGACCACCCCCTGTGTGGCGTGGTTGCGCACCAGCGCCGGCAACGCCGAACTGGCCTCCAGCCAGGCGACCATGGCGGCGGCCGCGTACGAGACGGCGTTCACGCTGACGGTGCCCCCGCCCGTGATCGCGGCAAACCGCGCGCTGCTGGCGTCGCTGATCGCGTCGAATGTGTTGGGACAGAACACCGCCGCCATCGCGACGGTCGAGGCGGAGTATTTCGAGATGTGGGCGCAAGACGCCGCGGCGATGTACGGCTACGCGGGGTCCTCGGCGACGGCCGCGCAGCTGACCGAATTCGACGAGCCGGCGGAAGTGACGAATCCCGCCGCTTCGTCCGAGCAGGCCGCCGCGGTCGCGAAAGCCGTTGGCAATTCGGGTCGCAGCGGTGCGCAAGACGCCGCGGCGAACGCGAACGCGCAGGCTGCCGAGAACCTGCAGACTCTGGCAGAACCCACCCTCGGCAACCTCAAGCCGATCGACGAATGGATCTCGGAGAACACCCCGTTCGACGACATCGCCTCGATGTACTCGAAATACGTTGTGCCGTATATCTCCTCGGGGCAGGTCGGCGTTCAGACGGCTCAGTCCTTCGGGCAGATCAGCAACGGGATCACGGCGATGAGCACATTCGCGAAGGGTCTGGCCCCGGCGGCCTCCTCGGCGGCTCAGGCGGCGGGAAACGGCGCCAAGGCGCTGGGCGCGGCCGGTGCCGGCCTGGGCAACGCGGGCTCCGTGGCAGCGGGTGTGGGGCGCGCGGTTCCGCTGGGAGCGCTGTCCGTGCCGCCCAGCTGGGCTCCGGTCAACGCCGTCACCAACCCCGGGGTCGCGACGCTGGTGAGCGCGACGTCCACGGTGCCGCCAGCCGCGAACGGGTTGCCTGCCGTGCCGATGACACCGTTCGGGCCGATGGTCGGACAAGGCGGCTGGCGCAACCTGCCGAGCTACGGATTCAAACCGTCGGTGATGGCCAGGCCGCCGGCCGCGGGCTAGCCTAGCCGGCCAGCGGCGCCCGATCCTCGACCCGGCCGAACACCATCGCCTCCTCGATGCGGTCGAACCGGTAGTCGAGCGCGTCGGCCAGATAGTTCTGTCGCACATTCCATGGCCGCTTGGTGCCCGACTTCGGCAGCATGTGCACCGAGCGCAGCACGTAGCCGGCGTTGATGTCCCACGACGGCTTCTCGGCCATCGGCTCGTTGCCCCGATGCGGTGCGGCGTGGGTGTAGCCGTGAGAACCCATGTGTTCGATCAGCTTCGCCGTCGCCCGGGCGGTGATGTCGGCGCGCAGCGTCCACGACGCGTTGGTGTAGCCCACGCACCAGAACAGGTTCGGCACGTCCTCGAGCATGTGCGCTTTGTAGACGAAGCGGTCGCTTGTCTTGATCTCGTTGCCGTCCAGGCTGATCGCGGCCCCGCCAAGCGCCTGCAGCTGCAGGCCGGTGGCGGTGACGATGATGTCGGCGGCCAGGTGCCCACCGGATTTCAGCGCGATCCCCGTCGCGTCGAAATGGTCGATGTGATCGGTGACCACCTCGGCGCCGCCCGCGGTGATGGCGTTGTACAGGTCGGCGTCGGGGATCAGGCACATCCGCTGGTCCCACGGGTTGTAGCGCGGCTTGAAGTGGGTGTCGACGTCGTAGCCTGCGGGCAGGCTGTTGATCGCCTTGCGCCGCAACAGCCACCGCACCAGCCCCGGCGCCTTGCGGGACAACGCGAAGAACACCGCCTCGGTCAGGGCGCTATACATGCGGATGACGAGGTGAGCGGGCTTGCGGGGCAACAGCTTTCGAGCCATGGCGGCGACCGCGCCGTACTTGGACGCGGAAATGAGGTAGGTCGGCGAGCGCTGCAGCATGGTCACTTTGGCGGCGCGGTCCGACAACGACGGCAGGAGCGTGACCGCGGTCGCCCCGCTGCCGATCACCACGACCTGCTTGCCGGTGTAGTCCAGGCCTTCGGGCCAGTGCTGCGGGTGCACGACGGTGCCCTCGAACTGTTCGATGCCCGGAAAGTCCGGGGTATAGCCCTCGTCGTAGTTGTAGTAGCCGCTGCCGAAGAACAGGAAGCGGCCGCGATACAGCTTGCGTGCCCCGTCCCGCTCCACGGTGACTGCCCAGGTGTCGGTTGCGGAGTCCCAGTCCGCCGAGCGCACATGGCTGTTGAACCGGATGTGCCGGTCGATGCCGTACTTGCGCGCGGTGGCGACCAGGTACTCGCGGATGTGCACGCCGTCGGCGACGCCCTCCTTGCGGGTCCACGGCTCGAACGGAAAGGACAGCGTGAAGATGCTGCTGTCCGATCGCACGCCGGGATAGCGGAACAAATCCCACGTCCCGCCGATCTGCGCGCGGCGCTCCAGGACGGTGTACTTCAGGTGCGGATTGCGCTCGGTGATCCGATATGCCGCGTCGATGCCGGAGATGCCGGCACCGACGATGATCACGTCGGAGTATCCGGCCTCGGCGGCACCGTCATCGGCGGCCTCCTGGGGAGTCGCGGTCATCGTGAACCTCGCTCGAATTGTGGGACTCGTACCAGCGTAGAGACCCACCGGTTGGTCGGGCTAGTAACTCGCGAATCCGCGCCGCACGGCACGAACCGCGCCGGTCAGCGATAGTTGACGAACTGCACCGCGACGTCCAGGTCGGCCTGCTTGAGCAGCGCCTGGACGGCCTGCAGGTCGTCGCGCTTTTTGCTGGTGACCCGGATTTCGTCGCCCTGGATCTGGGTTTTGACGTTCTTGGGGCCGTCGTCACGGATCAGCTTGGTGATCTTCTTGGCGCTCTCGCTGCTGATGCCCTGCTTGAGGGACCCGCTGATCTTGTAGGTCTTGCCGGAGGCCTGCGGTTCGCCGGCATCGAAGGCCTTCATCGAGATGTCACGGCGGATCAGCTTCTCCTTGAAGACGTCGACCGCGGCGTTGACGCGTTCCTCGGTGGATGACGTGAGCTCGATAGCCTCGTCGCCCTTCCAGGCGATCGTGGTGTCGGTGCCGCGGAAGTCGAACCGGGTGGCCAATTCCTTGGCGGCCTGGTTGAGCGCGTTGTCGACCTCTTGGCGATCCACTTTGCTGACGATGTCGAACGATGAGTCCGCCATGCATTCCGTCCCTTCATCCGGTGATAGGCGTTTGTGCTTTGTCTACTCGCTCGTTGTAACCTGTCTGGCGGCAGGTTGCCCGAGCGGCCAATGGGAGCGGACTGTAAATCCGTCGCGAAAGCTTCACAGGTTCGAATCCTGTACCTGCCACCAAAATTTTTGGCGGTTTTGCACCACGACAGGTCACACTGCGCCGAACCCGTTTGCCGCGGACCGCCTTATCGGCCGATGCGCCTCGTGGAGGCGCCGGCGTGTAACAGCCGGTTGGCCGAGATGACGGGGCTACGACGTCGAGCCCAGTCACGCTAACCGAAAAAATTGTCACCGGCAGGGTGATACTCGATAGGTCCAGAGTTTCGAGGAGCCGGCCAGTGCGTATGTTCGGTACTGCGTGGTGGCGATTGAGGTCATACCTTGCAGCGGGGACGCTGAGACGACATAGCACTCCCGGGAGTGCTCGAACATACGCATGTACCAACCCAACGCCTGGGTATGGGCGGAACTCAGGGAGGCTGGCTCGGACGCGTGGTATCCGACCCACTCGATCCCAGCATCAATGTCCGTGGGCGCTACGCCTCGAGCCACAAGAGAGGACGCCGCCTTCCATCTGGCCGCATCGAAGGCAAGGGCATTGGCGGTGATGAGGGTGGTTGTCGCCGCCAGAGCGGCCAGGGCAGTTAGCGAGAGTAACCAGTTGTACCAGCGTGGCATCAGACGGTTGTTCGCTTCCCGGGTGCCAAGTAAGGCAACGCAAGCAAAGGGAATTAGGACGAGGAAAAATCGCGCGTAAGGCGCCTGCCCGAGCACTATTTCCCCCAACGTGCCAGCGGCTATCAGGATGAGCACGAGTCCGGACATCCGGTCCAGCGGCGCCCCTGCGTCGATGTAATGCCCCACGATAAGAGCCAGCGACATGCAAGCCATCGCCACCAGCGCAAACCACCACCAGCCCGGCAGCGCGGTCCGCGTTCCGATCGAGCTCGCGCTGTAGGCCCCCCCTGGGGCCAAATAGCACGGCAGGAAAATGTGGCTGCCCATGCGAAACAGCACCGCCGCGATGACGATTAGGACAGTGAGTACCAGCGTGCTCACGCTAGTCAGCTGCGTGCGTCGCGACCAACTGCGTGGTCGCGCGGTGACGAGCACCGCTGGGAAAACGAAAAGGGCAACGGTCAAGCACGTGCAAATCGCAATTGGAAGGGCGAGTGCCAAACTGATGCCAGTCGACGCCAGTGGGGCGCCGCTGTCATGTGGCAGCGATCGACGCCACAGCTCGAACCCGGTGATCGCCAGAATGGACATCAGTCCGCCGAGCAGGGCGATCTGGCGCTTTCTGCCGTGCCAGGAAGTCACGGTAATTATCACAATGACGACGAGTCCAACAAGTGCCTGTTCGCGCACTGTGACGCCCCAGGTTGCGACCGCGAGCGCCCCTAGCAGCCACCGGGTACTTTCAGTCCGGAGCGCTTGGTCAGTTAAAAAGAGGCCACCAATGACGGCTGTGAAGGCGGGAACGTCTGCCATATAGGACGTTGCCAGCAGTCCGAAAGCTGGCATCAGCCCCACGAGGGCGGTTCCGAGTAGCGCCCTATTCCCCCCCACGCGGGGCTCGAGTAAGCCATAGGTGGCGAGAAGCCCTAATGCCGCCAAGACGGCAACAAACACTTTCTGAACGATGAGCGAGCTGCCGAGGTGGCCAAGGACAACGATTTGCCCGATTAGCGCACTGCGGTTCCATCCAGCGAGTTCGATCGAGCCTTGCTCTGCATAGTGCCGGGCAATTAACGCGTACGCCCATGCATCATTGTGGGGGATTGCCCAGCTTCCCGTTGCGGCGGCTAGGAACATGGGCCAACCAACGCACAAGCAGATGACACCTGCCAGCAGGAGTAGGCCTCGCCGTGTCAAAGTGATCCGTGCGGTTGTCAATCCGCGGGCTTCTGTCACGCGTGACGCCGTCAAATGTACCGCCTCCCATACTCTTTAGGGCGCGCGGCCCCACGCGAGATAGCAGGAGAATGCGCGGCCAAAGCGCCCTAAATCGCCACGCCGGCGGAAGACCAACGCGGGTGCTTTAGTCAGCAGGCTGCAGCCGGGAGGGTGGGAACACCTCCGGGCGCAAGTCTCGGGGACACCTCCCCCGAAACCCCCCGAACCTCGCGGTTCATGACAATTGTTTTAGTGACGGGGCCCGATTCGTCGATCAGGAGCGTAAACACTTCCGCGCATATTTACATCGAAAACTGTGAAAATCTCCGTCAACAGACCAACAGCGCCGACGCTGAGATCCTCCGGCGGACGGGGCAGTTCACCTCGGTTGCTTTGATTTCGAGAAGGCGAGCAGCGATGTTGCCGAACGAAACCGCGGGTCCTCGCCCTCAGGGATTCAAGACACGTCGTGGGCCACGATCACCACGCGATCCGACACCCCACTCGAGATCGGGTAGTGACGGACGGCTGCTTCGCCGAAAACTTCTGAGGCCATCTCTACGTACCGTTCCGTAGGGCGAATGAAGTCGCCTTCGTCGAGCCGGACCACGATGCGCCCGATCCAGTTCCATCTGTTCCGCGTCGGAACGGGCTCGCTGATCACGAGGGCACCCGTTTCGGGCGCAAGTACGCGGCGGCTCTCCTGCAGCAGACTGCGCGCCGAATCGTTGTCGAGGTGGTGTATTACTCCGCTGATCAGGACAGCATCGAAGGATCCGTCCGGGAATCGCAAGGTCCGTCCGTCCGCAACCTCGAAACGGTAACCCTTCCTCGTGGCCGAGGCCCTCGCGATGTAGTCGGCATTCATATCTATGCCGACGTAGCTGTCAGGGCGAAAAGTTTTCGCCAATGCGCCTGTCCCGCACCCGATGTCAAGGACCGATGCCGCCTCGGCGATTCCCTCATTGCGCAGCACTTCCTTCTCGCTTCGGTATCCCGCCTCAAGGACCCAGCGGAGGAAATCGAACGTGCGGGGTTCAACTGCCAGCGCGTGGACCCCGCGGCGCACTACGCGAAGTGTTGTCACACGTTTCTCCTAACTCAGTTCGGAGATAGCTGTCGACGCAGTACATCGTCGTATACACGTTTGACCGCGACGGGAAACGGAGTTATCGCGACGCCCTGAAAGTCCTGCGCGAACTGTGTGCACAGCCTCAGGTCCCGGACTTGATATCTCGTCGACGGGCTCGTTCCCAGTGCGATACGAACCGTGCGATGGGCCACTTGCTCCACCGTCCTCAAGACGGCGCAAACCGGCAGAGGTCGTTGAGACGACAGATTGCGCAGCACCGGCGCGGCCGGCTGCGTTTCCACCGCTCTCTGGACCAGCGTCCGCACCATCGCGGCGGCATCATCGACATACAAGTAGTCGCGGAGGGTCTCCATCGGCACGAAAACGTTCACCGATTGTCGTGTCACGGCCGCTCGGCACAGCTGACTGACCAGACCCTGCGGTTTCATGACGTTCTGACCGGGCCCTGCAAGGTTTGACAATCGTCCAATGACGAGTGGGACGCAGCCCTCGAGCGTCGACCGCGAAATCTCCTCCTGAGCGAGTTTCGCCTCCCCGTACGGGCTCAGTGGCTGCGGCGCCGTCGATTCACTGAACGGGGGGTTAGTCGACCCGGCATAGATGCCGCCCGCGGATGAGGACAGGAAGAACGCACCCCGACCGGTTGGCCGCGACTCTCGGATTCGCGTGAGCAGGTGGGACATGATGCGGGTCTCCGCTGCGAGTTTGTCGATCGTGGAACCTATGACACCGCTGCCGGCGGCCCAGATGACCGACCAGTCGTCGTCGCGCGCCGCCCGGATGTATTCGTCGAGGTCGGAGTCGAGCGCTGCAGCCGCCGCATCGTGATCTTCCCAGGGCACCTGAGTGCCGATGAACTCCGAACCGATCGACCGCGAGACGGCGCTGCCCAGCAGTCCGCGGCGGCCGACGATCCAGGAGAGCATCGATTAGTCCCGCGGGCTATCGAATGCTTCGCCGGGATCGCGCACGATGACATATACCGGCTTTCCCATCGCCATGCCTGCGGCAGCTGCGATGTACTCGGCAATGATTCCCAGTGAGAACAAGGCCGCCCCGCCGATGAAAAGCACCGCTACGAATACCGATGTCCAACCTTGCACGTTGACATCGCCGACCAGTTTCCGGACCGCACTGTAAATCGCGGTGGCGAAGCCCAGAAGAGCGAACAGAACGCCCATCGTGGAGACGAAGCGCAGCGGCCGGGTGCCCGAGGAGATGACCAGCCGCCAGAAATGCGAGACGAGGCGGTGGAGGGTGTACGCGCTGGCGGGCCGGCCCTCTTGGCGCAGCACCACGGGACAGGTTGAGGGTTCGGTGACAACCCAAGACAGGGCGACATCGAGGAACACCCCGGCGCCGGCGTAGGCGGCGACACTTCGTCCGGCCTCGCCGAGGACCAGTCGATAACTGTTGAAAGCTCGAAGACCTTTGGACGACACCAGGACATGTAGGAACAACCACTTCGTCAGCCAGGACGCCACATTGCGCAATGCACCGTGCGGCGGTCGGTTCGTCGGCGACGCGTACACCAGTTCGGTGCGGTCGCGGTACGCCGTGTCGAGCAAGTCGCCGATATAGGCCGGATCGTGTTGTCCGTCCTCATCCATCGTCACGATCCAGTCGCCACCTGATGACGTCATGCCCGCCAGCGTCGCGGGATGTTGTCCGAAGTTGCGGGAGAGCCACACCGGGCGGAGCCACTCGTCGCGCGCGGCCAAATCGCGCACGACTTCTTCGCTACCGCCGATGCCGCGGTCCCACACGAGAAGCACCTCGTCGACGCGGAATTTGCGGCCGTCGCGGGTCTCCTGCAGCGAACGGTGCTGCTCGAGCTCCTTTACCAACCCCGGCAAGGTCGCGGCTCCGTTGTAGACCGGGATCACGACGCTGATCGAGTCCACACGGCTCGATTGGTGGTCACCAGTCACGCGTTTGCCTCCCTGAACGTACGCGTCCAGTGGAGTAACAGTACCGATGCATGGCGGGGTGGGTCCTGTCAATTGTGATTTTGGCTACACCGGGTCGCCGTAGGGCGAACCGCCCGATCGCGTCCATGCGCGTAGAGCCGCCCAGTGGCTCGATTGGCTCAGACAGGAATCTCGCCGATGACCTCGTCGGCGTGCTCAGAGGTGTCGCCCGCCAGCTTGAACAGCCAGCGGTCCAGGATGAGGAAACGACCCACCCAGACGATGCCGAATCCCAGCAGCTGGGCGCAGAACACGGCTGCGCCGCGGACGAGCGTCGCCTGCTCGGCCATCGCGGTCTCGACAAGGTAGGTGAAGAACGTTGCCAGCGCAAAGCCCAGCATCATTGCCACCCAGAACACAAGAACCTGGCTCCGCAAGTTCTCGCGTGACTTGATCCGCCAGACGAATACCTTGTTGGCGAAGAAGTTGGGGATGGTCACGATTGCGGCCGCCAGCAGGGATGCGGCGGTGTAATTGTGCAGCCATATGCCCAAAACCTGGATGAGGATCTGACCGGCCGGGACGAACACGACCGACACAGCGGCATAACGGAGCTTTTTGTGTGCCCCTCTGGTGCCCAATCGTGAGAGGCCCATAGTCAGCCAAGATGCTTGTGGCGGGGCACTCTGGGAAACCGAATCAATCGAGCCCGACTTTAAGCGGTGGGCATCCCCGGGACGGCATCGACCCAGTTAGAGGCCACAGCGCGATTAAATGAAAAGGTCCGAAACCCTTTGAACTGGTTGATAGTTTTGCGCAATGGCGACAACCGCGTCGGTATCGACGACGGCATTCGGACGCATCAGGACATGGTGCTCGACCACAACTTTTGGCTCTAAGCGTTGGCAACGGGTCCTCGCCGCCGTAATCACAGCTGTGATTTTCTGGCCGCAGGCATCGGTCGACGCGGCGGTTGGGCCCGACCAATCGACGTTGGCCGGCGTCGCACTCGCACGAATTCATCACCTCGATTGGGGCCCCGAGCTTGTCTTAACTTACGGGCCCCTTGCTTTCCTCCAAAACACCCCTTATTACTCATTCGATCAATCGCTGCTCGCGACGATCTACCAGCCAATCATCGTCGCCGCCCTGTTCCTTGGCATTGCGGCAGCGTTGCGCCAGCGCCACGCCCCGATGGCTTCGCTTCTGGGCGCCTTCCTGACCACAGGCGTCGTCGCCATCCTCCACATCGGTCATGGTGGCGTTTCGGGCCTGGAGTACAACGAACTGGCCGATCTCGCGGCGCTCGCGTGGGCGGCGGTGCCCCTGTTGCAGCAGGACCCCAAGCGCTCGACGGTCTTCACCACGTGCACTGTGCTCGGGGCGGTCGCGGGCATACAGCTGCTCGTGAAACTCAACGCCGGCCTCGCAATCTTGGCCATCGCACTGGCCCTGTCGGTGTTGCTCGACTGGAGAGCTCTGGGACGCCATTGCGCCACGGTGATTGCATTCGCGGCGTCGACATTCATCTGGTGGGTGCTCGACGGGCAACGACCGGGGAACCTGCCTTCGTGGCTCAGGTCCAGCGCCGCCCTCGCATCGGGTTACAGCGCGGCGGAGAATGATCCCACCCTGCTCAACGTCGTCGCGGTTGTGTTGATCCTTGCCTGGATAGGCGCGCTGTGGATGATGTTCATCCGTGGCGGCCCACAGATTCCCCGGCGTCTTGTGGTACTCATCGGCCTAGCTACCCTGATCTCCGCCAAGAGTGCGATGGCCAAACCCGACATATGGCATCTCTACGCTGTGCTCAGCCTCGCCGTCGTCGCGGTGGCCATCACGCCTCTTTTTGGGACCCGTGGTCGGGCGTTAGTAGTGGTGGTGCTGGCTACCACCTTGGTCCTGCTCGGCGCCGAGTATGCCGTCGTGGTGCTCGCAGGGGGATATCCCTCGGATACGTCGCGCTTCGCGGAGGCGCTACGGGCGCCCGCGCAAGCGGTCGACCGCCTGGTCACGCTCGCCCTGCCAGGGCGCGTCGACCAACGCGTCGCAGAGGCCAAGGCACGCCAGCGTGCGCTCTACGCGATTCCGGACCGCTTCATCAAAACCATCGGGTCGTCAACGGTCCACGTCGATCCCTATGAGACGTCGGCTGCGTGGGCCTACGACCTGACATGGCGCCCCGCGCCCGTCTATCAGACGTCCGCGGCGTACATGCCCGCCCTCGATGACCTGAACAGCGAATCATTGGCTAACGGGCCAGAGTTCATTTTGTCCAGGCAGTCGCCGGCCTCGCCCGCTACCGGAGTCGGCGGCATGGGCGGCCGGCTAGGCGTCGAAGAATCCCCACGATATTCGCGTGCGCTGCTGTGCAACTACACCCTGACCGGAGCCGAGAACCGCTGGGCGCTCTTCACCCGTACCGGGCCGCACTGTGGTCCGCTCACTGCGCTGTCGGAGGTCACCGTTCACGGAAACGACGTGATCGCGGTCCCAACCCCCAGCGGACTGAACATGGCGGTCCTGGTCGGGATCGACCTGCAACCGTCCGCCGTCGACCGGCTCTTCCAGGGAACCATCGCTCCGCCGACCGCCTGGACCGTCGTGCTCGACGGGGTTACCTACCGCCTGATTGTCGCCAATGCCGCCGAGCCGTTCCTCCTCAGTACGCCTGTGCTCGTGGACGGCACGAACCTGCAGATCGACGCCCACACAATCGGAGTGGTCGGCCATACCTCGTCCGTAGGTCAGCAGGGCGCTGTGCGCTTGCGCTTCTACGAGATGCGCGTCGGACAATAACCGGTGACGCCGCCCTCAGGCGGATTGTGCGGCGACCTCGACATGGTGGACACCGCCATCGGCTGTTTTTACAATCCACGTGCATGAAGCGCCTCGCATTGACCGCGCCCACGCTGTTGATTGCGGCATGCGCAACCGCCACGAACAGCACAACTCCGACCGTGGCCGGCACCCTTAGCCCCACCGCCAGTCAAACGGCAGGTCGCACGCCGCCGGGCAGTAAGACCGTTGGCGACCCTCAGGGCTCGTACTGGTCAGTCATCGACAATGACGGGACTTTCCTTGTCGGCGTTGACATTGCGGTGGGCAAGTATCGCAGCGCCGGTGGGCCGACGTGTTATTGGGCGCGGCTGGGTAGTCCCGATCCAAGGGACGTAATCGATAGCAAGAAGACAGACGGTCCGCAGGTAGTCGGAATCCGGGGCAGTGACACCGCTTTCCTGACACGGAATTGTGGGACCTGGCAGCAGACCCCTTGACGCGCTTTGGTTCGCCACCTACTCGACACATTCCGTGATCCAGGCGTCCAATCGATAGAAGATAGGGGGCGTGGAAGGAAGATTCCGATGAAGAAGGCAATATTCGGCCTGTTGGCGGCCGCGCTCCTGGCACTGGCGCCGCTCTGCATTTCACCAGCCCAAGCACACGCCGGCGACCCCTGCGCCGGCATTGTCGATCCCGCTGCCCACCAGGACTGCATCAATGACTTCATTCAAAGACGCGAGCAGACGCAGTGCGACGCGAGCTCCAATCACGGACAGTTGGGGCAACTTTGCGGGTGACTCTGGGTCTACGGGCGTTCTTGGCCGCGCCGAGGGGTTCGCTTCCTAGCCGGGAATGGCTTCGATGACGCACAGCGGCCCTGCCGTCTGCACCACTCGCTGCAGCCGGAAGCCGCCACGCTGGAGTAGGTCGGTCCATTGCTTGCGGTTTCGTTCCAGCGCACCGGCCATCACCAGCATCTCCATGTCGGCATAGTGGCCAAGGAACTCGCGGTCATGATCAGGGATGACCATCTCCAACAGCAGCAGTTTCGCACCTGGAGGAGCCGCGGCTTTGATGGTGCCAAAGATCGCGATGGCTTCGTCGTCGGGCCAGTCGTGGATGACGTTCTTCATCACGTAGGCATCGGCGGACGGCACGCTGTCGAAGAACGATCCGCCGGTGACCGTGACTCGGTCGGCGACACCGTGCGCGGCCAGTAACGGTGGCGCTCCCTCGACCGCCTCGGGAAGGTCGAACAGCACGCCGCGGGCATTGGGGGCGGCGGCGAGAAGCGATGACAGTAGCCGGCCGTGGCCGCCCCCGATATCGGCGATGACGCCGAAGTCGCTGAAGTCGTAGGCCGCGACCACCGCCGCCTCCAATATCGCCGACGTGGACGTCATCGCGGTGTTGAAGATCTCCGCGAACTCCGGATCCTCGCGCAGGTAGCCGAACACGTCCTTTCCCAACACTTTCGGGGGGTTCGGTTCTCCGGTGCGCACCGCGTCGGCTAGCAGCGTCCAGTTCGCCCGGTGTTGCGGCGAGCCGTAAAGCAAGGCGACCCCACGCGTCGAAATCGGCGAATCGGTGCGCAACGTGTCGGCTAAAGCGTTGAGCGCGAAGCGACCGTCGCGGCACCTGCGGAACACGCCGCGGCTGATCAGCAACCGCATCAGCCGTGCCACGCTGTCCGGGTCGGCTCCGACGCGACGCGCCAAATCCTGCTTGGTCAACGGGCCCGCGGCAAGCGCGTCGGCGATGCCTAGCTGCGCGGCAGCCGAAATGGCCTGCGACAGAAAACCTCCAAAGATGAGGTCGATGACCGTGATCGGCGGAGGTGCCAGTCGCTGGTATACACGCCCCACATGATGACGGATTCGCTCGACCGCGCGAGCCACCCGGGCGGGCGGCAGCTTCGGGGTTGATGTCGGTGACTTTGGCGGCATCGTTGTCCTTTCCGCGGCGAACTTTCGCGCTCGATCTTGTCGCATATCGAGGCCGGAAGGCGAGGGCCGTGCTGATTCTGGTCTAGTTCAAACAAATGGTCGCGATAGACCCGTGGCGAAGGGCGGGCCTTCCAACACGTGGTGGTCTACCCGCAGCTGAATTGATTGGCGAAGCTGCGGCGGTAACCTTTTTCCCAAGCGTCGAAGGGGTGGCCATGGGTACTGGTCGGGAGAGCGGCTGAGGATCCCATGCAACTGCGCTACCTGAGCATCCCGGCGCTGATCGCCGCGGCCGGTGGCGACCCTTGGGCGATCAACCGAAGCCTGCAGGCCGGCAGCCCGCTGCAGATCTCCAACCTGGCGCAGGCCTTTCGTAAAGCGGGCGTATGCACGGCGGAGAGCAACAACGCGTTCGAACAGGCCCGCACCCGCTTCGAAGCCGCCTGGAACCACCAGGACGGCGGCCATCCGATCAACGACTCCGACGAGGTGCAGCGGGTGACCAAATCGCTTGGGGCGCAGTCGTTGCAGCTGCCCAAGATCGGGGCGGACCTGGAGAACATCGCCGCAAGCCTGGCCGAGGCGCAAAAGGCAGCGGCCGCACAGATCGCCGCGCTGGAGGCCCAGCTGCAGGAGCTCGACGACCTGATCGGTGAAGCCGACGAAATGGAGGACGACGAAAGCCTTACGGCCGCCGACATCGATGCGCTCGAGACGCTCATCGCCAAGTGTGAGCAGGACGCCATCAGCGACACCAAAGCCGCGCTGGGCCAGCTGCAGGCGACACGCGACGGCTACTCGAACACGTTGCAGAACGCACTCGGGGCCCTGCACGGCGACGGCTATGACCCCGCGGCCATCCAGGCCGTGGAGGGTCCGCTGTCGCCGCTGCCCGCGTTGCCGGATGACCCCAAGCAATTCGCGCAGGTGTGGAGCTCGCTCACGCCGGCGCAGAAAGACGCCGAGTACCAACACAATCCGTACATCGGCAACCACAACGGGATGCCGGCGGTGGACCGCGATCACTACAACCGGCTCACTCTGGCCACCGAGTTGGCCGGCGCCCAGGCGGCCGCCGCCCAGGCCGACGCCCTCAGGGCGCAGCATCCGGATTGGGCGCAGGGCAAGAACATTCCGCCGCCGAACGAGCCGGGAGCGATCTTCGACGATCGCCTGGCGTACGAGGCTTGGCAACGCCAATACGATGCCGCCCGCGACGGGGCCAAGTACCTGCCCGACCTCCAGGCCGTCGACAAGGCCGTCAAGATGAGCCCGGATCGAAAACTCATGCTGCTGGACACCAAGACCGGCAAGCAGGCCCGCGCCGCGATCGCGGTCGGCGACCCCGACGCGTCCACCCACGTGTCGGTCACCGTGCCCGGCCTCAACACCACTGTGCACGGCGCCATCGGCAGCATGTCGGACGAGGCGACCCGGCTCCGAAGCGAAGCGTTGCGACAGCTGAGCCTGGCCCCCGGCCACGAACACGACACCGTCTCGGCGATCGCCTGGATCGGGTACGACCCGCCCCAGGTGCCCGGCTTCGACGACCTCGGCAAGTCGCTGGCCGGCGGCTGGGGTGTCAGCCACGACGACATCGCGCGGGCCGGCGCCCACGACCTGGCCGGCTTCTACGACGGGCTACAGGCCGCCCACCACGGCGGCCCCGCCGATCTCACCGCGATCGGCCACTCCTACGGGTCGCTGACCACCGGTCTGGCCTTGCAGGAGCCCGGCGACCATGGCGTATCGCGGGCTCTGTTCTACGGCTCCCCAGGCATCGAAGCGTCCACGCCGCAACAACTCCACCTGCAGCCCGGCCACGTGTTCACCATGGAAACCCCCGACGACCCGATCCAGTGGACCTACGACGGCCCCGCCATCGCCCACACGGTCGCCCCGTTTTTGCCCCCACCGCTGAGCACCCTGGCCGAAACCGTGCTGGGCGCGGCCGACGCCACCGGCGCCGGCCACTTCGGCCCGAATCCGGCCACCAACCCCAACTTCACGCACCTGGCGACGGGGGCCGCCACGGTGCCCGACGGCCACGGTGGCACCCTCAACCTGAGTGACGCGCACGGGCACAGCGACTATCCCCGCTTCCCCGACGGCGGCGGCACCCGGACGACCAACTACAACATCGCGGCCGTGCTGGCCGGACTGGGAGATCAGGCGGTTCCGCAGAAGTGACGAACAATCGAATAACGAGCACCCCGAGCCGGCGGCGCCACGGACTGATCTTGGCCGCCGTGACCGCCACCGCACTAGCGACAGGATGCCACGTGAATCAGCCCCATCACCCCACCCCGCCCACCGACGCCGCCAAGGCGCTGGCGACGCTGAAATCCCTGCCGTCGTTCGAGGACACCCAAACTCAGGTGCAGGCGGCGATGAACGAAATCACCTCGGCGACAAGCAAACTGATACCCTCGATCACCTGGGAAACCCCGCACGAGGGCTCGGGCCTGGGTTGCGAACGGCCCTACGATCAGACCGACGGACGTGGCTACTTCCTCCCCGACGAGGTGGCCGCCAACGTCGAGGTCTCCGAGCAGCAGTGGGCGAGCATCCAGGAGGCAGCCAAACAGGCGGCCGCCAAACTCGACGCCACCGACATGCAGGTCATGCACGACAACCCCGGGAACCACGACGTGGGCTTCTACGGCCCGACCGGCGTCTTCGTCAAGGTCGGCTACCGGGGCAACCTCGTCGTCTCGGGCTACACCGGCTGCCGGTTGCCGCGCGACAAAAAGTGACTTCGACGCTCACTCGAGCTGATGTCGCCCCTCCGCAAGTCCCCGGCTCGCCCCGGCGGCCGCCAGAGCGGCCTCGTCCGGACTCGGCGAAGGTAGCCGCTCACTTGGCACGTCGCCGTTTTCGATCGCCTGGCTGCGGCTCAGGGCGACCGTGGCCGCCGCCATCGCCACCACCGCGATGAGAAGGATCAACGCCGTCGGCCCGCCCACGGCCAGATGCTCACCCAGGACGACAACCCCGAGCAGGACGGCGACCACCGGCTCGCCCACCAGCATGATCGGCACCGACGCCTGCAGAGCACCGGCGTGAAACGCCGAGTTCTGCACTACGGTCACGGTGACCGCCAGCCCGAACAGCACGTACGGAGCCGGGACGGTCATCAGTTCATGCCACCCGCCGACCGAGTAGCGGTGGGTGCAGACCTTCGTGACTACCGCGATCATGCCGAGCAGGACCGCGACCGCGACGCCCAGCAGCGAGGCCCGCACCCGGCCGGTGGCGCGGCGGGCGGCGATGACGCACGCGATCACCGACGGCACGGTGATCGCCAGCGCCAGCGTCCACGCCGGAATCGGGGGACGGCCGTGGCCCTCGCGGGGCTGGCCCACCAGCAGGAAAACCGCCAGTGCGGCCGTCAGCAACATCGCCCAGCCCCACTGGGCCCGGCTGATGCGCTGGTGGCACAGTGCCGCGCCCAACGGCAACGCGAACAGCAACGACGACACCAAAAGCGGTTGGACGAGCAGCAGGGATCCATGCGCCAGCGCCGCGGCCTGAAACGCGTAGCCGGCCCCCGCGGCAAACGTCCCGGCCCACCACAACGGTTGGCGAACCAGGTTGGTCGCCATGGTCGCGGACATGGCTTCATCACTCGGAACGCGCTGAGTGGCTCGTTGCCGGACCACGATTCCCACCGCAGCCCAGAAAGCGGAAAGCAAAGCCGAGACGATCGCGACCGCGTGCATCGTCACCCACCCCATGCCCCGTCGGGTACCCCCGAGCGCGGCCCGGTTAACTCGCGGCGCCCGGATTAGTGACTGGTACGCGTAACCTGGCTGGCCGGCTGGAAGTTCGTCCCGACTATCGAAGAGGAACATGTTGCGTACCAAAGCAATCACCGCAGTGGCCGTTGCGGCGGCCATCGCGTCGGCCGCACTGACACTTCTGCCCTGGATCGACGTGAGCCAGCTGGGATTGCCCATTCGGTGGAATGGCCTCGGCATCTACATCGGTGAGCACGGCGAATACTACGGCTCCTTGCTCACCGACATGGTGGACAGCACGCCCGGGTGGATCGTGGTGATCACCTCGCTGGCGGCCGGCGGCGCGCTGCTCGCCGCGACGCGGGCGCGCTGGCTCGGGATCGTCGCATGCGGCTGCGCGGTCATCGCGTTCGTGACCGTTGTTTTGTGTTTGGTCTATCCGTCGGTACTGGTCGGCGACGCCAAGAATGAAATGGGAATATCTCTGGTCGCCGACCGGCAAGTGCTGAACTCCGGTGCGTTGATCGCCGAAGCCGCGGCCACCGGTGTGCTGGTGGCCTGCACCGCACTGATCGTTGTCAGAGCGAGAAGCGTTGCAAGGCAGGCCGATTGAGGGCACGCCGGCGAGCGTTCCCTAGAACCAGGGGCCGGGGTAGTGGCCGTCCTGATCTTGCACCATGACGATCTCCTTGCACTCGCCGTTGGACGCCGGCGCGGTCTCACCGCGGCACACTAGCGTCCACCCGGAGATTCGCTCGAAAGGCCGTAGTGTCCAGTTCGATGCCACGGGATCGGTTGCGGGCAGGGCGATCACGGAGAACGTCCCGCCGGTGCCGGTGATGTAGAGGTGGTCTTCGAAGAACGCCAGCTTGGAGACCGACAGCTTCTTGGCGTCGTCTCGGCTCTTCTGGAAGTCCCACTGCTGGCTGCGCAGGTTCCATACGCCGAAGCCGAGCTGAGAGGTGTCCGAGCCGTGGCCGTCGACGAACAGTTTGCCGTCGGACAGCGCCGCGGCCAGCCCGCCGCCGGGGAGCCGGTCGGAATCGCCGATCTTGATGACGGACTTGGCGTTGAGGTCGTAGAACATCGTCGACAGCACGGGCGGGTTGTACGAATCCCAGTGCGTGATCTTCACCAGTTTGGTTGTGCCGTCGGTTAATTCGGCATCGACGGATTGCGCGTCGTTGTCCTGATAGATCGCTTCCCCGCTGGGCCGGCGCAGCTCCGCGCCGGAAGACTTGCCGGGCTCGGTGTTGCGCGCGAACGCGAGCACGTCCTGCCAGACCCGCCCGGGCTGCGGGTCGTTCCACATCATCGACAGGTCGCCGCCGGACAGGACCACGGTCCGTGGCGGCGATGCGGCGCCGTGGCCGTCGGTGAAGGCGTTCAGCCAGGCCACGCCCGAGGCGGTCGAGGCCAACCCCCACTCCCTCGGCGCGGCCAGCTTCAGCTCCGGGGCCGGCGGCTGCAGCTCCTTGTCGGCCAACTGACGGCCGGACTTGGTGTCGAACACGTAGGCGGTGGTTTTGGCGACTTCCGGGGCGGAAGCCTGCGCCTTGACCGTGGTGACGACGTACACCACTTTCATGTCGTCGGCCGTGCCGGTCGGCGCGCAGATGGCGCCGGTGAGGTTCTCGCCGGCCGGAAGCGAGGGGATGCCCGGCGCGACGTACTGCCCGGATTTCGGGTCGAAGATTTTCGGCCGGATGTCCTCGAGCGCCGATCTGCCGGCCGAGAACTTCTCGGGGCAACCGAAGTAGGCCGTCCCGCCGTAGCTTTTCCAATCCTTTTCCAGCGGCCCGGTTATCGGGGCGGGCGGGGTGGGCGCGCGGGTGCTGGTTTTCGCGGCGGATGTCGACGTGGTGGCGCTGAGTGGGGGAGGTGCCGCGGTTTCCGAGCAGGACGCGATGGGCAGGCAGGCAACCGACGCGAGCGCGAGCGGGGCGAACCACCGTCTGGACATGGTTCGCCCGTTGATCCCACGCATCAATAAACCCCCGTTGAGTTCGTGCAACCAACGAGCGTAAGGCCGGTGCGCCGGCACCGCGACTCGTGCGCGGGCGCGGGTGTGACGGTGACCCCGTGATACACCGGAAGCCATGACTGCTCTGGCCGACGAGACGCGCTGGATGGACGCCACCGATCAGGCCGCGCTGGTGGCCCGAGGCGAGGTCACGCCGAGTGAACTGCTGGAGGCGGCGATCGAGCGGATCGAGCGTCTCAACCCCACGCTGAACGCCGTGGTCATCGAGTGGTTCGGGCACGCGCGCTCCGTGGCGGCCGACCCCGGCCTGCCCAACGGCCCGTTCCGCGGGGTCCCCTTCTTGCTCAAGGACCTCTACACCAGCTTCGCGGGCCAGACGCTGTCCAACGGGAATGTGGCGCTGAAAGAGGCCGCGAAGGTCGACGCCCGCGACACCACGCTCGTGGCCCGGTTCAAGGCGGCCGGGTTGGTGATCGCCGGCCGGACCAACAGCCCCGAGCTGGGCAGCCTGCCGACCACTCAGCCGCTCGCGTGGGGGGCGACCCGCAACCCCTGGGCGCTGGACCGCACGCCGGGCGGATCCAGTGGCGGCGCGGCCGCCGCCGTGGCCGCCGGGATGGTCCCGTTCGCCAACGCCTCGGACGGCGGCGGCAGCATCCGCATCCCGGCGTCCTGCTGCGGGCTGGTGGGACTCAAGCCGAGCCAGGGCCGGATCACCGTCGGGCCGGTGCGCGCCGAGGTGGGCCTGGGCGTCGAGCTGTGCGTCAGCCGCACGGTGCGCGACACGGCGGGCCTGCTCGACGCCGTTCGCGGGCCCGGAGTCGGGGACACCGTGATCGCGCCGCCGCCCGAGCGCGCCTACCGCGACGAGGTCGGCGCCCAACCCGGCCGGCTACGCATCGGGCTGCTCGACGTCCACCCGCGCAACGACGTCCTGCACCCCGACTGCGTCGCGGCGGTGCGTGCCGCCGGATCGATGCTCGAGGGCCTCGGGCACATCGTCGAGCCGGCGTGGCCGGCCTGCCTGGCCGACACCACCTTGACCGAGAAGTTCATGGCGCTGTGGGCCACGCAGATGGCGATGGGGGTGCGCGCCTTCGGCCAGACCCTCGGGCGTGAGCTGACCTCCGACGAGGTCGAGCCGGTGAACTGGGTGCTCGCCCAGCGGGCCCGCGAGGTGAGCGCGCTCGACTACGCGGTGGCGCAGGAGGCGGTCTATGCGTTTCGGCGGGCGCTGCAGCAGTGGTGGGCCGACGGCTGGGACCTGCTCCTCACGCCGACGGTGACCGAACCACCGCCACTGCTAACCGAATTCGAGAACGATCCCCAGCACCCGACGGCGCCGATGCGGCGGGCCGGTCGGTTCGCCGCGTTCACGCCCCCCTTCAACATGAGCGGACAGCCGGCGATCAGCCTTCCCCTGCATCGCAACGCTGAGGGTCTTCCCGTCGGGGTGCAACTCGCCGCCGCCTACGGGCGCGAAGATGTCCTCATTCGTGTTGCGTCCCAATTGGAATCGGCCCATCCCTGGTCATTCGATCGTCCGGCGACCCACTGAATACTTGCCACGCCGCTCAATCCTGCGCGCGCAGCCGCACCATCCGCGTCGTCGACGTCTCATCCAGCTCGACGACGTCCGAGCGCGAACGCAGGAAATCGCTGAACGAACGGAATCCCAGCGATCTTTCGCTGAACGACGGGTCCATCCGCTTCATCTGCGCCTTCACGGCGGAGTTGTGCAGCCAGTCGACGTCGTCTTTCTCCAAGCCGATCCGCAGCGCCCGCGTCAGCAGCGCCGTGGCGGCGGCCTGCGGGTCGGGCTGCTCGTCGGGCTCGTCCCGCTTTGCCGACTTGGCGCGGGCAGTCCGTTTTTTCGGCTTGTCCGCCTCCGCGTCCGCCGGCGCCGGTTCGGGCACCGGAACCCCCGGCAGCGCGTCGTAGATGACGAACTCGTCGCACGCGGCCGCGAGCGCCCGGCTCGACGCGCCGGCCACACCGATGCCCACGACGTACCGGCCGAGCCTCTTGCAGCGCTGGGCCAACGGAATGTAGTCGGAGTCGCCGGCCACGATCACCACGTGGGTCAGGTCGGGTAGCCGGAACATGTCCTCGACCGCGTCGACGGCCAACCGGATGTCGGCGCCGTTCTTGCCGTAGGCCGCCGCCGGGAACAACTGCACCAGGTCGACGGCGCGGGCCACCAGCTGTCCGCGATACCCGGCGTTGATGTCCGCCGACCAGTCCGCGTAGGCGCGGGTGAGCACCAGGGTCCCGAACGACGACGCGAAGTCGAGGATCGCGGCGACGTCGACCGTCGCGCGGTCCAGCCGCTCCCCGTGCTGCTCGAGCCCCTTGGCCTTGTCCCGCTGAAACGAGTTCCGCCCGTGGATCTGGTCATACCGGGAGATCACGATGTTGTCGAAGTCGAGGTAGACGGCCACTCGGGTCGCAACCGGTTCGGTCATGCACTAGATCATTGCTGAGCAGGACCAAAGCGGGTACACAGGCCACATGAATGAGCTGAAGGTTCTCGAACTACACGGCGACCGCATCGCCTACCGCGATGAGGGTGACGGCGAGGTGCTGCTGCTCATCCACGGCATGGCGGGCAGTTCGGAGACGTGGCGGTCGGTGATCCCGCCGCTGTCCAAGGAGTTCCGGGTGATCGCCCCGGATCTGCTCGGCCACGGCGAGTCGGCGAAACCCCGCACGGACTACTCGCTGGGCGCATTCGCGGTATGGCTGCGTGATTTCCTCGACGAGCTCGGCGTCAGCCACGCGACCGTCGTCGGTCACTCGCTCGGTGGCGGCGTCGCGATGCAGTTCGTCTACCAGCACCCGGACTATGCCCAACGGTTGATCCTGATCAGCAGCGGCGGCCTGGGTCCCGACGTGGGATGGGTGTTGCGGCTGCTCTCGGCGCCCGGGGCGGAATTCGTGCTGCCAATCGTCGCTCCACCGCCCGTGCTGTCCGTCGGCAACAAGCTGCGGTCTTGGATGAAAAGCGCCGGCATCCGGTCGCCGCGCGGCGCGGAGCTGTGGAGCGCTTATTCGTCGTTGTCGGACGGCCAAACGCGGCAGTCGTTCCTGCGGACGCTGCGATCGGTCGTGGATTACCGCGGGCAGGCGGTCAGCGCGCTCAACCGGCTGCGGTTGCGCGAAGATCTACCGGTCATGGCGATCTGGGGGGAGCGCGACGGCATCATTCCCGTTGCCCACGCCTACGCCGCGCACGAGGCGCGCACCGATGCCAGGCTCGAGGTCCTGCCCGACGTCGGTCACTTCGCACAGGTGGAGGCGCCCGAGCAGGTGGTGGAGCTGATCGAGGACTTCATCGCCACGGGTGAGCGCCGCGATGCGCAGAGCCCACAGCCGTCAGAGCCCAACTGACGCCGAACGAGCGGTCACCGACATCATCGTCTACTGACTCAAACTATTTGGCAGGGTCGCGGCTTGTGGATAAATGCCGTCCAGGCTGAGAGGTTGAGGACATGGTTCGGTCGCGACGTACGAAGATTCCCGCAGAGGAGAAGACCCGACTGGTGTTGGCGGTTCTGGC
>JAYZBN010000028.1:0-63113 GCA_036338755.1 Actinomycetota bacterium | reverse complement strand
CGGGGCCCCGCGCCGGCGCGGCGACGTGGTCGACCCTCTCCTCCGTGCCGCCCCCCACGCGCCCGGCCACCCCCGCGCTCGCGGCGACCCCCGCCGGCCGGGCCCCCCGCGCCGCACCGGCCCCCGGCGGGCGGGGGCGCGGACCGGTGCTCAACGGGACTTACCGGCTGGACTACGACCAGACCAAGCGCACCACCAATGGCGTCTCGATCCGGCACGGCGGGGCCGCCACCAGCTGGTGGGCCTTCCGGTCGGTATGCACAACCGACGGATGTGCGGCCACCGGCACCCAGCTGGACGACGCCACCCACCAACTCGTCGACACCACCGACGGCGGGCAGAGCGACACCCTGCGCTTCGTCGGCGGCTACTGGCAGGGCACTCCGACCCAGCGGCGGGTGGGCTGCACCCCGCCCAATGGCCCGGTCGCGGCCACCCAGCAGGAAACCATCGGGTGGTCGCTGGCGCCGCAGGCCGACGGCACGCTGCGCGGCACCTTGACCGAGACCGTGCTGAGCAATGAGTGCGGCGCCCAGGGTGCGGTGGTGCGGGTGCCCGTGGTGGCCACCCGGACCGGCCAGACGCCCGCCAAGGTCACGTTGAGCGACCCCAACCAGGCGATCAATGCCTCGACCACCGCATCCGCCCCGGCGCCGCCGGTGCTCGGCGGGCCGTGCGGCGACGTCGGCAAGGTCGCCTACGACCCGACCAACAGCGAGGAGATCGTCTGCGAGGGCAGCAGCTGGGCCAAGGCGCCGATCACGATGGGGGCGCACGCCGCCGGCAGCTCGTGTGACCGGCCGGGCACGCCGGTGTTCGCCATGAGCACGTCCAGCGACGGCTACCTGCTGCAATGCGATCCGATCACCCGGACCTGGACGCGGCCGGCGGGGTAGTTTCCCGGGTACCACCAGGCGAGCCCCGAATCCGCTACCGCGACCAGCTCGCCGACACTTGTCGGTGATCGGTTCTACCCTGGTGCCATGGCGTTCGCCACGGAGCACCCCGTAGTAGCGCATTCGGAGTATCGCGCTGTCGACGACGTCGTGCGCGTCGGCGGCGACTTCGAGGTCGTCAGCCCGCACGATCCCGCCGGGGACCAGCCGGCCGCCATCGAGGAGCTGGAACGCCGGATCAAGGCGGGGGAGCGCGATGTCGTGCTGCTCGGCGCTACCGGTACCGGGAAGTCGGCCACCACCGCGTGGCTCATCGAGCGACTGCAGCGGCCCACCCTGGTGATGGCGCCCAACAAGACGCTGGCCGCCCAGCTGGCCAACGAGCTGCGAGAAATGTTGCCGCACAACGCGGTTGAATATTTCGTCTCGTACTACGACTACTACCAGCCCGAGGCGTACATCGCGCAGACCGACACCTACATCGAGAAGGACAGCTCGATCAACGACGACGTCGAGCGGCTACGGCATTCAGCGACGTCGTCGCTGCTGTCGCGCCGGGACGTGGTCGTGGTGGCGTCGGTGTCGTGCATCTACGGCCTGGGCACACCGCAGTCGTACCTGGACCGCTCGGTCGAGGTGCGGGTGGGCGCCGAGGTGCCGCGGGATGCGCTGCTGCGGCTGCTGGTCGACGTCCAGTACACCCGCAACGACCTGTCGTTCACCCGCGGCTCCTTCCGGGTGCGCGGCGACACTGTCGAGATCATCCCGTCCTATGAAGAGCTGGCGGTGCGCATCGAGTTCTTCGGCGACGAGATCGAGGCGCTGTACTACCTGCACCCTCTGACGGGCGACGTGATCCGGCAGGTCGATTCGCTGCGGATCTTCCCGGCCACCCACTACGTCGCCGGCCCGGAGCGGATGGCGATGGCGATCTCGACGATCGAAGCGGAGCTGGCCGAACGGCTCGCCGAGTTGGAGGGGCAGGGCAAGCTGCTCGAGGCGCAGCGGTTGCGGATGCGCACCAACTACGACATCGAGATGATGCGCCAGGTCGGGTTCTGCTCGGGCATCGAGAACTACTCCCGGCACATCGACGGCCGGGGTCCAGGCTCGCCGCCGGCGACCCTGCTGGATTACTTCCCGGAAGACTTCCTGCTGGTCATCGACGAATCCCACGTCACCGTGCCGCAGATCGGCGGCATGTACGAGGGCGACATGTCGCGCAAACGCAACCTGGTCGAATACGGATTCCGGCTGCCGTCGGCGTGCGATAACCGCCCGCTGACCTGGGAGGAGTTCGCCGACCGGATCGGGCAGACCGTGTACCTGTCGGCCACCCCGGGCCCCTACGAGCTCAGTCAGTCCGCCGGCGAGTTCGTCGAACAGGTGATCCGGCCCACCGGCCTGGTGGACCCGAAGGTGGTGGTCAAGCCGACGAAGGGGCAGATCGACGACCTGATCGGCGAGATCCGGAAGCGCACCGAGGCCGATGAGAGGGTCCTGGTCACGACGCTGACCAAGAAGATGGCCGAGGACCTCACCGACTACCTGCTCGAGATGGGCATTCGGGTGCGCTATCTGCACTCCGAGGTCGACACGCTGCGCCGGGTGGAGCTGCTGCGTCAGCTGCGGCTGGGCGAGTACGACGTGCTGGTCGGCATCAACCTGCTGCGCGAGGGCCTGGACCTGCCCGAAGTGTCGCTGGTGGCGATCCTGGACGCGGACAAGGAGGGCTTCCTGCGCTCGTCGCGCAGCCTGATTCAGACCATCGGCCGCGCCGCCCGCAACGTCTCCGGCGAGGTGCACATGTACGCCGACACCATCACCGATTCGATGAAGGAGGCCATCGACGAGACCGAACGGCGACGGGCGAAGCAGGTCGCGTACAACGAGGAACACGGCATCGACCCGCAACCGCTGCGCAAGAAGATCGCCGACATCCTCGACCAGGTCTACCGCGAGGCCGACGACAGCGAGACGGTGGAGATCGGCGGGTCGGGGCGCAATGCGTCCCGCGGCCGCCGCGCGCAGGGCGAGCCGGGTCGCGCGGTCAGCGCCGGGGTGTTCGAGGGCCGCGATACGGCCAGCATGCCGCGCGCCGAACTGGCCGACCTGATCAAGGACCTCACCGCCCAGATGATGGCCGCGGCCCGTGACCTGCAGTTCGAGCTGGCGGCGCGGTTCCGTGACGAGATCGCGGACCTGAAGAAGGAACTGCGGGGGATGGACGCCGCCGGCTTGAAATGAGTTTGCTGGCAACATATCTGCCGCTCTTGCCGCCGCGAAAGCCCATACGGTAGAGGAGTGACCGACGCGGCGACCATCACCGGAGGCTGGCGTGAGCTGCTGGGCGCGAGGTATCTGAGGACCTCCGTACTGCTGGCCGGCGGGGTAGCGCTGTACGCCACCAACGAGTTCCTGACCACCAGCTTGTTGCCCAACACCATCGCAGAAATCGGCGGCAGCCGGCTCTACGCGTGGGTGACCACCCTGTATCTCGTCGGCTCGGTGGTCGCGGCCACGATGGTCAATCCGATGCTGCTGCGCGTCGGTGCGCGCGCGTCATATCTGCTGGGGCTCGTCGTATTCGGCGTCGCCAGCCTCGTTTGCGCTGCCGCTCCGACCATGCATGTGTTGATTGCTGGCCGGGCCATGCAGGGGGTGGCCGGGGGATTGCTGGCCGGCCTGGGTTATGCGGTCATCAACTCCGCCCTACCCCGCTGGTTGTGGACTCGCGGCTCCGCGCTGGTGTCGGCGATGTGGGGGGTCGCGACGGTGGTCGGCCCCACCACGGGCGGCCTGTTCGCGCAGTTCGGCATCTGGCGGTGGGCGTTTGTCGCGATGGCCGTTCTGACCGGCCTGATGGCCCTGCTGGTCCCGGTGGCGCTGGCCCGCGTCAGCCCGCCGAGCGGCGTCCCCAGGATGAGAGTCCCGGTGTGGTCGCTGCTGATCATCGGGCTGGCCGCGCTGGCCGTCAGCGTCGCGCAGATTCCGCACAACCCCGCCGCGACATATGGGCTGCTCGCGGCCGGCGTCGGCCTGGTCGGCGTGTTCGTGGTCGTCGACTGGCGCATGCACGCGGCCATCCTGCCGCCCAGCGTGTTCACTTCCGGCCCCCTGAAATGGATCTACCTCACCATGGGCGTGCTGATGGGCGCGGCGATGGTGACCACCTACGTGCCGTTGTTCGGACAGCGGCTGGCGCACCTGACGCCGATCGCGGCCGGGTTCCTGGGAGCGGCGCTCGCGGTGGGCTGGACGGTCAGCGAGATCGTCAGCGCCTCGCTGGAGCACCCGCGGACCATCGGGCGGGTGGTTCTCGTGGCCCCGCTGGTGGTGGCGGCGGGACTGGGGCTCGGTGCCGTGGCGCGGCACGGCGACGACTCCGGCTGGACCGCCGCGCTGTGGGCGGTCGCCCTGCTCGTCGCCGGCATCGGGATCGGGATGGCCTGGCCGCACCTGTCGGCCCGCGCGATGGCGTCCGTCGCGGACCCGGTCGAAGGCGGGGCCGCATCCGCGGCGATCAACACCGTCCAGCTGACCTCCGCGGCGATCGGCGCCGGTTTGGCCGGTGTCGTCGTCAACACTGCCACGGGCGGGGACCAGATGGCGGCGCACCTGCTGTTCACGGTGTTCACCGCGTTGAGCGCGGCCGGTGTGGCCGTGTCCTATGCCGCGACGCGCGCCGCCCGGCAGGCCCAGCCGGTCGGCGCCGGAGGCTGAGCTCAGTCCCGCGCTGTGCCGGCCGCGTGGCAAATCACCGCGTGGACTTCACAACCTGCGAGTAGTGGAATTGCCATCGCTCGACGATGCGGAAGCCGAGATAGCCCGGGAATCGGTACGCCGGAGCGCGCCCGAACGCGTTTCCGGGTGGCAGCGATCGCCCGGCTTGATGGTCGGGCAGCGAGTTGTCCTTATTGGTGATGGTCCAGATCGCCGGGCATTTGTTGATTTTGGCGGTCGTCAGCCACACGGCGACGTGCCCGTCCCACAGCGACCCGACCTTGGGGCCGTACGCGCCGCGCTCGACGTCGATCAGCGACCGGAAGGCCGCCGGCCGGGTGGCCAGCAGCGCGCGAATCGGGCCGGGCCGCCACGGCACGGTGTTGTCGACCATCAGGCAATCGCCTGCGGCGGCGTGCGAGCTGATCAGATCGGCGACCTGGCTGTAGTCCCACCCCTCCTTGGCGTACGGCCAACGTTGGACGAACAGGTAGTCGGGGACGGCCGCGGCGACGAAAAGTGCGACAAGACCGGCGATCAGCCACCCCCGGCGCCCGACGGTGACGATGCAGATCGCCAGCACAACGGCCATCGCCGGCGTGGTCAGGATCAGGTAGCGGGGGAAGTACATCGGCTCGCCGACCGCCGAGTAGATGACGACGGCGGCGGTGGGCAATACCACCCAGGCGATGCAGCTGGTCAGCAGGCGAGCGATGTCGCCCGGCGGGGCGGGCGCGCCGGCCAGTCGAGCGGCGACCGCGGCCACCATGATGACCGCACTGAGCACCGCGAACGGAACGCTGTGGTCGAAGTACTGGCGTTGGGTGATGTCGAAGGCGTAGTGCCAGCTGACCGGGAAAAGCCAATTGACCTGGAACGCCTGCCCGTGCGCGAACAGGATGAACGGCGTCATCGCACCCAGCGCGACGGCCGTGCTGGCCGCCCACCAGATCGTTGGAAACCTGCGGGATCCTTTGGCGGCCACCAGCGGCAGCATCGCCGCGTAGACGAGGACAAGCAGGATCAGGTTGAGGCTCAGCAGAATCGACGCCATCAGCGCCACGGCGTAGCCGACCCACAGCCAGGGCCGGCGCCGCCGCACCGCGGCGACGAACATTACCGTCAGCCAGATCGCCGCGGCCACCGACATCGCATACGAGCGGGCCTCGATGCCCGCCCACGTGATGCGCGGCAGGATCGCGAAGACGACTCCGGCGCATACCGCGGTGCCGCGGCTGGGGGTGAACTGCCTGGTCAACACCACGACGCCGGCCGCGGCGACCCCGACCGCCAACGCGCTCGGAACGCGCGACCAGAACTCGGTGGGCGGGAAGATGGCGAACCAACCGTGCATCAGCAGGTAGTAGGCGCCATGGACGGCGTCGATGTGGCCCAGCAACCGCCACAGCTCTGGCAGCGTCCGGCTGGCCGCAGCCGATATCGTCGCGCCCTCGTCGAACCAGAGCGACGGCCGGCAGGCCCAGGCGGCGCTGACGACGGTGGCGAACAGCGCGATCGCCCAGGGATCGAGCAATCTGCCGCGCGCAGGCCCGCACACCGGTTGGGAGCCAACAGCCCCGGCACGCGGTTGCAGAGTGGGCTCGAGGGTGGGCATGGACATGATGCTTGTTACTTTAAGTCGCTGGTCATGCAGTCGGTCACAAAGCGTCCGGCGCATTCGCTATGCGGGTGTTGATTCACGAAAAGCGGCGTAATGCAATGCCTTCCACGCCGGGCGCGTGCAGGTGAATGTTCTGCCATTGTCGATATCCTCCGTTGCCGCAGCCAAAACCCGCAAATTGCGGACGCGCCACGCCGCGTTGTGTCGTTGATCTGTCTCCTCTGTATCGAGCAAACGCGCTACTGTCTTGGGTTGGCTGACCAACCGAAACTGGGAGGGTAAATGGGCGCCTATCGGACTGTGGTGGTAGGAACCGATGGCTCGGACTCGTCGATGCGCGCTGTGGAGAAGGCGGCGCAGATCGCCGGAGAGGACGCCAAGCTGATCGTGGCGTCGGCATATCTGCCCCAACATGAGGACGCCCGGGCGGCCGACGCCCTGCGGGAGGAAAGCTACAAGGTTTCGGGCACCGCACCCATTTACGCGATTCTGCGCGACGCCAAGGACCGTGCCCACGCCGCAGGCGCGAAGAACATCGACGAGCGACCCGTTGTCGGGGCGCCGGTCGATGCGCTGGTGCAGCTCGCCGAGGAGGAGCAGGCCGATCTACTCGTGGTCGGCAACGTCGGCTTGAGCACGATCGCCGGTCGGCTGCTGGGATCGGTGCCGGCCAACGTCTCGCGTCGGGCCAAGACCGACGTGTTGATCGTGCACACCACCACCTAGCACCCCGCTACCAGCCCCGCTCGCGCCATTCGCTCAGGTGGGGGCGCTCGGCGCCCAGCACCGTGTCGTCACCGTGGCCGGGGTAGATGACGGTTGAGTCGTCATACACGTCGAACACCCGGGCGGAGACGTCCTCGATCAGCTGGCTGAAATCACCCGGCTGCCACGTCTTCCCGACGCCGCCGGGGAACAGGCAGTCGCCGGTGAACAGCTGCGTGACCCCGCCGGTCGCGGGGCCGTCGAGCGCCAGCGCGATCGATCCCGGGGTGTGCCCGCGCAGGTGGATGACGTCGAACGTCAGCTCGCCGAGGCGCACGGTGTCACCGCCCGCCAGCAAACGGTCCGGCTTGACCGGCAGCGGGTCCGCGTCGATCTCGTTGGCCGCGGTCGGCGCCCCGGTGGCGGCCGCCACCGCCTCCAGCGCCTGCCAGTGGTCGAAATGCTGGTGGCTGGTCACGATCAGGGACAGCTTCGGCGCGTGCTGCTGGATCAGATCGAGCAGCACGTCCGCGTCGTTGGCGGCGTCGATCAGCAGACTTTCGCCGGTAGCGGAACACGTGACCAGATAGGCATTGTTGTCCATGGGGCCCACCGAGACCTTTAGGATCGTGGCGCCGGGCAGGGTCCGGCGGGCCGCGGTACCGGGCTCAACGTGTCCGGTGTAGTTGTCGTCCACTGCAGTCATACCGGTCACGCTACTGGTCAAAACTCGCTTGTCGGTATGGGCACATAGCATGGAATGCGCCGTGCGCAATTCCGGTTCGGGATGCGCACGGGGCTACCAGGAGGCCACGAGAAGTTGCCGGAAAGTTCTGAGAGGGGCAGCGTTGGCTGACCGTCTGATCGTCAAGGGCGCCCGCGAACACAACCTGCGCGGCGTCGATCTCGACCTGCCCCGCGACGCGCTGATCGTCTTCACCGGGCTGTCGGGTTCGGGAAAATCGTCGCTGGCCTTCGACACGATTTTCGCCGAGGGGCAGCGCCGCTATGTGGAGTCCCTGTCCGCCTACGCCCGCCAGTTCCTGGGCCAGATGGACAAGCCGGACGTGGACTTCATCGAGGGGCTGTCCCCGGCGGTGTCCATCGACCAGAAATCGACCAACCGCAACCCACGCTCGACCGTCGGGACCATCACCGAGGTCTATGACTACCTGCGGCTGCTCTACGCGCGGGCGGGTACGCCGCACTGTCCGATCTGCGGCGAGCGGATCGCCCGCCAGACCCCGCAGCAAATCGTCGACCAGGTGCTGGCGATGCCGGAGGGCACCCGATTCCTGGTGCTCGCCCCGGTGGTACGCACCCGCAAGGGCGAGTTCGCCGACCTCTTCGAGAAGCTCAACGCCCAGGGCTACAGCCGGGTGCGCGTCGACGGCGTCGTGCACCCGTTGACCGATCCGCCGAAGCTGAAGAAACAGGAGAAGCACGACATCGAGGTGGTGGTGGACCGCCTGACCGTCAAGGCGTCCGCCAAGCAGCGGCTCACCGATTCGGTGGAGACCGCGCTGAACCTGGCCGACGGCATCGTCGTGCTCGAGTTCGTCGACCACGAACACGACGCGCACAACCGGGAGCAGCGGTTCTCCGAGAAGCTGGCCTGCCCCAACGGGCACGCCCTGGCGGTCGACGACCTGGAACCGCGGTCGTTCTCGTTCAACTCGCCCTATGGCGCCTGCCCCGAGTGCAGCGGCCTGGGCATCCGCAAGGAGGTCGACCCGGACCTGGTGGTGCCCGACCCCGAGCGCACCCTGGCCGAGGGCGCGGTGGCGCCGTGGTCCAACGGCCACACCGCGGAGTACTTCATTCGCATGATGGCCGGGCTGGGCGACGAGCTGGGTTTCGACGTCGACACCCCGTGGCGCAAGCTGCCGGCCAAGGCCCGCAAGGCGATTCTCGAGGGCTCCGACCACCAGGTGCACGTGCGATACCGCAACCGGTATGGGCGCACCCGGTCCTACTACGCGGATTTCGAAGGCGTGCTGGCTTTCCTGCAACGCAAGATGGCCCAGACCGAGTCCGAGCAGATGAAGGAGCGCTACGAGGGCTTCATGCGTGACGTGCCCTGCCCGGAGTGCGACGGCACCCGGCTCAAGCCGGAGATCCTGGCGGTCACGCTGACCGCGGGGGACCGGGGCGCGAAGTCCATCGCCGAGGTCTGCGAACTGTCGATCTCGGACTGCGCGGAATTTTTGAACCGGCTCACCCTCGGCCATCGCGAGAAGGCGATCGCCGGGCAGGTGCTCAAGGAAATCCAGTCGCGGCTGGGGTTTTTGCTCGACGTCGGGCTGGAGTATCTGTCGCTGTCGCGCGCCGCGGCCACACTGTCCGGTGGTGAGGCACAACGCATTCGGCTGGCAACCCAGATCGGGTCCGGTCTGGTCGGCGTGCTGTACGTGCTCGACGAACCGTCCATCGGGCTGCATCAGCGCGACAACCGTCGGCTCATCGAAACCCTCACGCGGCTAAGGGGTTTGGGCAACACGCTGATCGTCGTCGAGCACGACGAGGACACCATCGCGCACGCCGACTGGATCGTCGACATCGGCCCGCGCGCCGGCGAGCACGGCGGCGAGATCGTGCACAGCGGCACCTACAGCGAGCTGCTGGCGAACGACGATTCGATCACCGGCGCCTACCTGTCCGGCAAGGAACGCATCGAGATGCCCGCCAAGCGGCGCGCGGTGGACCGCAAGCGTCAGCTGACCGTCGTCGGCGCCCGCGAGCACAACCTGCGCGGCATCGACGTCTCGTTCCCGCTCGGCGTGCTCACCTCGGTCACCGGGGTGTCCGGATCCGGCAAATCCACGCTCGTCAACGACATTCTGGCCGCGGTGCTGGCCAACCGGCTCAACGGCGCCCGCCAGGTCCCCGGCCGGCACACCCGGGTCACCGGGCTGGACCACCTGGACAAGCTGGTGCGGGTGGATCAGTCACCGATCGGTCGGACGCCGCGGTCCAACCCGGCCACCTACACCGGGGTGTTCGACAAGATCCGCACCCTGTTCGCCGCCACCACCGAAGCCAAAGTCCGTGGCTACCAACCGGGCCGGTTCTCGTTCAACGTCAAGGGCGGCCGCTGCGAGGCGTGCACCGGCGACGGCACCATCAAGATCGAGATGAACTTCCTGCCCGACGTGTACGTGCCCTGCGAGGTCTGTCATGGCGCTCGATACAACCGGGAAACGCTGGAGGTGCACTACAAGGGCAAGACCATCTCCGAAGTGCTCGACATGTCCATCGAGGAGGCCGCGGAGTTCTTCGAGCCGATCACCGGCATCCACCGCTATCTGCGCACCCTGGTCGACGTCGGGCTGGGATACGTGCGGCTCGGCCAGCCCGCGCCCACGCTGTCCGGCGGTGAGGCGCAGCGCGTCAAGCTGGCCGCGGAACTGCAGAAGCGCTCGACCGGGCGTACCGTGTACATCCTCGACGAGCCCACCACGGGCCTGCATTTCGACGACATCCGCAAGCTGCTGAAGGTCATCAACGGCCTTGTCGACAAAGGCAATACGGTCATCGTCATCGAGCACAACCTGGACGTGATCAAGACCTCGGACTGGATCGTGGACATGGGACCGGAAGGCGGCGCCGAGGGCGGAACCGTTGTCGCGGAAGGAACCCCGGAGGACGTCGCGGCCGTGCCCGAAAGCTATACCGGGAAATTCCTCGCGGAGGTGATCGGGCGTACCCCCGCGTCATCCGGTGCGCCGCCACGATCGAACAGGCGTCGCAAAGTCACCGCCTGAGTCGGCTCAACCCTCGTCGGGCCGCATCGACTCCCGGATCTGGGCGAGCCGCTCGGCCGCCGCGCGCTGGCGTTCGTCGTACTGTTCCTGCACCGACCGGCCCTCGGGTGATTCCGCGCCGAGTTCGGCGGCGCCCTGCGCGGTCGCGTAGCGGGACTCGATCTGGTCGCGCACCGACTCGAAGGTCGGCACACCGGCGTCGTCGTATTCCGGGACGGGCCCGGTGGAGCTGGAAGCGGATCCTTCGTCGGGCATGCCGCCACGCTATCGCGGCTGGCGCTCGAAGTACCGAACCATCTGTTGCCAATACACCAGCGTCAGCGCCATCTGTACCGCGACCGCGATCAGCGCCGGCCGCAGCCGATGCCGGCGCGCGGCGAACAGCGCTATCAGCGCGGCCGCCGACGCCGCCGCGCTGACCGCCATCGCCGCGTCGCGGGGCCGACGGCTGATCCACAGCTCTTCGCCCAGCATCGCGCGCGTCGACCATGCGCGTCGATGCGCGGGCTTGCCGAATACCAACGGATTTACCGTCAGCCACAACGCAATCCACACCGCATGCGCCCATCGCCGCGTCCAGATCGGGACCAGGATCAGCGGTGTGCTCGCCCATCGGCTCCATGCGCTGCACGGATGGCAGTGCCGAGCGAAGACGGCACGCCGAACGCGCGCGACGGACAGCGCAGGCACTATCGGGTGTTGGAGTGCTCGGCCGGGACGACCACCGGGGTGCCGACGGCGGGCGCGGACGCGGCGGGCAACGGCGTCCGCGGTATCCCCGGAGTGCCCAGCTCGCCGGCGAGCCAGGGCAGCGACGTCGCGAACACGCGGTCCGCGAACGGCCAGTCGTGCTTGCCGGGCTGGGGCACCACCGCGCAGTCGATTCCGTTGGAGCGGCCCAGCGCACAGAGTGAATAGGCCGCCGCGGTCTGATTGCCCGGATTGGCGGCCGCGTCGCGCCCGGCGACGCGGATCGCGCCGCTGTCGGCCAGCTGGAGGTCGCGCCGTGCGGCGGGCGGGCCGTCGGACGAGATCGCGAACCAGCCGGCCACGTCGCGGTAGGGCCCGTGCCGGTTGATCACCGTGCTCGGATCGAAAGCCGCCCAGGCGTCGGCGTTTCCGCCGAACAGCCTGGCGATGGTTTGGGCCTTGTTCCCGGCGTTGGGGAAGAAATCGCCGGCCACGTCGACGAACGCGCTGAACATATCGGGGTGCATGACGGTCAGGTCCACCGCGCAGGTCCCGCCCATCGACCAGCCGGCGACGCCCCAGTTGGCCCGCCTCGGGCTGACGCCGAAAGTCGAAATCATAAATGGCACAACATCTTTGGTCAGATGGTCGGCCGCGTTGCCGCGAACACCGTTGACGCATTCGGTGTCGTTGTTGAACGCGCCGCCCGAATCCACGAACACCAGCACCGGCGCCTTGCCGTCGTGCGCGGCCGCGAAGTCGTCAATCGTCTTGACCGCGTTGCCCGCTCGGGTCCAGTCCGCCGGCGTGTTGAACTGTCCGCCGATCATCATCACGGTCGGCAGCGGCGGAGGCGGCGTGGTGGCGAACCACTCGGGCGGCAGGTAGACCAGCTCGCCCCGGTGTTTGAAGTGCGATCCGTCGGAGGGGATCGCCACCGGCACCACGGTGCCGTGCGGCGGCCGGGTCCCCTTGGCGGCCATGGCGGTAACGGTGGCCTGATCGGTCTGATCGGGCAGCGGGCCCGACGTCAGCTGGCTCCACGCCGATTGCACGGTGGGGAAGTAGCCCACCCAGAGGTTGAGCATCAGAGACGTGCTGAGCAGGCACAGTGGCACGGCCAGCACCGCGGCGCCACGCCGCCAGCGGCGCGCGGTGCGCCAGCCCAGGACCAGCACCGCCGCCGCCATGCCCGTCAGCGCGATCCAGATCCACAGCGCCGCCGGGGCGGGGTCATCGGAAAGCCCGCGGTCGACGATGTACCAGTGCGTGAGGTAGGCCGCGACCACGCCGGCCAGCGCGGCCCCCGGCAGCCACACCGTGCGCCACCGGCGCGACCGCCAGCCGATCGCCGACGTCAGCACCAGCGCGGCGAGCACCTGGACCGTCGCGGGCACCCAGCCGTGCATCAGCGAGGTGTGGCTACTTGCCAGGAACTGCGCGGGCGCGCTGTCCATCGGGGCTGTCACGTGACTCATTGTGATCTATCGGTAACCTGCCCGGAACCTGTTTGCCGAATGTTCGCTTTGGGCTTTCTGGACGGATGCGGCCGCCGCTAATGCGGTTTGGCCAGCGGGAATGGCAACGTCTCGCGGATGCTGCGTCCCGTTATGAGCATGACGAGCCGATCGATGCCCATCCCGAGCCCGCCGGTGGGCGGCATCGCGTATTCCATCGCCTGCAGGAAGTCCTCGTCGAGCTCCATCGCCTCGGGATCGCCGCCGGCAGCTAACAGCGATTGCTCCTGCAGGCGGCGGCGCTGCTCGACGGGGTCGGTGAGCTCGCTGTAGGCGGTGGCCAGCTCGACGCCCCACGCCACCAGGTCCCACCGCTCGGCGACGCCCGGTTGGGTGCGGTGCGGCCGCGTCAACGGCGACACCGACGTCGGGAAGTCGATATAGAACGTCGGCTCCTCGGTCCGGTCCTCGACCAGGTGCTCGTACAGCTCCAACACCACCGCGCCGGCATCCCAGTGCGCCCGATAGGGGACGTGTGCGGCGTCGGAGAACTTGCGCAAGACCGACAGCGGAGTGGCCGGGTCGATGCGCTCGCCCAGCGCCTCGGACACGGCGTCATGGACGGTCTTGACCGCCCACACCCCGGAGATGTCGACCGGTTCCAGCCGCCCTTCGGCCCCGGCGCGCAGCACGGTCTGCTCGCCGTGCGCGGCCTGGGCGGCATTCTGGATGAGCTCGCGGCATCCGTCGATCCACACCTTGTAGTCGGCGTGCGCCTGGTAGGCCTCCAGCAGGGTGAATTCCGGGTTGTGGCTGAAGTCGACACCCTCGTTGCGAAAAGCCCGGCCCAGCTCGAAGACTCGCTCGACGCCGCCGACACACAGCCGCTTCAGGTAGAGCTCCGGCGCGATGCGCAGGAACAGGTCCAGGTCGTAGGTGTTGATGTGCGTGACGAAGGGCCGCGCGGTGGCCCCGCCGTGGATCTGCTGCAGGATCGGGGTCTCGACCTCGATGAAGTCCCTGGCGAACAGCGTCTGCCTGACCGAGCGCAACACCTCGCTGCGCGCCTTGATCAACTCACGCGACTCGGGATTGACGGCCAGGTCGACGTAGCGCGTCCGCACCCGCGCCTCCGGGTCGGTCAGCCCCTTCCACTTGTTCGGCAACGGCCGCAGGCACTTACCGATCATTCGCCAGTCGGCGACGATCAGCGAGCGGCTGCCCTTCTTGGAAAAGCCCATGTGGCCGGACACCTCGACCAGGTCGCCCAGGTCGATGGCCGCGGTGAAGTCGGCGGTCCGGCCCCGCTGCAGCTGCGAATTGTCCAGCAGCACTTGCATTTCCCCCGACCAGTCGCGCAGGTGGGCGAACAGCACCCCGCCGTAGTCACGGATCCGCAAGATCCGGCCCGAGACGGTGATGTCGGCGTCATCGTCTGCGTCGAGCGCCCTGGCGACGGTGTGGCTGGGCGGAGCTCCGACCGGATACGCGTCGACCCCCTCGCGCTGCAAGATCTTCAGCTTGGCCAGCCGCACTCGAACCTGTTCGGGCAGGCGGGACCTGAACTCCTCCTCGTCGGCGGACTCGCGGCGCTCCCGCAGCCCGCTGACGTCCGGGGCGCTGCCGTCGTGATGGAGCAGCCCGGATTCCGCCAAGCGCGGCGGGACGGCGGGGTAGTGGCCGGTGTGCGTCTTGCGCCGGCCGAACGGCAACACCAGGAAGCCCTCCGCGAGGGCCGAAGCGACGCCGACCCGGGGAATCAGGCGGGCGTCCTCGTAACAGGCGTAGCGCGGCACCCACTCCGGTTGGTATTTCATGTTCGAGCGGTAGAGGGTCTCCAGCTGCCACCACCGCGAGAAGAAGAGCAGCAGCCCCCGCCACAGCCGGGCGACGGGACCGGCGCCGAGCTGAGCGCCCTGTTCGAACGCCGAGCGGAACATCGCGAAGTTCAGTGAAATGCGGGTGATGCCAAGGGCTTCGGCGCCCAATGCCAGGTCGCTGACCATCAGCTCGATGGTGCCGTTGGGGGATTGCGGCGAACGGCGCATCAAGTCCAGGGAAACGCCGGTGGTGCCCCAGGGAACCAGCGACAGCATCGCCACGACGTTGCCGTCGCGGTCCAGCGCTTCGACCAGCAGGCAATCCCCGTCGGCGGGATCACCGAGCCGGCCCAGGGCCATGGAAAAGCCACGCTCGGTCTGGGTGTCCCGCCAGGCGTCGGCGCGGGAGATGGTGTCGGCCATCGCGTCAGCGGTGATGTCGCGGTGCCGCCGGATCCGCACGGTCAGCCCCGCCCGGCGGGCCCGGGTTACGGCCTGACGCACCCCGCGCATGTCGGGCCCGGACAGTTTGAAATCGGAAGTCCGCAGGATGGCTTCGTCGCCCAGCTCGAGCGCGTTCAGACCGCCTTCGCGATACGCCCGCGCCCCCTGGGTGCTGGCGCCCATCACACCGGGCGCCCAGCCGTAGGTCTGGCACAGACCCAGCCAGGCGTCGACGGCCTGCGGCCACGCCCTCGGATCACCGATCGGGTCGCCGCTGGCCAGGCAGACGCCGATCTCGACCCGGTAGGTGATCGCGGCGCGCCCGCTCTGGGCGAAGACCACCGACTTGTCGCGGCGGGTGGCGAAGTAGCCCAGCGAGTCGTTCTTGCCGTACAGCTCGAGCAGCCCGCGGATCGCCGATTCGTCCTCACCGGTCAACGCGTTCTCCGCGCGCTGGGATTGGAACAGCACGATCGTCGCCACGATCAGCGCCAGCGCACCGAACAACCCGAAGATCGCGTTGAGGAACACGTGCGGCCGGCCGGTGAACAGATCCGGATCCGCCAGCGCGAAACCGACCACCCGGTTGGCCACGTAGGGCAGGCGGTCCTGGCGGGCGAGGGTGCCCGGAAACAACTCGACCAGACCCCAGGACACCAGAATCCCCACCACGTCGCCGGCGACCAGTACCGCGGCGGCCTTGACCAGGGCGCCCTTGCGGACCTTGGCCCAGAACTCCCGGTAGGCCAACACCAGCAGGACGATCGCCACGATATGCAGGGCGAACCCGAGGTTCTCGCCGAAGATCTGGGCGGCGGTGTTGTCGCCCGCGGCGATGTCGGCGGCGTTGAGCGCCGCGGCCAGAATCATGTTGGCCAGCAACAGCACCCAGGCGATGCGCTTACGCGCGGTCAGGGCCGCGGCCAGCAGGGCCAGGATGAACGACCACGCGATGCTGGTGTCCGGGAAGTTGAAGAGATAGTCGTTGATGAACTCGCGCGGCACTTTGATCAAGTACCTGATCAGCGGGGACACGCTCCCGAGCAGCGAGACCGTGGCGATGACGCCCACGGTCCACCCCGCCGCCGCCGGCACCCAGCGGTACCGCGAGTTCGACCGACCGCCGGGTCCCACACGCGGCCCCGAACGAGGAGATGCGAGAGTCACAGACCGCGAGGATATGCGCTCAATCCGGGAAAAGCTTGTGTAACCGTTAAGTGTGGCGGGCACTAGTTGGACACGTTTTTCGGACCCTACCCCGGCCGGTTCGGGCCCGTGCGCCCGGCCGAAGTGCTAAGCGGCACCTCAAGGCTGCTAAACTAGCGCCTGCGACCATCCCGGCGAATGCCAGGAACAGTTAAGTGGAGTCCCACTCCCACCGCGAGCCGACGAAATCCCTGTGCGGATCTTCGAAGGTTTGGCGGTCCGGTCACAGGCATCGCGGATGCCTGTTCCGCGGGCAACGCGGGCGGCTCGAGTAGTTCCAGCCGCGATCGGTCGGCATTGGGCCCTGCTGATGCAGGGCTTTTTTGCTAGTGGTGTGGTGTCTCCGCCGCTGATTCCCGGACCGACCCAGGCAGTCGTCACCGCAGGACATAGAGAAGCCCAACAAGGGAGGCCCCATCAGCACTGAGACCCGCGTCAACGAGCGCATTCGCGTACCTGAAGTCCGGTTGATCGGCCCAGGGGGAGAGCAGGTAGGCATCGTGCGCATCGAAGACGCACTGCGCGTCGCTGCGGACGCCGATCTCGACCTCGTCGAAGTTGCCCCTAATGCCAGACCCCCGGTCTGCAAGATCATGGACTACGGCAAGTTCAAATACGAAGCGGCGCAAAAGGCGCGCGAATCCCGCCGTAACCAGCAGCAGACCGTCGTCAAAGAACAAAAGCTGCGACCGAAGATCGACGATCACGATTACGAGACCAAAAAGGGTCACGTCATCCGCTTCCTGGAAGCGGGATCGAAGGTGAAGGTCACCATCATGTTCCGCGGACGTGAGCAGTCGCGGCCCGAGCTGGGCTATCGATTGCTGCAGCGCCTGGGTGCGGACGTGGCCGAATACGGCTTCGTCGAAACGTCCGCCAAGCAGGACGGCCGCAACATGACGATGGTGCTGGCACCGCATCGCGGCGCGAAGACTCGCGCCAAGGCGCGGCATCCGGAGGGACCCGGGGCCGGCCCGGTCCCGGACGATGCGGCCGCCGAAGCCGAACCTTCGTCGAACTGACCCACGCGAGACTCCGTAAGAGCTCGAGTACTCCACAGAACAGAGGAAACATGCCCAAAGCCAAGACCCACAGCGGGGCGTCAAAGCGGTTCCGGCGCACCGGTACCGGCAAGATCGTGCGCCAGCAGGCCAACCGTCGGCATCTGCTCGAGCACAAGCCGACCAAGCGGACCCGCCGCCTCGACGGCCGGACGACGGTGTCGGCCAACGACACCAAGCGTGTTAACAGCCTGCTGAACGGCTGACCACCACGCCGGCCAGACCCGTAGTTGCGAGCTGGCACGGCGACCCGACCAACTAATTTGTGAACGAGAGTAGGAACATCCAATGGCACGCGTGAAGCGGGCGGTCAACGCCCACAAGAAGAGGCGCAGCATCCTCAAGGCCTCGAAGGGCTATCGCGGCCAGCGATCCCGGCTCTACCGCAAGGCCAAAGAGCAGCAACTTCATTCACTGAACTACGCCTACCGCGACCGTCGCGCGCGCAAGGGCGAGTTCCGTAAACTGTGGATCTCGCGGATCAACGCGGCGGCACGCGCCAATGACATCACCTACAACCGGCTGATCCAGGGCCTCAAGGCCGCCGGTGTGGAAGTGGACCGAAAGAACCTGTCCGACATCGCGATCGCCGACCCGGCCGCGTTCACGGCGCTGGTCGACATCGCGCGGGCGGCACTGCCCGAGGATGTCAACGCTCCCTCGGATTCGGGAGAAGCGGCCTAACTGCGCGCGGACCGGCCAGGTGCTGACCGAACGTTCGGCCAGGGTCGCCGCGGCGGTCAAGCTGCACCGCCACGTCGCCCGCCGGCGGGCGGGCCGGTTCCTCGCCGAGGGCCCCAACCTCGTGGCGGCCGCCGTCCGCCGCGGGCTGGTTCGCGACGTCTTCGTCACCGAGGCCGCCCAGCAGCGTCATGCGTCGCTGCTGGCGACCTTGGGTTCCGCGCGGTGCCCGGTGCACCCGGTCACCGAGCGCGCGGCGAAAGCGTTGTCCGACACCGTCACCCCGGCCGGGCTGGTCGCCGTGTGCGAAACGCCGGCCACCCGCCTTCAGGACGCGCTGGCCGGCTCGCCTCGGCTGGTCGCGGTCGCGGTCGAGATCAGCGAGCCGGGCAACGCGGGCACCCTCATTCGCCTCGCGGACGCGATGGGTGCGTCCGGCGTCATCTTCGGCGGCCACAGCGTCGACCCGTACAACGGCAAGTGCCTGCGCGCGTCGGCGGGCAGCATCTTCTCGCTCCCGGTCGCGGTCGCGCCCGACACGGCTGCCGCCCTCGACGCGGTGCGTGCGGCGGGCCTGCAGCTGCTCGCCACCACCGTGGACGGTGAGACACGGCTCGACGAGGCCGCCGAACTTCTCGGCGCGCCGACGGCGTGGCTGTTCGGCCCCGAATCACACGGTCTGCCAACCGAAATCGCGGCGGTGGCCGACCACCGGATGCGCATCCCCATGGCCGGCGGCGCGGAGAGTCTGAACGTGGCGTCGGCCGCGGCCATCTGTCTGTATCAGAGCGCGCGGGCGCTGGGCCTGCCTACGCGGCCTTAGCCGGCCGTTTGGGCCTGCCCCGCCCGGCGCGCAGGCCGGCGAGCGACAGGGTCGTGTGCACCAGGGAACCCGCGCGTTCCATCAGCGCCCGGGCGGGTTCGAGTGGCGACCTGGGCGGCGGCGGGAAGTAATGCATCGGCAGGCCGCGCCGGTCGCGCGGCGGCGCCATGAACGGCGGCGCCTCGACCAGCGGGGCGTCGCTGGGCAGCCGTCCCTCGGCGCGCCGGTAGGCCGCCAGCGCGCGCGGGTGCAGCCGGATCTCGTCGGGAACCGCCAGGAACGCCAACTCGACGGCCTTGCCGAACAGCCGCAGCAACACCTCGTCGCCCGGGGTCCAGCGCATGCCGGCCTTCTCGCGCACCGCCGGTTCGAAGAGCCCGGCCGCGATCCAGCGCTGGCCGGCGACCAGCGGCTTGAAGAGCTGGTCCCAGATCGGGGTGGGGACCAGGACGAACTTCGGCTTCGGGATGCGTATCTCGAAGATGTCCAGTGTCGCCCGGTTGATCTCCAGCTCCTCGCGGCAGACCCGCTCCCAGTACTCCTGGAATTCCTCCCACGATCCGGGCACCGGCCGCATGCTCATCCCGTACATCCGGTACCACTGCACGTGCTCGGCGAACAGCTGCCGCTTCTCGGCCTCGGTCAGGCCGCCGCAGAAGTATTCGGCCACCTTGACGATCAGCATGAAGAACGTGGCGTGCGCCCAGTAGAAGGTCTCCGGGTTGAGCGCGTGATAGCGCCGCCCTGCGGCGTCGGTCCCCTTGATGGTGTGGTGGTAGCTGGTGATCTGGCGTCCCGTCTGCGATGCCCGGTCGCCGTCGTAGACCACGCCCATGATCGGGTAGACCGACCGCGCCACCCGCTGCAGCGGCTCCCGCAGCAGGATCGAATGCTCCTCGACCGCCGCGCCGAGTTCGGGATACATGTTCTGGATCGCCCCGATCCAGACGCCCATCATTCCGGTGCGCAGATCGCCAAAGTACTTCCAGGTCAGGGAATCTGGGCCGAGCGGATCGACGGCTTCCGACCCGGAAGCGTGCACAGTGCCAGTCATCGCGGCCTCCTGCTCCAGTTGCGCTCACGATAACTTTGACAACGAACGTTGTCTATGATTTCCGGGATGTGTTCGCTCGGGTGTTATCGAGCTTCCACATCGGTGTGGCGCCATCGTGATCAGGCGCTTTGATGCGAGATGTGACACATCCGCCGGACCCGGCCGGGACCGTCGTTGCCTGCCTTCGACGAAACCAAATAACCTGGCCTGGTGGAACTCGCGCGTCGCGATCTGGACCCGGGTGAGCCCGACGAGACCCAAGCGCAATCCGCTCCGCAACGCTCTCCGGTACACAGCGCGACCCAATGGCTGCACAGCCGCAACCGCAGCCCCGGGGCGGTCGCGTTCGTCCGGCGTGCGCGCCGGCTGCTGCCCGGCGACCCCGACTTCGGCGATCCGCTGTCCACGGCGGGCGAGGGCGGTCCGCGCGCCGCGGCGCGTGCGGCCGATCGGCTACTGGGAGACGGCGACGCCGTGTCCCGCGAGGTCAGCCTCGGTGTGCTGCAGCTCTGGCAGGCGTTGACAGAGGGAGTGTCGCGCCGGCCGGCCAATCCGGAGGTGACGCTGGTCTTCACCGACCTGGTCGGCTTCTCCACCTGGTCCCTGGAGGTCGGCGATGACGCGGCGCTGGCGCTGCTTCGGCAGGTGGCGCGGGCCCTCGAGCCACCGCTGCTCGACGCGGGCGGACACATCGTCAAGCGAATGGGCGACGGCCTCATGGCGGTCTTCGGCGATCCGACCGTCGCCGTGCGGGCCGTGCTGACCGCCAAGAAGGCGCTGAAATCGGTCGAGGTGGCCGGTCACACGCCGCGGATGCGGGTCGGCATCCACACCGGGCGACCGCAGCGATTGGCCGCGGACTGGCTTGGTGTCGATGTGAACATCGCCGCACGAGTTATGGAAAGAGCCACCAAGGGTGGAATCATGGTGTCGAGTTCAACGTTGGATCTCATACCGCAAAGCGAGTTGGACGCGTTGGGCGTCGAGGCCAAACGCACGAGGAAGCCGGTCTTCGCGCCGAAGCCCGCCGGCATTCCCGACGATTTGGCGATCTATCGCCTCAAGACTCTTAAGGAGTTGTCAGGCTCTGATGACACAGAAGAAGCGACACCGCAGCCATAATGGACGCCAATGTTAGGGGGCATCTTCTCCCGGCTCGCCCGGGTGCGATTCACGCTCGGGTACGCGGCGCTGCTGCTTGCCATCAGCTGCGCCATCCTGGCCCTGGGCCCGCAGGCACATGACGTCATCGTTGCGCGCGCCAGCACCAACGTGCACAACCTCGCCCACGGCCACCTCGGCACGCTGCTGGGCAGTGCGCTGGTGGTCGACGCCGGCCCGCTCTACTTCTGGCTGCCCTTCCTGACCTGCCTGCTGGCGCTCGCCGAGCTGCACCTGCGCACCATTCGGCTGGTGGTGGCCTTCGTCGTCGGCCACATCGGTGCGACGCTCCTGGTGGCGGCCGCGCTGGCCGCGTCGGTCGAATTCGGGTGGTTGCCCTTGTCGATCACCCGGGCCAGCGACGTCGGAATGAGCTACGGCGCCCTGGCCGTGCTCGGCGCGATGACGGCCGTGATTCCCTCCCGCTGGCGGGCCGCCTGGGTCGGCTGGTGGGTATCGGCGGGCATCGTTTCGGCGATCGTGGGCGGTGATTTCACCGACGCCGGGCACACCGTCGCCGTGATCCTCGGCGTGCTGGTCTCCGCCCGGTTCCGGCAGCCGATCCACTGGACGCCGGCGCGGTACCTGATGTTGGCGGCGTCCTCGGGCTTCGGCTTCCTGATGCTGGCCCACCACTGGGGGACCCTTGCGGCGACCCCGGTGTTCGGACTCGTCGGCGCCTTCGTGGCCTACCAGGTGGCGAAGTTGGCCGGCGGCCGCCGCCTGACGGCCGTGCCGTTCGACGTCGACGACGCGCTGGGCGGTCCGCAGCCGGCCGTCGCCGGTTAAGCCAGCTCCCGGCCGCCCGCTGCGCCCGGCTTAGCTGCCAGCGCCCGCCAGGCGCCACGCGCCGAATCACTATGATCAGCACTTGCTGCGGGCAATGTGCAGCCAACCTTGAAGCAAGGAGAGTGTCGCCGCGTGGCCGATCGACCCGTCGACCTGTCGCCGGAAGCCCTGGCCCAAGCGGTCAGCGCGGCCCGGGAGGCATTCACGCGTGCCGGCGATCTCGACAGTTTGGCGCGGGTCAAAACCGAGCACCTCGGTGACCGCTCACCGCTGGCGCTGGCGCGCCAGGCCCTGGGCGGCGTCCCCAAAGACGAGCGCGCCGACGCGGGCAAGCGGGTCAACGCCGCCCGAACCGAAGCCCAACACGGTTACGACGAGCGACTCGCGGTTTTGCGCGCCGAACGCGACGCCGCGGTGCTGATCGCCGAAGGCATCGACGTCACGCTGCCCTCGACGCGGCAGCCGGCCGGCGCCCGGCACCCGATCACGATCCTGGCCGAGCACATCGCCGACACCTTCATCGCCATGGGCTGGGAACTCGCGGAGGGCCCGGAGGTCGAGACCGAGCAGTTCAACTTCGACGCGCTCAACTTCCCGGCCGACCACCCCGCCCGCAGCGAACAGGACACCTTCTACGTCGCGCCCGACGGTTCCCGCCAACTGCTGCGTACCCACACCTCGCCCGTGCAGGTGCGCACCCTGCTCGCCCGCGAGCTACCCGTCTACATCGTGTCGATCGGCCGGACGTTTCGCACCGACGAACTCGACGCCACCCACACGCCGGTCTTCCACCAGGTCGAGGGCTTGGCGGTGGACCGCGGCCTGACCATGGCGCACCTGCGGGGAACGCTGGACGCGTTCGCACGCGCCGAGTTCGGTCCCGAGGCGCGCACCCGGATCCGGCCGCACTTCTTCCCGTTCACCGAACCGTCCGCCGAGGTCGACGTCTGGTTCGTCGGCAAGAAGGGCGGCCCCGGCTGGGTGGAGTGGGGCGGCTGCGGGATGGTGCATCCGAACGTCTTGCGCGCCGCCGGGATTGACCCGGATGCGTACTCCGGCTTCGCATTCGGCATGGGGCTGGAAAGGACGTTGCAGTTCCGCAACGGCATTCCGGACATGCGCGACATGGTCGAGGGCGACGTCCGCTTCTCGCTGCCGTTCGGGGTGGGTGCCTGATGCGCGTTCCGTACAGCTGGCTACGTGAGATCGTGGCGGCTGGGGCGCCGGAGTGGGACGTCACCCCAGACGAGCTCGAACAGACATTGGTGCGCATCGGCCACGAGGTCGAAGAGGTGATCACCCTCGGGCCGGTCGAGGGCCCGCTGACCGTGGGCCGGGTGACCGCCATCGAAGAACTCACCGGTTTCAAGAAGCCGATCCGGTTCTGCCACGTCGACGTCGGCGCGGGCAGCGTCCGCGAAATCGTCTGTGGTGCAACCAACTTCGTGGTGGGCGACCTCATCGTCGCGGCGCTGCCGGGCACCACATTGCCCGGTGACTTCACCATCGCCGCCCGCAAGACCTACGGCCGCAACTCCGACGGGATGATCTGCTCGGCAGCAGAACTCGGCATGGGCGCCGACCACTCGGGGATCCTGGTGCTGCCCCCGGGCACCGCCGATCCGGGAGCCGGCGGCGCGGCGGTGCTTGGACTCGACGACGTGATCTTCCACCTGGCGATCACGCCCGATCGCGGCTACTGCATGTCGCTGCGCGGCCTGGCCCGCGAGATCGCCTGCGCCTACGACCTCGACTACGTCGATCCCGCCGGCAGCCAGGTGGTCAAGCCGCTGCCGGTCGACGGGGAGGCGTGGCCGCTGACCGTGCAGCCCGGCACCGGGGTGCGGCGTTTCGCGCTGCGCCCGGTCATTGGCATCGACCCCGCGGCCGTGTCGCCGTGGTGGCTGCAGCGCCGGCTGCTGCTGTCCGGCATCCGCGCGACCTCCCCGGCGGTCGACGTGACCAATTACGTGATGCTCGAGCTCGGCCACCCCATGCACGCCCACGACCGCAAGCGGATCACCGGGAGCTTCGGCGTGCGGTTCGCCCGGCCCGGCGAGACCGTGGTGACCCTCGACGACATCGAGCGCAAACTCGAGCCGGCTGACGTCCTCATCGTTGACGACACGGCGACCGCCGCGATCGGCGGCGTGATGGGCGCGGCGAGCACCGAGGTGCGCGCCGACTCGACCGACGTGCTGCTCGAGGCCGCGGTCTGGGATCCCGCCGCCGTCTCGCGCACCCAGCGCAGGCTGCACCTGCCCAGCGAAGCCGCGCGTCGCTACGAGCGCGGCGTGGACCCGGCCATCTCGGTGGCCGCGCTCGACCGGTGCGCCACGCTGCTCGCCGACATCGCCGGCGGGGAGGTCGGCGACGGCCTGACCGATTGGCGCGGTGACCCGCCGCGCGACGACTGGTCGCTCCCGCCCCTCGAGATCGCCGTCGACCTGCCGGATCGCGTCGCCGGCGTGGGCTATGCGCCGGGTACGACCGCCAAGCGGCTCACCCAGATCGGCGCCGGCGTGGCGGAGCGCGACGGCATTCTGATGGTGACCCCACCGAGCTGGCGGCCCGATCTCGCGCAGCCGGCCGACCTCGTCGAGGAGGTGCTGCGGCTCGAGGGGCTGGAAGTCATTTCGTCGGTGCTACCGTCGGCGCCGGCCGGCCGTGGCCTGTCCGCGGTGCAAAAGCGCCGCCGCGCCATCGGCAGGTCTTTGGCACAGTCCGGGTACGTCGAGATCCTGCCGACCCCGTTTCTGCCCGCCGGTGTCTTCGACCTGTGGGGCCTGGCGGCCGACGACCCACGGCGGACCACCACCGACGTGCTCAACCCGCTCGAGGCCGACCGCCCGCAGCTGGCCACCACGCTGTTGCCCGCGTTGCTGGAAGCCTTGGTGCGCAACGTCTCTCGCGGCCTGGTCGACATCTCGCTGTATGCCGTGGCGCAGGTGGTCCAGCCGACGGCGGAAACCCGCGCCGTGGAGCTCATTCCCGTGGATCGCCGGCCCACCGACGGCGAAATCGCCGCGCTCGACGCGTCGTTGCCGCGGCAACCGCAGCACGTCGCGGCGGTCCTGGCCGGCCTGCGCGAGCGCCGCGGACCCTGGGGTTCCGGCCGCCGCGCCGAGGCCGCCGACGCGTTCGAGGCGGTGCGCATCATCGCCCGCGCCAGCGGGATCGACGTACGTTTGCGCGCGGCGCAGTACCTGCCGTGGCATCCGGGGCGGTGCGCCGAAGTGCTCGTCGGGGATACCCCGGTCGGTCATGCGGGCCAGCTGCATCCCGCGGTGACCGAGCGCTCCGGGCTGCCCAGGGGCACCTGCGCCCTCGAGCTGAACCTGGACGCGATGCCCATCCCGCTGACCCTGCCCGCGCCCCGGGTGTCGCCGTTCCCGGCGGTGTTCCAGGACCTCAGCCTGGTGGTGCCCGCACACGTACCGGCCCAGGCGGTGGCCGACGCGGTACGCGAGGGCGCGGGGGAGTTGCTCGAAGACCTTCAATTGTTCGACGTGTTCACCGGCCCGCAGATCGGCGAGGACCGCAAGTCGCTGACGTTCGCGCTGCGGTTCCGCGCGCCCGATCGCACGCTGACCGAGGACGACGCCACCGCGGCCCGCGATGCGGCGGTCCGCCGCGCGGCCGAGGCGGTCGGCGCGGAGCTGCGCGCCTAGTGGAATGGATTTGCAAACCACTGCATAACCATGCAGAATCGGCGGAATGGCCGACGGGATGAAGGTGGCGGTTGCCGGTGCCAGCGGATACGCCGGCGGTGAAATCCTACGCCTGCTGCTCGGGCACCCGGCCTACGCGCACGGGCGCCTGACGATCGGCGCGGTGACCGCGGCCGCCAGCGCCGGCAGCACGCTCGGCGAGCACCACCCGCACCTGACACCGCTGGCCCAGCGCGTGGTCGAACCGACCGACCTCGCCGCGCTCGCCGGCCACGACGTCGTGTTCCTGGCCCTGCCGCACGGCCATTCGGCCGCGCTGGCGCAGCAGCTCGGCCCCGACACGCTGATCATCGACTGCGGCGCCGACTTCCGGCTCACCGACGCTTCCGCCTGGGAGCGGTTCTACGGATCGCCGCACGCCGGCAGCTGGCCGTACGGGCTGCCGGAGTTGCCCGGCGCGCGCGAGCGGTTGCGCGGCGCGCGGCGCATCGCGGTACCGGGCTGCTACCCGACGGCGGCGCTGCTGGCGTTGCTGCCCGCGGTGGCCTCCGACCTCATCGAGCCCGCCGTCACCGTGGTCGCCGTCAGCGGCACCTCCGGGGCCGGCCGCGCCGCCAAGACCGACCTGCTGGGCGCGGAGGTCATCGGCTCGGCGCGGGCCTACAACATCGCCGGGGCGCACCGGCACACCCCCGAGATCGCCCAGGGCCTGGGCGCCGTCACGGGTCGCGACGTCACCGTGTCGTTCACCCCGGTGCTCATCCCGACGTCGCGCGGCATCCTGGCGACATGCACCGCACGCACGCGGGCGCCGCTGCCGCGGCTGCGCGAAGCCTACGAAAAGGCTTACCACGCAGAACCTTTCATCCACCTGCTGCCCGAAGGACAACTGCCCCGCACCGGGGCCGTGATCGGCAGCAACGCGGCGCACATCGCCGTCGCGGTCGACGAGGCGGCGAGCACGTTCGTGGCGATCGCCGCGATCGACAACCTGGTCAAGGGAACGGCCGGAGCCGCCGTGCAATCGATGAACCTGGCGCTGGGTTGGCCGGAAACCGACGGCCTTTCGGTGATCGGGGTGGCGCCGTGACGTCCACCGCGGCCGAGGCGCGGTTGCTGCGCGAACAAGGCGTCACCGCGCCGGCCGGATTCCGGGCCGCCGGCATCGCCGCCGGGATCAAGGCCTCGGGCAATCCCGACCTGGCCCTGGTCCTCAACGAAGGACCCGACTACGCGGCGGCCGGGGTGTTCACCCGCAACAAAATCAAAGCCGCGCCGGTGCTGTGGAGCCAGCAGGTGCTGAGCACCGGCGCGCTGCGCGCGGTGATCCTCAACTCCGGCGGCGCCAACGCCTGCACCGGACCGGGCGGGTTTCAGGACACGCACGCCACCGCGGAAGCCGTCGCGGCCGCGCTGTCGGATTGGGGAACCGAAACCGGCGCCGTCGAGGTCGCGGTGTGCTCGACGGGGTTGATCGGCGACCGGTTGCCGATGGACAAGGTGCTCGCCGGGGTGCGCGCGATCGTGCAGGAGATGGCCGGTGGGCTGTCCGGCGGCGACGAGGCGGCCCAGGCGATCATGACCACCGACACGGTGCCCAAACAGGTTGCGCTGCACCATCCGGGCAACTGGACGGTCGGCGGGATGGCCAAGGGCGCCGGCATGCTCGCGCCGTCGCTGGCCACGATGCTCTGTGTGCTGACCACCGACGCGGCCGTCGACGCCGCGGCCCTGGACTCCGCTCTGCGGAACGCCAGCGCCCGCACCTTCGACCGGCTCGACATCGACGGCGCGTGCTCGACCAACGACACGGTGCTGCTGCTCGCGTCGGGCGCCAGCGAAATCGCCCCCAGCCAGGCCGATCTCGACGAGGCGGTGCTGCGGGTGTGCGATGACCTGTGCGCCCAGCTGCAGGCCGACGCCGAAGGCGTCACCAAGCGGGTCAATGTCACCGTGCAGGGGGCGGCCTCCGAGGACGACGCGCTGGTCGCCGCCCGGACGATCGCCCGCGACTCCCTGGTCAAGACGGCGGTGTTCGGCTCGGATCCCAACTGGGGCCGGGTGCTCGCCGCTGTCGGTATGGCGCCCGTCGCCCTGGACCCCGACCGGATCACCGTGTCGTTCAACGGCTTCGAGGTCTTCGCCGAGGGGGCCGGGGCCCCGGGCGCGCGTGCGGTGGACCTCTCGGGACCCGACATCGACATCACGGTCGATCTGGCGCTCGGCGACGGTCGGGTCACCATCCGGACGACCGACCTGTCCCACGGCTACGTCGAAGAGAATTCGGCCTACAGCTCATGAGCGCCTCAACGGAAGCCCTACCTACCGCGGTCAAGGCGCAGGTGCTCGCCGAAGCCCTGCCCTGGCTCAAGCAGCTGCACGGCAAGGTCGTCGTCATCAAGTACGGCGGCAACGCCATGACCGACGACACGCTGCGGCACGCCTTCGCCGCCGACATGGCTTTCCTGCGCAACTGCGGCGTTCACCCCGTGGTGGTGCACGGCGGCGGCCCCCAGATCAGCGCGATGCTGCGCCGGCTCGCCATCCCCGGGGACTTCAAGGGTGGATTCCGGGTCACCACACCGGAAGTGCTCGACGTGGCGCGGATGGTCTTGTTTGGCCAGGTCGGCCGCGAACTGGTCAACCTGATCAACGCGCACGGACCGTATGCCGTCGGCATCACCGGCGAGGACGCCCAGCTGTTCACCGCGGTGCGGCGCAGCGTCACCGTGGACGGCGTGGCCACCGACATCGGCCTGGTCGGCGATGTCGAACGAGTCAACACCGCCGCGGTGCTGGATTTGATTGCCGCACGGCGTATTCCGGTGGTCTCGACGCTGGCCCCGGATGCCGAAGGCGTGGTGCACAACATCAACGCCGACACCGCCGCGGCGGCGCTGGCCGAAGCGCTGCACGCCGAAAAGCTATTGATGCTCACCGATGTCGAGGGCCTGTACACCAGCTGGCCGGACCGCGGTTCGCTGGTCAGCGAAATCGACGCCGGCACTTTGTCGCAACTGCTACCCACGCTGGAGGCGGGCATGATTCCCAAAGTCGAGGCCTGCCTGCGGGCGGTGACCGCGGGCGTGCCCAGCGCGCACGTCATCGACGGACGCGTCGAACACTGCGTGCTGGTCGAGCTGTTCACCGATGCGGGCACCGGCACCAAGGTGGTGCGCGCGTGAGTAACAGCGACGCCATCAAACAGCGGTGGGAAGCCGTGATGATGAACAACTACGGCACCCCGCCGATGGCCCTGGCCAGCGGGGACGGCGCGGTGGTCACCGACGTGGACGGCAAGGCCTACCTCGACCTGCTCGGCGGGATCGCGGTCAACGTCCTGGGCCATCGCCACCCCGCGATCATCGAGGCCGTCACCCACCAGATGTCGACGCTGGGGCACACCTCCAACCTGTATGCCACCGAACCCGGTGTCGCGCTGGCCGAGCAACTGGTCGCGCTGCTCGGGACCGAGGTGCCCGCGCGGGTGTTCTTCTGCAACTCCGGGGCCGAGGCCAACGAGGTGGCGTTCAAGCTGTCGCGACTCACCGGGCGCACGAAACTGATTGCCGCACAAGAGGCTTTCCACGGCCGAACCATGGGATCGCTGGCGCTGACCGGCCAGCCGAGCAAGCAGGCGCCGTTCGCGCCGCTGCCCGGCGACGTCACGCACGTGCCCTACGGCGACGCGGACGCGCTGGCCGCCGCGGTCGACGATGCCACCGCCGCCGTGTTCTTGGAGCCGATCATGGGGGAGAGCGGCGTCGTCGTCCCGCCCGAGGGATACCTCGTCGCCGCGCGCGACATCGCCGCGCGGCACGGGGCGCTGCTGGTGCTCGACGAGGTGCAGACCGGGATGGGCCGCACCGGAACGTTTTTCGCCCACCAGCACGACGGCATCACCCCGGACGTGGTGACGCTGGCCAAGGGGCTCGGCGGCGGACTGCCCATCGGGGCCTGCCTGGCCGTCGGCCCGGCCGCCGACCTGATGACCCCCGGGCTGCACGGCAGCACCTTCGGCGGCAATCCGATCTGCGCGGCGGCGGCGCTCGCGGTGCTGCGGGTGCTGGCCGAGCAGGACCTCGTCCGGCACGCCGAGACGCTGGGCAAGTCGTTGCGCCACGGCATCGAGGCGCATGCCCACCCGCTGATCGACCACGTGCGCGGCCGCGGCCTGCTCTGCGGGGTGGCGCTCACCGCGCCGCGCGCCAAGGACGCCGAAGCGGCCGCACGCCGGGCCGGGTTCCTGGTGAACGCGGCCGCACCCGATGTCCTGCGGCTGGCGCCGCCGCTGATCATCACCGAGGCGCAGATCGACGGCTTCGTCGCGGCGCTGCCGGGCATCCTCGATGAATCCGCCGGAGCCGCCGCATGACGCGCCACTTCCTTCGCGACGACGACCTGTCGCCCACCGAGCAGGCCGAGGTGCTGCAACTGGCCGCCGAACTGAAAAAGGATCCCTTCAGCGCCCGCCCGCTGGACGGCCCGCGCGGGGTCGCGGTCCTGTTCGACAAGAACTCCACCCGCACCCGGTTCTCGTTCGAGATGGGCATAGCCCAGCTCGGCGGGCACGCCGTCGTCGTCGACGCCCGCAGCACCCAGCTGGGCCGCGACGAAACCCTGGAGGACACCGCGCGGGTGCTGTCGCGCTACGTCGAGGCCATCGTCTGGCGGACGTTCGGCCAGGAGCGCCTCGAGGCCATGGCCGCGACCTCGACGGTGCCGGTGGTCAACGCGCTCTCCGACGAATTCCATCCCTGCCAGGTGCTCGCCGATCTGCAGACCATCGCCGAGCGCAAGGGCGCGCTCACCGGGTTGCGGATGACCTATTTCGGTGACGGCGCCAACAACATGGCCCACTCGCTGATGCTCGGTGGCGTCACGGCCGGCCTGCACGTCACCATCGCCGCCCCGGATGGCTTCGCCCCAGACCCGGCGTTCGTGGCAGCGGCCCGGCGGCGCGCCGAAGACACCGGCGCCTCGGTCACCGTCACCGCCGACGCCGACGCGGCCGCGCGCGGCGCCGACGTCCTGGTCACCGACACCTGGACGTCGATGGGGCAGGAGGACGACGGGCTGGACCGCCGCACACCGTTTTGGCCCTACCAGATCAACGCCCGGCTGCTGTCCCTGGCAGACCCGGAAGCGATTGTGCTGCACTGCCTTCCGGCTCACCGCGGCGACGAGATCACCGACGAGGTGATGGACGGCCCGGCCAGCGTGGTCTGGGACGAGGCCGAAAACCGTCTGCACGCCCAAAAGGCCTTGCTGGCATGGCTTTTGGAGCGCCACTCGTGACCCGCTCGAAGACCACGCCCGAAACCACCCGGGCCGGCCGGCAGGCGCGCATCGTGGCCATCCTGTCGTCGGCCGAGGTGCGCAGCCAGAACGAACTGGCCGCGCTGCTGGCCGACGAGGGCATCGACGTCACCCAGGCCACCCTGTCGCGGGACCTGGAAGAGCTGGGCGCGGTGAAGCTGCGCGGCGCCGACGGCGGCGTCGGCGTCTACATGGTTCCCGAGGACGGCAACCCGGTGCGCGGGGTATCCGGCGGCACCGCGCGGCTGTCCCGGCTGCTGAGCGAACTGCTGGTGTCGGCCGACGCCAGCGCCAACCTCGCGGTGCTGCGCACCCCGCCCGGCGCCGCCGACTACCTGGCCAGCGCGATCGACCGCGCGGCGCTCCCGTATGTCGTCGGCACCATCGCCGGCGATGACACCGTCTTCGTGGCCGCTCGAGAGCCGATGACCGGCGCCGAGCTGGCCGCCACCCTGGAAAAACTTACGTAAAGCGTTTCAACCTAAGGAGATTTATGTCAGAACGCGTCATCCTGGCGTATTCCGGCGGTCTGGACACCTCGGTGGCCATCAGCTGGATCGGCAAGGAGACCGGCCGTGAGGTCGTAGCGGTGGCGATCGACCTCGGCCAGGGCGGCGAAGACATGGAGGTCATTCGCCAGCGGGCCCTGGACTGCGGCGCGGTGGAAGCCGTGGTGGTCGACGCCCGCGACGAGTTCGCCGACGAATACTGCCTGCCCACGATCCTGTCCAACGCCCTCTACATGGACCGCTACCCGCTGGTGTCGGCGATCAGCCGGCCGCTGATCGTCAAGCACCTGGTGGCGGCGGCGCGCGAGCACGGCGGCAGCATCGTCGCCCACGGCTGCACCGGCAAGGGCAACGACCAGGTCCGGTTCGAGGTCGGATTCGGTTCGCTGGCACCGGATCTCGAGGTGCTGGCGCCGGTTCGTGATTACGCGTGGACGCGGGAGAAGGCGATCGCGTTCGCCGAAGAGAACGCCATCCCGATCAACGTGACCAAGCGCTCGCCGTTCTCCATCGACCAGAACGTGTGGGGTCGTGCGGTGGAAACCGGTTTCCTGGAACATCTTTGGAACGCGCCGACCAAGGACGTGTACGCCTACACCGAGGACCCCACGCTGAACTGGAGCACGCCCGACGAGGTGATCGTCGGGTTCGAGCGCGGCGTGCCGGTGACGATCGACGGCAAGCGCGTCTCGGTGCTGGGCGCCATCGAGGAACTCAACACCCGCGCGGGCGCCCAGGGCGTCGGCCGCCTCGACGTGGTCGAGGACCGGCTGGTGGGCATCAAGAGCCGCGAGATCTACGAGGCGCCCGGCGCCATGGTGCTCATCACCGCGCACACCGAGCTCGAACACGTCACGCTGGAGCGGGAATTGGGCCGGTTCAAGCGGCACACCGATCAGCGTTGGGCCGAGCTGGTGTACGACGGGCTGTGGTACTCGCCGCTCAAGGACGCCCTGGAGAGCTTCGTCGCCAAGACCCAGGAGCACGTGACGGGTGAGGTGCGCATGGTGTTGCACGGCGGCCACATCGCGGTCAACGGCCGGCGCAGCGCCGAATCCCTGTACGACTTCAACCTGGCCACCTACGACGAGGGCGACAGCTTCGACCAGTCGGCCGCAAAGGGTTTTGTCTACGTGCACGGGCTGTCGTCGAAGATCGCGTCCCGCCGGGACCAACAGTGACCGTCTCTCCGCGAGGCGCGAGAACGTGAGCACTCGCGAGGGGTCGCTGTGGGGCGGGCGGTTCGCCGACGGCCCGGCGGATGCGCTGGCCGCGCTGAGCAAGTCCACCCACTTCGACTGGGTGCTGGCCCCCTACGACATCGTCGCCTCGCGGGCGCACACCGTGATCCTGTTCCGGGCCGGGCTGCTGAACGAAGAGCAGCGCGACGGGTTGCTGGCCGGCCTGGACCAGCTCGCCTCGGACGTCGCCGACGGCAGCTTCGCGCCGCTGGTCACCGACGAAGACGTGCACGGGGCGCTGGAACGCGGGCTGATCGACCGGGTCGGGCCCGACCTCGGCGGCCGCCTGCGCGCCGGCCGGTCGCGCAACGACCAGGTGGCCACGCTGTTCCGGATGTGGCTGCGCGACGCGGTGCGCCGGGTCGCCGCCGGGGCGCTGGACGTCGTTGCCGCGCTGGCCGCGCAGGCCGCCGCCCACCCCGGTGCCATCATGCCGGGTAAGACCCATCTGCAGTCCGCGCAACCGGTGCTGTTGGCCCACCACCTGCTGGCGCACGCCCACCCCCTGCTGCGCGACGTCGACCGGATCGTCGACTTCGACAGGCGCGCCGGAGTGTCCCCGTACGGCTCGGGCGCGCTGGCCGGCTCGTCGCTGGGCCTGGATCCCGACGCGATCGCCGCGGAGCTCGGTTTCACCGCCGCGGCCGACAACTCGATCGACGCGACGGCCGCCCGGGATTTCGCCGCGGAGGCCGCGTTCGTGTTCGCCATGATCGGTGTCGACCTGTCCCGTCTGGCCGAGGACGTCATCCTGTGGAGCTCGACGGAATTCGGCTACGTCACCCTGCACGATTCGTGGTCGACCGGCAGCTCGATCATGCCGCAGAAGAAGAACCCTGACATCGCCGAGCTGGCGCGGGGCAAGTCCGGCCGCCTGATCGGGAACCTGACCGGCCTGCTGGCCACGCTGAAGGCCCAGCCGCTCGCCTACAACCGCGACCTGCAGGAAGACAAGGAACCGGTGTTCGATTCGGTCGCCCAGCTGGAACTGGTGTTGCCGGCGATGGCCGGGCTGCTGCGCAGCCTGACCTTCGACGTCGAGCGGATGGCCGCCCTGGCCCCGGCCGGCTACACGCTGGCCACCGACATCGCCGAATGGCTGGTGCGACAGGGGGTGCCGTTCCGCTCCGCGCACGAGGCCGCCGGGGCCGCGGTGCGCGCCGCGGAGCGGCGGGCCGTCGGACTCGACGAGCTGACCGACGACGAATTGGCCGCCATCAGCCCCGATCTCACGCCACAGGTCCGTGAGGTGCTGACGATCGAGGGCTCGGTGTCGTCGCGCGACGCGCGAGGCGGCACCGCGCCGGATCGGGTCGCCGAGCAGATCAAAACCGTCCTGGCCAGCGCCGATAGGCTCAAAAGCCAGCTGCGCGACGACGATTGAGATGGGCTTGTTTTCCCTGACGGGCTGTGACAGGCAGACTAGACTTCGGCCTCACAGCGATCGGCTTGAACATTTGGGGCCGGGTCCTCGTCATCAAGGGGTGGAAGAACGATGAGCGTCGTCGCCGGCGTCTTCGGTGCGTTGCCGCCGCACCGATACTCGCAGCGCGAGCTCACCGACTTCTTCGTGAGCATCCCGGAGTTCGAGGGCTACGAAGACATCGTCCGGCAGCTGCATGCCAGCTCCAAGGTCGGCAGCCGCCACCTGGTGCTGCCGCTGGAGCAGTACCCCGCGCTGACCGACTTCGGCATGGCGAACCGGATCTTCACCGAGCACGCCGTGAAACTGGGCTGCCAAGCGCTGTCCGGCGCCCTCGACGAGGCGGGGCTGCGGCCGCGGGATGTCGACGTGCTCATCACCACCACCGTCACCGGCCTCAGCGTGCCCTCCGTGGACGCCCGGATCGCCGCGCAACTCGGCTTGCGCGACGACGTGCGCCGGGTGCCGCTGTTCGGCCTCGGGTGTGTCGCCGGCGCCGCGGGGGTGGCCCGCGTGAACGACTATCTGCGCGGCGCACCGGACGCCGTGGCCGCCCTGATCTCCGTCGAGCTCTGCTCGCTGACCTATCCCGGCTACACCCCGTCGCTGGCCGGCCTGGTCGGCAGCGCCCTGTTCGCCGACGGCGCCGCGGCGGTGGTGGCCGTCGGCGAGCGGCGTGCCGAACAACTGGCGCCGAGCGGGCCAACCATCCTCGACTCGCGCAGCCACCTGTATCCCGACTCGCTGCGCACCATGGGCTTCGACGTGGGCGCCACCGGCTTCGAGCTGGTGCTGTCCAAGGACGTCGCGGCCGTCGTCGAGCAGTACATCGAAGCCGATGTCACGCAGTTCCTCGCCGCGCACGGCTTGACCACGGCGGACATCGGCGCCTTCGTGAGCCACCCCGGCGGCCCCAAGGTCATCGAGGCCATCAACTCCGCACTCGGCCTCCCGCCGGAGGCACTCGAACTGACCTGGCGTTCGCTCGGCGAGATCGGCAACCTCTCGTCGGCGTCGGTGTTGCATGTGCTGCGCGACACCATGGCCAAGCCGCCGGCGAGTGGAAGCCCCGGCCTGATGCTCGCGATGGGTCCAGGGTTCTGTTCCGAATTGGTGTTGTTGCGTTGGCACTGATTTCGGCCCGTGCACTTCTACCGCAAGGCGTCGCTTCTTGGGCTTGAAAGTTTGGCGAGGGGATGCGGGCCGGCGTGGGACAGGCCCGTCGCGGGAGTATCGCTGTGAGTGACACGAGAGGCCGCCTTCGATGAACGGCAACACCGAAGAGCTGATCAAGGCTCTTCGCCAATCGCTGAAAGAAACCGAGCGGCTCAAGCGCGAGAACCGCGAATACCTTGGCTTGTTAGCCGAACGAGCGACCGAACCGGTGGCGGTGGTCGGCATGGGCTGCCGGTACCCGGGCGGCGTGGACTCGCCGGCGGCGTTGTGGCAGATGGTGGTCGACGGCCGCGATGTGGTCTCGGAGTTCCCGGCGGACCGTGGCTGGAACTTGACGGGTTTGTTCGATGCGGATCCCGACGCCGTGGGCAAGTCCTACGCGCGGTGCGGCGGGTTCCTCTCGGACGTCGCGGATTTCGACGCGGCGTTCTTCGGGATAGCCCCCAGCGAGGCGCTGGCCATGGACCCGCAACAGCGGCTGCTGCTCGAGGTGTCCTGGGAGGCGCTGGAGCGGGCCGGCATCGACCCCGCCACCCTGCGCGGGTCGGCGACCGGCGTGTTCGCCGGGATATTCCACGGCTCCTACGGGGGGCAGGGACGGGTCCCGGGACACCTGGAGCGATACGGCCTGCGCGGCTCGACTTTGAGCGTGGCCTCGGGCCGGGTGGCCTATTCGCTGGGGTTCGAGGGGCCGGCCGTGTCGGTGGACACGGCGTGTTCGTCGTCGCTGGTGGCCCTGCACTTGGCGGCGCAGTCGTTGCGTGGCGGCGAATGCGATCTGGCGCTGGCCGGCGGAGTGACGGTGATGGCCACACCGGCGATGTTCATCGAGTTCAGCCGGCAACGCGCCCTGGCCGCCGACGGCCGGTGCAAGGCCTATGCGGGTGCCGCCGACGGCACCGGGTTCTCCGAAGGCGTCGGTGTGCTGGTGCTGGAGCGGCTGTCCGACGCCCGGCGGCACGGGCATCCGGTACTGGCCGTGATACGCGGGTCCGCGGTGAATCAGGACGGCGCGTCCAACGGCCTGGCGACGCCCAACGGGCCGTCGCAGCAACGGGTGATCCGGGCGGCGCTGGCCGATGCGCGGCTGGGCACGGCCGACGTCGATCTGGTCGAGGGCCACGGCACCGGCACCACGCTCGGCGATCCCATTGAGGCCCAAGCGGTGCTGGCGACCTACGGGCAGGACCGTCCGGCGGATCGGCCGCTGCGGCTGGGATCGATCAAATCGAACATGGGCCATACCTCGGCGGCCGCGGGTGCCGGCGGGGTGATCAAGATGGTGCAGGCGATCCGCCACGGCGTGATGCCCAAGACGCTGCACGTGGATGAGCCGACGCCGCACGTGGATTGGACCGCCGGGGCGGTGTCGCTGCTGACGGAGCAGCTGCCCTGGCCGGCGGTGGACCGGCCGCGCCGCGCGGGTGTCTCCTCGTTCGGCATCAGCGGCACCAATGCGCACGTCATCGTGGAGCAGTATGTCCCGGAGCGGGAAATCGGCACGCGCCCAAATGATGACGTGGTGGTGCCGTGGGTGCTCTCGGCCCGCTCGGGCGAGGCGCTGGCGAATCAGGCCGCGCGCCTGCTGGCCCGGGTGAAGGCCGATCCCGGGGTGCGGGTGTTGGACGTGGGCTGGTCGCTGATCGCGACGCGGTCGAGCTTCGAGCACCGGGCGGTCGTCGTGGGCGCCGACGGCGCGCAGTTGCTGCGTGGGCTGACGGCGTTGGCGGGCGGTGAACAGGGTGCGGGCCTGGTGACGGGCCGGGCGCAGCCGGTGGGCAAGACGGTGTTCGTGTTCCCCGGCCAAGGGTCGCAGTGGGCCGGCATGGGCGCTCAATTGCTGGACAGTTCAACGGTGTTCGCCGAGCACCTGCGGCGCTGCGCTGACGCGCTGTCCGACTACGTCGACTGGTCGCTGATCGACGTGATCCGCGGTGCCCCGGGCGCACCCGGATTGGACCGGGTGGACGTGGTGCAGCCGGCGCTGTGGGCGGTGATGGTGTCGCTGGCCGAACTGTGGCGCTCGGTGGGGGTGGTCCCCGGTGCGGTGATCGGCCATTCGCAGGGCGAGATCGCGGCGGCTTATGTGGCGGGGGCGCTGTCGCTTCAGGACGCCGCCCGGGTGGTCGCGCTGCGCAGCCGGCTGCTGGTGCGGTTGTCGGGCCGCGGCGGCATGGTCTCGTTGGCGTGCAGTCTGGCGCGCGCCGAGCAGCTGATCGCCGGTTGGGGCGAACGACTGAATATCGCGACAGTCAACGGTGTTGCGGCGGTGGTGGTGTCCGGCGAGGTGGACGCACTGGGCGAACTGATGCAACGGTGCGAAGCCGAGAATCTCCGTGCCCGCCGGATCGACGTCGACTACGCATCGCATTCCGCGCAGGTGGACGCGATTCGCGAGCCCCTCGCCGAGGCGCTGCACGGCCTCGAGCCGCGGTCCGCCGCGGTCGCCTTCTTCTCCACGGTCACCGGCGAACCGATGGACACCGCGCGCCTGGACGCCGACTACTGGTTCCAAAGCATCAGGCGCACCGTGCAATTCGAGCGCGCGGTACGCAGCGCGTGCGACGCGGGCAATAGCACGTTCATCGAATGCAGCCCGCATCCGGTGCTGATGGCCGCCATCGAAGAAACCATGCCCCACGGCGAGCGGGAGTGCGTCATCCCCTCGCTCGGCCGCGATGACGGTGGCCTGGACCGCTTCTGGCTCTCGGTCGCCCAAGCCCACGTCGCGGGCGTGGCCGTGGACTGGGGCGCCGCGATGGCCGGCCTGGGTGGCCGGGTCGTCGACCTGCCGACGTACGGGTTTGTCCGGCAACACTTTTGGCTTCCCGGTGGTGCGACGGGCTCGCAAGACGTCACCACCTTGGGGCTGGCCGCCGCCGAGCACGGATTGCTCGGCGCGGTGGTACCGCGGCCCGATTCCGGCGGTGTGGTGCTGACGGGCCGCTTGTCGACCGCGGACCATCCGTGGCTGGCCGATCACGCGGTGGGCGAGACCGTGTTGTTCCCGGGGGCCGGATTCGTCGAGCTGGCCATCCGCGCGGCCGACGAGGTCGGCGCCGCGGTGCTCGACGAGCTGACCCTGTCGGCTCCGCTGCTGTTGCCGGCCGCCGAGGGTGTGCGGGTACAACTGGTGGTCGGCGCGGCCGACGAGTCGGGCGCGCGGCGGTTGTCGGTGTATTCCGCTGGCGCCCAGCCGGATTCGGACTGGGTGTTGCATGCCCAGGGAGCGCTGCGGCCCGGCACGGTGACGCCGGCCGCGGACCTTTCGGTCTGGCCGCCCGCCGGGGCGACCGCGGTGGACATCACCGGGGCCTATGCGCGGCTGGCGCAGCGGGGCTACGAATACGGCGACGCCTTCAAGGGTCTGCGGGCCGTGTGGCGGCGCGGCGACGAGGTGTTCGCCGAGGCCGCGGTGCCCGAGGCCGGCGCCCAGGACGGCGGCTTCGGAGTGCACCCCGTGCTCCTGGATGCCGCGCTGCATGCGGTCGGCGTCGCCACCGAGCAGGATCAGACCGTGTTGCCGTTCTCGTGGCAGGGTGTGTCGTTGCACGCATCGGGTGCGTCGCGCGCGCGGGTCCGCATCGCACCGGCCGGCGCCGGCTCGGTCTCGGTGGAATTGGCCGACGGGACAGGGCTCCCGGTGCTGACCGTGCGATCGCTGGCCATGCGCCCGGTCTCGGCCGAGCAGTTGACGGCGGCTCCCGCGCAGCGCTCCGAGGGACTGCTCGACGTGACGTGGTCGCCGATCGCGCTGGGCGGCGGCGCCGGTGGCGCCGAGGCCTCGGTGTGGGAACTCGGTGGTCACGGGGGCGACGTCGTGAAGGCGGTGCACGCCGCGGCCACCGAGATATTGGCGGCGCTGCAGTCCCATGTGCGCGACGAAAGCGGCGCGATGCTGGCGGTGCGGACGCGCGGCGCGGTCGCCCTTGCCGGGGAGGATGTTTCAGACCTGGCCGGCGCCGCGGTGTGGGGCCTGGTGCGCTCCGCGCAAGCCGAGCACCCGGGGCGCATGGTGCTGATCGACTCCGACGGCTCGATCGACGCCCGCGCGGTGATCGATTGTGGCGAGCCGCAAGTCGTGATCCGGCAGGGTGTGGCGTATGCGGCGCGGTTGCGCCCGGTGCGCTCCGCCGTCGGGCTGCCCGACGCGGGCTGGCGGCTGGATGCCGGCGGGGAGGGAACGCTGGAGGATCTGGTCGTAAGCTCTTGCCCGCGAACCGAATTGACCGGCGGGCAGGTGCGAGTGGCGGTGGCCGCGGTCGGGGTGAACTTCCGCGATGTCCTGGTGGCTCTGGGCATGTACCCAGGGGGCGGGCAGCTGGGGGCCGAGGGCTCCGGCGTGGTCGTCGAGGTGGGGCCCGGCGTGACCGGTCTGGCCGTCGGCGACGCGGTGATGGGCTTGCTGGGGGTCGTCGGTTCCGAGGCGGTGGTGGATCAGCGGGTGGTGACACCGGTGCCGCCGGGACTGCCGCTGGTCGCGGCGGCGGGGGTGCCGGTGGTCTTCCTGACGGCGCTGTACGGGCTGTCGGTCCTGGGCGGGCTGCGCGCCGGCGAACGGGTCCTGGTGCACACCGCCACCGGCGGGGTGGGCATGGCCGCGGTACAGCTCGCAAGGCACTGGGGCGCCGAGGTGTTCGTCACCGCCAGCCGCGCCAAGTGGGACACACTGCGCGCGATGGGTTTCGAGGACGACCACATCGGCGATTCGCGCACGACGGATTTCGAGGCGAAATTCGCGTCGGCCACCGGCGGCGCCGGGTTCGACGTCGTGCTCAACTCCCTGGCCGGCGACCTCACCGACGCGTCGTTGCGGCTGTTGGCTCCCGGCGGCCGATTCATCGAGATGGGTAAGACCGACGTGCGCGATCCGCACGCCGTCGCCGCCCAGTATCGGGGCGCGCGGTATCGGGCGTTCGACCTGATGGAGGCCGGCCCCGAGCGCACGGCGGCCATGCTGACCGAGATCGTGGCACTGTTGGGCGAAGGCGTCGTGAAACCGTTGCCGTTGAAGACCTTTGACGTTCGCTGCGCCTCGGCGGCCTATCGGTATGTCAGCCAGGCGCGTCACATCGGCAAGGTCGCGCTGACCGTCCCGTCCGGGCCGGGCGGAGCGCTCAGCGGCTGCGGTGGCGGGCTGGCGGGGGCCAGCGTGGTGATCACCGGTGGCACCGGGATGGCCGGTTCGGCGCTGGCCCGCCACCTCGTTGACCGCTACGCAGTGGCCCACGTGGTGTTGGTCAGCCGCGCCGGCGCCGGGGCCGCCGGGGTCGCCGACCTGGTGGCGGAACTGGAGGAGGCCGGCGCGCAGGTGTCGGTGGTGGCCTGCGATGTCGCGGACCGCGAAGCGGCGTCGGCGATGCTGGCCGAGATACCGGCGCAGTATCCGCTGCGCGGAATCGTGCATGCCGTGGGCATTCTCGACGATGGGTTGATCTCGTCGCTGACCCCGGATCGGGTGGACGCGGTGCTGCGCGCCAAGGTCGACGGGGCCTGGAACCTGCACGAGCTCACCCGGCATCTGGATCTCTCGGCGTTCGTGGTGTTTTCGTCGATGGCCGGGATCGTAGGGACCCCGGGCCAGGCCAACTACGCGGCGGCCAACAGTTTCCTCGATGGGCTGGCCGCCTATCGGCGCGCTCATGGACTTCCGGGGCTGTCGTTGGCCTGGGGCCTGTGGGAGCAGGCCTCGGCGATGACCGCGCACCTTGGCGATCGCGACAAGGCCCGGATGAGCCGGATCGGGTTGGCACCGCTGTCCACCGAACAGGCGCTGGCGGCCTTCGACGCCGCGATGCTGGTCGACAGCCCGGTGCTGGTTGCCGCCCGGGTGGACCGGGCCGCCCTGGCCGAGAACGCCGCCGCGCTGCCTGGGCTGCTGCGGGAACTCGTGGCCGCTCCTGTCCGGCGCGTCATCGACGACACGGACGTCACCGCCGAGACGAGCGGGCTATCGGCGCGTCTGCACGGCCTGACTCCCGAGGCACGGCAGCGCGAGCTGGTCGACCTGGTTTGCGGCAACGCGGCGATGGTGCTGGGCGTGCCCAATCCGGCAGACATCGACGCCGGCCGCGCCTTCCAGGAACTGGGGTTTGATTCACTGACCGCGGTCGAACTGCGAAACCGCCTCAAAAACTCGACGGGCCTTACCCTTTCACCGACTTTGATATTCGACTACCCGACGCCGGCCGTGCTGGCGACGCAGCTGGACACCCAACTGGCCGGCACCGCCGGCGCCGTCGATCAGCCGAGCCTGAGTCGCTTCAATGACATAACCCGGGAACTGCAGGCGCTGCTCGGCGCCCCGAACTGGACCGCCGACGACAAGTCGGTGCTGCGCGCCCGCATTCACAACCTGCTCGCCGCGCTCGGCCCGGACGATCATTCCGACGCCGAACACCTCGACGACGACCTCGCCGCCGCCACCGAAAGCCAACTCTTTGCGATCCTCGATGAAGAACTCGGCCGCTGACACCCCACAAGGAGCAACGATGCCGGGCACCACGCAGCACGTCGACTACCTGAAACGCCTCACGGCGGATCTCAGGCGGACCCGGCGGCGCGTCGCGGAATTGGAAGACCGGCTTTCCGAGCCCGTCGCCGTGGTGGGCATGGCGTGCCGCTACGCCGGTGGCGTCCAATCGCCAGAAGAATTGTGGCAACTGGTGATCGAGGGCCGCGACACGGTGTCGGATTTCCCCGCCGACCGTGGCTGGGACGTCGAGGGGCTGTACGACCCCGACCCCGATAGCAAGGGAAAGATGTACACCCGCCAGGGCAGCTTCCTGCAGGGCGCGGGCGACTTCGACGCCGGTTTCTTCGGCATCGGGCCCAGCGAGGCGCTCGCCATGGATCCCCAGCAGCGGGTGATGCTGGAGATCTGCTGGGAAGCGTTGGAGCGCGCGGGCATTGACCCGTTCGCGTTGCGGGGCTCGGCGACCGGGGTGTTCGCGGGGGTCATTCACGCCGGCTATGGCGGCGAGGTCAAGGGAGAGCTCGAGGGCTACGGGCTGACCGGTTCGACGCTGAGCGTGACCTCGGGCCGGGTGTCCTATGTGTTGGGCCTGGAAGGCCCGGCCGTGTCGGTGGACACCGCGTGTTCGTCGTCGTTGGTCTCCATGCATCTGGCCGCGCAGTCGCTGCGGTCCGGGGAGTGCGATTTGGCGCTGGCCGGCGGGGTGACCGTCATGGCCACGCCCGCGGCCTTCGTCGAGTTCAGCCGCCAGCGCGCGCTGGCCCCCGACGGTCGCTGCAAGGTGTACGCCGGTGCGGCGGACGGGACTTCGTGGTCGGAGGGCGCGGGTGTGCTGGTGCTGGAGCGGCTGGCCGACGCGCGGCGCCTGGGCCATCCCGTCTTGGCGGTGCTGCGCGGCACGGCAGTGAATCAGGACGGCGCGTCCAACGGGTTGACCGCTCCCAACGGGCCCTCACAGCAGCGGGTGATCCGGGCGGCGCTGGCCAACGCCGGACTGGCGGCGGCGGACGTGGATGTGGTCGAGGGCCACGGAACCGGAACGGTGCTCGGGGACCCCATCGAGGCCCAGGCCCTGCTGGCGACCTACGGGCAGGAACGTCCCGCGGACCGGCCGCTGTGGTTGGGCTCGATCAAATCCAACATCGGGCACACCTCGGCCGCGGCGGGTGTGGCCGGGGTGATCAAGATGGTGCAGGCGATCCGGCACGGGGTGCTGCCCAAGACGCTGCACGTGGATATCCCGTCACCGCACGTGGATTGGTCGGCCGGGGCGGTGTCGCTGTTGACCGAGCCGCGGCCGTGGCCGGAGCACAGCGGGATACGGCGGGCGGGGGTGTCGTCGTTCGGGATCAGCGGCACCAACGCGCACGTGATCGTCGAGCAGGCGCCTTCCGAACCGGTCCCGGAGCCTGCGCCTGACGATGCGAATCCGGTTATCCCGTGGGTGATTTCGGCGCGCTCGCCCGAAGCCCTTGCCGGTCAGGCGCAGCGACTGCTGGATCGGCTCGACGCCGATGCGGGCGTGCGGCCGGTCGACGTGGGTGTGTCGCTGGCGACCACCCGGGCGGCCTTCGAGCATCGGGCGGTGCTGCTGGGCGCCGACCGCGAGGCCCTGGCGGCGGGGTTGGCGGGGCTGGCGTCCGGGCGGCCGGACGCGGGCGCGCTGGTCGGCCGGACTCGGTCGGTGGGCCAGCGGGTGTTCGTGTTCCCGGGCCAGGGCTCGCAGTCGCTCGGGATGGGCGCCGAGCTGTACGGGCGATTTCCCGTATTCGCCCGCGCTTTCGACGAAGCCGTCGCGGCGGTCGACGCCCATGCGCGGTTACCTCTGCGCGAGGTGATGTGGGGCAGCGACCCGGAGTTGTTGCAGCGCACCGAGTTTGCCCAGCCGGCGTTGTTCGTCCTGGAAGTCGCGTTGGCCGCGCTGTGGCAGTCCTTCGGTGTGACACCGGACGTGGTGATCGGCCATTCGGTCGGCGAGATCGCCGCGGCGCACGTGGCCGGGGCGCTGTCGCTGCCCGATGCGGCACGGCTGGTGGCGGCGCGCGGCCGGTTGATGGCCGCGCTGCCCGCCGGCGGCGTGATGGTCGCCGTGACCGCGACGGAAGCGGAGGTGGCCCCGTTGCTCAACGGCGCGGTGAGCATCGCCGCGGTGAACGGCCCGCGATCGCTGGTGCTCTCCGGCGAACAGGCCGCGGTGACGGCGATCGCGGACCGGCTGGCGGCCGGCGGCGCGAGGGTGCACCGGCTGGCGGTCTCGCACGCGTTTCACTCGCCGCTGATGGAGCCGATGACGCGGGACTTCGCGGCGGTGGCCGACGGCGTGGCGGCGGGCGAGCCGCGAATCGCGTTGGTGTCCAACCTGACCGGCCAACTGGCCGGCCCCGGCTACGGGTCCACCGGGTACTGGGTCGACCACGTGCGCCAGCCGGTGCGATTCGTCGACGGGGTGCGGGTGGCCGAATCCCTGGGTGCCGGTGTGTTTTTGGAGGTGGGTCCGGGCGCGGCGTTGACGTCCGCGGTGGAGCAATCCCTGACGACCGACCTCGCGGCCTCGGTGGTGACCATGGCCAAGGGGCGCCCCGAAGTGGACTCGTTGCTGCGGGCGGCCGGCCAGCTGTTCACGGCCGGGACCGAGGTGCGGTGGGCCGCGGCCTTCGCCGACTCCAACGCCCAGCGCGTCGAGCTGCCGACGTATGCCTTTGTGCGGCGCCACTTTTGGCTATCCAGCGATTCGGTGGGCTCGGCCAACATCGCCAGCCTGGGTTTGGCCGAGGCTGAACACGCGCTGTTGGGCGCGGTGGTGGACCGCCCGGATTCCGGCGGTGTGGTGTTGACGGGCCGGCTTTCGCTGGCCGCTCAGCCGTGGCTGGCCGACCACGCGGTCGCCGGCACGGTGCTGTTTCCGGGGGCCGGCTTCGTCGAGTTGGCGTTGCGGGCCGGCGACGAGGTCGGCTGCTCGGTGGTCGAGGAGTTGACGCTGTCCGCGCCGCTGTCGGTGCCGGCGGCCGGTGTGGTGCACCTCCAGGTGGTCGTAGCCGCCGCCCGCGAGGCCGGAATGCGTTCGGTCGCGGTGTATTCGCGTGCCGCGCAATCTGATTGGGTGCTGCACGCCGAAGGCGTGCTGAGCGACGGTGCACCCGCGCCGGGCGCCGACCTGTCGGTGTGGCCGCCGCCGGGTGCGGACCCGGTGGATGTGACCGGTGCGTACGACGGCCTGGCGGCCCGGGGCTACGGATACGGACCGGCCTTCCAGGGGTTGCGGGCCGTCTGGCGAAGGGGGACCGAGACTTTCGCCGAGGTGGAGCTGCCGCAGCAGGCCGGAGTGTCGACCGCTGGCTTCGGCATCCATCCGGTGGTGCTGGATGCGGCGCTGCATGCGCTGGGAGTGGCCGACGCGCAGGTCGAGACCGTGTTGCCGTTCTCGTGGCAGCAAGTGAGTTTGTATGCGGCCGGCGCATCGCGGGTCCGGGTCAGGCTGGCGCAGGTCGGTTCGGGTGCCGTGTCGGTCGAGCTGGCCGACTCGTCCGGGCTGCCCGTCTTGTCGGTGGGCGCGCTGGTGACGCGCCCCGTGTCGGCCGATCAGCTGACCGCGGCCGTGGCGGCCCGCTCCGGCAGCGGGGAACTGCTCGAGGTGGTGTGGTCGCCGGTCCCGCTGCCCGGCGACGACTTTGGCGAGAAGTTCAGCGTCTGGGAGCCACCGGCGACGGGCTCGGGCACGGTGCGCTCCGTCTACGACGCGACCCACCAGGCCCTGGGTGCGCTGCAACCGTGGCTGACGGGTGAGGCGGCCGGTGTCCTGGTGGTGGTGACCCGCGGGGCGGTGAGCCTGACGGGCGAGGACGTCGCGGACTTGGCCGGTGCCGCGGTGTGGGGGCTGACGCGGTCCGCCCAGGCCGAAAACCCGGGCCGCGTCGTGTTGGTCGACACCGACGGCACACTCGATGTCGCAACGGTGATCGGTTGTGGCGAGCCGCAATTGGTGGTGCGTGCGGGTGTGGCCTACAGCGCCCGGCTGAAACCGGCCGACCGGCGACCCCTGCTGGAGCTGCCCGACCCGCCGTCGGTGTGGCGGCTGGCCGCCGGCGACGCCGGAACGCTCGAGGACTTGGCGGTGCAGGAGACCGGGCCGGCGCCGTTGCAGGCCGGTCAGGTGCGGGTGGCGGTCGGCGCGGCCGGGGTGAACTTCCGCGACGTGCTGGTGGCGCTGAACATGTACCCGGGGGCCGCGCAGCTGGGCGCCGAGGGCGCGGGAATCGTCACCGAACTCGGCGCGGGCGTGACCGATGTGGCCGTCGGGGACGCGGTCATGGGGATCTTCGGGCTGGCCGGCTCCGAGGCAGTGGTGGATCGCCGCTTGGTGACCCGGGCGCCGCAGGGCTGGTCGACGGCTCAGGCCGCGGCCGTGCCGGTGGTGTTCTTGACGGCCTATTACGGGCTGTCGGTGCTGGCGGGCTTGCGGGCAGGGCAGCGAGTTCTGGTGCACGCCGCCACCGGCGGCGTGGGCATGGCGGCGGTGCAGCTGGCCCGGCACTGGGGCGCGGAGGTGTTCGCGACCGCCAGCCAGGGTAAGTGGGACACGTTGCGCGCCATGGGATTCGACGATGCGCACATCGCCGATTCTCGGACGCTGGATTTCGAACAGAAATTCGCCGCCGGCGTGGACGTGGTGCTCAACTCCCTGGCCGGGGAGTTCAACGACGCGTCGCTGCGTCTGCTGGGGCCCGGCGGGCGCTTCATCGAGATGGGCAAGACCGATCTGCGTGACCCGGATGCCGTCGCATCGGCGCACCCCGGGGTGATGTATCGCGCGTTCGATCTGATGGAGGCCGGCCCGGACCGCATCGCCGAGATGCTGGCGGAATTGATGGGGCTGTTCGCGGCGGGTGTCCTGGCGCCGTTGCCCGTCAAGGTTTTCGACGCCCGCAGCGCCGCCGACGCCTACCGGTTCGTCAGCCAGGCCCGCCACATCGGCAAGGTTGTGCTCACCATGCCGGACGGGCCCGCCGGGCTGGCCGGCGGCACCGCGCTGATCACCGGCGGCACCGGCATGGCGGGTTCTGCGGTGGCGCGGCACCTCGTCGGGCGGCACCGGGTGCCCCACGTGATGCTGGTCAGCCGCAGCGGTGAACGCGCCGACGGCATCTCCGGGCTCGCCGCCGAATTGCGCGAGGCGGGAGCCTCGGTGGCGGTAGTGGCGTGCGATGTCGGTGACCGCGACTCCGTCGCGGCCTTGCTGGCGCAGGTGCCGGAACGATACCCGCTGCGGTCGGTGTTCCACGCGGCCGGCGTGCTCGACGACGCGGTGATCGCGTCGCTGACGCCCGCGCGCATCGACACGGTGTTGCGGGCCAAAGTCGATGGCGCCTGGAACCTGCACGAGCTCACCAAAGAGCTGGATTTGTCTGCGTTCGTGGCGTTTTCGTCGATGGCGGGCATCGTGGGCGCGCCGGGCCAAGGGAATTACGCCGCGGCCAACAGCTTCCTCGACGCGCTGGCGGCGCATCGCCGCGCCCACGGCCTGCCGGGCCTGTCGGTGGCGTGGGGGATGTGGGAGGAGACCTCCACGATGACCCGACACCTCGGTGAGCGTGACAAGGCCAGGATGACCCGGGCCGGTCTGAGCGCGTTGTCCACTCGGCAGGCGCTGGACCTGCTGGACGCTGCGCTGCTGACCGAACACCCCATGGTGGTGGGCACCCGACTGGACAGGGGGGCGCTGGCCCACCACAGCGACACGCTGCCGCCGTTGCTGAGCCAGTTGGCCGCCCGGCCGGCGCGTCGCGTCCTGGAACACACCGACATGGTGTCCCTGACGGGCCTGCGGGCGCGCCTGGAGGGCATGACCCCCGAACAGCGGCACAGCGAATTGGTCGAACTGGTCTGCAGCAACGCGGCCGCGGTACTGGGCCACAGCACCGCGGACGTCAACGCCGACGATGCGTTCGGCGACCTCGGCTTCGACTCGCTGACCGCCGTCGAACTGCGCAACCGGCTGAAAATCGCCACCGGCCTTACCCTTTCGCCCACGCTGATCTTCGACCAGCCCACGCCGGGCGCGCTTGCCGAACACCTCGAGACCCAGCTGGCCACCAGTGCCCCGGAAGGGGCGACTGTCACGACGCCCGATCGCATGACCCGCTTCAACGACATCGCCCGAGAGCTGCAGGCGCTGCTCAACCAGGCCGATCTGAGTCCCGGCGACAAGGCGCAGGTCATCGCCCGGCTGGAAGGCCTGTTAGGCGGCGTGGCGGTGGCGTCACCCGCGCCGCTCCTGCCGGCCCCCGAGGACGCGTTCGACGACGACATCTCCACCGCCACCGAGAGCCAGCTTTTCGCAATCCTCGACGATGAAGTCGGCCCCTGATCTTGCCATCGACAGACGTAGCGATCATCGGGCTGGCATGCAGGTTCCCCGCCGCGGCGAGCCCCGGCGCGTTCTGGCGCCTGATCCGCGACGGGCGGGAGGCCACTGAATTCAGCGGTGACCCCGGCGGATTCGACGCCGACTTCTTCAATGTGTCACCGCGCGAGGCGTGCGCGATGGATCCCCGCCAACGCCTGGCCCTCGAACTGAGCTGGGAGCTGTTCGAAGACGCCTTCCTGCTGCCGGAACTGGTTCGGGGAGAGCCGGTTTCGGTGTACCTCGGGGCGATGACGGATGACTATGCCGCGCTGACGCTGCGCGACCTCGCCGACAACCTGGACCACCACACCTTCACCGGGATCAGCCGGGCGATGATCGCCAACCGTATCTCGTATGCCTTCGGGCTGCAGGGGCCAAGCATGACCGTCGATTCCGGCCAGTCGTCATCTCTGGTGGCGGTGCACCTCGGCTGCGAAAGCGTGGCCTCCGGTCAGTCGACGCTGGCGATCGCGGGCGGGGTCCAGCTCAACCTGGCCGACGAAATCACCATGCTGGAACGGGAATTCGGCGCGGTGTCGGCGTCGGGCCGCACCTATGCGTTCGATCGGCGCGCCGACGGCTACGTGCGGGGTGAAGGCGGCGGGCTGGTGCTGCTGAAGCCCTTGCCGTCTGCGCTGCAGGACGGTGACCGCATCCGCGCGGTCATTCGCGGCGGCGCCGTCGTCAATGCCGGACACAGCGCGACCGCCCAGACCGTGCCGTCGGCGCGCAGCGAAGCCGACGTGATCCGGCGCGCGCTCGCGGATGCCGGCCTGCGCGGCAGCGACATCGACTACATCGAGGCCCACGGCACGGGGACGAAGGTCGGCGACGCGGTCGAAGCTCAGGCGCTGGGGGAGATCTTCGCCGAGCGCGCCCACGATCGGGTGCCGGTGGGATCGGTGAAGACCAACACCGGCCACGCCGGAGCCGCCGCGGGAATCGCGGGCCTGCTCAAGGCCGTACTGGCGATCGAACATGGCGCCATTCCACCCAGCCTCAACTACGCCGAGTCCCAGGGTGACCTCAATAGCCTTGGGCTGCAGGTCAACACCGCGCTGACGCCGTGGCCGCCGGCGGACCATCCACGGCGAGCCGGGGTGTCCTCGTTCGGAATGGGCGGCACCAACGCGCACCTCGTCCTCGAGCAGCCCCCCGTCCAGCAGAAACCGGGCCGACCCGAACCGCCGGCGGACGCAGGCGGGGCATTGCCGTGGGTGCTGTCGGCCCGCTCCGAGCAGGCGCTGGCCAACCAGGCGCAACGGTTGTCGGCCCATGTCGCCGAACGGCCTGATCTGAGCCCCCTCGACATCGCCTGGTCGTTGGTCAGCACCCGGACGGCCTTCGAGCACCGCGCGGTGGTAGTCGGCGACGACCGCCCTACGCTGGCAAGGGGTTTGGCGGTCCTCGCGGCGGGCGAGTCATCGCCGGATGTGGCGGTGGGCCGGGAGACGCCGTCGGGCAAGACCGTCTTCGTGTTCCCGGGCCAGGGGTCGCAGTGGTTGGGAATGGGACGACAGCTCTATGACCGGTTCGACGTGTTCGCCCGGGCCTTCGACGAGGCTGTCGCCGCGGTGGACGCCCATCTGCGGCTGCCGCTTCGTGAGGTGATGTGGGGAGCGGACCCGGAGTTGTTGCGCAGCACCGAGTTTGCCCAGCCGGCGTTGTTCGTGCTCGGGATCGCGCTGACGGCGTTGTGGCGGTCGGCCGGCATAGCGCCGGATGTGGTGATGGGCCACTCTGTCGGCGAGATCGCCGCGGCATGTGTGGCCGGCGTGCTGTCGCTCGCGGATGCCGCGCGCATGGTGGCGGCGCGGGGACGGTTGATGGCGGGGCTGCCCGCCGGCGGGGTGATGGTGGCCGTCGGCGCCGGTGAGGCCGAGGTGGCTGGGTTGCTGACCGACGAGGTGAGCATCGCCGCGGTCAACGGTCCCAACGCGGTGGTGCTTTCGGGCGCGCAGGCGCCGGTGGAAGCGGTGGCGGACCGGCTCGCCCGCGAGGGCCGGCGCGTGCATCGGCTGGCCGTGTCGCACGCGTTTCATTCGGCCCTGATGCGGCCCATGATGGCGGAATTCTCCGCGGCGGTGGCCGGCATCGAGGTGGCGGCGCCGCGAATCGGGTTGGTGTCCAACGTGACCGGGCGGCTGGCGGACGCCGGGTATGGGTCGCCGCAGTACTGGGCGGCGCATGTCGGTCAGCCGGTGCGCTTTTTCGAGGGCGTACGCGCCGCCGAGGCGGCCGGCGCCGAACTCTTCGTGGAACTGGGTCCAGGCGCCTCGCTCACCGCGGCGGTCGACCAATCGCTGAGCGCCGAGCGGGCCCTGTCGGTGCCCACGATGGCCAAGGACCGGCCCGAGACGGAATCGCTGATGCGCGCGGTCGGCCAGTTGTTCACCCGCGGCCTCGATCCGAACTGGGCGGCCCTGTTCGCCGGGCGCAACGCGCGACGGGTCGAGTTGCCGACGTATGGCTTTGCGCGGCAAAGTTTTTGGCTGGGCGCCGGTGCGGCGGGGAGTTCGCCGGCCACGTCCACCCGAACACCCGACCTGACGCACCGGCTGCACGGACTGGCGCCCGACGACCAGCACCGGCTGCTGGTGGAGCTGGTCTGCGAGCATGCGGCGGCGGTGTCGGGGCATCCGGGCGCCGACGCCATCGACCCCGATCGCGCATTCGGCGACCTCGGCTTCGATTCGATGGTCGGGGTCGAGCTGCGCAACCGCCTCACCGGCCATACCGGCCTGGCTTTGTCGCGAACGCTGATCTTCGATTACCCGACGCCGGCAGCGCTGGCCGACCATCTTCGCCGGCAGCTGCTGCATGACGAGGCGGGCGAATCGGAGGAGGAGAAGATCTGGTCGGCGCTGCGCAGGATTCCGGTGCGCGAGCTTCGCAGAACCGGATTGCTCGAGAAACTGCTATTGCTCGCCGGCGCCCCGGAAACTGCCGTCCCCGACGAAAATGTCAGTGCCGACGAGATCGACTCATTGAGCCCCGGGGCATTAATCGCGATGGCGCTCAGCCCGGCGGACGAGGATGACGCCGGATGACGAATTCTGCTCTGGCGGATATGATTACGCGGACCCAAGATCAGCTTGATCAGACACGTGTTGAATACGCGAGTCTTTGCGCCACCAAACGGAACCGCATAAACTTCCTCGCATTAAGAGGACCTTTTCCGCTGGGCAATCAAGAGGGTAGAAGATGAGCGTCATCGCGGGTGTATTCGGCGCGTTGCCGCCACATCGGTATAGCCAACGTGAAATCACCGACGCGCTAGTCGAATTGCCCGCGTTGAAGGAGCATGAAGGCGTCGTCCGGCGCCTGCACGCGGCCGCCAGGGTCAACGGGCGCCACTTCGTGCTGCCCCTCGAGCGGTACGGCGAGTTGACCGATTTCGACGCGACCAACGAGATCTTCATCGACAAAGCCGTGGATCTGGGCTGCGACGCACTGCTGGGCGCTCTCGACGAGGCCGGGCTACAACCGCACGACATCGACATGATCGCCACCACGACGGTCACCGGCATCGCGGTCCCGTCGCTCGACGCCCGGATCGTCGGGCGGCTCGGCCTGCGGGCGGACGTGCGCCGGGCCCCGCTGTTCGGGCTGGGCTGCGCGGCCGGCGCGGCGGGCGTCGGACGGCTGCACGATTACCTGCGGGGTGCGCCCGACGGCGTCGCCGCCCTGCTGTCGGTCGAGCTGTGTTCGCTCACCTTTCCGACGGTCAGGCCGACCGTGTCCGGACTGGTCGGGACGGCCATGTTCGGTGACGGCGCCGCGGCCGTGGTCGCAGTCGGTGACCGTCGCGCCGAGCGGCTGAATTCCGCAGGGCCGGACGTCGTGGATTCGCGCAGCCGTCTGTACCCCGAATCGCTGCACATCATGGGCTGGAACATCGGCGCGGACGGCATGCAACTGACGATGTCGCCCGAACTGCCGGACATCATCGACCGTTACCTGGCCGACGACGTGAACGGTTTCCTCACCCAACATGGCCTGACCAAGGACGACATCGGCGCCTGGGTGACCCACCCGGGCGGCCCCAAGGTGATCACCACGATCGCCAAGAGCCTCGAACTGCCCCCCGACGCGCAGGAATTGACCTGGCGCTCGCTCGGGGAAGTCGCCAACCTGTCCTCGGCCTCGGTGCTGCACATCCTGCGCGACACCATGGCCAAGCCGCCGCCCGGCGGCAGCCCCGGGCTCATGCTCGCGATGGGTCCCGGCTTCGGCTCCGAACTGGTGTTGCTGCGCTGGCACTGAATTCGCTAATCGACTCGCGAAATCCCCTGCGCATCACTGTCATTCGAGTAGCTCGGAGAGCTCCAGCCAGCGGGTCTCCGTCTCGGCGACCTCGTCGTGGAGCGCGCGCAACTCGCCTGTGAGCCGGGTGATCCCGACATGGTCGGATTGGTCGTGCGCGGCGAGTTCCGTGTGCTTGTCCTCGATCCGGCCCGCCAACCGCGCAAGTTGGCGATCGAGGGAGGCCACCTCTTTTTCCGCGGCGCGGCGTTGCGCGCCGGACATTTCCGACGAACCGGCCGGCGCGCGTTCCGGCGTGGGTTCCGGCGCCGCAACGGTGCGCCGGCCGGCCAGTTGCAGATACTCGTCGACGCCGCCGGGCAGATGGCGCAGCCGGCCGTCGAGCACCGCGTACTGCTGATCGGTGACCCGCTCCAGCAGGTAGCGGTCGTGCGAGACGACGATCAGGGTGCCCGCCCACGAGTCCAGCAGATCCTCCATCGCGGCCAAGGTGTCGGTGTCGACGTCGTTGGTCGGCTCGTCGAGCAGCAACACATTGGGCTCGGCCAACAGCGTCAGCATCAGCTGCAGCCGCCGCCGCTCACCGCCGGAGAGATCCTCGACGCGGGCGGACAGCTGGCCGCGCGCGAACCCGAGCCGCTCCAGCAGCTGCGCCGGGGTGGCCTCGCGTCCGTCGACCTGATAACCGCCCTGCAGCCTGCCCAGCACATCGGCGATCCGGTCGCCGCCCACGCCGGCCAGCGCATCGCCCTGCTGGTCGAGCACCGCCAGTCGCACCGTCTTGCCGCGTTTGACGCGCCCCGCGTCCGGCGTGACGGTGCCGTCGATCAAGCCCAGCAGCGTCGACTTGCCGGCGCCGTTGGCCCCGACGATGCCGGTCCGCTCGCCGGGCGCGATCCGCCACTCGATGTCGCGCAGCACCGGGCGGCCACTGAGAGGTGGGTAGGAGACCGACACGTCGAGCAGGTCGACCACGTCCTTGCCCAGCCGGGCGGTGGCCAGCTTGGCCAACTCGACGGTGTTGCGCAGCGGCGGCACGTCGGCGATCAGCTGGTTGGCCGCCTCGATCCGGAATTTGGGCTTGGAGGTGCGCGCCGGGGCCCCGCGGCGCAGCCACGCCAACTCCTTGCGCATCAGGTTTTGCCGCTTGGCCTCGGCGACGGCGGCCATCCGGTCCCGTTCGACGCGTTGCAGGACGTAGGCCGCGTATCCGCCGTCGAACGGTTCGACGACGCCGTCGTGCACCTCCCACGTGGTGGTGGCGACTTCGTCGAGGAACCAGCGGTCATGGGTCACCAGCAGCAGGCCGCCGGTGTTGCGTGCCCAGCGTTGGCGCAGGTGGCCGGCCAGCCAGGTGATGCCCTCGATGTCCAGGTGATTGGTGGGCTCGTCGAGCGCGATGACGTCCCACTCGCCAACCAGCAACCTGGCCAGCTGCACCCGGCGGCGCTGACCGCCGGACAGCGTGGCAACCGTTGCCTCCCAGGCGATGTCGGAGACCAGACCGGCGACCACGTCGCGGACTCGCGCGTCACCGGCCCACTGGTGTTCGGCCGCCGCACCGACCAGGGTCCAGCCCACGGTGTGGTCCGGGTCCAGGGTGTCGGCCTGGCTCAGCGCGCCGACCCGCAACCCGCCGCGCCGGGTGACCCGGCCCGAATCGGGCCGTTGCTGGCCGGTGAGCAGCCGCAGCAGGCTGGATTTGCCGTCGCCGTTGCGCCCGACGATGCCGATGCGCGCGCCGTCGTTGACGCCGACCGTGATCGACCCGAACACCACCTGGGTCGGGTATTCGAGGTGTACGGCCTCGGCTCCGAGTAGGTGCGCCACCGGCCCGACCCTACTGGCGCTACATGAGCGTCAGCAGCGCCTGGTCCACGTGGCTTTGCGTTTCCGCTGACGCCTTGCTGGCCACGGCGTCCAGGAAACGGCTGGCGACGTCTCGCACCTTGAGGTTGGTCTCCTGGGAACGCCACACCAAGATGTCGAACGCACGCTCGGCGGAAATGCCGTAGGCGATCATCAGCACGCCCTTGGCCTGCTCGATGCGGGCCCGGGCGTCGGCGACCGCCGACAGCACATTGGTGATATCGGAGTGCAGCGAGTCGGTGACGTCGACGTAGAAGCCGGAGGTGCCGGCCAGCGCGCCGGTGTCGTCGACCATCCGATCGCCGGCGACGACGACGCAGTGGGTGCGCCCGGCGGTATCGATGATGCGGTGCCGGCTGCTGAACGGCTTTCCCTTCATCACCCGTTCGAGCACGGCCGCCACCCGTTCGCGGTCCTCGGGGTGCTTGTGTTGCAGCAAGAGTTCCGTGGTGGGCTGCACCCGTCCGGGCTTGTAGCCGTGCATGCGCGCCACCGCGTCCGACCATTCCCAGCGATGGCCGTCCAGAAAAAACCGGAACCGGCCGACACGCTGCGGATCGCCCAGACCCAGCACCTCGTCGACCGCGCTCAGGTCGTCGTGTTCGACGACGTCGGACGCCGGCGCCTCGCGGCGCTCAACAGTCTCGTCGTTGGAGTTCACCGTCATCGCCGTTTCCCCAATTCCCGCTGTGAAAACCTTGGCATATCATTCCCGTTTTTGAGCGCGTCCATTCCTGCCCCGGCCAGGGGATTTGGAAAGCTGCTCGACGGTCAGGCCACCCGATAGCGCTCGGCATCCTGGTGCTTGAACTCCAGGCCGAACCCGGGGCGATGCTGGTCGGGTCGTAGCGCGCCGCCCTCGGGCGAGAGCGCGCCATCGAAAAGCATGTGTTCGATGCGGTGGTGGTCGTGGAAGTACTCCAAATGCCGCAGGTTTCCGATGGTGCTGGCGACGTGGGCGTGCAGGTTGGGAGCGCAGTGCCCCGAGACGTCCACGTTGTAGGAGGCGGCCACGGCCGCGGCGCGCACCCAGTCGGTGATGCCCCCGCAGCGCGTGACGTCGATCTGCAGGCAGTCGACCGCGTCGGCGGCGAGCATCCGGTTGAAGTAGGCCAGGTCGTACCCGTACTCACCGGCGGTGACGTCGGGGCTGACCTGGTCGCGCACTTCGCGCAGCCCGGCCAGGTCGTCGGAGGACACAGGCTCTTCGAACCAGGTGACCCCGTGGTCGGCCATGGCGTGGGCCACCCGGATCGCCTGTTTGCGGCGGTAACCCCCGTTGGCGTCCACGTACAGTTCGACATCGGGACCGATCACCTTGCGCGCCAATGCAATCCGCTCCAAGTCCCGGCTGACGTCGGAGCCCCACGACTCACCGATCTTGATTTTGACGCGCGGGATCTTCCATTCGTCGACCCAGCGCTCGAGTTGGGCGCGGGTGGTGGACTCGTCGTAGGTGGTGAAGCCGCCGCTGCCATAGATGGGTACTTCGGGGTGCGCCATGCCGATCAGCCGGCATACCGGTAGGTCCAGCAGTTTGCCCTTGAGATCCCACAACGCGGTGTCGACCGCCGAGATCGCGCACGACGCCAGCCCGGGCCGCCCGTTGTTGCGCATCGCCCTGACCATCGACCCCCACCGCGCCGGGATGTCCACGGCGCTGTGTCCCGTGAGCGCTTTGCCGAGCTTGCCGCCGATCAGCTTGGCGCAGGCCCCGTCGGCATAGGTGTAGCCGACCCCGCGCCGGCCGCCGGCCGCAACCTCGGCGAGCACCAGCGTGGTCGACGACCAGGCCAGGGTGCCATCGGCTTCCGGTGCGTCGGTGGGGATTTCGTAGACCTGCGCGGTGACCTCTTCGATCTGCGCGTCGGGCGTCATCGCGCCCACCGTCGTCCCGCCCGCGCCACGAGCCAGGCGCCCACCCCGGCGGCGCTCAGCGCGCCGGTGCCGCTGACGACCGGGTGCTGGGAAGCCCACAGCTGCGGGCTGTGGGCGTGCGACTGGTTGTCGAATTGGCCGTGCGGGCCGTGGTCGGTGCCCGGCTCCTGATCCAGCGGCTGCCACAGGTTGTTGGGCCGGTCGGGGCTGACGTGTTCGGAGGTCTGCTGCGAGTCGTATCCGGTGCGGCCGAGGTAGCGGTCCAGCAGCGGCGCGACGAACTTCTGCCCCAGCAGCGTAACGGCGGTGGAATCACCGACCCAATATTGTTTGCGCTCTGGATGATCGGCGGCATACAGGACGCCGCGCGCGGCCACCTCGGGCTGGTAGATCGGCGGCACGGGCTGCGGATGGCGGGGGAGCCGCGACAGCACCCAGGAGAATTGCGGGGTGTTGACCGCCGGCATCTGAGCGACGGTGATCCGCACGTTCGAACCCTCGTGGAACAGCTCGCAGCGTACCGACTCGGTGAACCCGTTGATGGCGTGTTTGGCGCCGCAGTAGGCCGACTGCAGCGGGATCGATCGCTGGCTGAGCGCCGAGCCGACCTGCACGATGGTGCCGCGGTCGCGGGGTCGCATCTTGCCCAGCGCCGCCATGGTGCCGTGCACGTACCCGAGGTAGGACACCTCGGTGACGCGTTTGAACTCCTCGGCGCTGATCTCACTGAACGGCGCGAACACCGACGTGAACGCGACGTTGACCCAGACGTCGATGGGACCGAAGGCGGATTCGGCCTCGTCGGCCGCGGCCTCGACGGCCGAGTGGTCGGCCACATCGGTCGGAATCGTCAGCGCCTTGCCGCCGCCGGCTTCGACATCGCGAGCGGCGCCGTCGAGCCCCGCGGCGCCGCGGGCGAGCAGGACCACGTTGTCGCCGCGCTGCCCGAACGCCTTCGCGGTGGCGCGGCCGATGCCCGCGCTGGCTCCGGTGATCACCACTGTCTGTGTCATCGCAGTACTGCCTTTCGCTCGGTCCGAGTAATTAGTCATGGTGGGCGTCGTCGTCGGTGAGGGTTGCCGTGCATTCGAGCATCAGCGCGTGCGCGAACGCTTGCGGCAGGTTGCCGCGGAGCTGGCGCTGGCGGACGTCGTACTCCTCGCAGAACAGTCCCGGCGGGCCGCACGCGGCCCGGTTGCGTTCGAACCAGCGCATCGCGCAATCGCCGTGTCCCAGTTGGTTTTCGGCCAGCGCCATCATGAATCCGCAAAGTAAGAACGCCCCCTCGGCGTCGCCGAGTTCGCGCTCGTCGTGCCGGAAGCGGTACACGAACCCGTCTTGCGTGAGTTCCCGCCGCACGGCGTCCAGGGTGGCCCGGGTGCGGGGATCCTCGGCGGGAACGGCGCCGCGCACCGGCGGAAGCAGCAGCGACGCGTCGACCCCCGTCCGCCGCGGACTGCGCTGCCAGTAGCCGTGCGGGTGCAGGCTGCTCGAGGCGGTCTCGGCCAGGATCGCGTCGGCCAGGGAAGCGCAGGCTGCCACCTCGGGGCCGGCGCCGGCCACCTTGGCGATGGCACGCAATCCCGCTACACAGGCCAGCCGCGACTGCGCCCAGTGCTCATCGTCGATCTCCCAGACCCCGGCGTCCGGTTCGCGCCAACGCTTTTCGATGGCCTTGATGGCCGTCTGCGCGGCTCGCCACCCGTCGGCGTCGAGCCGGTCGGCGTCACCCGCCTTGGCCAGCAGCTGCAGGGCCTCGCCGAACACATCGAGTTGAAACTGTTGATTGACCCAGTTGCCGACCTTGTCCGTGCCGCCCGGATAGCCCGGTAGGTCCAGCGTTTCTTCGCTGGGCACCGCACAGCCGGTGACGGTGTAGGCGGGTTTGAGGTTCGGGCCGTCGTCGAGCAACCGGGCGCCGACGAATTCGACAGCCCGGTCCAGCAGTTCGGTGGTGCCGACGGTGGCTGCGGCCATCCCGGCATAGACCTGGTCCCGGATCCAGGCATACCGGTAGTCGTAGTTCTGATTGGTGTGCGCGCGTTCGGGCAGGCTCATCGTGGCGGCGGCCACCATGCCACCGCCGCTGCTGGTCAGCCCGCGCAGCACCGCGTACGAGTGGCGACCGTCGCGGGGGGCGATGGTGCAGTCGAGCTGGGGCACGCTCCGCCGCCAGGCGGCCGCGGTGGCGTCCCAGGCCAGGTCCGGGTCGGGCGGTTGATCGGGCAGGGCGCGTTCGGACAACTCCAGCACCAGGTCGTGCTGCCTGCCCTCCTCGAGGGTGATCTCGCAGGTGAGCAGTTCGGATTTGTCGTGCGAGGCTTTGACGGTGCGCGCGTCGCAGCCGGCCTGCCACCGCCAGCGCAACCGGCCCGACCGGCCGCTCCACACCCCACCGTCGCAACTCGGCCGGCCCAGCCCGTGCCGGCCGAATCCCGCACTCGGCGCCAGCAGCACCCGCACCCGCGCCGTGCCGCGGCAGACCATGAGGCGCCGCAGCAGCACCACCCGGTCGGGATCGCCCGGAAAGGCCAGCGCCTCACGGCATTCCACGGTGCCGTCGCGGGTAATCCAGCGGTTGCGCCAGATCAGGGTGCCAGGCTCGTAGTAACCGCCCCACACGTGCCGGATGTCGGTCGGCGTGATCGCGTAAATTCCGCCGCCACCAATGAGATTGGAGAAGACGGCGTCGGAGTCCCAGTGCGGCGCGCACATCCAGGCCACGTCCCCCTGCGGCCCGACCAGCGCGCCGCGCTCGCCGTCCGCCAGCAGCGCGTACTCGCGCAGCACCCGCGGCGCGAAGGTAGTCTCGACGTCCATTGTCTGGTCAGCCACGGGCTCTCGCCTCCGACCTCCGTCCCGCGGTGGTATCGATCTTCCCACCGGCCAGCCGTTCGGCGAGCCGCGAGGCCAGCGCCATGATGGTCAGCGCGGGGTTCGCCGATCCCTGGGTCGGGCACACCGAGCCGTCGGCGAGAAACAGGTTCGGCACCCCCCACACGCGTTGATCGGAGTCGACGACCGACTGCTGCGGGCTGGTGCCCATGCGGGCGCCGCCGATCAGGTGGGCGAAGCGCTCGATGGTGAGCACGTCCTGGGCGTCGGCCGCGTGCAGGATGTCGCCGATCACCTTGGTGGAGTAGGCCATGTTGGCCTTGTCGTTGTCGCACAGCGTGTAGTCGAACCGGGCCACCGGAATGCCGTACGGATCTTTCTCGTCGGCCAGGGTCACGCGGTTGTCGGGTAGCGGCAGCAGCTCATTGAGCACGCCGACCGTCGCCCAGTGGTTGTAGTCGCGCATGTATTCCCGCATCGCGCGGCCCCAATGTCCTTCGGCAAGAACGTGTTCAGCCCATCCGATGGGCAGCGGCGACACGGTCTGGATGGCGAAGCCACGGGCGAAGCCGCGAGAGACGTCGGTCTCGTAGAACTGTTCGGAGGTCACCTCCGGCGGAGGCGCCTTGTACATGCGGACCTCCTCGGACCACCGGCCGGCGGACTGGGTGGCGCCCTGCACCATGACGTAGCGCCCGACCTGATCGTCGTTGTTGCCCAACCCGTTCGGGAAGCGGTTGCTGGCCGAATTCAACAGCAGGCGCGGCGTCTCGATCGAATAACCGGCAATGGCAACGACTTTGGCGCGCTGCAGCCGCTCCTTGCCGCCGATCTCGTCGTAGTACACCACGCCGCGCGCCGCGCCGCTCTCGTCGAGCTCGACCCGCGAGGCCATGCAGTTGGCGCGGATCTCCACGGCGTGGGCCAGCGCGTCGGGCAGATGCGTGACGTACGGGCTGGCCTTGGCATTGACCTTGCAGCCCTGCAGGCAGTAACCGCGGTAGATGCAATGCGGCCGATTGCCGAACGTGCCGTTGACGATGCCGACCGGCCCGACGCGCATCTCGATTCCGAGCTTCAGCGCTCCCCGCCAGATCTTGGCGGCCGCACCCGAAATAGGATGCGGTGCAAACGGATAGCGATGCGGGTCGCCCCAGGGCCAGTTCTGGCCCGCCACGGGCAGCTCGAGTTCGACCTGTTCGTAGTGGCGGCGAATGTCCTCGTAGCGGATCGGCCAGTCCGCCCCGACGCCGTCACGGGTGTACGTCTCGAAGTCGCTGGGGTGAAACCGCGGGGTGTACCCGGCATAGTGCACCATGGAGCCGCCGACGCCGCGCCCGGAGTTGTTCTTGCCCAGCTCGATCGGGTCATCGCCGCCGAGGATGCGCTTTTGCGTCCAGTACAGCGCATGGGACCCGGCCTCGTCGGACACCCAGTCCTCGTCCGGGTGCCAGAACGGGCCGGCCTCCAAAATCACGACCCGCCAGCCCTCCCGCGCCAGCCGCTGCGCCAGCACCGAGCCGCCGGCCCCGGCCCCGACTACCACCAGGTCGACCTCGTCGTCGTCGGCGTAGCGGCGCATGGTCTTCTCACCGGGCAGATCGCGCGAGTGCACGTCGAGCAGGAAGCGCGAATCGTTGTCTTTCGGTTCGACCGCGCCTTTCAAGAGGCCCCGCAGCAGATCGCCCATCACAGCTCCCCGTTGTTCACGATCTGCACCGGATCCTCGTCGGTGGCGCCGGGGGTCTCGTACGGTTCGCGCGCGGCGGCCGGCCCGGTGGCACCACCGAGGCGCATGAACCCGCGCGGGTAGGCCGGCCCGCCGAAGCCGATCTCGTTCCACGCCCAGGGGTGAGAGTAGAAGCCGGACAACGTCGCTCGCATGCACACCGACCACGCGCGCTTGACGTTCAGGCTCTCCCACGCCCCGCCCTGCAGATCCCCTTGCGAGAACTTGTCGATGATCGCTTCGCGGGTGGCGGGATCGGCTTCGGCGAACGAGGGCTCGCCGTGCTTGGCCGACGCCGTCTCGTCGAGCCCGCGCAGCACCAGCCGCCAGGTGTCGCGGTCGTCGGGCATGTCGACGTACTGGTAGCCGTCGAGGCGCCCGTCGGCGAGCTTGGAGTCGACGGACTCAGCCACCGGAACCCGCGGTTCGACGTCCTGCGCCAGCACCGTGTCGCAGAACGCGCGCAGGCAGGGCTCCTCTTCTGGAGTGAAAAACCGTAGCGGCCCGGGCGGTTCCAGCCGGGCCAGCACCACCTTCCTGGTGGCAGCGTCCCAGTTGTCGGCGGTTTCGAGCACGTCGTAATCGGGGTAGCGCCCGATCATCTGCGGCGTGGTGCCGCGACGTTGCTTGGGCAGCCAGGACGGGTGCGGCGGCTTGCCATCGGGACGCAGGTTGGGCAGGTGGTCGGGGCGTGAGGTGTTGGCCATCTCGGGAATCCCAGCGCCCCTAATCCCGGAACCGTTCGCGGCGCAGGATCGACGCCAGCAATCCCATCCCGCCGACCATGCACATCAGTCCCGGTGCCGCGATCGGCGGCCCCATCGGCACGTTGTAAGACGCGTTCTTCCACCCGCCCGGCTTGCGGGCAACCCCGCGCGCGTGCAGGTATTCACCCAGCAGTCCGTTGGCGGTGTAGATGCCCGCGGTGATCGGCAGCCAGAGTTTGGCCCAGCGCCGCGAGAACACCCCACCGACTCCGGCGACGACCACCGGCGGGGTCACCACGATCGGGCTCCACATCCACTTGTTGCCGAAGCTGGCTTTGTAGTGCTCGAAGTAGATTTCGGCCGTCGTGACGAGTGCCGCGACGGCGGTGAGCCCAGACAGCGAGCGTTCGAAACGGCCGTGCGCAACGTCGTACAACGCCCTTCCGGCCAGATGCTGTACCTCGCCGAGTCCGTCGCTGCCGGCGGTACGGCCTTTTCGCCGTCCGCCGTCGCCCAGCAACAACATGTGTCGTCCTTTCTCGCGCGCGTTTGCCCGGACCGGGGTTTACCGGTGCCGGCTGGTTTCTTTGGTGGGGAGATTGGCCGCGTTCGGTGCGCCGACGGCGCCGTCATTCGGTGACCGCGGGAACCCGCTGACGCTTTCGGTGCTGGGTCCGCCGACGAATTCTGTCGTCGTGTCCATGAACGACCTCGCCTTCGGCTGAAACCACGCTGGGGCGGGCTTCGGTCCCGGCGCTGTCACTACAACACTGGTTGCCAAAGCTGCCCAGAGAACTGAAAGCGCCCAGCTGTGTCTTTCAACCGAAGTGGTCTCGACGACGCGTCGCGACCGAAGCGCAACGGCTGTGTACCCTGGGTCGTGCTGCGCAAACTGGGTCGCAGCTGGTTCTCAGCAGGCTTTCAGGAGCACAGGTCGCCGGCCCATGCCCGCTCCTTGATGAGGCCGGGATAGAGCTCGGCGCCCTTCTGCCAAATCCCTTCCCGCTCGGCGGATGTGGCAAGCCGGGCGGTGCCGTGCCAAGTATCGGAACCGAGCTGGATTAGGCAGCGCGGGAGCGGGTAACTGCCTGTCATGAAAAAGATCGTGCGCATCGCAGCATCGGTGGTCGCATTGACCGCCGGTTTGGGGCTCGCCGGTTCGGGGGCGTCCGCCATCGCACACGCGCATCCCGCGCCCACACCGGAGTACCACTGGTGCCCTGGCCAATGGTGGGATCCGGGCTGGGGCGGTAACTGGGACGCGGGTCGTTGCCACGGTGACCACTGGTATGACGGTGAAGTCCACGACCAGGGGCACTGGCACAACGGCCCGTGGGACCCGAACTGGCGCTGATCCGCCGTGCGGCCCAGCCGCTGACCCGCCGAGCCCAACAACGACGGGCGCAGCGGATTACGTTGGGCTGGAACGTATTTCGCGCAGTCGTTTGAACGTGCGACGCGCGGCATGCTTGAAGGCGGTGTGGCTGGCGGTACCGGGACTGGCCGGCAGACCGGCCATCGACGCCGTGTTCACCATGTGGCCCGGGCGCTGCCAATGCATGCGTCAGACCCCCGTTGTCTTGAGTCAAGAATTTGGCAGGGTTTGTGCGGTTTTTAGGTAGGCCTGACGTGGGGTTCGATCGTTGAGGGCTTGGTGTGGTCGGACGGTGTTGTAGATGGTGCGGAAGCGGTGAGCTTCCATGTCGAGGGCGTCGCC
>JAYZBN010000027.1:0-81241 GCA_036338755.1 Actinomycetota bacterium | reverse complement strand
GAGAAGCGCTGTTCCATTGCGTCGATGCAGTTCTCGCACGAGATGCACCGGAGAATCCGCTGCGCCTGACCGGACTGCAGCTTGCGCGGCAGATCGGGATCGGCAAGCAGCGGACGCCCCATTGCGACGAAATCGGCGCGCCCCTCGGCCAGGATCCGTTCGGCGTGAACCGGGTCGTGGATGCGGCCCACCGCGATCACCGGCACGTCGACCACCTGTTTGACCGCGGCAGCGGCGCCGACGTTGACCCCGTCGCCGTCGTCGGCGCCGTTGACCATCTGAGTGACGAGGCGATCGATCACCCCGCCGCTGACGTGGAACGCGTCCACCCCGGCCGACACCAGTTCGGGTGCCATCCGGGCGGTCTCGTGCATCGGCCTGCCCCCGGCGACGCGTTCGTAGCCGGAGATGCGCAACGTGATGGGCAGGGCGTCGCCGATCTCTGACCGGATCGCGGCCAGGGCATCCAGCACGACACGCACCCGGCCGCGCGCGGAATCGCCGCGGTAGTCGTCGGTGCGACGATTGCGTTGCGGCGCAAGGAAGGAGCCCAGCAGCATGTAGCCGTGCGCGGCGTGCAACTCGATGCCGTCGTACCCGGCTTCCGCGGCCCGCCGCGCGGCCGCCCTGAACAGATCGAGCACCGCGCACAGCTGCGGCTTGCTGATCTCGACCGACGGGCGCCCGGTGAGATACGACGGGATCACCGACGGCCCCACCGAGGTGACGCCGAAGATCTCCGGACCCAGGCCGTCGGGCCCGGCGTGCACGATCTGCGGCTGGATCCTGGCGCCGTGCTCGTGCACCGCCTCCACCAGCGCCCGGTGCGCCCCCACCGCGTCGTCGGTGCCCAGGTGCAGCCCGCCGGGGGTCTCGGGGTGCTGCGGGTCGACCCCCGTGGCGCCCAACGTGATCAGGCCCACGCCGCCCTTGGCCCGGGCGGCGAAGTAGTCACGCGTGCGCCGAGACGGCAGCCCGTCCGGGGTGCCGTACATGGTCTCCATCGGAGACATGACCACCCGGTTGCGCACCGTCATGGCGCCGATTCGTCCCGGCGTCAGCAGGTGCGGGAACCCGGCCACCCCGGACGGCGGGCCGCTTACCGGTCCGCGTCCGTGTACCGGATGACGCCGCGAATGTTCTTGCCGTCCAGCATGTCCTGGTAGCCGTCGTTGATCTGCTCCAGCTTGTACTGGCGGGTGATCATGTCGTCCAGGTTGAGCTTGCCGACCTTGTACATCGACAGCAGCTGCGGGATGTCGTACTGCGGGTTGCCGCCGCCGAAGATGGTGCCCTGCAGGTTCTTCTGCATCAGGGTCAGCATCGCCAGGTTCAGGGTCACGTTGGTGTCCAGCAGGCTGCCGATCGCGGTCAGCACGCAGGTGCCGCCCTTCTGGGTGATGTTGAGGTAGTTGTCGACGTCGGCGCCGTGCAGTTCACCGACGGTGACCACCACCTTGTGGGCCATCAGGCCGTAGGTGACCTCGGCCATGCCCATCATCGCGGCCTCGATGTCGGGGTAGACGTGCGTGGCGCCGAACTTCAGGGCCTGGTCGCGCTTCCACTCCACCGGGTCGATCGCGAAGATGTAGCGGGCACCGGCGTTGACCGCACCCTGCAGCGCGGCCATTCCGACCCCGCCGACACCGACGATGGCGACGTCCTGGCCCGGCCGGATGTCGGCGGTGCGGACCGCCGACCCGTAGCCGGTGGTCACGCCGCAGCCGACCAGCGCGGCCACCTCGAACGGCACCGACGGGTCGATCTTCACCACCGAACTCTCGTGCACGACCATGTAGGGCGAGAACGTCCCCAGCAGCGTCATCGGGTAGACGTTCTGGCCGCGGGCCTGGATGCGGAACGTGCCGTCGGAGACGGCGGTGCCGCCCAGCAGGCCCGCACCCAGGTCACACAGGTTGCGCAGGCCGGCCTGGCACGTCGGGCACTTGCCGCACGACGGGATGAACGACAACACGACGTGGTCGCCGGGGGCGACGGCCTCGACGCCCGGTCCGACCTCGGTCACGATGCCGGCGCCCTCGTGCCCGCCGAGCACCGGGAAGCCCGCCATCGGGATGCCGCCCGTCACCAGGTGGTGGTCGGAGTGGCACATGCCCGACGCTTCCATCTGGATCTTGACTTCGCCCTTCTGCGGGTCACCGATCTCGATCTCCTCGATCGACCACGGCTGGTTGAACTCCCAGATCAGCGCGCCTTTTGTTTTCATGAACCACCTCCACTAGCAAGCCCTGACCCGAGTGCTCGGGCGTTGGGGACCGGCCGGGGCCGGACGGCAATTTAGAACGTGTTCTCGTTCTCCGGACCATTATGACGTGCGTCACCGCAGCGTAGACAAGGGGGAGCAGCAATCGGCCCCGGGTGCTACCAGATCGGCACCGGGGTCTTGCCGAGCGGGTAGTAGCCGGGCAGCTTCTCGCCGGCGAGGCTGCGCTCGATGCGCTTCTGCATGCCCTTGGACAGCTTGCCGGCCTTGATCAGATCCAGGTAGAGCGTCTGGACGTGGCCGAAGTCGAAGAAGTCCCGCTGCCACTCGATGAGCTTGTCGGGGCCCAGCCGGAACCAGCTGCCGCCGATCCCGTAGACCTCCTGTTCTCCGCCGTCGCCGTCGAAGACGACCTGCTTCCAGAAGCCGACGATCTCGCCCTGCTGATCGTCGACGATCACCTTCTGGTAGGGGTACTGCCAGTTCTCCAGGCCCTCCATCTCCAGGCCGAGCGCGATGTCGCGGATCTCGTCGATCCCGACGCACATCACGTCCTCCTTGGGGCCGATGTTCCAGCCGTAGGTGGCGTCGGCGGCGTAGAAGTCCGCCAGGGGCTTCCAGTCGCCCGCCTGCTCGCAATCCTTGTTGGCCTGGAGCCAGGATCGCACCCACTCGTCGAGCTCAGCCCGGGGGAATGACGCCATGTGTCAGCCTTTCTCTGTGATGGACAGCGCCTGGGTGGGACAGGCGCGCACGGCCTGTTCGATCTCGCGGCGGGCCTCGTCGGGCGGCTCGGCGTCCAGAATCTCGACCTTGCCGCGCTTGGGCACCCGGAAATAATCCGGGGCCTCCAGCTCGCACATCGCATGGCCCTGGCACAGGTCCAGGTCGGCCTCGACTCGAAAGCCCATCGTCAGCTCCTATCTGCGGCGGCGGTAGCGGACCTTGGCGGGCCGGGCCAACTGCACGACCATCTTCGAGTGGTCGTTGCGATAGCTGTCGGCCGGCTGGGCCATCTCGAACTCGTACTCGCGCAACAGAACCGAGAAGATCGCCTTGATCTGCATCTGGGCGAACGCCGCACCCACGCAGCGGTGTCTGCCCGCGCCGAACGGAATCCACGTCCACCGGTTCACCAGGTCCTCCTGGCGCGGTTCCTCGTAGCGCTGCGGCACGAAATCGTCGGGGTCCGGGAAGTCCTCGGGGATCCGGTTGGAGATCGCCGGCGAGGCGGCGACGAAATCGCCCTTGTGGATGGGATAGCCCTCGACCTCGAACTCGCCCTGAGCCACCCGCATCAGGATGATCAGCGGCGGGTGCAGGCGCAGGGTCTCCTTGAGGACGTTCTCCAGCTTCGGGATCTGGCGCAGCGCATGGAAACTCACCTCCTGGCCGTCGGCGTAGAGCTCGTCGAGCTCGGTGACCACCGCCGCGTAGGAGTCGGGGTGGCGCATCAGCTCGATCAGCGTCCACGCCGAGGTGCCCGAACTGGTGTGGTGCCCGGCGAACATCAGCGAGATGAACATCCCGGTGACCTCGTCGGCGGAGAACCGCGGGTTGCCGTCCTCGTCGTTGATCGACACGAGCACGTCGAGCATGTCACGGTCGCTTTTATCCTGGGGCGGGTTGGATAGCCGCTCGTTCATGATTTCCTGCACCAGCGCAACGAGTTTCACGCGCGCCTCGTCGCGACGCCGAAAACTCTCGATCGGCAGGTAGGGATCGACGTAACACAACGGGTCGGTGCCGCGCTCGAGCTCGTGGTAGTACTCGGCGAATCGGTGGTCGAGCTGGTTGCGGAATTTCACGCCGATCAGGCAGGCCGTCGAGGTGTAGATGGTCAGCTCGGAGAAGAAGTCGAGCAACTCGATCTCGCCCTCGTCGCCCCAGTCGGCGATCATCCCCTTCACCTGAGCTTCGATGGTCGCGGCGTGGCCCTTCATCTGCTCGCCGCGCAGCGCCGAGTTGTGCAGCATCTCCTTGCGCCGCTCGGGGCTGGCGTCGAACACCACACCCTTGCCGAAGATCGGCGCCATGAACGGGTACGCCGCTGCTTGGTCCAGGTCTTCGTCGGCGGACCGGAAGAAGAACTCGTTGGCACCCGCGCCGGAGAGCAGGATGACGTGCTTGTCGACCAGCTGGAACCACCCGACGTCGCCACACTCGTCGCGGACGCGCTGCATCAAACCGATTGGGTCGGTGCGGAATTCCTCGAGGTGACCGTGTTCTTCCTCGCCGCCGGAAACCCGGGGCACCACAGTTGTGGTCGTCATGACGGCATCCCCTCTTCGCCCAGAGCGAGTTTCTGGCGATCTTTGTTGTCGGCCAACGGGGCTTCGGGCTGAAGCTCCATGTTGGCGATGAAGCCGCCGCGCGGTGTTTCCGCGACGAACGTGATCGCTCGCGCCAAGTCCGCCGCCCTTAGGAAGTAGTCGTGGCGCGCCTGGCCCCACTTGGCCCAATCCTCCAGCGCGGGGCCGATCTTCTCGGCAGGCAGGCTCCAGCCCATCGAGGTCTTCGTCGGCCCGGGGTGCACGATCGAGGCCCGCACGCCGGTGCCCTCGAGCTCCATCTGGAAGTTGGTGACCATTGCGACCAGCGCGGCCTTGGCCGCGCCGTAGGCGCCCATGTGTGGGCGCTGGCGCAGGGCGACGTCGGAACCGACGAAGATCAGGTCGCCTCGTTGGCGGTCGAGCATGCCCGGAAGGACGGCTGAGGCCAGGCGGAAGGCGCCGACGAGGTGGATCTGCAGCTGCGACTCGAACTCGTCGCCTGCGATTTCGGCGAGCTTGCCGAAGTAGGTGTCGCCGGCCCCGGCCACCAGCACCTCGATGTCGCCGAGGGCATCGGCCGACTGTGCGACAAAGGATTTCACCGAGTTCGGATCGGTCACATCCAGGTGGAAGCCGACCGCCTCGCCGCCGTTGGCGTTGATCTTGCCGACGATGTCGTCGAGCTTTTCGACGCGGCGCGCACCCAGGGCGACGGGGAAGCCGTGCGTCGCGAGCTCGATGGCGGTGGCCTCTCCGATGCCGGAGGAAGCACCGGCCACGATGGCGGGCCGGCGTTCGGGCAAGGGTTCAAACCGGGGCATTCAGCGGACCTCCACGCTCATCGGTAGGTGAGCGAATCCGCGGACATTGCTCGAGTGGACGCGGACGGCGTTGGCCTCGTCCACCTCGTATCCGCGGATTCGCTTGAACAACTCGGTGAGCGCGACCCGGGCTTCCATCCGCGCCAGATGCGCGCCCAGGCAGAAGTGTGCGCCACTACCGAAACTCAATAGTTTGGGCCCGATTTCGCGCCCGATCAAATAGTCATCAGGGTGGTCGAAGACCCGCTCGTCCCGATGGCCGGAACCGGGCAACAACAGCAGTACGTCGCCCTCCGGGATGGTGGTGTCGTAGAGGGTGAGCTCACCGGACACGGTACGAGCCAGGATCTGGCTGGAGGTGTCGTAGCGCAGGGTCTCCTCGACCCACAGCGGCACCCGCGACAGATCCTCGTAGACCGGCGTCAGTTGATCCGGGTTCTTGTGGCCCCAAAACGCGGCGTTAACAAGCAGTTTGGTGGTGGTCTCGTTGCCGGCGATCACCATCAGGAACATGAAGCCGAGCACCTCGTCGTCGGTGAGCCGGTCACCGTCGATCTCGGCCTCAAGCAGCGCCGAGGTCAGGTCGTCGGTCAGCTTCTCGCGCCGCTCGGCCACCATCTGCTGGTAGTAGACGATCAGGTTGAGCGAGGCCTCCACCGCCTCGGGCGGCACGTCGGTGACACCTTCCTCGCGGTGCATCACCCCGTCGGCCCAGGCCCGAACCTGATCGCGATCCGGCTCGGGGACTCCCATCAACTCGGAGATGACGTCCATCGGTAGCTTGCCGGCGAACTCGTCGACGTAGTCGACCGCACCGTCTTCGGCCTTGGCCAGCATCGTGTCGAGATGCCGGGTCGCGATCTCGGTGACCCGGGGCTCGAGTTCGCGAATACGGCGCGGGGTGAAGCCTTTTGAGACCAGCGTCCGCAGCCGCAGGTGGGCGGGATCGTCCATCGCCAGGAACGACATCGTCTTGCTGGCGTGCGGGCCTCGGGACGCGGGGTCCAGCGAGACGCCGTACTTGTTGGAAAGCGTTGTGCTGTTACGGAATCCCTGTAGCACGTCCTGGTGCCGCGACAGCGCCCAGAACTTCAGCTCGTCATTGCGATACAGCGGGGCCTCGTCGCGCAGCCGCCGGTAATACGGGTACGGATCTTCGTGGAAGTCGTAGTCGTAGGGATCGAGGACCAGCTCGTGGTCGCCCACATGGACGGTCATTTACGTTCGTGTCTCCTGGCTTGTCGTCCCGGGCAGGATCAGGCTCACTACATAGGCCAATCGGTCTGCGATCTGGTGATAGGTGAACTGGCCGCTGGCGGCCTGTACCAATGCGCCGAAGAACGCCATTTCGAGCGCGGCCACCGTGTTGGGGTCGGCTCCGGGTCCGATCGCCGTTGCGATGCGGCGGTGGATCTCCGCGCCGATGCGATCGCGCACGGCGCCAACGGCCGGATCGGTGCCGCCGCCGAGCAATGCCGTCGTGCACGCGGCGCCGACCTCCGGCTCGTCGGCGACCACCAGCGCCAGGTGCCGCAGCACCTTGTCCACCCGGACCGGCATCGGGTCGTTGACGTCGGTGAAGAACGGAACCCGCCGCACCAGGTCCAGATAGACCTCGGCGATCAGGTGATTCTTCGATGAGAAGTAGGTGTACGCGGTTGCCGGGGCGACCTTGGCGCGGGCGGCTACGGCGCGGACCGTCAGGTCGGCGTACGACTTTTCCCGCAGGGTTTCGATGCCGGCTGCCAGCACCTTGCGGAAGGTCTCCTCCTGACGACGGTTGCGCGGCGGCTGACCGGTCTGGCGGTCGCCGTCGGATGTGATAGTCACCAGTGCGTCGCTGGACACATGTCCAAGCTAGTGGACCAAAACGGGGAGAAGCAAGCCCGGTCGGCAAAATCGCTGCTTATCGGCGTTCTGCGCCGTTTGGCGGGCAACATCCCAGATAGGCTCTTGCACCTTCGGCTAGCCGACGACTATGGTTCGATCGGACAATATCGGACAGCTGTCCACTAGATGGCGTGGCGGTTGCCGCGTGCAGACGGGAGCGGGACATGGCCTTGTTGACCGACGGCGTGAGTGAACTGTTCATCGACGGCAGGCTGTCGGCCGGTAGCGCCGGCAACTTCCCCACGGTGAACCCGGCGACCGAGGAGGTACTGGGCGTCGCCGCCAACGCCGACGCCACCGACATGGACCGCGCCATCGACGCCGCGCGGCGCGCCTTCGACGAGACGGACTGGTCCCGTGACACCGAATTGCGGGTGCATTGCATACGGCAGCTGCGCGACGCGATGCGCGACCACATCGAGGAACTGCGCGACATCACCATCGCCGAGGTGGGCGCCCCGCGGATGCTCACCTCGGCCGCCCAATTGGAGGGACCGGTCGGCGACCTGAGCTTCGCCGCCGACACCGCCGAAACCTACGAGTGGAATCGGGACCTCGGCCAGGCTTCGCCGATGGGCATCCCGACCCGGCGCACGATCGCGCGCGAAGCCGTCGGCGTCGTCGGTGCGATCACCCCGTGGAACTTCCCGCACCAGATCAACCTCGCCAAGCTGGGGCCCGCGCTGGCCGCCGGCAACACGGTGGTGTTGAAGCCCGCACCGGACACTCCCTGGTGCGCCGCCGTGCTCGGCGAAATCATCGCCGAGCACACCGACTTCCCGCCCGGTGTCGTCAACATCATCACGTCGAACGACCACCGGATGGGGGCGCTGCTCTCCAAAGACCCTCGGGTGGACATGGTTTCGTTCACCGGGTCGACCGCGACGGGGCGCAGCGTCATGGCCGACGCCGCCGCGACCATCAAGCGAGTGTTCCTGGAACTGGGCGGCAAGTCGGCGTTCGTCGTTCTCGACGACGCGGACCTGGGCGGGGCGTGTTCGATGTCGGCGTTCACCGCGGCCATGCACGCCGGGCAGGGCTGCGCCATCACGACCCGGCTGGTGGTGCCGCGGGCCCGCTACGACGAGGCCGTCGCCATCGCGGCGGGAACCATGGGCTCGATCAAGCCCGGCGACCCCAACGACTCCGGAACCGTGTGCGGCCCGGTGATTTCCGCGCGGCAACGGGACCGCGTGCAGAGCTACCTCGACCTGGCGATCGCCGAGGGCGGAACGTTCGCCTGCGGCGGCGGCCGGCCGGCGGACAAGGACCGCGGGTTCTTCATCGAGCCCACCGTGATCGCGGGTCTGACCAACGACGCGCGCCCCGCCCGGGAGGAGATCTTCGGGCCGGTGCTCACCGTGATCGCCTACGACGGCGAAGACGACGCACTGCGCATCGCCAACGACTCGCCATATGGCTTGTCGGGCACCGTGTTCGGTGCCGACCCCGAACGTGCGGCCAACTTCGCAGCGCGGATGCGGGTGGGAACCGTCAATGTCAACGGCGGCGTCTGGTATTCCGCCGACGCGCCGTTCGGCGGATACAAACAGTCCGGGAACGGGCGAGAAATGGGCCTGGCCGGCTTCGAGGAGTACCTGGAAGTCAAAACCATTGCCACAGCCGTGCAGTGACCGCGCCAATCAGGCGACCGAGAGGAAACCATGCGATTCGAGAATAAAGTCGGCATCGTCACCGGATCCGGTGGCGGCATCGGGCAGGCGTACGCCGAGGCGCTGGCCCGCGAGGGCGCGGCGGTGGTGGTCGCCGACATCAACGTCGAGGCCGCGGACGCGGTCGCCAAGCAAATCGTCGCCGACGGCGGAACCGCCATCAGCATTCCGGTCGATGTATCCGACCCCGCGTCGGCCAAGGAAATGGCCGACCGCACGCTGGCCGAATTCGGCGGCATCGACTACCTGGTCAACAACGCCGCGATCTTCGGCGGCATGAAGCTGGACTTCCTGCTCACCATCGACCCGGAGTACTACCGCAGGTTCATGAGCGTGAACCTCGACGGGGCGCTGTGGTGCACCCGCGCGGTGTACAAGAAGATGGCCAAGCGTGGCGGCGGGGCGATCGTCAACCAATCATCCACCGCCGCCTGGCTTTACGCGAACTACTACGGCCTGGCCAAGGTCGGGCTCAACGGCCTGACCCAGCAGCTCTCCCGCGAACTGGGTGGCCAGAAGATCCGGATCAACGCGATCGCTCCGGGCCCCATCGACACCGAGGCCAACCGGACCACCACGCCCAAGGAGATGGTCGACGACATCGTCAAGGGTCTGCCGCTGTCGCGCATGGGCACGCCCGCGGATCTGGTCGGCATGTGTCTGTTCCTGCTCTCCGACGAGGCATCGTGGATCACCGGGCAGATCTTCAATGTTGACGGCGGACAGATAATTCGATCATGAGCGATCACGCGAAGCTCGGCTACATCGGCCTGGGCAACATGGGCGCGCCGATGGCCACAAAGATGACCGAATGGCCCGGCGGGATCACGGTTTACGACATCAGGACCGAGGCGATGACGCCGCTGGCCGAAAGGGGTGCCAGCCTGGCCGACAGCGTCGCCGACGTCGCCGCCGCCGACATCATCCACATCACCGTCCTCAACGACGCCCAGGTGCGTGAGGTGGTCGGCGAGCTGGCGGCCCACGCGAAACCCGGCACCGTCATCGCGATCCACTCGACCATCAGCGACACCACCGCGGTCGACCTCGCGGCCGAGCACAAGCCTCAGGGCATCCATATCGTCGACGCGCCGGTGAGCGGTGGGGCCGCCGCGGCAGCGAAGGGTGAGCTCGCCACGATGGTGGGCGCCGAGCGCGACGTGTACGAGCGGATCAAGCCGGCCTTCAAACACTGGGCCGCGATGGTCATCCACGCCGGCGACCCGGGTGCCGGGACGCGAATGAAGCTGGCCCGCAACATGTTGACGTTCACCTCGTACGCCGTGGCGTGCGAGGCCATGAAACTCGCCGAGGCGGCCGGACTCGACCTGCAGGCATTGGGTCGGGTGGTCCGTCACACCGATGCCCTCACCGGGGGCCCGGGGGCGATCATGGTCCGCGACAACATGAAAGACATTGAGCCGGAGAACTTCCTGTACCAGTCTTTTGTGCATGCCCGCGGTCTGGGGGAGAAGGACCTGAGCCTGGCGTTGGCTCTCGGCGAGGCGGTCTCGGTCGATCTGCCGTTTGCCCAGCTGGCCTTTCAGCGGCTGGCCGCAGGCCTCGGAGTACCGCACACAGAGAAAGAGGCGTAATGGACGAGCTGCGCAGCAAGGGCCTAGCGAAGATGAACGAGGTCTACGGCTGGGAGATGCCCAACATCGAAGGCGACGCGTATTTCGACCTGACCGTCGACCACCTGTTCGGCAGCATCTGGACTCGTCCGGGACTGTCGATGCGCGACAAGCGCATCATGACGCTGACGGCGGTGACCGCGATCGGAAACCGTGACCTGGCCGAAATCCAAATCAACGCAGCCCTTCTCAACGGTGAACTCACTGAGACCGAACTGAAGGAAATGGCCGTCTTCCTCACCCACTACCTGGGCTTCCCGCTGGGTTCGGCGCTCAACGGCGCCGTCGACGCCGTCGTGGCCAAACGCAAGAAGGCCGCGGAGAAGGGATCTGGAGAGGACAAGAAGGCCAATGTGGACGCCGCGGTGAAGATGCACAGGGGTGAGTGAGAGCGACCCGCCGTATCAGTACGGCTGAATGCCGTCGGGCATCACGTATTCGGAGATCGGCGCGGAAGTCCCGTTGACCGTCGTTCCGCCGTTGATGATGCCCGGTGCCATCTCCAACATGTTGTGGGGAAAGCCGAACCTCGGTTTGGTCAGCGTGTCGAGCCGCTCCAGCTCATCGGCGCCGAGGTTCACGTCGACGGCCCGGACGTTGTCCTCGAGCTGGGAGAGCCGGCGTGCCCCGATGATGACCGATGAGACGGCGCGCTGCGCGCGCACCCAGGCCAGCGCCACGCTGGCGACGTTCGTCTCGTGTGCCTTCGCGATGGCCGCGAGCTCGTCGATGACGGCGTAGGTGTTTTCGTTGAGAAAGGCGTCGACCATGGCGCCGCGGTCCGCGTTGCGCTGGCCGCCGTTGGCCCGGGTGTACTTGCCGCTCAGCACGCCACCTTTCAACGGCGACCACGGCGTGATGCCGAGGCCGAATTCGGACGCCATCGGCACCAAATCCTGTTCGATGGCGCGCTCCAGCAGCGAATATTCGACCTGAAGCCCGACGAACGCCGACCACCCGCGGAAACCGGCGATCAGGTTGGCCTGGGCGATCTTCCACGCCGGGGTGTCCGAGACGCCGATGTAGCGCACCTTGCCGGCGCGCACCAGGTCCTCGAGCGCCGCCATGGTCTCCTCGATGGGGGTGTTGGAGTCCCAGATGTGCAGCCAGTACAGGTCGATGTAGTCGGTTTGCAAGCGCCGCAACGAGTTTTCGCAGGCGTTGATCAACGACTTGCGGCCCGAGCCGCCGCCGTTGGGATCACCCGGATACAGGTTGCCGCTGAACTTGGTCGCGATCGCCAGCCGATCGCGGCGCGCGGGGTGGCGCCCGATGTGGTCGCCGATGATCTTCTCGGAGTGGCTTCGGGTGTAGAAGTTGGCGGTGTCGATGAAATTGCCGCCGAGCTCGAGGTAGCGGTCGATGATTTGTTGCGACTCTTCCACGCTGGTGCCCCAGCCGAGGTCTTCGCCGAACGTCATGGCGCCCAGGCACAGGGGGCTAACGCGCAGACCGGATCGCCCGAGTGTCACGTATTGATCCAGCGGCATGAGGCCCACTCCCTGGTAGATTGTTCGGTTATGAGGTTGTTCATAACAAAACTAGTTCATAGCTGAACGATCTGGCAAGTCGAATGTCTGCAGTCGATGCGGCCAGGATCTGGTCACTGAACTACCGGGTGCTGCTGTCGGTCATCTCGTGCGCCGAGGCCGATATCTGCGCGCTGGGCCTCGAGTCCAAGGAACTGTTTCTGCTGGCCGAGATCGACGATCATCCCTATCCGGCCGAACTGGCCGCGACGCTGAGCATGCCCAAGGCGACGGTGACGCTGTACCTGAAGCGGCTCGAGGCCGCGGGGTTCGTGCGCCGCGAGATCGACCCGTGCGATCTGCGTCGCCACAAGCTGCTGCTCACCCCGGCCGGACGCCAGGCCGCCAGGAAGGGCATGAGCCTGCTGTCCGACGAGTTCGACAAGCGCCTCGGACGCCTCACCGCCGCTCAGCGCAACGACCTCAGGGCGCTGCTGGAGAAAATCGTCTGAATCCACCGGGGACGGTGGGCGTGGGTCGTCTGACCGGGCTAGTCTGACGTGTCGTGCGCGTCCTGGTGATTGGTTCCGGAGCCCGTGAGCATGCGTTGCTGCTGGCGCTCCGCAAAGACCCCGAGGTAACGGGGCTGGCGATCGCTCCCGGCAACGCCGGCACGGCGCGGCTGGCCGACCAGCACGAGGTCGACATCACCTCGGCCGACGACGTCGTCGCCCTGGCGCGCGAGGTCCGTGCCGACCTGGTGGTCATCGGACCCGAGGTGCCGCTGGTCCTCGGGGTCGCCGATGCGGTACGGGCCGCGGGCATCGTCTGCTTCGGTCCCGGCAAGGACGCCGCCCGCATCGAAGGCTCCAAGGCGTTCGCCAAAGAGGTCATGGCCGCGGCGGGGGTGCGCACCGCGACCAGTGAAATCGTCGACACCCCGGCGCATTTGGACGCCGCCCTGGACCGGTTCGGCCCCCCGGCGGGGGACGCGGCCTGGGTGGTGAAGGACGACCGCCTGGCCGCCGGTAAGGGCGTCGTGGTGACCGCGGATCGCGGTCTCGCACGCGCGCACGCCGCGGGGCTCCTCGAGGCGGGGCACCCGGTTCTGTTGGAGTCCTTCCTGGACGGCCCGGAGGTGTCGCTGTTCTGCGTGGTCGACGGCGAAACCGTGGTGCCTTTGCTGCCCGCACAGGATTTCAAGCGGGTCGGCGACGGCGACAGCGGGCCCAATACCGGCGGGATGGGGGCCTACGCACCGGTGCCGTGGCTTCCCGACGAGATGTATCGCGACGTAATCAGCAACATCGTCGAACCCGTTGCGGCCGAGATGGTTGCGCGGGGCAGCTCGTTCAGCGGACTGCTGTATGCCGGCCTCGCCATCACGGCGAACGGACCGGCGGTGATCGAATTCAATTGCCGCTTCGGCGATCCCGAGACGCAGGCGGTGCTGGCGTTACTGGAATCGCCGCTCGGGCAGCTGTTGTTCTCAGCTGGCAGCGGCACACTGGCCGACTTCGGGGAGTTGCGCTGGCAGGACGGTGCCGCCGTGACGGTGGTGGTGGCGGCGGAGAGCTACCCCGGACGCCCCCGGGTAGGTGACGTCATCGTCGGCTCGGAAGCCGACGGGGTGCTGCACGCCGGAACGGCGCGGCGCGACGACGGCGAGGTCGTCTCATCGGGCGGGCGGGTGTTGTCGGTGGTGGGCACGGGTGCAGACCTGACGGCCGCGCGGACGAAGGCCTACGAGGTGGTGCGTTCAATTCGACTGCCGGGCAGTCATTTCCGCAGCGACATCGCCCTGTTGGCGGCCGACGGCAGGATCCGCGTCTAGAACGCGGCGGCCTGGCCGTCCCGGCGCGGATCGCTGGCCGCGAAGTAGCCGCCCTCGAGACGCCAGATCGCCTGACAGCTGCCGAATTGGTTGTAGTCGTCGACGGCGACCAGATCGTGTCCGCGCCGGCGCAACTCATTCAACGTCGAATCCGGGAAACCCTTTTCGGAGCTGACCTGCGTGCCCTCGACCCAGCGGAACCGCGGGCCGTCGCACGCCGCCTGCGGGTTCTGCCCGTGGTCGGCGATGCGCACCATCACTTGCACGTGGCCCTGTGGCTGCATCATTCCGCCCATCACCCCGAAGCTCATCACCGCGGCACCGTCTTTGGTCACAAATGCCGGGATGATGGTGTGGTACGGGCGTTTGTTCGGGCCCACGGTGTTCGGGTGTCCCGGAGCCGCAACGAAATTCGCACCGCGATTTTGCAGCGAGATTCCGGTGCGCGGCACCACCACGCCCGAACCGAACCCCATGTAGTTCGACTGGATCATCGACACCATCATCCCTGCGGCGTCGGCGGCGGTCAGGTAGACGGTTCCGCCCGGCGGGGTTCCGGCGGACGCCGGCCTGGCTCGTCCGCGGTCGATCAGTGCCGCGCGCTGCTTGAGATATTCCTTGTCCAACAGACGTTCGGGCGCCACCGGCATGTGCTCGATGTCGGAGACGTACGCTTGGGCGTCGGCGAATGCCAGCTTCATCGCTTCGATCTGCAGGTGCACGCTGTCGGCGGAATCCACTGGCAGCGAGGCCATGTCGAAATGTTCGAGGATGCCCAGTGCGATCAGCGCGACGATCCCCTGCCCGTTGGGCGGGATCTCGTGCAACGTGTACCCGCGGTAGCCGGCGTCGACCGTGCCGACCCAGTCGGCACGGTGAGCAGCCAGGTCAGTTGCCCGCATGGCGCCCCCGTTGTTCAGCGCGTGCGCCTCGAGTTCGGCGGCCAGTTCGCCACGGTAGAACGCCTCGCCGTTGGTCGCGGCGATCGACTCGAGCGTGGCAGCATGATCCGGCCAGCTGAATCGCTCGCCGGGTCTGGGCGCTCGCCCGCCGGGCAGGAGCGCCTGGGCAAAGCCGGGCTGTTTCTCAAACAGCGGTACCTGCGCGGCCCACTGTTCTGCGACCGTCGGTGAGACCAGAAACCCGTTGCGGCCGTACGCAATTGCTGGCTCGAACAGCCGCTCAAACGCCAGCTTGCCGAACTTCGCATGCAGTTCGGTCCACGCCGACACCGCGCCCGGCACGGTCACCGAATTCCAGCCGAGAATCGGAACTCCCTTGCCGCCGAAGTATTCCGGTGTCCACGCCGCGGGGGAGCGACCCGAAGCGTTCAGCCCGTGCAGTTGCTTGCCGTCCCATACGATCGCGAAGGCGTCCGAACCGATGCCATTCGATACCGGCTCCACAATTGTCAGGGCGATGGCGGTGGCGATGGCCGCATCCACCGCGCTACCGCCCTGCGCGAGCATCCGCAGGCCCGCCTGGGCGGCAAGCGGTTGCGATGTGCACACAACGTTTTCCGCCAGGATGGGCTTGCGCGGCCAGGCGTACGGGAAGGTCCAGTCGAAAGGTGCCGTCACCTCCGCGAGCGTAACTCGTTACGCCGTCAGCAGCGGTGCCATCCAGGTCAGCTCGGCGGGCAGCTGCGAGCTCCAGAATGCCCCGTCGTGCCCACCGGGCGAGAAACCACCGGCGGGCGGATTGGGCAGTTGCGCAATGAACTGCTTTGTCGCGCTGTAAAACGGGTCGCTGTCACCGCAGTCGATCCGGATGGGGATCGAGGCCAGCGCCGGCATGCCGAAGACCGAGTTCGCCGCGAAGTCCTCCGGGCCGTCGAAGGCTCCCGGTGCGGCCGCGCCCGAGGACATCCACAGCGCCGGGCTCACGGCGCAGATCGCGGCGGTGCGGGCGGGTCCCAACCGGCCGCCCAGCAGCAATGCGCCGTAGCCGCCCATCGACCAACCCAGGAACGCCAACCGTGAGGTGTCCAGGTTCTGGTTTCCCAGCATCGGGATCAGCTCGTCGAGCACCATGGCGCCGCTGTCCTCACCGGAAGACCGTTTGTGCCAATAGCCGCCGCCGCCGTCCACGGCGACCACCGCGAAGGGCGGTAGTCCGGCGTCGACGGCCTGTGCGAGACCGTGTTCGACACCGCCCGCCATCACCGTGGACGCGTCACTGCCCTTGCCGTGCAACGCGATCACCGGTCGCAGCGGCTTGGTCTGGCCCGGCGGACGCGCGATCGCCCAATTCGTGTTCACGCCGCCACGGGCGGCGGAGACGAAGGAACCGGTCACCATGGTGGGTGCGGCGGCCGCCGGGGGAGCCGGATCGCGAGGCGGGCTCGGCGGCGGCGCCAACGGCGCCTGGGTGCCGGTCTCCGACACCGGCATGGCGCGAGATGTGCGGGGCTCTAACAGGATGTCGAGCGCGTAGGCGCCCGCCGCCCCCACGGCCGCGCTGGCGCCGAGGCCGAGCAGGGCGCGTCGGCTCAAGTCGGGCATGCGGGCCATTATGCCTTGGCCGTTTGGCCGAAATGGCATCGCAGTACCACTTTGGCTGGCACGATGGCTACTCGTGACAGCAGCGGTTACTCCAAAAGGAGAACGCCGGCGGTATGCGCTCGTCAGTGCCGCCGCCGAGCTGCTGGCCGAGGGCGGGTTCGAAGCGGTGCGGCACCGGGCGGTCGCGCGGCGGGCCGGATTGCCGTTGGCATCCACCACGTATTACTTCTCCTCCCTCGACGATCTGATCGCACGCGCCGTCGAACACATCGCCATGATCGAGGTGGCGCAGTTGCGTTCGCGCGTTGGCGCCTTGTCGCGCCGGCGCCGGGGACCGGAGACCATCGCCGAGGTGCTGGCCGACCTGCTCGTGGGCGACGTGTCCGGCCCGGGCCTTACCGAACAGCTGATCTCGCGCTACGAGCGCCACGTCGCGTGCATCCGTCTGCCCGCACTGCGCGAGACCATGCGTCGCAGCCTGCGCCAGCGCGCGGAGGCGGTGGCCGAGGCCATCGAGCGCTCGGGTCGCTCGGTGCACATCGAGCTGGTGTGCACGCTGATTTGCGCGGTCGACGGCTCGGTGGTGTCGGCCCTGGTGGAGGGCCGGGATCCGCGCGCGGCGGCGCAGGGTGCGGTGGTCGACCTCATCGAGGTGCTCGCCCCTATCGATCAGCGGCCCGTGCAGATCTGACCGAGCCCTCCGCGCGCACCGGATCCACCGGCAGCGACGGCGTCACGATGTATCCGGTTTCGGGGTCGCCGTAGATCGTCACGTCTTTCGGCTTGCGCTGCGCATACAGCGCCACGTAGGCGCAAACGACCGCGTCGACGGGATCTTCGGCGCGCCGCAGCTCGCTTTTGCGCTGCGCGGCCGCGACGGCCCGGCGCAGCGCGATCCACCCGTCGTGCCCGTTCACGTGGAGCGCCACCGGAGCGTGCGCCAGCCGCTCGACGCCGTCCATCAGCAGCAACAGCTCGGATTTGAGTCGCTCGACGGTGCGCCCGGGCTTTGCCTTGTACTTCAGCGTGCGCTCCAGGCGGAACAAGGCGACGGTGGCCGCATGCGGGTAGACCTCGATGGCGCGCCGGGCGGCCGGCGACCGCGGATCGAGATCGAGCCCCAGCGTCGCGGCCAGACGGCCCGCGCGGGGACCGTCGGCGAACTCGGGCTTTCCGGTGTTGCAGGGGTGGGCACCGGCCTCGTACCTGCGGAAATCGCGGTTGAGCGCGGTCTCGGCCGGGCGCTGGCCGGTCGGATTGTTCACCACCAGCGGCGCATCGAAGGCCACTACGCAATCGCCCCAGACATAGGGGTGCAACGCCGCCAGGATCTCGTCGTCGTCGCGCACCGCGCACACGCTCACCAGCACACCGCCGGAGTCCACGACCGCGACGCCGGTCGGGTTACGACCCGCCCACGCAAGGTCGACGCCGGCGAAGTACATCCGCATAGGCTACGAGCGCGACCGTAAGCTGTGTGTTCGTGAGGACCAAGTGAACATTCCGAATGTGCTGGCCACCCGGTACGCCAGTGCCGAGATGGTCGCGATCTGGTCGCCGCAGGCCAAGGTCGTCGCTGAGCGGCGGCTGTGGCTCGCGGTGCTGCGCGCGCAGGCGGAACTGGGCGTTGCGGTGCCTGCCGACGCCATTTCCGACTACGAGCGGGTGCTCGAGGACGTGGACCTGGCCTCCATCGCGGACCGGGAACGGGTGCTGCGCCACGACGTCAAGGCGCGGATCGAGGAGTTCAATGCGCTGGCCGGTCACGAGCACGTGCACAAGGGCATGACCAGTCGCGACCTGACCGAGAACGTGGAGCAACTTCAGATTCGGCGCTCGCTGGAGCTGGTCTTCAGTCACGGCGTGGCCGTTGCCGCGCGGCTCGCCGAGCGGGCCGTGGCCTACCGCGACCTGGTGATGGCCGGACGCAGCCACAACGTCGCCGCGCAGGCGACCACGCTGGGCAAGAGGTTCGCCTCGGCGGCCCAGGAAACGCTGATCGCGTTGACCAGGCTGCGCGAACTGATCGACCGCTATCCGCTGCGCGGCATCAAGGGCCCGATGGGCACCGCGCAGGACATGCTCGACCTGCTGGACGGTGACGCGGCCAAGCTGGCCGAGCTCGAGCGGCGCATAGCCGAATTCTTGGGTTTCGCAACGGTATTGACCAGCGTCGGGCAGGTGTATCCGCGTTCGCTGGACCACGACGTGGTTTCGGCGCTGGTGCAGCTGGGCGCGGGACCGTCGTCGATGGCCCACACCATCCGGCTGATGGCCGGGCATGAACTGGTGACCGAGGGATTCGCGCCCGGACAGGTCGGCTCCTCGGCCATGCCGCACAAGATGAACACGCGTAGCTGCGAGCGGGTCAACGGCCTGCAGGTGGTGCTGCGCGGCTACGCCTCGATGGCAGCCGAACTGGCGGGGGCGCAGTGGAACGAGGGCGACGTGTTCTGCTCGGTAGTGCGCCGAGTAGCGTTGCCGGACAGCTTCTTTGCCATCGATGGGCAGATCGAGACCTTCCTGACGGTGCTCGACGAGTTCGGCGCCTATCCCGCGGTGATCGGCCGCGAGCTGGATCGCTACCTGCCGTTCCTGGCCACCACCAAGGTGTTGATCGCCGCGGTACGCGCCGGCGTGGGGCGCGAGACCGCGCATCACGTGATCCGCGAACACGCGGTGGCCACGGCGCTGGCGATGCGCGAGCGCGGCGCCGAGCCCGACCTGCTGGACCGGCTGGCCGCCGACGAGCGCTTGCCGCTGGACCGGGCCGCGCTGGACGCCGCGCTGGCCGACAAGAAGGCATTCACCGGCGCCGCCGGTGACCAGGTGGACGAGGTGGCGGCGCAGGTGGACGCGCTGGTGAACCGCTACCCGGACGCGGCCAAGTACGCCCCGGGTGCGATCCTGTGACGCTGGCGGGCGCACTCGCCGAGATCGACTTCACCGATCTGGACAACTTCGCCAACGGATTTCCCCACGATCTGTTCGCGATCCATCGTCGTCAGGCGCCGGTGTACTGGCACTCACCGACCGACAACACCCCGGACGGTGAAGGCTTCTGGTCGGTGGCCACCTACGCGGAAACGCTTGAGGTGCTGAAGGATCCGGTGACGTACTCGTCGGTCACGGGCGGCCCGCGGCCGTACGGCGGCACGCTGTTGCAGGACCTGGCGATTGCGGGTCAGGTGCTCAACATGATGGACGATCCGCGGCATTCGCAGATTCGGCGGCTGGTCAGCTCGGGGCTGACGCCGCGGATGATCCGGCTGGTCGAGGACGACCTGCGGACCAGGGCGCGCCGGCTGCTCGACGCGGTGGTGCCGGGCGAGCCGTTCGATTTCCTGGTCGACATCGCCGCCGAATTGCCGATGCAGATGATCTGCATCCTGTTGGGAGTGCCTGAATCCGAACGGCATTGGCTCTTCGAGGCGATCGAACCGCAGTTCGACTTCGGTGGTTCGCGCAAGGCCGCGCTATCGCAGCTCTCCGTCGAGGAGGCCGGGTCGCGGATGTATCAGTACGGTCAGCAGCTGATCGCGTCCAAGCGCGAGCACCCGACCGATGACATGTTGTCGGCCGTGGCGAACGCGATGCTGGATGACGCTGATGGCCACGGCGGATCGGCCCTGTCCGACATGGAGCTCTACCTGTTCTTCAGTCTGTTGTTCAGCGCCGGCGCGGAGACCACCCGCAACGCGGTCGCCGGCGGCCTGCTGGCGTTGGCCCACCATCCGGACCAATTGCAGTCGCTGCGCGGCGATCTCGATGCGCTGCCCACGGCCGTCGAGGAGATGGTGCGGTGGACGTCGCCGTCGCCCTCCAAGCGCCGCACCGCCACCCGCGACGTCACGCTGGCCGGGCAGTCGATCGAGGCGGGGCAGAAGATACAGATCTGGGAAGGCTCGGCAAACCGCGACGCCGGGGTGTTCGCGAACGCCGACGAATTCGATATCTGCCGAAAACCGAATCCGCACCTGGGCTTCGGTCAGGGAGTGCACTATTGCCTGGGTGCGAATCTGGCCCGGCTGGAGCTGCGGGTGTTGTTCGAAGAGCTGCTGTCCCGGTTCGGGGCGGTGCAAGTTGTCCGGCCGGTCGAATGGACGCGCAGCAATCGGCATACCGGCATCCGGCATCTCGTCGTGGAGCTCCGCGAGCAACCGTGACGATCCGGTTCGCTGATGTCGAGCCCTCACCCGATGTGTTCGCCGCGGTGATGGCAACGGGAATCTTGTCGATCGGCGCACGCAATCACGGCTACCGATTGATCAGCGACACGATGGGTGTCATCGCCACCCTCGGCCTGGTGCTGCTGCTCGCCCTGGTCGTCGCGAAGGCCTGTGTGCCCGGCCAGAGGTTGTGCTGGGACCTCACCGATCCCGACGTCACCCTGCGACTCATCACTTTCGTGGCAGCGTGTGCGGTGATCGACACTCGCTTGTCGTCGAACGTATGGGTGGCGCGGATACTTGGCGGGGTCGGCCTGGCGTCCTGGCTGATACTGATCCTGTTCAGCGCGCGAAACATGTTGGCGCACCGGTGGACAGAGCTGCGCGACCGCGCACACGGGGCCTGGCAGTTGGGCAGCGTGGGAACCTCCGGTTTGGCGATCGTGATCGCCCGCGCGGCTCGTCACACCGGTCATCACTGGTGGCTCGCGGTGGCCGTGGCCGGATGGGTCGCGGCGCTGTGCATCTACGGCCTGATGACGTGGCTGACCATGTGGCGCGTCGTGAACGAACGGCAGGACCGGGACGGCTTCGAACCCGATACCTGGATCCTGATGGGAGGCATGGCGATTGCGACGCTGGCCGGTGACAACATCCACGCCGTGGCTCCCGCCTGGCTGGCCGGACCCGTGCGTGCGGTCACCATCGTCACCTGGGTGACGGCCACGTTGTGGATACCGCCGCTGATCTATTTCGCGTTGCACCGCATCAGGCGTCACCCCAACATGCTGCGCTTCGCCGGTGTGTGGTGGGCGTTTGTGTTCCCGCTGGGCATGTATTCGGCGGCCAGCTTCGCGATGGCCCTCGAGATCAATCAGCCGTCGCTGTTCACCGTTTCGCTGGTCTTCTTCTGGGATGCGCTGGCCGCGTGGCTCACTGTGGTCGTCGCCGGGCTGCTGCTGTTATCGCGGCGGTTGCTGCTCACTCCCGCGAATCGCGATACCGGCCGACCGTAGTTCGAGCGCGGCGAGGGCCCCGATGGTGGCCGGGTCTTCACGTCGCCATCCGCCGACCGGATCCGCGCTGACGGCGATCAACTTCCGCGGCGGACGGTTGGTCAGCGCGCGCAGCGCAAGCAGTTGCGCGCCGGCCGGGGTTGCGGCCAGAGCGGTCACCGTCAACTTGCGCCGAAAGAATCGCAGCCGCAGAAACAACCACGGCAGCACCGCGACGAGGATTGGCACCGCGACAACCGCCATCGCCAGCAGCACTGCGAGCCAACTCGCCGCGATGTCCAGGTCGTGGCCCGCGCCCGCGATGTCCAGCGCGGCTTGGCTGGCCGAGTTGAGCGGCTTGCTGACCGTGTCGCCCACGACCGGAATGTGCTGGGCGCCGTGGCCGGCTGACGCGAGGTTGCCGGCGATGCCGTGCGCGCCGCTCTCGACCTGCCGGCCGGCGTCGGCGATCGTCGCGATGGCGTCGTAGACCGCCAGCCCGACGAGTAGCCACAGGACCGTCCACAGGACGACGGCGAGGTCGCTGAACAGCTGAGCCGCCAGCCGGCCGGGCCTGGTGGAGTAGGGCAGAAACCGCGATGTCATAGCCCCGATCCCAGCACAAAGCCCGTTTGCGGGTGCCCGATAGGCTGACCGGATGCCTGCACTGTCCGACTACCAGCATCTGGCCAGCGGCAAGGTCCGCGAGCTGTATCGCGTCGACGACGAGCACCTGCTGCTCGTCGCCACCGACCGGATCTCGGCGTACGACTTCGTCCTGGACAGCACCATTCCGGACAAGGGCCGCATCCTCACCGCGATGAGCGTCTTCTTCTTCGGACTCGTCTCGGAGCTTGCCCAAGCCCCCAACCACTTGGCCGGGCCGCCGGATGATCCACGCATTCCCGACGAGGTCCTGGGCCGCGCGCTGGTGGTGCGCCAGCTGGAAATGCTTCCGGTCGAATGCGTGGCGCGCGGCTACCTGACCGGCTCCGGATTGCTGGACTACCAGGCGACCGGAAAGGTCTGCGGCATCCCCCTGCCGCCGGGACTGGTTGAAGCCAGCAGATTCGCCCAACCCCTGTTCACCCCCGCGACGAAAGCCGCACTGGGCGACCACGACGAGAACATTCCGTTCGCACGGGTGATCGAGATGGTCGGTCCCGTGCCCGCCAATCAACTCCGCGACCGCACACTGCAAATCTATGTTCAGGCCGCCGATCACGCGCTGAGGAAGGGAATCATCATCGCCGACACCAAGTTCGAGTTCGGCGCCGACCGAGACGGCAACCTGCTGCTGGCCGATGAAATCTTCACCCCGGATTCGTCCCGCTACTGGCCGGCCGACGAGTACCAGGAGGGCGTCGTCCAGAACAGCTTCGACAAACAGTTCGTCCGCAACTGGCTGACCGGCCCCGAGTCGGGCTGGGACCGCCACGGCTCACAACCGCCGCCACCGCTGCCCGAGCACATCATCGATGCCACCCGGGATCGGTACATCGAAGCCTACGAACGCATTTCCGGCCTGAGCTTCGACGACTGGATCGGTCCCACCGCATGACCGACGTGCACCTGGACGGGTCGCTGCCCCCTGTCGCCAAGCGAGTGGAGAGTCGGCGCGAACATCACGGCGACGTCTTCATCGACCCGTATGAGTGGCTGCGCGAAAAAACCGACCCCGAAGTCATCGCCCACCTCGAGGCGGAGAACGCCTACGTCGATCGGATGACCGAGCACCTGGGGCCGCTGCGGCAGCAGATTTTCGACGAGATCAAGGCGCGCACCAAGGAGACGGATCTGTCGGTGCCGACCCGCAAGGGCGAGTGGTGGTACTACGCGCGCACCTATGAGGGAAAGCAATACCGCGTCCAATGCCGTTGTCCGATCAGGGGATCCGGCGATTGGGATCCGCCGACCCTGGACGAGAACACCGAGATCCCGGGCGAGCAGATCCTGCTCGATTCCAATGCCGAAGCCGAGGGTCACGAGTTCTTCTCCCTGGGCGCCGCAACGGTGAGCTTGGACGGGAACCTGCTGGCGTACTCGGTCGATACTCTCGGTGATGAGCGATACACGTTGCGGTTCAAAGACTTACGAACCGGAGAACTGTTTTCCGACGAGATCGCCGACATCGGGGCCGGTGCGACGTGGGCCGCCGACAACCACACCGTGTATTACCTGACCCTCGACGACGCCCATCGCCCCGACAAGGTGTGGCGGTATCGGGTGGGCGCCGGTGCCGAACCCGAGCTGGTGTATCACGAAGCGGACGAAAAGTATTGGCTTGGCGTGGGGCTCACCCGCAGCGAGGCCTACGTCTTCATCGCCTCGGGATCCTCGATCACCTCGGAGTATCGCTACGCCGACGCCGCCGATCCGCACGGCCAGTTCACCGTCGTGCTACCGCGTCGCGAAGGCGTCGAGTACTCGGTCGAGCACGCGGTCGTCGGCGGACAGGACCGGTTCTTGATCCTGCACAACGACGGCGCGGTCAACTTCACCCTCACCGAGGCGCCGGTCAGCGATCCGGCACGGCAGCGCACCCTGATCCCGCACCGCGACGACGTCCGGCTCGACGGGGTCGACGCTTTCGCCGGTCTCCTGGTCGTCAGCTATCGGCGCGAGGCACTGCCCCGGATGCAGCTGTGGCCCATCAATGCCGACGGCACATACGCACAGCCCGAGGAGATTTCGTTCGATTCCGAGCTGATGACGGCAGGTCCGGCCGGCAATCCCAATTGGGCGGCGCCCAAGCTGCGGATCAGGGCGGGTTCGCTGGTGGTTCCGGCTCGGGTCTACGACATCGACCTCGCGACCGGTGAACGCACCTTGCTGCGCGAGCAGCCCGTGCTCGGCGACTACCGGACCGGCGACTATGTGGAACGGCGTGACTGGGCGGTCGCCGATGACGGCACCCGCATCCCGGTGTCCATCGTGCACCGCGCGGACGTCGAGTTCCCGGCACCGGCTTTGCTTTACGGCTACGGCGCTTATGAGCTGTGCACCGACCCCAGCTTTTCCATCGCCCGGCTGTCGCTGCTGGACCGCGGCATGGTGTTCGCCATCGCCCACGTGCGTGGCGGCGGTGAGATGGGCCGGCTGTGGTACGAGCACGGCAAGCTTTTGGAGAAGAAGAACACTTTCACCGACTTCGTTGCGGTCGCAGAGCATTTGGTGCAGGGCGGCGTCACCCGGGCGCGTCAGCTGGTGGCGCTGGGGGGCAGCGCCGGCGGTTTGTTGATGGGGGCGGTGGCCAATCTGGCCCCGGAGCTTTTCGCCGGCATTCTCGCGCAGGTCCCGTTCGTCGACCCGCTGACCACCATCCTGGATCCTTCGTTGCCGCTGACCGTCACCGAATGGGACGAATGGGGAAACCCCTTGGCGGACAAGGACGTCTACGCCTACATGAAGTCCTATTCGCCGTATGAGAATGTCGAGACCAAACGGTATCCCGCGATTCTTGCGATGACGTCGCTGAACGATACGAGGGTCTACTACGTGGAGCCGGCCAAGTGGGTTGCGGCGCTGCGCCACGCCAACGGTGACGGTAATCCGGTCCTGTTGAAGACTCAGATGAACGCCGGGCACGGTGGCGTCAGCGGCCGCTACAAGGGCTGGGAGGAAACCGCCTTCCAGTACGCGTGGCTATTGGCCGCCGCCCAGGCCGTGTCCTGGTGAGGCACCCAACCAGGCCGGGCGGTTGCGCTAGGCGCCGACGGTTTCGCTCGCCGGCTTCTTAGGCAAGAACCACGCCGGGATGAGGGTGCACACCACCAGCGCAACGGCGATCACGAATACCGCGGTATACGCGTGGGAAAGATCGTGCACCACGTTGGTCGAAAATCCGGGGTCGAGCGACCGCGGCGGTATCGCGGATCGATCGACCGGCACCCCGTCGACCGCAGCCCGCTGATGCAGGGCGGCCAGCTTGTTCGCCGCGACGATGTCGGGGCTTCGATTGAACTGGTTCGTCAGGATCATCGACATCAGCGCGGTCCCGATCGAGCCGCCCACCTGGTGACTGACGCTCATCAGCGTCGTTCCCCGGGCGATCTGATGGGGCGCCAGCGCCTGCACCGAGGCCACCGAGAGCGGCATCATCGTGCAGCCCATGCCCAGGCCCATGATCGCCAGCCCCACCAGCAGCGTGGGCAGATAGTGGGCCTGGGTCGCGGCCCCGACGGCGAAGGCGCTCAGGCCGGCGGTGATCAGCGCGATCCCGACCAGCACGATCTTGCCCGGCCCCTGCCTGTCCACCAGCGGTCCGGTCAGCCGCATGGTCAGCATGGCGCCCAGCCCCTGAGGGATCATGTGCACGCCCGCCTGCATCGGCGTTTGGTGCACCACCTGCTGAAAATAGCTCGGCAGCAGCAGGCCGGCGCCGAAGAATGCGCCGGCGAAGACCAGCATCGTCACGTTGGCGTGGGTGAGCACCGGATTGCGGAATAGCCGCAGATCGATCAGGGGATGGTCGGCGTGATGCCACGCGTGCACGACGAACCCCGCGATCAACGCCAGTCCAATCATCGCCGGTATCACCACGTGGCGGTCGGCCACGGTGCCGCGGCCCGGGATGGAGGACACCGCGAACAAAAACGTCGCCACGCCCGGCGAGAGCAGCAGCACGCCGACGGCGTCGAAGGTCTCGGCCCGCGCCGGGTGATCCCGCGGGAAGATGACGGCGGCCAGCGCGATGGTGAGAAAGCCGATCGGCACGTTGATCAGAAAGATCCACCGCCAACTCGAGGTGTCGATCAGCCAGCCGCCCAGGATCGGCCCGCCGATCGGGGCGAGCAGCATCGGGATGCTCAATATCGACATCAGGCGTCCGAGCCGCCGCGGACCCGCCTCGCGAGTCATGATCATGAAGCCCAATGGCAGCAGCATGCCGCCGCCGATTCCCTGCACCACGCGAAAGGCGATGAGCTGCAAGATGTTTGCGGCGATCGCACACAGCAGCGAACCCAGCATGAAGGCCACCACGGAGCCCATGAAGAGCCGTTTGGTGCCGAACCGGTCGGCCGCCCAACCGGTTATCGGGATCACGGTCGCCAACGCGAGCGTGTAGCCGGTCATCGTCCAGGCGACGACGGCCTGCGAAGACGCGAACAGGTCGATGAAGGTGCGCTGCGCGACGCTGACGACGGTGACGTCCAAGATCGCCATCACGGTGGCCAAGATGCACACACCGGAGATCCGCAACAGCGGGGCATCGAGCTTGTCGGGATATTCCCGTTCCTCGACGCCCGGCTGTCCGGTGGGGGCGTGCGGCAGCGGCGTTTTGGCCGCTGCGTACGAGGCCTCGTCCATGGCGTTGCTTAGCATATCGAACTGATCTCGTCGGTTGACGCTCGCGGCGGTGGTGGGCTGGGCAGGTCCGGCCGCCGCCGAAATCTTTGTGCTCAGGCGGGTGCGTATACGCCTGCTGTCTGCGTGTCCTTCACCGTTCCGACACTTGGGATCGGCAAACTGCTGGTGTGTCTGGAAAATTGATCGTCTCGGTCTCGGGGATCGGGGAACGCACCCTGCCCGACGTCGAGGCGTTCTGCGCGCAAATGGATGCCCGCAACGTACCGGTGTCGTTACTCGTGGCTCCCCGCCTGTCCGGTGACTACCGGCTCGACCGCGACCCGCACACCGTCGGGTGGCTGAACAACCGTCGCGCCGGCGGTGACGCCATCGTGCTGCACGGCTATGACGACGCGGCCACCAAGAAGCGTCGCGGCGAATTCGCGATCCTGCGGGCGCATGAGGCCAACCTGCGATTGATGGCCGCCGACCGGGTGCTCGAGCACCTCGGGTTGCGTACCCGACTGTTCGCGGCGCCCGGCTGGGTGGTGTCGCCGGGTGTCGTCAAAGCGTTGCCGGACAACGGATTCCGGTTGCTGGCGGATCTGCACGGGATCACCGACCTGGTTCGTCACACCACCGTCCGCGCGCGGGTGCTCGGCATCGGCGAGGGCTTCCTCACCGAGCCGTGGTGGTGCCGGATGGTGGTGCTGTCCGCCGAGCGGATCGCCCGGCGCGGGGGCGTCGTGCGGGTAGCGGTCGCGGCTCGCCACCTGCGCAAACCGGGGCCGCTGCAGGCGATGGTGGACGCCGTCGACCTGGCGTTGATGCACGGCTGCACGCCCACCGTGTACCGCTGGCAGCAGGCCAAGGCCGTGCTCGACGCGGCCTGACGCAGCGACTGCCTGACCTGCTCGTCGGGGCACTACCCTGGTCCGACATGAGCGATTCTTCGGTTGCGGGGTTCGGCGCTGATGCCATCGTCGTCGGGGCGGGCCTGGCCGGTTTGGTCGCCGCGTGCGAACTGGTGGATCGCGGCTTGCGGGTGCTCATCGTCGACCAGGAGAACAGCGCCAACCTGGGCGGGCAGGCGTTCTGGTCCTTCGGCGGCCTGTTCTTCGTCGACAGCCCCGAGCAGCGCCGGCTGGGTATCCGCGACAGCCATGAACTTGCGTTGCAGGACTGGCTCGGCACGGCGGCCTTCGATCGTCCCGAGGACTACTGGCCACGCCAATGGGCACACGCCTATGTCGATTTCGCCGCCGGGGAGAAGCGCAGTTGGTTGCGGTCGCGCGGGCTCAAGCTTTTCCCCTTGGTGGGCTGGGCCGAGCGCGGCGGGTATGACGCCCAGGGGCACGGCAATTCGGTTCCCCGCTTCCACATCACCTGGGGTACCGGGCCCGCGCTGGTCGAGATCTTCGCTCGGCAACTGCGCGACCGGTCAGCGGTGCGCTTCGCGCACCGCCACCAGGTCGACGAGTTGATCGTCGAGGGTGAGGCGGTGACGGGCGTCCGCGGCACGGTGCTCGAGCCCACGGCCACGCCGAGGGGGGTCGCTTCATCACGGAAGTCGATAGGGCAGTTCGAAATTCGTGCCGACGCGGTGATTGTGACGAGCGGCGGCATCGGCGCCAACCACGAACTGGTGCGAAAGAACTGGCCCAAGCGCATGGGTCGCGTCCCCGAGCAACTTTTGAGCGGCGTTCCGGCTCATGTCGACGGCCGGATGATCGCCATCACGCAGCAGGCCGGCGCGCGCGTGATCAACCCCGACCGGATGTGGCACTACACCGAGGGCATCACCAACTACGACCCGATCTGGCCGTTGCATGGGATCCGGATCATTCCCGGCCCGTCGTCGCTGTGGCTGGATGCCAGTGGCAGGCGGTTGCCGGTCCCGCTCTACCCCGGCTTCGACACGCTGGGCACGCTGGAATACATCACCAAGTCAGGGTTCGACTACACCTGGTTTGTGTTGAACGCCAAGATCATTGAGAAGGAGTTCGCGCTCTCCGGGCAGGAGCAGAATCCCGATCTGACCGGGCAGAGTATCCGCGAGCTGGTGCGAAATCGGGCGCGTTCCGGGCCGCCGGGCCCGGTGCAGGCGTTCGTCGACCGGGGTGTGGACTTCGTCAGCGCGAACTCGTTGCGCGACTTGGTGACCGCGATGAACAAGCTGCCCGATGTGCAGCCGCTGGACTACGCCACCGTGGAGGCCGAGGTCACGGCCCGGGATCGCGAGGTGGCCAACAAGTTCAGCAAGGACGGGCAGATCACGGCGATCCATGCCGCCCGCAATTATCTGGGCGATCGGCTGGGCCGGGTGGTGGCGCCGCACCGGCTGACCGACCCGAAGGCGGGGCCGATGATCGCGGTCAAGCTGCACATCCTGACCAGAAAAACGTTGGGCGGCATCGAAACCGACCTCGCCTCACGGGTGTTGAAGGCCGACGGCACTCCGCTGACCGGTCTGTACGCCGCGGGCGAGGTGGCCGGGTTCGGTGGCGGCGGCGTGCACGGCTACCGCGCCCTAGAAGGCACGTTCTTGGGCGGCTGCATCTTCTCCGGCCGCGCCGCCGGCCGCGGCGCCGCCGACGACCTCACGTAGCCGCAGGGCAGACAGCCCCGCTTGCGTTCGTGCGTCACGCCAGCGTGACCGCCGGACGCCTGCGTCACGCCAGCGTGACCGCGGGACGCGTGTGTCACGCCAGCGTGACCGCAGCTAGAACGTGACGGCGTCCTCCTCGGGCAGCACCTGGAAGTCGGTGCTGGTCATCTCGGTCAGCCGTCCGTAGTAGATCCCCCGCGCATCCGGCGCGATGATCCCCTGGTGAATGGGAACGGCGCGCTGCGGGGCCACCGCACGCAGGTAGTCGACCGCCTCGGACACCTTCATCCAGGGCGCGGCCGCCGGCGTGGCCAAGACGTCCACCGGCTCGTCGGGCACGAAGAGCGCGTCACCGGGATGCATCAACCGGGCGCGGTGGTCGGCGTCGCCCATCAGGAACGAAATGTTCTCTATCACAGGGATTTCCGGGTGAATGACCGCGTGTTTTCCGCCGACGGCGCGAACGGTCAGTTCGCCGATGGGCAACTCGTCACCGACATGGACCTCGCGGCAGGGGGCACCCAGCTGCGCGGTGGTTTGCGGGTCCGCGTACAGCGCCGCCTCCGGGTTACCCTCGAGCAAGGCGGGCAGCCGTTTGACGTCGACATGGTCGGGGTGCTGATGGGTGATCAAGATGGCGGTCAAGCCGGTGATTCCCTCGAAGCCGTGCGCGAAAGTTCCGGGGTCAAAGAGCACGCGGGTGTGGTCAAACTCGGCAAGTAGGCACGAATGGCCGAAATGCGTCAGTTGCATATCTACGATTGTGCCTTGATGGACAAGCTGCCGACGCGCGTGATTTTGGCCATGATGCTGGTCGCCGGCAGTTTCGCCTTCGCTTTGATCGTCGTCATCCCTGCGCACGCAGAGCCGGAGACGTGCCCGGCCGTGTGCGACCGGATCCCGAACACCGCGTGGATCGATCAGCATGCCCTGCCGCTGGACGGCGTGTACCACTGGCCCGCGCTCGCCGGTCAGGCCGTGCAGACGACCGGTTCGGCGCCCGGTCCCCGGTTCAGATTCGAGGAGTTGTGCGCCGCGCCGCCGGTAACCCAGGATCCCCGCGACTCGGCCGTCGCGGCGCGCTCGACGGTTCAGCATCCCGACGGACAGTGGCAGCTGCAGGCCCAGGTCCTGCACTGGCGGGGTGACACCGCTCGCGGTGGGGCCAGCGCGGCCGCGGCCTTCAGCGCTGCCGTCGCCGCCCTGCGGGCCTGCCAGCAGCGCGCACCGCAGGAGTCACCGTCGCTGACCACCGACGAAGCCAATCGGATGGCCGCCGTGATCAGCGGCCCGGTGGTGATGCACACCTATCTGTTCGCCCACCCGGCCAGCAGCACGATCAGCGAGGTCACGCTGTGGTCGACGGCACCGCCGCAGACGGCGTGGCCGGCGATGGCGGACGATCCGGTGCTCAATGCCATGAACGCGCCCCTCTGCGAGGCCTACATTGCCTCGTGCCCGTGACGCCGAGCTGCGCTTTCGCCGGTAGAGTGGCGCCCGAAACGCCAACTTCCCAGGAGGAGCGCCGGTGGCCCGGGTGATCGTAAGCGTGATGCCCAAAGCGGAGATTCTCGACCCGCAGGGTCAGGCGATTGTGGGTGCCCTGGGTCGCCTCGGACATCCGGGAATCTCAGAAGTGCGGCAAGGCAAGCGGTTTGAGCTAGAGGTGGACGACAGCGTCGACGATTCCGCGCTCGCCGAGATCGCGGAATCGCTGTTGGCGAACACCGTGATCGAAGACTGGACGATCAGCCGGGACAACCAGTGACGGCACGCATCGGGATCATCACGTTTCCCGGCACGCTCGATGACGTGGACGCCGCGCGCGCGGCGCGGCGGGTCGGTGCCGAGGCGGTCAACCTGTGGCATGCCGACGCCGATCTGAAAAGCGTGGACGCCGTGGTGGTGCCCGGCGGGTTCTCGTACGGCGATTACCTGCGGGCCGGTGCGATCGCCCGGTTCGCCCCGGTGATGACCGAGGTGGTGGAGGCCGCACGGCGCGGCATGCCAGTGTTGGGCATTTGCAACGGTTTTCAGGTGCTCTGCGAGGCCGGCCTGTTGCCCGGGGCGCTGACCCGCAACGTGGGCCTGCACTTCATCTGCCGCGACGTGTGGCTGCGGGTGGCCTCGACGTCGACCGCCTGGACGTCGCGCTTCGAGCTCGGCGCCGACCTGCTGGTCCCGCTGAAATCGGGAGAGGGACGCTACGTGGCGCCGGCCGAGGTGATCGAGGAGCTCGAGGGCGAGGGGCGGGTGGTGTTCCGCTACCACGAGAACGCCAACGGGTCGCTGCACGACATCGCCGGGGTGAGTTCCGCCGACGGCCGCGTGGTGGGTCTGATGCCCCACCCCGAGCACGCCATCGAGGCGCTGACCGGGCCGTCCGATGACGGCCTCGGCCTGTTCTACTCGGTGCTGGACGGCGTGCTCGCCGGCTGAGCGGAAACGCCTGCAGCATCCCGTAATTCGGCGAAGGACGCGCCGATGGCGTCCGTCGCCTCGTGCGGGTCGTTGAAGGTTTGGTCGTCGGTGAGCACTGCGACGCCGAGCCGGTCCACGTAACTCCACACGGTGATGTTGACCGGGGCGCCGGGCGACAGCACGCCGGTGGAATAGATCTCGCTCACGGCCGCACCGCCGAAGTGGCCCCGCTCGCGCGGCCCCATCACGCTGGACACCGCGACGTTCATCAGCTTGTTCGGCGCGTCGCGCCGACCCAGCCACCGGAATGCGGCAGGGGCGAATGCGGTCGGAAGGTAGGCCATCATCTTCCCGTAGAGCTCCGGGCCGAGGACTTCGTGGTCTTCCTTGGCGATCTTGGTGGCCAGGGCGACCAGCCGGGCCCTCTCCACGGGGTCGCCGACGTGGACCGGGAGCGAGACCATCAGCCCGCTGATCTCATTGCCGGTGATGCGGTCCGACTTGTCGGTGGCCGTCGGCACCGAGGCGATGATCGGGCGGTCGGCCGCACCGTCATAAGCCAGCAACAGCGTTCGCAATCCGCCGGTCGCCATGGCGAGCACCACGTCGTTCACCGTGATTCCCAACGCCTTTGCCGTCGCCTTCACCTCCGGCAGCGACAGCGACGTGCTGGCGAACCAGCGCCGCGGCGACACGACATGGTTGAGGAACGTCGGCGGTGCGTCGAACGCGTCGGCCAGGTCGGGGTGGCCCCCGCGCTCCCGGGACCGGCGCCGCACCCGCGTCATTCCGACGGCCGCGTCCTTGAGCAGCCCGGGCAGGGCGCCGATCTGCCGGACGTGGTCGCGGGCCGCCGCGCGCAGCAGGTCGGCGCTGGAGGTGGTGACGCCTGCTTCGTCGTTGTCGCGCTCGTCGGTGAGCCCGTCGCGCAGATCCATCGCGCGCGCCAGCAGGTTGACCGACGCGACCCCGTCGGCGAGCGCATGGTGCACCTTGCCGATCATGGCGAATCGGCCACCGGCCAGCCCTTCGGCGAAATGAAACTCCCACAGCGGACGACTGCGGTCCAGAGGAGTGGACGCCACCTCGCCGATCACCCGATCGAGCTCGCGCCGACCGCCGGGCGCGGGCACCCGCACTTGCCGCAGGTGATAGTCGAGGTCGACGTCGCAGTTCTCCAGCCACATGGGGTGATGCAAATGCCAGGGAATGTCAACGAGCTTGTAGCGCAACGGTTCTAGCAGATGAAGCCGACGTCGCACGTGCCGGCGGAAGACCTCGAAACCGAATTCTCCGTCGCAGTCGGCCGGGTCGATCACGGCCACCTTGAGCGTGTGCGTGTGTAAGTTGGGCGTCTCGCTGTAGAGCAGCATCGCGTCCATGCCGTTGAGTCTCTTCACCACGCCACCTCCAGCGGCCCCGGACACCGTCAGCCCAGGATCGGGAACCGGCGCTCGCCGGCGAGCCGCTTGAGCGCATCTTCCATGACGGCGCGTACGTGGGCGTCGACCTCGTCGACGTCGGGGTCGCTGCCGAACTGGGCGGTGATGTCGATCGGTTCGAGAACCTCGGTGACGATCTTTGCCGGCAGGGGCACGTTGGGCGGGAAGATGACGCTCAAACCGAAGGGGAATCCGACGCTGATGGGCAGAATGTCCATTCGCGCTTTGGTCAGCCCCAGCTTGCGGGCCAGCCAGTTGCCCCGGGTCAAAAACAGCTGTGTCTCCTGGGCGCCGATGGATACGGCCGGCACAATCGGCACCCCGGCTTCGATAGCGGTCCGCACGTACCCGGTGCGTCCATTGAAGTCGATGGTGTTCGCAGTGAAAGTCGGCCGGTAGGAGTCGTAGTCGCCGCCGGGGAACACCAGCACCACCGCACCGGAATGCAGGGCGGTGGCGGCGTTTTCGCGGCTGGCCTCGATCACCCCGAGGCGGCGCAACCAGCCGTCCAACGGTCCCATGAACAGCCCGTAATGGCCCAGCGTGTAGACGGGGCGGTCGTAGCCGAACCTGTCGTAGAAGGCCGGGGAGAAGATCAGCACGTCCGGGGTCAGCATGCCGCCCGAGTGGTTGGAGACCACCAGAGCCCCGCCCGAGGACGGGACGTTGTCGATGTTTCGCACCTCGGCCCGGTAGTACCGCTTGATGACCGGTCCCAGTACCTTTGCCACCTGTTCGGTGAAAGCCGGATCCCACTTGGCGGTTTCGTGGTTGTCCGCCGCGTCAACACCGTCGCCCGTCATGGCTCCCCGCTGTCTGTTTCTGCTCTTCGCTACTTGTTGCCGGTGTGACGCCAGTCTCAAACCTGAGCCGCCGATCGGCATATGCTACTCTCCGTTTAGGAGAATGTCATATCCGTTTGCTGGAAAGCGAACGGCCGATGGGGGAGGCATGTCCGAGAAGGTCCTGGTAACCGGAGGTTTCGGGCTGGTCGGCTCGCAAACGGTGCGCCGGCTGGTGGCCGACGGCCACCGCGTGGTCGCGACCGACCTGGGCACCGCCGCCCAGCGCAAAGCCGCGGGAGCGCTGCCGGCCGGCGCCGAGCCGCGCTGGGCGGACCTGACCGACCCGGGTCAGGTCGACCGGCTACTCGCCGACACGTCGCCCACCGCCATCGTGCACCTGGCCGCGGTGATCCCACCGATGATCTATCGTCAGCCCGCGCTGGGGCGCCGCGTCAACGTCGACGCGACCGTCACCTTGCTGCGGGCGGCCCAATCAATGCATCAGCCGGTGCGCTTCATCCTGGCCTCGAGCAACGCCGTGTACGGCGCGCGCAACCCGCACCGCTCTCGCGAGCTGCTGCGCCCGGACTCCCCGACGAACCCGGCCGACCTCTACGGCGCTCACAAGGCCGAAGCGGAACAGCACCTCCGCGCGTCGAATCTCGAATGGGTCATCCTGCGCCTGGCCGGAGTGATCAGCGTCGAACCGGACGCCATGCCGTTCAGCGGCGATGCGTTGTTCTTCGAAAGCGCCCTGCCGGCCGACGGCCGCATCCACACCGTCGACGTCCGCGACGTCGCGCGGGCATTCGCCGCAGCGGTCACCGCCGACGTCGCCGGTGAGACGCTGCTGATCGCCGGCGACGCATCGCACCTGCTGCGGGAGGGCGACGTCGGCAAGGCACTGGCCGCCGCCCGCGGCCTGGTCGATGTGTTGCCCGTCGGCCGGCCGGGCGATCCGGACAGCGATGACGACTGGTTTGTCACGGACTGGATGGATACGGTTCGTTCCCAGGAGGTTCTGCGATTCCAGCGCCACTCGTGGCCGGACATGCTCACCGAGATGCGGGCCGCGGCCGGGTGGCGGCGGTACCCGATGCGGCTGATCTCGCCTGTGGCGCGACGGTTCCTCAGAAGCCGTGCGGCCTACCGGGATACCCCTGGACGCTACGCCGACCCGTGGGGCGCGATCCGGGCCAGGCTGGGTGATCCGCGCCCGGATGCTCCGGCCGGCGGGTAGCCCGCCCGTAGTTCAGCCGGCGTCGCGCAGCAACGGCCGTTCGGTGGGCGGCAATTCGACCGGCGGGTTCAATTCCTCGAACAACTCGGTGGCGTCCGCGATGGTGTTGTCGAGGAAGGCGGCGAACTCGTTGAAGCAGACGTCGTTTCGGATCCATTGCGACTTGCGGGCCATCACACCGATGCGCTGCGGATCCGACGAACCGTGCACGACCGCGGTGACCTGGCGGTCGAGACGGTTCCACCGGTCGCAGAAGTACGTCACCCAGGGGCGGTCGGTTGCCGGGAAATAGCATCCGGGATTGACGCGGATGATCAGCACGTCGTCGTGCGCGGGAGAGATCTCGAAGTGAACATGCAAGCGCCGCGGGGCGTTGCTGACGAAGAAGTATTCGCCGTCGTGGTGGCCGCGAAAGTATCGCCGCCCGCGGGTGCGCAGGTAACGTTCGACCCGGTCCGCGCACAGCTGCTCGTTCGTCATGCGTTCGATGGTGCGGCCTGTGACTTTGGGAATGCTTGGAGGCAAGCCAAGCGGCACCGAAGAATCGGTTGAGAATTCGCTGAGTGGGCGCCGGATTTCGTCTGGCGCTCAGGTCGGCTCGCGCCGTTCCACGATGCCGGCGCCGGGGCTGGGCACGGTGCGCGGCAGCGTGACCGAAAACCTGTACCGCTCGGGGCGATAGTGGAATTCCACGACCTCGATCGGCTTTCCGTCTTGGTCGTAGCTGGTGCGTTCGAGCACCAGCACCGGAGAGCCCAGCGGCAGATTCAGCGCGCCGGCCACTTCCAGGGAGGCACCGGCCGCATGAATCTCATAATTGGCGCGGGAGATGGGAACGTCCAGTCGCCGCTCCCACATGGTGTAGGTGCTTTCCATCGCAAGCGCGGTCTGCTCGTCGGTCGCGCTCTTCAGCAGTGGTTCCGTGGCTTTGCCTAAATCCGTTGGCAGGTAGGCGATCATCAGGGCCAGGGGTTGGTCGCCGTCACGAAAACGCCTGTGCACGCACAAAACTTTGGATAGCCCCAATGTTTCGGCGATGCGTTGTGGCGCGTCTTCGACGCGATGCGACAGGACGTCGACGTTCGGCGTGATCCCGGAGTCGGCCAGCACCTCGGTGATGGTGCGCACGCCGGGCCCGAGTTCTTGCTTCACCGGGTTGGCCACGAACGTGCCCAGGCCCTGCTTGCGCACCAGCCATCCCTGTCGTTCGAGAAGTCCGACAGCCGCGCGCACGGTGACCCGGCTCACGAGGGTGCGATCGATGAGTTCTCGCTCGGTCGGCAATCGCGCTCCGCGCGGCAGGCGCTGTTTGACGATGGCCGCCTTGAGGGCTTCGGCGAGTTGGGTGCTGGCCGGGACGCTGCCGCGGGAGATCCGGAGGTCGGCAACGTCGAGGTCCAGCTGGTCGGGGCCCATGAGATGTATTAAAACGTCCTATCCACTGGGCGTAAAGCGGCGCTACCAGGCGCGGGCGACACTCGTTGGACGGATTACTCTGGTAGCGAACGGTTTTCGCGCGTGAGCAGCCGATGGACGGGTTTGCGCGGGTCAGGAGGGTCAAGGGTGGCGATCGCGGTGGAACGGTTCGACCACATTGTCCTGAATTGCCGCGACGTTGAGGCCACCGCCGCATGGTACGAGCGCGTGCTCGGGATGCGGCGCGAGACGTTCGGGCCCTCGCGTCGGACGGCGCTGTGTTTTGGGGATCAGAAGATCAATCTGCGGCAAGTCGGCGCATTGGCCGACGATCCCGACTGGTTCACCGGGTCCGTTGAGGCCGCCGGTTCCGAAGACCTGTGCTTCGTCACCCGTTCCGGCCCGGATGACGTGCGCGCCCACCTGGCCGCGTGCGGAGTGAAGGTGATCTCCGGACCGGTGACCAAGGTGGGGGCGCTGGGCGAGATGACTTCGCACTACTGCCGTGACCCCGACGGCAACCTGATCGAGATCGCCGTCTACTGAGGGTCGGCCAGCGGATACAGGGCCGGGAGATTGATCACGATGGCTTCCTGGCTGCTGCGCGCGATCACCACCTCGGCGGTGGTGTTGGGGTCGGGGTTTTCCTCCCGGTGCGGCAGGTACGGCGGGATGAAAACGTAGTCGCCGGGAGCGGCGGCGATGCGGACCTCTCCGGTGCCGTCATGAAAGACGAACTCCGGGTTGCCCTTTCGGACATAGATGGCGGTCTCGGAGTCGCCGTGATGGTGGTTGTCCGAAGCCGATTGCGGCGCCGCGTGCGTCTCGCCCATCCAGAGCTTCTCCGCGCCGACCGAGCCGCCCGACAGGGCGGCGAAGCGCCGCAGCCCCTCCGATTGCGCTGTGTCGGAGCTGATCTCCGACGCCTTGACGTGACGCACCCGGTTGCGCGCGGGCGGCGTCGCCGTGCTGTCGAAGTCTGGATGGAATCCGTCCGAAGTGGCCACGGGTCAATTATCGTCCGGGGCGTCTCGATACGCCTCGAGCAGTCGCAGCCATAGCTCGCTGATGGTGGGGAAGCACGGCACCGCATGCCACAACCGGTCGACCGGCACCTGGCCTGCGACGGCGATGGTGGCCGAGTGCAGGAGCTCCGTCACGCCCGGGCCGACCACGGTGACGCCGAGCAGGTGGCCGCGATCCGCGTCTACCACCATCCGCGCGCGGCCCGTGTAGCCGTCCGCGTAAAGTTTGGCTCCCGTTACCACATCGCCGATTTCGATGTCGACCGTGCGAATTCGGTGTCCGGCTTGGCCGGCCTGCTCAGCCGTCAGTCCCACGGCAGCCGCTTCGGGGTCGGTGAAAAAGGCCTGCGGCACCGCGTGATGGTCGGCGGTCGTGGCATGCGCACCCCACGGTTTGGTGTCCAACGGCTTTCCCGCGGCACGGGCGCCGATGGCCGCACCGGCAATGCGGCCCTGGTACTTGCCCTGATGGGTGAGCAGCGCCCGGCGATTGACGTCGCCAGCCGCGTAGAGCCAGCCGTCGTCGACGGCGCCGCGCACCAGACAGGTGTCGTCCACCTCGAGCCAGCTGCCCGGCCTCAATCCCACTGTCTCCAAACCGATGTCGTCGGTCAGCGGGGCGCGGCCCGTGGCGAAGAGCACCTCGTTGACGGGCAACTCGGTGCCGTCATCCAAATCGAGGACGACATGGGAATCGTCCGGGCGGCGCAACGCGCGGACCGATATCCCCATGCGCAAGTCGACGCCCGCCTCGGCGAGGCCGCGCCCGATCAGCTCGCCCACGAAGGGCTCCATCCTGGGCAGCAGTCCCGAACCTCGCACCAACAGGGTCACCTCGGAACCCAATCCCCGCCACGCCGTGGCCATTTCGACACCTACGCCGCCGGCGCCGACGACCGCCAGCCGCTCCGGGACGGCGCTGCTATCGGTGGCCCGCCGGTTGGTCCATGGTCTCGCCTCGGCGAGGCCGGGCAGGTCGGGCAACGCGGTGCGGCTTCCGGTGCAGATGACCACCGCGTGCCGTGCGGCGACCGCCACCTGGTCGCCGGTGGCGTCGGTGACGACGACGCGGCGCGGCCCGTCTAATCGCCCGTGCCCGCGTATCAGGGCCGCGCCGATCCCGCTCACCCAGTGGGCCTGGCTGCTGTCGTCCCAGTCGGTGACGTAGCGGTTGCGGCGGCCGAATACGCCGTCGGTGCTCAGCGAGCCAGTGACCGCCTCCCGCGCGCCATCGATCCTGCGGGTGTCGGAAAGCGCAATCACGGGGCGCAGCAGTGCTTTACTGGGCACACACGCCCAATACGAGCACTCGCCGCCAACGAGTTCGCGCTCGATCAGAGCAACGCGCAGTCCTGCGGCTCGGGCCCGTTCGGCGGCGTTTTGGCCGACCGGGCCGGCGCCGAGCACCACGACGTCGAACTCTTCTGCCTCAGCTGCTGCCATGGTCGACGATCCTCTCGCGTGGTGGCCGCGGCGCCGACGCCCCGCTCCCGGTATTCATCGGAGATTAATCAGTTGCTCGGCGAGCTGACGCACATCACTGGCGACGATGTTCGGCTGCGGCAGGCCGTCGATCGGCAGCGGTGCGTTGCCGCGCCGGGTAATGAGGGCCCCGCCGAATCCGACATGCTGCGCACCGATGGTGTCCCACACGTGCGCGGCCACCATCATGCAATCGGGCGGAGCCACCCCGATCGTCTCGCATGCGTACCGATACACGGCGGGCGAAGGCTTGAAGACGCTGCGGGCATCGACGCTCAGTTGATGTTCGAAATAGCCAGCCAGCCCGGAATTCTGCAGTGCGGTCGGGCCATCCGGATTGGGCGGGGAGTTGCTCAAAGTCACCAGCCGAAAGCCGTTGTCACGCAGCGCCGCTAGCCCCTCGGCGGCATCGGGGTGCGCCGGCATCGTGAGCAGCCCGGCCTTCAGCCGCTGCGCGTCGCTTTCGGAAACGTTCACCCGGTAGATGTCGCCCAGCATGGGCAGCACCCCCTCGGCGAGCACCGGAAACGTCACGTAGTTGCCGGCCAGCGTGATCGACATCGAGTACATGACGAGTTGAGCGAACCATTCGCGCAACATGCGCTCATCGCCGAACAGCTCACCGAAAAGCGGTGCGACGGACTCGATGTCGAGCAGCGTCTCGTTGACGTCGAAGACGAGGACGGACGGTGTTGTCATGCTAGTGCTCGACATTCTTTCGTTGGGGAATATCCGGTCGTAGGTAACCCACCAGGCACAGCACAATCAGCAACATCGCGGCCACCGGCCACCACAAGGCGATCAGCGCCGCCGTCACAAACACGCTCAGCGTGATGAACGACCTCATCCGCAGCATGCGTCGCATCCGCGCCGAAACATTCTGGTGCAAAGGCCGATCGACCGCCTCCCAGCACAGCGCCAGGTAGGTGATGTTGACCAGGACGAAGACCGCGGCGTATGAGGACACCGGTGCCGCGGCCAGCCTGCTGTCGGCGATCCACTCGGTGGTGAAAGGGATCAGCGATACCGAAAACAGGTGGGCGAAGTTCGACCACACCAAGCGCGGTGTCGCGACCTGCGCGTAGTTCAACACGTGGTGGTGGTTAACCCAGACGATGGCGATGAACAGGTAGCTGACCACATAGCTGAGTCCGGTGGGCCATAGCGGCAGGAGGGCGCCGAAGCCATGTGCGCTCGGCGGCCTGAGTGCCAACACCAAGATCGTGATGAGCACGGCGAAGACGCCGTCGGAGAACCCGCGCACCCGCTCGGGAGTGGTGCCTTGTTCCGTCACCGTTACCTTCCGATCTGCCGCATTGCACCGAAGCCGTTTTCAGGCCGGCTGATGGTCCCGCTCTTGGACCACCCAAGCATTGCCGTCAGGATCGCGGAAATCGACGAAGCTCGCATAGTTGCCGCGATCTGGATCGGCACCCGCGAGAAAGGTGCCGCTCCAGCCGCCGTCGGTGTCCTTATGCCGTATCTCGCTGACTGTTACGCCGCGATCAGTGAGCTCGGCGCGGCAGGCTTCGATGTCGGAGACGACAAGATACAAGCCCCGCACGGAGCCAACCGGCGCATCCGTCAGCCCCACGCCGAATTGTATTGAGGTGCCCGATCCCTCAGGCGTCAACTGGATGACCCGGAACTCGGGCGTGGGGGCGTAATCGACCTCGAGGTTGAAGCCAACCTGGTCACGGTAGAACCGCAACGACCGGTCCGGATCCGCGACGGGCAGGATCACGACTTCCAAGGACATCCTCATGGTGCGCTCCCGGCCGGGTTCTTTCCCAAGATCTCCTCTGTGTCGAGCCCGCGATCCACGCCGTGTGGAATGACGGTCTGGCCCGGTTCGAGTTGAAGTTGCTTGCCGTCGAGGTGCACATCGACCTTGTCCGGCTCGAAGGACACCAGATTGCGAACCCGCGCGACCTCCGTCCAAGCGCCGACGTAAGACCATGCCGCGCGCCGGTGGTCGCCGATGTCATAGTACGAACAAATCCCTTTGTATGGGCAAAAAGTCTGAATATCAATAGGTTTGAGGGTTGACTCATCGATATCCTGGCGCGGGACGTACCATCGGGGCGCAAAGCCGGACTCATACAGTGCCAGCGGGCGATGGGTATCGGCGATCACTCGGTCGCCATCCCGGACGACCAGATGCCGCGCCGTGGAACGGATGTCGATGCGATGATAGGCGTCAGCGGCGTGCCCGACGATCCGCTCCTCTTCTTCGTAGAACCCGTCCATGGCACGCCAGGCAAAGGCCACCCGGCCCTCGAGTACCGCTGCATGGGCCGGCAGCCCGGTGTGCTCCCAGGCGCTGTGGTTGGTCTCGCGTCCCGATGCGTTGACGGTGAACCACTGGGTGGCCCCGAGGTCACGGTGCTGCGTCACCCGGTCTTCGGCAAGCAGCGTTCCCTCTTCGATGTCGCCGCGGGGAAAGTAGGCGACCGGGTAGCGACCCGGCTCGTGCAACAGCATCACATCCTCGCTGTCGGCGATCCATCGATCGGCGAAGCGCACTCGCAGTCGGCGACGCAACGGCTCGGCGAACAGCAGCCGCGGCGGCATCGGCTGCTCGGTCAAAAAGTGTCCGAGCGATCCCGTCGCCAGCGGCCCTTGTTGCCATGCCAGACCCATGGGAAGCCCGTCCTTTCCTGAAATTCGTTCGCGCAGTAGTGTTTCTCGTCCGCATCACTCCAGCACGACGACGAGCTTGCCTGCGGCTTCACCCGCCTCGGCGACGCGGTGCGCTTCGCGGATGTCGTCGAACGAGAAGACCCGCGCCGGTGCCGCGTCGAGCTTGCCGTCGGCTATCTGCTGAGCGATCTGACCGAACGGCACATCCGAAACCGGGAACCCGGGGTTCCCGAATACGGGGCTCGCGAAGAAACTGAAGCTCACGCCGCTGGCCATTCGCGCGAGGGGATTGAAATCGCGGATGGGTGCCAGACCACCCAGCCACCCGGCGAGGCAGGCGGTGCCGCCGCGGCGCAACATGTCCAGGGAGTCGAGGATGGTGCTGTTGCCGACGAGGTCGAGTACGGCGTCGATACGCTTGGCTTCCGCGATGTGGGCGGCAAGGTCACCGCGCTCCACCTCCACCCGGGTCGCGCCCAGCTCTTCGAGCATGCCGAAGCGTTGCCGGCTGCGCGTCGTGGCAATGACTTCGGCGCCGGTGATCACCGCCATCTTTAGAGCGGCCTGACCCAAAGCCGAAGTCGCCCCACGGATCACCAAGGTTTGTTCCGCGGCAAGACTCAGGTTGCGGTACAGGCAGGTCCACGCCGTCGCATAGGTTTCCGGCAGAGCCGCCAGCTGTGACCACGGCAGGTCGGATTCGATGGGCGCAACATTGGCTGCGCGGACGCGGGTGTACTCTGCATAGCTGCCGTTGATGGTGCGCCCCAGGCCACCCATCAGCGCCGCGACCTTGGCCCCGACCGGGAATTCGCCGCCCGGGCACGAGTCGACGATGCCGACGCATTCGATGCCGCTGACCTCGGCCGCTTCGGCCCATTCGCCGCGACGCATGTGGATCTCGGCATGGTTGATGCCGAAACCCTTTATCGCAATGACGACTTCGCCATCTTTCGGCAGCGGCTTGGGAATTTCGGTGTAGACCAGGCTGTCCAGACCGCCGAACTTTTCCAAGATGATCGCCCGCATGGCTTGTCCACCGGCTTGCTCGCGTACGACCGCCGGAGCGGTTGGCAGCTGAGGTGACTCGAGCATGGACATCGGCTGCCTCTTTCACCATCGTCGGCGGCGACGGCACCAGGTGGCGCGACGCATAATAATGGGCCAACTGACCCATTATTATGGGTGACCATATCCCCCATGTCCAGCGAAACGTCAACACTCAGACGCTGCGCTGCGCGCGCGACGACGCGGGTTGACTCTTACGCCGCGGGGGTTGCACCGCGAAGGAGCACACATAGTCGACCGCGGCATCGACGGCGGCCCGCAGCGGTTGCGGATCACCGGTGACGTGGGTGAGCATCGCGCCGCCCTGGTGCGCGGCGACCATGGATACGGCCAGATGCCGCGCGTCGGCCTCCGGGCGCAGGTCGCCGCGCTCACGCATCGACTCCAGGCCGGCCCGAAACAGGTCGATCCACTGGTCGTATCCCGCGGCCAACTCATCGTGTATCTCGCGGTCGGCCTCGATCAGCTCACCGGCCAGGGACCCATAGACGCAACCGCCGACGCGGTACACGGCGTCGATGTCGGCCACGCAGCCATCGGCCCAGGCCCGCAGGGCAGCGAGGCTGTCGAGCCCGGCGAACTGCGGCCGAGTGTGGAAGGCCCGCACGTCATTACGGCGCGCATCGATGACATGGCGGGTCAGGTCGCGCTTATCGCCGAAGTAGTGGGAGATCTGGGATCCACCCACCGCGGCGGCGCGACGAACCTGGTCGACGCTCGTGTTGGCGACGCCCCGTTCGAACATCAACCGGGCGGCGACCTCGATGATTCGCGCGCGCGTCGCCAGTCCCTTGCGGGTGAAGCGCGATGGGTTGCGTTCGGTCACTTCGCCGCCTTCGGGACCAATCGCTCACCCGGCCCGTCGCGCCGGGCGGCGCGCGCGGGACCGGCGCGGCGGACGGGGTGCTCGCTCGGCGGGGTCGGTGGCGAACAGACGTAAATAGTTGATTGCGAAGCGAATGGCGTCGGCGTGCGGCCACTCCTCTTGGTAGGTGAAGGTCAGCACGCCACCGCCCTGGTGCGCGGTGACGATCACCAACGCCAGTTGGTTTGGATCGGCATCGCGAACCAGCAACCCGTCGTCTTTCATCCGCGCAATTGCCCGTTCCAGCAATTCAATCCACTGCCGGTACCCGGCGGCCAGCGCCTCGCGGGTGGCGTCGTCTGACTTCGCCAACTGGGCGGTCAAGGCGTGGTAGGTAGGGGTGCCGAAATAGCCGATGCGCCGCAGGTAGCGCATGTTCAGATCGATCCAGCGCTCGAAGTCGTCAAACGAACCTAGGCCGCGAAGGGTGGGCTGGCGATGAAAATCCAAGACGACGCCGATCTGGCGCCTGATCACCGCGCGAATGAGCGCCGCCTTGTCGGTGAAATAGTGGGCAAGCTGCGAGCCGCTGACCGAAGCCGCCCGGCGCACGCTGTCCATGTTCGACGCGGACAGGCCCTCGGTAACGATCAGCTGAGCGGCGGCCTGCACGATTCGGTCGCGGGTGGCTCGCCCCTTGGCGGTCAACCGTTGTTCGTCGTGAACATCGGGATGGGCCATCGCGCCAGGCTAACCCGGGAGCGCCCCCATTCATGGGATCTCCAGCCCAAACATCGGCTCAGGCTTGGGCTTGGGTCGCGAGGAAGTTCCGGATCAGCCGGGCGACGTCGTCGCACGCGGATTCCAGCAGAAAGTGTCCGCCGTCGAGCAGATGGATCTCGGCGTCGGGCAGGTCGTCGGCGAACGCCTCGGCGCCGGCCGGGCCGAAGATCTCGTCGCCGCGGCCCCAGACCGCCAGCAGCGGCACCCGGGCGGCCCGGAAGTAGTCGTGCAGGCGCGGATACAGGGCCGCATTGGTGGCGTAGTCGCGAAACAACTTGAGTTGCACCAGATCGTTGCCGGGACGGGAGATCAGGGCGTAGTCATGTTGCCAGGATTCGGGATCGACCAGCGTCTCCTCGGCCACGCCGGTCACGTACTGCCAACGGGTGGCATCCAGGGTGAGGAACTGGCGCACCGCCGCCTCGGTATCCGCCGTCTGCTCCTGTTGGTACGCCTGCACGACCTTCCAGAAGCTCTCGACGAATCCCGCGTCATAGCCATTGCCGTTCTGGCTGATGATCGCGGTGATCGCGGCCGGGTCGCGCAACGCGAGCCGCCAGCCGATCGGCGCGCCGTAGTCCTGAACGTACATGGCGTACCGGTTGACGCCCAGGGTTCCCAGCAGACCGGCCGTGAGGTCGGTCAGCCCGTCGAAGGTGTAGTCGAACTCGTCGACCGGTGGGGCGTCGGACAGCCCGAAGCCGAGGTGATCCGGTGCGATGACGTGGTATTCGTCGGCGAGGGCGGGGATCAGGTGGCGGAACATGTACGAGCTGGTGGGAAAACCGTGCAGGAGAACCACCGCGGGGGCGGCGTCATCGCCGGCCTCCCGGTAGAAGATCTGATGACCGTCGACGTTGGCGTAGCGATGATGAACCGCAGGCATGGCATTCCTCCTGAGTCAATGCATTTCAGCATCGTGCGCCTCGGCGGCGTCCGATGGAGGTGCGCGGAACCCAGACTCTAGATTATGGGTTGTATGACCCAGTATGCACCAAACGGGCGGCTCGCGACAGCCCGTGAAGCCGAGGTGTTGCCGCACGAACCGGCCTGCCATATTCTGGGCGAACCATCCCAGTTGGGGTCGTAGGAATACGAGCCGGTTCGAGGTGACACAGTGGGCAGGCTTGTCTCGGTGAACGTGGGCATGCCCAAGAACGTCCAATGGCGAGACAAAGCGGTCTACACCGGGATCTGGAAGGCTCCGATCGAGGGGCCAGTCATGGTGCGCCGGCTGAACGTCGATGGCGACGGCCAGGGGGACCTGGCCGGGCATGGTGGGGAGCAACGCGCCGTCATGGTGTACCAGACCGAAGCATACGACTTCTGGAAGGCATATCTGGGTCGTGACGACCTGCAACCCGGACACTTCGGCGAGAACTTCACCGTCACCGGACTCGCCGACGACGACGTCTGCATCGGAGACCGCTATCGCATCGGCGATGCCGAGTTCGAGGTCACCCAGCCGCGGGTCACTTGTTTTCGGATCGGCATCCGACTCGACGAGCCGAACATGCCCAACCTGCTTGTCTCTCAACATCGCCCGGGCTTCTACTTCCGGGTAATCACCGAGGGTCACGTGCGGGCCGGCGACGACATCGTGCGGACCCGCCGAGGCCGCCACGAACTCAGCGTCGCCGACGTGGACGCGTTGCTCTATCTGCCCGACCGCGACGACGAAATGTTGCGTAAGGCCATCGACGTTCCGGCGCTCAGCCCCGGCTGGCAACAGTCGTTTCACGAGCTGCTGGCCGCACACGACGGCGCGGCACCCGCGCTAGCGCCGCCCATCGGAGCCGAACCGGGATGGACAGGCTTCCGCAACTTGCGTGTGACCCAAACACGCCGGGAGAGTCCACAAGTACTTTCGTTCCGACTGGAAGCCGACGACCACAGTCCGCTGCCACCGGCGCTTCCCGGCCAGTACCTGACGGTCAAGATCGCTGGCGCCGGTGAGCCCGCACCGATGCGCAGCTACTCGCTGTCCGACGGATCCGGCGCCGGCTATTACCGCATCAGCGTCAAGCGCGAGGACCACGGTGTGGTCAGCCGGTGGTTGCACACCCGCATTCACCCTGGGTCGGTGATCGCGGCGGCCGCGCCCCGCGGCGACTTCTTCCTCACCGACGACTCCAGCCCGGTCATCCTGTTCTCCGCCGGTATCGGGGCGACGCCGGTGCTGGCGATGCTGCATGCGCTGTCCGCGGCCGCGAGCCGTCGCGACATCTGGTGGTTGCACACCACTCACAGTCGCGAAACCCAGGCCTTCGCAGACGAAGTCACGACGCTCATCGAGTCATTGCCGCACGCCAGGCAGCAAATCTTCTACACCGAAACACAAGGCCGCCTGCGGCGCGAATCCATCGCGGCGTTGGGCCTGCCCACCGATGCCACCGTATATCTTTGCGGACCAACGCAATTCATGTCGAATATGCGCGAGGCCCTGATCGGCATTGGATTCGACTCCACGCGCATTCACAGCGAGCTGTTCGGCGCGCTGCCCGCGATCAGCCCGGGCATTGTCGAGACCGGTGATCACAAGCCACCGCATCAACCTGTAGGACCGCGGGGCACGGGGCCCGCGATCACCTTTGCGCGCAGCGGATTAACGGTAAGCTGGTCCCCCCAGTACCACAGCATCCTCGACCTGGCCGAAGATTGCGACGTGCCAACCCGTTTTTCCTGCCGCAGCGGGGTGTGCCACCTGTGTGTAACCGGGATCATCGCCGGGACGACCGCCTACGTGCAACGGCCATTGGAGCCGCCCGGCCAGGGGTCGGTGCTGATCTGCTCGGCGGCCCCGGATACCGATGTGGTTCTCGACCTCTAGCGTTTACGCGGCAATCGCTCGTTGACCTCCGGTCGCGTGCAGAATGGCGCCGTTGACATAGCTGGCGTCCGGAGATGCGAGGAAGACCACGGCACTGGCGATTTCGCCCGCGTCGGCCACGCGTTTCACCGTGGTGATCGCCGCGATGGTATCCAGGACACCCGGAAGGGCCGCGGCCCCAGGCGTTTCGGTCGGTCCGGCGGCTACAGCATTCACCCGCACGCCCGACTCGCCGAACTCATCGGCCCACACGCGGGTCAGCTGCTCCAAGCCGGCCTTTGTGGCCCCGTAGACACCCGCGCCGCGGGTTGCCACGGAAGCGGCCAGGGTACTCACGTTCACCACGGCGCCGTTACCCCGAGCGGCCATGGCCGGCACCAACTGCTGCACCAAAATGTACGGCGCGCGCAGATTGACGTTGACGTGTTCGTCGAAGGTCGCGTCGTCGGTGTCCGCGGTGGGACCGAATTCGTAGATTCCGGCATTGTTGATCAGGATGTCGACCGGTCCCGCCTCGGCGGCCAATCGCCGCACATCGTCGGCGTCGTTGAGGTCTGCTGCGACGAAACGTGCCGTGCCGCCGGCATTTTCAATATCGCGGACGGTCTTGGCGCCGCGTTCGGCATTGCGGCCCTGCACCACGACCTCGGCGCCGCGAGCCGCAAGCTGCAGTGCGATTTCCCGGCCGATACCCGATGTCGCGCCGGTGACCAATGCGGTCGAGCCGGCCAAAGTTGTTGCCATCGAAACCCTGCCTCCAAGAGAGAAGTTCAGTTGCTCTCCCGGTAAGCAAGGGCTTGCCGCCAATTATTCCTACGGGTTGAGGGGAACCGAGGCCTCGGCGGTGTAGCACAAAAAGGTCAGCGTCTCCTGGAGATACAGCTGCACGGTGTCCGCGTCATGGCTGGTGTACCCGATCGACACATCGTGTCCGAGCTGCAGGTCGAAGTCGCCGCCGCGGGTGGTCAGCACGAAGGCGCCGTCGATCGCCGGCGCCCAGATGATGTCGCCGGGAACCAATCGGTCGATGTGTTCGAGGATCGGGTAGCCGTGTTCGGTCGTCTCGCTGACCCGCGTGTAGACGTCGGCGGAGAGCAGCACCGAGTACGGACCGTCGACACCGGCCAGCCGGAGTTCGGAGATCGCCTGAGTGATGACGTCGGGAATCTCCCGCGGGTCCGCCGGCAGGGTCAGTGACTTGTTCGAGCTGGCGGAGCGGATGCCCTCGATCGATGCCGCGGCGTAGCCCTCGAAAATGGCCCGGTCTTCCACGAATGCCAGCTTCTTGGCGGCTTCCTTGACCGGGTCCCAGTCGGAATCGTTGGCGCCGCGCTCGACGTTGTCGATCTCGTAGCGTGACAGGGTGAACGGAACCCGCAGTCGGACAAGGGGTTTGCTCTCGCGCAGGTGAGCCTCCACGCCTTCCGTGGGTGCTGCGACGTTGGCGAGCCGGCCGGTGCTCACCGCGGCGGTAACCGGTCCGCCGGGCTCGCTGACGTCGACCACTCGACGCCCGGCGATGTGGCGTTTGAAGGTGCGGGTCGCCTCCAATTCGATTTCTTCCCAGGCGGCTTCGGTGACCGGTGCCAGGTCGCGGTAGAGGTTGTTCATGAACTCGTTCCTTTCAGGCTGCCGATCGAGAGTGAGCCGTTCTGTGCAGCAGGCGTTTCCGCCAACGGCGCTGCGGGAAGTGGTGGTGGATCATCGAGAAAGTCGAGGGTGGGGGAGAAGAACAATCCGCCGGTGATGGCCGTGGAAAAGTCGAGGATGCGGTCGGTGTTTCCGGGCGGGTCGCCGAGGAACATGTTGCGCAGCATCCGTTCGGTGACTTGGGGCGTGCGCGAATAGCCGATGAAGTACGTGCCGTATTCGCTTTTGCCCAGCTCGCCGAACGGCATGTTGTGGCGCACGATTTTCAGTTCGGTGCCGTCGTCGTCGGTGATCACATTGAGGGCGATGTGGGCGTTGCCCGGCTTGACGTCGTCGTCGAGCTCGATGTCGTCGAGCTTGGTGCGGCCGATCACGCGCTCCTGCTCGGTAACCGAGATCGAATGCCACGCCGACATATCGTGCACGTACTTCTGCACGTGCACGTAGCACGAGCCGGCGAAGTCGGGATCCTCGTCACCGATCGCGGTGGCACTCGTGGCCAGCGCGCCGTCCGGGTTCTCGGTGCCATCGACGAATCCGAGCAGGTCGCGGTTGTCGAAGTAGCGGAAGCCATGCACCTCGTCGACCACGGAGACCGCACCGGCCATGGATTTGAGGATCCGGTCGGCCAGTTCGAAGCAGACATCCAAACATTCGGCCCTGATGTGGAACAACAGATCCCCGGGCGTGGCGGGAGCGGTGTGTCGCGGTCCGTGCAGTTCGGGGAACCGATGAAGTTCGGCGGGCCGGGGTCCGGAGAACAGGCGATCCCAGGCGTCCGAGCCGATCGAGGCGATCGCCGACAACCGTTTCTGCGGTTCGCGAAAACCGATCGCGCGCACCAGTCCGGGAATGTCAGGCAGTGCGTCGTGCACCGCCGCCTCCCCGCCGTCGTCGATGGTCACCACCAGGAAGATCGCCGCGGGCGTCAACGGCGCGAGGATGGGTTGCGGCTGGACGGGGGGCACGTGGATGACCCTAACGTGAACCGCACAACGGCGGACAGCCATGATGTTCAACATGTCCGGCGGGCCTCGAAACCAGGCGAAGTCCTCAGCGAGCGCGCAAGGACTCTGCGATTTCATCGACGCCTCTCCGTCGCCATTTCACGTGTGCGCCACGTTGGCCGCCCGGCTGATCGCTGCCGGATACACCGAACTGAGCGAGGCTAAACGCTGGCCGTCCGAGCCCGGGCGTTACTTCACGGTGCGGGCCGGCTCGCTGGTCGCCTGGAATTCGGAAGGCGCCGACGGACCGTTCCGAATCGTCGGGGCGCACACCGACAGTCCCAACCTCAGGGTCAAGCAGCATCCCGATCGGGTGGTCACCGGCTGGCGGGTGGTGGCGCTGGAACCGTATGGGGGCGCATGGCTCAACTCGTGGCTGGACCGCGATCTGGGTATCAGTGGGCGCCTTTCGGTGCGCGCGGACGGCGAAGACGGCGGCGTCGCACACCACCTGGTGCGCATCGACGAGCCGATCCTTCGGGTGCCGCAGCTGGCCATCCATCTGGCCGAGGACCGCAAGTCGGTGACGCTGGATCCGCAGCGACACGTCAACGCGGTGTGGGGTGTCGGGGATACGACGCGGTCTTTCGTCGATTACGTCGCGGAGCGCGCCGGAGTCGCGCCGACCGCCGTGCTGGCCGCCGATCTGATGACCCACGACCTGACTCCCGCGACTGTTGTCGGCGCCGACGCCGGCCTGCTGAGTGCGCCCCGGCTGGACAACCAGGCCAGTTGCTACGCGGGGATGGAGGCATTGCTGGCCGTGGAACGGGCCGGGGCCTATCTGCCCGTGTTGGCGGTCTTCGATCACGAGGAGGTGGGATCGACGTCGGATCACGGCGCGCAATCCGATCTGCTGGGCACCGTGCTCGAGCGAATCGTGCTGGCGGCCGGCGGTAGCCGCGAGGACTACCTGCGCCGGCTGCCGGCCTCACTGCTCGCCTCCGCCGACATGGCGCACGCCACCCACCCCAACTACCCGGAGCGGCACGAGCCCGGCCACCCGATCGCGGTGAACGCCGGGCCGGTGCTCAAGGTGCATCCGAACCTGCGCTACGCCACCGACGGTCGCACCGCCGCGGCGTTCGCGCTAGCCTGCCGGCAGGCCGGAGTGCCGTTGCAGCGCTACGAACATCGCGCCGACCTGCCGTGCGGATCGACGATCGGACCGTTGGCGTCGGCGCGGACGGGCATCCCCACCGTCGACGTCGGCGCAGCCCAACTGGCTATGCACTCCGCGCGCGAGTTGATGGGCGCACACGACGTCGCCGCTTATTCGGCGGCGATGCAAGCTTTTCTGTCGCCCCGCTGACCTACGATCCGGCCATGGCGCTAAACGTAGAAATGGTCACGTTCGACTGCGGCGATCCGGACGGGCTGGCCGGCTGGTGGGCGCAACACTTCGGCGGCAAGACGCACGTCATCCTCGCCGACGAATTCACGGCGGTGACCTTCCCGGAAGGGCTGCGGCTCGGGTTCCAGAAGGTGCCCGACCCGACGCCAGGCAAGAACCGCGTGCACCTCGATTTGAGCGCGGCCGACGTCGACGCCGAGGTGTCGCGGCTGACGGCGGCCGGAGCCACCGAGGTCGGCCGGCACCAGTTTGGCGACAGCTTCCGCTGGGTCGTCCTCGCCGACCCCGAGGGCAATGTGTTCTGCGTGGTGCGGCAGTAGCCGCGGGTCGCAGCTCAGCCATGCTCGGCCAGCTCGGCGTCCAGGGTGCGTCCAGCCCTAGACTGTCTGGCGTGACAGTCTCCGGGACGAGCGCGCGCACCCAGGCCATCGACACCGTCGAGCACGCCGCCTCCACTCCCGACGAGCCGCAACCGTTCGCCGAGCTGGGCCTCAAAGACGACGAATATCAGCGGATCCGCGCCATCCTGGGACGCCGGCCGACCGATGCCGAGCTGGCGATGTACTCGGTGATGTGGAGCGAGCATTGCTCCTACAAGTCGTCCAAGGTGCACCTGCGGTACTTCGGCGAGACCACCACCGACGAGATGCGGGCCGGCATGCTGGCCGGCATCGGCGAAAACGCCGGCGTCGTCGACATCGGCGACGGCTGGGCGGTCACCTTCAAAGTCGAGTCGCACAACCACCCGTCCTACGTCGAGCCCTACCAGGGCGCGGCCACCGGGGTCGGCGGGATTGTCCGCGACATCATGGCGATGGGCGCGCGGCCGGTCGCGGTGATGGACCAGCTGAGGTTCGGCGCGGCCGACGCGCCGGACACCCGCCGCGTGGTCGACGGCGTGGTGCGCGGCATCGGCGGCTACGGCAATTCGTTGGGCTTGCCCAACATCGGCGGCGAAACGGTGTTCGATGCCTGCTACGCCGGCAACCCGCTCGTCAACGCCATGTGCGTCGGCGTCTTGCGCCAGGAGGACCTGCACCTGGCCTTCGCCTCGGGCGCCGGCAACAAGATCATCCTGTTCGGTGCCCGTACCGGCCTGGACGGCATCGGCGGGGTTTCGGTGCTGGCTTCGGACACGTTTGACAGCGAGGGATCCCGCAAGAAGCTGCCCTCGGTTCAGGTCGGCGACCCGTTCATGGAGAAGGTGCTCATCGAGTGCTGCCTCGAGCTGTACGCCGGGCACCTGGTGGTCGGCATCCAGGACCTGGGCGGTGCCGGATTATCTTGCGCCACTTCGGAATTGGCCTCAGCCGGCGACGGCGGGATGGCGATCCAGCTCGAAGCCGTGCCGCTGCGCACCACGCAGATGACGCCCGCGGAGATCCTGTGCAGCGAGTCGCAGGAGCGGATGTGCGCCGTGGTGACCCCGGAAAACGTCGACGCCTTCCTGGCGGTGTGCCGCAAGTGGGACGTGCTGGCCACGGTGATCGGCGAGGTCACCGACGGCGACCGGTTGCAGATCACCTGGCACGGCCAGACAGTCGTCGATGTGCCGCCGCGCACCGTCGCCCACGAAGGCCCGGTCTACCACCGGCCGGTCGCCCGGCCCGATACCCAGGACGCCTTGAACGCCGACAGCGCCGCGCGGTTGCCACGACCGGCCACCGGTGACGAACTGCGCGCCACTTTGCTTGCGCTGCTAGGTAGTCCGCACCTGTGCAGCCGTGCATACATCACCGAGCAGTACGACCGGTACGTGCGCGGCAACACAGTGCTGGCCGAGCACGCCGACGGTGGTGTGCTGCGCGTCGACGAATCCACCGGCCGCGGCATCGCCGTATCCACCGACGCATCCGGCCGATATACGAAGCTCGATCCGTACGCCGGTGCTCAGCTCGCCCTGGCCGAGGCTTACCGCAACGTCGCCGTCACCGGGGCGGTACCGGTCGCGGTGACCAATTGCCTGAACTTCGGTTCGCCAGAAGACCCCGGAGTGATGTGGCAGTTCTCGCAAGCCGTCAAGGGCCTCGCGGATGGCTGTGTGGCCCTCGGGATTCCGGTGACGGGCGGCAATGTCAGCTTCTACAACCAGACGGGCTCGGCGGCGATCCTGCCCACCCCGGTGGTAGGCGTGCTGGGCGTCATCGATGACGTCGCCCGGCGCATCCCCACCGGCCTGGGCACCGAGCCAGGGGAGACCCTGATGCTGCTCGGCGATACTCGCGACGAGTTCGACGGTTCCACCTGGGCCCAAGTGACCGCCGATCATCTGGGTGGGTTGCCGCCCAGAGTCGACCTGGCCCGCGAGAAGCTGCTGGGGGCGGTGCTGCATTCGGCGTCGCGCGACGGCCTGGTGTCCGCGGCCCACGACCTGTCCGAGGGCGGCCTCGCGCAGGCCGTCGTCGAGGCCGCCCTGGCCGGCGAAACCGGTTGTCGCATCGTGCTTCCCGAGGACGCCGACCCGTTCGTGACGTTGTTCTCCGAGTCGGCGGGTCGCGTGTTGGTGGCGGTGCCGCGTACGGAGGAGAGCCGGTTCCGGTCGATGTGCGAGGCGCGAGGACTGCCGGCGGTGCGCATCGGCGTGGTCGACCAGGCCTCCGACGCGGTCGAGTTCCAGGGGCTGTTCACGGTCCCACTGACCGAACTGCGCGAGACTTCCGAGGCGGTGCTGCCGCGGCTCTTCGGATGAGTGACCGCAGCGAATCCTGATGTCTGCGCGGCATTTTCGTCGAACTGGCGCGTTGTCGTTGGCCGCCGCGCTGATCGGCTGGAGCTTCGTCAGTCCGCGGCTGCCGGCCTCGTGGCGGACGGTGGTGCAGGCCGGCGTGGGTGGCGCGCTGGTGTGGGTGACGCGTGCACCTCTGGGCCTGGGTCCGCCCCGGCTATGGGCCGGCTTGCGATGGGGGTCGCTGGCCGCATTCTTTGTGACGGCTACGGTCGCCGCGACGACCGCGCTGGCGCCCGTCCGCCGATCGATGGCCGACCGCCAGCCACCGGCGACGGCGCCGGAGTGGCTGCTGCTGCGGATACCGGTGGGCACCGTGTGGTCGGAGGAGTCCGCGTTTCGGGGCGCGCTGATGGCCGCGGGCTCCGCTGCTTTCGGTGCGCGTGGTGGACGGCTGTTGCAGGCCTGCGCTTTTGGCCTCTCGCACATCGCCGACGCGCGCGCGACGGGTGAGCCGGTCGCCGGCACGGTGTTGGTCACCGGAACCGCGGGCTGGCTCTTCGGTTGGCTGGCCGAGCGTTCCGGAAGCCTGGCGACACCCATGCTGGCGCATTTGGCCGTCAACGAAGCCGGTGCCATCGCCGTGCTGGCCGTCCGGTCGTCGGGCCGCGGGATTTTGAGACCCTGAGGTCATGGCCCCGCGCGACAGAGCCGACCCGGTGAAGACCCGCCAGGCGTTACTGGCGATCGCGGACTGGCTTGGCGACGAATCACGTCCGGCGCCTGACCGACAGGAATTGGCGACGGCCGTGCGGCTGACCGCCCGCACGCTCGCCGCGGTGGCACCCGGGCGGAGCGTGGAGTTGCGCATCCCCCCGTTCGTCGCGGTGCAGTGCATCGCCGGGCCCACGCACACCCGGGGCACGCCGCCCAACGTGGTGGAAACCGACCCCCGCACCTGGCTGCTGCTGGCCACCGGAAAGTTGTCGTTCGCCGAGGCGCAGCCCACCGGTGCGCTGCGCCTTTCCGGTTCGCGAGCCGGTGAGATTGGACACTGCCTGCCCCTGTTCGATATGGGCTGAACATAACCCTGAACTGCAGCTTTAGGTATTTGAAGTGGGAATTCGTCGCTCAACACGCCCGGCGGATTCGTCGGCGCGGCGACGCTGCCCGTAGACTCCGTTACGTCACCAACCGTTCCCCGGGGAGCTGCCCAATCGTGACCGTCCAAGAACCCGAAGAGGACTTCAACGCACCCCGTGAAGAATGCGGTGTATTCGGGGTATGGGCCCCGGGCGAGGACGTCGCCAAACTCACCTATTACGGCTTGTACGCGCTGCAGCATCGCGGCCAGGAAGCCGCCGGCATCGCCGTGGCAGATGGATCCCAGGTGCTGGTCTTCAAGGACCTCGGCCTGGTCAGCCAGGTGTTCGACGAGCAGACGCTTGGTGCCATGCAGGGCCACGTCGCCATCGGCCACTGCCGCTACTCGACCACTGGCGACACGACGTGGGAAAACGCACAGCCGGTTTTCCGCAACACCGCTGCCGGCACCGGCGTCGCATTGGGGCACAACGGCAACCTGGTCAACACCGCCGAGCTCGCCGCCCGCGCCCGCGACGAGGGGTTGATCGCCAAGCGCGCCCCGGCGCCGGCGACGACGGACTCCGACATCTTGGGCGCGCTGCTGGCCCACGGCGCGGCGGACGCCACCCTGGAGCAGGCGGCGCTGGATCTGCTGCCGACCGTGCGCGGCGCGTTCTGCCTCACCTTCATGGACGAGAACACCCTGTACGCGTGCCGCGATCCGCATGGGGTGCGGCCGCTTTCGCTCGGACGGCTGGATCGCGGCTGGGTGGTGGCCTCTGAAACGGCGGCCCTCGACATCGTCGGCGCGTCGTTCGTGCGCGACATCGAACCCGGTGAATTGCTGGCGATCGACGCCGACGGCGTCCGCTCCACGCGGTTCGCCAATCCCACCCCCAAGGGCTGCGTCTTCGAGTACGTCTACCTGGCACGACCGGACAGCACGATCGCCGGCCGGTCGGTCCACGCAACCCGGGTGGAGATCGGCCGCCGGCTGGCCCGTGAGCGCCCAGTCGAAGCCGACCTGGTCATCGGCGTGCCCGAGTCGGGCACGCCGGCCGCCGTCGGTTACGCGCAGGAGTCGGGCATTCCCTACGGCCAGGGGCTGATGAAGAACGCCTACGTCGGGCGCACTTTCATCCAGCCGTCGCAGACCATCCGTCAGCTCGGTATCCGGCTGAAGCTCAACCCACTTCGCGAGGTGATCCGGGGCAAACGACTCATCGTCGTCGACGACTCGATCGTGCGCGGGAACACCCAGCGCGCACTGCTGCGGATGCTGCGCGAGGCCGGCGCCGTCGAAGTGCACGTGCGGATCGCCTCACCCCCGGTCAAATGGCCCTGCTTCTACGGCATCGACTTCCCGTCACCGGCGGAACTGATCGCCAACGCGGTCGAGGACAAGAAGGAGATGCTCGAGGCGGTGCGGCATGCCATCGGCGCCGACTCGCTGGGCTACATCTCCCTGCGCGGTCTGATCGCGGCCTCCGAGCAGCCGGCCTCGCGGCTGTGCACCGCCTGCTTCGACGGCCAGTATCCGATCGAGCTGCCCGGCGAAACCGCGTTGGGCAAGAACGTCATCGAGCACATGCTCGCCAATGCCGCGCGCGGCGCCGGCCTCGACGATCTCGCGGCCGACGAAGTGCCAATCGTGCACTGAGGGAACTCGGTTGCGCCCCATCGCCGACGTTTGATCCCGGCCGTGAACGCCGCCCGGTAGCCTTTATCGCGATGACGGATCCCGGAAAGAGCCCCGGACGCCACCAAGGCAGTCAGGGCATCACCTACGCTTCGGCCGGGGTGGACATTGAAGCCGGCGATCGCGCCGTCGAATTGTTCAAGCCGCTGGCGACAAAAGCTACGCGACCCGAGGTTCTGGGCGGCCTGGGCGGATTCGCCGGCTTGTTCGCGCTGCGTGGTGACTACCGCGAGCCACTGCTCGCGGCGTCCACCGATGGCGTCGGCACCAAGCTGGCGGTTGCCCAGGCGATGGACAAACACGACACCGTCGGGCTGGACCTGGTCGCGATGGTGGTCGACGACCTGGTGGTGTGTGGCGCCGAGCCGCTGTTCCTGCAGGACTACATCGCGGTGGGCCGCACGGTGCCGGAACGCTTGAGCGCCATCGTCAGTGGGATCGCCGAGGGGTGTGTGCGGGCCGGCTGCGCGCTGCTGGGCGGCGAGACCGCCGAACACCCCGGTCTGATGGAACCGGACCACTACGACATCTCGGCCACCGGAATCGGTGTCGTCGAGGCCGACGACGTGCTGGGCCCCGACCGGGTCAAACCCGGCGACGTCATCATCGCGATGGGTTCGTCCGGCCTGCATTCCAACGGATATTCGCTGGCGCGCACGGTGCTCCTCGAGATCGACCGGATGAACCTCGAGGGCTACGTCGAGGAGTTCGGCCGCACCCTGGGTGAAGAGCTGCTCGAACCCACCCGTATCTACGCCAAGGACTGCCTGGCGCTCGCGGCCGAAACCCACGTGCGCACCTTCTGCCACGTCACCGGCGGCGGGCTGGCCGGCAATCTGCAACGCGTCATCCCCCATGGCCTGGTCGCCGAGATGGACCGCGGCACCTGGACACCCGCGCCGGTGTTCGCCATGATCGCCCAGCGCGGCCGCGTGACGCGCGAGGAGATGGAGAAGACGTTCAACATGGGCGTCGGGATGATCGCCATCGTGGCCCCCGAAGACACCGACCGCGCATTGGCCATCCTGACCGCACGACACCTGGACTGCTGGGTGCTGGGCACCGTTGGCAAAGGCGGAAAAGAGGGCCCGCGGGCCAAGATGGTGGGTCAGCACCCGAGGTTCTAGGACGCGTGGATTCCGGTAGATCTAACGCGGCGCCGGTGCACTACGCATCGGCGCCGGGGCGTTGGCTTTAGCGACGCCAGCTGTCCTGGTCGTCCCAGGATTCGTCGGATCCGTCGCCGTCCAGTTCGCTGGACTCGTCCGAACCCGTCCCTGACAGCTCTTGCTGAAGCCGCTGGAAGTCGGTCTGCGGAGAACTGTATTTGAGTTCTCGAGCAACCTTGGTCTGCTTTGCCTTAGCCCGGCCGCGGCCCATGGGGGAACCCCCTCGCGCAATAACGGAGCGGCCTAACGAGTAGGCGGCTCCGATCTCCTGGTGTCATATTGTCCTGCCAACCACTTTACCGTGCCCCGCCACCGGGCGTTGGCGCGCCCTGCTCGCTGTGGCGGACGTTACCGTTCATTATCCCGCACCGCCCCGCAACCGTTCAACAGCTAACCGCCCGGCGCCGATCTGTTCCGTTGCGGGCAGGGAATCGGCGTCGATCACCGCAGCCACCGAGGCCTCTGGTCCGGTCGCCAATTCCGTGTCGGCGGGCAGCCCGCGCTTGAGCAGCGCCAGCGCTATGGGCCCGAGATCCATGTGGTCCACGACGGTGCCGACGCGGCCGACGGTGCGGCCGCCGGCCAGTACCGGATCACCCGTCGACGGCCGGTCCGCCGACCCGTCGAGGTGCAGCAGCACCAGCATCCGGGGTGGCCTGCCGAGGTTGTGCACCCGCGCGACGGTCTCCTGCCCGCGATAGCAACCCTTGTCCAGGTGAACGGCTCCGGCGCCCGGACCACCGATCCATCCGACCTCGTGCGGAATCGTGCGCTCGTCGGTATCGACGCCGAGGCGGGGCCGCACGGCCGCGACCCGGTGGGCTTCGTAAGCCCACACACCGCTGGGCCGGACCCCGGCCTGCGCCAGGCGATTTCGCCAGTCGTCCGCCGCGGCGCGCGGAACCAGCAGGTCCAGCTCGATCTGCCCGGCCGGCGTGCCCGGCATCCGCCGCACGAAGCCGTCGCCCGCGGGAATCGCGGTCAGCTCGGCGGGTAGCGTGTCCACCCCGAGCGCGTCGAGAACCGCGCGGTCAGCCAGTTTCGGACCGAGCAACGACAGCACGGCCAGATCGGCTTCGGCCGGGGTGACCTCGGACCAGAACACCATCTTGCGCAGGTACCCCAGCAGCGGCTCCGCGCGCCACGGTTCGGTGTCCAGATAGGTCGTGCCGGCCAGCTCGGTCTGGACCCAGTGATCCTCGACGCGGCCCTGGCCGTCGAGGCTGAGATTCTGCGTGCTGGCGCCGTCGGGGAGGTCGCTGACGAATTGCGTCGAAATGCTGTGCAACCAGGTCTGCCGGTCTTTCCCGGTCAGGGCGAGTACTCCGCGGTGGGAGCGGTCGACGAATATCGCGTCGGTGTCGGCCGCACGCTGCTCGCCGAGCGGATCGCCGTAATGCCAGACGGCACCGGCGTCGGGTCCGGTCTCGGGTGCGGGGACGGGGCGGGTCACGAGTCAACTCTACGGACCGCCGGGCGCTCCCCACGAGTGTGAAGCTGGCTTCACACTGGCCGCCGAATGTGCGGCCAGCTTCACGTTCGCGGGTCATTGGATAGGCTTCTCCACCATGGCCGGCCCAACGGGTGTGATCGTCACGCTGGACGGCGAAATCCATTCGCCCGACGCGCCCCTGCTCTACGCCGACGACCTCGCAGCCGTCCGCGGTGACGGTGTCTTCGAAACCCTGTTGGTCCGCGACGGCCGGGCCTGCCTGATCGAGCCGCATCTGCAGCGGCTGACCCAGTCGGCCGCCTTGACCGACCTGCCCCAGCCCGATCTGCCGCGATGGCGAGGCGCGATCGAGGTAGCCACCCGGCACTGGTGCGCGGGGAACGCCGACGAGGGCGCGATGCGGTTGATCTACAGCCGCGGTCGCGAGGGCGGTTCGGTGCCCACGGCCTACGTGATGGTCAATCCCGTACCCGAACGGGTGACGGCGGTCCGGCGTGGCGGGCTGGCGGCGATCACGCTCGACCGCGGGTTGCCCGCCACCGGAGTGGACGCGATGCCGTGGCTGCTGGCCGGGGCCAAGACCCTGTCGTACGCGATCAATATGGCGGCCCTGCGGCATGCCGCACGTGCGGACGCCGGTGACGTGATCTTCGTCAGCACCGACGGCTACATCCTGGAAGGCCCGCGCTCGACAGTGGTGATCGCCGCCGACTCTGAGACGCCGGACGGTAATCCGTGCCTGCTGACGCCGCCGCCCTGGTATCCGATCCTGCGCGGCACCACCCAACAGGCGCTGTTCGAGGTGGCCAGGGACAAGGGCTATGACTGCGACTACCGAGCGCTGCGCGTCGCGGATCTGGATGCCGCCCAAGGCGTTTGGCTGATCTCCAGCATGACCTTGGCCGCGCGCGTGCATACCCTCGACGGCCGACCGCTGCGGCCCTCGCCGATGGCCGCGGATTTCGCCGAACTGATCGACGCCGCCATCCTCAGCGATCGCTGAGCGCTGAATTCTGTTGTCGGCTGGCCGATTCGCCGGTACGGTCGGTCGTACACAAGAAGGGAGGTGGTCCGCGAAATTGATAGCTTCATGGACATGTGAGGTGGCTGCGCGCTAGCAGCAGTGGCTCGGAAGAGCTGGCGTCACAACAGCGCTAGCGAATTCCCCGCAGCCACCCGGCCCCCGAGCTTCCGGTTTTGTCCAACCGGGAATACGGCTCGGGGGCCGCTCCATATCGGGAGGGCGCTACTAGCCGACGAAACGGGACAGCCGCGCCGAGAGATGCGGCACCAGACCGCCGTCGGCGTCCACCCGCTCCTCGACGTAGGCGAGGTCGCCGCCTTCGACGATGCCGTAGAGGCGTTTGGCGCCGCCGACCAGCACGCCCGACCTGCTGCGGGCCAGCGCGTCCGTGACCAGCTCCCAGGACGACTGGGTCAAGGGGCGGCCGTAGAACAGTTCGACGTAGCCCGCCGAATGGGCCAACAGCAGTTCGATCGCGTGGGATTCGCCGGGGTCGTCGGGATCGGTGACAAAGCGCCAGAATCCGGTCTCGCGCAGGCCGCGCTCTTCGTAATCGCCCGTCTCGCTGAGCCGCCAGGAGCGGGCTTCCCAGTTCAGGTAGTCGCCGCCGTCGTGGGAGACCACGATCTGTTGGCCGAACCGGTAGTCACCGTCGTGCCCGCGGCCTTCGCCTTCGCCCCGCCACACGCCGACCAGCGGCAGCAGCGCCAGCAGGGCATCGCTGAGGTTCGCGCCTTCGCGCAGGTTCGCGGTGTCGGCGGGCAGGGGAAGGTCATCGTAGGACGGGATGTTGCGGCCGGCGGTCAGCTTCGCGCGCTCAGCGGCGGCGGCCACCGCCCGGTCGCCGGAGCCGGCGGAACTCAACGGCTCGTCGCGGGTCACGACTCGTCGGTGATGAGCCGATAGAGGGTGTACAGGGCGAACCATGAAATCACCACGACCGCCACAACCAGCATGATCTCGAAGAACAGCACCACGGGGACAAGTCTATTCGCCCCGCGGCGTCCCCGTCGGGGACGGCTGGCGGTCAGGCGATCTTGACGTCAACCTCGTGGATGCCCGCACCGGACGGCGCCACCACGGCGTCACCGTTGCCGGCCTTCGACAGCGCACGCAGGGTCCAGGATCCCGGTGCGGCGAAGAATCGGAAGTCACCGGTGGCCGACGCCACCACCTCGGCGGTGAACTCGTCGGAGGAGTCCAGCAAGCGGACGAACGCGCCACCCACTGCCTGGCCCTCGCCGTCCACGACGCGACCGGTGATCACCGTTTCCTTCTCCAGGTCGACGCTGGCGGGCAACGTCAGTCCTTGTTTCGGTGCAGAGCACATATCAGCTTCCCAACTCGATCGGGGCACCCACCAGGGAGCCGTATTCCGTCCAACTGCCGTCGTAGTTCTTCACATTCCGATGCCCGAGCAATTCATAGAGAACGAACCAGGTGTGCGACGACCGCTCGCCGATGCGGCAGTAGGCGATCGTTTCCTTGTTGCCGTCCAGGCCGGCTGCGGCGTAGAGCTTGGCCAGTTCTTCGTCGGACTTGAAGGTGCCGTCCTCGTTCGCGGCCTTGCTCCACGGCACGTTGATGGCGCCGGGGATGTGACCGGGCCGCTGGCTTTGCTCCTGAGGCAGGTGCGCGGGCGCCAGGATCTTGCCCGAGAACTCGTCGGGGGAACGCACGTCGACCAGGTTTTTGACGTTGATGGCCGCGAGCACGTCGTCACGGAACGCCCGGATGCTGTTGTCCGGCGCGGCGGCGGTGTACGACGTCGCCGGCCTGCTGACGGTGTCGCTGGACAGCGCGCGCCCGTCCAGCTCCCACTTTTTGCGGCCACCGTCGAGCAGCTTCACCTTGTCGTGGCCGTACAGTTTGAAGTACCAGTAGGCATACGCGGCGAACCAGTTGTTGTTCCCGCCGTAGAGGATGACGGTGTCGTCGTTGGAGACGCCCCGCTCGCTGAGCAGTTTGGAGAATTGCTGCGCGTCGACGAAGTCGCGTTTGACCGGGTCCTGCAAATCGGAACGCCAGTCCAGCTTGATGGCGCCGGGGAGGTGGCCGGCGTCGTAAGCGCTGGTGTCTTCGTCGACTTCGACGAAGACGACGCCTGAGGCGTCGAGGTTGCTCTCAGCCCAGTCGGTGGAGACCAGGACGTCGGAGCGTGCCATGGAGTGGATCCTTTCAATCGCTTTTGGTACAGCAGGTCAGGTGGGACGCGCGGTGCGTCGGAAGCGGGCCACCAGCGGATAGAGCTGGCAGCCCAGGCAGATCCCGAAGGCCGCGTTGAGGAACGCCGCCACCAGGGCGGCCCCGGTGGCGATGACGCCGAACAGCACGGCGCCGGTCGCGAACCCGACCGTTCCCAGCACCGCGAAGATCAATCCGACTAGTTGGGCGAACTTCAGCGGTGCCGTCGGTTCACGATCCTGCACCGGGCCGACCCGCGGCGCGACGACTTTGGCGAAGATCCGGCCGTACGGATGCTTGCGCGGCCCGCCGAGCGCGCCGACGGCGAAGATGATGGCCTGGACGGCCAGAATCACTGCGGCGACCAGCGGGCTCGCCGCCGACACGATGAGCGCCAGCACCAGGACTGCGGTGGTGACCCAGGCCGCGAATCGCGGTCCGCGCACGTCGACCAGGTCGGGCTGCGTGGTGGCGGTGTTGCTTGGCAAGGACTACTCCTCGATACCTCTGTTGCTGACGGATACGACGAATGGAGACGTGCCACGGTCTGAATTCCGGGCCGCTCCGAGTGCTACGCGCAGGCGCGGCTACTCAGCAGCAACAGCAACAACAACAACAGCCCGCGGTGCGGCACAGCTGAACTGCGCGGCGCTGGGTGAGCATGGGCTCGAGGCGGGCTGACACGTCGGTCAGCTTACCTAATGACACCGTGGTCAAGCCAACAGCGGTTTCAGCGCCGACCGCAGGTCGGCGGCGTTGGGCACTCCCGACGTGCGGTATCGCTGCCTGCCGTCGACGTCGAAGATCAACGTGGTGGGCAGGGACAGGACCGAATACCGGCGTGCGGTCTCCGGGTTCGCGTCCAGGTCGACCTCGACGTGGGCCACATCACGCAGGTCGTCGCAGACCTGCTCGACGACCCGGCGGACCCGCTCGCAAGGTCCGCACCACGGCGCGCTGAAATGCACCACGGTCGGGCCGCTGCGAGAAAGCCCCAGGGCCGCGATGTCGGCGTCGATGTCCTGGTCCGGCGTGGAGTCGATTTCCCGGATTCGTCCGGAGCGCCGGGTCAACAACCACCCGGCAAGGGTTGCCGCGGCAAGCACCGCGACGGTCGCGACTATGACGGTCATGACTGCTTAAACCCGTTGAGGGTCACGGTTACTCCATGGGTGATGCCCTCGATGATGACGTCGGAGCCCCGCGCCCCCTCGGTCGTCGGCGCGACGCCGAACGGCAGTCGCTGATTGGGCAGCCTTCCGCTGAAGGCATGCAGCACGGCGTCCTGTTTGTCCGCGGGCACCGTCTGGTTGGCCGTGTCCGATCCGGTGAGGACGCCGGTCGGGGTGAATACCAATGTTGCCGGGTCATCCGGGGCGATGGAGAGGTCGACCGAGACGCTGACCCGTCGATCGAAGCCCGCCGATTTGGGTGTTCCGGTGAACACCAGCCCGTGGCTGTCCGAGATACCCGATGCGGTGACACCGCCGGTGGAGGTGTTGGTTTCCTTGGGCGGCGCCTCGACCATCAGGTCGCTGATGCCCATGAACCGGCCCAAATGCGTCGAGTCGACGATGATGCGACTTTCCAGCTTGCCGACCGCGAGCTTGGCGTCCGGGCCGATCAGCCACGACGCCTGGGCGAGATCGACCGAATACATCGTGGCTTCCAGGGTGGCCCTGCCCGTCATCGCGTGGTCGACGGCGTTGGCCTTGATCTCCACCTGGCTGTAGTTGCCGCGCATCGCCTGCGGAATGAAGGGGAACGCGACGATGGCCACGAACGGGTCGGTGCCCAGCTTGGCCGCTTTACGGACGCTGGACGACAGCCGGTATTCGGCATAAATGCTGGTCCCATAGTCGACGCCGATGGCGCCGAGGGCGACCACGGCAACCAGGATCGCCGTCACGGTCACAGCAATCAGCACCTTGCGCACCCGCATATTGTGGCGTAAGCCCTGAGGGCCGGTACGCGCCGGATCTGAAGGTGGTGGCCCTCACACTGGATCGTCCGCCACGCGAAAAACCCAGGTGACACGTTATCGTTATACGACCTGGTAACTAACGCTTAATGGTGTTGTGAATTTGGGAGATGCCGTTCCCCCGAGTTGGAGGGGCTAGTTGGAGCTACTACTGCTGACCTCGGAGCTTCATCCCGACCCGGTCTTGCCGTCGTTGTCCCTGCTTCCGCATACCGTCCGGACGGCGCCGCCAGAACCCTCATCGTTGCTCGAGGCCGGGACCGCGGATGCGGTGATCGTCGACGCGCGCACCGACCTGTCGGCGGCACGCGGACTATGCCGCCTGTTGAGCACCGCCGGCCGGGCGGGCCCCGTGCTGGCCGTGGTGAGCGAGGGCGGGCTGGTGGCCGTCAGCTCGGACTGGGGTCTGGACGAGATCCTGCTCCCCACCACCGGGCCCGCCGAGGTCGATGCGCGGCTGCGGCTGGTGATCGGCCGGCGCGGCGGACTCGCGGACCAGGAGAGCGCCGGCAAGGTCAGCCTCGGCGAGCTGGTGATCGACGAGGGCACCTACACCGCGCGGCTGCGCGGCCGCCCGCTGGACCTCACCTATAAGGAATTCGAGTTGCTCAAATACCTGGCCCAGCATGCCGGGCGAGTTTTCACGCGCGCGCAGCTGCTGCACGAGGTGTGGGGATACGACTTCTTCGGCGGCACCCGCACCGTCGACGTGCACGTGCGCCGACTGCGGGCCAAACTCGGCCCAGAATACGAGGCGCTGATCGGCACCGTGCGCAACGTGGGCTACAAGGCCGTCCGCCCCGCGCGCGGCCGCACCCCGGTTTCCGAGCCCGATGACGCCGACGGCGCTGGATCCGAATCCGAATCGCAGGACGTCCAAGACCCGTTGGCCGATCCGCTGCACACGCAGTGACGTCACCCGAGTGGCGCCGGGCACTGACCGGCGAAGAGCAGCGGGGCGTGCGCGAACTTATCAGTGCGGCAACCGAATTCGACGGAGTCGCGCCCGTTGGCGAGCAGGTACTGCGCGAGCTCGGGCATGACCGCACCGAGCATCTCCTGATCAGGAATCCGGAGGCGGGGGGCACGACGCCCGGCGCGATCATCGGTTACCTCAACCTGAGCCCGCCGCGCGACGGCGAGACGGGCATGGCCGAACTCGTCGTGCACCCGCAGGCGCGCCGTCGCGGTATCGGGTCCACACTGGCACGCGCCGCGTTGGCCAAAACCGGTGCGGGAAACCGTTTTTGGGCGCATGGCACGCTTGACCCGGCTCGTGCTACCGCTTCCGCGCTGGGCCTGGCCGCCGTGCGGGAACTGATGCAGATGCGACGTTCGCTGCGCGACCTACCCGACACCGTGCCACAGCCGCCAGGGGTGAAGATCCGCACGTACGCGGGCGCCGCCGACGACGCCGAGCTGCTGCGGGTCAACAATGCCGCGTTTTCCTACCATCCCGAACAGGGCGGTTGGACGGACGTCGAGCTGGCGGAGCGCCGCAATGAACCGTGGTTCGACCCGGCGGGCCTGTTCCTGGCGTTCGACGACTCCGGCGGCGAGCAGGCCGGCACGTTGCTGGGTTTCCACTGGACCAAGGTGCACCTGGACCAGCCCGGCCTGGGCGAGGTGTACGTGGTGGGCGTCGATCCGTCGGCGCAGGGCCGCGGCCTAGGGCAGGCGTTGACCGCCGTCGGCATCGACTGGTTGGGGAGCCGGCTGGCCGACGCCCCCGAACCCACCGTGATGCTCTACGTCGAGTCGGACAACGTCGCCGCGGTGCGCACCTACCAGCGCTTGGGGTTCACCGTCCACAGCGTCGACACCGCATACGCGGTCGTTCCCGCGGCCAACTGACCGCGGGTACGAGCGGCGTCAACGCGGATCGCTAATCTGGTCCTGGCCACCGAGACGTTGCCGCGCGCCGCGTCGGCGCATACTTCCGCCGGCACTTGGCAACCTCACATGGGAGGGGGCCGCGGCGCCCACATGCGTCGGGAACATGTCAGGAAAGCGAGATCGGTGAGGCGCGACAGGCAGAGCAGGGCGCTGGCCGCCGTGGCGTTGGTGATGGCGCTCGTTGCCGGAGCACTGGCCGCCTGCGGCAGCGACGAGAATCGCCGCGGGACCGCGGGGCCCAGCTCCGGCGTCACCGGAACTGCCGGATGCGGTGGCAAGGACAAGCTGACGGCGGAGGGCTCGACCGCTCAAGAGAACGCGATCACGGTGTTCAACCAGGTGTGGAGCCAGTATTGCCCCGGAAAGGGGCTGGCCTATAACCCAACCGGATCCGGCGCCGGCCGTGAGCAGTTCATCGCGGGACATGTCGATTTCGCCGGCGCGGACTCCCCCTTGGTTGCCGACCAGATCGGGCCCGCCGCCAAGCGCTGCGACGGTAACCCGGCGTGGGACCTGCCAATGGTTTTCGGCCCCATCGGGATCGTCTACAACCTGCCCGGAAATCCGGACCTGGTGGTCAACAGCGACGCGCTGGCCAAGATCTTCACCGGCAGGATCACCGCCTGGAACGACCCGATCCTGGCGGCGCTCAATCCGGGCACGCGCCTACCCGACACCAAGATCACGCCGATCTACCGGACCGACTCGTCGGGAACCACCGACAACGTGCAGAAATACCTGACCGCGGCCGCGCCGCAGAGCTGGTCCAAAGGAGTCGGCACGGAGTTTCAGGGCGGTGTCGGCGAGGGCGCCGCGAAGTCGGCCGGCATCATCCAGGCGGTGCGGGCCACCCCGGGCTCCGTCGGATACGTCGAGAGGGCCTTCGCCGATCAGGCCCGCATGCCCTACGCCAAAATCGCCACCCGCGGCGGCGTCATACCGCTGACCAACGAGACTGCCGGGAACGCCGTCAACGCGGCCAAATTCCTCGCCGAAGGCGACGACCTGGTGCTCGACCTCAATGCCATGTACGGCTCCGAGGAACCCGGCGTCTACCCGCTGTTGCTGGTCACCTACGAGATCGTGTGCTCAAAGGGTTACGACGCCGAGACTTCGGCGGCCGTCAAATCGTTCCTGGCCGTGTCCGCCAGTACCGCGCAGGGCGAACTCGCGAAGGCCGGATACGTGCCCTTGCCCGATAAGGTCAGGGAACGACTGGTTACGGCCATCAATGCGATGCAGTAACCGGGTGCATCGGGTTCAAGGAGTGACAGCAGACCTGTGACGGGATCACCGTGACATCGCCGAATCCCATCGACGCGGGTTCGGGTGCGGTTGTCGCCGCGCCGTTTCCGGACAAGCAGGCCACCCCCACCAGCCCGTGGGGACAGGGACGGCCCCATGTGGCGGACCGGATTTTCCGCTGGCTCGCGCAATCCTCGGGCGTGGTCATCATCGTGGTCATCGCCGCGATCGCCGCGTTCCTGCTCGGGCGCGCGATACCGGCGCTGCACCGCAATCGGGAGAACTTCTTCAGCTACGGCGGTGTATGGGTCACCACGGACACCTCGGCCATGCACTTCGGCATCGCCAGCCTGGTTCCGGTCACGGTGTTCGTGTCGTTGTTCGCGCTGATTCTGGCCATGCCGGTCGCCCTGGGCGTGGCCATCTTCATCACCCAGTACGCTCCCCGGCGGGTCGCCACGCCCCTGGCCTACTCGGTCGATCTGCTGGCCGCGGTGCCCTCGATCATCTACGGCGCGTGGGGACTGTATGTGCTGGCGCCGCAGCTTCGGCCCGTCGCCACCTGGCTCAATCGCTCGCTGGGCTGGTGTTTCCTGTTCGCCAACGGCAATGCGTCGCCCGCCGGCGGGGGAACCATCTTCACCGGCGGCGTCGTCCTGGCGGTGATGATCCTGCCGATCATCACCGCGGTCACGCGCGAAGTGTTCGTCCAGGCGCCGCAGGACCAAATCGAGGCCGTGCTGGCGCTCGGCGCCACCCGCTGGGAAGTGGTCAAGACGGTCACGCTGCCGTTCGGGCGGTCGGGCTATATCAGTGGGTCCATGCTGGGGCTGGGCCGCGCCCTGGGTGAGACGGTGGCGCTGCTGATCATTCTGCGGGGTACACAGTCGGCGTTCGGGTGGTCGCTGTTCGACGGCGGCTCCACCTTTGCGACCAAGATCGCCGGCGCCGCGGCCGAATTCGATGACCGGTACAAGGCCGGCGCGTACATCGCCGCGGGGCTGACGCTCTTCGTGCTCACCTTCCTGGTCGACGCCCTGGCGCGCGGCGCCGTCGCCGGGGCGGGACGAAGGGCGGCCCGATGACCTCGATGTTGGACCGGCCCCTCAAGCCGCGGACGTTCTCACCGGTCAGCTGGCGTCGTCGTACCACGAATTACGTTGCGGCCGTGCTGGTTTCCTTGTCGCTGCTGATCGCTGTGACTCCGTTGGTGATGGTGTTGTGGTCAGTGGCCGTCAAGGGGTTCAAGGCGGTCGCGTCAACCGTGTGGTGGACGCACTCGCAAGCGGGGATGACGGCGTTCGTCACCGGGGGTGGCGCCTACCACGCGCTGGTCGGCACGGTGCTGCAGGGAGTGGTATGTGCCCTCATCTCCGTCCCGCTCGGGCTGATGGTCGCGATCTATCTGGTCGAGTACGGCGGCGGCACCGCGTTGGGGCGACTGGCGTCGTTCATGGTGGACATCCTGAGCGGTGTGCCGTCAATCGTTGCGGCGCTGTTCATTTACGCGTTGTGCGTGGCCATGCTGGGACTTCCCCGGTCGCAGTTCGCGGTATCGCTGGCGCTCGTCTTGCTGATGCTTCCGGTGATCGTGCGCGCCACCGAGGAAATGCTGCGAATCGTCCCGGTGGACCTTCGCGAGGCCAGCTACGCGCTGGGCATCACCAAGTGGAAAACCATTGCCCGGGTGGTCATTCCCACCGGGTTGTCCGGCATCGTCACGGGAATACTGCTGGCGATGGCCAGGGTGATGGGCGAGACGGCGCCGCTGCTGATCCTCGTCGGTTACGCACAATCGATGAACTTCGATATCTTCAGCGGGTTCATGGGGACGTTGCCCGGCATGATGTTCAACCAGACGACCGCCGGCGCGAGCCTCAACCCCATCCCCACGGATCGGTTGTGGGGTGCCGCATTAACCCTCATCCTGGTGATCGCCATCATCAACATCGCGGCCCGAGTGATAGCACGATTTCTGGGCACCAGAAAGTCATAGGCAGGAGCACTAAGTGGCCAAACGGTTGGACCTCAAGGGCGTCAACATCTACTACGGATCGTTTCACGCGGTCTCGGATGTGACGCTGTCGGTTCTGCCCCGCAGCGTGACCGCGTTCATCGGCCCGTCCGGCTGCGGCAAAACGACGGTGCTGCGCACGCTGAACCGGATGCACGAGGTGGTGCCCGGCGGACGGGTCGAGGGCAGCGTGCTCCTCGACGACGAAGACATCTATGGCACCGGAGTCGACCCGGTCGGTGTGCGCCGAGCCATCGGGATGGTGTTTCAACGGCCGAACCCGTTCCCCGCCATGTCAATTCGCGACAACGTGGTGGCCGGCCTGAAGCTGCAGGGGGTGCGCAACCGCAAGGTGCTCGACGAGACGGCCGAGTATTCGCTGCGCGGGGCGAACCTATGGGATGAGGTCAAGAATCGGTTGGACCGGCCCGGCGGCGGATTGTCCGGCGGGCAGCAGCAGCGCCTGTGCATCGCGCGGGCCATCGCCGTGCAGCCCGATGTGCTGCTGATGGACGAGCCGTGTTCGGCGCTGGACCCGATCTCGACCATGGCCATCGAGGAGCTGATCAGCGAACTCAAGCAGGACTACACCATCGTCATCGTCACCCACAACATGCAGCAGGCGGCGCGGGTCAGCGACTACACGGCGTTCTTCAACCTGGAAGCCGTCGGAAAACCGGGGCGGCTGATCGAAGTGGACGACACCGAGAAGATCTTCTCCAACCCGAGCCAAAAGGCGACCGAGGACTACATTTCCGGCCGGTTCGGCTAGCCCGATCGTTACTGCGAGGCGGGTTTCGCTTCTTCCTCGGGAAGTCTGCCGGTCGCCTGGAAGATGACTCGCCGGGCCACCTCGACGGCGTGGTCGGCAAAACGCTCGTAGAACCGGCCCAGCAAGGTCACGTCGACGGCCGCCGCGACGCCGTGCTTCCATTCACGGTCCATCAGGACCGAGAACAGATGCCGGTGCAGGTCGTCCATGGCGTCGTCTTCTTCGCGAATCCGAGCGGCCTTCTCCGGGTCGCGCGACAGCACCACCTCCTGCGCGCTGTTGCCCAATTCGACTGCGATGCTACCCATTTCGGCGAAATAGCCATTGACCTCTTCGGGCAAGGCGTGCTGGGGATGCCGTCGGCGGGCGATCTTGGCGACGTGCAGTGCCAGCGCACCCATCCGGTCGATGTCCGCCACCATTTGAATCGCACTCACAATGGCCCTCAAGTCTCCGGCCACCGGCGCCTGTAATGCCAGCAGCACGAAGGCGCTTTCTTCGGCGCGCGCACTGAGTACGGCGATGGCCTCGTGATCGGAGATGACTTGTTCGGCTAGCACCAAGTCGGCTTGGAGCAGAGCCTGGGTGGCCCGCTCCATAGCGATTCCTGCCAAGCCGCACATCTCACCGAGGCGCTCGGATAACTCCGAGAGTTGCTCGTGGTAGGCGGTCCGCATATCACCAAGGGTACGGTCTCGCTGCGCGAAACGGGCGGCGGAGCGCCGTCAAAAGCGGTTACTCGCAGGTGGTGTCGGCCGCGTTCGTGACGGTCAGGTCCTCCGGCAGCTTGGCAGGTGCGTTGCTCGAACCGCGTTCGATGTGCAGGCTCATCGACGAGCCGCTGGGCGAGGGATCCGAGACCGACTTGAAATCGGGCCCCAACACCACCTGCACGACCTGTCCGTAGCCCGAAACCCGCTGGACTTTCGCGCCGGCGAACGAGGACGCGACCGTGGCGGCGGCCTCCTCGTTGCCCGGCGAGAACAGCACGGTCGTCGCGTTGACCGAACTGGGGTAATCGTCGGGTGACATCACATTGAAGCCGTCGTGCTTGAGCTGGGTGGTCGCGGTGGTCGCCAGACCGCTTTGCGTGGTCGCGTTGGAAACGCGCACCGTCACGCCGCTCGGCGAGGTCGTAGTGATCTGCTCGGGCTGCACCTCCGGCGCCGGTGCCGGCGACTTCCTGGTGGTGGGCGCCTTCGACGGGCCCTTCGTTGCAGACGTGCTCAAATTCTGCGCGTTCTGGTCGTTCTCCTCCGGCAGCGGATCGTCGTTGATGACGGCGTCGAACAGGGCGCGCATGTCGGCCATCCGCGGCGGCTCATCGCCATTCTGGTCGGTGACACCGGTCGGCACGGTGACGAACGTGACGTGCCCGGCCGCCATGCCCTGCAACGACTGACCGAGTTGGATAAGGTCCTTGGACTGCACGTTGTCCACGACGGTATCGCTGATGAACATGTTGACGACGCTGTTGAGCTTGTGAGGGTCGAGCAGCGTGTCTTCGGAGATCAACGACCGCAGCAGCGACGACAGGAACAGCTGCTGACGTTTGATCCGGCCGTAATCGCCGTTGACCTCGGTGGTGACCTGGCGGGCCCGCACGTAGTTCAGGGCGGTGGAGCCGTCGAGCACCTGGCGTCCCCCGTGTTCGAGGACCGTGCCCAACTCGTAGTCGTGCAGCGGCGTGCTCGAGCAGACCTCGACGCCGCCGAGGGCGTCGACCATTTTCGCGAAGCCGGAGAAGTCGACGGCGATGAAGCGGTTGATGCTCAAGCCGGACAGCTTCTGGATTTCCTTCACCAGACACTTGGGGCCGCCGAAGGCGAACGCCGAGTTCAGTTTGGTCTCGGTGTAGACCATCTTGGGACCGTAGGTCTTGGTCTTGGGGTCGTAGAGGGGCCCGTACTTGCCGGTTTCTGGGTTCCACGCTTCGCATTGCATCGGGGTGATCGCCAGGTCGCGCGGGAATGACACCGCGACCACGCGCTTGCGGTTCGCCGGGATGTTGACCAGCATGACCGTGTCCGAGCGCTCTCCGTCGGCATCGTCGGTCGTCCCGGCGCCCATGTTGGCGTTGTCGCCCAGGCGCGAGTCGAGGCCGACGATCAGGAAGTCTTCGTCGCCGTACTGTCCGCCCGGGTCGCGGATGTCGCTGGAGTTTTGGTCGAGCGCGCTGATCGTGTTCAGCCGGGCGTTTTTCGACGTACTCCACTGCCATGCGCCGCCGGTCATGGCCAGCGCCAGCACGGCAGCCAGGGCCGCCGTCGACCGCCCGGCGACCAGCAGCGGCCGGCGCCGGCGTTTGGGTTCCTCGGCGCTGGTCTCAGGAGCCAGGTCTTGGGGGTCGTCGTCGTTCGGGTAATCGGCGGCCTCCAGCGCGCGAAGCTCGGCGACGGCGTCCACGGAATAGGCGAGGTCGTCGATCACCTGCGTTTTCTGCAGCTCGATCGGCAGGCCCGGCCCGGCGCCGGTGGGCTCGACCTCGGGGTCCTCCGGAGCGGCACGATGATGGACCGGCCGGCTTGGCGCGCCGATCTTGGCGATCAGATCGGCGACGCTGACGCCGCCGCCGGTGTGGGATCCGCCCCGATCGGCGTCATCCTCGCGCGGCCCGGCGGCCTCGATCGCGCCCTCGGGCTGCCAGCGGTGAAGGTTGTCGTTGGCCGGCGGCGCGAAGAATCGCTCCCAGGGCGCCGCGCCCAGCGGCGCCGGGTTCGTCGCGATCCGTTGGGTGCGCGTCCCGCCCGGGCCGTGCCGACCATTGAGAGTGGCGTCGTTCTCGGCGTCACTCATGTCGTAGAGGCCTCCGAAGCTCTGATGCAGACGTCAGCGTGCTCGTGCATATGTCAGCGCAGTGTCGCGTTGCGCGCGCCGCGGCTGGTGCCAACCATTGCCACCGCTGGTGTGGCGGCACGGAATCGATCCGCCACCCGAGCGCACGCAATAAAGCCCACATCGTACTGACTTATCGGCCCGGGCGCGATTTCGAGCCGTCGGCTCAGCCCCCGGAGTGCATGACGTCGGCGCCCGCCGGCACCGTGCAGTCGTCGGGGTCGGCCAGCCAGCCTTCCGGCAGCACCACCCGGGCCGGGGAACCCTGCCGGCCGCGAGGGCCCGTCGCCTCGTCCGGGAACGGCACGGTGCCGTCCAGCCGGTCGAGCAGGGAGTCCAATTCGTCGAGCGTCTTGACCATCGCCAGTGCCCGGCGCAGCTGGGAGCCGGCCGGAAAGCCGTGTAGGTACCAGCCGACATGCTTGCGGATGTCCCGCATGCCCTTGTCCTCGCCGAAGTGCGCGGTTAGCAGTTGCCCGTGGCGTCGGACGATGTCGGCGACCTCGCCCAGCGTCGGAGGGGTGGGCGGCGGGCTTCCCGTGAAGGCGGCCGACAGCTCGGCGAACAGCCATGGCCGGCCCAGGCAGCCGCGGCCGATGACGACGCCGTCGCATCCGGTGGTGGCCATCATGGTCAGCGCGTCACTGGCGTCATAGATGTCGCCGTTGCCGAGCACCGGGATGGTCCGCACCTGCTGTTTGAGCCTGGCGATCTCGTCCCAGTCGGCGGTGCCGGAGTAACGCTGCGCGGCCGTCCGGGCATGCAGTGCGACGGCGGCGGCGCCTTCGGCTTCGGCGATACGGCCGGCGTCGAGGTGTGTGTGGTGCTCGTCGTCGATGCCGATGCGGAACTTGACGGTCACCGGTATCGGGGTGCCCTCGGTGCCACGCACCGCCGCGGCGACGATCTGACCGAAGAGTCGCCGCTTGTACGGCAGCGCCGATCCGCCGCCGCGCTTGGTCACCTTGGGCACCGGGCAGCCGAAATTCATGTCGATGTGATCGGCCAGGCCTTCGTCGGCGATAATCTTGGCGGCCGCGTAGGTCGTCGCTGGGTCGACGGTGTAGAGCTGCAGCGAACGCGGCGACTCGTCCGGGGCGAATGTGGTCATGTGCAGGGTGGCCGGGTGACGCTCGACAAGCGCACGCGCCGTCACCATCTCGCAGACATAGAGCCCGCTGACGGTGCCGACCTTGGCCTGCTCCAATTCACGGCACAGCGTCCGGAATGCGACGTTTGTCACGCCCGCCATCGGCGCGAGGACCACCGGGCTGGCGAGCGCGATGGAACCGATGTGCACCGCTTGGTTACCGCCGGCTCATGGTCAGCGTGCCCGCGGTCTGGTGCAGCTCGAACGCGGTGGTCCTCTTACCGGTTCGGGCTTCCCGTTCGAGCTGACGCTGCTTCGAGATCTCGAACTTCTCGCACGTCGTCTCGAGTTCCTTGATCAGCAGCGCGAGATCGTCGCGCATGGCGGCCGCCTCACCGGTGAAGTCCTCACGCTCGAAGATGCGCCACTTCTTCAGCACCGGCATGACCACGTCGTCGAGGTGGATGCGCGGGTCGTACACGCCGCCCACGGCGATGACGACGGCCTTCCGGCGGAACTCGGGCACTTGGTAGCCCGGCATCTGGAAGTTGCGCAGCACCTTGTGTAGCGACTTCATCGCCTGGTTGGGCGCGGCCTCGAACCCGGCCTCGCTGACATCCCGGTAGAAAATCATGTGCAGGTTCTCGTCGGCCGAGATCTTGGCCAGCAACTGGTCCGCGATCGTCTCGTTGCAGGCCTTGCCGGTGTTGCGGTGCGAAATCCGGGTTGCCAGCTCCTGGAATGTCACATAGATGACCGAGTCGAACAGGCTCTCGGCGAACAGGTCGGCTCGGACCTGATGGTTCTGGCCCGGACTGAAGCCGCGGTTCACCACCTCCATGCGCAGCTTTTCCAATTCGATGGGGTCGACCGCGCGGGTCACCACCAGGTAGTCGCGCAGCGCGATGCCGTGCCGGTTCTCCTCGGCGGTCCAGCGGTTGACCCACTGCCCCCAGGCGTCATCCAGGCCGAAGTTCATCGCGATCTCGCGGTGATATGACGGCAGGTTGTCCTCGGTCATCAGGTTCTGCACCATCGCCACTTGGGCGACGTCCGAGAGCTGTGACTGACCGGGCTCCCAATCCTGCCCACCGAGCGCGTAGTAGTTCTTGCCGTCCGACCAGGGGATGTAGTCGTGCGGGTTCCAGTCCTTGTGCATGCTCTCGTGCCGGTTCAGGTACTTCTCGACGAATGGCTCGAGTTCGTGCAGCAGCTGTAGGTTTGTCAGCTCGGCTGACATAGGCCCTCCAGTTATCTGTGTCGATGGGTAGCAGTCAATATATCTGTGTACTTGAGTAGCATCAAGTTCCTCGTCGGCGCGCCGGATGACCAGTTATGCCGGTTTCGTGCGGGTCTTTGTGGCCGGCCTATGCGGCGCCACTGACAACGCGCGTTATTGCGATTTGCCGAGCTCGCCGGCCGGGACGTACGGCGCGGCCGTGATGTAGAGCATGTTGGTGCAGTAATCGATGAACTGTTGGCGGGTGGCCCCCAGTTGCCCGTGCAAGTAGGCGGTGAACAGCCCTGACAACCCACCGATCAGGCTGGTGGCGATCATCTTCTGCAGTACGGCGTCGCCGATCCGGGACAGCTTGCGCTGCAGCAGATCGATGAAATTGGGCATCCACTGCGCGCCGGAGCGGGTCAGAACGGGCTCCACCGCCGGCGCCAGCAGCAGCACGCGGCCACGGACCGGGTCGTCGACCATCAGCTCGACGAATCGCTCGACGGCCTCGCGCGGGGTCGTCGCCGACGTCAGGGCGTTCATCGCGCGCGTGCAGACATCGTCGTAGACCGCGCGCACGAATTCGTCACGGTCGGTGAAGCTTTCGTAGAAGTAGCGTTCGGTCAGCGCGGCCTCACGGCAGACCGCACGCACGGTCAGCGCCGGCCCGCCGGCACTGCCGAGTAGCTGCACGCCGGCGTCGATGAGGTTGTCACGGCGAAGCGCGAGTCGACTCTCCAAGGGGACCCCGGTCCAGCGTCCCCGCCGTTGACCCGTCTGCACATCGCTCCTAAGCTCTAGATTGACAACGGTTGTAGTCAAAATTCACGATACCTACAGGGACTTAATAGTGACTCAAGATACGTCCGCGTCGTCCCCTCTGACCAGCGACGTCGCAGGTCGCGATGGTGTGGGCACCGCTGAGCAGTCGGTTTCCGGCGACCCGGCGGGCGCGTCCGACGGCATCGCGGGCGGCTGCCCGGTCTCGCCGGCGGGGTATGACGCGCCACCCGCACCGCTAGGGCCCGATTCGCTGACCTGGCGGTACTTCGGGGACTGGCGGGGCATGCTGCAGGGTCCGTGGGCGGGCTCAATGCAGAACATGCACCCTCAGCTGGGCGCGGCGGTCACCGATCACTCCACGTTCTTCCGCGAGCGTTGGCCGCGATTGCTGCGCTCGTTGTATCCGATCGGGGGAGTCGTATTCGACGGGGATCGCGCCCCGTGTACCGGCGCCGAGGTCCGCGATTACCACACCGACATCAAGGGGGTCGACGAACAGGGCCGGCGCTACCACGCATTGAACCCCGACGTCTTTTACTGGGCGCACTCCACCTTCTTTATGGGCACCATTCATGTGGCCGAACGATTCTGCGGCGGCATCACCGAGGAGCAGAAGCGGCAACTGTTCGACGAACACGTCGAGTGGTATCGCATGTACGGCATGAGCATGCGACCGGTGCCGGGTTCGTGGGAGGAATTCCAGGTCTACTGGGACGACATGTGCCGCAACGTGCTGGAGAACAATTGGGCCGCCCGGGCCGTGCTCGATCTGACCGAGCTTCCCAAACCCCCGTTCGCGCAATGGATTCCGGATCCGTTGTGGGCCGCGCAACGCAAGTTGTTGGCGCCGTTCTTCGTCTGGGTGACGGTGGGCCTGTACGACCCGCCGGTGCGAGAACTGATGGGCTACCGCTGGTCGCGGCGCGACGAGTGGCTGCACCGGCGCTTCGGCGACGTCGTGCGTGGCGTGTTCGCCCTGGTGCCCAGCAGATTCCGCAAGCACCCCCGCGCGCGGGCCGGCTTGGACCGCGCCAGCGGGCGGATCCCGCTCGATACGCCGCTGGTGCAAACACCGGCGCGCAACCTGCCGCCCGAGGACGAGCGCGGCAACCCCAAGCACTACTGCCCGATGGTTTCCTGAGTCGCCGAAGCGCCGCTCGCGCTATGCGTGCAGGTGACCGTGAACTTCTTCCAGGCCCGCCTGGTGCACGTGCTGATGGGTGTGCTCGGTCCCGTCCTCGTGAGCGTGTGAGTGCTCGTGCTCGACATGGTCATGCTCGTGGCTCGTGTGCGCGTGGGCATGCGTCACGTCGCCGTGCTGGTGTTCGTGCGCGTGTGGCCCGTCATGGGTGTGCTGTTCGCTCATCGTTGACTTCTCCTTTGTCAAATGCCTTGTGACTACTGCTCGTTCAGCGCGCCGCGCCGCCGGGTCGGCGGGCGAGACGACTGGCCGACGGCCTTCAGGCCACCGTCGCCGCGGTGATGGCCCGGCACACCGGGGCCGGCGTGCTCGGCGTTGAAGACCGCGTCGGTGACGAGCTGGCGGACGTGATCGTTCTCCAGGCTGTAGAAGATCGTCGTGCCCTCCCGGCGGGTGCGAACCAGCCGCGCCATCCGCAACTTCGCGAGGTGCTGAGAGACCGACGGCGCCGGTTTCCCCACGTGCTCGGCGAGTTCGTTGACCGCCATCTCCCGGTCGGTCAACGCCCAGAGCACCTGCACGCGAGTGGCATCGGCCAGCATCCGGAACACCTCGACCACCAGGTTGGCCTGGTCGTCAGGCAGCCGGCCTTTGCCATTACCTGCATGCATACGCAAATACTAGCGAAGGCCGGTCGTCCTGCCAAGGACGTGAATCAGGCCGACGGAACAACCGTCGACCGGCGGCCGCCATTGCGCTCGTTCCAGAGCCGGTAGACCTCCACGGCGTCGCCCCTGGGGTCGTAGCGCATCGGCAAGCGTCGCTGGTCCCATTGCTTCGCGAATTCGTCGTAGAAGGTGGACAACTCGAAGTACTTGCGGTCATCCAGGTAGTACTGCTCGTAGCTGTCCCGGGTGGTCAGGAAGACGACTTCTTTGGGTGAGCAGTAGTACAGCGAGCCCAGGCACATCGGGCACGGGTGGGCCAGCACGTAGATGGTCGCGTCGACGAGATGCTCGGTGCCCAGCTTCATGCATGCCTCGCGGATCGCCAGGATCTCGGCGTGAGCGGTGGGATCGTTCGTCTGGGCCACCTTGTTGGCGCTCTCGGCGAGCACTTCGCCGTCCTGGACGATCACCGTCGCAAACGGGCGCCCACCCTCGCCTACGTTGCGGCGAGCCAGCTCGATCGTCCGCTGCGCGAAATCGGTCATCGGTCCTCCGGCGTCGAACGGGGGCAGATAACTCGGAGAGTAGTCCCGCGGCGGCCTTGTGATACTAACTAGGTTGTCTATCTTTTCCGGCCCGGGTCTAAGGGGGCAGCATGGCGCGCACCGAACGTGATCGCTGGGATCTTGCGACGAGTGTCGGCGCGACGGCCACCATGGTGGCCGCGCAGCGAGCGCTGTCTTCCGACGCGAAGCTGATCGACGACCCGTATGCCGCACCGCTGGTGCGCGCGGTCGGGATCGACGTCTACGTCCGGCTGGTGAACGGCGAAATAGCAGCCGGCGGGAACACGGAGTTCGATCCGCAGCGAATGGCGCGGGGGATGGCCTGCCGAACGCGGTTCTACGACCAGTTCTTCCTGGAGGCGACCCGCAGCGGCATCGGGCAGGCGGTGATCCTCGCGTCGGGCCTCGATTCCCGCGCCTACCGGCTGGCTTGGCCGGCGGGCACGGTCGTTTACGAGGTCGACATGCCGGAGGTGATCGAGTTCAAGACCCTGACGCTGAGCGACCTGGGGGCCGAGCCCACCGCCGAGCGGCGCACCGTCGCCATCGACCTGCGCGACGATTGGGCCTCGGCCCTGCAGGCGGCCGGATTCGATCCGCAGACCCCCTCGGTATGGAGTGCCGAAGGCTTGCTGGTCTACCTGCCGGACGAAGCCCAGGACGCGCTGTTCGACAGGATCACGGCCCTGAGCGCCCCGGGCAGCCGTCTCGCCTTCGAATTCGTCCCTGACACTGCCGTTTTCGCCGACCCGCGGTGGCGCGCCCACCACGACCGGATGAGCGAACTCGGCTTCGAGATCGACTTCAACGACCTGGTCTACCACGGCCAGCGCAGCCACATCGTCGAGCATCTGAGCCAGCGCGGTTGGCAGACCACCTCCACCACGGTTGCGGAGTTGCACGCGGCCAACGGATTCGTCTACGCCGACGACGACGTCGCCACGGCCTTCGCCGATGTCACCTACAGCACCGCCGTGTTCGGGCGATGAGCCGTCATCGGACCATGCCGGTGCGCGTTGTGGTGCCCCCACCAGGGCTCGAACCTGGGACCTGCGGATTAAAAGTCCGTAGCTCTACCAACTGAGCTATAGGGGCCGCGGAGATTCAGGATACTTGGACCGAAAACGAGGCTCGTTTGAGGATTGGGCACACCGTGACCTAAGCTGACGTGGCTCCCAACGAAACCACGTTGCGAGTACCCCGGAGTGATTCGGTTCTGGCCCCCATCGTCTAGTGGCCTAGGACGCCGCCCTTTCACGGCGGTAGCACGGGTTCGAATCCCGTTGGGGGTACGCGACGCGGTGACGCGGAGCAGCAGCAAGGCCCTGTGGCGCAGTTGGTTAGCGCGCCGCCCTGTCACGGCGGAGGTCGCGGGTTCGAGTCCCGTCAGGGTCGCCAAGCGCGGCGAGGCACTCGCTGCCCTCCGGCCAGGTAGCTCAGTCGGTACGAGCGTCCGCCTGAAAAGCGGAAGGTCGGCGGTTCGATCCCGCCCCTGGCCACCAACCTTGAGCTGCACGGACGCGGTGACAGCACTCTATGGATGTTTCGGTGTGTCCGGTTCCTGTCCGTTCGCCTGGTCTTTGGCGACGTCATTGAGCCGGTCGAGATTCGTAGCGACGTGGTCGAGTTCGTCTGAGTAGAGGTCGCTGTAGATGTTGGCGGTGACGGTCGGCGTCGAGTGCCCCATGGTCTTCTGGACGTAGCGGAGGTCGGCCCCGGATTTGCGGGCGAGGCTGGCGTACGTGTGGCGGAGGTCGTGGATCGTCAGCGGCGCCAGGCCGGTTTTCTTGAGCGCTTTGTTCCAGTGGGTGTGTCTGCGCCAGTTGTTTGATCTCAGGAAGCCGCCATTTGGTGATGTGATCGCTTGCTCTTTAGTCGAGCGGTTTTCGATTCGTGGCTTGAGCGCGTCGATGACGATTCGGGGGAGTGGGACGGTTCGGACGGCTGCGCGAGTTTTCGGCGGCCCGACGATGATTCGGCCCTCTACGTCCGGGGCGGCTTGGCGGACGTAGAGGCGGCGTGCTTTGAGGTCGATGTCGCCGACGCGCAGGCCGACGAGTTCGGACCAGCGCAGACCGGTAAAGGCCAGGATTGTGACGATGTCGCCTTGGTCGCCGCAGGCGTTTGCCAGGACGGCGACTTCCGTAGCGGAGAGGTAGCGGTGACGTTCCCGCGCCGGAATCCGACCGGATGACACACCCTGGGCCGGGTTGATGTGAATTCGGCCGTCCTCGCGAGCCATGTCGAGAATCGAGCGCAGCAGCCGGAGTGTGGCGAGTTTGGCCCACGGGCCCACGGTGAGGCCGCCGATGAACTGCTGCACGTCCTTCCGGCTGATCTCGTCAACCGGGACATGGCCGAAGCGCGGGCTGATACGCAGCTCCCAATGCTGCGCGTAGCCGCTCCACGTC
>JAYZBN010000026.1:0-74596 GCA_036338755.1 Actinomycetota bacterium | reverse complement strand
GGGCGCGGCCGTGATGGGCTTTGTCACCTCCGCCGCCGTACCCGAGGGCATCGACCCCAACACCGTGCCCAAACCGCTGTCCCCCGACGTCGCCAGCCACGTCTCCTCGGTCGTGCTCTTCGGCATGCCCAACGTGCGGGCAATGAACTTCCTGGGCGAACCGCCCGTGGTCATCGGCCCGCTCTACCAAGACAAGACCGTCAAGGTGTGCGCCACCGAAGACCCCGTCTGCTCCGACGGCATGAACTTCTCCGCCCACGACACCTACGCCGACGACGGCGCCATGATCGACAAAGGCGTCTCCTTCGCCTCCAGCCACCTCGGTATGGGCGGGCCGGCTCCGGTCGCGTCGCCGCACGGCGGCTTCGGCGAATAACATCGCCGGTCAGTCCCTGACGAAGCCCTTGTTGCGCATCAGGGCGTCGGCCAGAAAGCCGTCGTGCGGAATCTGCGGTGCCTGGAACCACGTCGGATGGTGCCCGCAGTACACGTTGCCGACGGTGGGCTCGGCGACCAGGTCGTCGATCAGCGTCTCGTCCCCGGTGATCGCGGTGACGACCAGCGAATGCCGCAACGGAGCCGAGCCGGCCTGGCGCGACCATGCCGACACCCACACACACGGGAAGGGCAGCTCGAGGTTGAGTTTGTCCACATCGGGTTGGGTCATCAGATGGACGGCCGGGCGCAGCACGGCGTAGCCGTCGCCGAGGTCGGCGACCACCTGATCGGCGCCGAGCAGCGGGGTTGACCCAGCGGCTCTGGCCGCCAGGAAGTTCGCGAGCGCGCGCGCCTTCTCGACCGGCTGGGTGGGCAGGCTCGCCCGCTCGTCGTCGCTGGGCAGCGGTTCGATCGCCGCCAATCGTTCGGCGATCGCTCGGGCCAGTGCCGTGGGATCGCCTTCGTAGAGCACCGCGGTGGTGTTGACGCATGCCATGCCGCCGTGACCGGCGATCGAATCGACGATGAGGTCGAGATAGTCGCGCCAGTCCCGGTCGGCGGTGATCGCGATCTTGCTGCGGCCCGGCCCGTTCATGATCACCGCCGGATCACCGGCATACTTGTCCACCACCTCCTGGCCGCCGTACACCATCGCGAGGTCGGCGCGCCGGATGAGTTCGTCCGCACCGGCATGGTCGGTGGGCAGATAGGCGGCGTCCTCGGCGCGAAAGCCCGCCTGGCGCAGCGCGCACACCAGCCGATGCGCCGTGAGCGGCTCGCGCCGCGACGGGCGCACCGCGACCCGGTAGCCCAGCGCCAGCGCCTGGGGCCACAGCCCGTGGACGCCCGGACCGTTTCCGGCCGCGTGCACGGCGAACACCTCGCCCCGGCGCACCCACAGCGCGCCGCCCCCGCGGGAGCGCTCCTCGCGCCAGTCCAGCGCCGCACCCAAAGGCTGAGCCGGGCGGACCGCATCGAAAACTTCGGTGACGGCGTCGGCCACACCGCTCGCCGCGGCCCGGGTGATCGCGATCGGCATGCCCGAAATCCGTCCGGCCAACCCGACGTAGGCCTCGAAGTCCAGACCGGCGATCACGCCGTTGACAAATATCTCGGCGGCCCGGGCCAGCGCGGCCGCGCGCTGGGCGGCCGGCAGCGGTGCAACGTTGCGCTGCGCGCCCAGCGTCCGCGAAACGTAGAGCGGTGGAACCATACTCATCTCGGCGACCGGGGTTCCCGCGGTCGTGGTGATGACCTCGCGTTTGCGGGTTCGATATTCGCCGTCCGGGCCTAGTGCGTCCAGGTTTACCAAATCGGTTGCGGGGCAACCGTGTTCGACGGCCACGCTTCAGTACACGCCTTCGATGACGGCCTCGCCCTCAAATGTGGTCACCGGTCGCACCTCGCTGACCGAATCGCTGAGGTCGCCCGCGGGTCCGGGCATCCTGATCGCCAGGTCGCGCTCCAGATTGTTCGGGATGAACATGCCCTTGCTGACGTGGTTCATCACCACCTGGCCGCGCTGCCCGTACGGCACGCGTTGCCCGGTGTCGGGATCGACCACCCAGAACACCACATACGGGGTGCGGGGGTCGAAGACGAACGCGTCGCCGTCGACGATGCGGGTGACCGCCTGCGACAGCACCATGGTGCTGCCGAACGCCATGGCGACCGTCGTAGTCGGGAAGATGCCGCGCAACAGGTCGAGCGTGTCGGCGTCCACATGCGCGCCGCTGAGCAAAAGGTAACGGATTTTGTCGTTGACCAGGTCGACGATCCGATCGTTGCGGGCGATCGCCTCCAGCAGCGGCGGGGTGGTCTGCAGGTTCGCGACATTCTGCGTCCGCAACGCGAAGGCGGCCTGTTCGACGACGTGGTCGACGTAGGCCGCCACCTCGCCGGCGGCGCCGCGGGCGGCGATCTTCTTGACCCAGCGGGGATCGATGTCGATCGCGTGAAAAACCGCGCCCAGGCGCTGCGACACCAGCCGGGAGAAGTAGCCGACACCGTGCGGCCCACTCGGCATCAGGCAGAGAAAGCCCTGCCCCCGCCGAAACCCGCCCGCCGCGAAGTCCTCGGTTTGCCATTCGACGACCTGTGCGACCCAATCCGGCATCTGCACAGTGCGTTTCGGGGCTCCGGTGGTGCCGCCGGATTCGAAAATCTGGGGCAGCGGCGCCGCAGCTCCTTCGGCCGCGTAACCGCGAGGAATGAGGTCGTCCACTGGAACACTGCGTAATTCGTTGATCAGGTTGGGAAACAGCCGAAGGTCGGCGAAGGTGTTGATGTCGGTCAACGGGTCGAAGCCCAGCGTGTGGGCGGCCCTCAACCAGAACGGCGAACCGGTGTCATCGCCGAAATGCCAGGCGATCGCCGCGCGCAAATAGGCGTCGGCATCATCGACCGGTGCCGCGCGCGGGACGTCCAACAGCGAGAAGTCGACATCGGCCATGTCCTCGATCCTGTCCCATCATGGACCGGTATGCCAACGACATGGGGCGTCTGGTCAGGCGCGCGTGCCACCGTATCACCTTATTTCACAGGGAGTTTCATCTGTGTGCACGCGATGTTCAGCGCGCTGCCCCTACGTGCCGAGCATCGCCGTGATCGTCTCGTTGAAACGGGGATAGATGTCGTCGTAGGTGCCGTCGCGCTCGGCGAACCGGAACATCTTGACGCGCTCCACCACGATCTCCTTGGCCTGCGGCTGGGTCTGCAGCAGCGTCATCGTCTCGGTGATGTAGTCCTCCAGCGGCATCGCCCGGGGATCGAATCCCCGCTCGCCCTGGAGGGCGGTCTGCACGTGCGGGGGAATGATCTCGATCACCTGCACCGAGGTGTCCCGCAGCTGGAACCGCAGCGATTCGGTGTAGGAGTGCAGCGCCGCCTTGGCGGCGCAGTAGGTCGGGGTGAGCGCGCTGGGCATGAAGGCCAACCCGGACGTCACGTTGAGGATCGTGGCGTGCCGCTTGCGCAGCAGCGCCGGCAGCAGCGCCGACGTCAGCCGGATGGGGCCCAGCAGATTGATGGCGATGCTCTGCTCGGCCAGGCCGACGCTGCTGCCGGTCAGGTCCTCGACCCGCTGAATCCCGGCGTTGTTGATCACCACGTTGAGGTCCGGGTAGTGGTCGGTCAGCTCGGTGGCGAACCGCCGGATGTCGGCGGGGTCGCCCTGGTCGAGCGACAGGGTCTGAATGCCCGGGTTGGCCTCCGCCACGGCACGTAGGTGGTTGCTGCGCCGGCCGGCGATGATGACCTGGTTGCCCAATCGGTGGAAAGATTCCGCCAGGCCGCGGCCGATGCCGCTGCCGCCGCCGGTGACCAGAACGGTGTTGCCCGTCATCTGCATCGCGGTTCTCCTTCGGGGTCGCCCTGCCATCGGCCAGCTCGACCGGCCACTCGGCCGACAGAGCGGAATGCCCCAATGCGGAGCCGGCTAACCACGATGCCCTATCCGCCCGCGCGCTGTCACGAAAAACGCGACCCGATTCGGTTACGCGGCCGGTTGGTTGTGCAGCCGGCGCGGATCGACGCCCGCGCGGTGCCACCCCGCGGCGGCCCAGCTCGTGTAGAGCACCCGGACGGGCAGCCGGTTGAGCAGCGGGTTGAGCGCTCGAATCGCCGCGGCGATGCGCTGGAAACGCTTCTCCTTCTTGGCATCCCACTGCAGCTGGCACACCTCGCGCATCTGCGGCGGCAGCGTTCCGACCACGATCAGCCGGGTGTAGGCGTTCAGTGGCGCCGACAGGACCTTCCAGACCGGCTTGGGAATCCGGCGCGGACCCGGTATGCCCTTGCGGATGTAGCCGGTGCCGTACAGCACGGTCTTGTGCGGGACGAACCGGTCGAGCATCTCGTCCCAGTAGGCCAGAAAGTCGTCGTAGGTCTGCGGTTGTCCCCGGTCGCTGACGCCGTACAGGCTGTACCAGAGCTTGCCCTCGGTGAAGATCTGTTCCTTCTCGGCGCGCGACAGCCGGCGGATGAATGTGTCGGCGTTGTAGATGACCTGGTCGACGAAGCTGGCGTGCGCCCAGTAGAACAGCTCCGGGTTCAGCGCGTGATATCTCGATCCGTCGCTGACCGTGCCCTTGATCGTCTTGTGGAAGTCGCGCACCTTGCGGCCCCATTCGTGGGGCTCGTCTGAGTAGACGGTGTTCATCAGGGGCGGCGCGGTCCGCTTGGCCCGGCCCAGCGTGTCGCTGAAGATCACGGAGTGGTCCAGCACGCCCTGGGCGAGCTGTTCGATGCAGTTCTCCACCCCGGCGGTGCGTTGGAACCCGAACAACTGAGTCCGGACGTCGCCATAGAACTTCCAGATCAACGAGTCCGGCCCCAGCCGCGTCGCGGCGTCGGCGACCTCGTCGTCGACGGGCATGGGCATCGCCTCGCGAACGCCGGTGTCGAAACGCGAGCCGGCGGTCGCCGCGGCCCACCCGTCGTTCTGGGCGGTCATGCCCACCTCCTTGTCGCCCGGCGCTGCGCTGGCGTGGCGCGTCGTGGAACGCCGACACAAAAATGTATCTTTGTTCCAAGGCTAGCATTCTGTGTACCGCGAGATTGCCGTGAAGGTCGTGATACATGCAGAACCGCAGCCTTGAGCGCAATTTCGACGAAACCACCGATCTCGACCGCACCATCCTGGACACCGCGCGAAGCGTGTTCGAGACCTACGGGGTGCGCCGCGCCAACATCGACGACGTCGCCGCCCGGGCCGGGGTCAGCCGCAGCACCATCTACCGGCGCTTTCCGACCAAGGAGAAGCTGTTCGCCCAGGTGGTCAGGCGCGAGGCCGGACTGTTCTTCAGCACCCTGGATCAAGCGACCGCCGGCTGTGACCCGCAACGGGCTGTGGTCGAGGCCTTCGCGCTCGGGGTGCGGCTGGTCCAGGATTCACCGCTGTACTCGCGGATCGCCGACAGCGAACCCGAACTGTTCGGCATGTTCTCCCGGTCGCATGCCTTCCCGATTCGCCAGTTCGCCGACGGAATCGCCCATACCCTTCGGCGTTGCGGGGCCGACCTGCCCGAGCCGGACCTGGACAACGTCGCCGATATCCTGCTTCGCGTCGCCCTCGGCATCATCGTCTTTCCCACCGACCGGCTCGACACCTCGGACCCGGCCGCGGTGCGCGAGTACGCCGCCCGCTATCTGGTTCCGATCATCAGCCGGGAGCAGGCCCGCTAACGGCGCTCACATTGTCGGCGTCCTGAACTAGCCTTGACCCGTGGCTGGGAGTTCTGCGGCTCCGCGGACCCGGTACGCCAGTTGCGGCGAGATCGACATCGCCTATCAGGTCTTCGGCGATGGCCCGATCGACCTGCTCATGCTGCCGGGCCCGCTGATCCCGATCGACTGTGTAGACCTCGAGCCCTCGATGTATCGGTTCCATCGACGGCTGGCCTCCTTCTGCCGGGTGATCCGCTTCGATCAGCGCGGCATCGGCCTGTCGTCCCGGATTCCGTCGCTGGACATGCTCGGCCCGGAATCGTGGGCGCAGGATGCCCTCGCGGTGATGAACGCGGTCGGTTGCGAGCGAGCCACCGTCTTCGCCCCGGGTTTCACCACGCTGGCCGGGGTGGTTCTCGCGGCCGACCACTCCGACCGAGTGAGCAGTCTTGTCATAGCCAACGGTGCGGCACGCACCCTGCGGGGCCCCGACTACCCCATCGGCGCTGAGCTCGACGCCGCCGATCGCTTCACGTCGATCGGGATGGAGCCCGACGCCGTCGAGCAGGGCTTCGACATGCTCGGCATCATCGCCCCCAGCGTCGCGCACGACGACGCATTCCGCTCGTGGTGGGACATGGCCGGTAACCGGGCCGCGTCACCCAGCATGGCGCGGGCGTTCATCAACAAGGTCAGGCAGGGCGACGTCCGCGACCGGCTGCCCCGGATCACCGTGCCGACCCTGATCCTGCACCGCGACAATCCCGGCTTCAGCCCCGTCGAGCACGCGCGCTACCTCGCCGAGCGCATCCCCGGCGCGCGCCTGGTCGAGTGCCCCGGCGGCGACACCCTGTACTGGGTCGGCGATACCGCGCCCATGCTGGACGAGATCGAGGAGTTCATCACCGGCGTGCGTGGCGGATCCGACGCGGAGCGCCTGCTCACCACCATCGTGTTCACCGACATCGTCGGCTCCACCGAGCGCGCCGCGATGCTCGGCGACCACCGCTGGCGCGACCTGCTGGACAACCACGACACGATCGTGCGTCACGAACTGCAGCGGTTCAGCGGACGCGAAGTCAACACGGCCGGAGACGGATTCGTCGCGACGTTCAGCAGCCCGAGCGCGGCGATCGCCTGCGCGGACGCCATCGTGGACGCCGTTCGCGTTCTGGGCATCGAGGTGCGCGTCGGCATTCACGCGGGCGAAGTCGAGATGCGCGGCGCGGACGTCGCAGGCATGGCCGTCCACATCGGCGCCCGGGTGGCGGCGCTCGCGGGGCCCAGTGAGGTACTGGTGTCTTCCACGCTGCGCGACATCGTCACCGGCTCGCGGCACCGGTTCGGCGACCGCGGTGAGACCGCGCTCAAGGGCGTCCCCGGTTACTGGCGGCTATACGCCCTGGTCCGCGAGCACGCCGTCGCCCACCGGTAACCCACCCGACAAATCGCGGCGGTCGAAGTGTCACCGTCCCCGGCGTAGGCTGCGGGCGGGGACTTACCGGAGCCGACGCTACGCGGCTTTCCATTCGATTTCTGGCGTCTGGCTTGGCATTTGATCGAAGGAGTACGCATGACCGACGTGCACATCTCGCTGCCTCCCGCCCTGCGGCGAGCGCTGGACCTGCTGATCGACCCGCCGGCCGATCCAGACGTGGGCCACGGTTATCTGAACCTGCTCGGCGCCGGCAACGACGGCCCAGTCGAGAAGAACACCGGCCCGATCCAGGCGGCCTGGGCGTCACCGATCGGATCGATGCTCTACGACAACGCCCAAGCGCTTTCCCGGCGCTGGATCAGCGCGTGGCAACTGCCGCTGGAGTGGTTGGACGTCCCGCAGGGCGGTATCGCGCTGGACGTCGGTTCGGGTCCGGGCAATGTCACCGCGTCGCTGGCGCGAGCCGCCGGACCGAACGGCCTGGCCCTCGGCGTCGATATCTCCGAGCCGATGCTGGCCCGCGCCGTGCGCAACGAGGCCGGGCCGCAGGTCGGCTTCATCAAGGCCGACGCACAACGACTTCCGCTGCGCGACAGCACTATTGACGTGGCGGTGTCGACCGCGGTGTTGCAATTGGTGCCGGATCCGGCGGCCGCCCTCGCCGAGATCGCGCGGGTGCTGCGGCCTGGCGGCAGGCTGGCCGTGATGGTCCCGACCGCCGGGCGCTTGGCCCGCTATTGGCAGCTGCTGCCCAATGTCGGGGCGCACGCGTTCGACGACGACGAAATCGGCGATGTCTTGGAAGACAACGGTTTTGCGAGCGTACGGGTGAAGAACCTGGGCACGTTCCAGTGGGTCCGCGGTAAGAAAGGCTGATCGCCGGGCTTTTCCGACGGCCGCGGGGCCGGTCCTATTCCGGCGATTGCGCCAGGACGGCGAGCTTGTCCATCGACTCGCGCAACATGTCGGGCGTCGTCGCACGGGCTCGTTCGATGCGGGTGGGGTCGTTGAGCGCCGTCCAATCGTAGGTGTGGGTCACGGTGGTCAGCGTGGGGTTGATCTGGCTGACCTCCCAGCGCCACCGGTGGCCGGGCGGCTGCTTCTTGGGTTCCGCCGGGCACCAAGCGATTTTGCTGCATTCGACGAATTCGACGACGTGGTTTTCGCGCACCGCACCATTGGTCAGGGTCGTGGTGAACACGTCACCGACTTGGTGGACGCGCTGCCCCGGAGCGGCCGAGGCGAGGTTGTCGTTGCCGTCCCAGCTGGGCTGCCGGGCCGGGTCGGCGATGAGTTCGAAAATGCGAGCGGCGCTGGCCGAGATGACGCGGGTGGCGCTCACGATGCGTTCCTCTTCCATGCCGCTATCCAAACACGTCGGCGGGTCCGCCGGTTGGTGACTGTGGGCCGGGACCCAGGGGGGCGGTTCACCCCATCCGCGGCAGCGCCTCAATCGGCCCGGCCAGCGCCGCCTTGACGTAGCGGGTGTCGTCGTCGGCCAGCACCTCGGTGGCGTCCCCCTCGATGCCGTCGACGATCGCGCGCGCCACCTGGCGCGGGTCGTTCTTGGGTGCGTCGAAGCCGGAGGTCATCTCGGTGTCGGTGAAGCTCAGGTGCGCGGCAGTAACCAGGGTGCCTTGCTTTTCGAGTTCGATACGCAGCGAATTCGTCGTGGACCACAGCGCGGCCTTGGAATCTCCGTACCCCCCGGATCCGGGCATCCAGGACAGGATCGAGGCGATGTCGACCAGCGCCCCGCCGCCGTTGTCGGCAAGTATCGGCGCGAATGCCTTGGCCACCCGCAGCGCGCCGAAGTAGTTCGTCTCGAAGACCGCTCGCACCTCGTCGATGTCGCTGCTGAGCAGGCTTCGGGCGCCGAGCACACCGGCATTGTTGATCACGATGTCGGCGTCCGGCGCCACGGCCGCCAGGGCGGCCACCGATTCCGGTTCGGTGACGTCCAATTCGACGCTGACGACGCGCGGATCCTGGCTGGGCTTGGGCGCCCGCGCTGTGGCGTAGACCTTGGCCGCGCCTCGTTCCAACAACTCGGCCACGATGGCCTTGCCGAGTCCGCGCTGTCCACCGGTGACAACCACCGTCGACCCCTTGACGTTGACCATGTCCCTACTCCCTTGACTGAATCAAAACTGTTTTGCTTACGTCACGGTACTGGCCGGATGCGACATAGGCAAGTACTATTTGGGTATGTCTTCGCCGTGGGGTGCGTCACAGCGATACGGGTGCGCCGCGGCGCCCGGCGGCCTGGGCCTGGTCCAGGACTTCCTCAACACGAGGGCCATCGACGGGTATGGACCGGACCTGCTGGCCGACCCGATCCTCGCCCGCGACTGGGCCGCCGCCGCGGTGCGAGCGTGGTCGTGCGCGCGCGGCGTGACCCTGCACCCCCCGAAGCTGGGCGATGCGGATCTGGCCAGGCTTCGCGGCCTGCGGGCCACCGTCGAGCAGCTGGTGGCCGGCCAACCGCCGAGTGGGCCGGGCGCCGGCGGCATTACCGCTTCCGTCACGCTGTCCGATTCGGGCGAGGTGCTGCTGGAACCCAGCGCCAGCGGCTGGCGCTGGCTGGCGTCGGCGTTGTGGGCCGAGGTGCTGCTGAGCCAGCAGGCCGGCACCTGGCGGCGGCTCAAGCGATGCCACAACCACCGGTGCGGATCGACGTTCTACGACCGCTCGAAAAACAACAGCGGGGTCTGGCACGACGCCAAAACGTGCGGTAACGCCGTCAATCTGCGCGCCTCCCGGGCGCGGCGGCGGGAACGCGATCGGGCGGCGCAGTCGGCCGTTCCGCCGGATTAGGCGGGCATCGGCGATAAAGCCCGGCGGGACGTCGATCCGCCCGTCAGCAGCGTTCGACGCCTTTGGGCATCAGGCGCGGACCCGTGGCCGCCGGTCGCCGCGAGCTTCTGAGCACCGCGTGCACTACGTGGGAGGCGCGCGTCTTCAGCGGCGCGACCACGTCGAAAGTGGCGGGAGCCTGGCTGACCCAGGCCGGAAGTGTGGCCACAATGTGTTCCTTTGTTCTTCGGCATGTGCGCCGACTCAGTCAATTGCACCGCAGCGGATTTACGGCGGCGCCGCGCCGCGGTAAACGTCACGAAAAGCCCGGTTGTGGCGTACGGCACATTCGTGACGCAACGAAGGGCACGCAACAGTGCGTCTAGTGAAAACCCTTGAACCGGCGCAGATAACCCGGCAATCGGTGTGCCGGTACCGCCTTTGGCCAGTCATCGGGGCGGAAATACGCGTCGGTACCGCCGTCCACGAATACTACACTGCCGCAGAGAAAGTCGGCGGCGTCCGACAGCATGAAACACATCCAGTCCGCCATGTGTCCCGCGTCTCCGAAGCCCCCGAGGGGGACCGGGAACGACCTGACGGCCTTGGCTTGCCTCGGATTCGACAGCTGTTCCTGCAGAAGCGGCGTCATGATCGCACCGGGAGACAATGCGTTCAGTCGCACCCCCGACCCTGCCCACTCCGGAAGCACGGCGTGTCGTCGCACCCAACGGCTGACCGCGATCTTGGATGCCCCGTACATCATCGTCGGCGCCGCAGGACCCAACAGCCGCACGGTCCGCACCGCCCTATCGGCATCGTGGGCAAGCAGCGCCCTGACCGCCCGGCGCGGCACCGCGGGAACCGTCGTCGTCGAATTACTGGCTACGACAACGACCTTCGCGCGTTCGGCGGCGGCCAGCGCGGCGCGCCAGGCGGCGAGCAGTTCGACGACACCGAAGTAATTGACCGCAGCGATCTGGCGGATGCGGTCGCGACCGGGGCCCGGACCCAGGCCGGCCGCGAGCAAGGCACCGTCGAGCCGGTTGCCCGAGGCCGTCAGGACGCGGTCGGCCGCCGCTTTGCGTCCATCGGGTGTCGACAGGTCGGCGACGATATCGGCGTCCTTGATGTCGACACCGATGATCTTGTGCCCGCTGTCCCGAAGGCGCGCGGCGGTCTCGCGTCCCATCCCGGAAGCCGACCCGGTGATGGCATAGGTGCCCATTGATTCCTCCGTTCCGACGGGAGTATGCCTGTCACTTCGGCGGGCCTGCCGGGTGCGGGGTCACTTCGCCGCGGCGGCCTTCTCGACGTCGAGCAGTTGCTCGCCGCGCCGTTCCACGTCGTAGGCCTTGCGCCCGCCCCGCAGCCCGAACAGCCGTTTCGAGACCAGCAGGTAGATCACCGCGGCGACGTTGATGGCGAAGGTCACCGCCCGGGTCATGGTGATGCCCTTGGCCAGGTCGTGGATCTCGAGCGGCAAGAAGACCGAGGTGGCTATCACCGCGAAGTATTCGCCCCACCGCTTCAGCAGCCAGAGGCCGACCCCCTCGACGACCTCGATCAGCGCGTATCCCACCAGCGCCAGGGTCAGCAGGGCCAGGGTGGACGGCTTGGCGGCCAGCGCCTTCTCCAGTTCGTGCACGATGGTCATCTGATCGACCTTGAATCCGGCGGCGCGGAAGATCGGCAGGTCGCGATCGAGGGTGGCCTGGATGGCGCCGCGCGCCCCGCGGAACTTCCACACCGCGTAAGCGGCTAATCCGATCACCACCGCCCGCAACAAGCGTTCCACCGCCAAGGCACGGATGATAATGGCCTGGCGTAAGGCCTTGCCGCGCATGATCATCGGCGCGTCTTCGGCGCGGCCGCGGCCGTGCGGTTCGCCCACGGTGAATTCGCCGCACCGCAGGCAGCGCCACACTTCGCCCAGTCCGGTGCTGCCGCTCAACCGGTCGGCCAGCGACTTCTCGTCCGGTGCATAGGTGGCGTGCCCAGCCACGGCGCAGGTGACCAGCTCCCACCGATTGTGGCGGTGTTCTTTGCCCATGGCCGGATCATTCATGGCCGACGGTCGGCCACGCAAGGGGGCGCGCGGACGTCAGAAACGCGGCTTGCTGCGAGCGCACCGGGCGGTGGGAGGCACCAACCCGAGGAGTCCGGTGAGTTCGGCGATTCCGATCTCGTCGAGACGCGCGACGGCGGCGACGATGTCATCGCGCAGCGACTCCTCGCAGAAGGGTTCGGCGAGCCAGGCGAACTTGTCCACGACGCGTTCCCAGGACATCGGGCGGGTGGGCGATCCCTCGTAATCCGACTGCTCGCGGCTGAACTCTTGCCCGCCGATGGTAAACACGTGCACCCGCGCCGCGGTGCGCTGCGGATAGTCGGCGGTCAGGTCGTCGGCCGCCTCGACCCGCACCCGCGACAACAGGTCTTGGACGTCAGCACGCGAAACCCGGCTATTCTCAAGCTGTTCGGGGCCGACTCCCCCGTCGAGCAGCGCGGCCGCGGTCAGGTACTTGAGGTTGTAGTCTGCCTGCTCCTTGGTGATCGGGTGTTGCTTGTCGCCATACGCACCCCCACCGGCGAAGTCGTACGCCCCCTGAAAGACCTCGAGGACCACACGGTCGACATCCGCACCGCGCAAACCGTTTTCGCTGCGAACGGCCAGGACCGCGTCGATGACGACCTGGCCGTGGATGAGCGAGCAGTACTGCTTCAGGTAGGTCTGCTCGACACAGGTGAGGCCGCGGTCGGCCGGGTGGAGATCGATGGGCTGATCGAACAACTGCACCAATCCGTGCGGGCCTTCGAACAGCGACCTGGGTCCGGTAATCCCGCGCGCGGCGAGCATCGTCGTGTACACGGCGCGCATGCCGGTGCTGGCAGGCGAGATGCCCTTCCAGTTCGACACCGGTTCGGCATGGACCGTCGCCAGCGAAACGTTGTCGGCCGCCGCGGCCGCGATGGCGTTCGCGGTCTGTCCGGCGCTCAGCCCCAGCAGCTTCGCGCTGCCCGCCGCGACCGACATCGCCAGCTGCAGCGCGTGGTTGAGGCCGCGCGCCATCACGGGAACCTGTGCGCTGAAACGGCATTGGATCTCATAGGCGACCGCGAGCGCCAGCAGGAAGTCGGCTCCGCTGGCGCCGGTGTGCTCGGCCACGGCCAGCAAGGCGCCGAGGTTGTCGGCGGGGTGGCAGAGCCCGCCGACGGTGAGGTAGGTGTCGAGCAGATCGGGGTAACGCACCAGCACCGCGTTGAAGAAGGCGGCCTGGTCCACCGATGCTCGCCCCCCGCCGACCAGCGTGGCCGTCGGGGCGCCACCGAACGCTGCGGTGTGGTCGCGGATCGTCGGGACGAGCTCGCCGTCCAGCGAGCCCACGGCGCAAGCGATGCTGTCCAGGACATTGCGTTTCAACAGTTCGCGCGGCCGCCCGCTCAGATCCCCCTGCCGCGCGCCGACGACGAAATCGGCCAACTCGTCCACAACGTAGTTATGTGCCACCACTTTTCGCCTCCCAGGCGAGGCTACCCCGACGCACGCCCCCGTTCCTGTGTGTGATGCGCTACACGGCGGTATCGGTCTGTGGCCGCGACCCGCTGAGGGCGGCGGTCTCGTCGGTCAGGTGTTTGCCGATGTCGCGGATCTGTCGCGCGGTCAGCGCGCACAGCGGGTGCACGGCCACCATCAGGGCGACGCGGGCCCGGTCGTCGAAAACCGGCGCGGCGATGGTCACCACGGGCTGCTTGCGCCGGCCCGGGTTGTCATCGGAGAGAAATCCGATGGTGGTGAACTCGACCAGCAGCTGATCCATGATGTGCCGCACCGGGGTCGGCATTTCGCTGCTGTCCAGCGTGCCGACCACCTGCACCGCCTGCGCGAGAGCCGGAGTCGTCCAGTCGACGTCGAACCCTCGATCCCGGGTGTGCGCCAACACCTGCTCCAGGCGCTGGGTGCGGTCGGCGTTGTCGCCCGCGCCCCGCCGGACCCACGCGCGTTGCTCCTCCTCGGTGTCCCAGGCCGCCATGGCCACCCCGAACGGCGGGGCGTACGGGATGCGGTCACCCGGTATCCCCGACGGCTGCGTGGCCGGCTCGCCCTCGAAGGCGGTGACCACCAGGGAATCACCGAACTTTTCGACCACCGAACAGGCGTAGCCGACCTCGCGGGACAGCCGCAGCGCCGCGGACCGCGCCGCATGCGCGAGCGGGCGGGCGGTGTCCGTGCGGGCGGCCACCACGGCGAGTGCGGGACCGAGCGCGAACGTCTTCGCGACCGGATCGCGGCTCGCCCATCCGCGATCGCACAACGTTTTCAGGATCGCGTGCGCGGTCGCCTGGGTGAGATCCAGCTCGCGCACGACGTCGGAGAAGCGCAGCCGCGCCTGTGGAGACCGCGCCAGCAGCTCGACGACATCGAGCACGCGGGCGGTCGGCGCTGACGTCGAACCGCGGATTGCTTGACTCCTCTACCACTCCGTTTTTACAGTTGTACGAACATTCGAGATCTTATATCGATTATCCGAGAAAGCTAGTCCATTGCGCGCTGTGGTATTGCGAGACGGCCGCTTACAGGTCCGTGCGACGCCTGACCCGAAGCCCGGGCCGGGTGAGCTGTTGCTGCGCACGTTGAGCACCGCGATCTGCGCGTCCGACGTGCATTTCATGGATCATCCCGAGCTCGCCATCGACGACCCGACCGGCCGCTCGCTGTACGACACCGAGCGCGACATCGTGCTCGGCCACGAATTCGTCGGCGAGGTCGTCGGACACGGGCCTGGCTGCACTGACCAGTTCGCCGTCGGTACGCGCGTGACGGCCATGCCGGTGCGCCTGGTCGACGGCGGCGCCGGCGGAATGCGCATCATCGGTCAGCATCCCGAAGCCCAAGGCAGTTTCGCTGAGCTGCTGGTGGTTTCGGAAGTGGCGGCCAAGCCGGTCCCCGGCGACGTGTCCAACGATGCCGTCGCATTGACCGACGCGTTTGCGGTCGGCGAGTTCTACGTGCGCTCGGCGCAACTGAACCACGGCGAGATTCCCATCGTCATCGGTGCGGGAGCTATCGGGCTCTCGGCCGTCGCGGCGCTGGCCGGCCGCGGCATCGAGCCCATCGTCGTCGCCGACTTTCACGCCGACCGGCGCGAACTAGCCCGAGACCGGTTCGGCGCGCACGTGCTGGTCGACCCGGGCGAGAAGTCCCCGTTCGACGCGTTCAACGAGGTGCGCGCGCAGCGCGGATTGCCCGGGCCGGCAGTCGTATTCGAATGCGTGGGCGCGTCCGGACTGATCCAGGAGTTGGTCGAATCCGCCGAACTGGGCACCCGCATCTACTGCGCGGGCGGCTGGTACACCGGCGACACCCTCGACATCACCACCGCCACCCGCCAGGGTGTGACCATTCAGTTCGGCGGCGGTCCGCACCCCCAGGACTGGTACGGCACGCTCGACGCCATCGTCGCGGGCCGACTGGATCCGCTGCCGAGCGTCGGCAAGATCATCGGCCTCGACGAGGTGCCCGATGCCCTCGATCAGGCCCGCAGGTCCGACGGCCCGCCCCGGGTCGTCGTCCGTCCGAATGGAGACGTCCCGTGAGCGAACGCGATGACCGGCAAGACATCTCCGAGTTGCTGGTGCGTTATGCCACCGGGATCGACCGGCGCGACTGGCCGCTGTTTCGCACCGTCTTCACCGACGACTGCCGACTGGACTACGGCGCGATCGGCACCTGGAATGGCGTCGACGCCGTCGCCGACTTCATGGAGCAGGTGCACGCCCCGGCGGGGCACACGTTGCATCGCCTGACCAACCAGGCCGTCACGCTCGACGGCGACAAGGCCACGGCACGCACCTATATCGACGGCTTGATCATGGCTAGCGACAACAACTCTGGCGTCAATGCGATCGGTTTCTATGACGATGACCTGGTGCGCACGCCGACGGGCTGGCGTATCGCCCGCCGGCGCTACACCCAGGTTCGCATCGCCACGGTCGGGGGCGAGTAGATGACTTTCGCGACGAAATACGGGCCATGGGCGCTGGTGGCCGGCGCCTCGGATGGCGTGGGCGCGGCGTTCGCCGAAGGCCTCGCCGAGCGCGGCGTCAACGTGGTTCTGCTGGCCCGCAGGCAAGCCGTGCTCGACCGCGTCGCGGCCGACATCGAGGCCAAGGCGCCGATGCAAACCCGCACTGTCACAATCGATCTCGCGCAGCCCGGTGCCGCCGCGGCGGTGGCCGCGGCAACCGGTGACCTGGAGATCGGCATGCTGGTGTACTGCGCCGGAGCCGACCCGAATTTCACACCGTTCCTTGCCAATCCGATCGAAGCCGCCGAGGCGATGGTGCAACGCAACTGCATGGTGCCCATGCAGTTGTGCCATCATTTCGCGCCCGCGATGGTGGAGCGAGGCAGCGGCGGCATCGTCATCTTCGGGTCGGGCGCCGGGCTGGCCGGCGGACCGAACATGGTCGCCTACGGCGCCTCGAAGGCGTTCGACATGGTCTTCGCCGAGGCGCTGTGGGCCGAATTGCACGACAAGGGCGTCGACGTCCTGGGCCTCGTCCTGGGCAAGACCAACACACCGGCGTTGCGCGAACTCGAATACAGCCGCGGCCTGATCGGCTCCCCCGACGAGGTCCCGCCGGACGCGGCGGCCGTGCCTGACGTCATCGCCGAGGCCTTCGAGAACCTCGGCAACGGCCCCACCCTGATGGTGGGCGACACCATGCGCGCCGCAGCGCAGATGCTGGCATCGCTGAGCCGCAATCAGGCCGTTGAGCTGTTCGCCCAGGCCGCCGCCGCTGCCATGGGACCGGACGCCTAGGGCGAAGCGGCGGAACCGCGATGGTTCGCTGCGCGTCCTATTAGATGGCAGCGAGGTTTGCCAAAGTTCGAAATCAGGGCAGCCTAACTCTTGCTTTCCCAGTCCCCTGTGCAGCAAATATGGGCTTGCACGCACTGTTCTCACGGCCGACCCGCTGCGTTGCTGAGCGTGTAGGCCGCGCGTACTTTGGGTAACCGGATCGCCACGGCATCGAGCCGAACTAACCACCCGATCAGCAGCGCGAAGGATGACGATGCTCGCCATAGACAGGCCCGCAGCGACCGTGTCGACGACGCGCTGGCGCCGCCGCACCCTGACCCGCTCGGGGTTGATCACCGGCGCGTTCGTCGTCCCGGCTGTGGTCGTCCGCATCGCCGGACTGCACACCGGCGCGGTGCTCGCCCTGCTGATCTTCGGGGCGGCAGTGGTGGCGGCCAGCTTCTTGCTGGCCTGGGCGGCCGAGGCGGCGCAAATCGATGTCTCCGGCGGGCTGGCGACGGCGCTGCTCGCCCTGATCGCGGTGCTGCCCGAATACGCCGTCGACCTGTACTACGCCTACGTGTCCGGCCACAACGCGGATTACACGCAATACGCCGCCGCCAACATGACCGGATCCAATCGGTTGCTGATGGGCCTGGGTTGGCCCGTCGTGGTGCTGGTGGGCATCATGGTCGCGCGCAAGACCGGGTCGGCGAAGCCCACCGGTCTGACGCTGGAGCCAGCAAACCGGGTCGAACTCGGATTTCTGTCGATCGCCGGCGTCCTCGCGTTCGCGATCCCGGCGAGTGGCCAGATCCATCTCGGGCTGGGGCTGGCGTTGCTGGCCTGGTTCGGGTTCTACCTCTACAAGATCAGCCACGGCGAGGTCGAAGAGCCCGACCTGATCGGCACCGCCGCCGCGTTGGGCGACCTGCCCGACGGCCGGCGGCGCGTCACCGTAATCGGCCTGTTCTTGGTTTCGGGCGCGGTGATCCTGCTGTGCGCTAAGCCGTTCGCCGACAACCTGGTCGCCGCCGGCGCCCAACTCGGCATCAACCGCTTCCTGCTGGTGCAGTGGCTGGCCCCGCTGGCCTCCGAGGCACCGGAGTTCATCATCGCGACCATCTTCGCCGCCCGGGGCAAGGGCACGGCCGCCATCGCCACGCTGCTGTCCTCCAAGGTCAACCAGTGGACTCTGCTGATCGGGTCACTGCCGCTCGCCCACCTGCTGGGCGGGGGCGGGGTGTCCCTGCAACTGGATTCCCGCCAGGTGGAGGAGGTGCTGCTGACCGCCACCCAAACGATGATGGGGGTGGCGCTGATCCTGGCGCTGCGGTTCCACCGGTTCGCCGCGTGCGCACTGCTCGGGCTCTTCGTCGTCCAGTTCCCGATCTTCTCGACACAGGGGCGGCTGCTGCTCTGCGCCGTCTACGTCGCGGTGGCCGTCGTCGGGCTGGTCGTCAACCGCCGCCACGTGGTCGCCACTCTCCGGGCGCCGTTCTTCGGGACGGCCATTCGGCACAGCGGTCACCCACATCACGAACCTGGAGATTCAGTCCACCCGCGGTAGCTGCCGTCGCACGGTCACCCGCCCGCGCCCGAAATCACACCGCGTATACGGTCCCAGGTATGAATCGAGTGTCGGTGATCACAGGCGGGGCGGGCGGCATGGGTCTGGCCACGGCGAAAATCGTCGGTCGCGACCACACCGTGGTGCTCTGCGACGTCAGGCAGGACCGGTTGGCGGCCGCGGCCACGACCCTGCAAGACCTCGGGATCGCCGCGACAACCGTCGACTGCGACGTCACCGACCGGCGCGCCGTCGCGGACCTGCTCGCCGCCGCGACCGGCCTAGGGTCCGTTGTCTCCGTCATCCACACCGCCGGGGTCAGCCCGAGCATGGGCGCCGCCGACTACGTCATGCGGACCAACGCCGTCGGCACCGTCAACGTCAACGAGGAGTTCTTCGCGGGCGCCGACGAGGGCGCGGTGATCGTCAACGTGGCATCGATGGCCGCGCACATCCTTCCCGCCGAAGTCATTCCGGCAGAACAGTTTCCGCAAGCGCTGAGCGACACGGACGCGTTCATGGACGCCATGCTGGCGGCGTGCGGCATCGCCCCCGAAGACGCGCGATCCGGCCTCGCCTACGCCATCAGCAAGAGCTTCGTGAAGTGGTACAGCCAGTCGCAGGCCGAGCGCTTCAACACCCGCGGCTTGCGCATCGTCTCGGTGTCGCCGGGGTCCATCGACACCGAGATGGGCCGGCTCGAAGAGCAGGCCGGCGCGGGCGCCATGGTGGCCAACGCCGCCGTCCCGCGGTGGGGCAAGCCGGAAGAGATGGCCGAGCTGCTCGCCTTCTGCGCCAGCGCGAAGGCCGGATATCTCACCGGCACGGACATTCTCAGCGACGGCGGCGTGATCGCCTCGATGACCGAACGCGCCAGGGTGTCGGCCGCGGGTTAGACGAGGTAGTACAACTCGGAGTGCGGGGCGAGTTCGGGCGTGCCGGTGAACGGCTCCTTCACTTTGAGGTCGGCCAGGCGGTTGTGGGCGTAGCGCACCGCTTTGAGGGTGGCCGAGAACTCCTCGTCCTCCTCGGGGAAGACCTGCTCGGCGGGAAACCAATTCCGGAAGCCGACATTGTTCAGGACGCCGAGCGTGTCGGGGCGCACCCCGGCGAGCAGGACGGTGACACCCCGCTCGGTCACCTCGCGCAGGAAGTGCTCGATGCGCTCGATGCAGACCACGTCCGGGTGGCGCACCCGCTTGAGGCGCAGCACCACGAAAGCGAGATCTTGTTCGGCGATGCGATGGTTGATCCCGGCCAGGTAACGGTCCAACTCCGGTGCGGCCCCGAAGAACAGCTCACCTTCGAGATCGTAGATGGCGATCGAGGGGTCCGCGGCGTCGCCCGGAATACGTTCGCGCACTACACGTTCGGGTGTGACGACGAGTTCCTTGGATTTCAGCTTGGCCGCCCGCGGCACGAACAGCAGGATCGATAGGACCACCCCGAGCAGGACCGACTTGTCGAGGTCGACGGCGATACCCGTGCAGGCCGTGACGAGCACCAGCCCGGCGTCATAGCGGGACGCCTTGAGGGTGTAGATCAGGCGCTTGAAATCGACCAGGCGCGCCGCCGTGACGAGCAAGAGCCCCGCCAGCGCGGGCTGCGGAACGTAACGCAGCAGCGGGGCGAACAGCAGCAAAGCCGCGGCGACCGTTGCGGCCGAGACGATCCCGGAGAACCGCGTTACGGCGCCGGACTGGAAGTTGATCGCCGACCTCGACAGTGAGCCCGACCCGGGCAGGCTCTGGAAGAAGCCCCCGGTCAGGTTGGCCAGGCCTTCGGCCATGATCTGGCGGTTGTAGTCGATCTTCTGTTGTGTTTGATAGGCAATGGCTTTGGCGATCGACAGCGCCTCGATGATGCCGACGAAGGCGATGGCCAGCGCGCCCGTCGACAGATGCGGCAGCCACTCCGGGTGCACCTCCGGGACATGCGCGCCGGGGAGGCTCCGCGGGATCTTGGCGGCCACCGATACAGCGGTGTGGCCGCTTCGGCCCGGGGTCGACCACCCGGCGAGGTAGGCGATGAGCGCCGTGATGACGAGCACCGCGAGCATGTCGACCTGCGGCCATCCGAACCACTGGACCAGCTTGCGCAGCACGACGGCCAGGATCACCGCCGTGACACTCAATGTCAGTGCGCGGTAATTGATGTGATCGCCGTGGGTCAGGGTGAGCCAGACGCGCCGGAGTACTTGCATGTGGCCATTGCCCTTGTCACGGACGCCCAGGGCGTTGCCCAGCTGTCCGATGGCGAGCAGAAAGGCCGCGGCCGCCATGAAGCCGATGATGACCGATTCGGAGATGTAGCGGGTGAGGTTGCCGAGCTTGAACAGGCTGATCACGATCTGGAATGCGCCGACGAGCACGGCCAGCAGGAAGAGCGCCTCGAAGAGTTCCTTGGCGTTCTCGGAGTCGATGAAGGCCAGCGCGGTGAACACCAACAGCGAGATGGCGCTGGTAGGACCGTTGATCAGGTGTGAGGACGACCCGAAGATCGACGCGACGATGGTCACGACGATCGCCGAGTAGACGCCGAACCTCGGATCCACCCCGGCGATCAGGGCATAGGCCATCGCCTGGGGAAACGAGATGGCGGCGACGGTCAGGCCGGCGATCACATCATGCCGGCCCTTCACCAGGTCGTAATTCACACGCACACCCACGTTTCCGAGTCTTTCCGTTAAGCGCCCGACGCCGCGTTCGGCGCCGAGATCGTGTCCAGGATTCCGTTGGTGCCGAAGAACTGTTCCCGGGCGTCGCTCCAGCTTTTGGCGATCGCACTGATCGGGAACAACGACAAGGGCCGCAGCCGGTCGGCGTGCTTGGCCAAGATCGCCGGCTTGTACGGCCGGTACCCGAATTTCGCCACCAGCTCCTGGGCGGCGTCGCTGAACAAATAGTCGAGGTAGGCCTTCGCGTGGGCGGCCGCCCGGGGGTCGGTCACGTTCGCGTCGACCCAGGCGACGGCGGGCTGGGCGAGGATGCTGACCGGCGGATACACGAGCTCCAGTTCGTCCTTGTTCGCGGCGACCTCGCGCAGCGCCTCGTTCTCCCAAGTCAGCTGGACATCGCCGATCTTGGCCAGGGCAAAACTATCTCCGGCGCTGCGAGCTCCGGCGTCGGAAACCACGACGTGCTGCAGCAACGACTTCACGTAGGCGGACGCCTGCGCCGGGCTGCCGCCGCGGGTTGTGACAGCGCCCCAGGCCGCCAACACGCTCAGTTGACCGTTACCCGAAGTCCGCGGGCTGGGCGACACCACGGCCACGTCGGGATTGATGAGGTCTGGCCAATCGCGAATTCCCTTGGGGTTGCCCTTGCGGACGACGAAGACGATCGTCGAGGTGTAGGGCACCGAGGCGTTGGGCAGCCGCTGTTGCCAGTTGCCGGCGATCAGACCCCGCTTGCTGAGTGTGTCGATGTCGCTGATCAGGGCCAGCGACACGACGCTGGCTTTTTGACTGCCATCCAGCACGCTGCGGAGCTGGCGTCCAGAGCCGCCGTGAGACTCCTTGATGCGCAGCGTGTTTCCGCTCTGCGCGTGGTATTCGACAACGAATTCCTTGTCCAGCGCCGAAAACAATTCGCGCGTCGGGTCGTAGGAGACGTTGAGGATTTCGTCGGAGCCACCCGTCGGTAGGTTTTTCAGCACGATCGCGGCCGTGGCGACGACGATGGCGAGGACGCCCAGGATGCTGAGCCAGGGCAGGCGCAGCGACGGGCGGGCCGCGCCGGGCGGCAGCAGTTTCACCACGCCGGCCACACCTCCGCTCACCGCTCCTGCTGATCTGCCAGACGGCCCCGTCTGGGACCGGACATTCTTAAGAATGTTAACGATCTGGCCAGCCGTCGACAGCCGTGAAAATCACTCTGAAGATAAATACGCTCACCGTGTTTGGGGCGGCGCGAGCACGCGCGTGGACTCCGGTTGGCTATTGCCGCGCGCCGATGCCGGCCTTTGTCAGTCCCGCACCATCACGCGTCCCGCCGTGTATCCACTCTCGTGCCCTGAGCCGCCAGGTCCGGCGCGCGTACTCCAGCTCGGTATACGGCCATTGCGTGACGATCCGGCCGGACGGTGAGCGGAAGTAGCTGTCGCACTGCGTCCAGATGGTGCGCTCCAGGTCGCCGGAAAGTGCGTCGTTGTAGCGCTTTTCGGCCTCGGGCCGCACGTCGAGGTATCCGCCACGGCGTGCCAGTCGGCTCACCGCGCTGGCGACAAGTCGCGCGCCGGCCTCGAGGATGTAGACGATGGAGTTGCCGCCCTGGTTGGTGTTAGGGCCGTAGAGCATGAAGAAATTGGGGAATCCGCTGACCGCGACCCCCAGGTAGGCGGACGGGTCGTCGCCCCAGTGCTCGTGTAGCCGGCGTCCACCGGCGCCGACGACGTCGATCCCCGACAGATAGCGAGACGTCTCGAAGCCGGTGGCCAGCACGATCGCATCGATGTCGACTTCGGCGCCCGATGCGGTGGTCACCGACGTCCGGCCGATGCGTGCGATGGGGTCGGTGATCAGTTCGACGTTGTCGCGCTGCAGTGCTCGGTAATAGTCGTCACCCAGCAGCACCCGTTTACAGCGGAACGGATAGTCCGGTGTCAACGCCCGGCGCAGCTCCTCGTCGTCGACGGTGCGCTCCAGGAACGACGTCGCGATTCGCGTGCGCGCCGTCACCACGGGGTCGTCGGCGAAGGTCGCGGTGTTGTCGTGCTGGAACTTCCAGATCTGCCAGCGGGTGTGGCGCAACGCCAGGACGCTTCGCTGGAAACGGGCCAATTCGGTTGCGCTATATGGGCGGTCGTCCTTGGGCACCATCCACGGCGGCGTGCGTTGGAAGACCATGACGCGCCCGGCGGACTTCGCCAGCTCGGGCACGAGCTGCACCCCGCTTGCGCCGGTGCCGATCACCGCGACGTTGCGGCCGGCCAGATCGAGGTCGTGATCCCAACGCGCGGTGTGCAGCACCGGGCCGGCGAACTCGCTCACGCCGTCGATGTCAGGAAGCTTGGGCGAACCGAACAGGCCGACCGCACACACGACGACGTCGGCGGTCAGGGTGGACGGCTGCCCGTCGCGGCTCAGCTCGCAATGCCACGCTGCGGCGTGCGGGTCCCAACGGACCGAGCGCACCGTGGTGTCGAGCAGCAGATGGCGGCGCAGATCGAAGTCGTCGGCCACCGACTCGAGGTAGGCCAGTATTTCCGGCTGGCGCGCGTAGGTGCGGCTCCAGGATGCGTTGGGGGCGAAGGAAAACGAGTACAGGTGGCTCTGAATATCGCAGGCGGCGCCGGGGTAGGTGTTGCGCCGCCAGGTGCCGCCGACGCCGTCGCTGCCCTCGATGATCACCAGGTCGTCGATGCCCGCGCGGCGCAGCGCCACGGCGGCGCCGAGCCCGCCGAAGCCGGCGCCGATGATGGCCACCTTCGGTCCGCGGCGCCGCCGGGTCGCCGCTCGCATCCGCCCAATGGCGTAGAGCGATTGCGCTTTTCGACTCGTCACGGTCCGTCTCCGGCGCGACGGACCAGCAGGCCGTCCAGGTTGCCGTCGGCGCGCCACTGCTGCAGGATGTCGGCGTACTCGGTCGGTGCGCCGAAGAAGAAGCTGCCCTGCCGAGTCTTCCTGTCGGCCTTGCCTTCCCGGTTGTAGTAGCCGGGCGTGCACGTCTTGGCGCGCTCGGCACTCGCGACCGACCGGGCGACGACCGTGTCGACCCAGGCGGCTTCGGCGGCCGGTGCGGCCTCGATTTCGGTGATGCCTTCGGCGAGTGCGGTCGCGATGATCCACGCGACGTGGCCGGCCTGGACGTCGAGCAGGTAGGGGAAGTTCACCGTCAGCCCGGCCTGGGCGATGCTTTCGATGAAGCAGTTCGGGAACCGGGTCGTACACAGGCCGTGAAAGGTGCGCACGCCGTCGTTCCAATGTTCGGTGAGCGACACACCGTCTCGGCCGATCAGCGCGAATCCGGTGCGGCGACAGTAGTCGGTGCCCACCTCGAATCCCGTTGCGAGGATGAGGCAGTCGAGTTCGTAGGCCACGTCTTCGACCACCACACCGGTGTCGGTGATGCGCTGCACCCCGAGGCCGCGGGTGTCGACCAGGGTGACGTTGTCCCGGTTGAACGTCTGCAGATACTCGTCGTGGAAGCAGGGTCGTTTGCAGAAGTATCCGTACCACGGTTGGAGCGCCTCGGCGGTGGCGGGATCGGAGACGATCGCGGTGACGCGCGCCCGGATCTCGTCCATCTTCGCGAAGTCGGCCAGCTCGATGTCGCGGCCGAGCTGTCCGGGATCGGCGAGGCCGTCGGGGTTCTGACGCATGACCGGTAGCTTGCGGGTGATGCTCGTCCAGGCATCGGCGACCAGGTCCTGGTCGGCGTGGCCTCCGGCGGTGAGGATCTGGAAGTTCTGTATCCGCTCGCGCTGCCAGCCGGGCTGTAAAGTGTTGGCCCACTGCGGGTCCGTGGCGCAATTGGCCCGAACGTCCACCGACGACGGAGTGCGCTGGAAGACGTAGAGCCGCTGGGCGGCAGCGGCGAGGTGCGGTACACACTGGATCGCCGTGGCGCCCGTTCCGATGATGCCGACGCGCTTGTCGATCAGATTCTCCAGCTCCGCACCGGTGTACGCGTAGTCCCAGCGGCTGGTGTGAAACGCATGCCCGCCGAAAGCACCGAGCCCTTCGATGCCCGGCAACTTCGGTTTGGCCTGATAGCCGTTGGCCATCGAGACAAACCTGGCGCGCATTTCGTCGCGGCGGTCGGTGCGGATGATCCAGCGAGATTCGGCTGCATCCCAACGGATTTCCCGCACCTCGGTTTGCAGGCAGGCGTCGCGGTACAGGTCGAAGTGCTCGGCGATGCGCCGGCAATGCGCAAAGATCTCCGGCCCCTTCGCGTACTTCTCGGTTGGGGTGTAGCCCAGCTCCTCGAGCAGCGGCATGTACACATACGACTCGACATCACAAGTGATTCCCGGATAGCGGTTCCAATACCAGGTGCCGCCGACGTCGGCCGCCCGGTCGATCAGCCGCACGCTTCGAACGCCGAGCTGTCGTAACCGCGCCCCGGTCAACAGGCCGCCGAATCCGGCGCCGACGACGGCGACGTCCACCTCGTCGGTGAGCGGCTCGCGGACCAGGTTTCCGTCCGCCCACGGGTCTTGGGCGTATCGGGCGAATGCGCCGGCCATCTCGACGTATTGATCGATGCCATCCGCGCGAATACGGCGCGCGCGTTCTTCGGCGTACTTGCGTCGTAGCGCGTCGACATCAAGCGCCTGGCCAACGGTCTCGGTCACGGCGTCGAGTTCCTCTCCGTGGCCTCGACCTTACAATGGGCGTCGCGGTGATTGCGATCCACGCGCTGACGCGCGGCCTGACGGACCGCGGCGTTCGGCCAAGTGACTACTGCGGCGAGCGACGTTCATCGACGGCCGACAGCGAGTCGCCCAGCGTCCACAACGCGACGCCGAACAAGGCCAGATCCTTGAGCAGGAATTGGCCCGGCAGCGCCGAGAGCACCGGAATACCGTGGGCGTACGTCACGACCACCCCCGGGGTGGTGAACAGAAAACTGAGCGTGCCCGCAAACAGCACCACCGCCAGCGCGCTGCCGGCAGCTGAGAGCCGCGGCCACCGCGGCCGTAGCGTAATAAGAAGGGCCGCAACGATTTCCATCGTTCCAAGTGCGCGCGCGACGAAGGTGGCGCTGAAGACGTCGTAGACCCAGCTCATCAGCGGACTGTGCGCAATGAGCACGCGGGCTTCCATTTTCACGTACTTGCCCACCCCGATCCACGCCAAGACGAGCGCCAGGCCATAGCGGCTCACAAAATGACCCCACCGGGTCAGCGCCGGCGCCGCAGATTGCGCGGGGGTGCGTTCGATCATCGGGCCAAGTCCTTTCTGGAGCGGAAACGCGACCAACCACCCAACCCACGGTTCAGGTCCCGGTCGCGTTCACTTCCGCAACCGCTCGAGCCCGGCGACGATGAGCCGCAACCCGAACGCGAATTCGTCGCCCAGCGGGACGGGCAGGTCGTCGGCGACGGTGACCGTCGCGGGAAAGCGGGACGGATCGAGCCGGTGAAAGGCCACCGAGAGTTCGGCGTCCCGTTGATCGCCCTCCGCCGGCACCGACGACAGTTGTATCGCGAAGCCCAGGACGTAGCGGGCCAGCGTCGCGTACGCGCGGGCCGCGACCGCCGTCGAAAACCCGTTGTCGAGGAGCATGGCCAGGCAGCGCTCGCGATGGGCCAACGCGTTCGGGCCCATCGGCGTGTACTCGATCAACAGGGGTGCGACATTGCCATGTCGGCTCAGCGCGTCAAACATGTGTTGCGCGAACAGAATACAGGCGTCCTGCCACCGCATTGCGGCGAGCTCGTCCGCGCCGAGGTCGACCTCGCCCAGAATCTTGTCGATGACCATCGAGACCAACTCGGACCGGCTGGAGAAGTGGCGGTACAGCGTGGCGGTGCCCGACCCCAGGCGCTGCGCCACCGACCGCATCGACAATGCCTCCGGCCCCTGCTCGTCGACGAGCTCGACGGCCGCGGCAAGGATGCGGTCCACAGGGAGGGCGGGGCGGCCGCGGGAACGGCGCGGCCCGTCGCTGTCGCCCACGTCGCGCAAGGTGGCTCTCCCTCCGCTTGACACCCGCACTTATTACGGAGACACTGTATCCATAATTAGCTCGAGGTTCAAGCACTCTGGCAGAGAGGAACATTCGCCATGCTGCTCCCCCTGGCGGCGGAAGCCTTCACCGTTCCCACCGACCGCGACATGCTCCCCTCCGAACGACGCGAGTTCGTGCGCACCCATCGCACCTGCGTCTTCGGCTACCGTCGCCGCAACGACGGCCCGGGCATGTCGATCGTGTACTACATCCCCACCGATACCGACGAATTGCTCGTTTCCACCATGGCCGGCCGGGGCAAGGCTCGCGTCGTCGAACGTGACGGCAAGGTCAGCCTGTGTGTGCTCGACGAGCGTTGGCCCTTTTCCTATTTGCAGGTCTATGCCGACGCGATCTTGGACCAGGACCGGGATCTGGCCGTCGACGTGATGATGGCGGTTGGCGGCCGGATGTCCGGCCAACCACTGGGCGACGAAGCCCGGCCCCACATCCAGGAAATGTGTGAACGCGAGAACCGGGTGGTCATCCGCTGCCGGCCCTACTCAACCTTCGCGACCCCGCCCCGCCATCTGCACCGCAACGACCAGGCCAAGGAACTCAACCATTGGGTATCCGGCGTGATGCCTTGGGACGCAGCCGATCCGGCGGAGTATTGATCAGCCCGCGTACCGGTCGCGCAGTTTGGTCAAAGTCGCTTCGATGCCCGAGGCGTTCGCCTTGGCGAACCCCATGCGCTCGTAGTACTTCAGCTTGTTCTTCAGCGCACCGGCGTCGCGGTAGTCGAACGTCTCGGTGACCGTGGTCTGGGTCGGAGACACCGCCTCGAATTCCCAGCGCCAGCGGTGGCCCAGCGGGTGGCGCCATTCCACCAGTTCGTTCGGCATGAGTGCGGTGATCGTGCTGGTGATCCGATACGGAAGGCCGAACATCTTCATGTGCGTCGAAAACTTCGAGCCCTCAACGAGTTGCGGCGGCACGCTGATGTTGTCGCGGACCGTGCCCGACCCGTCCAGTTCGTGGTGACGGCGTGGATCGGCGACCATGGCATACAGCTCCGCGGCCGGGGCGGCCACCTCGACCCTGCGGCTCACCTGGCGAGGCCCCCGTTCGACGACAGTGACGGTCATGATGTCTCCTTCCACTACCCGGCAGCGTAATCCCACTGGCTCTGCGGTTCGGGAATGTTCGGATCCCAGGCGACGGCACGACTAGGGCATGCTTGGACGCCGGAACCCGCCCGACGAGGACGCCGGCGACTGAAAGGACCCCCGCTGATGAATCAGTCACTTTCGGGAAAGGTCGCGCTGATCACGGGCGCCGCCCGCGGCCAAGGCCGGGCACACGCGGCACGCCTCGCCGCCGAGGGAGCCGACATCATCGCGGTTGATATCGCCGGCCCGCTGCCGCCGAGCGTTCCCTACGACTCGCCAACGCCCGACGATCTGACCGAGACCGCGCGGCTGGTAACCGCACGCGGACGCAGGGTCTTCGCCGCACAGGTCGACATTCGCGACCTGGATGCGCTCAAAGCAGAAGTGGAAGTCGCCGTGCGTCAGCTCGGCCGGCTCGACATCATCGTCGCCAACGCCGGGATCTGCAGCCCCTCTCCTTGGAATCAGATATCCGCACAGGCGTTCCGGGACACCATCGACACCAACGTCGTTGGCACGTGGAACACCGTGATGGCGGGCGCGCAGCACATCATCGACGGCGACCGCGGCGGCTCGATCATCTTGATCGGATCGGCTGCGGGCATAAACATGCAGTCGTTCATGATCCACTACACGGCCAGCAAACACGCCGTGGTGGGGATGGCACGCGCTTTCGCCGCCGAACTCGGCCGGTACAACATTCGCGTCAACAGCCTGAACCCCGGGGCGGTCGCCACCCCGATGGGGACCGGCCGGATGCGGGATGCACTGCGATCGGCCGCGGACGACTACCCGCATCTGCGAGGCCTGCACAAACCCCTGCTACCCGACGGTATTGCACAGCCCGAAGACATCGCTGACGCCGTTGCGTGGCTTGCCTCCGACCAATCCAGACTGGTCACCGCAAGCCAGGTATCGGTCGATATCGGTGTCGGCTACGTGTGACGTGAGCTCGTTCGCCAGGCGGCGGATCGCACCTGCGCCAATAGGCCGCTCGGCCGAGCAGGCAGAATGGGGTGGTCAAGACTGCCGGGGGATCGAGAAGGAGCGGCATGCCCACCAGCGAGTATCGGGTGAGCGGGATGAGCTGTGGCCACTGCGAGGCCGCTGTTCGCAGTAATGTGACCCAGATCCCGGGCGTCGACGACGTGACGGTCAGCGCCACCACCGGCAGGCTCGTCGTCACCAGCACGCACCCCGTCGACGCGGACGCCGTCCTCGGTGCGGTCGACGAGGCCGGCTTTGAGGCCGTCACGGTCGCATGAGCACGCCCCCGCGCGAGATCCACGAGGGCGCCCTACCCACCACCGCCCCCCGGATCGAGTTGGACATCACCGGGATGACCTGCGCTTCCTGCGCGGCGCGGATCGAGAAGAAGCTGAACAAGCTCGACGGCGTCGCCGCGACCGTCAACTACGCCACCGAAAAGGCCGCTGTCACGGCTCCCGCCGGCTATGACGCGCAAATTCTCATCGACGAGATCGAGAGGGCCGGCTACGGCGCCGCCTTGCCACCGCGCGAGCCGGAGCGCCGCCGCGACCAGGTGGCCCAGCAGACATCAGATGATCCCGAGCTGACCTCGCTGCGCCGGCGTCTGGTCACCGCGGTCGTGCTGGCAGGCCCGGTCATCGCGATGGCCATGTTTCCCGCCCTGCAATTCCCCCGGTGGCACTGGGTCTCACTGGCGCTGACCACCCCGGTCGTCGTGTGGTGCGGCCGGCCGTTCCATGCGGGCGCATGGACCAACCTCAAACACGGCGTGGCCACCATGGACACCCTCGTCTCGCTCGGCACCTTGGCGGCATTCCTCTGGTCGCTGTACGCCCTGTTTCTCGGGACGGCGGGCCAACCGGGCATGCGGCATGACTTCGAGCTGACCATCGGGCGCGACGGCGCCCCGTGCCACGTCTACTTCGAGGTCGCCGCGGGCGTGACCCTGTTCGTCCTTGCCGGGCGCTATTTCGAAAGGCGGTCCAAGCGGGCGGCCGGTGCCGCCCTGCGCACGCTGCTGACCTTGGGCGCCAAGGACGTCGCCGTGCTGCGAGCAGGCGCCGAGGCCCGTGTCCCGGTCGAACGGCTCGCGGTCGGCGACGAGTTCGTCGTGCGCCCCGGGGAACGGATCGCCACCGACGGGATCGTCGTCGCGGGTTCCTCGGCCGTGGACGCCTCCATGCTGACCGGCGAGTCCGTCCCGGTCGAAGTGGGCGAGGGTGACGCCGTCACCGGCGCCACCGTCAACGCCGGCGGTCGGCTCGTCGTCCGCGCCACCGGCGTCGGGGACGACACCCGGCTCGCGCAGATGGCCAAGCTCGTCGAGCGGGCCCAGTCCGGCAAGGCCCGGGCGCAGCGCCTCGCCGACCGTGTCGCGGGGGTTTTCGTCCCCGTCGTCATCGCGCTTGCGGTGGCGACCCTGGCCGGCTGGCTCGCGGCGGGCTTCTCGCTCACGACCGCCTTGACCGCCGCCGTCGCGGTGCTGATCATCGCGTGCCCGTGCGCCCTGGGGCTGGCGACTCCGACCGCCCTGCTGGTCGGGACCGGGCGCGCCGCTCAGCTCGGCGTGCTCATCAACGGGCCCGAGGTGCTGGAATCGACCCGCGGCGTCGACACCATCGTGCTGGACAAGACGGGCACCGTCACCACCGGCCGGATGACCCTGGTCGACCTCATCGCCGGCGTCGACACCGAGCCCACCACGCTGTTGCGCTACGCCGGCGCCCTGGAAGACGCCTCCGAGCATCCCGTCGCACAAGCGATCGCGCGCGCCGCCACGGCGAAGCTCGGCGTACTCCCGACGCCCACCGAGTTCACAGGAATCCACGGCAGGGGCGTGCGGGGGAAGGTCGACGGACGCGTCGTCGTCGTCGGGCGTGAGAGCCTGCTGACCGAGTGCGGGATGCTGCCCGACCCCGCCCTGTCCGGGGCGAAGGCTCGGGCCGAGAGCGAGGGCAAGACCGCCGTCGCCGTCGGCTGGGACGGCCGGGTCCGGGGCATCCTGGTGGTCGCCGACACCGTCAAACCGTCCAGCGCCGAGGCGGTGCGGCAGTTCGCCGGGCTGGGCCTGACGCCGGTGCTGCTGACCGGCGACAACGCCACGGTCGCCACCGGTATCGCCGGCGAACTCGGCATCGCGCGGGTCATCGCCGATGCCACGCCCGCCGACAAGGTCGCCGCCGTCGAACGCCTGCAAGCCGAGGGCAAGGTGGTCGCCATGGTCGGTGACGGCGTCAACGATGCCGCGGCGCTGGCCGCCGCCGACCTGGGGTTGGCCATGGGCACCGGCACCGACGTCGCGATCCAGGCCGCCGACCTCACGGTGATCCGCGGCGACCTACGCGCCGCCGTGGACGCGATCCGGCTCTCCCGGCGAACGCTGACCACCATCAAGACCAACTTGGTGTGGGCGTTCGGATACAACCTCGCCGCGATCCCGCTGGCCGCGCTCGGCATGCTCAACCCGATGTTCGCCGGCGCCGCGATGGCCGCCTCCAGCCTGCTGGTCGTCGGTAACAGCCTGCGGCTGCGCTCGTTCGCCAGCGTCATCACCAACGCGTGAACCTGGGCGGCCGGCTCGCCCATCCGGTGGGCCCACACGCAGAAACGGTCGGGTGACGGGCCGTGATCGTATGGGATAGTTGGTCCGGCCGCCGCCTTCGGTGACCCCGAACGGCCCCTCGATACTCACCTCACCGCGCGCAGCGAATCGATCTAGCAGAGGTCACGACCGTTGGAGCAGTTCTTCGGACAGCTGTCCCTGCTGCACGGCTGGTTTCCGCCGGCCGTGCAGGGCCTGGCGCTGCTCGCGTTGCTCGTCGCGATCCGTTGGCGTTCGCGGCGCTGGCTGAAGCTGGTGCTACCCGTGGCGCTGGTCGCGGCCGTCGCGGTGACCGCGCTGGCGTACTGGTACATCACCTCGCTCGGGGTGGCCGGGGATCCGGCACCGACGGCGCTGTGGCTCTGGATCGCGTTGGGCGGGTTGGCCGCCGCGGTCACGCTGGTGGGCTGGCCGGGCACCGGCTGGTGGCGCCGCGGTCTCGCGGTGCTCTCGGTGCCGCTGTGCGTCCTGTGCGCGGGACTGGCCCTGAACGGATGGGTCGGCTACTTCCCCACCGTGCTCGCCGCGTGGAATCAGCTGACGTCGGCCCCGTTGCCCGACCAGATCGACCGGCTGCGGGTCACCGAGATGCAGGTCGCCGGAACCAGGCCGGCCAAAGGCGTGGTGGTGCCGGTCGACATCGACGACAACGCCCCCTCGGGCTCCCACTTCGCCCACCGTCGGGAATTGGTCTATCTGCCTCCGGCATGGTTCAACAGCAATCCCCCACCCCGGCTGCCGACGGTCATGATGATCGGCTCCGCCTTCAACACCCCGGCGGACTGGCTGGGTCCCGGCGGCGCATTCACCGCGATCGACGATTTCGCCGCCGCCCATCACGGGTTCTCCCCGGTGCTGGTGTTCGTCGATCCCACCGGCTCATTCGACAACGACACCGAGTGCGTCAACGGCGCCCGGGGCAATGCCGCCGACCACCTGACGAAGGACATCGAGCCCTTCATGGTGTCGAACTTCGGCGTAAGTCCGGACCGGGCGAACTGGGGGGTCGCCGGATGGTCGATGGGTGGTACCTGCGCCGTCGACCTGGCCGTCATGCATCCGGAGTTGTTCAGCGCGTTCGTGGACATCGCCGGTGATCGCGGGCCCAGCATCGGTTCCAAAGAGGCCACCCTGGCCAAGCTGTTCGGCGGCAACACCGCCGCGTGGGCCGACTTCGACCCGATCACCGTCATGAACCGGCATGGCCACTACACCGGGCTATCGGGATGGTTCGACGTTCCCTCGTCGTCGGAGGCCCGCAACGTCGCCGAGGAAGCCAGCCCCACCCTCAGCGCCGCCACCACCGATCCGGCCGCGAACCCGGAAGGACAGGACGCCGCCGCCAACGCGCTGTGCGCCGCCGGAACCGCCCACGGGATCGCCTGCGCGGTCGTTACACAGCCCGGCAAGCACGACTGGCCGTTCGCCGCCCAGGCGTTTGCCACGGCACTGCCCTGGCTGGCCTCGACGCTGGGCACGCCCAACGTCGAACCGGTGCAACTGCCGCAACGGGCCGCCGTCGGGGAACCGCATTGACGCCCCGATCGGCTCCCGTTCACGGGTGATAACCGGGTCGATGAGAATTCACAGCTGACCCTCCCGTAACGGAGCCGACATTCGGGCGCAGCGAATGGTACGGTTCGCGGCTGTGGCCTCGATGTTGTGCACCAACGGCGGTTCCTGCGGGAACCGGCTTAATGCGCAGCGCGCGACAATAACCGGGCGATTATTCGGGCCGAATTCGCCATTTCTGTCACCGCGTGATCAGTTGATCGACGCGTTCGCTTGTCTGCCATGAACCGCCGCCAGTTCCTTGGATCGCTCGCCGCGTCAGTCGTCGCCGGCGTAGGCGCCGCGCGGCTCATCGTCGATCCGCAGCCCCGCACGTTTGCCCAAGCCCCCGCGGCCGACATACCGACCTCCGGCCCGGCCGCCCCGCAGGCCCTGTTGCCGCCCCCGCCGCTCAGTGCCCGCATCCCGCTGCCCGGTGGCGGTGCCCTGATGAAAATCCCCGGCGAGGGCGACCTGCTCGCCCTGACCGTCGACGACGGCGTCAACAGCGAGGTGGTGCGCGCCTACACGCAGTTCGCCAAGGACACCGGCATACGGCTGACCTACTTCGTCAACGGGATCTACGACTCGTGGACCGAGAACCTGGACCTGCTTCGGCCGTTGGTGGACAGCGGGCAGATCCAGCTCGGCAACCACACCTGGTCGCACCCGGACATGACCACGCTGACGAAAGAGCAAGTAGCCGAACAGCTCTCGCGCAATGACGCGTTTTTGAAGAATACCTACGGCATCGGCGCGAAGCCGTACTGGCGGCCGCCTTACGCGAAGCGCAACGCCACCGTGGACGCGGTGGCCGCCGACCTCGGTTACAAGGTCCCCACCCTGTGGTCGGGGTCGCTGTCGGACTCGACGTTGATCACCGAGGAGTACATCGTGCAGATGGCCGATCAGTACTTCACACCGCAGGCCATCGTCATCGGGCACCTCAACCATCTGCCGGTCACGCACGTCTATCCGCAGCTCGTCGACTTCATCCGCGATCGGAACCTGCGCACCGTCACGCTCAACGACGTCTTTCTCAAAACCCCGTAGCGGCGAGAGCCCGCGCACTTCCCGTCCGGCCTGTTGAGTTCGGCCGTTTCAGCCACGCGTCGCGATGCTGGTTCCCCAATCGTCCGCAAGTTGATGTCTATTGCGGGGGACATCAAATGGTGGTTTGATGTACATCATCATGGACACGAAATCGCGACGCTACGACATGCGAGCTCGCAAGGAGTCGACGGCGGCTACCCGCAACGCCATCGTGGAGGCGGCCATCGATGCGGTCGTAGCGGAACGCTCTCTGGGTATCACGCTGGGCACGGTCGCCGAGCGCGCCGGTGTCACGGTGAAGACGGTGCTTCGGCATTTCGGCAGCCGCGAATCGCTGATCGAGGCGGCGTATCTGGCTGTCCGCCAAGCCGTGCTGGCCGAAAGAGTCCCGCCACCGGGCGACCCTGAAACGGCGATGACGGTGCTGATCGAACACTACGAGGCGCGCGGGGACATGGTGCTCGGCTTGCTCGCCGAGGAAGATGACGATCCGCGAGCGCGGCTGATGTGCGAGGCGGGACGAACCCTGCATCGCGAGTGGGTGGAAAAAGTGTTCGGCACCGAATTGCCCCTCGAACCCATCGAACGGGATCGGATCATCGATGCGCTGGTCGTGGCCACCGACGTATACGGCTGGAAGCTGCTTCGGCGCGACCGGGGTTTGACCGTCGCCGAGGTCCGCAACCGCATGCTGCTGATGATCGACGGCGTACTCACGGTGTCACAGGGCGCCGGCGCGCGGGCGGCGCCATGAAGGTTTTGTTCGTCGTGTTCGACGGCGGCGGCAACATTCCGCCGGAGCTGGCGGTCGCCCGGGCGCTGCGCGCCCGCGGCGCCGAGGTTCGTTTCCTCGGTCACCACGGCGTGCGTCAGCGCGTTGAGGCCGACGGGTTCGGATTCGAGGCCTTCACGCCCGCAACACATTTCGATCCGACGGTGCAGCGGCCGCTGCTTGGCATGATGGCCAGCATGGTCCGGGTCGCGATGGACCGCCGGCTGGGCCGGGAGGCGGTGCGAGCCGCACGCCGGTACCACGCCGACGTGGTGGTGGTCGACGTGTTACTGACCGCGGCCATTTACAAGGTTGCGGCGCAAGGCTTCCCAACAGTGGTGTTCGGACATTACTTTCATCGGACCCTGCAAGACCTCGCCGCCGGCCCGATCGGATGGCTCCTGCGCCTCAAGGGCACCCCGGCCGACCACCTCGAGCGAACCGGCGCGCTCCACATCGTCACCGCCCGCGCCGAACTCGACCCGGTGCGGGGCACACCCGCGGTCCGACATGTCGGCGTTGTCTGGCAAGGCATTCCGGCTGCGGCGACCCCGCTGCCGGAGCCCCGGATTCTGGTCAGCCTGAGCACCGTCGCCTATGCGGGGCAGCGGCGCATGCTGCAAAGGATCCTCGACGCCATCGAATCCCTGCCCGTGCGCGCGACGGTAACGGTCGGACCTGCCATCGACTCAGCCGGGCTGCGCGTGCCGGCGAACTCGTCGCTGCACGCCTGGCTGGACCACGACGAGGTTCTGGCCACCGCCTCCCTGGTCGTCGGCCACGGCGGGCACAGCACGGCCATGCGGGCGCTGTCTTTTGGTGTGCCACTGGTGATCATGCCCGCCAACACGCTGATCGACCAGCGTCGCGTTGGTGCCGCAATCCAACGCCTCGGTGCGGGGATCCTGCTGCGCAAACACGCCGGTGTACGGCGCATCCGTGCGGCGATCGGCAAGGTGTTGCAGGACCCGACCTACCGGGAAGCGGCTGCGCTCTTCGGGGCGGAGATCCGACGGCGCGACGGCGCCGAAGTGGCGGCCGATGCTATCAGCCAGTTCACCAAGGCGTCCGCGACTCATGCACTGCGGCAAGGGCATTGACAACCTACGCCATAGGCTTTGGTTCAGCCGTCACCGCGCGTCGAACATCGCGTCGATGAGCCGGTGCAACACCTGACCGATTTCTCGACGGGTCCGTTGCGGGTCGTCGGCGGTGGCTATCACCATCGCCGCCTCGTCGAGCGCACCGATCAGCACGTGCGCCAACGGCCGCACCGGCTGCTCGGCCAGTTCGCCGGCCCGAATGGCCTCGCTGAGCATCTGCTCGGTCATGCCGAGGCTGTATCGCTGTGCGACATCACGGAATTCGGCCCAGCCGAGCACGCTCGGCGCATCCAGCAGGATCAGCTGGCGCACCTCGGGATCGCCGGAAACCTCGAGCCAAGCGTCGACCGCGGCCCTGACCGCCTCGGTCGGCGTGGCGGCCCCGGATTCGGCCACAACGACGGCCATCCGCGCCATCACATCCTGCTCGACGACTTCGACGACCTCGCGGAATAGCGCTGCCTTGTCGGCGAATTGGTGATACATCGCGCCCCGGGTGACCCCGGCGGCGGTGGCGATCTCCGGCGTGCCCACGTCGGCGTAGCCCCGTAGTCCCCACAGCTTGCGGGCAGCCGCAATCAGCGCGTCGCGGGTCGCCGCGGAGCGCTCTTCCTGGGTCCGTCTCTTGCTTTCCATACAACCTGTTGGTAACTTACGAACAGGCAGCCTGTTTGTAAGTGTATCTCTGAAGTAGGAGTTTGCTATGTCGACGATCGACATTAGTGCCGGAACCATCCATTACGAAGCAACCGGACCCGAGGACGGCAGGCCGGTGGTCTTCGTGCACGGGTACATGATGGGCGGGCAGCTGTGGCGCCAAGTCAGCGAGCGCCTGGCCGCCCGTGGTTTGCGCTGCATCGCGCCGACCTGGCCGTTGGGCGCGCATCCGGAGCCGCTGCGCCGCGGCGCCGACCGGACCATCACCGGTGTCGCCGGCATGGTCGCCGAGGTACTCGACGCGCTGGACCTGCGGGACGTGGTGCTGGTCGGCAATGACACCGGCGGCGTCGTCACCCAGCTGGTGGCCGTGCACCATCGCGAGCGGCTAGGTGCGCTGGTGCTCACGAGTTGCGATGCGTTCGAACACTTTCCGCCGCCAATCCTCAAGCCGGTCATTCTGGCGGCGAAGACCAAGCCGACCTTCCGGGCCGCCGCACAGGCCATGCGGCTGCCGGCGGCGCGCAAGCGCGCGTTCGACGGGCTGGCGCATCGCAACATCGACGCCCTCACCGAGGCCTGGGTGCAGCCGGGGCTCTCCGACCCGCGCATCGCCGAAGACCTGCGCCAGTTCACGCTTTCGATGCGCACCGAGGTGACCACGACGGTGGCGGCCCGGCTGTACGACTTCGACAAGCCGACGCTCATCGCGTGGTCGGCCGACGACGTGTTCTTCGAGCAGGAAGACGGGGCGAGGTTGGCCGCGACCATTCCCAACGCCCGCCTCGAAGTCATCGCGGGGGCCCGAACCTTTTCCATGGTCGATCAGCCGGACCGGCTCGCCGACTTGCTCTCGACGATCGCGGTGCGCGCCTGACCGACCGACCGGCCGACGCCACCGCGGCGGATCCCGCCGCTCGCGGTAGCGTCAACGCATGTCAGATTCGACGCCTCCCCTGCTCGGCCGGCGAATCCTGGTCACCGGCGGCGCCACCGGCATCGGAGCGGCCGCCGTCGAAGTCCTCACGGCGGCGGGAGCCCAGGTCGCGGCGACCTATCACCAGACACCACCGCCGGAGGGCCTCGCGGCCGAGTGGTTGCAGTGCGACGTGCGCGAGGCCGAGGCGGTCGCGGCGATGGTCGGTGCGGCCGCCCAGCGCTTCGGTGGTCTCGACGTGTTGGTGAACGCCGCGGGGTTGTGGCAGGCGGGCGTTCCCGGCTACATCGGCGCCGACGACATCTCGTTTCTGTTGGACACCAACATCAAGGCGACCATCCTCACCAACCAGGCCGCATACGCGGTGATGAAGGACCAGGAACCCAAGGGCGGGCGCATCATCAACTTCGGCTCCTCGGAAGCCGTGATGGGCAGCCCGATCTCGGCCGTCTACGCCGCGACCAAGGGCGCGGTGCAGGCGTGGACGCGATCGGCCGCCAAAGCCTGGGCCGCCGACGACATCACCGTCAACGCCCTTGCGCCCGCGGTGCAGACGGCCGGTGCCGACCGGCTGCGCGAGTTCCTCGGCCCGGACGCCGCGGCGCTGATCGACCAGCAGATGCAAATGATGATCCCGCTCGGCGGCACGTTGGGCGATCCCGCCCGCGACGTCGGTCCGATGCTGGTGTTCCTGGCGGGACCCGGCTCGGGTTTCATCACCGGCCAACTGCTGGCCGTGGATGGCGGGTTGATGATGGTGGGCGGATAGCGCTGCCGCGCATCAATTTTGGCCGTCGTCCTTCGACGCTGGCGATCCGGCCTGGTACCGCCGGCCGGACAAGTCCGCCGATCGCGATTGTGAGAGTTCACGACGAAATTCCCGCGCGCGATTCCTGAGCAGGAGCAGCGACCTGTGCATCTCGAACAGCATGAGCCAATGATGACCGTTCGACCTCAACGGCCTCGCGATACACGCGGTCCCCGAAACGGAATCGTGAGCGAAATAAGTATGAAAACTTCACCACACAGAGGTGGTGCAAGGCGGCAGGGCACTTACCACGGCGCCGAGCCGCCCGCTACTATAAGACGGACCGTCTCGTCTCGTAGGGCGAGCGGAGTGAGGGTGGATCCAAACGGATGGCTGACGACACGATTCAAGCGCTGCTGCGCACCCGCTCATCCGATGCTGGAATCGCGGTGAAATACCGCGATATGCAATGGACTTGGCGTCAATACCTGACGGGCGCCGCCGCGCGGGCCGCCGCACTGTTGGCCGCCGCCGACCCGCAACGGCCGATGCACATCGGCGCCCTGCTGGGAAACACGCCCGAGATGGTCAGCCAGATGGCGGCGGCGGGGCTGGGCGGCTACGTCCTGTGCGGCCTGAACACCACCCGGCGCGGTGAGGCGCTGGCGGCCGACGTTCGGCGCGCCGACTGCCAGTTTGTCGTCACCGACGCCGAACACCGGCCGCTGCTGGACGGCTTGGATCTCGGCGCAACGCAGATCCTCGACTCCTCGACGCCGCAGTGGAGCGAATTCGTCGACGCCGCAGGGGATCTGAAGCCGCACCGCGAGGTCACCGCGGCGGACGCCTTCATGATGATCTTCACCTCTGGGACGAGCGGAAACCCGAAGGCGGTGCAGGTATCCCACCTCATGGCGACGTTCGCCGGTCTCAATCTGGTCCAGCGCTTCGCCCTCACCGAACGCGACACCTGCTACGTCTCGATGCCGCTGTTTCACTCCAACGCCGTCGTCGCCGGATGGGCGCCCGCGGTGTGCTCCGGTGCCGCGATGGTGCCGGCGAAGTTCTCGGCGAGCAGTTTCCTCGACGACATCCGCCGCTACGGCGCTACCTACATGAACTACGTCGGTAAGCCCCTGGCCTACATCCTCGCCACCGCGGAACGCGACGACGACGCCGACAATCCCCTGCGGGTGGCCTTCGGTAACGAGGCCAACGACAAGGACATCGACGAATTCGGCCGCCGCTTCGGTGTGCAGGTAGAGGACGGCTTCGGCTCCACAGAGAATGCCGTCATCGTGATCCGCGAGGAAGGCACCCCCAAGGGATCCATCGGCAAGGGCATGGACGGCATCGCGATCTACCACAGCGACACCGTGACCGAATGTGCGGTGGCCCGGTTCGACGCCGACGGGGCGCTTGCCAACGCCGACGAGGCGATCGGCGAGCTGGTCAACACGGCGGGCTCGGGTTTCTTCACCGGTTATTACAACGATCCGGACGCCAACGCCGAACGTATGCGCCACGGCATGTACTGGTCCGGCGACCTGGCCTACCGCGACGCCGACGGCTGGATTTACCTTGCCGGGCGCACGGCCGACTGGATGCGGGTGGACGGCGAGAACCTGGCCGCCGCCCCCATCGAGCGAATCCTGTTGCGTCACGGCGCTATCAGCCGTGTCGCCGTGTATGCCGTCGCGGACGACCACGTCGGCGACCAGGTGATGGCAGCGATCGTCCTCAACGACGGCCAGAGGATCGCGCCCGCCGAATTCGAAGCGTTCCTGGACGCACAGCCCGACCTGTCCCCGAAGGCGCGCCCGCGCTACGTCCGCATCGCCCCCGACCTGCCCAGCACCGCAACGCACAAGGTGCTCAAGCGCCAGCTGATCGCTCAGGGAACGGACGTCGGGGCGGACGAGGTGCTGTGGGAGCGCGAGCCCCGGGGCACGGCCTACGCGGCTACCCCGGGTTCCTCGGTGCCCGGCGGCGGATCTGGCCCTTCGACCGTCGCACCCGTTTGACCGGGTCTCGGGCTGTGCCGCAGGCGATCTCGTCGCGCAGTTGCGAGATGTTGGAGATCTCCGCGTACAGCCCGCGAATCGCGTAGTCCAACACGGCAAAGGAGTAGCGCTGCTCGGGGTCGTTCGTGATGCCGAGATCGACCGACCGCTGCCGCGACCACAGCGCCTCGTCCAGCCGGGCCCGGGTCGCGTCGAGGTGGCGCTCCAGGGTGTCGAGGACGTGTTCGGGGTCCTGGCCGCGGGCCAGCCAGGTCTTCAGGATGACCGGATGCTTGATGACCACCTGGTCCTGGCCCGGGAAGTGCTGGACCCAGCGACGCAGCGCGTCGAGGCCGGCATCGGTGGTCTCGTACAAGGTGATCGCACGCTTGCCGGATTGCGCGCCGGTCTCGCTGACCATCCCCCGCTGCAACAGACGGGTCAGTTCGCGCCGCACGTGACTGACCGACGGGGACCAATAGAAATGGCCGACCGACAGTTCCGCGCGCATCTTGATCTCGCCGGCGGTGAGTCGCTCGTCGTTGGCCGCCAGCACCCCCAGCACCAGGTAGGCGGTGACCGGCAGGCCGTTCGCGGTCCTGGGGCTCACGAGCTGTCCGTCTGCGCGCCGGTGAAGTAGGGCAGCATCACGTCGGGCCCGGTGGCGTGGAACTCCACGCGCACCCGCAGGCCTACCTCGAGATCCTTCGGCGCCACGCCGACGACATTGGTCAGCATCTGGTAGCCCTCGTCCAGGGTGACGATGGCCGGCGCATAGGGTGGCTCGAATTCCGCTGTGACCGGCCGATATACGACGGTCCAGCTGTAAATTTCGCCACGCCCGCTGCCCCGCTGCCAGCTGATGTCCTCGGAAAGGCACTGGCGGCAATGCTCGGTCGGCGGGAAGTTCGCCGATCCGCAAGCCGCGCAGCGCTGGTAGCGCAGCTCGTGGGACCGGCATCCCTCCCAGAACGGCCCGCTGACGTGGCTGCTCGCGTGCGGGACGGGTCCGGTCTGAGGCCGCAACGGGTCGGAGGTCATCGTGGTTCGTCTCCCAGGATCAGCACGGTCGTGAACAGGGCCCCCGCTCCCCCGTTGCTGCACAACGCGACATGGGCGCCGGGGACCTGAAGGTCGCCGGCTTGCCCGCGCAGCTGTTGCACCGCGCGGATCGCGCGCTGCATCATCTGCGGGTTGGCTCCCGCGTGGCTGAACGACATGGTCCCCCCGTCGGTGGTGATCGGATGGCTGCCGTCGATGCCGATGTGACCATCGGCGACGAACGGGCCGCCCTCGCCGTCCCCGCAGAACCCGAAAGCCTCGAGTTGACGGATGATTTCGAAGGAGAACGGATCGTAGAGTTCCAGCACGTCGACGTCGTCGCGGCGCAGCCCGGCGTGGTTGAACGCGCACTCTGCGGCGCGCCGGCCCACTACACCGTTGACGTGATCCCCGCGCCGGCCGGCGAGGTCGTACGCGGGCGGATGCTGGTAGGACGGGCCGTGGAAGTCCGCGCCGCTGCCGAGCACGTAGATCGGTTGGCCCGCAACGTCGACGGCATCGATGTTGGCCACGACCAAAGCACACCCACCCTCGGAGGTGGTGGCGCAGTCCAGCAGGTGGAACGGGTCGGCGATGGGCCGGGACGCGGTGATGTCCTCCGGGCTGAACGGCCCACGGTCGTAGTACACGGCCTCGGGGTTGCGCGAGCCGTTGTTGCGAATGGTGGCCGCCACCATCGAAAGTTGTTGGCGCGTCGTGCCATAGACATGCATGTGACGCCGCGCGATGAGTGCGAACTCGGCGGTGGTGAACATGCCCCAGGGGGCGACGAATTCGTTTTCGGGCCGGGTCCAGGGCGCGGTGGCCTCGTGATCCCGGTACTCGCCGGCCTGGGCCCCGACCAGCACCACCACGTCGGCCATGCCGTGCTCGATGGCGGTGACGGCTTCGGTGATCATGCCGACGCCGAAAGCCAGGCCCTGCCAGGCCGGCCCGATTCGCAGGTCATAGATCAGCGACGTCGAGTGCGGGCTCGCGCTGATGCCGTCGACGTCGTCGAAGGTCAGTCCCGCATCGTCCAACGCGCCAACAATCGCCTTGATCGCCAGGCCGCGCGAGGTTTCGCCGTCCAGGCGGCGTCCCTGCCGGGTGTTGTGCACGCCGACGATCGCCGCGGTGCGCGTAGTCGGGCTAGTTCTCATCCGCGACAACTCCCAAATACGTTCCCATGACGTCGTATTCACGCCCCCCGCGCGTGATGGTCCCGATCGTCGTGGCCCGTGAGTTGGCGGGCACTGCGCCCGGCTCCACGACATCGATTCGCACGTCCACCGGTCGTGCCGTCTGCGGGTCGGTGATCTCGACGACCATCGCGACCGCATGCTCGTCGTCGTCCCATTCGACGCTGGTGATGCGGTGCCGTGCCGTCAGCTCCATCACCACGGAGTCCTGACGCAGCAAGAATCGCACCGGCGCACACAGCTCCCCGGCCCGGGGCGGCACGCACAGACTGACCGCCATGTCACAGACCCGCCGGCCGGGCGCTGATGGTTCCCGACCGCCGCAAGGCCGCCAGGTCGTCCCGGTCGTGCCCGAGGAGCTCGGTCAGCACCTCATCGGTGTGCTGGCCATAGAGCGGCGGCACCCGCCGGATCCAGCGCCGCGGCCTGCCGAGGAACGCGAAAGGCATTCCGGTGCACAGGAACGAGCCCGCGACGGGATGGTCGACCGTCTCCCAGAAGCCGCGGGCCCGCAGCTGCGGATCGGTGAGCAGCGCCGCGGCCGGTGTGACCCGTGCGGCGGCCAAACCGGCCCCGCGCAGCGCCTCGACCGCCTCGGACACCGATTGTCCCGCGGCCCAGGCGGAGATCAGTTTGTCGACGTCGTCCGCCCGCTCCGCCCAGCCGGATTCCTGCGGCGCGGGCTGGCCGAGCAGGCCGGCCAGCGACGCCCGGGCGGCGCCGTCCAAAGCGGCCAGCGCAACCCACTCGTCCTCGCCGCGGCATCGGTAGACGCCCTGGGGGTTGGCACCCGGCCCACGATTGCCGTTGCGGCGCACCGCGATTCCGTTGCGGGAGTACTCGACCAGCATTTCGGCCGCCACATTCAGCGCGGCCTCGACCATGGTCGATTCCACCTGCATTCCGTTGCCCTGGCGGTCGCGGACCGCCAGCGCCGCGACGGCGGCGAAGGCGGCATGCAGGCCGGCGATCGGGTCGCACACCCCGCGCGGGATCACCGGAGGGCCGTCGGCGTGCCCGGTCATCCACGCCATGCCGGTCGCCTGTTCCATCGTCTGCGCGAAACCGACCCGGTCGCGCCACGGGCCGTCGAGGCCGAACGCGGGCATCCGGACCATGATCGCCCGCGGGTTGGCCGCGCGCACCGCATCCCATTCCAGACCGAAGTTCGCCATCACCCGGGGGGAGAAGTTCTCGACGACGAGGTCGCTCGCGGCGATGAGCCCGAGCGCGAGCTGTCGTCCAGCCTCGGTGCCGAGTTCGACGCTGACGCCCCGCTTGTTGTTGTTGCTGCACAAGAACACCGGGCCCCATTCCCACCATTGGTCCCAGTCGGGCGGGCGGCCCGCGGAGAACCGCATGCCGTCGGGTCGGCGCACGCCCTCGATCTTGATGACGTCGGCGCCCAGGGCGCCCAAGAGTTGGGTGGCGACCGGCCCGGCCCAGAAGGCGGTGAAGTCGGTGACCCGGACGCCGGACAACGGCAGCGCGTCGGCGTCGTCGCCACACGGCGACTCGGGGCGCGCAGGCCACCGCACGCGTCCGGTGTCGCCGCCGAGTGGCGGCGGTTCCGCGGGCGCGCCGGTCGCCATCGCGTCGCTGCGATACGGCACCCGCGGCGCCAGCACCCCGGACGGTGATTCGACGAACACGCCGCGTTCCACGAAGTGGTCGATCTTGGGAAGCATCTCGGGAGTCGCGATGGGCGCCACCGGAATTCGAAATGCCACCGCGAGGTCGACGATCTCTTCGGTGGTCCGGCGCCCGGTCCATTCGGTGACCATGCGCAGGAACTCGTCGCGGCGCTCCACCCGCCCGGTGAACGACGCCAGCTCGGCGTCGTTCACGAGATCCGCGCGTTCGATCATCACCAAGAAGTCCTGGAACTGCTGGGCGGTGATGGTGCAGAACCCGACCATGCCGTCGGCCGTCGGAACGATCGAGGGCAGCTCCAAACTGCGTTCGTGCAGCAGCGAATCGGCGCCCAACACGCTGGCCGACATGGCGGACAGGCCACCCATGGCGAGCGCCATGGCCTCGTACGTCGAGACGTCGATGACCTGACCGCGGCCGCTTCGGGCCGCGTGCCGGACGGTCGCCGCAGCCACCGCCGCCGCGAACGTCCCCGCCAGCCACTCACCGAGCCGGCCACCCGCTTGGACGGGTTCGTCGTCGGGCCAACCGCGACCGGCGATCGATCCGCACAGCGCTTGGAGGATGAATTCGTTTGCGATGACCTGGTTTTCGACATAGGGGCCGGTGGTGCCGAATGGTGTGATGGCGACCACGACGGCCGACGCGGCGGTGTGTGCGCTGATGGCGTCGAGCGTCCATCCGTCGGTGAGGTCGGTGACTATCAGGTCGGCGCCGGCCAGCAGCGACGCAATCTCGGCCTGACCGTGATTGACGACGGACTTCTTACCGGCGGCCAGATAGCCGAACAACGCCCCGGGCGGCCCGCCGGCCGACCAGTCGCGCATCGAATCACCCTGCGGCGCTTCAATTTTCACGACCTCGGCCCCGGCGTCGACGAACATCTTGCCGCAGTATGACGCCGCCAGGCCGTTGCACAACTCCAGCACGCGCCAGTCCGCGAAGGGCGCTTGGGCTCCCACGCTCAGTTGCCCAGGGTAGTGGCGCGACGCCGGGCGGATCGCCCGGAAATATCGGGAGCCTCGACCGTCACCGATGCCTGCGCCTGCAGGGCGAACTGGGTCATCCGCGTCCAGGCGTCACGGTCACGCTGACTTGCCTTGCGGCCGACGTGGGTGACCACGTCGACGTCGGTCGCCTGCGCGCGCAGGTAGCCGGCGCGCGCATGCTCCTTCGGGATGAATCGGAACGGGTCGAATGAGTATGCGGCCATGGCGTTTTGGTGAGTGATCTTGTCGATGACCGAGTCGTCGAGGTGGCCCATGGTGGCGACGATGTCCTCCGGCGCGAAGGGCCAGTTGCTGTCGGAGTGGGGGAAGTCGGACTCCCAGCACAGCATGTCCTCGTTGAACCAATCCATGTTCCGCACACCGACTTTGTCGCTGATGAAGCAGGTGTAGAAGTGCCGCTTGAACACGTCGGTGGGTCCGTCATAGCCGGGTGGGAAGGTCGCCAGCGTCCAGCCCGAGTGCCGGTTGTAGACGTGCTCAGCCCGCCAGAGGAAGTACGGGATCCAGCCGACGTCGCCCTCGGTCAGCGAGAACTTCAGTTGCGGGAAGTCGGCCCAGAACTGCGCCCAGATCAGCTCGGTGAAAGTGAACATGCTCATCATCGACGAGGCGGTCATCTGCACGCTGGGCGGGGCGTCGGTCGACACCTGCGGAGACCGAGACGCGGAGCCGACATGGGTGCACAGCACGGTGTCGCTTTCGCAGACGGCCTCGAACAGCGGGTACCAGTACTTGGTGTGGATGCTGGGCATCTCCAGCGCCTCTGGGTTCTCGGAGAACGTGACGGCGTGACAACCCTTGTCGGCCAGCCGTTTCACCTCCTTGGCGGCCTCGGCCACGTCGAACAGCGGCAGGATGCCGCACGGGATGAACCGGCCCGGGTAGGCCCCGCACCATTCGTCGACGTGCCAGTCGTTGTAGGCCTTGATCATCACCAGGTTCGTCTCGCGGTCGGGGCCCTGGTTGAGCACCTGACCGGAGAAGCCGGTGAAGTTCGGGAAGTTCAACCCCGCCAGCTGGCCGCCGGCGTTCATGTCCCGCACCCGCTCGTCCACGTTGAAGCAGCCCGGCCGCATCTCGTCGTAGCGTGAGGCGTCGATGTTGTACATCTCGCGCGGTTTCCCCGCGACGGCATTGAGACCCATGTTGCGTCCCCGGATCTCGCCGTAGTACCACTGCTGGACGCCGTCCGGCTCGAGGACCACCCGGGGCGCGCGATCCCGGTATGCGTCGGGAACGTGCGCGTCGAACATGTCGGCCGGCTCGGCGATGTGATCGTCCACGCTGATCAGGATCAGATCGTCCTTGTTCATGCCGCGCTCCTCGGTCGCCGGTTATCGACTAGTAGACAATGCCGTGCATCACAGTGTCAACGTCGGTCGCGGTGCGCTGACGAGCTAAACCACTGGAGTGCAACGGCACAGGTGCGCGCAGCCGTCCAGCCCGGAATCTCGCGCACACGCCGTAGTAGTGACTATTAGTCCTTTGGAGCTGCCGCGGCACGAACTTCCCGAGCGATACGGCGCGATACCTCTGCGCGTCGCGTGCCACCATGGGGCATGACCGGGCCCGGAAGGTAACGGAAGTTGAGCACCAACAAAGCTGCGCGTCCGACCACCGCCGACGTGGCCCGGTTGGCCAGCGTGTCGACCGCCACGGTGAGTTATGTGCTGAACAACGCGCGGGGCCGCCGCATCTCGCCGGAAACCCGCGACGCGGTGTACCGCGCGGCCAAACTTTTGGGTTATCGGCCCAACCTCGCCGCCCGTAACCTGGCGCGCGGCAAAAGCGGCGTGGTGCTCTACGTGGTGCCCCACGTGGCCGTGGGCGAGATGCCGATGCAGGCCGGCAGCCGGATGACCACCGCGCTGGCCCGCGAGGGTTTCCTGCAGGTGCAGATTTTCGAAACCGACGACGACCAGCACGTGGTCGACGCGATCGAGAATCTCGACCCCGTCGCGATCACCAGCCTGTTCCCCCTGAGCGCAGCCGCACGCCAAGCGGTGACCAACGCGGGCATTCCCCACATCGAGATCGGAACACTGCCCGCGCTCAAGGACCCGCATCTGTCCGTGGGCGAGATGCGGGTCGATCACCTGGTCGAGCGCGGACACCGCCGAATCGCGTTCGCCTACACCGGGATTGCCCGATGGCGCCCGCTGGGTGACTACTGGTTCGAGGGTGTTTCGCGGGCGGCGCAGAGGCGCGACCTCCCCGCCGTGCGGGTCGACGAGGTCACCCTGGACAACGCCGCCGACGTCGTCACCGGCTGGGTGCGCGACGGGGTCACCGCCGTGTGCGCGCAGAGCGACGAGATCGCCTGCCTCGTCCTGTACGGCATCCATCAGGCACGCCTGCGCTGTCCCGGCGACCTCGCGGTGATGGGCGTCGACGCCAGCCCGATGGGCGTCGTGAGCACACCGCCGCTGACCACCGTGCAATTCGATCCCTGCGCGGTTGCCGACGCCGCGCTTGCCGCCGTCTTCGAACGGCTGGGTCACCCCGCGCCCCCGTCTCCCGAGCTGACCGACATCGCCCGCCTGGTGGTGCGGTCGTCGACCTAGATCAATCCGCGGGCTCGTAACGCAGCAGTGTGAGCTCGTGTTCGGGGTAGTCGCAGAACACCGGCTTCACCCGCATTCCGACCCGTATGGCATTCGGCTCGACGTTGACCAGTTCGGTGGAAAACCTTGGGCCCTCGTCCCATTCAACGATGGCGAGCAGCTGGGGCACGGCATCGGCGAAATGCGGGCTGACCGGCCGGTGGGCCACCGTGTAGGAGTACAGGGTGCCCATTCCGGAGATCTCGCGCCACTCCAGGTCGTCGGCCAGGGTGCGCGGCGCGCGCACCCGCGGATAGAACACGTAGGACTGTAGCGATGGCGAGTACTGAATGACGATGCGATGCTCACCCAGCGCATCCCAAAACGGTGCGCTGGTAGGCGTTTTCACCGGCACCGGTCGTTCGAACGTCATCTGTCAGTCCCCTTGCAGAATCAGGGTGGTCTGCTCGGACAGGATGCCGCCGTTGCCGGACACGAAGGCCCGGTTGCAGTCGGCGACCTGCGCGGCCCCCGCGCGGCCCATGATCTGGCGGGTGGCGTCGCACACGTGGTGCATCCCGCCGGCCAAACCCGCCTGACCGAAGCCCAGTTGCCCGCCGGCCGTATTGAGGGGGAAGTCGCCGCGGAAGGTCATGTCGTGGTTGGCGACGAATTCCATGCCCTTGCCCTTCTCGCAGAAGCCGGCGTCTTCTAGCGAGAGCAGGACGGTGATGGTGTAGCAGTCGTAGATGGAGACCATGTCCATCTGTTCACGACTCAGTCCGGTCATGGCGAACGCGGTGTCCGCCGCGGCGGCGATCGGGGTGTGAAGCAGGTCCTCGGCGTACGTCGGGGTCTTGAACGGCACGTGTTCGCCGAATCCCTTGATCCACACCGGGCGATGACGCGACCGCTTGGCGACGTCCGCGCTGGCGACGACGACCGCGGCGCCGCCGACGCAGGGCATGACGATCTCGAGCATGTGCAGCGGGTCGGCGATGACCGGGCTGGCCAGCACGTCCTCGACGGTCAGCGGCTTGTCCTTCCAAATCGCGCCGTCGGTGTGGTTGGCGTTGGTGCGGGTGTCGACGACGATCTTGGCCATCGCGCGCTCGTCGTAGCCGTGGACCGCGGCATAGCGCTGGGCGACCTGGCCGTATGGCCCGTTCTGGCCGAGGTTGCCGTAGGGTATCTCGAATTCCGCTTGGGGAGAGCCGTATTGGTTGCTCGACGAGCCGAAGTACAGCGCGTCGCCGTAGGCTTTGGGCTTCTTCGGCGACATCGGCGTGATGTAGCGGGCCGGCAGCGCGCACAGCACCGCGTCGCAGATCCCCAATTCGATGGCCGCGGCGGCTCGCCACACCATGGCGGCCGCGCTGGCCCCGCCCAGGTCGACATGCTCGGCGAATCGTGCACCCACGCCCAGGTATTCGGCGATCGTGGAGGGGACGAAGATCTCCGACTCGGCCAGGTGTGAGGCGACGATCCCGTTGACGACGTCGCCGGGCAGGCCCGCATCTTCGAGCGCGGCGGCGCTCAGCTCCGCCCATTGTTCGAGGACGAACGGCGCGGGCGAGGCCTTGTTGAGCCGCTCGGGCGGCAGCTCGACGTATCCGACGATCGCGGCTTCTCCACGTAATCCCATGCTGTGCCTTACTTTCGGGGTAGGCCGAGGATCATCTGCGCGATGATGTTCAGCTGGATCTCCCTGGTTCCACCGCCGATCAGCTCGGCCGGCAGGTGCAAATAGGGTTCCACGACGGCCGCGTCGGGGTCGTCGACCATCGCGACCTGCCCGGTCAACTGCAGCGTGGCGGCAAAGGTGCGGCGCAGCAGCACATTCATCGCCACCTTGGCGATGCTGGACGCCGGACCGGACGCCTGGCCGTCGAGCAGCCGAATGGTTTCGCGCACCCCGAGCGCCCTGATCGCATTGGTGTAGGCGTCGAGCTCGCCGAGCTCACGCAACGCGTCCTCACGGTCGGGCCCGGGTTGAGCGGCGAGCCGGCGCAGGGCGACCGCCCGGTCGAACTTGACGTATCCCCCGATGGCGGAACGCTCTTCGGCCATCGTGGCGATCGCCAGGTTCCAACCGTCGGTCGGCGCGCCCAACAGCATCTCGTCGGGAATGAAGACGTCGTTGAGGAACACCTCGTTGAAGTGTGCCTGCCCGGTCGCCGTCTTGATCGGTTGGATCTGAACCCCGGGGGATCGCATGTCGAGGATGAAATAGCCGATGCCGCGGTGCTTGCTGGCCTCGGGGTCGGTGCGCGCGAGAAGCGCGCCGAGGTCGGCGTACTGCGCCAGCGATGTCCAGATCTTGTGGCCGTTGATCCGCCAGCCGCCGTCGACCTTGGTCGCCCGCGTGGCCAGCGACGCGAGGTCGGAGCCCGCTCCCGGCTCGCTGAACAGCTGGCACCAGTGAATCTCGCCGCGTTGGGTCGGCGGAATCATCTTTTCCTGCAGGTCTTTTGGTGCGGCAGCCATCACCGAGGGCAGGATCCACTCGGCGATGTTCAGCGATGGTCGGACCAGCCCGGGCCGCTTGGCGAACTCCTCGTCGATGATGAGCTGTTTCAACGGATCCGCCCCGACGCCCCAGGGTGCCGGCCAGTGCGGCGCCATCAGGCCCGCGTCGGCGATCAACGTGCGCTGGGGTCCGGAGGCCTGGTCCGCGTAGTCGCCGTGCGGCGCGGGTGTGTCGTTGCGCAATTGCATTGCCGCATCCAGTGTCTCGGCGACCCAGGCACGGAATTCGGATTCCGCGTCGCCGAGGTTCACCGACATGTCACGCGTCTGCGTGCAGGTGAGCTCGCCCAGCCGTCGCGCCCAGCGGTTCGCCGGACCAATCGATCCCGCCAGGCTGATGGCCCGCCGCCAGTACAGGTGCACGTCGTGTTCCCAGGTGAAGCCGATGGCGCCGAGCATCGTCAGGGCGTCGAGCACCAAATCCGGGACCGGCGAGATCGCGATGACGGCCGCGCCGGCGGCGGCGATTCGGTGCTGGTCGAGTGGTTCGTCCACGGCGCGTACCGCGTCCCACGCGGCCGCGGTGGCCAGCTCGCTGTTCACCAAAAGCATTGCCGCGTTGTGCTGCAGGGCCTGGAAGGTGCCGATCACCTTGCCGAATTGCTCCCGGCTGCGCAGATGCGCGGTGACAGCCTGCACGCACCACTGGACGATGCCGGCGGTCATGGTGGCGACGAGTCCGACGACCACACAGCGTGCCCGCTCCGGGTCGATGCCGCTGAGCAGATCGGCCTCCGGCGCCCGGTAGTCCGCGAGGCGCAGGATCCCGACGTCGCCGACAAGATCGGTGCCGGCAATGGCTTCGACTGTGGCCGTGGGCCGTTCGCGGTCGACGAGCGCCCAGACGATTGCGGCGGCCTGGGTCCGGGCGCCGACCAGGATGACCCGCGCCGCGCAGACGCCCGGGGTTACCTGTGACGCGCCGCTGATCACCCAGTGCCCGTCCTCGGCGCGGGCCTGCAGACCGCCGTCGTCGTCGGGTAACACCACCGCCGCGGTGCTGCCGGACGCGAGGTCGCGCAGGAACGACTCTGCGCTCGGCGTCGAGTCGGCCAGTAGCCCGACGGCTCCGGCGGCGACCGTCGGCAGCAGCGGTCCGGGCAACAACGACTTGCCCGCCGCTTCGAGAACGCACGCGGCGTCGATCGGCCGTCCACCCTGGCCGCCGAGGTCTTCGGGCAGATGCACCGCATGAAAACCGTTGGCAACCAGCGCATCCCACCATCTCGGCACGCGTCCTGCGGCAAGGTCGTCGAAGCTGTCACGCGTCGCGGCAATCGGAGCGTTCCGGGCGGCGAATTGGCCCACGGCGTCGCTGAGGTCCTGCTGCTCCGGGCTCAGTCCCAGGGTCACGAGGACGGCCCAGAGGTAACTGGCGTTGGCCGCACGGACTGCTATCCTTTCGTTACAAGACGGACCGTCTCGTCTTGTGGAAGAGTACCGGCGCGAGTCAGGATATGTAAAGCGCGCCCGATCACCGGCTTTCGATCTTCAGTTCGCAGAAGCGAGGACCACCAGATGCCAACCGATCTGAGCGCGGCGAACGCGCAAGCGACTTCGCCGAGGAGGCGCAGCGAGAAGTCCCGCACAGCGATCGTCACCGCCACCCGGGAACTGCTCCTCGAGCGCGGCTTCGACGGGCTGACCATCGAGGCGGTCGCCGCGCGCGCCAGTGTCGGCAAGCAGACCATCTACCGCTGGTGGCCCACGCGCCCCGCGCTGGTCGCCGACGTCATGCTGGAAGACGCCGACAAGCTGCTCGCGTCGGTCAACCACAGCGGCGACCTCAGCACCGACCTGGTCGGCTGGGTCGGCAAGCTGTTCGCGAGCCTGACAACGCCGCGGGGGTCGGCCATGCTGCGAACGCTGACCGTCGCCTGCATGGAGCATGAGGACACCGCCGTCAAGCTGCGCGCCGGATTCAGTGCGCCGCTGCATGACAGCGTTCGGGCCCGGCTGCTCGCCGACGGCATCGACGGGCCCGCCGCCGAGTCGGCAGCAGACGCGATCGTCGGCGGGGTGGTGTACCCGATTCTCTCCGGCGCCCAGCCGTATTCGCGACGGCGAGCCGAACGGACCACCCGGCTGATCGTGGACGCCCTCACGGGGACCTGACGAAGACGGTTCAGCCGATCGTGATCGCGGCAAGCCCCCGGCTCACTCGGACAGCTGCGCTGACGCAACCGGTCGTCGAGCGCGATGCGCAACCGCGCCATGGCCGATCTGTCGCGGCCGCGGGTCATGCGCGGTCAGCCCGGGCATCCGCGGTGCGATGAGCTCGGCCTCGCTACCGCATACCGACAGATCTGGGTCCAAGACTATGCAAGAGGAAACGCACAAGTGCTGTCGCAAAAGCGATCTGCGCTACGCACGCCTGATTTCCGCTCACCTGGCTTCCACCGAAATGAGCGCCACCCTGGCGACGGACGCCCGTGTGATGCTCGACTTCGGTGCGACCCGTCTCGGGTTGCCCGCCAGCCGAACCGTGCTCGATGCGCCGGAGCTGAGTCAGAGTCCGCTGAAGCAGTCCTGGTTAGTCTGCGACGACGACGATGCCGCAGGGATAGTCGCGTTGCTCGTCGAAAATGTAGCCTCCACACCTGTATCGGTGACCTTGACGCTGTCAGCATGGATGCCCAGCGGATAGTTCTGGGTTGCTTTGGACGTCACACTGTCCAGGTTTTTCTGCACCGTTTCCGTCGACATCTTCGAGCCGAGCGCGGTCAGCTTGACCACCTGAAGCGACAGACCATTGTTGACGATCTGGGGCTTGACCGTGGCGCTGTCGAGTAGTCCCTTCAAATCGACGGTTCCGTCGCTCGGGTTGGCGGTGACTTTGCTGGTCACCAAACTGCCCAGCACCGGAACCGCGGCCTGGATTGAATCCTTGATGCCCACCGATGACCAGGTAATGGTGCCGTTCAGTGAGCCGATGGTGCCCCGGGAGTTGTTGGTGTCGGCCAGTCGGAGGTCCTTGATATCGATGTTGACTTTCATGCCCTTGGCACCCCGCACCTGATTGCCGGCAGTCTGCACGGAGATGTCGGGATAGTGGCTGCTGGCGTACTGCCAGAGCATCGGCGGCATGGACGCAAACGACGCGGTGGCGCTGTCCTGCACCTCGCACGCCACGGCGCTTGCCACCTTGCTTCCGGCCAAGTGACGGACGAATAGCTCAGTCCCGACAACGGCGGCCAGGATGACCAACAGCACGGTGACTAAGGCCAGAGCCATCGGTCGCCGGCCGCCGTACAGGCGGCGTCGTGTGCTCGCCGGCGCGTCTTTCGGCGGGGGCTGAGTTGGTAGCTGGTTGGTGGCCTGCTCCGCCCGCCTTGGGGGCGGGCCTGGCTGAACTTGCCTCGGGGGCGGCGGGCTGCCCGGCAAATACGGCTGCGGCCTCGGCGCACGGTCCGGCGGCGGTCGGTTCGGTGGCGGCGGCGGTGGGTATGGCCGAGCGCCCTGAGGAGATCGCCAGGTTGGAGATCCCGGCGAAGGTGTGGGTTGGGGCCCTCGAGGCACCGGCCCCCTGCCGGCGCCAGGCGGCTCAAAAGGGCGATTCCCCTGCGGCCAATCGCCGCGCGAGGGCCCGTGCGGAGTTGTCATCACCCCAATGTTGCCCTAAATCGGCTGAACCCGTTGTCGTCGCGCTGCCGTCGGTGTATCCGCGCCGCAGCATCGGGTTGTTTGGCGGACTGGTGGCCGCGCTGTGCGGTGCGCGCAATCACGCATCGCGCGTCGCCGCAGGCAGCCGAGACAGCACCGCAACACTGACCGACAGCGATGACGACCCCGGCGTCGTCCCGGCCGAACGAGCCTCGGTCTCGGTCAACCACCAATCTTTGCTGGGCGTGAAGCACTTCAACATCCCATATCGCGTGCGAAGCCAAAGGTGATCGGGGTTACGGATCAACCGACCGACCGAACATGCCGGAGGCCAGAACCGCAACGACCATCCACACCGCCGCGTATGCGAATGCTGCCGCCGGCGAAACTACCGTGTACAGAATCCCGGCAACCACCGTAGCGATCACATCACCAGTGGCTCGCACCACGCCCAATGCACCAAATCCGCTACCGCGCAGGTGATCTGGAAGCAGGTGAGCCACCACCGCGGATTCGGTGGGTTCGGCCAACCCGATGCCCGCACCGGCGGCGCAGAAGGCCACCGTAAGGAGCCACACGCTGTTCGCACCGGCGGCGAACAGCCCGTACCCGATCACGTAGACCGCGGCTCCGGCGGCGAAGACGATGCGCGGTCCCGTCCGGTCGTACCATCGGCCCGCGATCAACGAAGCTAACGTCGCGATGACGTTGTGCCCGGCGTAGATCAGGATCGCAAGCGATGTGGCCGCGGCGATCGATCGGTATGGCGTCGTAAGCAGCTGCGTGGCGCGAAGGATCAGCAACGTGGTGGCGATATTGCCAAATTCGAAAAGTGCCACCGGCGCCAGCGCACGAAGCATTCCGGCATTGCGCAAGGCCGCCAAATCCAGGCGTCGTCGTGCGATTTCACCGGTCATGCGGGTGCGACGACGACCCTCCCGCGCGGCTATGAAAATCGCGATAGCGGCGAATAGACCCGGGATGGCGGCCAGCAACAGTGCCGGACGCACTCCCACCCAAGCCACGAGGCCCGCGGCCAGCAGGGGCCCCGCCACCGCGCCCAGGTTGTCGCCCGCTCGCTCCACGCCGAAAGCCCGGCCGTGGGCCGTGGTCGGAGTAATGGACGCCAACAGTGCGTCACGGGAGGGTGACCGCAGGCCTCGTGACACCCATGCCAGCGCGCGCAGCAACCCGGCCTGCCACACCGTGGCAGCCAGCCCGATGGCGCCCGTGGCAACGGCGGTGCCGAGATAGCCTCCAGACGCGGTGCGCCCCCGCTTGAGTGGGTCGTTGGCCAGCGGCCCACCCACCAGCTGCATTACGCCGACCAGTGCGTCGCTGATGCCGTCAATGATCCCCAGGCCTGCTGCGGACCCGTGCAGTGTGCTGGTCAAGAAGGTCGGCAGCAGCGCGGTCGTGATTTCGTGGCCGGAATCGGAGAAGAAGCTCGCCGCCCCCACAGCGCCGACGCCGGGCGTCAACCAGCGCTCGTCCGCCGTTGCCCGGGTCATTGGGGCCTCCGGTCATAGAAATCCACCCGCCACCGTCCGCCGAGGCGGCTGATCAGGTTGTAGCAGGCCGTGCGCTGATTGATGCCCTCCAAGGTGGGATCGAGCATCCGAAGTAGCGCGGTGTTGAACGCGTCATGCGAAACCATCACTAGTGGTCCGTCTGGGTATTCGCGAGTCAAGTCGATGAAAGCGGCCACCGCGCGGGCAGCTACCCCGTCGGCCGGCTCAACTCCGGGTGCGGCGTCGACGCTGCCGAACCGTTCTTCGACCTGAACGCGTGGCTCGCCAGTCCATGGCCCGTAGTCGCGATCGTTGAGCCGCTGATCGGTCTCTGCGCGGACGTGCGCCGCCGCGCCGATAGCTTCCGCGGTGGAAACCGCTCGCTGCAGCGGGCTGGTGATCACCACCGTGGGCCCGAACGCGGCTAGCGCCTCGCCGAGTCGTCTGGCCTCTGCTTGTCCGACGTCATCGAGCGGCGGGTCGGATAGGCCGCGCAATCGTCCGTCGGCGTTGAGTGCCGTGCGTCCATGCCGGGCCAAGTAGACCCGGTCGATACCGCTGGCGGGCATGACTCTCCTTCCCTTAGGGGTAGGAGCCATCAGCCTCGTGGCGGTTCGGATACTTGACGTCATCCCGGCGGAGATCCATCGCCGCGACTCAGCCTACCGAGAAGTGCTACCCCAGTGGCAAGGGAAAAGCCCGGCGTGCGGTCAGCTGCGTTACCAACCGCATTGCTTGACCGGCTGAAGGACTGTTGATTAACTGATATGACTGATTGATTGGCGATGGTGCCCGCCTGGAAGGTGACTTCCGAACCGCCACAAGGCTGATGGCCCCTGCGAACGAAGGAGTCGCAGGTGGCCTCTTTCCCTTTTGCCGCGCCTGGGCACCGTAGCTCAATGACACCTGTCGAAGATGCGCCGGTTGAATTGCGTTGTGCCGTAGCGATCGTTCGCGGCGATGCGGTCCTGTTGGTGCAGCGTCCCGATCGTGGCGATTGGGTGCTGCCAGGTGGCCGGCCACACCCGCACGAAGGGCTGGCGTCATGCGCGCGGCGCGAAACCCGTGAAGAGACCGGCCTTGACGTCTTCCCAAACAGGTGTGCCCTTGTCCTAGAGGTCAACGACCCCGTTGCCCATCATCGCGTCGTCGAAGTCGTCTTCATCGCCGATGAATTCGACACTGATTCACGGCTGGCGGGCGAACCGGGCCGTCAGCCCGCATGGGTTCGATGGGACGAGCTGAAGGCACTCACCCTGCACCCGCCGATCGCTGGCTTCCTTCCCGATCTGCGCCGCGGTGGCTACGCCCGCTACCTCGGAAACATGTGGCGCCCGGATTGGGGCGACCAATGACGGGTCTGCCGTTGTCATTGGTCCAAGTGTTACAGGTGCTGACCGTGGTGGCCGGCGCACCGGCCGTCACCGGGTTCATCGCCTGGTTTGAGGCCAGGCTGCAGGGCCGGCGGGGTCCCCGGATCCTGCAGCCGTATTTCGACCTGTCAAAGCTCTTTTCCAAAGAACGCCTCGCACCAGTGGGTGCTGGACCGTTCTTTCGGCTGGCACCGATGGTGTCCCTCGCCTGCTACCTGACGGTGCCAATGCTGATTCCGGTACTCACCAGCTATCCGCTACCGCTGGGCTACATGGGCGACATCTTGGGCGGCGGCCTCATTCTGGCCTTTGCAAGCTTCATGGTTGCGGTCGCGTCGGCCGAAACAGGCGACAGCTACGCACAATTGGCTTCCAGTCGCGCCAAGACCTTTGCCGCGATCACCGAGCCGGTAATGCTGCTGGTGTTCTTCGCTGTCGCGTCGATCACCACGACGGATTTGCCCTATGTGCTCGGCGCGACGGTGCGCAGCGGCCCCGACCAGATCGTCCGCCCAGCACACCTGCTGGCTTCCGCAGCGTTGTTCATGGTGATTCTATACGAAACCGGCCGAATTCCTGTCGAAACCCACACTGGCACTACGGAATTCGGGATGATTGAAACGGGTCGGTCCTTCGAGTATTCCGGCCCGGACCTGGCGTTGTTGCACTGGGGGTCGGCGGCCAAACAGCTTGTCCTGTATGTAATCCTTCTGAACGTGTTCGTCGCCCCCTGGGGCATGGCGTCGACCACGCATCCGCTCGACGTCGCGTTGGCGATTCCGGCGCTATTGGGCAAGGCGGCGCTGCTTGGGTGCGTGATCGCGGTGTTGGACAACAGTTTCGCTAAACTGCGGCTGTTCAAGATCACCGAGTTCGTCTCGGCCGCCCTACTGCTCTCGGTCCTCGCGGTATTCACTCTGTACCTAGGAGGTGGCTGATGAGCGCGCTGGCGGCCAGCCAGTCCGTGCCCACCGTATTCGACGGCATCGCGAACACGGTCGCTGTCGTCGTGCTGCTGCTCGAATTCGGGATGCTGCGCGCGACGCTGCTGCGCTCGCAGGTGCGCCTGTACGCCGGGCAATCCCTGTCGGTGAGCGTGCTGGCCGCGGTCGTTGCCTACGGCCGAGACGTTCCGGAATTGTATGCACTGGCGGTCCTTTCACTACTGCTTAAGGTGGTCGTAGTCCCCTTGGTTGTGCTGGCGCTCTTGCGCGACGCGCGCGCGGAGATCGCCGGCAGCGGCGCAGTTGGAGTGGCCAACCAGGTGCTGGTGGCCATCGGTATCACCGGATTCGGGTTTTTCTCCGTAGGAATCCTCGGGATTCACTCATCGGTGCTACCCACAACCGCGCTGAGCCTCTCGGTGGCCGTGGTCCTGGTCGCGTTCGTGCTGATGATCATGCGCCGGGACGTCGTCAGCCAAGCCATCGGATTCTTCTCCCTGGAGAACGGCGTCTCGCTGGCCAGCCTCGTGGTCGCGGCAGGCATGCCGCTGATTCTCGAAGTGGCGTTTTTGTTCGATCTGCTCGTCGCGGTCGTGGTCTTCGGCGTGCTGATGCGCACCCATCACCGCCGCACCCGCTCACTGTCCACCGAAACCCTGGACCGGCTGAGGGGATAGCGAAATGTCCGTGCTGCTCGTGCTTCTGGTCGTGGTGCCCGCGCTGACTACCCTCGCCTGCGTCGTGGTGCCACGGCGAGTTGCCGCAGCGCTGACGGTGGCGACCGGCTCTGCCACTTTTGCATTCGCGGTGGCGCTCATCCCGTCCGCGACCAATCACACTTTGACGGCACTGCGTTACCTGCGCGCCGATGCGCTGTCGGTTGTCTTCGTGTTGGCAACCGCATTTCTGTACATGACGACTGCCATTTACACCGTTGGCTATCAATCCGCCGAAGCCGCTTCGGTCGCGGCAGGTGGCGAAGACCGGCGCATCTTCGATCGCTACAGCAGGCTCTTGTACGTCGGCCTCAATGCGTTCGCATGGTCGATGCTCGCCGCGCCTCTGGTCAACGGGCTGGCGTTGCTCTGGATCGCCGTGGAGATCACCACCGTCGTCTCGGCGCTGCTGGTGGCCCTTGACGACACCGAGGGCGCCACCGAGGCGGCATGGAAATACGTTCTCATTGCTTCGTCAGGGCTCGGCATCGCGCTGCTGGCAACAATTTTCATGTACTACGCCGGCTCCTCGGTGCTCGGCGAATCCTATGACTTGGCGTTTGATCCGCTGCTGCGTGGCGCCGCGAACATGCCGCACACTCCGGTGGCGCTTGCCTTTGTGCTGGCCGTCGTCGGATTCGGCACCAAGGTCGGACTGTTTCCGGTGCACACCTGGCTACCCGATGCGCACGCCGAAGCCCCCACCCCGGTCTCGACGCTGCTATCGGGATCGCTTCTGGCGGTGTCGTTCTACGCGATTCTGCGGTTCTATCAGATCTCCATCATCCCGCTGGGCGCTCGCTTCCCGCAGCTGGTGCTGCTGGTGTTCGGCGCCGCCTCCCTGCTGCTGGCGGCTCTCTATCTGCTCGAACAGCGTGACATCAAACGGCTGCTTGCCTACTCAAGCGTCGAGCACATGGGCATCCTGACGATCGGGGTCAGCTTCGGGGTTCCATTCGCCCTGGCGGGTGTGCTGCTCCACGTGCTGGCCCATGCCGCGGCCAAGGGCAACGCGTTCATGGGCGCCGGAGTCCTGGTACGCAAATACGGCACCAAGGAACTTCACCGCATTCGCGACGCAATGTCGCGGCTGCCGTGGTCGGCGCCGATGTTTTTGTTGGCGGTATTCGCGCTCGCCGCGATGCCCCCATTCGGATTGTTCCGCAGCGAATTTCAGATCATCGCCGGAGGGCTGACCGATCGCCGCAACACCGCCGCGGTGGCCTTGGTATGCCTGGTCACTCTTGCGTTCGCCGGGCTCACCGGCACTACCACTTGGATGCTGTTCGCGCCCTCACGCGCCGAGGGCCCTGGCGCCGCTACGGCCGCCGCCATGGAGCGCGGCGAGCCCAGCGCCTGGATGGTGATCCCCGTAGTGATGGGTATCGCGGCGCTGCTGCTGCTCGGGCTCGCCCCGCCGGGCGACCTGATCCAACTGCTCACGCACGCAGCGAATGAGCTCGCGGGAGTCAGCCGATGACCACCGCGGCCACGATGGAAATTCGACTTCCGCTTCCCGAATGGCGGGCCGAAGTACTCAACCGCCTTGGCGCCGGCGCACGCTTCGGGGGATTGTATTGCACCCACCGAGACGAGGACGCGCAATTGCGTGCTCTCTTGGCCACCCACACCGGTGTCGAATGCCTATCCGCGGAACTAAGTCCCGACGCCGACGGTGGCTTAACCTATCCGGCGCTGACGTCCGATGTGCCCGCGGCATTTTGGTACGAGCGCGCCCTACACGACTTGTCCGGAGTGACACCGATCGGGCACCCGCGATTGGATCCGCTGCTGCTGCCATGGGAGCCCGGCCAGCTGCATCCGCGCCCCGGACATCGCGAACGCGGCGGCGAGGTGCCGGCAAGCGACAGGCAAGGTCCGGTCGACGTAACAGGGCATGGCGTGTTCACCCTGCCGCTAGGGCCCGTGCGCTCGGGCGTCTACGAATCTATCGAATTCCTCATCGAAACGCCGGGAGAAGATATCCCGCACTTCAACATTCGTCCTCACTACAAGCACCGGGGGATCGCCAAACGCTTCGAGGGCCTCTGCGTCGACGACGCCATCCTCATCGCCGAACGCGTCGAGGGGATCGCCTCGGTCGCCCATGCCCTTGCTTTCGCCCACGCAGTAGAAACCCTGGCCGACGTCGACATCCCCCCACGCGCCGGGCTCATTCGTGTCATCCACGCAGAACTCGAACGCATCGCCAACCACCTCGACGTGGTCGTACGGCTCTGCGACGCCGCGGGCCTCGCCATCGGCAACGCCCGCTTCGGCTGGCATAAAGAACAGGTCATGCGACTGGTATCGCAGTTGTGCGGTAACAGGTTTGGCCGCTCGGTGGTGTGCGTCGGGGGCGTATCTGCGTCACCACGGATGAGTCCGCCCGTCCTTCAAGCCGTCATTGATGCTTTGGGGCAGCGCATCCGCGGGGATCGGCGTGCGTTGATGGAGAGCCCGTCGTTCCTCGACCGCATCCGAGGCACCGGTCGGCTGGACGGAAAGCTGGCGGCCTCCCATGGAGCGCTGGGACCGGTCGGTCGCGGGTCCGGATTCGACGATGATGCCCGGCTCCATCGACCCTACGACGGCTATTCGGAGTTGCCCGCGTTGGTCCCCGCCGTCATTGCGAATGGCGATGCGATGGCGCGTCTGCGGGTCCGGTGGGCCGAGATCGACGGCGCCGTCGCGCTGATCGAACATGCGTGCCAGGGACTCGACGGGGTGAGTGATCCTGACCTCGCGGTCGCGGTCGAGCCGCGTGACGGCTTCGCGACCGGTTGGGCCGAATCACCACAGGGCGAGGTCCTGTACGGCCTCGAGCTGCGCGACGGCCGCGTCGGGCGCTGCTTTGCCCGCACACCCTCGCTGCATAACATGGTGCTCTTCCACGACGTCTTTCACGGTGACGTATTCACCGACTTTCCTTTCATAGAGGCCAGTTTCGGCCTCTGTTATGCCGGGGTGGCGATGTAGATGGTGGTGTTTTTCCGCGGCCTGCGTGACGGCCTGCTCACCACGAAATGGCCGAAGCGCCCTGACACCTACTTCGACGAATTCCCCGCCGCGATCCAGGTACTGTCTCGTGGTAGTCGAGTTGGCCATCACGTCCCGCTGCGCCAAGCCCTAAACGCCGCCGCTGTGTGTCCCACCGAGGCGATCACCGTCGCCGATATGCCCACACTGGACCGGGGCAAATGCATCTTGTGCGGACGCTGCGTCGCCACCGCGCCGGACTGGTTCGGATGGGCGCACGGCGCCGACACGGCGGGGTTGCAGCGCGGCGCGCTGGTGGTCTCTCCTGTTCCCGAAACCGATGAGGCACTCGATGGGGTGCGGGCCGAGCTAGCGAAACGGGTACGGCGGCTGCGCCGTTCGGTGCACCTGCGCCACGTCGACGCCGGCTCCGACGGCAGCGACGAATGGGAAGTACACGCGCTCACCAATCCCGTATACGACCTGCATCGGCTCGGCATCTTCTTCACCGCGAGCCCGCGCCACGCGGACATCCTGCTAGTCACGGGAATCGGCGCGGTCGGCATGACCGAACCGCTACGGCGCACCCTCGAGGGCATGCCCCGGCCCACCGTGGTGATCGCGGTCGGCACGGAAGCGATCAGCGGCGGCCTGGTCGGCGGCGGCTACACCGGCGGCACCGGCATCGGCGGCCTGCTGCCCGTCGACGTGTGGATCCCCGGATCGCCCGCCTCCCCATTCGGCCTGCTGCACGGCATTCTGCTCGGACTAGGCCGGCTCCCGAACGCCTCGAGGAGGCCGTCATGATCGCCGCCGGACTAGCACTTGCGGCCCTGGCCATGATCGCTGGATGGCCCACCAGCAAGCGGCGCGGACTGCACCTGACGGCCTCGGCCGCGGTGACCGCGTCGGCTGTGGCTTTCGGCATTGCCGGCGCGCGCGGGCTGGCCGGGCACCAAGAGCGGTTCTCGCTGGGCGCCCTGGGCGGGCTGGGCCCTGCGGCGCTGCATGTTGACCCGTTGTCCGGACTGTTCCTGGTCATCGCGGGCGGGGTGGCCGTTCCAGCATTGTGCGCTGCGGCCGCGTTTGCCGGCGCGCGGCAGGGCCGATTAACCGCCGCGCTGGCGCTGACGATCGCCGCCGTCGCCGTCATCCTCACCGCCGACAACGTTTTCGTCTTGCTGTTCGGGTGGGAAGCCTTGACCGTCGCGTTTTACCTGCTGACTGGATTCGACCGGGACCGGCCTGGGCGGGCACGCGCATCCTTTGTCACGGTCGTGTTTGGCAAGGCCAGCGGCGCGGCACTGCTGCTCGGTGGTCTGCTGCTGGCCACGCACACTCACACCTTCGCCCTCGACGCCGCCGGCGTCGACCCACACAGTGCGCTGGGGCAGGCAGCCTATGCGTTGCTGTTGGCCGGCTTCGCGATCAAGGTCGGACTGTTGCCCGGGCACGTGTGGCTACCGCGCGGTTACGCCGCCGCGCCTGGGCCGGCACGCGCGGTGATGGCCGGCGCGGCAGTCAATGTCGGCTTCTATGGCATGTGGCGTACCCTGCAGCTGCTCGGCGCCCCGCCGCTGTGGCTGGCATGCGTGGTACTGGTACTAGCGGGATTGGGTGCGATCTTCGGCATTGCGCAAGCCGCGGTGCATCCGGACCTCACGGTGTTGATCGGCTGGTCGAGCGTGGAAAACGCCGGGCTCATCCTCGCCGGTTTCGGCGCTGCCCTGGTCGGCGCTGCCGCCGGTGTGCCGCTGCTGACCGCGGCGGGCCTGGTCGCGGCTACCGCGCAAGTCATTACGCACGCCATGGGCAAATCACTATTGTTCACCGCGGCGTCTGTGATCGAGGGCGCGACAGGTACGACCGACTTGGACCGCCTGGGTGGTATTGTGCGGCGATTACCTTGGGCAGGAACGGGATTGGTGATCGGCTCGCTGACCTTGGCGGGGTTGCCGTTGACGGCCGGGTTCGCCTCGGAGTGGTTCATCCTGCAATCGCTGATGCAGCAATTCCGGGTGTCCAGCCTGGCCATGCAGTTGTGCACCGCCGTCGCCGGTGTGCTCGTCGCCCTCACCGTCGGCGTGGCCGGCGTGACATTCGTCCGGGTGGTCGCGCTGACCGCGTTCGGCCCGCCCCGCATCGACGAGCCAGCGTTCGACTCGGCCGGCCTCCGCGTGGACCACAACACATGGTTGCGAATCGGGATCGCGGTGCTGATCACCGGCTGCCTCGGCGTCGCCGCGCTGGCGCCGCTAGAGGTTCGCGTCATCGCTCGCGGACTGGCCCCGCTCGTTGGCGACCAGGCACGGGGTGCCAATGCCAAACCTTGGGTGCTGCAGCCCGTTTTCAGCGACTTCTCCGCGCTGTCACCGAGTTGGCTGTGGATCGTGCTGCCCGCGATGGTCGTGCTCATCGCCGTGGTGGCCAGCGGGCTGGCCGGGCGCCGCCTGGATCGAGTTCGGCAGGTGGCGCCGTGGTCCTCGGCGTCGCCCGGTGTGCACCGCGGCGTCGGATACACCTCCTTCGCCTATGCCAACCCCATGCGCAACGTGCTCGGCAATGTCTTGTTGACACGAACCGAATTACGCGGCGCTCCAGTCGAACCGTCCACACAGACCATTGGTGAACCCGTCCTGACCTACCGGGTCGAGGTGGTCGAGATTGTCGATCGTTACCTGTACCGACCGGCGATCGCGGCATTGCTGGCTGCGGCTCGGGCGGCCAAACGCCTGCAATCGGGTCGCCTCGACGCCTACATGGCTTACATGCTGCTCGCTGTACTCGCCGTCCTGGCCGTGATCATCGCGGTGTCGCGACCATGACCACCCGAAGCGGCAGCGCACGACGCCGCATACCGATCGATCATCTCGCCGCGCGAAAGCAGTTGTCCACCAACCTGATGCGGTCATCGCGGTGGAGGTCGCTGGCCGCGGGGTCCAATCTGCTATCGCCTCTTCGTGGCATACCAGTCCGGGGCGTAGTATCTCGGCAAAGCGGTGTGACCCGGCGGTGTCCCCATCGGAGCGACGTGAAAGCGCTTGTATAGCAACACTTGAGGAGCGGCAGTGGACGAAGACTGTCTGAAGCTCAGCACGTATATGGCCGAGCGCCGGCGTACCGACGACGGCTTTGTCTCCGATGTGCTGCTTGGCCTATTTGAGCGGCACCGCATCGCATGCGGCGTGGCGATGCGCGGCATTAGTGGGTTCGGCACTATGCGCCGTTTTCGCACCGATGAATCGTTGACGTTGTCCGAGGATCCGCCGGTGGCGATCGTCGCGGTCGACACCAGAACGAAGATCGAGCCACTGCTCGAGCCCGTGCTGTCCATCAAACAGCGAGGCCTGGCGACCTTGGAGCGCGCGCGGCTGCTGCGCGACGACATCGCGCCCGCAGAGCTTCCCGAAGATCTGCGTGACTCCGTCAAATTGACGATTTACGTGGGACGCAAGGAGCGCGTCTACGGGGTGCCGGCCTACATCGCCATCTGCGATTTACTTTATCGGCGCCGAATCGCCGGTGCGTCTGTGCTTTTGGGCGTCGATGGCGTCTCTCATGGGCGACGGCAGCGTGCCCACTTCCTCAGCCGCAATGTCGACGTTCCGATGATGATCCTTGCGGTCGGCTCCGGCGAGCACATCGGTCGGGTGTTACCGGAGCTTGGCGGGTTACTCCACAGGCCGATGTTCACCCTCGAGCGGGTCCAGGTGTGCAAGCGCGATGGTCAGTTAGTGGAACGACCGCATGCGCTGCCTGGCATGGATGAACACGGCCTGCCACTGTGGCAGAAGCTGACGATCTACACCTCCGAGGCCGCACACCACGATGGTGCGCCGATCCACCGCGGGATCGTTCAGCGGCTGCGCCGGGCCAGAACCGCGGACGGCGCGACTGTGCTGCGCGGCGTCTGGGGCTTCCACGGCGAACGCCCGCCCCACGGCGATGGACTGCTCTCGCTGACCCGCCGGGTGCCCGTCGTCACCATCGTGATCGACACCCCGGCCAATATCGCCGAATCCTTCGGCGTCATCGACGAATTGACGTGCGACGAGGGCTTGGTGACCAGTGAAATGGTGCCCGCTCTGGTCTCCGACGAAGGCGGCACCGGGCCACCGCGCATGGCCCGGCACCGCTATTAGCGGCGATCGCAAGCGCGGCGAAGCCGGGCGCAGCGGGTCGCCGCCATCGGGATAGCTCAGCCGGCGACGGAGGCGTCGTAGATCGACTGGATCGCCTTGTCCAACGTCGCGTTGAACTGCTCGTCGGACTGGTCGACGGTCAGGCCCTCGGTCAGGGCGCGACTGAAGCTGGCGATCAAGCCGGTGTTCTTCGCCAACAGCTCGTTGGCTTCCTCGCGGGAGTAGCCGCCGGAAAGGGCCACCACCCGCATCACCTTCGGGTGCTCGATCAGGGGGCGGTAGAAGTTGATCTCGGTGGGCAGGCTCAGCTTGAGCATCACGCGCTGGCCCTCGGGCACCGCGTCGAGTTGCTTGGTGATCTCGTCGCGCAGGATGCCTTCGGCCTCGGCCTTGTCGGATATCGAGATGGTCACCTCGGGTTCGATAATGGGCACCAGGCCGTGCGAGAGCACCTGGTGGCCGAGCTCGAACTGCTGCGCGACCACGGCCGCGATGCCCTTGGCGTTGGCGCCGCCGATCACCGAGCGCTCCTTGGTGCCGAAGACGCCCAGGCCGGCGGCCCGGTCCAGCAGCTCGTCGAGGCCCGGGATCGGCTTCATCAGCTGAACGTCGTCAGACGAGTCCGCCAGACCTTTGTCGATCTTGAGGATGGGCACCACGCCCTTGGTCTCCCACAGGTACGTGGTTGACGGCTTGCCCGCGATCTCACGGTCCATGGTCTGCTCGAACAGGATGGCCGCCAGCACGCGGTCCCCGGTGAACGCCGGTGACGTGATGATCCGCGAGCGCATCTGGTGAATGAGGTCGAACATCTCCTTCTCGGAGGAGTACTCGTTGTCCTCGATGCCGTACAGGCGCAGCGCCTTGGGCGTCGAACCGCCGCTCTGGTCGAGCGCCGCGATGAACCCCTTCCCCGACGTCATCCGTTCCGCTTGCTGCTGGTTCGACATTGAACTCTCCCGCTTCCTCATGGCCCTCGCGGCCGCCGCACGCCCGGCCCGTGCCCGCGCGCTCAAGTCTGAATCGTGCCGATCATATTCGGCCACTTCGAGCCCGAGCAGACAGGTCGTCAGACTGCGATTTCGGTCTCAGCAGTTTGGCCGCCGAGCTTCAGCGCCACAGCGCCATGCGGTCCAGCAGCCGGTCACGCAGAACGAGCGTGTGGAAGAGTACCGCCGTGATGTGGGCGGTAAACGCCAGGAAGAGCAGCAGCGCGAAAGCGCCGTGGCACCCCCGCAGCACCGCGAAAACGTCGACGTCGCGCGGCGCGATGCCGGGCAGCGCGACCGGCCCGAGCAGCGTGATCGGGAATCGCGCCGCGGACAACATCGCCCACCCGGTCACGGGCTGGACCAGCAACAGGCCGTAGAGCAGGTACTCCGACCACGTCGCGATGCGGCGTTCGGTTGCGCTCATCGTGGCCAGAAAAGCGGGCGGCCGGTGCCTGATCCGGTTCGCCAGCCGAACCAGCGCGAAGGCGAGGATCAGCAGGCCGAGGGGCCGATGGACGGCCAGCAGCAGCGGGTAGTAGCTCAGTGCGGCGATCATGGTCACGCCGATGAGCAGTTGTGCGATGACCATCGGCGCCATCAACCAGTGCAGAACGCGCGACGGCACGGTGAAGCGCGCCCCGGCGGTCGCGCGCGTCATTGGCGGACCGCTTCGACGTCGACCGCGCTGACCGCTTTGGGTTCGCCGGCGCGGCGGGTGAACGAACGGGCATACACGGCCGATCGCGCGGCCAGCAGTGGGTCATCGGAGGCGGCGATGCCGTCGGGCAGCACCAGCGGGTCGAAGTTGACGTCGCGCGCGTTGCCGGCGTCTTCCGTGTGGACCGCGGCGATGGTGATGGTGCCGGCGTCGATGGTGCGCCGCGCAGCAGGCCAGGGTTGGGTGGCGTCATGGGTCGGGTCGCCCGGCTCGCCCACGGTGAGGACGAGCCGCCAGCTCAGCGGCGTGTACGCCAGGGTGCGGATCAGGGCGTCGAACAGGTAGTCCCTCGCCGGTGGCGACGCCGTCACGTCGACGCCTTGCTGGGGAATCGCGGACCAGCGCACCGGTACCGTCGCGCCGGCGCCGTTGGTGAACCGGAAGGCGTTCAGCCCGTAAAAGGTGCTGTCGGCAAATCCCATGCTCGGCGGTGTCTGCTTGATGACGCGCATGGCCGCGGCGGTCTCGGGGTGGCGCTGCAGGAACGCGGCCATCTGCTGCGGGTCGGGCTTGCCCGTGCCTGGCAGCGGCTTGGACGCGAGCAACCGGTCGTAGAACCCCTGCGGCGTGCTGTCCGGAAAGACCGGGATGTTGATCATCGCGGTGCGCCACTGCCGTCCGTCGGGGCCGTCGAACAACAATGCCAGCCCCCGGACGGTGTCGAACTTGTCGGCCTGGTCGGGCAGCCCACCGGACAGCGAGAACCGCCCGATCAGGGGAATGCTCCCGCGCCGGAAGACCGCGGCCCGGCATATCGCCGCGGCTGCTCCGTTGCTGACGAACGTCCCGGTGGCGCTCAGGCCTTTGGCGTGGTTTCGCCGGAAGCCGTCATGGCGGCCGTAGACGCGCTCAAAGCGATCCGTGATCCCGGGCGGAGTCAGCGCGCCGGGACGCAGCCAGCCACCGGCATACGCGAACCCACCGACGTCGACCGCGGCGAACCCGGCTACCGCGCCCATGCCCAGTAGCGCGCGACGCCGGTTCAGCGCGCCGAATTGCGACGGCGTGGCCGGGGTCTCCGGCGGCTCGGCGGGCGACCCGTCATCGTGTTGCCCGCCGTCGCGATCACGGGATTCCACGGCCCACCGCCCTTCCCGTTTGCGCAGGCCACGCCGCACAAGCGCAGGACGAAGCCGGTGGTAGCAATTCACGCACGGGCCGCTGCCCCGTGCAACTTCTGCGCCGCCCATTAGGCACATCCGGACGACGGCGCGGCGCCCGAAATCGTTCAGCGTTTTGAGCGTGGTACGCCGCGTGTCCTACCATTGACTAAACACTTGTAGCTGTATCTGCATTCAGTAGCGCAGATCGACGGAGTGCGTCTCCTCCGTAGGCAACCGTGTTCCCCGAGGGTTGAATACACAGCCCCCGGATATGGCAATGGCTGTTAGAGCTAGCGGTGTCCCGCACGGAACCGAATGTGAGTGATAGACCATGGGCGAACAATCCGGCGATCTTGTCGATCCAACCGCTTTCGAAGTCGGCAAACATCAGGTAGACCAGGCGGTTGTACTCACCGTCTCCGGCGAGGTCGACATGCTCAGCTCGCCGCTGCTGGCCGACGCCATCCAGACCGCGATGGCCACCAAGCCCGCGGCACTGATCGTTGACCTCTCCAAGGTCGGCTTCCTGGCCTCGGCCGGGATGACCGTCCTGGTGACCACGCAGGCGGAGATCGAGCCGCCGACGAAATTCGCGGTGGTCGCCAACGGCTCGGCCACCAGCCGGCCGATCAAGCTGATGGGAATCGACAGCGTGCTCTCGCTCTACAGCAGCCTCGACGGAGCGCTGAGCGGCATCGCTGGTGAGTGAGCCTCGGCGAAGTGAGCACGCAACTGGGGACGATGGGCCGCTCTGATCAACCGCAGAACGTGTCGAACATCGATGACCAATCCCGCTTCGTGCGGACGCGAGTGGGCGCCGACGCGCGCAGCGCGGCCCGGATCCGCGCCGAGTTCGGGGTGTGGCTCGGACGATATTTCTCCCTTGACGACGACCGCTTCAGTGATCTCCTGCTTGCGGTGAACGAGGCGATCGCCAATGCGGCGGAGTTCGCGTACGTCGACGCCGCGGAGCGCGGGACCGTCGACGTGCGGGCGGCCTACGACGGCGGCTCGGACACCTTGGCGGTGTCCGTCGACGACCGCGGCCGGTGGCGACAGAAAAAGCCGGTTCAGTACCAGCAGCAGATGCGCGGCCGTGGCATCCCGCTGATGGAGGCGCTCGCCGACGACGTCAGCATCAACCGCACTCGGCAGGGAACTCGTGTCACGTTGACGTGGACCGGCCTGACGCGGCCCGGCTGTAGCGCCTGATCATTGCTGCGATCACGCTTTCCTGGCTAAGCCATTGGGCGGCAAAAGGATTCATCGCACAAACCGCCCGTGGCGCGGTCAGCTCGCGTCAGACAGCCAAGCGGCACAACGCATCCCGTAACATCACCGGCATGGGCGGACGGCTCGCAAATCAGGGTGGATGGACATGAAGACTCCTCTTGCGCAAGCTTTCTCGATTCTCGGTCTGGCCGCCCACCTGGGCCGAGGCGCGGGCCGGGTGGCCACCGACGCAGCGATCGGCGGCAGATTCGGTCTGCCGCGGACGGTCGACGGGATCGATCCCACAGTCCTGTCCCGGGTCATGGGTACCACCGTCCGGTCGATCCGCGTTCTCAGCCGGGCCGCGGGCACGTCCTCGCGGGGCCGGCTGGTGTTGACCGGAAAGAACGTGCCCGACTCGGTGTTCGTCAAGGTCGCGGCGCAAAGCGCCGCCACTCGGCTGATGGGCGAACTCGGTCGCCTCGGACACACCGAGGTGCGGTTCTACCGTGAGCTCGCGCCTCAAGTCATCGGTGTGCCCTATTGCTACGGCGCGGCATTCGACGCCCGGACGGGCCGCTACCTGCTGGTCCTGGAGGACCTGCCGGCCGAGTCGTGCGAGTTCCCCGACACCTTGCATCCGTTGTCGGCCGATCAGGCGAGCCTGATCATCGAGCTGCTGGCCGAACTGCATGCCACCTTCTGGGGCCGGCTCCCGCGCGACGGGCGCGGTCCGATGGGCTGGCTGTATACGCCGTCCGGCGACGTCACGTCGTTGCTGACCGGTTCGCTGATGCACCTTTCGATCAAGCGGCTCGCCGAGCGCATTTCCCTGGTCGACGTCCCCGTCGACACTGGCCGCTTTATCGCCGACAACTACCGCGCCGTCGCCACGCTCATCGACGCTCCCCCGCACACCGTCATGCACGGCGACGCCCATCCGGGCAACATGTACTTCCAGGGCGGGAAGGCCGGGCTGCTGGACTGGCAGGCGGTGCGCCGGGGACACCCGTCGCGCGAACTGGCCTACACGCTGATCACCAGCCTGACGCCGGAGGACCGTCAGGCCAACCAGCGCGACCTCCTCGACGACTACCGTCGGGCGCTGATGGCGGCCGGCGGACCCGAGTTGGACCGCGACGACCTGTGGCTGCGATTCCGCCAGGGCGCGTTGTACGCATACGTCGCCGCGCTGATCACCGCCGGGATGGGCGGGATGCAGGTCCAGAACATCGCGATGGAGGGCCTGCGCCGCGGCGTCGCGGCGCTCGATGATCTGGAAACCGTCGCCGGGCTGAAGGGTTCTCTGTAGAACAGACCCAATTCGGCTGAGGCTATTGCCTTCGTCGCGCCGAGAGTTACGCTACCTACCGTAGCGAAATGCTGCGCGGCTAGCCGCTCAGCCCTCCCGAGACAGCACCGGCGGCGAAGAGGAGTCTCATGTTCGACCTGAAGATCATCGGTGGCACGGTCGTCGACGGCACGGGCGCGGAGCGCTATGCCGCCGATGTCGGCATCAAGGACGGCAAGATCGTCGACGTCGTGCGACGCTCGGCCAACGGCCCCGCGATGAGCGGGGAAGCGGCCGAAACCATCGACGCGACAGGGCATGTGGTGGCCCCCGGCTTCGTCGACATCCACACCCACTACGACGGCCAGGTCAGCTGGGACAGCCTGCTCGAGCCGTCCAGCGGCCATGGTGTGACCACGATCGTGACCGGCAACTGCGGCGTCGGCTTCGCGCCCGTGCGGCCCGGCAGTGAGCAGTGGCTGATCGAGCTGATGGAGGGCGTCGAGGACATTCCCGGCACCGCGCTGACCGAGGGCATCACCTGGGGCTGGGAAAGCTACCCCGAGTACCTCGACGCGGTCGGCAAGCAGAAGTTCGCCGTCGACGTGGGCAGCCAGATCGCCCACGGCGCGGTCCGGGCCTACGCGATGGGCGAGCGCGGCGCGCGCAACGAGCCGGCCACCCCCGAGGACATCGAGGCGATGGGACGGCTGGTTCGTGAGGCGATCGAGGCCGGCGCGCTCGGATTCTCCACCTCGCGCACGATGGGCCATCGCGCGATGGACGGCGAACCGGTGCCCGGCACGTTCGCCGCCGAGGAGGAGCTGTTCGGTCTCGGCCGCGCGATGGCGGCGGGCGGTCAGGCGGTGTTCGAGCTGGCACCGCAGGGCGCGGCGGGTGAGGACATCATCGGGCCCAAGAAAGAACTGGACTGGATGCGGCGACTGAGCGGCGAGATCGACCGTCCCGTGTCCTTCGCCCTGATCCAGGTAGACGCCGATCCGAAACTGTGGCGCGAGATGCTCGACCTGTCCGCGGACGCGCACGCCGCGGGCGCCCGCCTCTACCCCCAGATCGCGGCGCGGCCGTTCGGCATGATGATCGGCTTCCAAGGCCATCACGGTTTCAGTCATCGGCCCACTTACCGCCGGCTGAAGGCCGAGTGCAGCCGCGACGAGCTCGCGCAGCGGTTGGCCGACCCCGCGGTGAAGGCGGCGATCCTGTCGGAGGATGACCTGCCCGCCGATCCCACATTGTTGTTCGACGGGATGTTCGCCTTGGTGCAGCACTCGCTGGGCAGGCTGTACGCGCTCGGCGACCCGCCGGACTACGAGCCCACCCCGGACCGCACCGTCGCCGCCATCGCCAAGGCGCGCGGCGACGATCCGCTGTCCACGCTGTACGACCTCATGTTGGAGTCGAATGCAACTTCCATGCTGATGCTGCCGCTGTTCAACTACGCCGACGGCAACTGCGACGCGATCCGGGAGATGCTGCTGCACCCGGCGGGCGTGCTCGGCCTCTCCGACGGCGGCGCCCACTGCGGCATGATCTGTGACGCGTCCTACCCCACCTTCCTCCTCACGCACTGGGCACGGGACCGGCACCGGGGTGAGAAGCTGTCGCTGGAATACGTGATCCGCAAGCAAGCTCGCGACACCGCCCACCTGTTCGGCCTCACCGACCGCGGCACCATCGAGCCGGGCAAGAAGGCCGACATCAACGTCATCGACATGGACGCGCTGACCCTGCACCCGGCGGCGATGGCCTTCGACCTGCCGGCCGGGGGGAACCGAATATTGCAGGGCGCCAGCGGTTATGCGGCGACCATCGTCAGCGGGACCGTCACCCGCCGCAAGGACGTCGACACCGGGGCCCGCCCCGGGCGCCTGGTCCGCGGGGCGCGCTAAGAGCTCATGGCAACGGTGGCCGGCAATCCGGCGCGCGCCCGCGATGAGGATGCCATCGGCACCCCGCCGGAAAGCCCGACGCTGGTGCCCGCCGAGCGCTACTACTCCCCCGCCTTCGCCGCGCTAGAGGCGCAGCGGATGTGGCCGAGGGTGTGGCAACTGGCCTGCATGGTCGACCACGTGGCGACACCCGGCGACTACTTCGAATACCGTTGCGGCCCATATGGGGTGCTGATCGTCCGTGACGACGACGGGATTCTCCGCGCCTTCCAGAACGTCTGCCGGCATCGCGGCAATTCGCTGTGCACCGGATCCGGTTCCGGCCTGCGCGAAGTCAAATGCGGCTATCACGGTTGGACCTGGGACCTGGCCGGTGCGCTCAAACGGGTGCCCAACCGTAAGGGCTTCGGCTCGCTGCGGATGTCCGATTTTCCCCTGATACCGGCGCGGGTCGAGACCTGGGCCGGGCTCGTCTTCGTCAACCTCGATCCTGGCGCGGTCTCGTTGACCGAATACCTCGAGGCGGTGCCCGACGACATCGCGTGGTGCCACCTGGAGGATTTCCGCTGCTACGCCACGCTCACCATCGAGGTCGACGCCAACTGGAAGACCATCGCCGACGGCTACAGCGAGACGTACCACATCCAGACCCTGCATCCGGAACTGCTGCGTTGCGTCGACGATATCCATGCGCCGCAACAGATCTGGGGCCACACCGGGAAATCGGACCAGCCCTATGGCGTGCAGAGCCCACGCTTTGACGGCGCCCTGTCCGACGAAGAGGTCTGGGACGCCTACGTTGAGACGCAGGGCGCGCTGATGGGGGCTGCCGAAGGCACGCCCATCCCGGCGCGCGAGTCCGGCCAGACCGTTCAGGACCTTATCGCCGCGCGCACTAGAGCATTCGCGGCCGAGCGCGGCGTCGACCTCGCCTGGGCCGATACCGATCGCATGACCCGGCTGCACCAGTACAACGTCTTTCCCAACATGACGCTGCTGGCCAACGCCGATCACCTGACCGTGATGTGCTCGCGGCCCGCCGCGGACCCCTCCCCCGACAAGGGCGAGCTGATCATGTTCTTGATGACCCGGCTGCCGCCCGGTGCGCAGCACAACAAGCCGACGGATATGCGGACGACCGCCGGGGAGGCCGAACCGGGCCTGGTGCTCACCCAGGACATCGCGGTGCTTCCCGGCTTGCAACGGGGCATGCATCAACCCGGCTTCACGCATCTGGTGTTGTCCAGCGAGGAACGCCGCGTGATCAACATGCATCGCAACCTGGAGCGCTACCTCGAACTGCCCGACTCAGAGCGCATGACCGGCGGCGGGTGTTGACGGGTCTTGGGTCGCAGGCGGTATGGGTCGGGTGATCGGCCCCGGTCACATCAACGAAAGTCTTGATGTAGCAACGTGTTTGACACTTGACGATGCACTGCCGGTAGTGACCCCGCTAACCCGACTCAATTGTTGGTCGGTGGTGGCTGGGGTTGGAACGGTGTGTACCACCACCAGTCGGCGCGTTCGCCGAGCGGCCCACGGCAGGGAGGGACGGCGGGTGGGGGTTGGGTTGGTGGGCGCGCGAGCGATCCCGGGTGCAGGGGTCGCCCGGAGTTGTCGGTGACGCTGAGGTTGTCGGCGGGTCCGGTGATGGTGATGACGCCGCGGTGGTGCAGCCGGTGGTGGTACGGGCATAGCAACACC
>JAYZBN010000025.1:0-189516 GCA_036338755.1 Actinomycetota bacterium | reverse complement strand
GGATGCGGTGCGGCGCCGCAAGGAACGTGCGGCCGGGCGCGAGGTGTGGGTCGCCGACATGGGGGAGGGGTTGGCGCATCTGGAGGGCACCTTGCTCGGCCCGGACGCGCACGCGCTGGACAAGCGGTTGGATGCGTTGGCAAGCACGGTGTGTGAGCATGATCCGCGTACCCGCGAGCAGCGCCGCGCCGATGCGGTGGGCGCGTTGGCTGCCGGGGCGGATCGGTTGGGCTGTCGCTGCGGGTCCCCGGGTTGCACCGCGGCAACACGGCGCGCCACCGGGCCGGTGGTAATCCATGTCATCGCAGAGCATTCCACGTTGAATGGCGGCCAGGCGCCGGGCGTCGAGATGGGTGCCGAAGGGTTGATCGCGCCGGAGCTGATAGCCGAACTGGCCGCCTCGGCCAAGCTGGTGCCGCTAATTCATCCGGTCGACTCGATGCCCGAGTCGCGCTATGCGCCGTCGAAGGCGTTGGCCGATTTCGTGCGGTGCCGGGATTTGACCTGCCGCTGGCCCGGGTGCGACTGTCCGGCCACCGAATGCGATGTGGACCATACGATTCCCTACAGCGAGGGCGGGCCCACGCATGCGTCAAACCTCAAGTGCTACTGCCGCATTCATCATTTGGTCAAAACTTTTTGGGGCTGGCGCGAGAAGCAACTTCCTGACGGGTCGCTGATCCTCACCTCGCCGGCAGGGCAGATCTATATCACCACCCCCGGCAGCGCGTTGCTGTTTCCCAATTTGTGCGCCCCCACCGGCGAGCTACCGACGACGGTAGCGCCACCACCCGATTACTGCGCCGACCGCACCGCGATGATGCCCAAACGTCGCACCACCCGCGCGCAAAACCGCGCCGCACGCATCGCCACCGAACGCAGGCAGAACCACCAAGCGCGGCAAGCGAAACGCCGAGAACGCGAGGCCGCCTACGTTGGTCCCGCGCCACCGGCCGACGGCGACGACGATCCACCGCCATTCTGATCGGCGGCCAATGGTTTGACCGGCCGCGGTGCTTGACTCAGACTCGAACTAATGTTCGAATAGCGGGCATGCGGTGGGCAAACCAGGCCGTCGCGGTCAACGGGAAGCCCGTCGAGGACGGGTCGTTGCCGGGGCTGCAACGCATCGGTTTCCTGCGCAGCGTGCGCTCGCCGCAGTTCGACGGAATCACCTTCCACGAGGTGGTGTGCAAGTCCGCGCTGAACAAGGTGCCGAACGCGTCGGCGCTGCCGTTCCGCTACACCGTCAACGGCTACCGCGGCTGCTCGCACGCGTGCCGATACTGCTTCGCGCGGCCCACCCACGAATACCTGGAGTTGAACTGCGGCAACGACTTTGACACTCAGGTTGTCGTCAAGACCAACGTCGCCGAGGTGCTGCGCCGCGAGCTGCGGCGGCCCTCCTGGCAGCGCGAGACCGTCGCGCTGGGCACCAACACCGACCCGTACCAGCGGGCGGAGGGACGCTACGCGCTGATGCCCGGCATCATCGGCGCCCTGGCCGAATCGGGCACGCCACTGTCGATCCTGACCAAGGGCACGTTGCTGCGTCGCGATTTGCCGCTGCTCACGAGTGCCGCGGCGCAGGTTGCGGTCTCGGTCGCGGTGTCACTCGCCGTCGGCGATCCAGAGCTGCACCAGGACGTCGAGCCGGGCACGCCCACACCGCAGGCCCGGTTGAATCTGATCAGCGCCATCCGGGCCGCGGGGCTGGACTGTCACGTGATGGTCGCGCCGGTGCTGCCGCATCTCACCGATTCCGTGGAGCACCTCGACGGGCTGCTCGGCCAGATCGCGGCGGCCGGCGCCAGCGGCGTCACGGTTTTCGGCCTGCATCTGCGCGGTTCGACCCGCGGCTGGTTCATGGGATGGCTGGCGCGCTCGCATCCCGAGCTGGTCGGCCGCTATCGCGAGCTGTACCGCCGCGGGGCCTACTTGCCGCCGGATTATCGGGCCGCGTTGCGGGAGCGGGCCGCACCGCTGATCGCCAAGCATCGACTGGCGGGCGACCACCGCCCGTTCTCGCAGGCGGCCTCGGTCGCGCCGGCGCCGGAACCCGTTCAGCCGACGTTGTTTTGACCTGAACCGCGCTAGCCGGCCCCGTCCGCGCGCGGCTTGGTGAGCGTGAACTCGTCGATGACGGCGACTTCACCGAACGGACCACGCAGCGTGTAGTGCGTCGCCTTGATCGTGGTGCTACCGCCGGACTGGCCCGGGTCGACGTCGAAAGCCGCGAAGCCGTACGGGTTTTCGCGGTCGCGGAATGCCGACCATGGTGCGTCCTCGAGGACGTATCGCGGGGCCTTGCGTCTGAGCCCTGGATCGAAAGCACCCACACCGGTCACCACCCGGCACCGTGGCTCGGGGAAGAACATCGCGTTGCTCGGCGCCGACGTGCCACCACCGCCGATGACGAGGTGCACCGTTCCCCGCGTGGCGTCGATGAGATCGCTGCGCGTGTCGACCGGTATCGGCGTGCGGGTGTCGGTCCCCAGCGTGCCGCGCAGCGGATGCGATCGTTCGTAGTGGTGTTCGTGGCCGCACACCACCAGATCGACCTGGTATTGGTCGAACAGCGGCAGCCATTCCTCGCGGATGCCCAGGTCGGCCCCGTTGGTCTTGTCGGCGGTGGAGATCGCCGTCTGGTGCATGCACACCACGACCCAGTCGATGTCAGGGTCTCGCCGGGCCGCAGCGAGTTCCTTTGCAAGCCAGCGCTTTTGCTCACCGCCGGAGTAGCCGTGCACATAGAAGTTGCCGCCATCCTGGAAGGCGACGTCGTCGTTGCTCAGGCTGATCACCCGCACCGAGCCGGCCGTGAACGAGTACCACATGCCGCGGGTCTCCGGGCTCGACCCGGAATCGGGAACCGCGAAGAAGGCCTGGTAAGCGCCGAAACCGATTGGCCCGTTACCCAACTCGTTCTCGTGATTGCCCGCGGCCGGCATCCAGGGCCGGTGTCGCGCCGAGCGGGTGTTGTTCTCGAACCAGTTCGACCAGGTGCGCACCCGGTCTTGGGCCAGGTTGGCGTAGCACAGGTCGCCATTGATCAGGTTGAACAGCGGCCCCATCCGTTCGATCGCCATCGTGGTGTCGGCGGCGGCCGGCGAGCCGATGTTGTCGGTGGCGTACCTGCCGTCGGGCATCCTGGCCAGCGCCGGTGTGGACTGGTCGCCGAAGCTGGTGAACAGCAGTCGCTTTCGGCCGACCGGGGCGGTGCGCACCGTGCCCGGCTCGGGTTGTGCGCCGTCGTGCACCGCCGCATACACGTAGTCGGTGTCCGGGGTCAGGTTGGTCAGCCGTGCATGGTTGACGCGAACCTCGGTGCCCGACTTCGCGTCCCGGTAGGTGCGGGTTTCCGCGGCAACGGTGCGGCCGAAGCCGGATGTCGGCGTCCCGACCATGACCCGCGGATTGCGGACCGCGTCGGTGGTGTGCCAGGAGACCACCACCTCGGTGCCGGCGTTCCTCCCGAACTGTAGGTGCAGCCCGCCGACCGGTGGCGCGCCGTGGCGATCGGGCTGCAGCCAGGCCATCGGGCTCCTCGGGCGGGACCCCAGCAGCACGACGCCGCCCCCGAGGCTCACCCCGAGGGCTGCCGACACCGCCCCGGTCGTCAGCAACCGGCGGCGGGTCACCGGCGCTGCGGCGATAGCGGCCGGTGTCGGTGCCGCCTGCGGCTCATCGCTCATGCTTGCTTCATACCGCAGCCGCGCGACCACGGGCACGGCTGCCGGTAAACAGCGAACCGCCGCTAACGAATCCGGTAGCGTTTTCGATATGACGAACGTGCATAAGACAGCGAGCGCGATCTCAGCGGTGATGCTGGCAGCGGCCACGGGGGCGGTGCTGACGGCGGGGACGGCCCATGCGGAAGGCCACCAGGTGACCTACACGGTGACGAGCCCCAACAATGTGACCGCCACCGTCAACTACGTGAATGCCGATCCCCCCAGCCAGGCGGCCTACAACGCGGACCCGTCGAAGTTCATGACCAGCGTCCAGGCCCCGCTCAGCGCGGGAACCCCGGTCACCTACACCGCCACCTTGGCCAACCCGAACCAGTCGGCGAGGATCAGCGCCAGCGGCATGCTGCACTGGCCGGATTCGGGCAACGGTCCGGCCTCGTTCCACTGCGAGATCGCCGTGGACGGCCAGGTGATCGCGCAGCAGGACGCCACCACCACCGTCACCTGCGCGGCCTAGGGAAGAACACCTAGTCCGGGTAATCGACGCGCGTTCGCTGATGGCGAACACCGTCGTCGTCCACATGGACGATGCTCACGCCGGTCTGCTCCCGGGTTCGGCATGCGCGACGACGACGACTTCGGCGTGTGCGACGCCGACGGCCCGTATCTTATGGCTGACCGAGGCGTCGAAATACGCGCTGTCGCCGGCCTCGAGTGTGAATGTCTGGTCGCCATAGTCGAATTCGATGGTTCCGGCGTGCACGAACATGAATTCCTGCCCGGCATGCGTGGGATGAGGATCGTCGGCCAGCTGCTCCGTCGGGCGAACCACGAACGGCGACATCGTCTTTCCCAGCAGTGACGAGGCGAGCACCCGATAGCGCTCACCGTCGGCGCTGCCGGTGGCACGTTCGACGGTGATCTTCTCCTGCGCCGCGTCCTCGGCGAACAGCCGCCCGACGTCGACCTCGAGGGCCTTGGCCACCTTGAGGGCCACCGCGATCGACGGTGTACTGCGTCGGCGTTCGATCTTGGACAGATAGCTCTTGGTCAGTCCGGTCTGCTGGGCCAGCGCCTCGAGCGTGAGGCCGCGTTGCCTGCGGACCGCGCGCAACAGTGCGGTCATGGGCGACCCCTCTCATGACACAAGGTTTCCTACAGTGATACTATCGTGTCATACCGCCGAGGGAGCCGATATGGCCAGCACGTTCACCGATTCGAAGTCCGATTTGATGCGCCGGGCAGCGGAGCAGTTGACCGCGAACGTCGCCGACGCGCAATTCACCACGCGCCAGAAGCTGGCCTTGACCTGCCGGGCGTTGTTCGACGCCGGGCATGACTCGGGGCTGGCCGGCCAGATCACCGCCCGCGCCGAGGCCGACGGCACCTACTACACCCAGCGGCTGGGCCTGGGGTTCGACGAGATCACCGACGACAACCTGCTTTTGGTCGACGAGGACCTCAACGTCCTCGACGGGGACGGAATTGCCAACCCCGCCAACCGGTTTCACAGCTGGATCTATCGCGCCCGGCCCGACGTCCAGTGCATCGTGCACACCCACGCGTTTCACGTGGCGGCGCTATCGATGCTGGAAGTCCCGTTGATCGTCTCCCACATGGACACCACGCCGCTCTACGGCGACTGCGCATTCTTGCCGAAATGGCCGGGCGTGCCCGTCGGCAACGAAGAGGGCGAGATCATCACCGCCGCGCTCGGCGACAAGAAGGCTGTGCTGCTGGCGCATCACGGCCACGTCATCGCCGGCGCCAGCGTCGAGGAGGCGTGCTCGTTGGGAATCCTCATCGAGCGCGCCGCCAAGCTGCAGCTGGCCGCCATGGCCGCCGGCACCGTCAAGGAACTGCCCGAAGAACTTGCCCGCGAAGCCCATGACTGGACGTTGTCACCGCAACGCAGCCGCGCCAACTTCGCCTACTACGCCCGCCGGGCGCTGGCCCGGCATCCCGACGTGTTGACCAGCTGAGGAGCCGAGCAGTGACCGAGCCCAAGATCCACGGCATCATCGCTTACCCGGTGACCCCGTTCTCCGATAACGGGATTGACACCGAACGGCTGGCCGCGCTGGTGGAGCGGTTGGTGTCCGCCGACGTTCACGCGATCGCGCCGCTGGGCAGCACGGGTGAACTGGCGTACCTCGAGGAACCCGAATTCGACACCGTCGTCGACACCACCATCGCCACGGTCGCCGGCCGCGTCCCGGTGATCGTCGGGGTGTCGGATGTGACCACCGCCAAGACCATTCGGCGCGCCCAGTACGCGCAGCAGGCCGGGGCCGACGCGGTGATGATCCTGCCGGTGTCCTACTGGAAACTCACCGAGCGCGAGATCTTCCAGCATTACCGCAGCATCGGTGACGCCATCTCGATCCCGATCATGGCCTACAACAACCCGGCCACCAGTGGTGTCGACATGCCTCCGGAATTGCTGGTGCGCATGTTCGAAAACATCGACAACGTCACCATGGTCAAGGAATCCACCGGCGACCTGGCCCGCATGCAGCGCATCGCCGAACTATCCGGCAACCGGCTGCCCTTCTACAACGGCAGTAACCCGCTGGTACTCGACGCGCTGAAGGCCGGGGCGTCCGGATGGTGCACGGCCGCACCCAATTTGCGGCCACAGCCCTGCATCGACCTGTACGAGGCGGTGCGCGCGCAAGACCTCGACACCGCGCAGAAGCTCTACGACGACCTCAAGCCGTTGCTCACCTTCATCGTCGCCGGCGGGCTGGCGACCACGGTCAAGGCCGGCCTGGAGCTGCTCGATTTCCCGGTCGGCGACCCGCGCGCGCCGCTGTTGCCACTGGACGAGCGGGGCCGCGCCGAGTTGCGGGGCTTGCTGACTAACGCCTAACCCAAGTCGGGCGCGGAGAAGGTGTCACACTTCTTCGGGTCACCGGTCTGGTAGCCGGTGGTGAACCACTTCTGCCGCTGTTCGGACGAACCGTGCGTCCAGGACTCGGGATTGACCCGCCCGGTGGATTCCTTCTGGATGCGGTCATCGCCCACCGACGCCGCGGCGGAGAGGGCATCGGAAATGTCCTTGTCGCTCAACGGTTCCAGGTAGGGCACGCCCGTGCTCTCCTGCTTGACCGTGGAGGCGTAGTGCGCCCAGATCCCGGCGTAGCAGTCGGCCTGGAGTTCGGTGCGCACGCCGTTGCCGCCGGCGCCCTGGGCACCCTGCTGCGAGCGGCCCAGCAGACCCTGCAAGTTCTGCACGTGGTGACCGTATTCGTGGGCGACCACATATTCTTGCGCGAACGGCCCACCGCTGGAACCGAATCGATCGACCAGCTCCTGGAAGAAGTCGGTGTCGAAGTACGCCGTCTGATCGACCGGGCAGTAGAACGGCCCGACCGCTGTGGTGGCCGCCCCGCAGCCGGTGTTCACCCGACCGGTGAAGAGCCGGACGTGGGGCCGGGTGTAACCCGGCAACAGCTGATGCCACACCGCATCCACCGAGTTGCCGGTGGCGACCACGCGGCATTGCACGTACTTGTTGGCGTCTGCGCCGGTCTTGCACTGGCTCAGGTCGAAGCCGGGCGCCGAGTACCCGCCGGTGTTGGTCTGCTGCGAGTTCATGACGCGACCGGGGTCGACGCCGAAGAACAGCGCGCCGATGAGGATCAGCAGGCCGAGGCCACCACCCCCGACGGCCATTCCCATCCCGCCCCCACCGGACGAGGACGCAGTGCTGGTGTCGATCTGCATGCCCTCGTTGAAGGTCATGACACGCTCCTAACGTTGCCGGGTCGCAAGGGAGTCGGTATAGCTGCGCAGGTTGCGCAGATAGCGGCGCAGGGCCAGGTTCAGCAGTGGGCCCACCACGGCCATCGCCAGCTTCGCCGGGCCGGCCGGTTTCTGGGCCATCGTCCACGTCAGCCGGCAGCCACCCGGGATGGCCTCGACCCGGTAATCCTCGGCGAACGCCGCCACGGATCGGGTCGAGCATTCGTTGAACCGAAATGCCATGTGTGTGAACGGCTCCCAGGCGAGGAATTCTTCGTTGCCGACGAGGCCGCCGCGCATCTCGACGACGCGGGTGGTCCCGATGCCGCGCGGCTCGGGGCTGGTCCAGGTCACCTTGGTGATCACCTTCGCCCACCGCGGCCACGACTCGGCATCGGAAAGCACCTCGAACAGCTGCTCGGGCGTGATGGCCAGGTCGACGCTGTTGCGGAACCGGAAACGGGCCTCAACGGAATCAGCGTCGGTGAAGCTCGTATCGACGCGTTCGCAGGGGAACATGACAACAACTTAGCCGGGGCCGTCGCTGGCCGCGGCCAGTAAGGGCACTACGACGTCGCTGATCGGCGTGGCCAGCCCGTGGGCCCGGCCTTTGCGAATGATCACGCCGTTGCGGACATCCCATTCCATCCGCCGTTGATGTTCGGCGTCGGTGAGGATCGACGTGCTCAGGTCTTCGGCCACGTTGCGGAACATGTCGACCAACTCGTCGACCACCCCGTCGGCCAGCCGGGCGCCCTCGGCCCGCGCGACGGCCAGGCACTCGGTCACATACCGCCGCGACAGCGCGGCGACGTCGTCGCGGCGGAACATGCCCGACCGCCTCCGCGCCAGCGCCATGAACCCGGCCAGTGCGTTGGTCAGCAGCTTGTGCCAGGCCGCGGTGATGATGTCGGGGTCGCAGTCCGCCCGGCAACCGGCGCCGCGCAGCAGTTCGGCGACGGTCTCCCCGGACGGGCCGCTGGGCAGGACCAGGGCCGCCTCGGTGCGCAATCGCACCCAGCCGTCGGGCTGGGTCTCGGCCGAGTACCACACGATCCCGGGAATGACGGGCGAGGACGGGCAGTGCGGCTGCACCTGCTCGACCTGCTCCACGCCGTTTTGCAGCACCACGACGATGGTGTGGACATCGCACAGCCTGGCCAGCCAGTCGGCCGCGGCGTCGTTCTGGGTGGCCTTGACGGCCAGCAGCACGACGTCCACCGGCTCGGTCACCTCGGCGGGGTCGGTGCGCACCGGCCCGGGAACGACGATCGGATCCGATCCGTCGGGCCGCAGCTCGATGGCGTCGCGCGGGGTGCGACCGCACACCATGACCGAATGGCCCGCCCGGTACAGCAGGGCGGCGGCCGTCGTGCCGACGGCGCCGGGACCGACCAGGGCGATGTTGGTAGCAGCGTCTGTGGCGATGGCATCGAAATTACCTCCTTTAGACTGGGCACTCGTTCTGGCCAGGTGAAGAGGAGTGTTTTGTGCTGCGCAGTCATGCCGCGGGTTCGCTGGACAGTGGCGACGCCGGGCAGCAGGTGACGCTGACGGGCTGGGTGGCCCGCCGCCGCGACCACGGCGGCGTCATCTTCATCGACCTGCGCGACGTCTCGGGCATCGCCCAGGTGGTGTTCCGCGCCGAGGACGTGCTGGCGCAGGCGCACCGGCTGCGCGCCGAATTCTGTGTCGCCGTCACCGGTGTCGTCGAGATCCGCCCCGAGGGCAACGCCAACCCGGAGATCGCCACCGGCGACATCGAGGTCAACGCCACGTCGCTGACGGTGCTAGGGGAGAGCGCCCCGCTGCCGTTCCAGCTCGACGAGCCCGCCGGCGAGGAGCTGCGGCTGAAGTACCGTTACCTGGACCTGCGCCGCGACGGGCCGGCCGAGGCAATCCGGTTGCGCTCCAAGGTGAATGCCGCGGCGCGGTCGGTGCTTTCCCAGCATGACTTCGTCGAGATCGAAACCCCGACCATCACCCGCTCGACCCCGGAAGGGGCCCGCGACTTCCTGGTGCCGGCCCGGCTGCACCCCGGCTCGTTCTACGCCCTGCCGCAGAGCCCGCAGCTGTTCAAGCAGCTGCTCATGGTGGCCGGCATGGAGCGCTACTACCAGATCGCCCGCTGCTATCGCGACGAGGATTTCCGCGCCGACCGTCAGCCGGAGTTCACCCAGCTGGACATGGAGATGAGCTTCGTCGACGCCGAGGACATCATCGCCATCTCCGAAGAGATCCTGGTCGCGTTGTGGGCGTTGATCGGCTACCAGATTCCGACGCCGATCCCGCGGATCAGCTACGCCGACGCGATGCGGCGATTCGGTTCCGACAAGCCGGACATGCGCTTCGGGCTCGAGCTGGTCGACTGCACAGAGTTCTTCAAGGACACCACATTTCGCGTCTTCCAGGCGCCTTACGTCGGTGCCGTGGTGATGCCGGGCGGGGCGTCACAGCCGCGGCGCACGCTGGACGGCTGGCAGGAGTGGGCCAAACAGCGGGGCCACCGCGGGCTGGCCTACGTCCTGATCGCCGACGACGGCACGCTGGGGGGGCCGGTCGCCAAGAACCTGTCCGACGCCGAACGTGACGGCCTGGCCGCGCACGTCGGGGCGAAGCCGGGCGACTGCGTCTTCTTCTCCGCGGGCCCGGCCAAGCCCTCGCGTGCGCTGCTGGGCGCCGCCCGCGGCGAGATCGCACACCGGCTGGACCTGATCGATCCGGACGCCTGGGCGTTCGTCTGGGTGGTGGACCCGCCGCTGTTCGAGCCCGCCGATGACGCGACCGCCGCCGGCGACGTCGCCGTCGGGTCGGGGGCGTGGACCGCCGTGCACCACGCGTTCACCTCACCCAAGCCCGGGCATGAGGACGCCATCGAGACCGATACCGGCGCGGTGCTCGCCGACGCCTACGACATCGTCTGCAACGGCAACGAGATCGGCGGCGGATCGATCCGTATCCACCGCCGCGACATCCAGGAGCGGGTGTTCGCGGTGATGGGGCTGGATGCGGCCGAGGCCCAGGAGAAGTTCGGATTCCTGCTGGAGGCCTTCACCTTTGGCGCACCGCCGCACGGCGGCATCGCGTTCGGTTGGGACCGGATCAACGCGCTGCTGTCCCGGGTCGACTCCATCCGCGAGGTCATCGCCTTCCCGAAGACCGGCGGCGGCGTGGACCCGCTCACCGAAGCACCGGCGCCGATCACCGCCCAGCAGCGCAAGGAGTCCGGAATAGACGCCAAGCCGCAGCTTAAGACGTCTTGACCTAGCTAGTGGCCAGGCCCACTAGCAGCCGGCGCGAAGTGCGGCGCAGACCGTACCGCCTTCGATCATGATGCAGCTCGACGATCCCAGCATCACACCGATCAGCATCACGGCCAGGGCAGCGGCGCGCAGCGTTCTCTTGGTGATCTTCGTCTTCATGAGTCACACCTTTCTGCTGGTGAGGTGGCCGCGTAGGTCAACTACCGCGGGCTAGCTGATGCTACCGCGTGTCTTTAGACACATGTGCAATATTTCGGGAACTGCCGGGCGTCGCGGACTACGCGAATCGTCGAGCGGCTAGCGTTGACGGCGCTGCTGAGAGACGAAGTCCGGAATAGACGCCAAGCCCGACAAGGTTCACAGGAAATGACCGAAACCCCTGACGCCGAGACCGTCAACGCGTTCAACAAGAGCATCATCGACGAATTCCGCGCCAACGACGGCGTGGTCGGTGGCCAGTTCGAGGGCGCCAACCTGCTGTTGCTCCACACGACCGGCGCCAAGTCCGGTCAGCCGCGGGTGTCGCCGCTGGCCTACTTCCGCGTCGACGGCAAGCTCATCATCATCGGCTCCTTCGCCGGCGCCCCGGTCAGCCCCGCCTGGGTGCACAACCTGCGGGCCAATCCGCAGGCGCGCGTGGAGATCGGCACGGACGCGTTCGACGTCGCCGCCCGCGAGCTTCCCGCCGACGAGCGGGCAGCGCTCTTCGACAAGATCACCGCCGTCGCGCCGGGCTTCGCGGAATACCAGGCCAAGACCACCCGGGTGATTCCGCTGTTCGAGTTAAACCGGACCTAGCCGGTGGGCGGTACGCGGCGAGCGATGCCATCTCTGGTTCTCGCCGCCGCGCGCGCGGGCGGCAAGCGGCTGCGGGTGGTGTGGTTCAACCTGCTCCAGACCGCGCTGGCCGCGGGCCTGTCCTGGTACCTGGCCCACGACGTCCTGGAGCACCCGCAGCCGTTCTTCGCGCCGATCGCCGCCGCGGTGTCGTTGTCGACCAGCAACGTGCTGCGCGCGCAACGCGCCGTCCAGATGATGATCGGGGTGACGCTGGGAATCGGAGTGGGCTCGCTGGTGCAGGGCCTGCTCGGGCCGGGCGAACTACCCATCGCGGTCGCCGCGCTGGTGGCGCTGGCCGCCGCGGTGTTCATCGGGGGCGGCTTCATCGGACACGGGATGATGTTCGCCAATCAGACCGTGGTGTCGGCGATCCTGGTGCTGGCCCTGTACCACGGCGGCGTCGGACTGGAGCGCATCTTCGACGCGCTGGTCGGCGGTGCGGTGGCCATCGTGTTCGCCGTCTTGCTGTTTCCCGCCGACCCGCTGACGGTGCTGCGCAATGCCCGGGTGGGCGTGCTCGGGACGCTGCACGACGTATTGGCGCGCGCCGCGGACGTCGCGGCCGGACGCAAAGACCCGCCGCCGGACTGGCCGCTGACGGCGGTGGATCGAGTGCACGAACAGCTCAGCGGGCTGCTCGAGGCGCGCACCACGGCCCGCCACGTCGTCGCCATCGCGCCGCGACGCTGGGTACTGCGCACCACGATCGAAGCCGCCGATCACCAGGCGGTGCACGTGGCCCTGCTGGCCGGCTCGGTGCTGCAACTGGCCCGCGCCGTCTCGCCCGGCCCCGATCCCATCCCGGCCGGCGAACGCCTTCCGCAGCCGGTGCCCACCGTGCTGGTCGTGCTGGCGGCCGCGACCGCGCTGGCCGACTCCGATCCCGCCGGCGCCTGCGCCTACACGGCGTCGGCGCGTCATCACGCCGCGGAATTACAGGCCGGGGCGCATCAGAAGACGCACCTGCTGCTCGCCGACGTCGTCAGCGCCTGCATCGACGATTTGCAGCGCGTCATCGACCTTCGGCACGTCTGAGCGTTTCAGCGCGAGTCGGCCAGGAACTCCTGAACCAGTTTCCGCGGCGCCTGGGTCAGCCACGCCTCGGTGATCAGGTCCTCGAGGTCGCGCACCGAGATCTCGGCGAGGTTGACCAACACCGCGGGATAGCCATCGAAATGCGGGGTGGTGAAGTAGACCCTCGGCTCGTCGTCGATCAACGCGAACTTGACGCCCTCGTCCGACACCCGGACCCCGAGGATGTCGCCCCGCGGCGGCTGGGGCCCGGTGCGTTCCAGCGCCTCGCGCTCGGAGGGCCGCAGCGGCCGCTCCCAGGCCAGCAGTTTCTTGCCGACCCGCCAGTCGTGCGGCGACGGCTCGGAGGTGAGTGCCAGCTCACCGACGATGCGGGCGACCTCGCCCCAGGTGGCCACATCACGATTGTGCTCCCGTTTTGGCGCCAGTGCCGTCGGATTGGCAAACGGTGGGCGACTGGGCATTCCGCGGGCCCTACGCAGGGGGCGGGCATGTGATGAGATCAGCGGTGAGGAGGGAGAAGGGCTTGCCAGCAGATCCAGGCGAACCAGGGGCCGGGGTCGCCCGCCGACACCGGGTGACCCACCGCACCGAGTATCGCTACTCCGACATCGTGACCGGCTCGTATGGGCGCGGGTTCCTCACGCCGCGCGACTCGCTGCGGCAGCGCTGTGTCGCGCATCAGCTGATCATCGAGCCGGCCCCCGCCGACAGCTCCACCAGTGTGGACAGCTACGGCAACACCAGCTCCTACTTCCACGTGACCGAGCCGCACCGCACCCTGAAGGTGACCAGCGATTCCATCGTCGACGTCTATCCGCACCGCCCGGATCCTGACACCGCGGCCCAGCCGTGGGAGGCGGCCCGGCCGACCGGCCCTGGCGCAGCCCTGGCGACCGAGTTCACCCTGGACCTCAATCCGCCGGAGATCACCGACGACATTCGCGACTACGCGGCCGCCAGCTTCCTCCCCGGGCGTCCTCTCATCGAAGTGCTGCGAGATCTGACGTCGCGCATCTTCACCGACTTCACCTACCGATCGGGGTCGACGACGATTTCCACCGGAGTCAACGAGGTTCTGGCCGCCCGCGAAGGGGTATGTCAAGACTTTGCCAGGCTGGCGATCGCCTGCCTGCGAGCCAACGGGTTGGCGGCCAGTTACGTCTCCGGATACCTGGCCACCGACCCGCCACCCGGAAAGGATCGGATGATCGGCATCGACGCCACCCACGCGTGGGCAGCGGTCTGGACTCGGCAGCGGCCCGGGCAATTCGAGTGGCTGGGGCTTGATCCCACCAACGACCAGATGGTCGACGAGCGCTACATCGTCGTGGGACGGGGCCGTGACTACGCGGACGTCCCGCCGCTGCGGGGCATCATCTACACCGACTCGGCACACAGCGCGATCGACGTCGCCGTCGACGTGGTGCCCTTCGAAGGCGATGTGCTGCATGCGTGACTTCACCTGCCCGAATTGTGGCCAGCGCCTTACCTTCGAGAACTCCACCTGTCTCAATTGCGGCAGCGCGCTGGGGTTTTCGCTCGACCAGATGGCATTGCTGGTGATCGCGGAGGACGATGCAGGCGAGCACGCCGGCTTCGTGCGCGCGAGCGAGTATCAGCTGTGCGCCAATCTGCTACTCGCCGAATGCAATTGGCTGGTTCCCGTCAACAACCCCCGGCTGCTGTGCCCCTCGTGCGCGCTGACGATCGAACGGCCCAACGACGCCGACACCACCGGGATGGCCGAGTTCGCCAGGGCCGAGGCGGCCAAACGCAGGCTGATCGCCGAGCTGCACGAGCTGAAGCTGCCGATCGTCGGGCGGGACCGCGATCCCGACTACGGGCTGGCCTTCCGGCTGCTGTCCAGCGCGCACGAGCAGGTGATGACCGGGCACGAGAACGGCGTCATCACCATCGACCTAGCCGAGGGCGACGACGCGCACCGCGAGCAGTTGCGGGTGGAGATGGACGAACCGTACCGGACCCTGCTGGGTCACTTCCGCCACGAGATCGGCCATTACTACTACTACCGGCTGATCGCACCGTTCACCGATTATGTCGAGCGGTTCAACGAGCTGTTCGGCGACCACGAAGCCGACTATCAGGCGGCGCTCGATCGCCACTACAGCGAGGGCGCTCCCGAGGGCTGGCAGGAGCACTTCGTATCGTCCTATGCCACAATGCATCCCGCCGAAGACTGGGCCGAGACGTTCGCCCACTACCTGCACATCCGCGACACGCTGGACACCTCGGCGTGGTGCGGGCTGGCCCCGGCGTCGGCCACGTTCGACCGGCCCGCCTTGGGCCCCAGCGCTTTTCAGACGATCATCGACATGTGGTTGCCGTTGTCGTGGTCGCTGAACATGGTGAACCGGTCGATGGGCCACGACGACCTGTACCCGTTCGTGCTCCCGGCCGCGGTGCTGGAGAAGATGAGGTTCATCCACACCGTGGTCGACGACGTGACATCGGAGTCGCGCGGCCCCGCCTCGGTGGCCGGTTAACGATGTGCTTTTCGATCACAGCGGATCTGGTGGTGGGTGCCGCCCTCGTCCCGGTCGCCGTCGCGACCCTGCGCGAGGTGAGGCACTGGCGCGAAGTGCCATTCGCGTTGTTGCCGACGGTGTTCGCGGTCCACCAGTTCATCGAGGCGGCGGTGTGGCCGGACGGCTTGTTCTCGGCGGGGCTGATCCACCTGGCGACGCGCGCGTACGTCTTCATCGCGCTGCCGCTGCTTCCGGCGTTGGTGCCGTGGGCGATTCTGCTGCTGGAACCGCGTGGCGCCCGCCTTCGGGTGGCGCCGTTCGCGGTGCTCGGCACCGTCGTGTCCGCCTATCTGGCTGTCGTCGTGCTCACCGAACCGGTCGAAGTGACGAAGGGTCCCCATGCGCTGCAATACCAGACCGGCGTTCACGGTGGCTACGTGTGGGCGGTGCTCTACGTCATCGCCGTCATCGGCCCGGCACTGTTGTCGGGCTATCGCTCCATCGTGGTGTTCGGGTTGGCCAACCTGGTGGGGCTCGTCGTGGTCGCCGTCCTCTACGTGAACGCGTTCGCGTCGCTGTGGTGCATCTACGCCGCCACGCTGTCGGTCCTGGCGCTGGTGCACATGGTGCGGCGACGGCGACTGCCCGATCCGCACCGCTACCACGGCCTCACCGCGGAGCATGCGGCATAGAAGGCATGAAACGTGTTGGGCGAGAACGGGACTAGGCAGGATTGCCGGACTCCTCCTCACCCCGCTGCGCGGGTGCATCGTCGTCCGGCTAGGCGGGCATCACGCGTCGCTGGTCGGGACCCCAAATCGGTTGCATGCCGCCGGGCAACGCCAGCTGCGTAGCGGTGATGACCTCGGCCAGGTTGCGCAGCTCGGCGTGCACCGACGCGAGCAGCTCCGCCAACTCGGCACGCCGGCCATCGTCGCTGACCCGTTCGAGCTCGGCGGGGTGCGAGCGCCGCAACCTGGTGCCGATCTCGTCCACCAACCGTTCCGGGCGTGACGATCCCGATGAGCTGGGCAGGTCCCTGAGATTGGTGCGCAGCCGCTCCAGCTGGTACAGCAGCGACCGCGGATTCTGCGCGTCGAACAGCATCAGCTCGGCCACGGCGGCCACGCTGACCTTGCCCACCGTGCGGCGCCGGTAGATGACCGAGGACTCGCACGCCACCAGCGTGGATTCGATGACGGTTTGTTCGGCCGCGGCGCCGCGGGCGACGGTCAGGGTGGCCTGCAGCAGCGCCGTCAGCCACAGCCCGCGTTCGATCCGCTTGCCGATGTCCATCATCGTCCAGCCCACGTCGCGCACCATCGACTCGCCGGCCACCCCCGACAGGGTCAGCATGCCGGCCAGCGTCTGGGTCTGCGCTCCGGTGAGCACCGCGTCGGCCTCCGAAAGTGATTCCGGCGGATCGCTTTTGAGCGCCAGCGCGCGCTCCACCCCGGCCAGCACCATCCAGGTGTCGTTGGACATCTGGTCGCGCACCGCCCGCGCGGCCAGTGCCAAACCCTCCACCGACTGCACCAGCGAGCCGGGCCGGTTCGGATCAACGGTGAGCGACCACAGCGTGGAGGGGGCGATGGCGATCATCTCGGCGTGGTCGCCATCGCTGTCAGGCGTTCCGGTGATGCGGCCCAGCGCGGTCATCAGCACCGGCACGCATTCGCTTTCCGCACTGTGCTGGTGGTGGCGGTAGACGTGGAACCGGTCGCGGGCGACGATCAGCAGTCGCGCCATGCTTTCCGCGCGCTCACCGTAGCGGCCGATCCAGAACAGGTCGGACAGCACGCGCGGGGAGCTGACGGCCCAGGTGCCCGCGGCCGTCTTGGCCGACGGCCCGGGCGTCGGAAGGCTGATCGCCTCGGCGTGCGCCCGCTCGGTGGGGCGCACCCAGACGTCTTTGGCCGCAACGGTTTTCAGCGTGTACGCGGCGGGCCCGGGGGCCAGCACGTAACCGATGCCGCCAATCATCGGCGCGTAGCCGCCGCGCTGGGCGACGGTGAACAAGCGGATGCCGACGCCCGCCGAGGACAACACACCGGCGTGGTCGGTCGGCACGGACGAGAACTGCGGCAGCTCCTGGCCGATCCACTGCCACGGCATCTGCTCGATGCGGGCGGCCAACCGGGTCAGCTGCCCAGACGATAGTGCCGGCCCGACCAGGGTCGTGTCACCGATGGTGGACTTCACCAACAACGACGGCAGGTTCGCCAGCAGGTGTGAGCGTTCACTGGCGATGCCGCCCCAGTAGACCTCGGTGCTCGGCAACTGCAGCGTTTCCGACAGCAGATGCTCGGCCATCGCGGGCAAAAAACGCAGCAGCCCAGGGTTTTCCAAAATTCCACTGCCCAGCGTGTTGACCACGGTCACCGTCCCGCGGTGCTGGGCCTCCACCAAACCGGCCACCCCGAGCCGGGAATCGGCGCGCAGATCCAGCGGGTCCGTGTAGTCCGCGTCGACCCGGCGCAGGACGACGTCGACGCGTTTCAAGGTGCCCAGCGAGCGCATCCACAACATGCCGTCGCGCACCACCAGGTCGGCGCTTTCCACCATCGGGAAACCCAGCAGGGTGGCCAGGTAGGCCTGGTCGAATGCGGTCTCCGAGTAGATACCCGGGGACAGGACCACCACGACGGGATCCTGGGCGTCATCGGGTGCGGCGTCGATCAGCGCCAGCCGCAGCGCCTGCGCGAACGGAGTCGTCGGCCGGGGCGCGATTCGCTCGTAGAGGTCGGGAACCGAATGCGCGATGACGCGCCGGTCGGCCAGCGCGTAGCCGGCCCCTGAGGGCGCCTGGGTGCGGTCGCCATTGACGACGAAAGTGCCGTCCGGACGCCGGCTGACATCGCAGCCGTGCATGAAAAGCTGGTGGCGCCCGGGGATTTCGATTCCATTGGCGGCGCGCACATACCCGGGATGGCCGAACAGCAGTTCGGGGGGAAGGACGCCCTCGGTGAGCAGGCTGCGCGGCCCGTACAGGTCGGCCAGTACGGCGTCGAGCACCCGCGACCGTTGCAGCAGGCCCGTCTCGAGCACCTCCCAGTCGGCCGCGGACAGCACGATCGGCAGCGTGTCCAGCTGCCAGGGCCTGGGCTCCTGGCCGCGACCGTCGGGCGCGACGTCGGTGTAGGTGATGCCGTCGTTGTCGATGAGGTCGTGCACCACCGAGCGCAGCCGGTCCAGGCCGGCGCGGCCGCGCTCCGCGATGGCGTCGGCCAGCTCGGCCCACGCCGGTCGCACGTTGCCGTCGCGGTCGAGGAATTCGTCATACCCGCGCGCCGGACCGTGCCGCAGATCGAAGAGCGCCTCCTGGGCGCGCGCGGCGCGGTATCCGGCCAGCAGGCGATCCGCGTCGTAGCGCGCGGTGCCGGGCCCTGACGGCGCGCCGGTGGCGAATGTCATTGGTGGGCCGGCCTTATGACCGAGGCAGCGAAGCCGCCTCAGCCGACGGTGACGGTCAGCGGACTCACGGCGCGACCTGCCCGCCGGACAGCCGGCGGTAGGTGTAGACCTGGATCAACAGCGCCACCGGGGCGGCGACGACGAGCCCCACCAAGCACAGGAAGGCACCGACCAGCACGATCGCGAACTGCACCAGCCACGACAGCAAGGCGCTGCCGATGTCGGAGCGGACCGTGGTGAAGCTTGCCTTCAGCGCCTCGATCGGCGGCAGGTCGCGATCCGTCGCGAAGGCGATGGTGAACAGCGCGAAGAAGCTGAAGACCGCGACCGCCAACAGCGCCACCAGGTTGAACAGAATCGTCGGCGGGATCAGCGAGACCGCATCCAGGGCCACGCTGATCACGCTGAGCAGTGCCGCGGCCAGAAGCGCGTTGCCGAAGTGGCGCGGCTTGAAGAACGAACTGACCGTCACCGGCCGGGCGTCCGCTATGTCAAGGGCGCCCGACAGGAATGCCGCCTGGACGAAGATGGTGTAGACGAAGATCACGATCTGCAGGACGATCGCGCCGACGCCGCCCATGCTTCCCGTAAACGATGCGCCGTAGTTTCCGTCGGCATTGCTCGTCGACGCGTCGGCGCCGCCCAACAGCACGAATACCAGGCCGTACAGGATCAGCCCGGCCACGGCGTACACCAGCAACGCGACGATCAGCGGCACGGCGTTCTTACCGAACTTGTTGAACGCCCACGAGAAGGCTTCGCCGATGCTGAACCGCTGCGGGCCGCCGTAACCCGGGTAGCCGGGCTGTTGGGGTGCACCGTAGCCCGGTGGTGGCCCATATCCGGGGGGCGGGCCATAACCGGGGGGCGGGCCATAACCGGGGGGCGGGCCGTAGCCGGGCGGTGGCCCGTATCCGGGCGGCGGGCCATAACCGGGGGGCGCCGAGCCGGGGGGTGGCCCGTAGCCGGGGGGCGGCCCGTAGCCGGGGGGCGGGTAACCGGAGGGCTCAGGGTTGCCTTGCGGCCGGATCGGATTGCCGGGGTACTCCGGGGGTTGGCTCATGGCCGCTCCTACGTCGTCGACGTTCTGGGCATGCGTCGCAGAACTTAACAAGTATCCGACGGCCGTGCAGACCGTGCCAGATGAGGCGCCGCCGTGTCGCGGCTTCGTGGTATGCCTGAAGCCGTGTCCGACGGTCTGTTTGACCTGCCCGGCCCGCCGCAGTCAAGCGATCATGGGCTGGGCGTGTCGGGCGGCGCACCCCTGGCGGTCCGGATGCGTCCGGCATCGCTTGACGAGGTGGTCGGCCAGGACCATCTGTTGGCGCCCGGATCCCCGCTGCGCCGCCTGGTCGAGGGTTCGGGGGTGGCGTCGGCCATCCTGTACGGCCCGCCCGGCAGCGGCAAGACGACGCTGGCCGCGCTGATCTCGCAGGCGACCGGCCGCCGGTTCGAGGCGCTGTCGGCCCTGTCGGCCGGCGTCAAAGACGTTCGGGCGGTGATCGACACCGCGCGCCGGGCGCTGCTGTCCGGGGAGCAGACGGTGCTGTTCATCGACGAGGTGCACCGGTTCTCCAAGACCCAGCAGGACGCGCTGTTGTCCGCGGTGGAGAACCGGGTGGTGCTGCTGGTGGCGGCGACCACGGAGAACCCCAGCTTCTCGGTGGTGTCGCCGCTGCTGTCGCGCTCGCTGATCCTGCAGTTGCGGCCGCTGAGCGCCGACGACATCCGCATCGTGGTGCAGCGCGCGATCGAGGACCCGCGCGGGTTGGGCGGGCAGACCCGGGTCGCGCCCGAGGCCGTCGACCTGCTGGTGCGGCTGGCCGCCGGTGACGCCCGGCGCGCGTTGACCGCGCTGGAGGTCGCCGCCGAGGCGGTCGAGCCCGGCGGCGAGCTGACCGTCGCGGCCGTAGAGCAGTCCCTGGACGAGGCCGCGGTGCGCTACGACCGCGACGGCGACCAGCACTACGACGTCATCAGCGCCTTCATCAAGTCCGTCCGCGGCTCGGACGTCGACGCCGCGCTGCACTACCTGGCCCGCATGCTCGTCGCCGGCGAGGACCCGCGGTTCGTCGCGCGCCGGCTGATGATCCTGGCCAGCGAGGACATCGGCATGGCCGACCCGGCCGCGCTGCAGGTCGCGGTCGCGGCCGCGCAGACGGTGGCGCTGATCGGCATGCCCGAGGCGCAGCTCACCCTGGCGCACTGCACGATTTATCTGGCCAGCGCGCCGAAGTCGAACGCGGTCACCACGGCGCTGGCCGCGGCGATGGCCGACATCAGGGCCGGCAAAGCCGGTCTGGTCCCGCCGCATCTGCGCGACGGGCACTATTCGGGTGCGGCGGGACTGGGCAACGCGCAGGGCTACAAGTACTCGCACGACCACCCGGATGGTGTTGTCGCACAACAATATCCACCGGATGAGCTGGTAGGGGTCGACTACTACCGGCCCACCGGCCGTGGCGGCGAGCGCGAGATGGCCGGCCGCCTCGACCGGCTGCGCGCGATCATCCGCAACAAAAGGAAACCGTCATGAAAACCTTCACCGACGAGGAGATGGGCGCGCTGCTGCCCACCGCCCGGCCCTACACCGTGATGATCCTCAAGCGCGGCCCGAAGTTCGCCGACGAGTCGTCAGCGGGCGTCATCTGGGAGCACGGCCGGCGCAATTTCGGGCTGCGCGACGACGGCGTGCTCGCGGTGGTCCTACCGGTCAGCGACGAATCCGACGTCTGCGGCGTCGGGGTGTTCGCGGCGACGGTCGAGGACACCGCGGCGATCATGGCCGACGACCCCGGGGTCGCCGCGAGCGTCTTCACCTACGAGGTGCACGCCTGCCGCGGCTTCCCCGGCGACGCCTTGCCTTGAACCGGCCGTGACGCGCTAGACGAGCTCGGGCACCCGCAGGTGCGCGATCGCCAGCTCGAACTCGGCGACGTCGATCACTTCGGCGCCCAGGTCGCGCACCCGCCTGCTGCGCAGTTCGCTGGCGCGGTCGCGGTTGCGGGCCATCGCCTCCATGGAGTCGAACGTGGAGCAGGTCACGGCGCGGCGGCAGGCGGGGTGGTCGACCATCAGGCTGGCGCTGCAGAACCCGTCGAGATGCTGCATCTCGGGCAGCACCGCCATCCGGTAGAACTCCAGCGACCGGTTCAGCTGGTCGGGCACCACTTTGAGCCAGGTGGCCCGCACGCACGCCCCCGCGCGGGAGGGGTGGTCGCGGTGCAGGAGCGGGATGTCCCATTCCTCGACCCGCGCGCTGCCGTCGAACATCAGCGCGGCGCGGTCCCGGATGGGTGCGACCTGCTCGGCGCTGGCACGCATCGCGTCGATCGATTCCCACGCGCTGGTGGCGATGCAGGTGCCGGATTGCCGGTCGACCAACAGCGACAGCCCCACACACCCATCGATCTCGGTGAGGGCGGGCATGACGACATCGCGAACGTGCGCAATGCCGATGTCGACGGACAGGGGTTGCGCCTGGATGGTGGTGGAGCGTGCGTACACGGTCGGCCCCTCCTGTGTCGGGGCGGCGCCCCGGTGGCGCCACCGGTCCCACCCGCTACCTTCCTCCTGCCGATTAGTCGCCGCAACGCTTTCGAAAAGCTTCTCCGCTGCGTTCAGATGTCGTGACAGCGCTCACAACGCATTGGCCGGCCTCGAGGCTCGCGCCGTAGGCTTGGCCGGGTGCATACGGATGTGTTGGACGTGGACACCTCGCGGCGCCGAATCGTCGATCTGACCGAGGCGGTGCGCGGGTTCTGCTGGTCGCGGGGTGACGGCCTGTGCAACGTGTTCGTGCCGCACGCCACGGCCGGGGTCGCCATCATCGAGACGGGCGCCGGTTCCGATGACGACCTGGTCGACACGCTGGAGCGGCTGCTCCCGCGCGACGATCGTTACCGGCATTCGCACGGCTCCGCGGGTCACGGCGCCGACCACGTGATGCCGGCGCTCGTCGCGCCGTCGGTGACGGTTCCGGTATCGGCCGGTGAGCCGATGCTGGGCACGTGGCAAAGCATCGTCCTGGTCGACCTGAACCGCGACAACCCGCAACGCTCGGTCCGGCTGAGCTTCCTGGAGGGTTAGCGCCTCGGTGCGCGTCGCGCCGGGGCAGGTACTGTGAGCGGTCGAAATGCGTCGTTAGACGGGCTTCCCATGCGCCGGCGAATAGGCTGGGATGCAGACGTCGAAGTAACTCAGAAGAAGCGGACTCCGAAAGTGCAGACACACGAGATCAGGAAACGGTTTCTTGATCATTTCGTGAAGGCGGGGCACACCGAGGTGCCGAGCGCGTCGGTGATCCTCGACGACCCCAACCTGTTGTTCGTCAACGCCGGCATGGTCCAGTTCGTGCCCTACTTCTTGGGCGCCCGAACCCCCGAATACTCAACCGCCACCAGCATCCAGAAGTGCATCCGCACCCCCGATATCGACGAGGTCGGTATCACCACCCGGCACAACACGTTCTTTCAGATGGCCGGCAACTTCTCGTTCGGCGACTACTTCAAGCGCCGCGCCATCGAACTCGCGTGGACCCTGCTGACCGACAGCGTCGAGCAGGGCGGTTACGGCCTCGATCCCGAACGCATCTGGACGACAGTCTTTTTCGACGACGACGAGGCCGTGCGGCTGTGGCAGGAGATCGCCGGGCTGCCCGAGGACCGGATCCAGCGTCGCGGGATGGAAGACAATTACTGGTCGATGGGCATCCCCGGCCCGTGCGGCCCGTCCTCGGAGATCTACTACGACCGCGGGCCGGAGTTCGGCGTCGAGGGCGGCCCGATCGCCAACGAGGACCGCTACATCGAGATCTGGAACCTCGTGTTCATGCAGAACGAGCGCGGCGAGGGGACCGGCAAGGCCGACTTCGAGATCCTGGGACCGTTGCCGCGCAAGAACATTGACACCGGAATGGGTGTGGAGCGGGTCGCTTTCATCCTGCAGGGCGTGCACAACGTCTACGAGACGGACCTGTTGCGGCCCGTCATCGACGCCGCGGCCGCGCGGGCACCGCGCGGATACGACGTAGGCAACCACGACGACGACGTGCGCTACCGGGTCATCGCCGACCACAGCCGCACCGCGGCCATCCTGATCGGTGACGGCGTCACACCCGGCAATGACGGCCGCGGCTACGTGCTGCGCCGGCTGCTGCGCCGGGTGATCCGCTCGGCCAGGCTGCTCGACATCGAGGGACCCATCGTCGGTGACCTGATGGCCACCGTGCGCGACGCGATGGGCCCGTCGTATCCCGAACTGGTCGCCGACTTCGACCGCATCCGGCGCATCGCCGTCGCCGAGGAGACGGCGTTCAATCGCACGCTGACGGCGGGCTCGAAGCTGTTCGACGAGGTGGCGGGCACCACCAAAGCCTCTGGTGCGAAATCGATTTCGGGTTCGGACGCCTTCACCCTGCACGACACCTACGGCTTCCCGATCGAGCTGACGCTGGAGATGGCGTCCGAGGCCGGCCTGCGGGTGGACGAAGTCGGCTTCCGGGAATTGATGGCCGAGCAGCGCCGCCGGGCCAAGGCCGATGCCGCCGCGCGCAAGCACGCGCACGCCGACCTGACCGCCTACCGGGAACTGGTCGACGCCGGGCCCACCGAGTTCACCGGTTTCGACGAACTGACCTCCGAGGCAAAGATTCTGGGCATTTTCGTCGACGGCAAGCGGGTTCCGGTGGTCACCCACGGCGCCGAAGGGGCCGACCGGGTCGAACTCGTGCTCGACCGTACCCCGTTGTACGCCGAGGCCGGCGGCCAGATCGCCGACGAGGGCTCCATCAGTGGGACGGGCGCCGGACAGAGCGCCCGCGCCGCGGTCACCGATGTGCAGAAGATCGCCAAAACCCTGTGGGTGCATCGGGTTCACGTCGAGTCGGGTGAATTCGTGGAGGGCGACACCGTCGTCGCCGCGGTCGACCCGCAGTGGCGCCGCGGCGCCACCCAGGGGCACTCCGGCACCCACATGGTGCACGCGGCGCTGCGACAGGTGTTGGGCCCCAACGCCGTTCAGGCCGGGTCACTGAACCGGCCGGGCTACCTACGGTTCGACTTCAACTGGCAGGGGCCGCTGTCCGAGAGCCAGCGCACCGAGGTCGAAGAGGTGACGAACCAGGCCGTGCAGGCCGACTTCGAGGTGCACACGTTCACCGAGCAACTGGAGAAGGCCAAGGCGATGGGTGCGATGGCGATGTTCGGCGAGGCCTACCCCGACGAGGTCCGGGTGGTCGAGATCGGCGGCCCGTTCTCGCTGGAGCTCTGCGGTGGAACGCACGTGCACAACTCGGCGCAGATCGGGCCGGTGACGATCCTGGGCGAATCGTCGGTCGGTTCCGGCGTGCGCCGGGTGGAGGCCTACGTCGGGCTGGAGTCGTTCCGGCACCTGGCCAAGGAACGCGCGCTGATGGCGGGACTGGCGTCGTCGCTGAAGGTGCCCTCAGACGAGGTCCCCGCCCGGGTGGCCAACCTGGTCGAGCGGCTCAAGGCGGCGGAGAAGGAACTCGAACGCGCGCGGCTGGCCGGTGCGCGCGCGGCTGCGACCAACGCCGCGGCCGGCGCGGAGCGCATCGGTAACGTCCGGGTGGTGGCGCAACGAATGTCGGGCGGGATGACGGCGGCCGACCTGCGCTCCCTGGTCGGTGACATTCGCGGCAAGCTGGGCAGCGATCCCGCCGTGGTCGCCCTGATCGCCGAGGGCGAAGGCGGGTCGGTGCCGTATGCGGTCGCCGCCAACCCGGCCGCCCAAGATCTCGGCCTTCGCGCCAACGACCTGGTCAAGCAGCTCGCCGCAACCGTCGACGGACGTGGCGGCGGCAAGGCCGACCTGGCGCAGGGTTCGGGTAAGGATCCGGCAGCCATCGACGTGGCGCTCGACGCGGTGCGTGCCGAGATCGCCGCGATAGCGCGGGTCGATTGAGTGGTCTTGACACAGCATCGCTTGCCCGACCGACCCGGCGATCCGCAGCAGGATCCCGGGCGCGGGCGACGGCTCGGCATCGACGTGGGCAGCGTCCGCATCGGCGTGGCCTGCAGCGATCCCGACGCGATCCTGGCCACCCCGGTCGAAACCGTCCGCCGCGACCGCAACGGCAAGCATCTGCGGCGGCTGGCCGCGCTGGCCGCCGAATACGAGGCCGTCGAAGTGGTCGTCGGGCTCCCGCGCACGCTGGCCGATCGCACCGGCCCGTCGGCCCTCGACGCGATCGAGGTGGCCGAGGCGTTGGCTGAAGTTTTGGCGCGGCGAGCCGCGCCGGTGCCGGTGCGGCTGGCCGACGAGCGGTTGACCACCGTGGCCGCGCACCGCTCGCGGCGCGCGGCGGGGGTGCGGGCCAAGGAACAGCGTGCGGTGATCGATCAGGCGGCGGCGGTGGCGATCCTGCAGAGCTGGCTGGATCAGCGCCGCGCCGCGGTGGCGGGGGAGCTCAGCGATGGTTGACAGCGCACGGCGGGAACGAGCCGAGCCCGAGGCAGTGGGCGCGCCGTCGGCGCGCAGGTCGAGCCGCGTCGCCCGCAACCAGGCCAAGCGGGGCCGTCGGCGGCGCTTCGTCGTCAAGATCGCGCTCGCGGTGTTCGTCGTGGTGGTGGTCGCCGGCGTGTTCGCGGGCGGCAAGCTGTGGCACGCGCTGTTCGGGCTCGGCGACGACTACAGCGGTAGCGGCAAGCGGGACCTGGTGATTCAGATTCAGGCCGGTGACTCCACCACCAACATCGGCGAGACCCTGCAAAAAGAGCACGTCATCAAGACGGTGCGGGCGTTCGTCAACGCCGCGCACGGCAACAGCGCCATCAACTCGATTCAGCCCGGCTTCTACCGGATGCGCACCGAGATCCCGGCGGCCAACGCCGTCGCGCGGTTGACCGACCCGAATAGCCGGGTGGGCCGGCTGGTCATCCCGGAAGGCCGTCAGCTTGACGACACCACCGATATGAAGACCAACGTGGTGACGCCCGGAATCCTGACGCTGATCTCGCGAGCCACCTGCGTGGACCTCGACGGTGACACCCGCTGCGTCCAGGCGCAGGACCTGCGCGCGGCCGCGACCAACAGCTCTCCCTTGGCGTTGGCGGTGCCGCCGTGGGCCACCGAACCCGTCGGCGAGCTCGGCAGGGACCACCGCCGGATCGAGGGCCTGATCGCGCCCGGCACCTTCAACATCGACCCATCCGCTTCGCCGGAGGCGATCCTGGCCGCCCTGATCGGGGCGGGGGCCGAGGAGTACGTGAAGTCCGGGCTGGTGGACACCGCCCAGGCGATGGGGCTGTCGCCCTACGACATCCTGGTGGTGGCGTCGCTGGTGCAGCAGGAATCCAACTCCCAGGACTTCGCCAAGGTCGCGCAGGTCATCTACAACCGCCTGCACGCCCACCACACGCTGGAGTTCGATTCGACGGTCAACTACCCGCTGGACCGCCGCGAGGTGGCCACCAGCGACGCCGACCGGGCCCAGAAGACGCCGTGGAACACCTACGTGTCGCAGGGCCTGCCGGCCACCGCGATCTGTTCGCCCGGCACCGACGCGCTGCGCGCCGCCGAGCACCCGGAGCCCGGCGACTGGCTGTATTTCGTCACCATCGACGGCCAGGGCACGACGCTGTTCACCCGCGACTACCAACAACACCTGGCCAACATCGAGCTGGCTAAGCGCAACGGTGTCCTGGACAGCACGCCCCGCTAGCGCGGGCCCCCGCAGGGCGGCCGTGCTCGGCAAGCCGATCGCCCACTCGAAGTCCCCGGAATTGCACCTGGCCGCCTATCGTGCGCTCGGCCTGACCGACTGGACCTACGAGCGCATCGAGTGCGACGCCGAGCAGCTGCCCGGCGTGGTCGGCGGCCTCGGCCCCGAATGGGCCGGGGTGTCGGTGACCATGCCCGGCAAGTTCGCCGCCCTGCGCTTCGCCGACGAGCGCACCGACCGGGCGCGGCGGGTGGGCTCGGCCAACACCCTGGTGCGCACGCCGACCGGCTGGCGGGCCGACAACACCGACATCGACGGGGTGGCCGGGGCCCTCGGCAGCGCCTCGGGATGGGCGCTCGTCTGTGGATCGGGGGGCACCGCGCCGGCCGCCGTGGCCGGCCTGGCCCAGCTGGGCGTCGCCGGCATCACCGTGGTGGCCCGCAACGCCGAGAAGGCGGCCCGGCTGGTGGACCTGGGCAACGAGCTGGGCGTGCCGACGCGGTTCTGCGACCTGGACGGCGACGGGCTGGCCGATGCGGTGGCGGGCGCCGAGGTGCTGGTCAGCACCATCCCCGCGGAGGTGGCCGAACGCTACGCCGGCACCTTCGCACGCATCGGTGTGCTGCTGGACGTCGTCTACGATCCGTGGCCCACGCCGCTGGCCGCCGCGGTCGGCGCCGCCGGCGGGCGGGTGGTCAGCGGTCTGCAGATGCTGCTGCATCAGGCCTTCGCGCAGGTGGAACAGTTCACCGGGCTGCCCGCGCCGCGCGAGGCCATGACTTGCGCGGTGGCCGCACCGGATTAGTTTGCCGGGCATGCGGATTGCGGCGGCGTTCGTGGTGCTGGCCTGGCTGGCGGCGTTGAGTCGCTACGACATTCGCCAACGCCGCCTGCCCAACGCGCTGACGCTGACCGGGGCCGTGGTGGTGCCGGCCGTCGCGACGGTGGCCGGGCGCGGCTTAGCGGCACTGGCCGGAGCCGTGGCGCTGACCGCGGTCTACCTGGTGGTGCACTGCGTGGGGCCGGACGGAATGGGCGCCGGCGACGTCAAGCTGGCCATCGGTCTGGGCGCACTGACCGGTTGCTTCGGGATCGGCGTGTGGTTTCTGGCCGCGGTGGGGGCGCCGCTGCTGACCGCCGCGCTGGCGGTGGTCGCCATGGCGCGGGGCGCCGGTAGGTCGGTGCCGCACGGGCCGTCGATGTGTCTGGCCAGCGCGGCGGGCATCGGGCTGGCGCTGTGTTGACGCCCTCACTTCGGCACGGCGGTGGAGCGCAGCAGCGGCAACAACTCATCGCCCAGCCTGACCGTCTCCGACATGTACGGGGTGTCCGACAGCACGAAATGGCTGACCCCGAGGTCGGCGTAGTTGCGCAGCGCGTCCGCGACTTCGACGGCCGAGCCGACCAGCCAGGTCGTCCCGGCGCCCTCCCCGCCGTACTTGCTCGGCGTCGTGTACAGGCAGGAATCGAGCACCTCGCCGCGCCCGGCGAGGTCGTTGAGCCGCCGCTGCCCCTCGGACCCGGCCGGGTCGTGCAGCAGCAGCATGGTCGGCGTGCCGGCCAGCTTGGCGACCTTCGCCTCGGCGTCGCGCCAGGCCTGCTCGGACGTGTCGCGCACGAGCGTGGTCACCCGAAGCCCGAATTCCAGCGGCGCGTGTTCGCGACCGAGCTTGTCGGACAACGACTTCAGCCGGTCGATGCGCTCGGCGATCCCGTCCAGTGACTCGCCCCAGAACAGTTGGACATCGGCGTCGGTCGCGGCGACCTGCTCGGCGGTCGCCGATGCCCCGCCGAAGTAGAGCTTCGGGAACCGGCCGTCGGCCGCTCCGAGCGGGCGCGGCTGCAGCGTCGAGTGTTCGACGGTGAAGAACTCGCCGCGAAAGGTGACGTCGTCCTCGCTCCACAAGCGGCGAACCAGCCGCATGAATTCGCGGGTGCGGTCGTAGCGGCGCGCTTTGTCGACTTCGGCGTCGCCATACGCGGCCAGGTCGTCGGCGCCGCTCACGATGTTGATCAACAGCCGGCCGTCGTTGAGCCGATCCAGGGTCGCCGCCGCGCTGGCGAAATGCGCGGGATGCCAGTACCCGGGGCGGACCGCCACCAGCGGGGCGAAGTTGTTGGTGCGCGCGGCGATTGCTGTCGCGACGGTGAACGTGTCCGGTCGCCCCCAGCCGGTGCCGATCAGCGCGCCTTCCCAACCGTGTTGCTCGGCGCGCAGCGCCAGGTCGACCGAATAGTCCAGACTTCCCCAGCCGTCGACCGTGTCATCGCCTCGATGGCCCGGCTCGACGGTATTCGGTATGTACCAAAGAAATTGCCCCACCAGCCATCATGGTGGCACACGACCGCGATCGCGTGGCGCGGCTTCGCGGCTTATCCCATGGTCATCGCCGGAATCACCGCGGATGAAAGTCGACGGGTGAGCGAAAATTCAGCACGCAGCAAACCGTTGGCGGTAACGTCCGCTCCTGACAGCCTTCCGGGCTGGCCGTCCCGCGTACGACATCGATTCGCCCAGAGAGGCTTTGACACCCATGCCCGTCGAATCCCACGACCACACGCCGGCGGATCCGGCGGGGATCGACGGGGTGCTCGCCGAAATCGCCGCCGATTACCGTCATCGGTTGGCCTGCGGCGGGACCCAGCCGCCCCTGCGCGGCCTCGAACTCGTCCGCGACCATCGGTGGGGCGCGGTGCGGTTGGCCCGCGAGCACGGCGGCGCCGGCTACTCGGCGGCCCAATTCTTCGACCACCTCATCGCGCTCGCCGCGGCCGATCCCGACCTGGCACACATCCTGCGGATTCACTACGCGCTGGTGGAGGAATTACAGGTCGCGCCGCGGCCGCTGGGCAGCGACCGGTGGATCGCGGTGGTCGCCGAGGGTGGGCTGATCGGCGGCGCCAACGCCGAAAAAAGCCAGAAGTCGATCGGAGGCAACGAGCGTGACACCCGGTTGGTGTCGACCTCGGACGGGCTGCGGCTGCGCGGCCGGAAGTTCTACAGCACCGGCGCGCAGTTCTCCGATTACCTGCGCATCACCGCGCAGGACGACGACAACGCCCCAACCGCCGTGGTGATCCCGGTGGACCGGGCCGGTGTCGAGCACCTCGACGACTGGGACGGCATCGGCCAGCGCCAAACAGGCAGCGGCACAACGGTATTCAACGACGTCGCGGTTGCGCCCGACGAAGTGTTCCCGATGGCCGACATGATCGGGGTGAACCGCGCCCGGGGCGCACTGATGCAGCTCTACCTGCACGCGATCGCCGCCGGCATCCTGCGGGCGCTGACCGAAGACGCCGCGGCGCTGGTGCGTGGCCGGCGACGCACCTACACGTTCGCCAGTGTCGAGGAGCCCAGCTCGGATCCGCAGCTGCTGCAGATCGTCGGCGAGATCGACGCGGTGGCCTACGCCGCGCAGGCCTTGGTGCGCAGCGCGGCGGCCGAACTCGCGCCCGCGCTGGAGGCGGCGCGCAGCACGGGGATCGATCCCGATCTCGAAACCAGGTCGTCGATCGCGGCCGCGCGCGTCAAGGTCACGATCCAGGAGCCCGCGCTGCGGGCCGCCTCGCGCATCTTCGACGCCGGCGGCGCGTCGGCCGTCCAGGCGTCGGCGTTGCTGGATCGGCACTGGCGCAACCTGCGGACGTTGTTCTCGCACAACCCGACCGTCTACAAGGCGCGGGTGCTCGGCGATATCGCCGTCAACGGCGCGGACCTGCCCCAGAGCAGTTTCTTCTGACGCAGCGCGCGGATTTAAGTCAGCGCAGGTGCCCATGGGACAATGGGACCCGTGTTGCGTTGGATCACTGCTGGGGAGTCGCATGGCCGCGCGCTGGTTGCCGTGCTCGAAGGCATGGTCGCCGGTGTGGAGATCACCTCCCTCGACATTGCCGAACAGCTGGCCCGGCGCCGCCTCGGTTACGGCCGCGGCGCCCGGATGGCTTTCGAGCGGGACGCGGTGAGCGTGCTGGCCGGGGTGCGTCACGGCGTCACACTGGGCGGGCCGATCGCCGTCGAGATCGGCAATACCGAATGGCCGAAGTGGGAGACCGTGATGGCCGCCGACCCGGTCGACCCGGGGGAGCTGGCGGACAGCGCGCGCAATGCGCCGCTCACCCGGCCGCGGCCCGGCCACGCCGACTACGCGGGCATGCTCAAGTACGGCTTCGAGGACGCCCGGCCGGTGCTGGAGCGGGCGAGCGCGCGCGAGACCGCGGCCCGCGTCGCGGCGGCCACCATCGCGCGTTCGTTCCTGCGTCAGGCGCTCGGCGTCGAGGTGCTCTCGCACGTGATCGCGATCGGCCCGTCGGCGCCCTACCAGGGCCCGCCGCCGGGCCCGGGCGACCTGTCCGCGATCGACGCCAGCCCGGTGCGCGCCTTCGATAAGGCGGCCGAGGAGGCGATGATCGCCGAGATCGAAGCCGCCAAGAAGGACGGCGACACGCTCGGCGGGGTGGTCGAGGTGGTGGTGCTGGGCCTGCCCGTCGGGCTCGGCTCGTTCACCAGCGGCGACAACCGCCTCGACAGCCAGCTCGCCGCCGCCGTCATGGGCATCCAGGCGATCAAGGGCGTCGAGATCGGCGACGGTTTCGAGACGGCGCGCCGCCGCGGCAGCCGGGCCCACGACGAGATGTACCCCGGCCCCGACGGGGTGGTCCGCTCGACCAACCGTGCGGGCGGCCTGGAAGGCGGCATGACCAACGGCCAGCCGCTGCGGGTGCGCGCCGCGATGAAGCCCATCTCCACGGTGCCGCGGGCGCTGGCCACCGTCGACATGGCGACCGGCGACGAGGCCGTCGCCATCCACCAGCGCTCGGACGTGTGCGCGGTGCCCGCCGCCGGCGTCGTGGTCGAGGCCATGGTGGCGCTGGTGCTGGCCCGGGCGACCCTGCAGAAGTTCGGCGGCGATTCGCTGGCCGAAACCCGGCGCAACGTCGAGGCCTACCGACGCGCGGTCGCGGAGCGGGAATCACCGGCGGCCCGGGGTACCGCGTAGTGGCGCCGAAAGCGGTCCTGGTGGGTCTGCCCGGATCGGGCAAGTCCACCATCGGCCGGCGGCTGGCCAAGGCGCTCGGCGTCGATTTCCTCGACACCGATGTGGCCATCGAGCAGCAGACCGGGCGTCGCATCGCCGACATCTTCGCCACCGACGGCGAGCCGGAATTCCGCCGGATCGAGGAGGGCGTGGTGCGTGCGGCGCTGGCCGACCACCACGGCGTGGTGTCGCTCGGGGGCGGCGCGGTCACCAGCCCGGGGGTGCGTGCCGCGCTCGCCGGCCACACCGTCATCTATCTGGAGATCAGCGCCACCGAGGGCGTGCGGCGCACCGGCGGCAACACCGTGCGCCCGCTGCTGGCCGGACCGGATCGCGCCGACAAGTACCGCGCCCTGCTGGCCGAGCGCAGCCCCCTGTACCGGCGAGCGGCGACCATCCGTGTCGACACCAACCGGCGTAACCCCGGCGCGGTGGTCCGCTACATCGTCTCGCGGTTGCAGGCCCCCGCCGGGGCCGCCACATGACAGCGCCGGCGACGATGCAGAGCGCAGCGATGAGGAGGAGCGGCGCACGTGACTGAGCCCGGGGATCCGGTCACCATCGAGGTTGCCGTCGACCCGCCCTACCCGGTGATCATCGGCACCGGCTTGCTGGGCGAGTTGGACGAACTTCTCGTCGGCCGGCACAAGGTGGCCATCGTGCATCAACCGGTGCTGACCGAGACCGCCGAGGTGATCCGAAGCCGGTTGGCGGACAAGGGTGTTGACGCGCACCGCATCGAAATCCCGGACGCCGAGGAGGGCAAGGACCTGCCGGTGGTGGGCTTCTTGTGGGAAGTCTTGGGCCGCATCGGTATTGGACGCAAAGACGCTTTGGTCAGCCTCGGGGGCGGAGCGGCCACCGACGTCGCCGGCTTCGCGGCGGCCACCTGGCTGCGCGGCGTCGACATCGTGCACGTGCCGACCACGCTGCTCGGCATGGTCGACGCGGCCATCGGTGGCAAGACCGGGATCAACACCGACGCGGGTAAGAACCTGGTCGGGTCGTTCCATCAGCCACACGCCGTACTGGTCGACCTGGCGACGCTGCAGACGTTGCCGGCCAACGAACTCGTCGCGGGGATGGCCGAAATCGTCAAGGCGGGATTCATCGCCGATCCGGTGATCCTCGACCTCATCGAGGCCGATCCGCAGGCCGCGGTCGACCCGGCGGGTGACGTGCTGGCGGAGCTGATCCGCCGCGCGATCGCCGTCAAGGCGGAGGTGGTGGCCGCCGACGAGAAAGAGTCGGAGCTGCGCGAAATCCTCAACTACGGACACACATTGGGGCACGCGATCGAGCGTCGCGAGCGCTACCGGTGGCGGCACGGCGCGGCGGTGTCGGTGGGATTGGTTTTCGCCGCCGAGCTGGCCCGGCTGGCCGGCCGCCTCGACGACGCCACCGCGCAGCGGCACCGCACCATCCTGTCCGCGCTCGGCCTGCCGGTCAGCTACGACGCCGACGCGTTGCCGCAGTTGCTGGAATACATGGCGGGAGACAAGAAGTCGCGGGCCGGGGTGCTGCGGTTCGTGGTCCTCGACGGCCTGGGCAAGCCGGGCCGGATGGCCGGCCCCGACCCGTCGCTGCTGGCGGCGGCCTATGCCGGACTCGCGGAGGAGGCTTCGTGACCACGACGGTGAACGTCATCAACGGCCCGAACCTGGGCCGGCTGGGCGTGCGCGAGCCGGACGTGTACGGCGACACGACGCACGATCAGCTGGCCGCGCTGATCGAACGGGAGGCCGACGCGCTCGGCCTCAAAGCCGTTGTGCGACAGAGTGATAACGAAGCGGAACTGCTGGACTGGATCCATGCGGCGGCCGACGCGGCCGAACCGGTGATCCTCAACGCCGGCGGGCTCACCCACACCTCGGTGGCGCTGCGCGACGCGTGCGCGGAGTTGAGCGCCCCCCTGATCGAGGTGCACATCTCCAATGTCCATGCGCGCGAGGAATTTCGGCGACACTCCTACCTCAGCCCCGTCGCGACCGGCGTGATCGTCGGGCTGGGGGTGCAGGGCTATCTGCTCGCCCTGCGCTATCTGGCCGGGAAGCCCGGCGCCGACAGCTAGCCCTTGTCGTGTTCGGTGCCGGGCCTGGTGTGCTCGTCGCCGCCGCGGGTGCGGATCACCTCGGTCTTCGGGTCGTCTCCGGCCTTGGGGATCGTTTCGGTCGGCGATTCGGTGGTGGACACCTTGTCGGTGGGCGCGTCGCGCTCGGCCGTGGCGACCGATGCGGTGCGCGCCTCAGTGTGGGCATCGGAGCCCTGCGCGGGAATCTCGCCGGTGGGCGCGTCGTCGGCGCGCACCGCGGAGAACACGTCGGTATCGGCTCGGTCCTCGTCAGCGCCGGGCCGGCGCGCCGGGGGATTGCGGTCGACCCGCCAGCGCCCGATGGTCACGCCGATGATCCCGGGCACGAAGACAATCAGCGCGGTGAAGGCCGCGAACGTCGTCAACTCGTTGAGCAGCCCCCCGGTGTACAGGCCGCTGTAGAAGGTGGCGATCAGCCAGGTGACGGCTCCGCTGAGCACGCCGGCCACCAGGCCGGCCAGCAGCCAGGTCATCGCCAGGTCGCCGCGGCGATCGGGGTCGGGGTTGGCGATGGCGTCGGCCCGGCCGTCGCGAATCCCCCAGATGACCACGCCGATGATGAACACGAGCAGCAGCGCCACGCTGAACAGCGTCGCCTGCGTCTGCCACGCGTTGATCAGCGCACCCTGGAACAATCGGACCACGACCATCGCCGCGGCGTAGACCAATCCGCGCAGCATCCAGTTACTCATGGCCCAAAAGCGTAGCGAGTACCGTCAAGACCCGTGACACATTCACAGCGTCGGGAAAGGCTCAGAGCGCGACTCGAGGCCAGCGGATTGGATGCGCTGCTGGTCACGGACCTGGTGAACGTCCGTTATCTCTCCGGTTTTACCGGATCCAACGGCGCGTTGCTGGTGTTCGCCGACGATCGCGGCCCCGTGCTGGCCACCGATGGGCGGTACCGGACCCAGGCCGCCGAGCAGGCACCGGACCTCGAGGTCGCGATCGAACGGGTGCTGGGACGCTACCTGGCCGCACAGGCCGCGAAGGCGGGCGCGCGGAAGCTGGGCTTCGAAAGCAATGTGGTGACCGTCGACGGATTCGACGCCCTGACCCGCGAGCTGGACGAGCGGAAGTCGGCCACCGAGTTGGTCAAGGCGGCCGGGACCGTCGAAGCGCTGCGCGAGGTCAAAGACGCCGGCGAGGTCGCGCTGCTGCGGCTGGCCTGCGAGGCGGCCGACGCGGCACTGACGGATCTGGTGGCGCGTGGCGGCCTGCGGCCCGGCCGGACGGAACGCGAGGTCAGCCGCGAGCTGGAGGCCCTGATGCTGGACCACGGCGCGGACGCGATCTCGTTCGAGACCATCGTGGCCGCCGGGCCGAATTCGGCGATCCCGCATCACCGCCCCACCGACGCGGTGCTGGCCGGCGGCGACTTCGTCAAGATCGACTTCGGTGCGCTGGTGGGCGGCTACCACTCCGACATGACCCGCACCTTCGTGCTCGGCAAGGCCGCGGACTGGCAGCTGGAGATCTACCAGCTGGTCGCGGATTCGCAGCGGGCCGGCCGGGAGGCGCTGCGCGCCGGCGCCGGCCTGCGCGAGGTGGACGGCGCGGCCCGCCAGGTGATCGCCGACGCCGGCTATGGCGAGCAGTTCAGCCACAGCCTCGGCCACGGCGTGGGCCTGGAGATTCACGAAGCGCCCGGCATCGGCGCCACGTCGACCGGCACGTTGCTGGCCGAATCGGTGGTGACCGTGGAACCCGGCGTCTACCTGCCCGGCCGCGGCGGCGTGCGCATCGAGGACACCCTCGTGGTGCCCGACGAGGCTCACGGCAAGCCGCCCGAATTGCTGACCAAGTTCCCCAAAGAGCTGACCGTCTTGGCGTAGCCCGTACAGGGTTTCGCGCGTCACCGCCCGACCCCGGCCCGGCAGGCGCCGCCGCCACGCGCTCTAAACTGATCGACAAGTCACAGACAGTTCCGCAGACGGCTGTCCAAAGTCCGAGGAGATATACCGAACCGTGGCAAGCACTGCCGATTTCAAGAACGGACTCGTGCTGGTGATCGACGGCCAGCTGTGGCAGATCGTCGAGTTCCAGCACGTCAAACCCGGCAAGGGCCCCGCCTTCGTGCGGACCAAGCTGAAGAACGTGCTCTCCGGGAAGGTCGTCGACAAGACGTACAACGCTGGCGTCAAGGTGGAGACCGCCACCGTCGACCGGCGCGACACCACCTACCTCTACCGCGACGGGTCGGACTTCGTGTTCATGGACAGCCAGGACTACGAGCAGCACCCGCTGCCCGAGTCGTTGGTCGGCGACGCGGCCCGTTTCCTGCTCGAGGGCCTGCCGGTGCAGGTGGCGTTCCACAACGGGGCGCCGTTGTACATCGAGCTGCCCGTGTCGGTCGAGATGGAGGTCACGCACACGGAGCCGGGCCTGCAGGGCGACCGGTCCAGCGCCGGGACCAAGCCCGCCACCGTGGAGACCGGGGCCGAGATCCAGGTGCCGCTGTTCATCAACACCGGAGACAAGCTGAAGGTCGACACGCGCGACGGCAGCTACCTGGGGCGCGTCAACGCGTGAGCAGACCCGTCAGGGGACGCCATCAGGCCCGTAAACGTGCCGTCGACCTGTTGTTCGAAGCCGAGGCCCGTGGGCTGAGCCCGGCGGAGGTCGTCGACGTCCGCACCGGGCTGGCCGAAACGAACCCCGAAATCGCGCCCCTGCAGCCGTACACCGCCGTGGCGGCCCGGGGCGTCGGCGAACACGCCGCGCACATCGACGACCTGATCAGCTCGCATCTGCAGGGCTGGACGCTGGACCGGCTGCCCGCCGTGGACCGCGCCATCCTGCGAGTCGCGGTCTGGGAGTTGCTGTATGCCGACGACGTGCCGGAGCCGGTCGCCGTCGACGAGGCCGTCCAGCTGGCCAAGGAGCTGTCCACCGACGACTCGCCGGGCTTCGTCAACGGCGTCCTGGGCCAGGTCATGCTGGTGACGCCGCAGATCAGGGCCGCCGCCCGGGCGGTTCGGGGCGCGGTGGGTTCCGACATGACAGCGGAGGAGCACGGGCCGCAGCCATGACCCGGTTGGAGCTGCGCCTGCTCGTGGCGGCCGTCCTGGCCGCGACGGTGGTCATGGGTGCGGTGATCTGCGCCGCTTACGGGCTGACCATCGTCGCCTCGGTGCTCTCGATCTACGCGCTCGGCGTGGGCGCCTGGCTGTACCACTGCGTCGAACGGGTGGTCGTCGCCCGCCGCATCAGCACGGTGCGCTCGGCGGCCAAGCCGCTGCAGCCGCTGCTGCCGGTGATGGCCGCGATCATGGGACTGACGCAGGCCGTGGTCAGGTCCCTCACCGATGTCACCGAGCTGCCGGCCCGGCGCTGGGAGCTGCCGATGCTGCGGTGGACGGACGGCGCCCGGGGGCGGCGGCGCTTAATAGAGGGTGACGTGGAAAGCGACGACGGGGCGGATTGATCGAGCTGCGGTGAAATGACCACGGGCGTGACGCGGCGGGTTGACAATACGAGCGGCACGTCAGCGGCGGCGAACGAAGAACAGGTGAGGTCATGATTCGATACAGCACCCAGCCGCGACGACTTCGAGTGTCCGCGCTGGCGGCCGTGGCCAACCCGTCCTACGCCAGGGTGGACACCTGGAACCTGCTCGACGACGCCTGCCGTCACCTCGCCGAGGTGGACCTCGCCGGGCTGGACAAGGCCCACGACGTGGCGCGGGTCAAACGTCTGATGGACCGCATCGCCGCCTACGAGCGGTACTGGCTGTACCCCGGTGCGGCCAACCTGGCGGTCTTCCGCGCTCACCTGGAGAGCCTGTCCACCGTGCGGCTCACCGAAGAGGTTTCCCTGGCCGTGCGATTGCTCAGTGAATACGGCGACCGCGCAGGGCTTTTCGACACTTCGGCGCCGCTGGACGATCAGGAGCTGGTCGCTCAGGCCATGCAGCAGCACTTCTACACCGTGCTGCTCGCCGACGACGCCCCGAGCACGGCGCCGGACAGCCTGGCCGAGTGCTTGCGCGCGCTGCGCAGCCCGTCCGACGACGTGCAGTTCGAAATCCTGGTGGTGCCGAGCGTCGAGGACGCCATCACCGCGGTCGCGCTGAACGGTGAGATTCAGGCCGCGATCATCCGCGACGACCTGCCGCTTCGGTCCCGCGACCGGTTGCCCTTGATGAACACATTGCTCGGGCCCAACGAGGATGCGGAAGGCGTCATTCCGGACCGCGCCAACGATTGGGTGGAGTGCGGCGAGTGGATCAGGGAGCTGCGGCCCCACATCGACCTGTATCTGCTGACCGACGAGTCGATCGCGGCCGGCGACGACGCCGAGCCCGACGTCTACGACCGGACGTTCTACCGGCTCAACGACGTCACCGACCTGCACAGCACGGTGCTCGCGGGACTGCGAAACCGTTACGCCACACCGTTTTTCGATGCACTGCGGGCGTACGCCGCGGCGCCGGTCGGCCAATTCCACGCCCTGCCCGTCGCGCGCGGCGCCAGCATCTTCAACTCCAGGTCGCTGCAGGACATGGGGGAGTTCTACGGCCGCAACATCTTCATGGCCGAAACCTCCACCACCTCCGGTGGACTCGACTCGCTGCTGGACCCGCACGGCAACATCAAAAAGGCGATGGACAAGGCCGCGAAGACGTGGAACGCCGACCACACCTATTTCGTCACCAACGGCACATCGACCGCCAACAAGATCGTGGTGCAGTCGCTGACGCGACCCGGCGACATCGTGCTGATCGACCGCAACTGCCACAAGTCCCACCACTACGGGCTGGTGCTGGCCGGCGCCTATCCGCTGTATCTGGACGCGTATCCGCTGCCGCAGTTCGCGATCTACGGCGCGGTGTCGCTGCGCACCGTCAAGCAGACGCTGCTGGACCTGGAGGCGGCCGGTCAGCTGCACCGGGTCCGGATGCTGCTGCTGACCAACTGCACCTTCGACGGTGTCGTCTACAACCCCATGCAGGTCATGCTGGAAGTGCTGGCGATCAAGCCCGACATCTGTTTCCTCTGGGACGAGGCGTGGTACGCGTTCGCCACGGCCGTGCCGTGGGCCCGGCAGCGAACCGCGATGATAGCCGCCGAGCGTCTCGAGCAGATGCTGGCATCGCCGGAATACGTTGCGGAATATAGGGATTGGCGTACGTCGATGGAAGGGGTGGACCGGTCGGAGTGGGTTGAGCGGCGGCTGCTTCCCGACCCCGGTCGCGCGCGGGTCCGCGTGTACGCGACGCACTCCACCCACAAGTCCCTGTCTGCGTTTCGGCAGGCTTCGATGGTTCATGTCCGCGACCAGGACTTCAACTCCCGGGCCCGCGACGCCTTCGGTGAGGCCTTCCTGACCCACACCTCGACCTCACCGAACCAGCAACTGCTCGCCTCGCTGGACCTGGCGCGCCGGCAGGTCGACATGGAGGGCTTCCAGCTGGTCCGCCAGGTCTACGACATGGCGTTGGTCTTCCGCCACCGGGTGCGCAAAGACCGGTTGATCAGCAAGTGGTTCAGCATCCTCGACGAGTCCGACCTGGTACCCGAGGAGTTTCGTGCCTCCACGGTCAGCTCGACCGCGTCGATCAGGCAGGGCGCCCTGGCCGAGTGGAACGAGGCCTGGCGCTCCGATCAGTTCGTGCTGGACCCGACGCGGGTCACGCTGTTCATCGGCAACACCGGAATGACCGGATTCGACTTCCGCGAAAAGGTGCTGATGGAACGATTCGGCATCCAGATCAACAAGACCTCGATCAACAGCGTGCTGCTCATCTTCACGATCGGTGTCACCTGGTCGAGCGTGCACTACCTGCTCGACGTATTACGCAGGGTGGCAATCGATTTGGATCGCATCGTGAAGGCGGCCAGCGTCGCCGACCGGGCGTTGCAGGAGCGTCATGTCGAGGAGATCACCGAGGATCTGCCGCATCTGCCCGACTTCAGCGAGTTCGACGTGGCGTTCCGGCCGGTCGATGAGTGCAAATTCGGCGACATGCGGTCGGCGTTCTACGCCGGATACGAAGAGTCGGACCGCGAGTACGTGCAGATCGGCAGCGCGGGCAGACGGCTCGCCGAGGGCAAGACCCTGGTGTCGACCACGTTCGTGGTGCCCTACCCGCCGGGCTTCCCGGTGCTGGTCCCTGGGCAGGTGGTATCCAAGGAGATCGTCTACTTCCTGGCCCAGCTCGACGTCAAGGAAATCCACGGATACAACCCGGATCTCGGGTTGTCGGTCTTCACCGAGACGGCGCTGGCGCGCATGGAGGCACAACGCAACGCGGCGATGGCGGCGGTGGGTTCGGTGACCGCTGCGTTCGAGCTGCCCGCCGACGCGTCGGCAACCAACGGGGCACGCGCCAACGGTGTCCCCGCCATGCCGTCGGTCGCGGACAGCTGAGCGATCAACCGGTCGTCGGTGCCGGGCTCGCGCCGCACGTGGTGCGGGCAGAGGTGTGCGTTGCGCCCATCGACCAGTCGGCGATACCTCGCCGAATCCCCTGCAGGAGCGCGTCCCTGCCCCCAGCAGCGGTCTGGTTGCAGCTCGAACTGAGGGTGTTGAAGGGGCTGGGGTCGGCACCGGCCGGGGCGGCGCCCAGGGCGCCGCAGCAGACCACTACCGCCGCGCCGACCAGTAGTCGGGCGATCACACGATCGTTACGACGCACAGGGCGTGCAATACCAGGCATGACCACGTCAGCGTAGGACGCGGCCGCTGAGAGGCCGCTGAGAACGCGCTGAACTCGACGTTTTCGCCCCGGGCGGCGGGACTGCAGAATTAACGACGTGCGGATATCCGGTGCCTGGCCGTCCCGGCGAAGCGGGCGAGCGCGTTCGTGGCACCTGGCGCACCTGGGCATTTCGGCCCGGTCGGCGGCCGTGTCGGCGATCGTCGTACTGTGTGCGCTCAGCGTGGCAGGCGCCGGCTTGGACGCGGTCTTGTACCGCAAGCTGTTGGCGGGCGTCGACTACGCCGCCGCCGAGCGGGTCCGCGACATCACCAAGGCGCTGCAGTCCGGTTCGGTCGACGACCTCGACAACGCGTTGCTGCACACCGACCAGCGGGTGGTCGCAACCCAATTGGTCGGTCCGGATGGCAATGTGGTGAAGCGGTCCGGCTCGGCGCCGAAAACACCGCTGGTCCCGGCGAATCAGTTCGACTTCAACCTGCGTCGCGGCCTGCCCGACGACGCGGTCGCCGGTGACGACATGCGGGTCAGCGGCCAAAAGGTCGCAACCCGATCCGGTGTGTACACCGTGCTGGTGGGGGGAGGCAGCGAGGCGGTCGAGGCGACCGCGCGGACGCTGGCGATCCTGTTGGCCTGCAGCGCACCGGTGATCGTCGGGGTGGCGGCGGCTGCAACCTACTGGCTGGTGCGACGGTCGCTGCAGTCGGTGGACGCCATCCGGACCAGGGTGGCCGACATCTCGACGTCCGATCTGGCCGAGCGGGTACCGGTGCCGGACAGCCACGACGAAGTCGCGGCCCTGGCAGTCACGATGAACGAGATGCTCTCGCGCCTGGAGGCGGGTCACCGTGCGCAGCAGCGCTTTGTCGGCGACGCCTCACACGAACTGCGCAGCCCGCTGACCACCATCATCTCCGGGCTGGAAGTGGCCGAGGCGCACCCCGATCTACTCGACGCCGAATTGACGGTCAACACCTTGCTGCCCGAGGCGCGGCGCATGCATACCCTGATCGAAGATCTGCTGCTGCTGGCCCGCGCCGACGAGCAGACGCTGCTCCGGCGCAAAGAGCAGGTGGCGCTCGACGACCTGGCGCAGGCCGAAGTCGACCGCGCGCGGCGTGACACGCAATGCGTGATCCACACCGATATCCATCCGGTGCGCCTGGAAGCCGACCCGGTCGCCATGTCGCGGATGATCCGCAACCTCATCGAAAACGCTGTCCGTCATGCGGATTCGTGTGCCGCCATCGAAGTCGGCGGCCAAGGCGCAACGGTGACCCTCACCGTCAGCGATGACGGGCCCGGGATCGCCCCAGCCGATCGGCGCCGGGTGTTCGAACGTTTCGTGCGCCTGGATTCCGATCGAGCGCGTAGCGGGGGAGGGGCCGGGCTGGGCCTGGCGATCGTCGCCGAGATCGTCGCCGCCCACAACGGCGTGGTCACCATCGACGACCCGCCCTGCGGCGGAACAACAATGATTGTGACGCTGCCCGTGTCTCAGCACACCAGTCGGTAACCGACGCCCCGGATCGTCTCGATGGTGTTGGTACCGAAAGGAACATCGATCTTGCGACGCAGATATCCCACGTAGACCTCGACCACGTTGTCGGGGCCGTGGTGATGCGCGTCCCAGACGTTCTGCAATATCTCGGCTTTGGTCACCACCACGTCCTTGTTGCGCATCAGGAACTCGAGCACCCCGTATTCGCGCGGAGTCAGCGCGATGGGGGTCGAGCCCCGCTCGACCGTGTGCCGGGCGGGATCCAGGGTCAGCGTCCCCGCTTTCATGACCACCGGCCGCGCCGGTGCACCGCGACGAACCAGCGCCCGCAGCCGCGCCACCAGCACGCGGAATGAGAACGGCTTCGTCAGATAGTCATCCGCCCCGAGGTCGAAGGCGTCGGTTTCGTCGTACTCACCGTCCTTGGCGGTCAGCATGAGCACCGGTGTCCACACGTTGTGCGACCGCATCCGGCGCAGGACCTCATAACCGCTGAGCCCGGGCAGCATGATGTCGAGAACGACTACGTCAAACCCGTTTTCGGTGGCCTCCCGCAGGCCGTCGACGCCGTTGCCGACGGCAACGACGACGAACCCCTCCGCCTTGAGCCCCCTGGCCACGGTGGCGGACAGCCGCGGTTCATCCTCAACGAGCAGGACTCGCATGTGTCAAAGCTACGTCGAGTGTCGGGCGCACCCTCATTCGGGCGGCCGGTCGATGCGCATTTGGTCTGGCTGCTCGACGTCGGTGCCCGGATGGGCTTCTGCCTCATCGTCTTTGAGCTCACCGGGATGGCGACCGGGACGCTGCGGGATGACGACGAGCAACACCGCGATGAGCGCCGCGAGCGCCGCCGAGGCCCACGGGCGGCTCCACGCCAGGCCGCCGTCGGCGACGGGCTTGTCGATGAAGTCGCCCACCGTCGCCCCCAGCGGCCTGGTGAGGATGAACGCCACCCAGAACAAGGTGACGCGCGAGATGGACGTCCAGAAGTACAGGGCCGCGACCACGGCCAGGCCGGCCGCGAAGACCAGCGCGCCGCGTTCGTACCCGAAATCGCGGGTGTCCGCCAGCCAATCGCCGAGCGCGGTGCCCAGCGTCTGCGAGAACGTGATGGTCGCCCAGTAGAAGGCCTCGACTTTGGGCGTCGAGACGGTGCTGACCGATACGGTGCCCTGCGACCATCGCCAGAGGCACAGCGTCGCCACCAGGCACGCGAGCAGCAGCAGCGACCCGCCCGTGTAGCCGATGCCCAGCGACCGGTCCGCGAAATCGGCCAGCACGGTGCCGAACGTCGTCGAGGCCACGATCGTCGCCCAGTAGAGGACGGCGTGAAATCGCTTGGCGAGTATCTGCGCCGCGACCAGCGCCACCAGCGCCACGCCGAAAATCGCGACCCCGGCGGCGTAGCCCCAATTCAGCGTCATCGTGACGGTGTCGCCGCCGGTCTCCCCCAGCGTCGTCGCCAAGACCTTGATGACCCAAAAGCCCAGCGTGACCGCCGGCACCTTGGTCAGCGCGTGTTTCGAAACGTCAGTCATGCAAGCCATCTTCCTTCAGGTTCTGCTCATCAGGATCGCAAAGACGGCGGGTTCTCGCAGGTGGCGCAATAGCGCGGCGGTTGACGGTTTTGGCTGGTCGCGCCCGAAGGCGCCCCGGCGCAATGCGCCCCGCCACCGGGGCGGGCCCTCATCGGCGACCCGAAAAGCGGCCCTGAGCTGCATTAGCGTGGCCCCCGTGGCGCAACCATTACCTCTTGGCGGACCCAGGGCCGACCGCGCCCGCCGGGTCGCCGATGTGCTGCGCCAGCAGATCCACTCCGACGCCTACCCGCAGGGCCTGCCCGCGGAACTAGACCTGGCCGCCGAGTTCTCGGTGTCGCGCAACACCATTCGCGAGGCGCTGGCCGTCCTCAAGCACGAGGGGCTGATCGATCGCGGACCGAAGGTCGGCACGCACGTCGCGCAGCGCAAGTACGATCACGGGCTCGACGCGCTGCTGGGCCTGAAGGAGACGTTCAAGGATCTCGGCGAGGTCCGCAATGAGGTGCGCGCCGCGATGCCGGTCACCGCGCCGCCGTCGGTGGCCCGCCGGCTGGGACTTCGGCCGGGCGAGCAGGCGGTGTTCGTCGAGCGGCTGCGTTACCTGGGTGACCTGCCGCTCAGCCTGGACCTCACCTACCTCGCCCCAGAACTGGGCCGCGAGGTGCTGAACCACCCGCTGGAGACGAACGATCTGTTCGCGCTCATCGAGGAGGTGAGCGGGCAACGGCTGGGCTCGGCGGCGCTGGCGCTCGAGGCCATTCCCGCCGACGCGCATTCGGCGGCCACGCTGCAGGTGCCCGACGGTGCGGCGCTGCTGATGCTGGAGCGGCTCACCAGCCTCGCCGACGGCACCCCCGTGGACCTGGAGTACATCCGGATGCGGGGCGATCGAATCACCATGCGGGGCAATCTTTTCAGAGCCGAGCCGATGAGGAGCAACCCATGACGCTGATCAACAACAACCGCGCCGACGTGCCGGTCACCATCGACGAGTCGCTGTGTATCGACGGCTGCACGCTGTGCGTGGAGGTCTGCCCGCTCGATGCGCTGGCCATCAACCCCGACACCGGCAAGGCCTTCATGCACGTCGACGAGTGCTGGTACTGCGGTCCCTGCGCGGCCCGCTGTCCCACCGGCGCCGTCACCGTCAACATGCCCTATCTCCTTCGCTGAAAAGCCGCCGACCCCAGGATCTTTCATGAAACGACGCGCCATCCGGCTGGCGTCGGCGGTGTTCGCGATCGCCGCGCTCACCTCCGGTTGCTCACTGGAATCCCTGTCGCAGTCCTCCGGCGTGGTCAACGTGGTGGTGGGCTATCAGTCCAAGACCATCAACACCGTCACCGCGGGCACGCTGCTTCGCGCGCAGGGCTACCTGGAGCGCCGGCTCGCCGACATCACCACCCGCACCGGCACCAAATACGCGGTGCGATGGCAGGATTACGACACCGGCGCCCCGATCACCGCGCAGATGCTCGCCGAGAAGATCGACATCGGCTCGATGGGCGACTATCCCATGCTGATCAACGGCTCCAAGACGCAGGCCAACCCGCTGGCGAAAACCGAGATCGTCTCCATCACCGGCTACAACCCCAAGGGCGCGCTGAACATGGTGGTGGTAGCGCCCGGTTCGTCGGCGGCCACGCTGAGCGACCTGGCCGGCGCCAAGGTCTCGGCGAGTGTGGGGTCGGCCGGTCACGGCACCTTGATGCGGGCGCTGGACAGGGCCGGGATCAAAGGCGTGGAAGTGCTCAACCAGCAACCGCAGGTGGGCGCCTCCGCGCTGGAATCCGGCCAGGTGCAGGGCCTTTCGCAGTTCGTCGCCTGGCCGGGCCTGCTCGTCTTTCAGGGCAAGGCCAAACTGCTGTACGACGGCGCCGAGCTGAACCTGCCCACCCTGCACGGGGTGGTGGTGCGGCGCTCGTACGCGGCGTCTCACCCGGAGGTGCTGGGCGCCTTCCTGCAGGCGCAACTGGACGCCACCGACTTCCTCAACGACAAGCCACTGGAAGCCGCCCGCATCGTCGCCCAGGGCAGCGGCCTGCCGCAGGAAGTGGTGTACCTCTACAACGGTCCCGGCGGTACGTCATTCGACACCACGCTCAAACCGTCACTGGTCGAGGCGCTGAAAAACGATGTGCCGTACCTGAAGTCGATCGGCGACTTCGCCGACCTCGACGTGTCCGGCTTCGTCCAGGACGCGCCGTTGCGCACCGTGTTCCGCGCGCGCGGCCTGAACTACGACGCGGCCCGGGCCGTCACCGCCAACCCGTCCGCGCTGCGCGGGGATCCCGCCCTGGCCAGCGAACTGTGGCTGGACGGTTCGAATGCCACCCAGACGGTCGCCAACCCGACGAGTCTGCTTCGCGCGGTGCGCGAGGCGACCGCCCACGGCACCAAAGTCCGTGCCGCCTACGTTCCCGACGCCGAGCTGGGCACCCGATGGTTCGCCGACAAGGCGGTCTGGGTGCAAGACGGCCAGAACTACCTGCCGTTCGGGACGCCGGCCGGCGCGCATCGCTATCTCGCCGCACACCCGGGCGGCGCCATCGTGAATTACCAGCAGGCCCTTGGAGGTTCGGTATGACCGCCTATCTCACCGGCGACCCGGCAGCCCCGGTATCGGCGCAAGTCGTCGACCCGGTCCCGGCGACGGCCACCCCGCGACGTGCCGGCTCACCGTGGCAGTGGCGGCTGCTGCGGCTCGCCTCGGTCGCCGCCGCGATCGGGCTGTGGCAGGCGCTCACCGCCGGCAAGGTGCGGTTGCTGCTGCGCTTCGACACGCTGCCCACCGTCACCGAGATCGTGCACGCGCTGGGACGCCGGCTCGGAACGTCCGAGTACTGGCTTGACCTGGCGCAGTCGCTGATCCGGATTCTCACCGGCTTCGGACTGGCCGCCGTGGTCGGGGTAGCGACGGGCGTGCTGCTGGGCCGTTCGCGCTTGTTCGCCAACACCTTCGGCCCGCTGACGGAGTTGGTCAGGCCCGTGCCGGCCATCGCGATGGTGCCGGTGGCGATCCTGCTGTTCCCCACCGACGAGGCCGGCATCGTGTTCATCACCTTCCTGGCGGCCTACTTCCCGATCCTGGTCAGTACCCGGCACGCGGTGCGGGCGTTGCCCACGCTGTGGGAGGACTCGGTGCGCACCCTCGGCGGCGGCCGGTGGGATGTGCTGAAGCAGGTGGTGTTGCCGGGCATCCTGCCCGGAGTGTTCGGCGGCCTTTCGGTCGGCATGGGCGTGGCGTGGATCTGCGTGATCTCCGCGGAGATGATCTCGGGCCGGCTCGGGATCGGTTACCGCACCTGGCAGGACTACACCGTGCTGGCGTATCCGCAGGTGTTCGTCGGGATCATCACCATCGGCGTGCTGGGTTTCGCGACCGCGGCGGCCGTGGAGGTCGTGGGCCGCCGGGTGACCGGCTGGCTGCCGCGAGCGGAGGAGGAAGGCCGGCAATGACTTTAAAAAAGGCTGGAGTGAGTCTCGAACTGGATCGAGTTCGCTTGTCCTACACCGGCGAACCGGTGATCGACCGGCTGAGCCTGACGGTGCGCCCCGGAGAGATCCTGGTGCTCACCGGCCCCTCGGGCTGCGGCAAGTCGACGGTGCTCCGCGCCCTGGCGGGGCTGCTGCGGCCCGACGAGGGCCGGATCGTCGCCGACGGCGACGAGGTGACCACCACGTCGGGGGATCGGGGCATGGTGTTCCAGGACAACGCGTTACTGCCCTGGCGCACCGTGCGCTCCAACATCGAGCTGGCCCTGCGGCTGCGCGGCGTCTCCCGCGCCGGGCGGCGCGCCGAGGCGGACCGCTGGATCGCCGAGCTCGGCCTCACCGGCTTCGGCGACTACCTGCCGAAGAGCCTGTCGGGCGGCATGCGCCAGCGCGTCCAGCTGGCCCGCGGGCTGGCCGGCGCGCCGCGCGCGGTGATGATGGACGAGCCGTTCGGCGCCCTGGACACCCAGACCCGTACCGCCATGCAGCGGCTGCTGATCGACACCTGGCGTGCCCATCCGACGACGATCGTCTTCGTCACCCACGACGTCGAGGAGGCGCTGCTGCTCGGCGATCGCATCGCCGTGCTGGGCAGGGCCGGTCAGCCGCTGCGCGCCCTGATCGACGTTCCGGAGCCGCGCGTCGAGCGGCAGCGCGCGGCGTTGCGCGCCGAAGTCATTGCGGCACTGAATCACTCGGCGGAGGCGGCATGATGCAGATTCCCGACCCGGCGACCCCGGTCCGGCTCGACTGTGACGTCCTGGTCATCGGCGGTGGCACCGCGGGCACCATGGCGGCGCTGTCGGCCGCCGAGAACGGAGCGCAGGTGCTGCTGCTGGAAAAGGCCCACGTGCGCCACTCCGGTGCGCTGGCGATGGGCATGGACGGCGTGAACAACGCGGTGATCCCCGGCAAGGCCGAACCCGAGCACTACGTCGCCGAGATCACCCGCGCCAACGACGGAATCGTCAACCAGCGCACCGTGTATCAGACCGCCACCCGCGGGTTTGCGATGGTGCAGCGGCTGGAACGCTACGGCGTGAAGTTCGAGAAGAACGAGCACGGCGAATACGCCGTGCGCCGGGTGCACCGCTCGGGCTCCTACGTGCTGCCGATGCCCGAGGGCAAGGACGTCAAAAAGGCGCTGTATCGGGTGCTGCGGCAACGGTCGATGCGCGAGAAGATCCAGATCGAGAACCGGCTGATGCCCGTCCGGGTGCTGACCGACGGCGGGCGGGCGGTCGGCGCGGCGGCCCTGAACACGCGCACCGGTGAATTCGTCACGGTCGGCGCCAAGGCGGTGATCCTGGCCACCGGCGCCTGCGGCCGGCTCGGCCTGCCCGCGTCGGGCTACCTGTACGGCACCTACGAGAACCCCACCAACGCCGGCGACGGCTACTCGATGGCCTACCACGCGGGTGCGGAACTGTCGGGCATCGAGTGCTTCCAGGTCAACCCGCTGATCAAGGACTACAATGGCCCGGCGTGTGCGTACGTCGCCAATCCCTTTGGCGGCTATCAGGTCAACGCGCTCGGCGAGCGGTTCGTCGACTCCGACTACTGGTCGGGGCAGATGATGGCCGAGGTCAAGACCGAGATCGATTCGGCGCGCGGGCCCATCTACCTCAAGGTGTCGCACCTGCCCGACGAGACGCTGACCGCGCTGGAGAACATCCTGCACACCACCGAGCGGCCGACCCGGGGCACCTTCCACGCCAACCGCGGCCACGACTACCGCACCCACGACATCGAGATGCACATCTCCGAAATCGGGTTGTGCAGCGGGCATTCCGCGTCGGGTGTGTGGGTCGACGAGCACGCCCGCACCACGGTGCCCGGGCTGTACGCCGCCGGTGACATGGCGTGCGTGCCGCACAACTACATGATCGGGGCATTCGTGTTCGGCGACCTGGCCGGCACGCACGCCGCCTCGACGCTGGCCGATACCGCTGCACCGCAACAACTTCCGGCAGAACAGGTGCGCGAGGCGCACGAGCTGATCTACCGGCCGTTGCGGCATCCGGACGGCCCGCCGCAGCCCCAGGTCGAATACAAGCTGCGCCGCTTCGTCAACGACTACGTCGCGCCGCCCAAGACCGGGGCCAAGCTGTCGCTGGCCATCCGCACGTTCGAGCGGATGCGCGTGGAGATCGCCGAGATGGGCGCCCGCAATCCGCACGAGCTGATGCGCGCGGTGGAGGTGTCGTTCATCCGCGACTGTGCCGAGATGGCCGCCCGTTCGTCGCACACCCGCACCGAATCACGGTGGGGCCTCTATCACGATCGCGCCGACCTGCCCGGCCGCGACGACCACCAATGGGGCTATCACCTCAATCTGCGCAAGGACGCCGACGGCGAGATGGTGTTCCTCAAGCGGCCGGTGGCACCGTATTTCGTGCCGGTCCCGGAGCTCGACGGCCTGCCGCCCACCGACCAGACCGTGTATCCCGTGGAGCAGCCGCCATTGGTCGGCGGCCAAGCGCCGGCCACCACGGTGTCCCGAATCGACGCGGCCGCAACGGTGTTCGAACCGCCGTCACCGCGTATCGCCGAGGTCCTGGCGCTCGAGGAGCCCACGATGGCCACCCTGCGGCCCTACCTCGCCGACGCGGATCCGGGGGTGCGCCGCACCGCGGTCTCGACGCTGACCGAGCACATTCCCGACGGTTACGCGCCGGCGCTGGTGGCCGCGCTGAACGACGACGACGCCGCCGTCCGCCTCACGAGCGCCGAGGGCATCCGCGAGCTGGTCGAGGTGCTGCCGGAGCCGGAAAGCGTTCGGGAGTACCTGGACTCGGTCGATCGGCTGGTGCGCGCGGCGTCGTTGTACGTGCTGGCCGCGCGCCGGGCCGGTGACGCCGTGCAATACCGTCGCGCCCTGGGCGACGTCGATCATCGGGTCCGCATCGAGGCGGTGCGGGCGCTGGTGTCCGTCGACGACGTGGACGGTGTCGTCACCGCCGCGGGCGACGAGAACCGGGAAGTGCGCATCGCGGCGGCCGCCGGGCTCGCGACCCTGCGCAATGGTGTCGATGCGGTGCGCCGGCTCGTTGCCGACTCCGACCCACTGGTTCGCGCCGCCGCGCTGACCGCGCTGGGCCAATTAGGTTGCAGCGCAGACGATTACGTCGCGATCAAGCAGGCGTTGCGGTCGCCGGCCTGGCAGGTGCGCGAGGGCGCGGCGCGCGCGCTGGCCGGCGCGCCTGCCGACTTCGCAATTGCGCAGCTGTCCGAGGCGCTGGGTGACGCCCATCTGGACGTGCGCAAGGCCGGGGTGCTGTCCCTGACCCGGTGGGCCGGTGAGCCCGCCGCTCGGGACGCCTTGGGGCTTGCGCTCAAGGACGGCGACGCCGACGTGCGCGCCTACGCCCGCCGGGCGCTCGACGAGGAGGGCTCGGCGGAGAAAGCCTGATCAACGCAGAATCTTGGCGTAGAGCAGGCTGTCCTGGGGCTCTGGCCCCATCGTGGGGTAGACCGCGTGCCGGGCCAGCCGCCCCTCCAGGAAGAAGCCGGCGTGCTCGAGCAGTCGCGCCGAGCGTTCGTTGTCCACGCTGCAGGTGGCCCAGACGCGATACATCTCGCGATCGGCGTCGAGCGCGGTGAGCAGCATGCCGAGCGCCTCGGACATCAATCCCTTGCCCCACCAGCGTCGGCCCAGGCAGTAGCCGACTTCGACCGAGTGCGGCGCGGTGCGCCGACAGCTGGCCAGCCCGATCACCTCGCCACGGTGCCGCGACTCGATGACCCAGGTCTTCTCGTCCGCGCTGGCGTTGAGTTTTTCGGTGATCACGCGCCGCGTCGCGGCGACGTCGGGATGCGGCGCCCACAGCAGGTACTTGGTGACCTGCGGATCGCGGGCGACTCGCTGGAACAGCGCCCCGGCGTCGTCGAGCGCGGGCGGGCGGAGCAGCAGTCGCGGACCGCTGATGCGGTCGGGTGGGTATCCGGGCATCGGAATGTGACTTTAGAGGCCGAGGGCACGATAGGTGTTGCGGACGAATCTGGGTTGTGCCGTGCGGAGTTTGGCCAGCGACGTGTTGCCGGCGACGGCGGTGGCGGCATCGACGGTGAGGTCCGGCAGATTCTGGATCAGGTAGAGCAGGATGAGATCCGCGCTGGGGTCGGCCTGCCACCAGGTGCCGTAGGCTCCGGGCCAGCTGAACGTGCCGAGACCGCCCGGCCCGAAAAGCGGTGTGCACTTGGCCGGATCGGTCACCAGCGACAGGTTGAGCCCGAAGCCGCGGCCCACCCAGTACGGCGCGCCCAGGAAGTTGTGCCGCTTCTGTTCGTCGGTGAGCCGATCGGTCCGCATCAGCCGGACGGACTCTTCCGAAAGCACCCGCACGCCGTCGACCGTTCCGCCGCCGAGCAGCATCCGCACGAACCGCAGGTAATCGTCGGCGCTCGACCACAATCCGCCGCCGGCGTTGCAGAACGAGGGCGGCGTGATGTGCGGTGGGCCCATCACCCCGTGCTGCAGCCGGCTTTGTCCGTCGAGCCGGTACATCGTGGCCGCGCGGCGGCGCGCCTCGGGCGAAACGAAGAACCCGGTGTCGGTCATGCCCGCCGGGCCCAGTACCCGCTCCTCGAGCACCTGGTGGAAGGGCTTGTTCTCGATGCGGGAGGCGATGACCCCCAGCAGGTCGATGGAGTGGCTGTAGGTGACCCGGTCGCCGGGCTGATGCACCAGGGGCAGCTTGGCCAGCTCGGCCAGCCAGGCGTCCGGGCCCTGATTGAAGGGCAGCCGCATGTAGGCCTTGGAGATCGGCCCGGACACCGAGAAGCCATAGGCCAGCCCGCTGGTGTGGGTGAGCAGATCCTCGATCAGGATGGTGCGGTTCACCGGGTGGGTCCGGTCGAGCGGGCCGTGCGGATCGTCGAGCACCCGCACGCCGGCCAGCTCCGGCGCCCAGCGGGTGACCGGATCCTTGAGCGTCAGCCTGCCCTCGTCGACCAGGCTCATCACCGTCGCGACCGTCACCGGCTTGGTCATCGACGCGATGCGAAACAGCGTGTCGCGCTGCATCGGCAGACCCGCATCCACGTCGCGGTAGCCGATCTCGTTGACCTGTAGCAATTCTCCGCGCTGCCACACGACAGTCACCGCACCGGCGAGCAGGCCGGCGTCGCACACTTCCCTCACGGAGGCGGCATTGCCGTTGAGGGCCGAGCGATTCACCTGGTCAGATTAGCGGGCCGGGCGCGGCGCCCGGTTACCCGTCTCGCGGCCAAAATTTCATGACGGTTGCGGTTGAGCAAAGGTACTGCAGCGTACCCGCGATGCGAGGGCCGATATCGCCCGTGTGGTTTTACTGTTGGCTGCTATGTCCGGACTGAACAATTGTGTGAAGCGCTGGCGCACAGCGCTTCACGTAACCGTATCGGCATTGGTGGTTGCCATCGTCGGACTTGCCAACACTCCCGTCGCTCATGCGGCTGCCGCCACGGCGACGCTGACGGTTGAACACACATGGCAGACCGGTTTCATCGCCCGCTTCACCATCGTCAATTCGAGCCTGGCGCCGCTAACCGATTGGAGGCTCGATTTCGACTTGCCGGCGGGAGAATCCGTCGTGCACACGTGGAACAGCACGATTACCCAGTCCGGCACGCACTATGTTCTCACTCCCGCGAATTGGAATCGCACCATTGCGCCCGGTGGTTCCGCGACCGGTGGCATGAGAGGCATGCTGACCGGTTCCTACTCGCCGCCGGCGAACTGCGTGCTCAACGGGCAATATCCCTGCACCTGATCGAGCACCCCTAGCGGCCGGCTGGGCGTCGCGACGCGTCGGTGGGAGACAAACACCCTGTGTCCCTTCTCAGAGATTGATGGGGCGGGTGTGACGGGCGCGGGCGACGGGCGACCGGCGCGACATGTCCCTCGCAGCGCCTCGCTCGAAATAAGTGCTACGCTGCCACGCAGTCGACATCCTTTAACGATCCGTCCGGCGAGGCGGAGAAGGAGGTCAAGTTTCGTATGGGTGCTGCGGGCGACACCGGCTTAGGCAGCGATTCCCGGGAGTTGATGTCGGCGGCCGACGTGGGCCGCACCATTTCCCGCATTGCGCATCAGATCATCGAAAAGACCGCGCTGGACGCTCCCGACGCGCCACGGGTGGTGTTGCTGGGCATCCCGACCCGCGGTGTCATCCTCGCCAAGCGGCTCGCGGCCAACATCGGCGAATACAGCGGCGTCGAGGTCGGCCACGGCGCCCTGGACATCACGCTCTACCGCGACGATCTGATGCAAAAGCCGCCGCGGCCGCTGGAGGCCACCTCGATTCCGGCCGGCGGCATCGACGACGCGTTGGTGATCCTGGTCGACGACGTCCTGTACTCCGGCCGCTCGGTGCGTTCCGCGCTGGACGCGCTGCGCGACGTGGGCCGGCCGCGGGTCGTCCAGCTGGCGGTGCTGGTCGACCGCGGCCATCGCGAACTGCCGCTGCGAGCCGACTATGTGGGCAAGAACGTCCCCACCTCACGCAGCGAGAGCGTGCACGTGCTGCTGAGCGAGAACGACGGTGACGACGGGGTGGTGATCTCGCGATGACGCGCCACCTGCTGGCCGCCGGCGACCTGAGCCGCGACGACGCCACCGCCATCCTCGACGACGCCGACCGGTTCGCGCAGGCGCTGGTGGGCCGCGAGATCAAGAAGCTGCCGACGCTGCGCGGCCGCACCATCGTCACGATGTTCTACGAGAACTCGACCCGCACCCGGGTGTCCTTCGAGGTGGCGGGCAAGTGGATGAGCGCCGACGTGATCAACGTCAGCGCGTCGGGATCGTCGGTGGGCAAGGGAGAGTCGCTGCGCGACACCGCGTTCACGCTGCGCGCCGCCGGCGCCGACGCGCTGATCATCCGGCACCCGGCTTCCGGCGCCGCGCATCTGCTCGCGGACTGGACCGGCGCGAAGGACGACGGCGGGCCGTCGGTGATCAATGCCGGCGACGGCACCCACGAGCACCCGACCCAGGCGCTGCTGGACGCACTCACCATTCGCCAGCGCCTCGGCGGCATCGAAGGCCGGCGCATCGTGATCGTCGGCGACATCCTGCACAGCCGCGTCGCCCGCTCGAACGTGATGCTGCTGGACACCCTGGGCGCCGAGGTGGTCCTGGTCGCGCCGCCGACGCTGCTGCCGGTCGGGGTCGAGGGCTGGCCGGTCACCGTATCGAACGACTTCGACGCCGAGCTGCCCGCCGCCGACGCGGTGCTGATGCTGCGCGTGCAGGCCGAGCGGATGAACGGCGGCTTCTTTCCGTCGGTGCGCGAATACTCCTCCCTGTACGGGCTTTCCGATCGCCGCCAGGCGCTGCTGCCCGGCCACGCCGTCGTGCTGCACCCCGGGCCGATGCTGCGCGGCATGGAGATCGCCTCGTCGGTGGCCGACTCATCGCAATCTGCTGTGCTGCAACAGGTTTCCAATGGTGTCCACGTGCGAATGGCGGTGCTGTTCCACGTGCTGGTCGGCACCGAACTAGCCGGAGAAGAGGGTGCGGCGTGAGCGTGCTGCTGCGCGGGGTTCGGTTGTACGGCGAGGGCGATCGCGTCGACGTGCTGATCGACAGCCCCGGGTTTGACGGCCAGATCGCCGACATCGGGGCCACGTTGGACATTCCCGAGACGGCCGACGTGATCGACGCCACCGGCCACGTGCTGCTGCCCGGCCTGGTCGACTTGCACACGCACCTGCGCGAACCCGGGCGTGAATACGCGGAGGACATCGAAACCGGCTCGGCTGCGGCGGCTTTGGGTGGCTACACCGCGGTGTTCGCGATGGCCAACACCAACCCGGTCGCCGACAGCCCGGTGGTCACCGACCACGTGTGGCATCGCGGCCAGCAGGTCGGCCTGGTCGACGTGCACCCGGTGGGCGCCGTCACCGTCGGGCTGGCCGGCAAGGAGCTCACCGAGATGGGCATGATGGCGGCCGGTGCCGCGCAGGTGCGGATGTTCTCCGACGACGGCATCTGCGTGCACGACCCGCTGGTGATGCGCCGCGCCCTGGAATACGCCACCGGCCTGGGCGTGCTCATCGCCCAGCACGCCGAGGAGCCGCGGCTGACGGTCGGCGCCGTCGCCCACGAGGGCCCCACCGCGGCCCGGTTGGGCCTGGCGGGCTGGCCGCGGGCGGCCGAGGAATCGATCGTGGCCCGCGACGCGCTGCTGGCCCGCGACGCCGGCGCCCGGGTCCACATCTGCCACGCCTCCACGGCGGGCACGGTCGAGATCGTGAAATGGGCTAAGGAGCAAGGGATTTCGATCACCGCCGAGGTCACCCCGCACCACCTGATGCTCGACGACAGCCGGCTGGCCAGTTACGACGGGCGCAACCGGGTCAACCCGCCGCTGCGCGAAGCCGCCGACGCGACGGCGCTGCGCCAAGCGCTGGCCGACGGCGTCATCGACTGCGTGGCCACCGACCACGCCCCGCACGCCGAGCATGAGAAGTGTGTGGAGTTCTCCGCGGCGCGTCCCGGCATGCTGGGGCTGCAGACGGCGCTGTCGATCGTGGTGCAGACCATGGTCACCCCGGGGTTGCTGACCTGGCGGGACGTCGCCCGGGTGATGAGTGAAAACCCCGCACGCATTGCGCGGCTGCCCGATCACGGGCGGCCGCTGGAGGTTGGGGAGCCCGCCAACCTCACGGTCGTGGATCCCACGGCCTCATGGACGATCGCCGGCGCCGACCTGGCCAGCCGGTCGGCCAACACGCCGTACGAGGCGATGACCCTGCCCGCCACCGTGACCGCCACGCTGCTGCGCGGCAAGGTCACCGCCCGAGACGGGAAGTGCCCGGCATGAACTCGGGCACGCTGGTGGGATCGCTGATCTTCGCGGCCGTACTGGTGGTCGTGCTCACGGTGGTGATCCAGCTGATGATGCGGACCTGGCACCGTCGTTCCCAGCAGCAGGCGGAGCTGATCGGGGCGCTGCCCGAGATCCCGGACCAGGTGGGGGCGGCGACCATCACCACCCGCGGGCACTACTGCGGTTCCATGATGGCGCCGGGCTGGAGCGAGCGGATCGCAGCCGGTGATCTGGGTTTCCGTAGCAAGGCGGTACTGACTCGCTATGAGGGGGGCATCATGGTGGAACGCGTACGGGCCCAGCCTATTTGGATACCTGAGGATTCGATCACGCACATCCGGATGGAGCGCAGGATGACGGGCCGGGTCGGGATCCTGGCGATCCGCTGGCGGCTGCCCTCGGGCGTCGAGATCGACACCGGCTTCCGGGCGAATCACCGCAACGAATACGACGGCTGGCTCAAATCGCAACATGAGGGGGAGCGGCGCCCGTGAGTAAAGCGCAGTTGGTACTCGAGGACGGCCGCGTCTTCACCGGCACGCCGTTCGGCAAGGTCGGCCAAACATTGGGCGAGGCCGTCTTTTCCACCGGCATGTCCGGCTACCAGGAGACGCTGACCGATCCCAGTTACCACCGGCAGATCGTGGTGGCCACCGCTCCGCAGATCGGCAACACCGGCTGGAACGGCGAGGACGCCGAGAGCCGGGGCGACAAGATCTGGGTCGCCGGCTACGCGGTGCGCGATCCGTCGCCGCGGCCGTCCAACTGGCGGGCCACCGGAACGCTGGAGGACGAACTGGTCCGCCAGCAGATCGTGGGAATCGCCGCCATCGACACTCGCGCGGTGGTGCGGCATCTGCGCACCCGCGGCTCGATGAAGGCGGGCGTGTTCTCCGGTGACGCGCTCGCCGATCCGGACGAACTGCTGCGGCGGGTGCGCGGCCAGCAGTCGATGCTGGGCGCCGACCTGGCCGGCGAGGTCAGCACGCCGGACACCTACATCGTGGAACCCGAAGGCGCACCGCGGTTTACGGTTGCCGCGCTGGACCTGGGGATCAAAACCAACACCCCGCGCAACTTCGCCCGCCGCGGCGTCCGCACCCACGTGCTGGCATCGTCGGCGACCTACGAGCAGATCGCCGACATCAAGCCCGACGGCATCTTCCTGTCCAATGGCCCCGGCGACCCCGCCACCGCCGATCACGTCGTCGCGATCACCCGCGAGGCGCTGGGCGCCGGGATCCCGCTGTTCGGCATCTGTTTCGGCAATCAGATCCTGGGCCGGGCGCTGGGACTGTCCACCTACAAGCTGGTGTTCGGTCACCGCGGCATCAACATCCCGGTGATCGACCACGCCACCGGCCGCGTGGCGGTCACGGCACAAAACCACGGCTTCGCGCTCGAAGGGGAGGCCGGCCAGTCCTTCGACACGCCGTTCGGCCGAGCGATCGTGAGCCACACCTGCGCCAACGACGGAGTGGTCGAGGGCGTCAAACTCGCCGACGGGCAGGCCTTTTCGGTCCAGTACCATCCGGAGGCCGCGGCCGGCCCGCACGACGCGGAATACCTGTTCGACCAATTCATCGAGCTCATGGCAGGGGAGGGCCGCTAGTGCCACGTCGCTCCGACCTCAACCACGTGCTGGTGATCGGCTCAGGGCCGATCGTCATCGGGCAAGCCTGCGAATTCGACTACTCCGGCACCCAGGCGTGCCGGGTGCTGCGCGCGGAGGGGCTGCAAGTCAGCCTGGTCAACTCCAACCCGGCGACCATCATGACCGACCCGGAGTACGCCGACCACACCTACGTCGAGCCGATCACCGCCGCCTTCGTCGAGAAGGTGATCGCCCAGCAGGCGCAGCGCGGCAACAAGATCGACGCGCTGCTGGCCACCCTGGGCGGGCAGACCGCACTCAACACCGCGGTCGCGCTGTACGAGAACGGCGCGTTGGAGCGCCACGGCGTGGAGCTCATCGGTGCCGACTTCGACGCCATTCAGCGCGGCGAGGACCGGCAGATGTTCAAGGACATCGTCGCCAAGGTGGGCGGCGAATCCGCCCGCAGCCGAGTGTGTTTCACGATGGAAGAAGTCCGCGAGACGGTTGCCGAGCTCGGCCTGCCGGTCGTGGTGCGACCCAGCTTCACCATGGGTGGCCTGGGTTCGGGGATGGCGCGATCCGTCGAGGAGGTCGACCGGATGGCCGGCGCCGGGCTTGCCGAAAGCCCGAGCGCCAACGTGCTGATCGAGGAATCGATCTACGGCTGGAAGGAATTCGAGCTCGAGCTGATGCGCGACGGCAACGACAACGTGGTCGTGGTGTGCTCGATCGAGAACTTCGACCCGATGGGCGTGCACACCGGTGACTCCGTCACCGTCGCGCCGGCGATGACGCTGACCGACCGCGAATACCAGCGGATGCGCGACCTGGGCATCGCGATCCTGCGCGAGGTCGGCGTGGACACCGGGGGCTGCAACATCCAGTTCGCGGTCAACCCTGTCGATGGCCGGCTGATCGTCATCGAGATGAATCCCCGGGTGTCGCGGTCGAGTGCCCTGGCGTCCAAGGCCACCGGCTTTCCGATCGCCAAGATCGCGGCCAAGCTGGCCATCGGCTACACCCTGGACGAGATCGTCAACGACATCACCAAGGAAACGCCGGCCTGCTTCGAACCCACCCTGGACTACGTCGTGGTCAAGGCTCCGCGCTTCGCCTTCGAGAAGTTCCCGGGCGCCGATCCCACCCTGACCACCACCATGAAATCGGTCGGCGAGGCAATGTCGTTGGGCCGCAACTTCGTTGAGGCGCTCGGCAAGGTCATGCGGTCGCTGGAGACCACCCGCGCCGGCTTCTGGACCAAACCGGACGATCCGGCGCTGGACGGCAAGGGGCCGGACGAGGTGCTGACCCGGCTGCGCACTCCGACCGAGGGCCGGCTCTACGACATCGAATTGGCGCTGCGCCTGGGTGCTTCGGTGGAACGCGTTGCCGAGGCAAGCGGAGTGGACCCGTGGTTCGTCGCGCAGATCGGCGAGCTCATCGACTTGCGCGCCGAGTTGATCGCCGCCCCGGTGCTCGACGCCGACCTGTTGCGCCGCGGTAAGCACAGCGGGCTGTCGGACCGCCAGATCGCCGCGCTGCGGCCGGAATTGGCCGGCGAGAACGGCGTGCGGTCGCTGCGCGAGCGGCTGGGTGTGCACCCGGTGTACAAGACCGTCGACACTTGCGCGGCGGAGTTCGAGGCCAAGACGCCGTATCACTACAGCAGCTACGAACTGGACCCCGCCGCCGAGACGGAGGTGGCGCCGCAAACCGAGAAGCCCAAGGTGTTGATCCTGGGTTCGGGGCCCAACCGTATCGGCCAGGGCATCGAATTCGACTACAGCTGTGTGCACGCGGCAACGACGTTGTCGCAGGCCGGCTTCGAGACCGTGATGATCAACTGCAACCCGGAGACGGTGTCCACCGATTACGACACCGCGGACCGGCTGTACTTCGAACCGCTGACCTTCGAGGACGTCCTCGAGGTGTTCCGCGCCGAGCAGCAATCGGCGGGCGGCGGCCCGGGTGTGGTCGGGGTGATCGTGCAACTGGGCGGCCAGACTCCGCTCGGGCTGGCACAGCGCCTCGCCGACGCCGGGGTGCCGATCGTCGGCACACCACCGGAGGCCATCGATCTCGCCGAGGACCGCGGCGCGTTCGGCGACGTGCTCACCGCGGCCGGCCTGCCGGCGCCGAAGTACGGCACCGCAACCACTTTCGCGCAGGCCCAGCGGATCGCCGAAGACATCGGGTACCCGGTGCTGGTGCGGCCGTCGTACGTGCTGGGCGGTCGGGGCATGGAGATCGTGTACGACGAGGAGACGTTGCGGGGTTACATCACCCGCGCCACCGAGCTCTCACCCGAGCACCCGGTGCTCGTCGACCGCTTTCTGGAGGACGCGGTGGAGATCGACGTGGACGCGCTGTGCGACGGCACCGAGGTGTACATCGGCGGCATCATGGAGCACATCGAGGAGGCCGGCATCCACTCCGGCGACTCGGCGTGCGCCCTGCCGCCGGTCACGTTGGGCCGCAGCGACATCGAGAAGGTCCGCCGCGCGACCGAGGCCATCGCGCACGGCATCGGTGTCGTGGGGCTGCTCAACGTGCAGTATGCGCTCAAGGACGACGTGCTCTATGTCCTGGAGGCCAACCCGCGCGCCAGCCGCACGGTGCCGTTCGTGTCGAAGGCCACCGCGATCCCGCTCGCCAAGGCGTGTGCCCGGGTCATGTTGGGCGCCAAGATCTCTCAGCTGCGCGAGGAGGGGTTGCTGGCGGCGTCCGGCGACGGGGCCCACGCGGCCCAGAACGCGCCGATCGCGGTCAAGGAGGCGGTGCTGCCCTTCCACCGGTTCCGCCGGGCCGACGGCTCGGGCATCGACTCGCTGCTGGGCCCAGAGATGAAATCCACCGGCGAGGTGATGGGCATCGACCGCGACTTCGGCAGCGCGTTCGCCAAGAGCCAGACCGCCGCCTACGGGTCGCTGCCCGCGCAGGGCACCATCTTCGTGTCGGTGGCCAACCGGGACAAGCGATCGCTGGTCTTTCCGGTCAAGCGGCTGGCCGACTTGGGATTTCGCGTGCTGGCCACCGAAGGAACCGCGGAGATGTTGCGCCGCAACGGAATCCCCTGCGACGAGGTGCGCAAGCACTTCGAGGACCCGCAGCCGGGCCGCCCCGAGATGTCGGCGGTCGACGCGATCAAGGCCGGCGAGGTCGACATGGTGATCAACACGCCCTACGGCAACTCCGGGCCGCGCATCGACGGTTATGAAATCCGTTCGGCCGCCGTGTCGGTCAACATCCCCTGTGTGACGACGGTGCAGGGCGCCTCGGCCGCCGTCCAGGGCATCGAGGCGGGCATCCGCGGCGACATCGGCGTGCGCAGCCTGCAAGAACTGCACAGCCAGATCGGTCAGGGCGGCGTGCCCGGTAACGGGGCCCGGTGACCGGATTCGGCGTCCGCCTCGCGGAGGCGAAAGCGGAACGCGGGCCGCTGTGTGTGGGCATCGATCCGCATCCCGAGCTGCTGCGCGCCTGGGACCTGCCCACGACCGCCGAGGGGCTGGCCGCGTTCTGCGACATCTGCATCGAGGCGTTTTCCGGATACGCCGTCGTCAAGCCTCAGGTCGCGTTCTTCGAGGCGTATGGAGCCGCGGGATTCGCGGTGCTGGAACGCACCATCGCGGACCTGCGATCGGTCGGGGTGCTGGTGCTGGCCGACGCGAAGCGCGGCGACATCGGCACGACGATGGCGTCCTACGCCGCTGCCTGGGCGGGTGATTCGCCGCTGGCCGCCGACGCCGTGACGGCCACCCCGTACCTGGGGTTCGGCTCGCTGCGGCCGCTGCTGGAGACCGCCGCGGCCCACGACCGCGGGGTGTTCGTGCTGGCGGCCACTTCCAACCCCGAGGGCGCCACGGTGCAGCGGGCCGCCTTCGACGGCCGCACGGTGGCCCAGCTGGTCGTCGACCAGGCCGCGGTGGTGAACCGGTCCGCGACCCCGTCCGGGCCGGGATATGTCGGCGTGGTCGTCGGCGCGACCGTGTTGCAGGCGCCCGATCTGAGCGCGCTCGGCGGTCCGGTCCTGGTGCCCGGGCTCGGTGTGCAGGGCGGGCGACCCGAGGCGCTCGCCGGGCTGGGCGGCGCGGAACCCGGGCAGCTGCTGCCCGCGGTGGCCCGCGAGGTGCTGCGGGCCGGCCCCGGCGTGACGCAGCTGCGGGACGCGGCCGATCGCATGCTGGACGCGGTGGCCTACCTGGCCGTATGAGTGGGGTGGACGTCTAGTCCGACGCCAGTGCGGTGTTGGGCCGCGCGGTTTCGACGATGACGGTAGTGGCCTTGACCACGGCCACCGCGACGCTGCCGGGTCGCAGCTGCAATTCCTCGGCGGCTTCGGTGCTCATCAGTGAGACGACGGTGAATGGACCGCATTGCATCTCCACCTGGGTCATCACCTTGTCGCTGACCACCGACGTGACCAGCCCGACGAAGCGGTTGCGGGCCGAGCTGCCGATGCTGAGCGGGTCCGCCGGCGGGGCGGGTGCGTTGGTGCGGGAGAAGTGGGCCAGGTCCTCGCTGGCGATCACCTTGCGGCCGGCGGCATCGTGACTGACCGTCAATGTGCCCTGGTTGATCCAGCGCCGCACGGTGTCGTCGCTGACGCCCAGCAGCTCAGCCGCCTGGCGAATTCGCAGGTTGGACACCGGTCGATCGTATCGGATTGCGCACTGCCGATTAGCTGAAATACGGTGGCGAGGGCCTAGTTATCCGCAAGGACGGAATAAGCGCCTGCCCAATTCCGCGCATGCGGCGATTCATTGGAAATCCGTCCGAATCCACGGAGATGGGCAACCGTCGTCGCCGCGCGCGACCGGCCGCGGCCGCGGATCACCACCGCCAAAGATGTTGCCGCCCTAGATGATTGGTGAAAGTCGGCGGTGTTCTGGAGCGGGCGTCGTGCCGGCGTCGAACCGGTCGGCCGACCAGCGGTGCGGACGCACCGGGCACCCGATGTCCTTTCGCCGGATGCGGCGGCCAGCCCCTCCCGCGCCCTCGACGACGAATCTCGGTGATAGCCGCGTTGGTTGCTGAGCGATCCGTGCGCGACCCGTTTGACCGGCGACGCGACACGCGCGACACGCCGCAACAAATCCGTGATCCCCCGCACCGGGCGTCGGGGCTGCCGGCCGGCGCCTTTTCCGGGCCGCCCGGCCGGAAAGCCCTGCCCCGCCGGCGGACGACAAAACCCCTGGTAGACGGCCTAACGAGGGGCTGAAGCGCGGCCGGTATCGCCCCGCGGGCGGCGCCACACGCGACCGTCGGCGACGCGCGTGGGAGCGCCGTTTTGGCCGGTCACACGCCGGTCCATGCTGGGACTTTGCCCCCTCAAGCAGGGGGCCGGGTTAGATTTCGTCAGGAGGCCTGAGTACGGTCGTCTCCGCTGGCAGAAGTGCCGGCGAGACAAAATGAGATCGATTGAAATTGATTGATCAGATACGGAGGAATCGTGGCCCTTCCCCAGTTGACCGACGAGCAGCGCGCGGCCGCGTTGGAGAAGGCGGCTGCCGCACGTCGAGCGCGAGCAGAGCTGAAGGACCGCCTGAAGCGTGGCGGCACCAACCTCACCCAGGTGCTCAAGGACGCCGAGACCGACGAAGTCCTGGGCAAGATGAAGGTTTCCGCGCTTCTCGAGGCGTTGCCGAAGGTTGGCAAGGTCAAGGCGCAGGAGATCATGACCGAGTTGGAGATCGCCCCGACCCGCCGTCTGCGCGGCCTCGGCGATCGTCAGCGCAAGGCCCTGCTGGAAAAGTTCGGCTCCTAACCGAACCGTGGGCGCACCGGCCCAGGAGCGCCTGTGAGCGCCGGCGGGGGACCGGACGTCCAGCACGGCACACGTCCTGAACCATCGGGTAACGGACGTGTGGTCGTGCTGTCCGGTCCCTCAGCGGTCGGCAAGTCGACTGTGGTCCGATGCCTGCGGGAGCGGGTCCCGGACCTGCATTTCAGCGTCTCGGCCACCACACGGGCGCCGCGGCCCGGCGAGGTCGACGGCGTCGATTACCACTTCGTCAGCCCCGACCGATTCCAGCAGCTCATCGACGAGGGTGCGCTGCTGGAGTGGGCCGAAATCCACGGGGGCCTGCATCGATCTGGCACCCTGGCCGAGCCGGTGCGGGCCGCCACCGCCCGCGGATTTCCCGTGCTGATCGAAGTCGACCTGGCCGGGGCCAGGGCCGTCAAGAAGGCGATGCCCGAGGCGCTGGCGGTCTTCCTGGCGCCGCCCAGCTGGGAGGATCTGCAGGCCAGGCTCGTCGGCCGCGGCACCGAGACACCCGAGGTCATGCAGCGGCGGCTGGAGACCGCTCGCACCGAAATGGCGGCCCGAAACGACTTCGATCGGGTGGTCGTGAACAGCGAATTGGAGTCGGCCTGCTCGGAATTGGTATCCTTGCTGGTGGAAACTGCGCCGGGCCGCCATGACCCGTCCAGCGAGACCAGCAGCCGGACCATATCCCAGCACGACTGACCACGAATTTTCCAGTATCTTTCAGCGGCGACGAGCCGCTCCAATGCGCCAGGAGATTGACCTAAGTGAGCATTCCCCAGTCCGACGCGGCACTGGCCGCCGTCCCCGACCGGTTCGATCCGTCCGCAGGGGGACCGGGCGCATACGACACCCCGCTGGGCATCACCAACCCGCCCATCGACGAGCTGCTGGACCGCGTTTCGAGCAAGTACGCCCTGGTGATCTACGCCGCCAAGCGGGCCCGTCAGATCAACGACTACTACAACCAGCTCGGTGAGGGCATCCTCGAATACGTCGGTCCGCTGGTCGAGCCGGGGCTGCAGGAAAAGCCGCTGTCGATCGCGATGCGCGAGATCCACGGCGACCTGCTCGAGCACACCGAGGGCGAGTAACCGGGCCGGGCCGGGCGACGCGCTGTGGACAGCCGCAAGCGGATCATCGTCGGCGTCTCGGGCGGCATCGCCGCCTATAAGGCGTGCACCGTCGTCCGCCAGCTCGCCGAGGCCGGTCATTCCGTTCGCGTCATCCCGACCGAGTCCGCGCTGCGCTTTGTCGGGGCCGCCACGTTCGAGGCGCTGTCCGGCCAGCCGGTGCACACCGGCGTCTTCAACGACGTGCCCGAGGTTCCGCACGTCCAGCTCGGCAAGCAGGCCGACCTGGTCGTGGTGGCGCCTGCCACCGCGGACCTGCTGGCCCGGGCGGTGCACGGCCGGGCCGACGATCTGCTGACCGCCACCCTGCTCACGGCGCGATGTCCGGTGCTGTTCGCGCCGGCGATGCACACCGAGATGTGGCTGCACCCCGCCACCGTGGACAACGTGGCCACGTTGCGCCGCAGGGGAGCGGTGGTGCTCGAACCCGCCGCCGGGCGGCTCACAGGGACGGACAGCGGGTCGGGCCGGCTGCCCGAGGCCGAGGAGATCACCACCCTGGCTCACCTGTTGCTGGAGCGCCAGGACGCGCTGCCCTACGACCTCGCCGGCTGCAAGATGCTGGTGACGGCCGGCGGCACCCGCGAACCGGTCGATCCGGTGCGCTTCATCGGCAACCGCAGCTCCGGCAAGCAGGGCTATGCCGTGGCGCGGGTCGCGGCCCAGCGGGGCGCTGAGGTCACTCTGATCGCCGGGCATACCGCCGGGCTGATCGATCCCGCGGGTGTCGAGGTGGTCCACGTCAGCTCAGCCGAGCAACTGGGCGACGCCGTGGCCAAGCACGCGGCCGAGGTGGACGTGCTCGTGATGGCCGCCGCGGTCGCCGACTTCCGGCCGGCCCGGGTTGCGGCCGCCAAGATCAAAAAGGGCCCGCAGGATCAGGATCAGCCGCCCACGATCGAGTTGGTCCGCAACGACGACGTTCTGGCCGGCGCCGTGCGGGCACGCGCCAACGGTGAGCTGCCCAACATGCGCGCCATCGTGGGGTTCGCCGCCGAGACCGGCGACGCCAACGGGGACGTGCTGTTTCACGCCCGGACGAAGCTGCGCAACAAGGGTTGTGATCTGTTGGTCGTCAACGCGGTCGGCGACGGTAGGGCCTTCGAGGTGGACAGCAACGACGGCTGGTTGCTGGCGGCCGACGGTACCGAGTCGGCGCTGCAACACGGCTCCAAGACGTTGATGGCCAGTCGTATCGTTGATGCGATCGCCGCGTTTCTGCACGGGGACAGCGGGTAGAGCGGTCGAGTTCTTCTCGGCACCGGACCAGGTGCTGGCGGGCCGACGCCAGTCGATATAATTCGGCTAACTAACTATTTGGAAGGATCGGCATTGTGAGCGAAAAGGGTCGCCTGTTTACCAGTGAGTCGGTGACTGAGGGACACCCCGACAAGATCTGCGACGCGATCAGCGACTCCGTTCTCGACGCCCTGTTGGCGGCGGACCCGAGCTCACGTGTCGCGGTCGAAACGCTGGTCACCACCGGACAGGTGCACGTGGTGGGCGAGGTGACGACGACGGCCAAAGAGGCGTTCGCCGACATCACCAATACGGTTCGCGCGCGCATTCTCGACATCGGCTACGACTCGTCGGACAAAGGCTTCGACGGGGCCACCTGCGGCGTGAACATCGGTATCGGCGCGCAGTCGCCCGACATCGCCCAGGGCGTCGACACCGCCCACGAGGCCCGGGTCGAGGGCGCCGCTGACCCGCTGGACGCCCAGGGCGCCGGCGACCAGGGCCTGATGTTCGGTTACGCCATCAACGACACCCCCGAGCGGATGCCGCTACCGATCGCGCTGGCCCACCGGTTGTCGCGCAAGCTCACCGAGGTCCGCAAGAACGGCACGCTGCCTTACCTGCGGCCCGACGGCAAAACACAGGTCACCATCGAGTACGAGGACGACGTCCCGGTCCGGCTGGACACCGTGGTCGTGTCCACCCAGCACGCCGACGGCATCGACCTGGAGAAGACGCTGGACCCCGACATCCGCCAGCACGTGCTCAAGACCGTGCTGGACGAGCTGGCCCACGACACCCTGGACTCGTCGGCGACGCGGGTGCTGGTCAACCCGACCGGCAAGTTCGTCCTCGGCGGGCCAATGGGCGACGCGGGCCTGACCGGCCGCAAGATCATCGTCGACACCTACGGCGGCTGGGCCCGCCACGGCGGCGGCGCCTTCTCCGGCAAGGATCCGTCCAAGGTGGACCGGTCGGCGGCCTACGCGATGCGCTGGGTGGCCAAGAACATCGTCGCCGCCGGCCTGGCGGAGCGAGTCGAGGTGCAGGTGGCCTACGCCATCGGCAAGGCCGCCCCGGTCGGGCTGTTCATCGAGACGTTCGGCACCGCGACCGTCGACCCGGTCAAGATCGAGAAGATCGTTCCCGAGGTGTTCGACCTGCGGCCGGGCGCGATCATCCGCGACCTGGACCTGCTGCGCCCCATCTACGCGCAGACCGCCGCGTACGGGCACTTCGGCCGCACCGACGTCGAATTGCCCTGGGAGCAGCTGAACAAGGTCGACGACCTCAAGCGCGCGATCTAGGGCCGGTCAGCCGGTGAATCGGTAGTCGTCCAGATCGAATCGCCGGCTGCGCCAGTACACCTCCGGGGTGGTGCCAGGGCGCAGGGGCACGTCACCGTTCTTGTCGAAGTAGTAGCTGTTGGCCAGCTTGCAGCTGTCCTGCCAGAAGATCTGCCGGTGCCGTCGGCGCATCATCTCGGCGAAGTAGCGGTCGTTGGCTTCCTGGCTGACCTCGACGCGGGTCGCGCCGACCCACTTGGCCCGCTTGAGGCAGCGCACGATGTGATGCGTCTGCGCCTCGATGAGCGCGAAATACGACGAGCCGACGTAACCGTAGGGGCCGAAGACGGTGAACAGGTTGGGGAAGCCGGGCACGGTGACGCCCTCATAGGCCTGCAGCCGGTGCTCGTCCCAGAAGCGGCTCAACGACTTTCCGCCGCTTCCGGTCACCGCGAACGTGGGTACGTTGTCGGGGTCCATCACCTTGAAGCCGGTCGCCAGGATCAGGACGTCGATCTCGTGGTTCTCGCCGTCGGTGGTGGCGACCGCGTCGGGCGTGATCTTGTCGATCGGTTCGGTGACCAGTCGCACGTTGTCGCGGTTGAACGTGGCCAGGTAGCCGTTGTGGAAGCCGGGGCGTTTGCAGCCGACGGCATACTTCGGCGTGAGCTGCTCGCGCACGGCCGGATCCCGAACCTGTTGCCGCAGATAGGATTTGCCCAGTGCCGCCATCCTCTTGGCCAGCGGGATGACGGTGAAGTAGTGCGCCGAGATGGGGAAGGTGAGCTCCACGTAGGCCTGGCTGAGCAGGCGCTGCACGAACTTGCCGCCGGGGATTCGCATCGCCCACCGCGCGGGCGTGGGCAGCGGGACGTCGAACTTGGGGAAACACCAGATCGGCGTGCGCTGAAATACGGTGAGCGACGAGACGATTGGCGCGATCTCGGGGATCACCTGGACCGCCGAGGCGCCGGTGCCTATCACGGCGACGCGTTTGCCGGTCAAATCCTGATTGTGGTCCCACCGCGCGGTGTGCATGGTGGTGCCGGCGAACGAGTCCACGCCGTCGATGTCGGGCAGGTTGGGCACCGTCAGCACGCCGCACGCGCTGATCACGAACCGCGCCGTGATTTCGCCCGAAGGGTCGGTCTGTACCCGCCACAGCCGGCGCTCGTCGTCGAACTCGGCGGCCTGCACCTTGGTGTTGAAGCGGATCCGCGATCGGATGCGGTATTTGTCGGCGCAGTGTTCGGCGTAGGCCTTGAGCTCTCGGCCCGGCGCGTAGGTGCGCGACCAGTGCCGGCTCTGCTCGAAGGAGAACTGGTAGGAAAACGACGGAATGTCCACGGCGATACCGGGATACGTGTTCCAGTGCCAGGTGCCGCCGACCCCGTCGCCGGCTTCGATCACCAGATAGTCGGACAGCCCGGCCCGGTCGAGGTTGATGGCCGCGCCGATGCCGGAGAACCCGGCGCCGATGATCAGCGTGTGGTAGTCGGGGGTTTCGTCGTCGGTGGGGATCATCGTTGCCTGCCTAGGGGTGCAGAGCCTTGTGGAGCGCCGCGAGGCCACGCTCGGCGGCCTCGGCGGCGGCGGGTATCGCCAGCGCGAAACTGACGAACCCGTGCACCAGGGTGGGCTCGTTGCTCAGCTCGACCGGCACGCCCGCTGCCTCGAGGAGCTCGGCGTAACGGGTCCCCTCATCGCGCAGCGGATCGTGTTCGGCGGTGGCGATGTAGGCGGGCGCCAGCCCGGACAGGTCCGCGGCGTTCGCCGGAGCCATGGTGGTGGGCAGCGCCTTCGGGTCGGTGACATCGAGGCTGGGCACATACCAGGCCAGGAACGCGTCGATGACTTCACGGTTCAGGATCGGCGCATCCGCGTTGTCGGTATACGACGGCAGCGACAGATCCGCGATGACCGTCGGGTACCACAGCAGCTGGAAGCGCAGCTCGGGCCCGCCGTTGTCGGCGTTGTCGCGGGCCAACAGCGCCGTCACCGCGGCGAGGTTGCCGCCCGCCGAGTCGCCGGCCACCGCGATGTTGGCCGGGTCGCCGCCGAGCTCGGCCGCGTTCTCGGCGACCCACTGCAGGGCCGCCCAGCAGTCGTCCACGCCCGCCGGGAACGGATGCTCGGGGGCCAGCCGGTAGCCGACGGACACCACGATTGCCTCGGCGCCCACGGCGTGCGCGCGGGCGACCGGGTCGTGGGTGTCCAGGTCGCCGAGGCAGAACCCGCCGCCGTGATAGAAGACGACCACGGGCAACGGCGTGACGTCGCTGTCGGGCCAGTAGATGCGCACCGGGATGTCGCTGCGGTCGCCGTGCGAGACCGTGCGGTCCTCGATCCGCAGGTCCGGCAGCATTTCCGCCGGCACCTTGAGCAGCCGCAGCCGCTTGCGGGCAACCTCGACGCCGTCGGCCTCGCGGAAGGTCATCGGATAGGCGTCGAGCAGCGCCTTGAAGGTGGGATCGATACCGGGGCGGGCGGGGGTCGGCTCGCTCATGCGTTCACCGTACGCCGCGGGGTCACCCGTGCAGCCCGGCGCGCAGCGCGGTCAGTCCGCCCTCGAGCGCCGCGGTGGCGGCGGGCACCACGCCGGCATAGCCCAGGTAGCCGTGCACCAGCGTCTCGGCGTTGTGCACCTCGGCGGCGACGCCGGCGGCGGTCAGCAACCCGGCGTACCGGATGCCGTCGTCGCGCAGGGGGTCGTACCCGGCGACGGCGATGTAGGCCGGCGCCAGATCGCTCAGGTCACGCGCGCGCCCCGGCGCCATGTCCGACGGCGGATCGGACATGGCGACTTCGCCCGCGTACCAACGAGAGAACGCCGCGACGGCGTCGGTGCCCAGGATCGGCGCGGTGGCGTTTTCGGTGAACGACGGCAGCGACGCGTCCCACATGGTCGACGGATACCACAACAGCTGGAACACGATCGAAGGGGCGCGGTTGTCGCGCGCCCGCTGCGCCACCGCGGCGGCGATGGTGCCGCCGGCCGAATCCCCGGCCACCGCGATCCGGCTGGGATCGGCGTGCAGTTCGGCCGCATTCTCGGCGACCCAAAGCGTTGCGGCCCAAGCGTCTTCGACGGCAGCGGGGTAGGGGTGCTCGGGGGCGAGCCGGTAATCGACGGCTACCACGATCGCGTCGGCGCCCACCGCGTGCTGGCGCGCCGTGCCGTCGTGGGTTTCGAGGTCGCCGATGACGAAGCCGCCGCCGTGAAAAAACAGCACGACCGGGGCGGCGGCGCACTGTCGATCATCGTCGGGATAGCTTGGCGGCCAATAGATCCGGAGCTCGATGGAGCCGGCGGGGCCGCGGATCGTGCGGTTCTGGACCCGCAACTCGGGATGCAGCGGCCGGCGCGGCAGGTCGCGGAACCGCTGACGTGCCGCGCGGATTCCGTCCTCAGTGGATAGCCGGAAGGGAACCGCATCCAGTACCTTCTGCAGGATGGGGTCGATAGCGGGTTTCTCCTCGGCTGTGTTATCCAAGCTGGGCATGGACGTACCGTACGCACCCCGCCTGGTGGCCGGCGCCTGGGTGGTGGCCGGCTGGGTGGCCCTCGGCTACGGCATCTACCTGACCGTGCTCGCGCTGCGCTCGCCGCCGGGGATCGAGCTGACCGGTCACTGGGTGTTTCAGCCGGCGTTCAAGGCCTCGATGGCGCTGCTGCTCACGCTGGCCGCGGCGGGCCACGCCAAGGTCCGCGAGCGGCGGTGGTTGATGCTGGCGCTGCTGGGGTCGGCCGTCGGCGACTGGGTGCTGGCGATCCCGTGGTGGCCGCTGTCGTTCGAGGTGGGGCTTGGGGCATTCCTGTTGGCGCACTTGTGTTTCATCGCCGCCCTGCTGCCGCTGGTTCCGGAGTTCTCCGGAGCTTCGGAGGATGACCGCCCGTCGACGAGGCGCATCGTCGCGGCGGTCCTGATGTGCGCGGCGTCGATCGCGTTGCTGGGCTGGTTCTGGCCCCACCTGGGCGCACAAAAGCTGACGCTGCCGGTGACGCTCTACATCGTGGTGCTGACCGCGATGGTGTGCGCGGCCCTGCTGGCGAAGCTGCCGACGATCTGGACGGCGGTGGGGGCGCTGTGTTTTGCGGCCTCGGACTCGATGATCGCCATCGGCCGCTTCATCCTCGGCAACGAGGCCCTCGCGGTGCCGATCTGGTGGTCCTACGCGGCGGCCCAGATCCTGATCACGGCCGGCTTCTTCTTCGGCCGCGAGGTTCCCGCGCAGGCCGCCGGGGACGCCCCGGCGCCCGTCGAGAGCTGATTGTCGCCGGTGTCCGGTACGCTGCGGACTCCGACGGTAAACCATTGGATGACAACATGATTCGCGGTCCGGAGACGCGGTGAGTCCGAGCGCGCGCACGCCCGTCGAGGTGGAGCCCATCGCCCGGGTGCTGCCGATGCTGTCGGTGCCCCACCTCGACCGCGACTTCGACTATCTGGTGTCGGCCGAACAGTCCGACGACGCCCAGCCCGGGGTGCGGGTGCGGGTGCGTTTCCACGGCCGGCTGGTCGACGGGTTCGTGCTGGAGCGCCGCAACGACACCGATCACCCCGGCAAACTGGGCTGGCTGGATCGCGTCGTGTCGGCCGAACCGGTGCTCACCCCGGAAATCCGCCGGCTGGTCGACGCGGTGGCCGCGCACTACGCCGGCACCCGCCCGGACGTGTTGCGTCTGGCGGTGCCGGCCCGGCACGCCAGGGTGGAGCGGGAACCCTCGGTCGGTCCCGAGGCCGCGGCCCCGGGGCCCGTCGATCCGTCGGGCTGGGAAGGTTACGGCCGGGGCGCTCAGTTCCTGGCCGCCCTGGCCGAATCGCGGGCCGCCCGAGCCGTGTGGCAGGCGCTTCCCGGCGAGTCGTGGGCGGACCGGTTCACCGAGGCCGCCGCGCAAACGGTGCGGACCGGCCGCTCGGCGCTGGCGATCGTTCCCGACCAGCGCGACCTGGACGCGCTGTGGCGAGCCGCGACGACGCGGATCGACGAGGGCAGCGTGGTCGCCCTGTCGGCCGGCCTGGGGCCGGCCGCCCGGTACCGGCGGTGGCTGGCGGCGCTGCGCGGCTCCGCGCGGTTGGTGATCGGCACCCGCAGCGCCGTGTTCGCACCGCTGAGCGACCTGGGGCTGGTCATGGTGTGGGCCGACGCCGACGACAGCCTGGCCGAGCCGCGCGCGCCGTATCCGCATGCCCGCGAGGTGGCCATGCTGCGCGCGCATCAGGCCCGGTGTGCGGCGCTGATCGGCGGCTACGCGCGCACGGCCGAAGCCCACGCGCTGGTGCGCAGCGGCTGGGCGCACGACATCGTGGCCGCGCGTCCCGTGGTGCGCGCCCGCACGCCGCGAGTGATCGCCCTGGACGACACCGGCTACGCCGACGAGCGCGACCCGGCGGCGCGCACGGCCCGCGTCCCGTCCATCGCGCTGCGCGCCGCCCGCTCGGCGCTGCAGGCCGGGGCCCCGGTGCTGGTGCAGGTGCCCCGGCGCGGGTACATCCCCGCGCTGGCCTGCGCGCGGTGCCGCACGATCGCCCGGTGCCGGCACTGCACGGGCCCGCTGTCGTTGCAGGAGGGCGGGGCCGCCTTGCTGTGCCGCTGGTGCGGCCGCGTCGACCCGACCCGACGGTGCGCGCGCTGCGGGTCTGACGCCGTGCGCGCGGTCGTCGTCGGCGCGCGCCGCACCGCCGAGGAACTCGGCCGCGCGTTCCCGGACACGGCGGTGATCACGTCGTCGGGCGACGGCGTGGTGCCCGAGGTCGCGGCCGGTCCGGCCCTGGTGGTGGCCACCCCTGGTGCCGAACCGCAGGCGCGCGGCGGTTACGGGGCGGCGCTGCTGTTGGACACCTGGGCGCTGCTGGGCCGCCAAGACCTGCGCGCGGCCGAGGATGCGTTGTGGCGCTGGATGAGCGCCGCCGCGTTGGTGCGGGCCCGTGGCGACGGCGGCGTGGTGGCGATCGTCGCCGAATTGTCTCTGCCCACAGTGCAATCGCTGATCCGTTGGGATCCCGTGGGTCATGCGGAGGCCGAGGTGACCGCGCGGGCCGAGGTCGGTCTGCCGCCCAGCGTGCACATGGCGGCCGTCGACGGGACCGCCGGCGCCGTGGCGGCGCTGCTCGACGAGGTCCGGTTGTCCGATCAGGATTCCCTCGACGCGGATTTGCTTGGACCGGTGGACCTTCCGGCCGGCGTGCGCCGCCCGGCCGGAACGCCGGCCGGCGCCCCGGTGACGCGAATGCTGGTGCGCGTGCCCCGTCAGCAGGGCCTGGCGCTCGCGGCGGCGCTGCGGCGCGGCATCAGCGTGCTCAGCACACGGCAAACGCATGAGCCGGCCCGGGTCCAGATCGACCCGCTGCACATCGGCTAACCTTCACCAATCATTACCCTAGGCGACAATATACGCATGCAATAATCTCTTTTTACGACATTAGAGTGTTGCTACACTTTCTAATCCTTAGCCGCCGAAAGGCCGGAAACCATCCGGGGAGGGCGTTATGGCAGCGGATCACACCGCGGTTGACGAATCGTTGGACGTCATCACCGATGCGCTACTGACGGCCTCCCGTTTGCTGATGGCCATCTCGGCCCGCTCCGTCGGGCAGGTCGACGAGACCATCACCATCGCGCAGTTCCGGACGCTGGTGATCCTGTCCAATCGCGGCCCCGTCAACCTGGCCACCCTGGCCGGTCTGCTGGGTGTGCAGCCGTCGGCCACCGGCCGGATGGTGGACCGGTTGGTCGCCGCCGGGCTGATCGACCGCCTGCCGCACCCGACCTCCCGGCGCGAGCTGCTCGCCGCGCTCACCACGCGCGGCCGCGACGTCGTCCACCAGGTCACCGCGCACCGGCGCGCCGAGATCGCGGCCATCGTCGCGAAGATGCCGCCACCCGAGCGGCACGGGCTGGTGCGGGCCCTGACGGCCTTCACCGCCGCCGGCGGCGAGCCTGACGTCCACCTGGACGCCGAGGTCGACCTGTAGCGGCTACTCGGTCCGCTTCCGGCCGGTCACCAGCAGGTACTCCCAGCCCATGACGCCGTCGGTGAGGTGGTCCTGCGCGAGTTCGACGAGTTGGGCGTCCAGCTCGGCCGTCAGCACCCGGTTGTGACCGATGTTCGCGTACGCCTCGATCGTCGGGCCGTAGTGCTGCTTGAAGTAGGCATGCACGGCCTCGGCGCTGTCGAACCGGTTGACGGCCAACATGCCTCGCGCCGTGGTGATCTCGCCGATCTCGTCGCCGAGCAGCGCGGTGACGTAGCCCGGGCGGCCCCAGAGCGCCGCAGGCGGCACGGGGTGCGACAGGCTCGGCCGGTAGGGCCGAATGGTGGCCAGCATCCGGCCGAAGAACCCTTCGGGAGTCCAGCTGATCACGCCGATCGTGCCGCCCGGCCGGCAAACCCGGACCAGTTCGGCGGCAGCGCGGGGCTGGTCGGGGGCGAACTGCACGCCGATCGCGGACACGACGACGTCGAACTCGCCGTCACCGAACGGCAGCGCGTGTGCGTTGGCCTCCCGGTAGTCGATCGTCAAGCCCCGCGACTTCGCCCTGGCCTGCGACCGGCGCAGCAGCTCCGGGGTGAGGTCCGTGGAAACCACGGCGGCGCCGGTCGCCGCCGCCGGCAGCGAGATGTTGCCGGAGCCGGCGGCGACATCGAGGACCCGCAGGCCCGGACGGATGCCGGCGGCTTCGACCAGGGCGGGACCGAGGGGGGCCATCACCTCCTCGGCCATCAGCGCGTAGTCGCCCAGGGCCCATACCGTGCGATGCGTGGCGGCCACTGATGCTTCGTTGATGGGAGCGTCGAGGGTCATGCAGACCTCCTTAGGGGGGTGGCGTCTGGACCTCGTTGTCGACGTGAGTTCGCGGTAGGTTCTGACCCGCGCAGTTAATGGCTACCAGAAATAATAGCCATAAGAAACAGTGTACTCACGCATATTCGCGGGTTTGGGCGGGTCCGGCTTGCGCATGCCGCTTCCTAGACTGGGTCGGTGCGTCTCGTCTTCGCCGGAACTCCCGAACCCGCGCTGCCCGCGCTGCGGCGTCTCATCGACTCACCGCGGCACGAGGTGATCGCGGTGCTGACCCGGCCCGACGCCGCGGCCGGACGGCGCGGTAAGCCGGAGCCGTCACCGGTGGCCCGCGAGGCACTCGACCGCGGCATTCCGGTGCTGCGGCCATCGCGGCCCAACTCGGACGAATTCGTCGGGGAGCTGTCGCGGCTGGCGCCCGACTGCTGCGCCGTCGTGGCCTACGGCGCGCTGCTGCGCGACGGCCTGCTGGCGGTGCCGCCGCGGGGCTGGATCAACCTGCACTTCTCGCTGCTGCCCGCCTGGCGCGGCGCCGCCCCGGTGCAGGCGGCCATCGCCGCGGGCGACAGCATCACCGGCGCCTCGACGTTTCAGATCGAGCCGAGCCTGGACTCGGGCCCGATCTACGGCGTCGTGACCGAGACGATCCGGCCGACCGACACCGCCGGGGAACTGCTTGACCGACTGGCTGTTTCGGGCGCGGCGCTGTTGTCCACCACGCTGGACGGCATCGCCGACGGGACGCTGACGCCGGTGCCGCAACCCGCCGACGGGGTCAGCCTCGCGCCCAAGGTCACCGTCGAGCAGGCTCGGGTGCGCTGGGACCAGCCTGCGCTGGCCGTCGATCGCCGCATCCGCTCCGTCACGCCCAATCCCGGCGCCTGGACGCTGATCGGCGATCTGCGCATCAAACTGGGGCCGGTGCACGTTTCCCGCGACCCCGCACTGCCCGGGCCTTCAGAACCCTTGCCGCCCGGCGCCATTCACGTCGATCGCAAGAGTGTCTGGATCGGCACGGGTTCCGATCCGGTGCGGCTGGGCCACATTCAGCCGCCTGGAAAGCGATTCATGAACGCCGTCGACTGGGCGCGCGGGGCTCGGCTCGACCCCGCGATGCGGGCGACGTGAGCACCGGGCGCGACAGAGCGCAGCGCGGCCGGGCGGAACGCACGCCGCCGCAGCGCGACCGCCGGCCCCGGCAACGGGACCGCCGACCATCGCGCCGGCCGCTGGACCCGGCCCGCGCCGCCGCGTTCGACGTGCTCCGGGCGGTCAGCGAACGCGATGCCTACGCGAACCTCGCGCTGCCCGCGCTGCTGCGCGAACGCGACATCACGGGCCGCGACGCGGCGTTCGCCACCGAGCTCACCTACGGCACCTGCCGCACCCGGGGCCTGCTCGACGCCGTCATCGGCGCGGCGGCCGGGCGCCCGCCGCAAGCCATCGACCCGGTGCTGCTCGACCTGCTGCGGCTCGGCGCGTATCAGCTGCTGCGTACCCGGGTCGACGCGCACGCCGCGGTGTCCACCACCGTCGAGCAGGCCGGAATCGAATTCGACTCGGCGCGAGCGGGTTTCGTCAACGGAGTGCTTCGCGCCATCTCCTTGCGCGACGAGCGGTCCTGGGTCGCCGAGCTGGCCCCGAACCCGGCGCAGGATCCGATCGGGCATGCGGCGTTCGTGCATGCCCACCCCCGGTGGATCGCCCAGGCCTTCGCCGATGCGCTGGGCGCCGCCGCCACGGAACTCAACGCGATACTGGCCAGCGACGACGAACGGCCTCAGGTGCATCTGGCCGCCCGCGCCGGCGCACTGACCGCCGCCGAGCTGGCCGACGCGGTTGGCGGGACGGTCGGCCGCTATTCGCCGTACGCGGTGTACCTGACTGGCGGTGATCCCGGGCGGCTGGCGCCGGTGCGCGACGGCATGGCGCTGGTCCAGGACGAGGGCAGCCAGCTGGTGGCCCGGGCGCTTACCCTGGCGCCGGTCGACGGTGACGAGGGCCGGTGGCTGGACCTGTGCGCCGGGCCGGGTGGCAAGACGGCGCTGCTGGCCTCGCTGGGCGTGCAGCACCACCCGGGGTCCGGGTTCCGGCTCACGGCGGTGGAGCCGGCGCCGCGCCGCGCCGATTTGGTGGCCGAGAACACTCGTGGGTTGCCGGTCGACGTGCTGCGCACCGACGGGCGACACACCGGTCTGGAACCGGCGTTCGACCGGGTGCTCGTCGACGCGCCCTGTACCGGGCTGGGGGCGCTGCGCCGCCGGCCGGAGGCCCGGTGGCGGCGCCAACCCGCCGATGTGCCCACGCTGACCAAGCTGCAACGCGAGTTGCTGGGCGCCGCGATCGCGCTGACCCGTCCCGGCGGCGTGGTGCTCTACGCGACCTGCTCGCCGCACCTGGCCGAAACCGTCGGCGTGGTCGCCGACGCGCTGCGCCGCCACCCGGTGAGCGCGCTGGACGCCCGGCCGATGTTCGAGCCCGTCTCCGACCTGGGCGACGGGCCGCACGTGCAGCTCTGGCCGCATCGGCACGGCACCGACGCGATGTTCGCGGCCGCGCTGCGCCGCGAGGCGGGGTAGTGGGGGCGCGCCGGATGTGAAGCGGGCCGCGCGGCTCAGTAGTCTGGCGCTCATGCCTCGCACTACGGAACCGTTGAAGGGGCCTCTGATCGCGCCGTCGATCCTTTCCGCTGACTTCTCCCGGCTCGCCGACGAAGCCGCCGCCGTGACCGGCGCCGACTGGTTGCACGTCGATGTGATGGACAACCACTTCGTGCCGAACCTGACCCTCGGGCTGCCGGTGGTGGAGAGCCTGCTGGCCGCCACCACCATTCCGATGGACTGCCATCTGATGATCGAGGACCCGGACCGCTGGGCGCCCCCGTACGCCGAGGCGGGGGCGTACAACGTCACTTTCCACGCCGAGGCCACCCAGAATCCGATCGCGGTGGCCCGCGACATCCGCGCCGCCGGCGCCAAAGCGGGCATCAGCGTCAAGCCGGGGACCCCGCTGGAGCCCTACCTGGAAATCCTGCCGCAATTCGACACCCTGCTGATCATGTCGGTGGAGCCCGGGTTCGGCGGCCAGAGCTTCATCCCCGAGGTGCTGAGCAAGGTGCGCACCGCCCGCAAGCTCATCGAGGCCGGCGAGTTGACGATCCTGGTCGAAATCGACGGCGGCATCAACGAGGACACCATCGAGCAGGCCGCCGAGGCCGGCGTCGACTGCTTCGTCGCCGGGTCGGCCGTCTACGGCGCCGACGACCCGGGGGCCGCGATCGACGCGTTGCGCCGCCAGGCCGCCGACGCGTCCCCGCACCTGCGTCGATGACGGTTCCGCCGGGCGACAGCCTTGACGCCGCGATGCGCCTGGCGATCGACCAGTCCAATCACGTCAAGGGGACCACGTATCCGAACCCACCGGTGGGGGCGGTCGTCTTGGACGCCGGTGGCGAGGTGGTCGGTGTCGGCGCCACCGAACCGGCCGGCGGCGATCACGCCGAGATCCTGGCGCTGCGGCGGGCCGGTGAGCTGGCGGCCGGCGGCACCGTCGTGGTCACCCTCGAGCCGTGCAACCACTACGGCAGAACCCCGCCGTGCGTCAACGCCCTGCTGACCGCGAAGGTGGGCACCGTGGTGTACGCCGTCGCCGACCCGAACCCGGAAGCCGCCGGTGGAGCGGCCCGTCTCGAGGAAGCCGGCGTACCCGTGCACTCCGGCGTGCTGGCCGACGAGGTGACCGGCGGCCCGCTGCGCGAGTGGCTGCACAAGCAACGGACCGGGTTTCCGCACCTGACCTGGAAGTACGCCAGCAGCGTCGATGGCCGCAGCGCGGCCGCGGACGGCTCCAGCCAGTGGATTTCCAGCGAGGCCTCGCGGCTCGATCTGCATCGTCGCCGCGCGGCCGCCGACGCGATCGTGGTGGGGACCGGCACCGTGCTCGCCGACGACCCGGCGTTGACCGCCCGGCTGCCGGACGGCTCACTGGCCGGCCGGCAACCGCTGCGAGTCGTCGTCGGGAAGCGTGAAATACCCTCGGAAGCAAAGGTTCTCAACGACGATTCGCGGACCATGCTGATCCGCACGCACGACCCGCTAGAGGTGCTCAAGGCCGTGTCGGACCGCACCGATGTGCTGCTGGAGGGCGGCCCCACCCTGGCCGGCGCCTTCCTGCGGGCCGGGGTGGTCAACCGGATCCTGGCTTACGTCGCTCCGACCCTGCTGGGCGGCCCGGTCACCGCGGTCGACGACGTCGGGGTCACCACGATCGCGCGGGCGCTGCGCTGGCAGTTCGACGGCATCGACCGGGTGGGACCCGACGTGGTGCTCAGCCTGGTGCCGCGCAGCGGCTAGCGCTCGCTCAGCGAGACCGCTTGCGGCTCGGCGATTTCCGGCTCTTCGGCGTGCTCTTTGCGTCCACCGAGCAACAGGCCCAACAGCGCGCCCGCGATGCAGATCACGACGGTGGCCAAGAAGATGTCGCCGTACATCTGGGCGAAGGCCTTGAGGTACAGCGTGCCCTGCGCGGCGATGCGCTCCAACAGGGTGGCGTTGGGCGGGATCTCGGCCGTCAGGTTCGCCACGATCTGGTTGAACCGGTAAAGGCCCCACGCGCTGAGCGCGGCAACGCCGATCAGCATCCCGGTCATCCGGGCCACCACCACCGCCGCCGAGGCGATGCCGTGTTGGGCGGATGGCACCACGCGCAGCGCGGCGGAGGTGAGCGGCCCGATCACCAGGCCGAGGCCGATGCCGGCCACCAGCAGGTCGGCGTGCAGCACGGGCACGCTGAACACCCCGAAGATGTTGTGCTTCTGGTTCATCACGTCCTGGCGCCAGAAGTGAATCAGCCAGTACCCGTAGGCGGCGATCAGCAGTCCGACGAAGGTCATGATCCGGTCACCGATCCGGGTGGCGATCCAGCCGCCCAGCACCGCCCCGATCGGCAGGGCGATCAGGAACCACAGCAACAGCCCGGCGGCCTGGGCCTGGTCCTGGCCCAGCACGCCCTGGCCGAACAGCTCCACGTCGACCAGCGTCACCATCAGCGCGGCACCGGCGAACAGTGAGGCGCCCAGCGCGGCCAGGAACGGGCGGAAGTGCACGCCCGCCGGTTCGATCAGCCGGGTGCGCGCGAAGCGTTCCCAGAGCAAAAACAGCACCGCCACCACGACCGCCCCGATGACCAGCGGTAACCCGTAGCTCGGCAGAATCTGCTTGCCGTCCGGCTGCGGGTTGTACAGACCGATCACGGCGAGGCCCAGGGCGGCCGCCAGCAGCACACCACCGACCAGGTCGACCTTTTCGGGCTGCTCGACCCGTTGGTGCGACGGCAGGCTGAACTGGATCATCACCATCGCGATGAGGGTCAGCGGGACGTTGATCCAGAAGACGTAGCGCCAGTCGTGGGTCAGGAAGACGATGAAAATCCCGTACAGGGGGCCCAGCACGCTGCCGAGCTCCTGCGCGGCGCCGATGCCGCCCAGCACACCGGCGCGGTTGCGCTGCGCCCAGAGATCGGCGCCCAGCGCGAGGGTGACCGGCAACAGCGCGCCGCTGGCCACACCCTGGATGGTGCGGCCACCGACCAGCAGGTGGAAATCGCCCCAGTGACCGGCCAGCGCGGTGACCACCGAGCCCACGATGAACAGTGCCAGGCTGACCTGCAACACCAGCTTGCGGCCGAATCGGTCCGAAGCGCGGCCCAACAGCGGCATGGCGGCGATGTAGCCCAGCAGGTACATCGTGATGATCCAGGTGATGCGCTGCAGCTGGTTGATCGGGATGTGAACGTCGGTCATGATGTCGCGCATGATCGTCACGACGACGTAGGCGTCCAGGGCGCCCAGCAGGACCGCGAGGCTGCCCGCGCTGATCGCTACGCGACGTCCGGTCTGGTGGCCGGGTTGGGCCTCGGTGTCCGCGGTCACTGGCTCACCGGGGGCTTGCTGACCTGAACCGGCTCGCCCCAGTTGGACAGGGTGATCTGGGCGGTGTTGCCCGAGCTCTTCTGCAGATTGGCCTGGACCAGCTGGTGGTCACCGCTCTCTTGGATCCACACCGTGCTGGGTACCGGCTGCGTCGCGTTGAACTGCGGCACGATCTTGTTCACCGCGTCCGCGGAGACGTTTCCGCTGATCCGGACCGTGTTCTGGCCGTTGATGTTGTCGCGGCCCTCGGCCTTGGCGTTGCTGAAGTTCGCCAGCACGTTGCCCAGCCCGGTGTCGGGGTTCAGCAGCACCGAGACGTCGTAGATGTCGGACGCTTTGCCGAAGTCGCTCCACTTGTTCGGGGTGAGGGCGGCATACAGGGTTCCGTCGACCACCACGAAGTTGGCGTCGATGTCGGAACCACCCAAAGTGATCGTCGCGTTGCCCGAGGCGGCGGTGGCAGGCGCGGTGGTGAGGTCACCGGTCAGCGTCTTGAGCGGTAGCCCCTGAATCTTGCCCTGAACGCTGAGCACGAGGTGCGCGCTCTTCACGTTTTTGGTGGCGGCCGCCGACTGCTTGACCAAGGTCGTGGCGTCGGGAAGCGGCGCGCCGCTCTGCTTGGAGCCCGACGAACAGCCGGCGATCAGGGCGGTGGCGAGGGTAAGGGATGCGATGACGGCCGATAGACGGCGGCGGGTCTGCATACTGTGCATCGTAGAGGGTGCCGGTGACTGCTCTGGTGAACGCGGGGGGCCGGTGTCGCCCGGGTCGCGGTCTTTGCCCTGCTCATCAGTCTGCCTGAGGCCCAATTAGCCTAAGAGGATGTTTACCGGCATTGTCGAGGAACTCGGCGAGGTGACTGCTCGTGAGGTCCTTTCCGAGGCGGCGCGGCTGACCATTCGCGGCGCCGTCGTGACGGCCGACGCGGGCCACGGCGATTCGATCGCCGTCAACGGCGTGTGTCTGACCGTCGCCGAGCTGTTGCCCGGTGGTCAGTTCACCGCCGACGTGATGGCCGAATCGCTCAACCGGTCCAACTTGGGCGAATTGCAGGTCGGCAGCCGAGTCAACCTGGAGCGCGCCGCGGCCGTGAACAGCCGGCTGGGCGGCCACATCGTGCAGGGGCACGTCGACGGGACGGGGCGCATCGTGGCCCGGACCCCGTCCGAGCACTGGGAAGTGGTGCGAATCGAGATGCCCGCCGAGGTGGCCCGCTACGTCGTGGAGAAGGGATCGATCACCGTCGACGGGATTTCGTTGACGGTGTCCGGGCTGGGCGGAGGGCCGGGGGACTGGTTCGAAGTCTCGTTGATACCCACCACCCGCGAATTGACCACCTTGGGCCGCGCTGCAGTCGGGACGCCGGTGAACCTCGAAGTCGATGTCATCGCCAAGTACGTCGAGCGGTTGATGCAATCGGACCGCTAGTCGCGACGTCCGGCGCTGCCAACCCACTCGGCTGCGCAACGCCTTCCGCGGACGTCCCGCTGTTCGAGCCGCGGCAATAACGGGGGCGTCCCCGTGGTTCATACTGAATGCAACACGTGGGCTTCTCGTGTGAGCCGTTTCGACAGTGTTCCCGCCGGACAGCGGGAACGGCGAGGTAGCAAAAGATGACGAGGTTGGACTCCGTCGAGAGGGCGGTTGCCGACATTGCGGCCGGCAAGGCCGTCATCGTCATCGACGACGAGGACCGCGAGAACGAGGGCGATCTGATCTTCGCCGCCGAAAAGGCGACCCCGGAGATGGTGGCCTTCATGGTGCGCTACACCTCGGGATACCTGTGTGTGCCGCTGGACGGTGCGATCTGCGACCGGCTGGGTCTGTTGCCGATGTACGCGGTCAACCAGGACAAGCACGGCACCGCCTACACCGTCACGGTCGACGCACGACGCGGCGTGGGCACCGGGATTTCCGCCTCGGACCGGGCAACCACGATGCGCCTGCTGGCCGATCCCGCCAGCGTCGCCGACGACTTCACCCGGCCCGGTCACGTGGTTCCGTTGCGCGCCAAGGACGGTGGCGTCTTGCGCCGCCCCGGTCACACCGAGGCGGCCGTCGACCTCGCCCGGCTGGCCGGACTGCAGCCCGCTGGCGCCATCTGCGAGATCGTCAGCCAAAAGGACGAGGGCGCGATGGCGCAGACCGACGAACTGCGGGTGTTCGCCGACGAACACGACCTCGCGATGATCACCATCGCCGACCTGATCGAGTGGCGACGCAAGCACGAGAAGCACATCGCGCGGATCGCCGAGGCCCGGATTCCGACGCGGCACGGGGAATTTCGCGCCATCGGCTACGCCAGCATCTACGAAGAGGTAGAGCACGTCGCGCTGGTGCGCGGCGACATCGCCGGGCCCAACTCCGAGGGTGACGACGTGCTGGTGCGCGTGCACTCCGAATGCCTGACCGGTGACGTGTTCGGTTCACGCCGCTGCGATTGCGGGCCCCAGCTGGACGCGGCGATGGCGATGGTCGCTCGCGAGGGACGCGGCATCGTGCTGTACATGCGCGGCCACGAGGGCCGCGGCATCGGGCTGATGCACAAGCTGCAGGCCTACCAATTGCAGGATGCCGGTGAAGACACCGTCGACGCCAACCTCAAGCTCGGATTGCCTGCTGATGCAAGGGATTACGGTATCGGTGCGCAGATACTGGTCGACCTCGGGGTGCGCTCGATGCGGCTGCTGACCAACAACCCGGCCAAGCGGGTCGGGCTGGACGGGTACGGCCTGCACATCATCGAGCGCGTGCCGCTACCGGTGCGCGCCAACGCGGAGAACATCCGTTACCTGATGACGAAGCGGGACAAGATGGGCCACGATCTGGCCGGACTGGACGACTTTCACGAATCCGTTCACCTGCCAGGTGAATTCGGCGGTGCTTTGTGAGTGGTGGCGCGGGCGTGCCGGAGATGCCGGCGCTTGACGCCGCTGGTGTGCGGCTCGGCATCGTGGCAAGCACCTGGCACAGCGAGATCTGCGATGCGCTGCTCGACGGCGCACGCAAAGTCGCCGCCGACTCGGGTGTCGACGACCCCACGGTGGTCCGCGTGCTCGGCGCGATCGAAATTCCGGTGGTGGCACAGGAACTCGCCCGCAACCACGATGCCGTCGTCGCGCTGGGCGTCGTGATCCGCGGGCAGACACCGCATTTCGAATATGTCTGCGATGCGGTAACCCAGGGACTGACCCGGGTCTCGCTGGACGCCTCGACACCGGTCGCCAACGGCGTGCTGACCACCGACAACGAGCAGCAGGCGCTGGATCGGGCCGGGCTTCCGGCGTCGGCCGAGGACAAGGGGGCCCAGGCGGCCGGGGCGGCCCTGTCCGCCGCCCTCACCCTGCGTGAGTTGCGCGCTCGGTCGTGACGTCGCCGCCGGACCGCGAGACCTGGGACGCGGTGTTGCGTCCCCACCGCACCCCGTTATTCGCTTACGGGGCGGCGTTCCTCATCGCCGCTGCGCACATCGTGGTGGGCCTGCTGCTCAAGGTTGGCTCCACCGGGGTGGTCTTTCAGACCTCCGATCAGGTGGCGATCGCGGCGCTGGGCCTGGTCATCGCCGGCGTCGTGCTGTTGTTCGCGCGGCCGCGGCTGCGAGTGGGACCGGCCGGTGTTTCTGTGCGAAACCTGTTGGGGGACAAGCTGATCGAATGGCCGGATGTCGCCGGCGTGTCGTTCCCGGTGGGCCACCGGTGGGCGCGGATCGACTTACCCGACGACGAGTACATACCGGTGATGGCCATCCAGGCCGTCGACAAGGGCCGCGCCGTCGCCGCCATGGATACGGTGCGTTCGCTGGTGGTGCGCTATCGACCGGACCTGAAGACGCACTGAGCGCTGTACCATCGGCCGATGGCACTTCAGGCACCGGCGGCCGCGCTCGCCGTCGTCGCCATGCTGGCGCTCAGTGGGTGCAACGTAGTGGTGGGGGGACGGGCGGTCGGGGCGTCCGGTCCGTCGAAGGAAGCGCCGTCTGCGCCCGTGAAACACCCGATGGCCCGGGCGCAAGACCTGCTGCTCCAGACCGGGGACGACACGCCTTTCGGGCCGGCGACCGCGATTCCGTTGGGCGACAACTACTTCACCATGGCCCAGCCCGCGGATTGCGAGGCGGCGGTGCTGTTCGAGAACTCGCCCCTACGGCCGCCCGGCGCGTCCGAGCACGCCGAGTCCGCCTACCAGTTCGCCGGTCCGGCAACCTACGGCGAGTCGGTCGACCTCTACGGCGACCCGCTGGACGTTCAACACGTGGTGGTCGACGGTTTCATCGCCATCGCCCAGTGCCGCCACGAAGCGGTCGGGGTGAGCCGAGACGGACAGTCGGCGTCGATGCACCTCAGCGACGTCGACACCTCCTCGCACGCCGCCGTGGTGTGGACCATGACCCAGCCGGGCTGGATCTGTCACTACGGGCTGGCGGCCCTGCCGCGAGTGGTCCTGTTGCTGTCGGCCTGTGACGACAAGCCCGGGTTCCCCATGGCGGACTGGACGTCGAAACGCCTCGCGCAGATCAGCGGGCGTACCGCCTAGAAACCGGGGCGGGCTACGGCGGGGGAAGCCGCTCAGTACCGAACGCAATCGGTCAACATTTGCCGCAGCACCGGCATGGCCTGCGCGGCCCCTCGACTGTGCTCGATCGCATGCAGCAGGTCCAGCCGCTGGTCGGGCGACGAGGCCAGGTACTGCTGCAAGAACTGCTGATTCGGCGGCGACTGCTCGAGGTACTCAGCGGCGCTGGGATTTTCCGCGTGCACGGCCCGCATCGCCTGGTCGTAACTACAGGTGGCGTTGATCATCGGAGCGTAATCAGGGTCGGCCGATGCGATCCCGGCCCCCGCCGTCGACGCCAGCGCCAGACCACCGATGGTGGCGGCCACGTCGATTAGCCAGCGCTCCACCATCTATCGGACTCCTCGCTCGGGGCCTCATTTTAACGTCGAGCCACAAGCTCGGTGGGCGGAATTCAAAGCCGTCCACGCCGGCGGGGCTTCTAACTACCTGCCGTTCCTTCGTCGGTGTCGGGGCTCCAGCTGCTCGGCAACAGCGGCAGCCTCGGGTTGTCATCCAATGACGCGCCGGCAAGCGTGGTCAAACCCACCGGAGTGGCGCCGGCCTCGCTTACGGTGCCGGCGAACCCCATGCGCCCCGCGCCCCGATCCGAAGCCGTCGCCGAACGGTCGGCGAATTGTGCCCCGGACCCGTCGTCGAGATATTCGTAGCGGTGACCGGGGTCGATCAGGCCCGGCCTGGTGCGCCGGCGGCGCCGGGCCTCCCGGGCGGCCGCGACGGCCGGCGCCGCGACGGCGTCGGGCTCGGGCGACTTCTGCCCGGCGCGCGTCCCGACACTCATGTTCGTGCCGGCCCCGAGGCCCGGAGGGCCGACCACGTAGGGGTAGCTGACGGCCGGGACCCCGGGGGCGGGCGGCGCCGGCGCCGCGGCGGACGCCGAAGCCGTCGCCGGGGTGGGCGCATGCATCGGGGCGGTCGGCGGGGTCGAAGCCGGCGCGCCGAGGCCGGGGGCCATCGCGGCGGGCGCTCCGGTGTGGGAGGGAGCCGGCGCGGGCGCGGCCACCGCACCCGGCAGGGTGGGGGCCGGTTGTGGCACGCCCGCCAGCCCGGCCAACCCCGTCAAACCCGCGGCACCCGCGACGGGGATGGAGGGGGCGATCAGACCGAAAGAGAGTTGCATCAAATTCGGCACCTGGGGAAGGAACGTGTAGAGCGCCTCGCCCGCCCAGTGCGGGACCTTGGCTGCGAGCAGCGGGTCGCCCATCAGAGTGTTGAGCACGGTGGACGGGTTGGATCCAGATTGGCTCAGGTCCCCGTCGAGTTCTTGGGCGACTTCTTGCACCCGGGTGACCCACCAGCTCAGCTGATCTGCGCCCCCGCCCGCATCTTGGTTGGGCGGGTTCGCCAGCTGGATCGGCGGGGGCGGGGCGGTCGGCGGGACCCACGTTTGCGCGGTTTCGGACACCGCTTCATAGATCGCCATGGTGGTGGCCGCCTGCAGCCACATCCGCAGATAGTCCATTTCGTTGAGCGCGATCGGAATCGTGTTCACGCCAAGAAAATTCGTCGCAACCAACTGCGCGAAAGCGGCGTGGTTGGCCTCCAGCTCCTCCAGTGTCGGCATGGCCGACAACGCGGCGGTATAGGCCGCGGCAACGGTGTCGGCTTCCAAGGCGGCCGCCGAGCTGTCGGCGCTGTTCTGCAAGAGCCATGCCAGGTACGGCACGTGCGCGGCCACGAATTTCTCCGCAGTCGGACCCTGCCACGTCCCCGCCTGCACCTCGGCCAGCAAGTCGCTGAGTTCGGCGGCCGCCGTGTCGTATTCGGCGCTCAAGGCCTGCCACGCCTGTTCTGCCGCGAGCAGCGATCCAGGCCCCGGGCCGCTGGACAGCGCCGCCGAATGCACTTCGGGTGGGAAGGCGGCCCAGATCGGCATGGTCACGTGGCATCACCGACGTGCGCCCGTGTTGCCATGTTGAGCTCCTCCCGACGAACCGTCAGCGAGCCGCTTCATCCGGGCCTCCCAGTGCTTTTCAGCGTTATCGGCGATGCGGCGTGGCGGTCTGTGCGGCGGCTCGCCATCGCCAGTACCCCGCGGATCAACCGGCGCGTCCACCTGATGCGACGAGCCGGCTGAACACTGTGACCGCGGATAGCGATCCGCAATTACCAAATCTTACGCTGAAATTATCCGCAAATACGGATATAAATGGTGGATTTCACCGGAGATGCTAAGCAAATTGTCAGTCATCGGTCAGCCGGACCAGGAAGCCGTTCAGGATCAGCGTCCGCGCCAGCCCCGCCTGCTGCGCCGCGGTCAGCCCGGGTAGGTCCCCGACCCGGAACGGCCCGCTACTGCCGGCCAAGAACAGCATCGCCGCTTCATGGTCGGCGCCGGCGCCCACTGACAGCTGAGCGAACTGCAGCACGACGCGGTCATCGACGCGCGCCACCCGCGCATAGAGCGGTTCATACTTTGCGACCAGCGTTTGCCCGTCGATACCGACTGTGTCGCTGACCCGCCCGACCGGTGGGCATCGGCCGCGCCGGACCAAGACGTCGGCCAGCGCGTCGAGGCTTTCGTTGAGGATCTCGGCATTGTCGACGGCTCGCAGGCTGTCCCGCACGATGCCGCCCAGGCCGGCACGGGCGGTTGCGTCATTCAGGTGTCGCGGCGACAGGCGCGCGTGCACGCGTGGGTCACGCAAACTCAGCGCGTACAACGCGTGGGTGATGAGCGTGAGGACGGTGGGCGCATGAAGACCGATCGTCAGATGGACCGACGGCTCGGAGTGCGTCTCGGCCGAATGCACCTGGCCGCGCGGCAAATACAGCACGTCGCCCGGTTGCATGCGCATGTCGGTCGACGACGCGAGCCCGCCCGCCCCCACCCCCTTGCGCCGCTGGATCTCGTGCGGCGGCACGGCGGCGGTGTCGGACACATGCCACGTCTTGGATCCCTCGATCTGCAGGACCAGCACGTCGTGTGGGTCGTAGTGCGGGACAAAGCCGGTCGATTCCGGTGGCGTGACATAGGCGTTGACTCGCGTCGGGAAGTTCAGCTCGACCTCGATGGAGTGCGACAACGACGCGATCGTGCGCGAGTACCGCTCGAGCCCGTTGAAGACGATGGTGTAGCCGTCGGCCAGGCCGTCGCGTACCAGAACCGGGTCCAAGCCGCCGTCGGCGCGGCGGTAGGTCGCCGGATCCCTGTCCTCGCCGCCCTTGACGAGCCGCACGGCAGACGGTTCCGGCTGCACCCGTTCGAGGAGCTCGCCGACCGCCGAAGGGCCGGGCAGCAACGGGTCGAAGTAGCCCGGAAGGCATCGCTTGATGTGGTGGTGCCTTATTGCCCAGATCTCGTCGAGGAAGGTGTCGACGTCGACGGGCTGCAGCAACCAGGCTAGCGAGGAATCGACGGTAATCCCCCCAGACATCGTGGCGACCGGTACGCACCACAGTAGACCGGCGCCGCACGCTCCCCGCCTTTCTGGGCACCGCACCGGCGGCTATTAGCCTGGATCTGTGCCCGATCCCGCCACCTACCGCCCCGCGCCCGGGTCCATCCCGGTCGAGCCCGGCGTCTACCGATTCCGGGATCCGCACGGGCGAGTCATCTACGTCGGCAAAGCCAAGAGCCTGCGCAGCCGGCTGACGTCATACTTCGCCGACATCTCCAGCCTGCACCCGCGAACCCGGCAGATGGTGACCACCGCGGCCAAGGTCGAGTGGACGGTGGTCAACACCGAAGTCGAGGCGCTGCAGCTCGAATACAACTGGATCAAAGAGTTCGACCCACGTTTCAACGTCCGCTATCGCGACGACAAGACCTATCCGGTGCTGGCGGTGACCCTCAACGAGGAATTCCCGCGGCTGATGGTCTATCGCGGCCCCCGCCGCAAAGGGGTGCGATATTTCGGACCGTACTCGCACGCGTGGGCCATCCGGGAAACGCTGGATCTGCTCACCCGGGTGTTTCCGGCTCGCACCTGCTCCGCGGGAGTGTTCAAGCGGCACAAGCAGATCGACCGACCTTGCCTGCTCGGCTACATCGACAAGTGCTCGGCGCCGTGCATCGGCAGGGTCAGCGCGGAGCAGCACCGCCAGATCGTGGACGATTTCTGCGACTTCCTGTCCGGCAAGACCGACCGGTTCGCGCGGGAGCTGGAACAACAGATGAACGCCGCGGCCGAGCAGCTGGATTTCGAGCGGGCCGCCCGGCTGCGCGACGACCTGGGCGCGGTGAAGAGGGCGATGGAAAAGCAGGCCGTCGTGCTGGGCGACGGCACCGACGCCGACGTGGTGGCGTTCGCCGACGACGAGCTCGAGGCCGCGGTGCAGGTGTTCCACGTCCGCGGCGGCCGGGTCCGCGGTCAGCGCGGCTGGATCGTCGAAAAGTCCGCCGACCCCGGCGATTCCGGTGAGGAGCAGCTGGTCGAGCAGTTCCTCACCCAGTTCTACGGCGAGCAGGCCGAATTGGGCGGTGCCGCAGACGAATCGGCGAACCCGGTGCCGCGCGAGGTGCTGGTGCCCTGCCTGCCGTCCAACGCCGACGAGCTGACGAGCTGGCTGTCCGGTTTGCGCGGATCCCGGGTGGCGCTGCGGGTGCCGCAGCGCGGCGACAAACGAGCGCTGGCCGAAACGGTGCAGCGCAACGCCAAAGATGCGCTGCAACAACACAAGCTGAGGCGGGCGGGCGATTTCACCGCCAGATCCGCTGCGCTGCAGAACATCCAGGAGGCCCTCGGCTTGTCCGACGCGCCGCTGCGCATCGAATGTGTGGACATCAGCCATGTGCAGGGCACCGACGTGGTGGGCTCGCTGGTGGTGTTCGAGGACGGTCTGCCGCGCAAATCGGACTACCGGCACTTCGGCATCCGGGAAGCCGCCGGGCAGGGGCGCTCCGACGACGTCGCCTCGATCGCCGAGGTGACCCGCCGGCGCTTCGCGCGGCACCTGAGTGAACAAAACGACCCGAATATGCTTTCGCCGGAAGGAAAGTCTCGCCGCTTCGCCTACCCGCCGAATCTGTATGTCGTCGACGGCGGTGCGCCACAGGTCAACGCGGCCAGCGCGGTGCTCGAGGAACTCGGCATCACCGACGTCGCGGTGATCGGCCTGGCCAAGCGGCTGGAAGAGGTGTGGGTGCCCTCGGAGCCCGACCCGGTCATCATGCCGCGCAACAGCGAGGGGCTGTATCTGCTGCAGCGCGTCCGGGACGAGGCGCACCGGTTCGCGATCACCTACCATCGCAGCAAGCGATCCAAGCGAATGACGGCGTCGGTGCTCGATTCGGTGCCAGGATTGGGAGAACATCGCCGTAAGGCGTTGGTAAGCCATTTCGGATCGATAGCCCGCCTCAAGGAGGCCACCGTCGACCAGATCACCGCCGTTCCCGGCATCGGTGTGGCAACCGCCACGGCCGTCCTGGAGGCGCTGCGACCCGATCAGTCCGAGGCGGCGCAATGACGGGCCCGGGCGAGTTCGCGGGCGGCCACTCGGTGGACGCCCCGCCCGGTATCGATGTCGTTCTGGTGACCGGATTGTCCGGGGCGGGTCGAGGTACGGCAGCCAAGGTGCTCGAAGACCTCGGCTGGTATGTGGCCGATAACCTGCCCCCGCAGCTGATCACCCGGATGGTCGATTTCGGTCTGGCCGCCGGCTCGCGGATCACGCAGCTGGCGGTGGTGATGGACGTGCGATCGCGTGGCTTCACCGGCGATCTGGACTCGGTGCGCACCGAGCTCGCCACCCGAAACATCGCCCCGCGCGTCGTGTTCATGGAAGCATCCGACGACATGTTGGTGCGCCGCTACGAACAGAATCGTCGCAGCCACCCGCTGCAGGGCGATCAGACCCTGGCCGAGGGGATCGCCGCCGAGCGCCGGATGCTGGCATCGGTTCGCGCCACCGCCGACCTGATCATCGACACCTCGACGCTCTCGGTACGCGGCTTGCGCGAGACCATCGAGCGGGCATTCGGCGGTGCCGCCAGCGCGAGCACCAGCGTCACGGTGGAGTCCTTCGGCTTCAAGTACGGCCTGCCGATGGACGCCGACATGGTGATGGACGTGCGGTTCCTGCCCAACCCGCACTGGGTCGACGAATTGCGGCCACGCACCGGCCAGGACCCGGCGGTGCGCGATTACGTGTTGAGCCAGCCCGGCGCGGCCGAGTTCCTCGACGCCTACCATCGATTGCTATCTCTGGTCGTCGACGGCTACCGCCGGGAGGGCAAGCGCTATATGACGGTCGCCATCGGCTGTACCGGCGGCAAGCATCGCAGCGTCGCGATCGCCGAGGCTTTGATGCAGTTGCTGAACGCCCAGAAGGGGGAAGCCCAACTGTCGGTGCGGGTGCTGCACCGGGATCTGGGCCGCGAATGACCGAGCCGATGAACCGGGGCATCGTCGCGATGGGCGGCGGACACGGCCTGTACGCCACGCTGTCGGCGGCCCGCCGGCTGACTCCCCATGTCACCGCGGTCGTCACCGTCGCCGACGATGGTGGTTCCTCCGGCCGGCTGCGCAGCGAACTGGACGTCGTGCCCCCGGGCGATCTGCGAATGGCGTTGGCCGCCTTGGCATCTGACAGCCCCCACGGACGGCTGTGGGCGACGATTCTGCAGCACCGGTTCGGCGGCACCGGCGCCCTGGCTGGGCATCCGATCGGCAACCTGTTGCTGGCCGGCCTGTCCGAGGTGCTGGCCGATCCGGTGGCCGCGCTCGACGAGCTGGGGCGCATCCTCGGCGTCAAGGGGCGGGTGTTGCCGATGTGCCCGATCGCGCTGCAGATCGAGGCCGACGTTTCGGGCCTGGAAAGCGACCCGCGGATGTTCCGGCTGATCCGCGGCCAGGTGGCGATCGCGACCACCCCGGGCAAAGTGCGCCGCGTGCGGCTGCTGCCCGACAACCCGCCGGCGACACGGCAGGCCGTCGACGCCATCATGGCCGCCGATCTGGTGGTGCTGGGCCCGGGCTCGTGGTTCACCAGCGTGATCCCGCACGTGCTGGTGCCCGGGCTGGCGGCGGCGTTACGGGCGACCACCGCGCGGCGGGCCCTGGTGCTCAATTTGGTGGCCGAGCCCGGGGAGACGGCCGGCTTCTCCGTCGAGCGTCATCTGCACGTGCTCGCCCAGCACGCACCGGAATTCAGCGTGCACGACATCATCATCGACGCCGAACGGGTGCCCAGTGAGCGCGAACGCGAGCAACTGCGCCGCACCGCCACACTGCTTTCGGCCGAGGTCCACTTCGCCGACGTGGCCAGACCTGGTACACCTTTACATGATCCAGGCAAGCTCGCGGCGGCCCTGGACGGGGTCCGGGCGGCCCGTAAAGCGCCGGGAGCGTCTCCGGTCACGGCCACCGCGGATATTCGGGTGGACGGTGCAAGCCCACAAGCCGGGGGCGGGCCGGCCGGCAGTGGACCAAGGGGTGACGACGCGTGGCGATGACGACCGAAGTCAAGGACGAACTGAGCCGCCTCATCGTGAAATCGGTCAGCGCCCGCCGGGCGGAAGTCACCTCTCTGCTGAGGTTCGCCGGCGGGCTGCACATCGTCGGCGGTCGCGTCGTGGTCGAGGCCGAGGTAGACCTGGGCAACGTCGCGCGACGGTTGCGCAAAGACATCTTCGAACTCTACGGATACAACGCCGTCGTGCATGTGTTGTCGGCCAGCGGGATTCGCAAGAGCACCCGATACGTCTTGCGGGTGGCCAATGACGGTGAGGCACTCGCCCGCCAGACCGGCCTGCTCGACAATCGCGGCCGCCCGGTTCGCGGCCTGCCGGCGCAGGTGGTGGGCGGCAGCGTCGGCGATGCCGAAGCCGCATGGCGGGGAGCCTTCCTGGCGCATGGTTCCCTGACCGAGCCGGGACGTTCGTCGGCGCTGGAAGTCAGCTGCCCCGGCCCGGAGGCGGCGCTGGCACTGGTGGGCGCCGCGCGGCGGCTCGGCGTCAGCGCGAAGGCCCGCGAGGTGCGTGGCGCCGACCGGGTGGTGGTGCGCGACGGTGAGGCGATCGGGGCGCTGCTGACCCGGATGGGCGCCCAGGACACCCGGCTGGTGTGGGAGGAGCGCCGGATGCGGCGCGAGGTTCGGGCCACCGCCAACCGGCTAGCCAACTTCGACGACGCCAACCTGCGCCGATCGGCGCGGGCGGCCGTGGCGGCGGCGGCGCGGGTGGAGCGGGCGCTGGAGATCCTGGGCGACACCGTTCCAGACCATCTGGCCTCGGCCGGGAAGCTGCGCGTCGAGCACCGGCAGGCATCGCTGGAAGAGCTCGGCCGGCTCGCCGACCCGCCGATGACGAAAGATGCTGTGGCGGGCCGTATTCGGCGGCTGTTGTCGATGGCCGATCGTAAGGCGAAGGTCGAGGGTATTCCCGACACCGAGTCGGCCGTCACGCCGGATTTGCTTGAGGACGCCTGATCGCGTCATTGTTGGGCATTTGCTGGTGAGGACGGGCTTCGGGGGGCTACGGTCGGGTGATGAAACGGCTTTCGAGTGTCGATGCGGCTTTTTGGTCGGCAGAAACCGCGGGCTGGCACATGCACGTGGGGGCGTTGGCGATTTGCGACCCGAGGGAGTGCTCTGAGTACAGCTTTCAGCGCCTGCGTCAATTGCTGATCGAGCGCCTGCCCGAGGTGCCTCAATTGCGGTGGCGGGTCACCGGCGCGCCGCTGGGCCTGGACCGGCCCTGGTTCGTCGAAGACGAAGACCTGGACGTGGACTTCCACGTCCGCCGCATCGGCGTTCCCGCGCCGGGCGGTCGTCGCGAGGTCGAGGAGCTCGTGGGTCGGTTGATGTCCTACAAGCTGGACCGCTCCCGGCCGCTGTGGGAGATGTGGGTGATCGAGGGCGTCGAGGGCGGCCGGATCGCCACGCTGACCAAGATGCACCACGCGATCGTCGACGGGGTCTCGGGCGCCGGTCTGGGTGAGATTCTGTTGGATGTCACGCCGGAACCGCGTGCGCCGCAACAGGAAACGGTCGGATCGCTGGTGGGTTTCAAACTGCCGGGATTGGAGCGGCGCGCCGTCGGAGCGCTCATCAACGTCGGCGTGAAGACGCCGTTCCGCATCGCGCGGCTGATGGAGCAGACCGTGCGCCAGCAGGTCGCGACCCTGGGTGTGCGCAGCAGGCCGCCGCGATATTTCGAGGCGCCCAAAACCCGCTTCAATGCACCGGTCTCGCCGCACCGGCGCATCACCGGCTGCCGCGTCGAGCTGGCCCGCGCCAAAGTCATCAAGGACGCCTACGGCGTCAAGCTCAACGACGTCGTGCTGGCACTGGTGGCAGGCGCCGTGCGCGACTACCTACAGAAGCGCGGTGAGCTGCCGGCCAAACCGCTCATCGCCCAGATCCCGGTCTCGACACGCACCGACGACGACAAGGACGACGTCGGCAACAAGGTCAGCTCGATGACCGTCTCGTTGGCCACCGATGTCGACGACCCGGGGGAGCGGCTGCGGGCCATCCACGAAAGCACCCAGAGCGCCAAGCTGATGGCCAAGGCGTTGTCGGCGCACCAGATCATGGGACTGACCGAGACCACCCCGCCCGGATTGTTGGGGCTGGCCGCCCGGGCCTACACGGCCAGCGGGCTGTCGCGAAACCTGGCTCCCATCAACCTGGTCGTCTCAAACGTCCCCGGCCCGCCGTTCCCGCTGTATATGGCCGGCGCCAAACTCGATTCGCTGGTGCCGCTCGGGCCGCCGGTGATGGACGTTGCGCTGAACATCACCTGCTTCTCCTACACCGACTACCTGGACTTCGGTTTCGTGACGACGCCCGAGGTGGCCAACGACATCGACGATATGGCCGATCGCATCGAGCCGGCGCTGACCGACCTCGAGAAGGCCGCCGCGCGGGAGAATGGCTAGGCGTCAATCGGGTTCGTCGTCGTCCTCGCCGCGGAGCAATCTTTCCGGGTGGTGGAAGATATTGGTGCGGGGGCGGCCTGTGTCCAGGCGCGGTGGCGGGATCCATTCGTTATGACCCCGGGCGTTCTTGCGGGTGGTCCAGCCGCCGGCGCGTAGCAGGCGGTGGTGGGGTCCGCAGGCGAAGGTGAGGTTGTTGACGTCGGTGGTGTGGCACTTGGCGTAGTCGGTGATGTGGTGAACTTCGCAGTAATAGCCGCGCACGGTGCAGCCCGGGGCGCTACAACCACGGTCCTTGGCGTACAAGACAATTCGCTGGCCGGGTGAGGCCAGGCGCTTGGTGTGATAGAGCGCCAGCGCCTTGCCTTTGTCGAAGATCGCCAGATAGTGATGGGCGTGGCGGGCCAGACGGATGACGTCGCTCATCGGCAGGATGGTGCCCGCGCCGGTCAGGCCGCGCCCGGCGGCGGATTCCAGCTCGGCCAGCGTCGTGGTGACCACGATGGATGCCGGTAACCCGTTGTGCCGACCCAGTTCTCCGGAGGCGAGCAGAGCCCGCAGGGCGGTGTTGAGTGCGTCGTGGTTTCGCTGGCCCGCTGACCGCGGATCGTGCTCGATGGCGTCCTGGGTGGGTGCGTCATCCACACAGGGCCTGTCGTCGAGGGGGTTGCACATGCCGGGGGCGGCGAGTTTGGCCAAGACGGCTTCCAGCGTGACGCGCGCTTCGGGCGTGAGCCAGCCGCGCAGCGCCGACATGCCGTCGGCCTGTTGGTTACCCAGCGTCAGGCCGCGCTGACGCGCCCGGTCCTCGTCGGTGAAGGTGCCATCGGGATTGAGGCAGTCGGCGAGCGCGTTGGCCAGCCCGGCCAGTTGTTCGGGGCGAAACCGGCTGCCCTCCTTGGCCAACCGCGCCTCAGCCTGCTCGCGGGTTGTGAGGTCCACCCAGCCGGGGAGCTGGTGGTAGAACTTGCGGATCACCGCGACCTGACCGGCGCCCAGCGTGCCGTCGCGTTGGGCGGCCGCGGTGGCGGCCAGGGCGGGTGGGATCGGTTCGCCGGTCAGGCCGTGGCGCGGGCCTAGGTCGCGTGCCTCTTTGATGCGCCGGGAGGCTTCGGTGCGGCTGATCAGTGTGGCCTCGGCGATGGCTTGGACCACTGTGCCGCCGAGTTCGAGGGAGGGGGCTTGGCGGGCAAGGGAATTGATCAGTGGATGCTCGACGGCCGGGATGCGCCGGCGCTGCTTTTCGCAGCGCTGTAATACCGCCAGCTGTTGCTGCGGGTCGAGCGCGTCGAGGTTCAGCGCGCAGGCTCGATCCCAGGCGGCATCGAGCGCGTCGAATACCGCCTCGACATCCTGCTGGCCACTTGAACTCACACCGTCAAACTAACCGCACCCACCGACAAAATCGGCCGCTCTGTGGCCACCGAAACCAAAGTGACACAAGGGGTTACAGAAGCTAAGTAGGATCGGGTCGCCGCTAGTCGCGCTCGGGCGGATTCGTCGCGTACACCCACGACAGGAATCGAGCCACGGCCTCCGCGGACCGATGCGCCCGCGGGGAACTGAAGATGTCGAAAGCGTGTTGGGCGTGCGGTAATTCGGCGTATGCGACCGGGTTCTTGGACACCCCGCGCAGTTCCTTGACGAAATCTTCGGCCTCGCCGACCGGGATGAGCGAATCGTCGTGGCCGTGCAGGACGAAGAAGGGCGGCGCGTCGGCGCGCAGCCGCCGGATCGGCGAGGCGTCGACGTAGACGTCGCGGTGCGTGGCGAATTTCTTTTTGACAACGAACTTTTGGAGTAGGTCCACGAATTCGCGACGGCCTTCGCCCTCGGTGGAGAACCAGTCGTAGCGCCCGTACACCGGCACCGCGGCGACCACCGAGGTGTCGGCGTCCTCGAAACCGGGCTGGAATTTCGGGTCGTTGGGCGTCAGCGCCGCGAGCGAACACAAGTGGCCGCCTGCGGATCCGCCGGTGATCGCTACGAAATTCGGATCCCCGCCATAGCGGGAGATGTTCTCCTTGACCCAGGCCAGCGCTCGTTTGACGTCGACGATGTGGTCGGGCCAGGTGTGCCGCGGCGACACCCGGTAGCCGATCGACACGCACACCCAGCCGCGGGCGGCCAGGTGGCTCATCAGCGGATAGGCCTGGGGGCGGCGCATCCCGATCACCCAGGCGCCGCCTGGCACCTGCAGCAGCACCGGCGCCTTACCGTCGCGCGGCAGATCGTGGCGGCGCCAGATGTCGGCGAGATTCGCACGCCCGTGCGGACCGTAGGACACCACGTTGGTCTTCTCGACGTAGCGGCGGCGCGCGATGGTGTTTCCCAGCGGCAGGGTGCGCCGTCCGCTGCGCCTCGGTTCCGTCTGGGGCAGCTTGCTCAGCGCGTCTTCGTAGTCGTCGCCCAGTTGGTCGCGCAGCCCCGCCTCCAGCACCGGGCCGGGCGTGGTGATGCCGCGATACTTGATCACGGCCAGGATGGCCCAGGACGCCACCGTCACGGCCGCGGCGGCCTTGCCGCGCCGCCCCGCGAAGTCGCCGCGCCGCGCCCGCCGCAGCGCGTCGAGCAGCGAGGCGGAGAAGTACACGCCGGGCACCTCGGAGGCCGGCCAGCCGAACCAGAAGACCAGCACGGTGCTGTAGCCCTTGCGGGCCAGCGGGCGTAATCCGTTGGCGGCGTTGGCCAACTCGACCAAGGCCCGCGCGAGTGGCCGGGGTTTGCGAAGGGCCCGAGTCAGCCGCATCAGCCGTTGACCCGCGCTTGCAAGTCGGCGCGCAGGATCTTGCCGGTGCTGCTGCGGGGCAGCTCGTCCAGCACGGTGATGTCGCGAGGGATTTTGTAGTTGGCGAGGTTCTCCCGCACGTGCGCTTTGAGCGCCTCGGGAGCGGCGGCCGCTTGGAGCGTGGCGCCGGGCTCCAGCACCACGAACGCCGCCAGCCGCTGCCCGTACTGTTCGTCGTCCACGCCGATCACCGATGCCTCCGCCACGTCGGGGTGTGCCGCCAGGGTCTTCTCCACCTCGATGGGGTACACGTTCTCGCCGCCGGACACGATCATCTCGTCGTCGCGGCCGACGACGAACAGGCGACCCGCCTCGTCCAGATAACCCACGTCGCCCGATGACATGAAGCCGGCGTGAAAGTCCTTGGTACTACCCGAGGTATAACCGTCGAACTGGGTGTTGTTGCGCACGTAGATGCTGCCGACCTCCCCGATGGGCAGCTCGTTGAAATCCGGGTCCAGGATCCGGATTTCGGTTCCCCCCGCGGGCCGGCCCGCGGTATCGGGTGCGGCCCGCAGGTCGGCCGGGGTGGCGGTGGCGATCATGCCCGCCTCGGTGGCGTTGTAGTTGTTGTAGATCACGTCGCCGAACGCGTCCATGAACGCGATGACCACGTCGGGTCGCATCCGCGATCCCGATGCCGCGGCGAATCTCAGGGACCGGCCGCTATAGCGGCGTCGCACCTCGGCGGGCAATTCCATGATGCGGTCGAACATCACCGGGACCACGGCAAGCCCGGTGGCCTGGTGGCGGTCGATGAGATCCAGCGTGGCCTCGGGGTCGAACTTGCGCCGGGTGATCACGGTGCAGGCCATGGACGCGGCGAAGATCAGCTGGGAGAAACCCCAGGCGTGGAACATGGGCGCGACGATCACGATGTTCTCCTCGGCCCGCCACGGCGTGCGATCCAGAATCGCCTTGAGCGTGCCGATTCCGGCGTTGCCGCCGGTTTGGTTGGCGCCCTTGGGTGTTCCGGTGGTACCGGAGGTGAGCAGGATCATCCTGCCCTTGCGGCCGGAGCGCCGCGGCTGTTGCCCGGCGTGATCGGCGATCATCTTCTCGACGGTGAGATCGTGGTGCCCGTCCGTCCACGCCACGATGCGGCTGGCGTCTGGCTTGTCGGCCAGCGCGCGGTCCACCGTCGGGGCGAACTCCTCGTCGTACACCACGGCGTCCACGCCCTCGCGGTTGACCACCTCGGCCAGCGCGGGCCCGGCGAACGAGGTGTTGAGCAGCACGACGTCGGAGCCGATCCGGTTGACGGCCACCACCGCCTCGACGAAGCCGCGGTGGTTGCGGCACATGATGCCCACGACCTTCGGCTGCCCGCCGGGCAGGTGCTGCAGCGCGGCGCCGAAGGCGTTGATCCGTTCGTCGAGCTCCCGCCAGGTCAGCGTGCCGAGTTCGTCGATCAGCCCGGCACGGTCGGGGCAGCGCTGCGCCGCACCGGCGAATCCAACCGTCATGCCCATGCCCTCGCGGCGCATGGCCGCGGCCATCTTGAGGTAGCGGTCGGGTCGCATCGGCGCGATCATGCGGGCGCGGCGCAGCGTGGTGATCAGCCCGAGGGTCTCACTCAACGGATTCGGCATCGCTCAGCCCAGGATCGGGAAGCGACGCTTGGCGGCCAACTCGCTCAGGGCCTCCTGCATCACCGACCGCACGTACTCGTCGACTTCGTCGACGTCGGGGTCGTCGCCGAACTGCTTGGCGATGTCGATGGGCTTCAGCACCTGAGTCACGATCTTGGTGGGCAGCGGCAGGTTCGGCGGGATCACCGCGCTCAGGCCGAAGGGGAAGCCGAACGACAACGGCAGAATCGCGCTGCGCAGCAAGCGTTTGATGCCCAGCCGCTCGGCCAACCAGGTGCCCCGGGTCAGATAGAGCTGGGTCTCCTGCCCGCCGATCGACACCGCTGGCACGATCGGGACGCCGGCCTCGATCGCCGTGCGGATGTATCCCTTGCGGCCGTTGAAGTCGATGACGTTCTCCGACAGGGTCGGCCGGTAGGCGTCGTAGTCACCGCCGGGAAACACGATCACCACGCCCCCGGATCGCAATGCCTGCGCCGCGTTCTCCCGGTTGGCGCGGATGTATCCGGTGCGCCGGAAAAGGTCTCCGGTGGGCCCGGTCATGAGGATGTCGTGGCTCAGCGTGTAGACCGGGCGGTCGTAGCCGAGTTTGTCGTAGAAGTGGACGCTGAAGATCGGGACGTCCATGGGGAACATGCCGCCGGAATGGTTGCCGACCACCAGCGCCCCGCCGGGCGGGAACGTGTCCAGGCCGTGCACCTCGGACCGGAAGTAGGTCTTCAGGACCGGGCGCATGACCGCCATCAGTCGCTGGGTCAAGCCGGGGTCGAATTTGCCGATGTCCCCGCCGTCGGGTTTGCCGTTGTCGGTCACGTTCCTCCCTTGACGCTCGCGCGGGGCCGCTTCGCCGAGCCGAATCGATGGTAGCGACCTCCACGCGGCCGCCGTCATGGTGTTTGCGACTTCGCAGATCCGGAGCCGTGGCGTCGGCCGGGGTCGGCCGGTGTCGTGACGGCGTCCCGTGCGCATCGCCGACCAGGATCGGGACACCCTGGACGTCCTGATCGACAAGCTTCGCCGGCGATTCGTCCGCCCGACACCGGCCGAGGCGCGACCGGTGGTCCGCCGGGGCACCCCGGGCATGCGCGGCCCGCCCGCACGGTGGTGCCGATACATTCGATGGGCCAGCTGGTTTCTAGACAGGAACGAGGCCGCCCATGGGATTCATGTCACCGGAACTTCCGGACGTCGACCACACGACCTGGCCGACCTTGCCCCGGGCCACCCGACTGCAAGTGGTGACGCGGCATTGGGCGGAGCACGGCTTCGGGACACCGTACGCGGTGTATCTGCTGTACCTGCTCAAGATAGCCCTGTACATCGTCGTGCCGGCCGCGGTCATCTCGGTTACGCCCGGGCTCGGCGGCCTGGGCCACATCGGCGACTGGTGGACGCAACCCATCGTCTACCAGAAGGTCGTCGTCTTCACGCTGCTGTTCGAGGTCGTGGGCCTCGGCTGCGGATCCGGGCCGCTGACCGGGCGGTTCATGCCACCGATCGGAGGCATCCTTTACTGGTTGCGGCCCAACACGATTCGCCTACCGGCCTGGCCCGGCAAGGTTCCGTTCACCCGTGGCGACAACCGCACCGTCGTCGACGTCGCGCTGTATGCGATCGTTCTGATCGGCGGGGTGTGGGCGCTGCTGGCGCCCGGTCACGGCGGGCCGGTGACCGCCGCCGGCGACGTCGGCCTGATCGACCCCGTCCGGGTCATCCCGACGATCGTCGCCCTGGCGCTGTTGGGACTGCGCGACAAAACGATCTTCTTGGCCGCCCGCGGCGAACATTATTGGCTGAAGCTGTTGGTCTTCTTTTTCCCGTACACCGATCAGATCGCGGCCTTCAAGATCATCATGCTCTGCTTGTGGTGGGGCGCAGCGACTTCCAAGCTCAACCACCATTTCCCGTACGTGGTTGCGGTGATGACGAGCAACAACGCGCTGCTGCGGCCCAAGCTGTTCACCTCGATCAAGCACCTGCTCTACCGCGACCACGTCAACGACCTACGGCCCACCTGGTTGCCGAAGCTGATGGCTCATGTCGGCGGCACGACAGCGGAATTCATCGTTCCCACGGTTCTGGTGTTCGTCGCCGGCGATCAACCGTGGCGCTGGTTCCTGATCGGATTCATGGTGGTCTTCCACCTCAACATCATCTCCAACCTCCCGATGGGAGTGCCGTTGGAGTGGAACGTGTTCTTTATCTTCTCGCTGTTCTACCTGTTCGGGCACTACGGCGGGATTCGTGCCACCAATCTTTCCTCGCCGCTGCTGCTGGCGCTCGTGCTGGTCCTGGTGGCCATCGTGATCGCGGGAAACATGTTCCCCGAAAAGATTTCGTTCCTGCCGGCCATGCGCTACTACGCGGGCAACTGGGCCACCAGCCTGTGGTGCTTCCGGGCGGGTGCCGAGGAGAAGGTCGACGCCGACGTCGTCAAAAGCTCCGCGCTCGTGGTCAATCAGCTGGCCCGGCTCTACGGCCCGGAGACCGCCGAGGTCATGGCGGACAAGGTGGCGGCGTTCCGCGCGATGCATATTCACGGCCGGGCACTCAATGGCCTGTTGCCGCGGGCGATCGGCAACGAGGCCGACTACAAGGTGCGCGAGGGCGAGGTGGTGGCCGGGCCCCTGGTCGGGTGGAACTTCGGTGAAGGCCATTTGCACAACGAGCAGCTGCTCGAGGCGGTACAGCGGCGCTGCAACTTCGCCGACGGCGACCTTCGCGTGATCGTCCTCGAGGGTCAGCCGATCCATATCCAAAAGCAGTGGTACCGCATCCTCGACGCTGAGACCGGATTGATCGAGGCGGGCTACGTGACCATCGAGGACATGGCGTCGCGTCAGCCGTGGCCCGAGCCGGGTGACGAATTTCCGGTTCACCTCACCACGCAACCGATCCTTCACGGAGAGTCGTGACGACCGCGGTGGTCGTCGGTGCCGGACCCAACGGTCTGGCCGCGGCGATCCGGCTGGCCCGCGACGGCGTCGACGTGCACGTGCTGGAGGCGCGCGAGACCGTCGGCGGCGGAGCGCGATCCGGTGAGCTGACGGTGCCCGGCGTCATCCACGACCACTGCTCGGCGTTTCATCCGCTGGGCATCGGTTCACCGTTCTGGAAACAGCTGGACCTGCAGCGCTATGGGCTCGCGTGGAAGTGGCCGGAGATCGATTGCGCCCACCCACTCGACGACGGGACCGCCGGGGTGCTGTACCAGTCGCTCGACGCGACGACGGCAGGCATGGGACCCGACGCCGCCCGGTGGCGCCGTGCGGTCGGGGACCTTGCGGCCGGATTCGACGCCCTGGCCGAAGACCTGCTGCGCCCCGTGCTCAACCTTCCGCGTCACCCGGTTCGCCTCGCCGCCTTCGGGCCGCGCGCGGTGCTGCCGGCCACCGCGATGGCCCGGTGGTTTCGTACCGAACAGGTGCGCGCGCTGTTCGGCGGATCGGCCGCGCACGTCTATACGCGCCTGGACCGCCCCCTCACCGCGTCGCTCGGGCTGATGATTCTGGCCAGCGGCCACCGATACGGGTGGCCGGTCGCCGAGGGGGGATCGGGTTCGATCACCAAGGCGCTCACCGTCGCCCTCCAGGAGCACGGCGGCGCCGTGACCACCGGAGTGACGGTGACCCGCCGCAATGACATCCCCGACGCCGACATCGTCATGCTCGACCTGACTCCGGCCGCGGCGCTGAAAATCTATGGGGACGCCATGCCGGGGCGCGTAAAACGCTCTTATGAGCGCTACCGCCAGGGCTCCTCGGCGTTCAAGGTCGACTTCGCCGTCGAGGGCCACATCCCGTGGAAAAATCCCGACTGTGGTCGCGCCGGCACCGTCCATCTGGGCGGTACGTTCGCCGAGGTCGCAGACACCGAACGCCAACGCGCGCAAGGCAAGATGGTGCGGCGGCCCTTTGTGCTCGTCGGGCAGCAATACCTGGCCGACCCCTCCCGGTCGGCCGGCGGCATCAACCCGATCTGGGCCTATGCGCACGTGCCGTTCGGCTACACCGGCGACGCCACCGCCGCCGTCGTCGACCAGATCGAGCGCTTCGCCCCGGGATTCCGCGACCGCGTCGTGGCAACCGTCAGCAAGGGCACCGCGGATCTAGAGGCCTACAACCCCAACTTCATCGGCGGCGACATCATCGGCGGCGCCAACGACGGGCTGCAGGTCATCCTGCGGCCGCGCATCTCCGTGAACCCGTATGCGACCGGTGTGCCGGGCGTCTACCTGTGTTCGCAATCCACGCCGCCGGGGGCGGGCATTCACGGCTTGTGCGGGTACTACGCCGCCGAGGCGGCGCTGCAGGCCCTGAGGCGGCCGCGTCTCACCCGGTGATGGGCTACAAGTCGCCGTTCGGCTTCAGAAGGGCGAAATCATCTGCCAGGTCCCGCAATTCCGCGTCAAGAAGGCGGTGTCACTCGCCCGAATCGTGACTTCCTGCGGATTTCTGGTCTTGTTGCTATCGATAACGTCGCTCGTATCAGGGCTGCGCAGCCGCGCCCAATAACACTCGGTCCCACCAGCGTTGTGATACTTGCCCACCGGGATATCGACCCAGACAAGGTATGTGCCGTCATTGTCGATGACTGCCCAATTTGTGCCATTAGCGCCGATAACGGTCTTGGTGGCCGGCGATGTCGGCGGTGTGCGAATCACCGATTGAGTGATGGCGGGCTTCGCCGGGCTGCTGGTGATCGCGGTCGAGGCCGTGGTGTGCGTGGCATTTCCGCACCCCGCAAGCAGTATCGCGGAAGCGGTGAATGCGAGGCGCTTCATGCGTGGGAATTGTAAATGGCCCGAGCAGCTGTCGGCGGCTTTTGCCGCAAAGCGGAAGGCCGCTCAGCCAATGCGCAGGACTAAGCTTTCGCGGCCATTTTCCGCACCGAACTGCTTGGGCGCAATCGCCGCTTAGGGTTGGACGCGCATCTCGTAAAAACGCAGTCGCGCAACAACGTCAGCCTGACCCAGCGCTGGAGCACGGCCGATACCGAGGGTATGTGCGTGGATCTGCAAATTCGTGTTGTCCACCGACGCAGGGACATTGACGAGAAAAGGTTCGGCGGCGTTGGCGGCGATGAGGCGGTAGGCGGCCCCATCGAGCACGACGGTGGGAACGGTCAGGGGAGCAACGGTTCCTTGGAAGAGCCGGTCGATGACTGTCGGCGCCAGATCGATCCCCACCAGCACAGCCATGTCCGGTCCGCTCGGCGCAGGAATAGTGACCGCCTCCTTCCCGCGGATGGACACCTGGGACAAGGGAGCGGGTGGCGCACAGCGCGAGCCCGTGTGGGCGAAGAGTGCCCAGCGGTTCTCGATGTCTTTCACCGTGTAGTCGCACAGCAACGCGCGTGAATATCGGGGAGATTGCTGCACCCCGAGACGGCCGTCAATGGTGCCGGTTGCGGGGGACGTCGGCGATCGCCAGGACAAGACGAACCGGGGTCCGGCGGCCATTGTTTGGCTGTTCAGGTCGTCGAGGCTGGGCATGTAGGCCTGGTGGGCCTGGAATATGGGTGCTGGGCGCCATGCCATGCCATAAGCCCACGCGGCCGAGGCCTCGTCTGGGTCAATGTGGACCGTTTCCGACCCGATGGTTTTGACGAACCGTTCCGGCACGGCATAGAGGGCCCGCTGGCGTGCTTTGGCCTGGTCGATGCGCTTGCCGAACTTGCCCGGAGTGGCGAGCGTGAGCAGCCGGTCGACCGCTTGCCCGGGCGCTTGGACTGCGGCGACGATCCGGTCATGAGTGTGATCCCCTGTCGCGGACAGGACGGCGCGTTCTGCGCCGAGCGCTACGACGACTACCGCTACCGCGAGGACTACGAAGACGCGGCGAGCAATTTTGGAGAGAGGGGTGATCGCTATCCCGACGACGATCAGGCCAAGCAGGAGGAAAAGATGCGCTGGGCGCCCGACGGCGCTGCGGTCGGTGATCAACGTCACCAGCGTCACGAGCACCACGAAACTGCGGGAAATCTCGGCTCGCGCGCGGGCGTACATCACCCACAGCGCCGCTATCCACGCGAGGCTCATCACAACAGCGATGATGGTGAATGCGCTGAGAGGCAGCGCCATCCCGTCGCTGTAGCCCGACACTATGGCCGCCCCATACCTCAGCCAGGTCGGCAGGTCCTGCGGCCGTTGGCCGGCGAGCACCCACCAGACGAGGGTGGACATCGCGAACGCGGCCAGCGTTGCGCAGTGGCGGCCGATCTCCTTCCACCCGAGTAACAGCGAAGCGGCCAGCGCGATGGCCACGATGGCGATGCCGGTGTTGACCTTCACGAGCAGCTGAAGCCCTGCCACAGCGCCGAGCGCGCAGCAGGTGGTGAACACCGTCGAACGCGTAGGGCCATGCTGCAGCATTGGCACGGCCGCCCATACGAATGCCGCGAGAACGAGCAATTCTGGATACTTCAGTCCCGGATTCAGCCAGAACTCGATGTAGAGGACGGCGGTCACGCCGGTCGTGAAGAACGCGCCCAAGAGCGACGTCATCGGCGCGTGGCGCTGGCGGAGCGCTGCTGTGATGCCGAGGAACAGGGCGGCGAGCACGAGTGGCTGGTAGATGGAGGCGAGCAGCGACTGATCGAACGAGTAGTAGGCCGTGCTCTGCAGAAACCCAAGGGGTCCGTACGTGTACACGATTTGGGGGCCCCAAGCGAGATGGTGCATCCGGGCCAAGGCCAGGCCGGCTTCCCACGACTGATCTAGCCCGATGCCGGCGTCTACCGACGATTGGGGCCAGAGAATGAACGAGGCGATGGCCGCCGAAAGGACTCGCTGCCAGCGGGCAGCACCCCACGCCGGCGCCCTCATCAGGTCCTGACCGAACGTTCTCATCGGTACAAAAGCCGATGCCATTGCGGCAAATTATCAAAACCTCAGCCGCAAGTGTGGCATTGCTGCGGGGAAGTCGCCGATGGCCGGGGCCGGCAACTGGGGTTTTGCCGCTCGTCGACAGCGCGTCGCGGGTCGGGCGGCGCAGGGCGACGACCCAGGACTGTTACCGGCCCAAGGAGCGTTGTTGCTACTGATCTAGGCTGACCAGAGGCATTGCGCAGCGGACATGCTGAAGGCACAGCGAAGACGACTCAGGAAAGACAGGGAGAAATCAAGTGACGGTCCGAGTAGGTATCAACGGCTTCGGTCGAATCGGGCGGAACTTCTACCGGGCCTTATTGGCTCAACAGGAGCAAGGCACCGCTGACATCGAGGTGGTCGCGGTCAACGACCTCACCGACAACGCCAGCCTGGCGCACCTGCTGAAATTCGACTCCATCCTGGGCCGCCTGCCCCACGACGTCGGCCTCGAGGGTGACGACACCATCGTCGTCGGCAGCAAGAAGATCAAGGCGCTCGAGGTCAAGGAAGGCCCGGCGGCGCTGCCCTGGGGCGACCTGGGCGTCGACGTCGTCGTCGAGTCCACCGGCATCTTCACCAACGCCGCCAAGGCCAAGGGCCACCTGGACGCGGGCGCCAAGAAGGTGATCATCTCCGCGCCGGCCACCGATGAGGACATCACCATCGTGCTGGGCGTCAACGACGACAAGTACGACGGCAGCCAGAACATCATCTCCAACGCTTCGTGCACCACGAACTGCCTCGGCCCGATCGCCAAGGTCCTCAACGACGAGTTCGGCATCGTCAAGGGGCTGATGACCACCATCCACGCCTACACCCAGGACCAGAACCTGCAGGACGGCCCGCACAAGGACCTGCGCCGGGCGCGTGCCGCCGCGCTGAACATCGTGCCGACCTCCACCGGCGCCGCCAAGGCCATCGGCCTGGTGCTACCGGAGCTGAAGGGCAAGCTGGACGGGTACGCGCTGCGGGTGCCGATCCCCACCGGCTCGGTCACCGACCTCACCGCCGAGCTGCGCAAGTCGGCCACCGCCGACGAGATCAACGCCGCGATGAAGGCCGCCGCCGAGGGGCCCATGAAGGGCATCCTGAAGTACTACGACGCGCCGATCGTGTCCAGCGACATCGTCACCGACCCGCACAGCTCGATCTTCGACTCCGGCCTGACCAAGGTGATCGACGACCAGGCCAAGGTGGTGTCCTGGTACGACAACGAATGGGGCTACTCCAACCGCCTCGTCGACCTGGTCGCCCTGGTCGGCAAGTCGCTGTAAACCGTGGCCGTCCACGATCTGAAAGACCTGCTCGCCGAAGGGGTTTCGGGGCGCGGCGTGCTGGTGCGCTCCGATCTGAACGTGCCACTCGATGACGGCAAGATCACCGATGCCGGCCGCATCACCGCCTCGGTGCCGACACTGAGGGCGTTGGTCGACGCCGGCGCCAAGGTGGTGGTCACCGCGCATCTGGGGCGGCCCAAGGGTGGAGCCGACCCGAAGCTGTCACTGGCACCCGTTGCCGCGGCGCTCGGTGAGCAGCTCGGCCGGCACGTGCAGCTGGCCGGCGATGTCGTGGGCACCGACGCGCTGGCGCGCGCCGAGGGGCTGACCGACGGCGACATCCTGCTGCTGGAGAACATCCGCTTCGACGCCCGGGAAACCAGCAAGGACGACGGCGAACGGCTGGCACTGGCCCGACAGCTGGCCGAATTGGTCGGGCCGACAGGCGCTTTCGTCTCCGACGGCTTCGGCGTGGTGCACCGCAAGCAGGCCTCCGTGTACGACATAGCCACCCTGCTGCCGCACTACGCCGGCACGCTGGTGGCCCAGGAGATCCAAGTGCTGGAGCAGTTGACGAGCTCGACGGAGCGGCCCTACGCCGTGGTGCTCGGCGGGTCCAAGGTCTCCGACAAGCTCGGCGTCATCGAGTCGCTGGCGACCAAGGCCGACAGCATCGTCATCGGCGGCGGTATGTGCTTCACCTTCCTTGCCGCGCAAGGGTTTTCGGTGGGCAAGTCGCTGCTGGAAGAAGACATGGTGGAGACCTGCCGGAACCTCCTCGACACCTACGTCGACGTGCTGCGCCTGCCCAGGGACATCGTGGTGGCGGAGAAGTTCGCGGCCGACTCACCGCCGCAAACCGTGTCGGCCGATGCGATCCCGGACGACATGATCGGCCTGGACATCGGGCCGGATTCGGTCAAACGGTTTACGGCGCTGTTGTGCAACGCCAGGACCCTGTTCTGGAACGGCCCGATGGGCGTGTTCGAGTTTCCCGCCTTCGCCGCCGGCACGAAGGGTGTCGCCGAGGCCATCGCGGAGGCGACCGGCAAGGGCGCGTTCAGCGTGGTCGGCGGTGGCGACTCCGCGGCCGCGGTGCGCGCCCTGCGCATCCCGGAGGGCGATTTCTCCCACATCTCCACCGGGGGTGGCGCGTCGCTGGAATACCTTGAGGGCAAGACGCTGCCGGGCATCGAGGTGCTGAGCCGGCCCCAGCCAAGCGAAGGAGACGCGTGAGCCGCAAGCCACTGATCGCCGGCAACTGGAAGATGAACCTCAACCACTTCGAGGCGATCGCGCTGGTGCAGAAGATCGCCTTCGCGCTGCCGGACAAGTATTACGACAAGGTCGACGTCACGGTCCTGCCGCCGTTCACGGATCTGCGCAGCGTGCAGACCCTGGTCGACGGCGACAAGCTGCGGTTGACCTACGGCGGGCAGGACCTGTCCCAGCACGACTCGGGCGCCTACACCGGCGACGTCAGCGGCGCATTCCTGGCCAAGCTGGGTTGCACGTTCGTCGTCGTCGGGCACTCGGAGCGGCGGACCTACCACCACGAGGACGACGCGGTGGTGGCCGCCAAGGCCGCCGCGGCGCTCAAGCACGAATTGACCCCGATCGTGTGCATCGGCGAACACCTCGAGGTTCGCGAGGCGGGAGATCACGTCGGCCACTGCGAGGAGCAGCTGCGCGGCTCGCTGGCCGGGCTGTCCGCTGAGCAGATCGGCAAGGTCGTCATCGCCTACGAACCGGTGTGGGCCATCGGCACCGGGCGGGTGGCCAGCGCCGCCGACGCCCAGGAGGTGTGCGCGGCGATCCGCAAGCAGTTGGCGTCCCTCGCGTCGCCAGAGATCGCCGACGGCGTGCGGGTGCTTTACGGCGGATCCGTGAACGCCAAGAACATCGGCGAACTGATCGGCCGCGACGACATCGACGGCGGTCTGGTCGGGGGCGCGTCCCTGGACGGCGAGCAGTTCGCGACGCTGGCGGCGATCGCCGCCGGTGGGCCTCTTCCATAGGGGGGTGCCCTGAGAACGACTCCGCCCCGGTAGGCTGGCCGTCATGCAGTTGGCTTTGCAGATCACCCTGGTCGTCACCAGCATCCTGGTGGTGCTGTTGGTGCTGCTGCACCGCGCCAAGGGTGGCGGCCTGTCCACGCTGTTCGGTGGCGGCGTGCAGTCCAGCCTGTCCGGCTCCACGGTGGTGGAAAAGAACCTGGACCGGCTGACGTATTTCATCACCGCCATCTGGCTGGTGTGCATCGTCGGCATGGAGCTGATGATCAAGTACCGCTGACTGCGCCGATCCCGCACGGTCACAGCGCGGCGGCGAGCCTCCACAGGGCTTCGCGGTCTGCCGAGGCGGACCGGTCCAGCGGGCTGAGCACGATATCGGTGGCTCCGGCGTCACGGTAGCGGCGCAACTGGCGCGCCACAGACTCCTCGGGCCCGACCGCGGCGAGGTCGACGACGCTGGTGAGACCTTCGCGGGCGATCACATTGCGGTATGACGGGATGGCCTCATAAAAGTTCAGTTGCTGTGCGGCGGCGCTGCGAGCGCCCTCGATGTCGTCGGACAGCAGCACGGGCACCGCGGCGATGACGCGCGGCGCCGGCCGGCCCGCCTCGGCCGCCGCCCTGGTGATTTCCGGGACAATGAATTCTTCGAGCGTGCGGGGCCCGGCCAGGTAGGGCAGCGTCCCGTCGGCCAACTCGCCGGTGACCCGCAACGCCTTGGGGCCCATCGCCGCCACGTACACCGGAATCGGGGTGCCGCCGGGCACCTGCACCGGCCAGCTCGGGCTGGCGTGCAGCTCGCTGCCGTGAAAGTCGACACCGCCGGCGCTGAACACCGAGGCCAGGATCGTCAGGTGCTCGCGCAGTCGGGTGATGGTGTTGGGGAAGTCGGTGCCGAAGGCCGGGCGCTCCACCTGGCGGGCGCCCAGTCCCAGCCCCAGGCTGAAGGTGCCGTGCGCGGCGGCCTGCGCCGTTTGCGCCAACGACGCGACGATCAGCGGGTGACGAGGGTTGATCGGCACCACCGAGGTGCCCACGCCCAGCCCCGGCACGGCGGCCCCGACGAGCGCGGCGAGCGCGATGGCGTCGTAATTCTGCTGCTGCGGCAGCCACACTTGCCCGACCCCGAGCTCGTGGGCTCGTTGGGCTTGGGCGATGACGTCGTCGACCAGGTTGGGGGCATCGGGACGGGCCATGAGAATGATTCCGGTGGACATGTCCGCAACCAACACGGCCGATCGGCCGGTCATTCCTGCCGAATCACCGTGATCTGAGCTGCTGGGCGCCATGGTGATTCGCGGCTGCGGGTGATCCCCGACGGGCGGACGCCGACGTCCGCATCGATACTTGGTCACATGGTTGACGCATCCGAGGGCACGCTGGAACCGATCGGCGCAGTGCAGCGCACCCCGGTGGGCCGTGAGGCGACGGAGCCCATGCGGGCCGACATCAGGTTGCTGGGCGCCATCCTGGGCGACACGGTCCGCGAGCAGAACGGGGACGAGGTGTTCGAGCTCGTCGAGCGGGCCCGGGTGGAATCGTTCCGGGTGCGCCGCTCCGAGATCGACCGCGCCGAGCTGGCGCGGATGTTCTTTCGCATCGACATCCACCAGGCGATCCCGGTCGTCCGGGCGTTCAGCCACTTTGCGTTGCTCGCCAACGTCGCCGAGGACATCCACCGCGAGCGCCGCCGGGCGATCCACGTCGCCGCCGGCGAAGCGCCGCAGGACAGCAGCCTGGCCGCCACCTACGCCAAACTCGATCGGGCGCAACTGGATTCGGCCACGGTCGCCGGTGCACTGAAGGGCGCGGTGGTGGCCCCGGTCATCACCGCGCACCCCACCGAGACCCGCCGGCGCACCGTCTTCGTCACCCAGCACCGGATCACCGAACTGATGCGGCTGCGGGCCGAGGGCCACACGGAGACCGACGAGGGCCGCAACATCGAACTCGAGCTGCGCCGCCAAGTCCTGACGCTGTGGCAGACCGCGCTGATCCGGTTGTCGCGGCTGCAGATCACCGACGAGATCGAGGTGGGGCTGCGCTATTACGCCGCCGCGTTCTTCCGCGTGGTCCCGCAGGTCAACGCGCAGGTGCGCGACGCGCTGCGGGCCCGCTGGCCCGGCCCCGACCTACTGAACCAGCCGATCGTGCAGCCCGGGTCCTGGATCGGCGGTGACCGCGACGGCAATCCGAACGTGACGGCCGACGTGGTGCGCCAGGCCACCGGCAACGCCGCGTTCACCGCGCTGGCGCACTACCTGGCCGAGCTGACCGCCCTGGAACAGGAGCTGTCGATGTCGGCGCGCCTGGTGGCGGTCACCCCCGCATTGAGCGAGCTGGCGCAGGGCTGCGAGGAGAAAGCCCGCGCCGATGAGCCCTACCGGCGCGCGGTGCGGGTGATCCGCGCCCGGCTCACCGCGACGGGCGCCGAGATCCTGGACCGGCGACCGCAGCACGGGCTGGACCTGGGGTTGCCGCCTTACGCCGCCCCGGGGGAGTTGCAGGCCGATCTGGACACCATCGATGCGTCGCTGCGCGCGCACGGGAGCGCCCTGCTGGCCGACGATCGCCTGGCGTTGCTGCGAGAAGGCGTGCGGGTCTTCGGTTTTCATCTGTGCGGCCTGGACATGCGGCAAAACTCCGACGTGCACGAGGAGGTGGTCGCGGAGCTGCTGGCCTGGGCTGGGGTGCATCCCGACTACGGTTCGCTGTCCGAAGGCGACCGGGTCGAGCTGTTGGCCGCGGAGCTGGCCACCCGCCGTCCGCTGGTCGGCGACCGCGGGGTGGGGGTACCGCCCGCTTGCGGGGGACTGTCCGAGCTGGCCGGCAAAGAGCTGGGCGTGGTCCGCGCGGCCGCCCACGCGATCGCGCGCTACGGGCCGTCCGCCGTGCCGAACTACGTGATCTCCATGTGCCGGTCGGTCTCCGACGTCCTGGAGGCCGCGATCCTGCTCAAGGAGGCCGGCCTGATCGACACCTCCGGGGACGCGCCGTACTGCCCGGTGGGCATCTCGCCGCTCTTCGAGACGATCGACGATCTGCGCAACGGCGCCACGATCCTGCACGAGATGCTCGAGCTCCCGATCTATCGCGCGCTGGTGGCCGCGCGCGACGACAGCCAGGAAGTGATGCTGGGCTATTCCGACTCCAACAAGGACGGCGGGTATCTGGCCTCCAGCTGGGCGGTGTACCGAGCCGAGCTGGCCCTGGTGGAGGTGGCGCGCAAGACCGGAATCCGGTTGCGCCTCTTTCACGGTCGCGGCGGCACCGTCGGCCGCGGTGGCGGGCCGAGTTACGAAGCCATCCTGGCCCAGCCCCCCGGGGCGGTGAACGGTTCGCTGCGGCTCACCGAACAGGGCGAGGTGATCGCCGCGAAATATGCCGAACCGCAAGCGGCGCAACGCAATCTGGAGACTCTGCTGGCGGCCACTCTGGAGTCCACGCTGCTGGACGTGGAGGGATTGGGTGATGCCGCGGAACCGGCGTATGCGGTGCTCGACGAGGTGGCCGGGCTCGCGCAGCGCGCCTATGCCGAATTGGTGCACGAGACACCGGGTTTCGTCGACTACTTCATGGCGTCCACGCCGGTCAGCGAGATTGGGTCGCTGAACATCGGCAGCCGGCCCACCTCGCGCAAACCCACCGAGTCCATCTCGGACCTGCGCGCGATCCCGTGGGTGCTCGCCTGGAGCCAGTCGCGCGTGATGTTGCCCGGCTGGTACGGCACCGGGTCGGCGTTCGAGCAGTGGATCGCGGCGGGCCCGGAAGGCGAGAGCGAGCGGGTGGACATCCTGCACGACTTGTACCAGCGCTGGCCGTTTTTCCGCAGTGTGCTGTCGAACCTGGCCCAGGTGCTGGCCAAGAGCGACCTCGGGCTGGCGGCGCGCTACGCCGAACTGGTGGACGACGAGGAATTGCGGCACCGCGTCTTTGACAAGATCGCCGACGAGCACCGGCGAACCATCGCCATGCACAAGCTCATCACCCGCCAGGACAACCTGCTCGCCGACAACCCGGCGCTGGCACGCTCGGTGTTCAACCGCTTCCCGTACCTCGAGCCGCTCAATCACCTGCAGGTGGAGCTGCTTCGCCGCTACCGGTCCGGCGATGACGACGAGTTGGTGCAGCGCGGCATCTTGCTGACGATGAACGGGCTGGCCAGCGCGCTGCGAAACAGCGGCTGATTACCCGCGATTCGGTCACCGGGCCGGGCCGCTCACGAATACCCTGGATCGACGCGACGCCGACCAAGGAGACCAGTGAGCGGATCCGGACTACCCCTGTGGCTACTTCTGGTTTCGGTTGTCGCGGTCGCGATTGCCATCGCGGTTGGCACCGTCTGGCTGGGAAATCGCATCCTGCCGACGCGGCGGTACGGGCAGCAGCCGAATCCGCCGATCGCCTCGTTCCTCACCGTCGTCGGATTCATCTACGGTGCCCTGCTGGGTTTCACCGTGGTGGCCACCTGGGAACACTTCTCGTCGACGCAGGTCGTCGTTTCCGGCGAGGCGTCGGCGCTGACGACGATGTATCGGCAAACCGTCGCGATGCCCGAACCCGAGCGCACCGAAGTTCAGCAGCTGTTGCGCAAGTACGCCGGCGCGGTGGCCGGCCCGGAGTGGAACAAACAACGCAACGACGGCGCGCGCGCCGCGATCACCCGGATGTATCGCACCGTCGGCCGCCAGCAGCCCAACGTCGCGGCCAAGCCGATCAATCAGCAATTTCTCAACCAGCTCAGCGAGCTGGCGTCCGACCGTAACGAGCGGATCGTGGGCACCAAGCCCCGGATACCCGCCCTGATGTGGGCGGGCCTCATCTTCGGAGCGGTTGTGCTGGTTGCGTTTACGGGTCTGCTGCGGATCGGCAGCACGGTCGGTCACGTGATCGTGTCGGGGACCGTTGCGGTTCTGCTGGGTCTGCTGCTGTGCGTCGTGTTCCAGCTCGACCACTCGTATGCGACCGATCAACGGATTACGTCCGGGCCGTTTCAGCACGCCTTGGACATCTTCGATTCGGTCGACAACGACAGCCGCTACTTCCCGCGCTGAGCGTCGACGTTGCGGGCCTTCGCGAGCTACCTCAGCCCTTCAGCAGCTCGCCGACGTGCGCGGTGACCGAATCGGTGAGGCCCTGCAGGTCATAGCCGCCTTCGAGCACCGCCACCAACCGGCCGTCGCACAGAGTTTCGGCTGATGCCATCAATTCCCTTGTGACCCAGGCGAAGTCGGCGGCCGTCATGGTCAGTGAGCCGAGCGGGTCACGTTCGTGGGCGTCAAAGCCGGCCGACACGATGATCAGCTCGGGCGAAAACGCCTGCAGCGCAGGCAGGATTCGATCCTGAAACGCCGCGCGCAGTTCGGCTCCGCCATCACCCGGCGCCAGCGGCGAATTGAAGATGTTGCCGACGCCGGTTTCCCGCACCGCACCCGTCCCGGGGAACAGCGGCATTTGATGCGTGGACGCATAGAGCACACTCGGGTCGGAGTAGAAGATCTGCTGCGTGCCGTTGCCGTGATGAACGTCGAAATCGACGATCGCGACCCGCGCCAGCCCATGCTTGAGCTGTGCATGACGCGCGCCGATGCTGATGTTGTTGAACAGGCAGAAGCCCATAGCGCGCTCGGTCTCGGCGTGGTGGCCCGGCGGCCGGCCGGCGACGAACGCGTTCTGCGCGTCGCCGGCCAGCACCCTGTCCACGGCCTGCAGTGTGGCACCCACGCCGCGCAGCGCCGTCTCCCACGACGAGGGCTCCATCATGGTGTCGCCGCCGTCGAGGTAGACGTACCCGTCGTCGGGTCGCGCGGCTTCCAGTGCGTCGACGTAGCGATTGGAGTGCACGTAGCGCGTCGTCGCGAGGTCGGCCGGCTCGGCCTCCTCGCGCACCAGGGCGTCGAACTGCGGCCGGCTCAGCGCAGCCTCCACCGCACGGTAGCGGTCCGGCCGTTCCGGGTGGCCGGGGGCGGTCCGATGGGCGGCGAAGGCGGAGTGCTTCAGCAGCAACGTGGCCATCGAAAATCCTTATTTGTTCGGCTACTGCACGCTCCGATTGCGCAGCCTGTCCACGAAGCCGCGTACCGCGTGCTCGGTGATCGCCAGCGGAGAAATCATGGTCTCGCCCACCCGCACCATGTCGTCGACCCGCGCGACGATGGCCTCCACCGGTTCGACCAGCGCGATCAACCGCTTGGCCAGGTCGTCGAGGCTGGCCATCGTGCCGTCCAGGTGATCCAGGCCGGTTTCCAGCCGTTCCACCGTGGCGTTCAGGCTGGACAGGGAACTGCTGAGCTCCTTCATCGTGGTGCTCAAACCGTCGAGGACGTCCTCGACCTGCTCCACGGTCTTGTCGGCGTTCAGCGCGGCCTGGGTGAGCGTTTTGATCCGGCTTCGCTCTTGCCCCCCGCGCACGGTTCTGTCTGCCATGTGGGTCATTATGCGCCACGAGCGTCACGCCAGCGTGACCTCCAACGCCGAACGTCACGCCAGCGTGACGCGCGGCGCCGGCGTCTAGCGGGGCAGCTTGGCCGCGGCGGCCTCGTCGAGCAGCCACAACGTGGTGTCCTGACCGACCGCGCCGGCCGCCGGCACCGACACTGGTGCGGCCCCGCCGATCGCGGCGGCCACCGCGTCGGCCTTGCCGCCGCCGGAGACCATCAGCCAGACTTCGCGGGAATGGGCAACGGCGGGCAGCGTCAAGGTGATTCGCTGCGGCGGCGGTTTGGGGGAGTCGTCAACCGAGACCACCATGCGGGTGGTTTCGAGCACGGCCGGGGTGTCGGGGAACAGCGAGTTGATGTGCCCCTCGGGGCCCATCCCCAGCAGGTGCACGTCGAAGTTCGGAACCGGCTCGCCGGGCGCGGCGTTGGCCGCCAGCAGCTGCTCGTAGGCCAGCGCCGCCGCGGCGAGGTCATTGCCGAATTCCCCATCGCTGGCCGGCATCGGATGCACCTGGCTGGACGGGATGTCGACGTGGGAGAGCAGCGCGGCCCGGGCCTGCTTGTCGTTGCGCTCGTCGTCGTCCTCGGGGACGTAGCGTTCGTCGCCCCAGAACAGGTGCACGGACGCCCAGTCGATCTCTCGTCCCACCAACGACTGCAGCAGTCCGATGCCGTTGCCGCCGCCGGTGAGCACGATGAGCGCTCGCCCCCGCGCCGCCACGGCGTTCGCGATGGTATCGGTCAGGCGCGCGGCGGCGGCGTCGACCATGGTCTGGCTGTCCGGGAAAATTTCGATGCTGGTGCTCACGCGTACTGCACTTTCTCAATGCCTTCGAGTGCTGATTGGTATATCTCGTCGGGATCCAGGCGACGCAGGTCTTCGGCGAGGCACTCACCGGTTTCCCTGCGCGCCAGGGGGAGTAGGGCGTCGGGTCGGGCCGTCCTGCTCAACGTGGCCGTCCTTCCTTCCTGCGGCCGGCTCAAGACGATGGTCTCGCTCTTGCGCACCAGCTCGATCTTGAGCTCGCCGACTGCCCGGCGCACCGGGCCGTCGATCCGGCTGGCCAGCCACCCCGCCAGGACGTCCAGGGCGGGCTCGGTTGCCAGGCCCGACACCAGCGCCGACTCGATCGGTTCGTGCGGCGTCAGGTCCACGGCCGAGGTGAGCAGCGCGCGCCAGTAGGTGATGCGGGCCCAGGCGAGGTCGGTGTCGCCCGCGGTGTATCCGGGCAGCCGGCTCTTGATGGCCGCCAGCGGGTCGACGCCGTTGGTGGCGTCGGTGATGCGTCGAATGGCCAACCGCCCCAACGGATCTTGCGCGGGGACCGCCGGCGCGACGTCGGGCCACCAGACCACCACCGGGATGTCAGGCAGCAGGAAGGGGGTCACCACGCTGGCGGCGTGGCCGGACAGCGGCCCGGACAGCGAAAGCACCACGACTTCGCTGGCGCCGGTGTCGCCACCGGCGCGCAGCTGCGCGTCCAGGCGCGGTTTGTCCGCATACGGATTGCCCCTCATCGTCACGATGATCCGGCTGGGGTGCTCATGGCTGGCGTCGTTGGCGGCTGCCAGCGACGCCTCCAAGATCTCGTCGCTGTCCGGCGCGATGATCAAGGTCAGCACCCGGCCCATCGCGACGGCGCCGACCTTTTCACGCAATTCGTCGAGCTTCTTGTTGACCGCCGTGGTGGTGGTGTCTTCCATATCGATGATCAAATTGCGCCACTCTCCCCCGCACGCGGGAGGTGCCCCCACCTCATCGCTGCGTCCCCCTCGCCGCTGCGCGGCTGGGGGTGCCCCCACTGCATCGTCGTGACGCGGATCATCAGGGCCGCCGCCATTCGCGGCCGGTGCGGCGCAGCATCTCGAAGGCGGAGTCCGGGCCCCAGGTGCCCGATTCGTACGGTTCGGGTTTACCACTGGCCGCCCAGTTGTTGAGGACGGGATCGAGTATTTCCCAAGCCAATTCGACCTCTTCGTTGACCGGAAACAGGGACGGCTCGCCCAGCAGCACGTCAAGGATCAGCTGTTCGTAGGCTTCCGGCGATTCCTCGGCGAACGCCGAGCCGTAGGAGAAGTCCATGTTGACGTCGCGGACTTCCATCGCGGTGCCCGGGACCTTGGACCCGAACCGCAGCGTGACACCTTCGTCGGGCTGCACCCGGATCACCATGGCGTTGGTGCCCAGCTCGTCGGTCATGGTCGCGTCGAACGGCAGATGCGGCGCACGCTTGAAGATCAGCGCGATTTCGGTGACCCTGCGGCCCAGGCGTTTTCCGGTGCGCAGGTAGAAGGGGACACCGGCCCAGCGGCGGGTGTCCACCTCGAGCGTGATGGCGGCGAACGTCTCGGTGGTCGAGTCCTTGGCGAATCCCTCCTCGTCGAGCAGCCCGACGACCTTCTCGCCGCCCTGCCAGCCCGCGGCGTACTGGCCGCGGCTGGTGGTCTCGTCGAGGGGCTCGGCGAGGTGGGTGGCCGAGAGCACCTTGATCTTCTCGGCTTGCAGCGCCGACGGGCTGAAGCTGACCGGCTCCTCCATCGCGGTGAGCGCCAGCAGCTGCATCAAATGGTTCTGGATCACGTCGCGCGCGGCGCCGATGCCGTCGTAGTAGCCGGCCCGGCCGCCCAGACCGATGTCCTCGGCCATGGTGATCTGCACGTGGTCGACGTAGTGCGCGTTCCAGATCGGGTCGAACAACTGATTGGCGAACCGCAGCGCCAAGATGTTGCGGACGGTCTCCTTACCCAGGTAGTGGTCGATCCGGAAAACCGACTCCTCGGGAAAGACCGCGTTGACGGACTTGTTCAGCGCCTGCGCGCTTTCCAGGTCGTGACCGAACGGTTTCTCGATGACCACCCGGCTCCACCGCTCACCCTGCGGGCGCGCCAAACCCGACTTGTGCAACTGCTCGCACACCACCGGGAAGGACTTGGGCGGAATGGCCAGATAGAAGGCGTGGTTGCCGCCGGTGCCGCGCTCGGCGTCCAGCTTGTCCAAGGTCTCGGCCAGCCGGCCGAACGCCTCGTCGTCGTCGAAAGCGCCTGGCACGAAACGGAATCCCTCGGCCAGCCGATCCCAGTTCTCCTGCCGGAAGGGCGTGCGGCAGTGTTCCTTGACGGCCTCGTGCACCACCTTGCCGAAATCCTGGGTGCTCCAATCCCGGCGGGCGAAGCCCACCAGGGAGAAGCTGGGCGGCAGCAGGCCACGGTTGGCCAAGTCGTAAATCGCCGGCATGACCTTCTTGCGGGCCAGGTCGCCGGTGACCCCGAAGATCACCATCCCGCACGGCCCCGCGATGCGCGGTAGCCGCTTATCTCGCCTGTCCCGTAACGGGTTATGCCATTGTCGCGCGGTGCGGGCTGGGCTCATTTGGAGGTGGAATCCAGCTGCTTCTGCGTCTCGTCCAGCAGCTCGGTCCAGGAATCCACGAACTTCTCCACGCCCTCGTTCTCCAGCACCTTGAACACGTCGGTGAGGTCGATGCCGACCTCCGAAAGCTTGTCGAACACCTCCTGGGCGGCGTCGGCGGTGCCGGTGACCGTGTCACCCTTGATTTCGCCGTGCTCGGCGACCGCGTCAATCGTCTTCTCCGGCATGGTGTTCACCGTGTTCGGCGCCACCAGCTCGGTGACGTAGAGGGTGTCGGAGTAGTCGGGGTTCTTGACGCCCGTCGACGCCCACAGCGGACGCTGAACCCGGGCCCCGTCGCCCTTGAGCGCCTCGAAGCGATCACCGCCCTCGAACACCTCCTGGTAGGCCGCGTACGCCAGTCGGGCGTTGGCCACACCGGCCTGGCCCGCCAGCGCCTTCGCGTCCTCCGAGCCGATCTTCTCCAGTCGCTTGTCGACCTCGGTGTCCACCCTCGACACGAAGAACGAAGCGACGGAGTGGATCTTGGACAGGTCGTGGCCGGCCTCGCGGGCCTTCTCCAGGCCGGCCAGGTAGGCGTCCATCACCTGGCGGTGCCGCTCGACGGAGAAGATGAGGGTCACGTTAACCGAAATCCCCTCGGCCAGAACGGCGGTGATGGCCGGGATGCCGGCCTTGGTGGCCGGGATCTTGATGAACAGGTTCGGGCGGTCGACGATCTTCCACAGCTCGACGGCCTGAGCCACGGTCTTCTCCGTCTCGGCCGCCAGGCGCGGGTCGACCTCGATGGACACCCGGCCGTCCACGCCGTCGGACGCCTCCCACTCACGCTTCAAGACATCGCAGGCGTTGCGGACGTCGTCGGTGGTGACCGTGCGGATGGTGGCGTCGACGTCGGCGCCGCGCTCGGCGAGCTCGGCGATCTGGCCGTCGTAGGAATCGCCCTCCGCCAACGCTTTCTGGAAGATCGACGGGTTGGTGGTCACGCCGACAACGCTTTTGGTGTCGATCAGCTCTTGCAGGTTGCCCGACTGCAGCCGCTGCCGCGACAGGTCGTCAAGCCAGACGGATACGCCCGCGGCGGACAGCGCCGCCAGATTCGGGTTCTGAGCGGTCATGTGAATTACCCTTTCCTCAGTTGTCCACTACTTCTTCCGCGGCAGCCGCGACGGCTTCGGCCGTGAAGCCGAACTCACGGAATAAGGTTTCGTAGTCGGCGGATTCGCCGTAGTGCTCGATCGAGACGATCTTGCCGGTGTCGCCGACCAGCTTGTGCCAGCTCTGCGCGACGCCGGCCTCGACGGCCACCCTGGCCGACACGGTCGGCGGCAGCACGCTGTCGCGGTAGTCGGCGGGCTGAGACTCGAACCATTCGACGCACGGCATGGAGACCACCCGCGCCACGATGTCCTTGTCCGCCAACAACTTCTGCGCCTCGACCGCGAGCTGGACCTCCGAGCCGGTCGCGATCAGCACCACGTCTGGGTCTTGGCCGGGGTCCTCGCCGTCCGAACCCAGGATGTAGCCGCCCCGGGCGACGCCGTCGGCGCTGGTGCCCTGCAGGATCGGCACGTTCTGGCGGGTCAGCATCAGGCCGACGGGGCCGCTGCCGTTGCCGCGGGCCAGGACAGTCCGCCAGGCGTAGGCCGTCTCATTCGCGTCCGCCGGGCGCACCACCGACAGGTTCGGGATGGCCCGCAGCGCCGCGAAGTGCTCGATCGGCTGATGGGTCGGGCCGTCCTCACCGAGCCCGATGGAGTCGTGGGTCCACACGTAGATGGTGTCGATGTCCATCAGCGAGGCCAGCCGCACCGCGGGCCGCATGTAGTCGGAGAACTGCAGGAACGTGCCACCGTACGCCCGGGTCGGGCCGTGCAGCACGATGCCGGACAGGATGGCACCCATCGCGTGTTCGCGAACCCCGAAGTGCAGCGTGCGACCGTACCAGTGCGCCGTGTAGTCCTTGGTCGAAATGGACGGCGGGCCAAAGGAATCGGCGCCCTTGATGGTGGTGTTGTTGCTGCCCGCCAGGTCGGCCGAACCGCCCCACAGCTCCGGCAGTTTCGGTCCCACCGCGTTGAGCACCTCGTTGGAGGCCTTGCGGGTGGCGATCGGGTCGGAGCCGGGCTCCCAGTTCGGCAGGTCGGCGTCCCAGCCGTCCGGCAGTTCCTCGGCCGTCAGCCGGTCCAGCAGTGCCTTACGTTCGGGTTGGCCCTCCGCCCAGGCGTCGAAATCCGCCTGCCACTTCTCGTGCGCTTCCTTGCCCCGATCCACCAGCTTGCGGGTGTGGGCGATCACCTCGTCGCGCACCTCGAACTTCTTGTCCGGGTCGAAGCCGAGGATCTTTTTGACGGCGGCCACTTCCTCGTCGCCCAGGGCGGCGCCGTGCGCCTTGCCGGTGTTCATCAACTTGGGCGCGGGATAGCCGATGATGGTGCGCAGCGAGATGAACGATGGCCGGTCGGTGGCCGCCTTGGCGTTGGCGATGGCCTCCTCGATCGCGACGACGTTCTCGCCGCCCTCGATCTCCTGCACGTGCCAGCCGTAGGCCCGGTACCGGGCGGCGGTGTCCTCACACAGCGCGATGTTGGTGTCGTCCTCGATCGAAATCTCGTTGTGGTCGTAGAAGACGATGAGGTTGCCCAGTTGCTGCACGGCCGCCAGCGACGAGGCTTCCGAGGTGACGCCCTCTTCGATGTCGCCGTCGGAGGCGATCACGTAGATGAAATGGTCGAATGGGCTGGTGCCCGGGGCGGCGTCGGGATCGAACAGGCCACGCTCGTAGCGGGCGGCCATCGCCATGCCGACCGCCGAGGCGAGACCCTGCCCGAGCGGGCCGGTGGTGATCTCAACTCCCTTGGTGTGCCGGAACTCCGGGTGCCCGGGCGTCTTGGATCCCCAGGTGCGCAGCGACTCGATGTCGGACAGCTCCAGCCCGAAACCACCCAGGTACAGCTGCAGATACAGCGTCAGGCTGCTATGCCCGCAGGACAGGACGAACCGGTCGCGGCCCAGCCAATAGGTGTCGCTCGGGTCGTGGCGCATCGCCCGCTGGAACAAGGTGTAGGCCAGGGGCGCCAGGCTCATCGCGGTCCCGGGATGGCCGTTGCCGACCTTTTGGACCGCATCGGCGGCCAGCACCCGAATGGTGTCGACGGCGGCCGAGTCGAGCTCGGTCCAGTCGTCGGGCAGGTGCGGTTGGGTCAGCGTGGAGATCTCTTCGAGTGTCGTCACAGACTCTGTCCTTGGGTCATCGAGCTGATCAAATTCCACCCTAGTGCGGGAGGGCCGGCTCTTGCAGCGCAGGAATCGGGTACCCACGGCCGGCAGATGTGAAAATTACGCGGCCGTGGAAAGCGTTTAACATTCAGTTCGGAAATCTGGGAAAAATCTGCGGAATGGACCCGCGGGCGGGCCATCGCCACAACGCGGTCTACCATCGTGTGTAGTAGATGCTGCGCGCCGCTGCGACCCCGAGGAGTTATTGCGTGAGCGTTCGCGGGCGCGTCGCGCCGAGCCGATTGCCAAGCCGGATACAAGGCACGGTGCTGGCCTATCTGGCGCTGACCAAGCCGCGGGTCATCGAATTGCTGCTCGTCACCGCGATCCCGGCGATGCTGTTGGCCCAGCGCGGCACCGTGAACCCGCTGCTGATCGTCAACACCCTGATCGGTGGCATGCTGGCCGCCGGGGGCGCGAACACCCTCAACTGCGTGGCCGACGCGGACATCGACAAGGTGATGAAGCGCACGGCCCGCCGGCCGCTGGCCCGTGCCGCGGTGCCCACCCGCAACGCCCTGGTGCTCGGCCTGGTGCTGACGGTGGCCTCGTTCTTCTGGCTGTGGTGGACGACGAACCTGCTGTCCGGGCTGCTGGCCCTGGCGACGATCGCGTTCTATGTGTTCGTCTACACGCTGCTGCTCAAGCGCCGCACATCGCAGAACGTGGTGTGGGGCGGCGCGGCCGGCTGCATGCCGGTGATGATCGGCTGGTCGGCCGTCACCGGCACCATTGGATGGCCCGCGCTGGTGATGTTCGCGATCATCTTCTTCTGGACGCCGCCACACACCTGGGCGCTGGCGATGCGCTACAAAGACGATTACAAAGCGGCGGGTGTGCCGATGCTGCCGGCCGTGGCGACCGAGCGCCAGGTGACCAAGCAGATCCTCATCTATACCTGGCTCACGGTGCTGGCCACGCTGGCGCTGGCGCTGGCGACGGGCTGGCTGTATGCGGCGGTCGCCGTGGTGGCCGGGGTGTGGTTCCTGGCGATGGCCCACCAGCTGTACGCCGGGGTCCGCGCCGGCGAGCCGGTCAAGCCGTTGCGGTTGTTCCTGCAATCGAACAACTACCTGGCCGTGGTGTTCTGCGCGCTGGCCGTCGACTCGGCCATCGGGCTGCCGCACCTGTTCTGAGCCGGTCGCCGACTCGCCTCAACCGCGGCGGCGCCGAAAGTGTCGCCCTGCGACTTCGAGAAGTGTTTCGGATATGGGATCGGTAGCCGGCCCACGGGATCACACTTCAGGCATGGCAAATCACCGCATCGTCAGGACGTTGATCGCCGGGGCGCTGCTCTCGGCCGGTCTGTCCTGCTGCGACGTGGGCATGACCACGGGTATCGCCGAGGCTCACCCCGGGCCGATGCCGCTGGACGCCTGGCCCGGCTGTCCCAACGATCACCCGCAGGGGCCGTGCCGTTGGTGCCCCGGTCAACCGTTGCCGCCGACCGGCAACCACGTCACCAACCCCGTCGTCTGGGACAACAACATCTGCCACACCTACTACTACGTCTGGTTCGGGCAGGGCAATGTCGCGCAGAACATCTGGGACGGCGACAACCCGCCGGCGCCGCCGCCACCACCGCCGCCGGGTCTCATCAACAGGGACAATTGCCAGCAGATTCTCGGAATATTCTGCCCGCACGCATAGCAAGCTCGAATTACCTAGGGCAGCAGCACGATCGAGCCCGCGGTCTTGCGGCCCTGCAGATCCTGGTGGGCGCGCGCCGCCTCGGCCAGCGGGTAGCGCCCCCCGACCTCGACGGTGATGTCGCCGCCGGCGATCGCGGCGAACAGTTCCTCTGCCCGCCAACTGAACTCCTGGCCGGTGCGCACGAAATGCGCCAGCGACGGCCGGGTCAAGAACACCGAGCCCGCCGCGTTGAGGCGTTGCGGGTCGAACGGGGGAACGGGTCCGCTGGCCGCTCCGAACAGCGCCAGGGTGCCCCGGATGGCGAGGCTGGCCAGGCTGGCGTCGAAGGTGCTGGCCCCCACGCCGTCGTACACCGCGGCCACCCCGGCGCCGTCGGTCAGCGAGCGGATCCGGCCGCCGAACGCCGCGGGATCGTCGGGGTAGGGGAGCACCTCGTCGGCACCGGCCCGGCGGGACAGCCGCTCCTTCTCCGGGGTCGAGACCGTGGTGATCACCCGCACACCGAGCAGGTGCGCCCACTGCGTCAGGATCAGGCCGACGCCGCCCGCTCCGGCGTGCATCAGCACCGTGTCGCCCGCCTGCACCGGATACACCGACCTCAGTAGATAATGCGCGGTCAGCCCCTTCAGCAGGGCCGAGGCCGCCACCTCGGCGGTCACGCCGTCCGGCAGCGCGGCGGTCAAATGCGCTGGGGCCGTTGCGTATTCGGCGTACCCTCCGGACGCCGCCGCACTGACCACGCGGTCGCCGACGTCGAACCCGTCGACGGCGTCGCCCAGGGCTTCGACGGTGCCCGCCAATTCCGAGCCGAGGATGAACGGCAGCTCCCGCGGGTACTGCCCGGAGCGGAAATAGGTGTCGATGTAGTTGACGCCGATGGCCTCCGCCTTGATCAGCACCTCACCCGGTGCCGGCGTGGGCGTGGGCGCATCGACGTAGCGCAGCACCTCGGGGCCGCCGGTCTCGCTGACTTCGATTGCGTGCATCTGCTTATCATGCCCGGGCATGAAACTCGCTCGCCCGGACGTCTTCCATCCCCGCATCGTGCTGGCGGGGCCGGGCGCCGACGCGGACAGGACGGCCGACGACGCCGGTCTGGTAACCGCGCTACGGCGGCGTGGGCTGTACGCGCGCCGGCTGCCCTGGGACGATCCGGAAACCGCCAGCGCAGATCTGGTGGTACTGCGAGCGGCCCCGGGCAGCCCGGATCGCCGCGACGAATTCCTGTCCTGGGCGCGGCGCGTGCGCCACCTGCTCAACCCGGCCCGCGCGGTGGCTTGGAACCTCGATGAGCGGTATTTACGCGACCTCGAGGACGACGGGGTGCCGACGACCGGGCCGGACGCGGCCCCCGAGGCGGCGCTGATCTTTCTGGGGGGCGAGCAGTCGCACGCCTGGCCGGTCGAGCCGGACTTCGAGTCGTGGGACGTCGGCTACGCCGCGCTGGCCGCGGCCGTCGGGCGCGCCGGCATCACGGCGCGCGAGCTGCTCTACGCGCGTGCCGACGTGGCCGGTGAACGGCTCGTCGGGCTCGACCTCGTCGCGCCTTCGTTGGGCTGGCGCCGGCTGGACACCGCGGCCCGCGAACTCGCCCAGCGCCGATTCGCGCTGGCGTTGGAGTCAGCTTGCGAGCGGCTCGGGCTGGGCCCGCTCTCGCATCGAAGCCCATAGCGCCGCGGTGGCCGCCGTGCAGGCCGCAGCGCCGGCCACGTGCAGGGCGACGAGCACGGCCGGAACTCCGGTGTAGTACTGCGCCGTGCCGACCGCGGCTTGGGCGAACACCAATGCCACCAGCACCCCGAGGCGCAGCAGCACGGGACGGGCGGCACGCACCGCCAGCAGCCCGAAGCCGAGCCCGACCAGTAGCGACAGGTAGGCGATCAGCAGCGACGAGTGCAGGTGCACCAGGGTGTCGACCTCGACTTTCAGCCGCGGGACCGTGCGGGTGGGGCTGCGATCGCCCGCGTGCGGGCCCGCGGCCGTCACCAGCGTGCCGGTGACCAGCACGGCGGCCAGGTTCAGGCCGGACAGCGCGGTCAGCCCGCGCAGCGGCCTGACCACTCGCTCGCGCAGCTCTCCGTCGTCCGGTTCGCCGACTTTCACGTACAGCAGCACTGCCAGCCACACCATCGTCATCGACGTCAGCAGGTGGATCGCTACCGTCCACCACAGCAGCCCGGTGCGCACGGTGATACCGCCGATGACCGCCTGCACGACCGTGGACACCGGCATCAGCCAGGCATAGACCAGCACCTCGCGCCGCCGCCGCGCGCGGGTCACGGCCAGCACGGCCAGCGCCGCCGTGATCACCACGCCGAAGGTGACCATCCGATTGCCGAATTCGACGGCCTGATGGATGCGCGGCACCTCGGCGTGTGCCACCGGCACGAAGCTGCCCGGAAAGCACTGCGGCCACGTGGGGCAGCCCAGGCCGGAGGCGGTGACGCGGACGATCGCGCCGGTGATCGCGATGCCGCCCTGGGTGAGGATGACCAGCGCGGCGATCAGGCGCTGCACGCCCGGGCTGGGGTTGGGGAGCAGGTCCACCAAGCGCAACAGCATCCGTCCAAGCATTGCCCGATGGTATGCGAACAAAAACTACAGTCCGTAGTAAGCCCGGCCGCTCGCGAGATTTAAACCACGCACCCGGGTCTCGGCGTGTCGTGTGCGTGGTTTAAGTGTCGTGCCACCGCGGCGGCCCTCCACGGCAACCCCGGACGTCAGGTGAAGCGGAACCAGCGCAGCGCGCTCAGCGCGCCCACCGCTCCCCACGCCACCAGAACGATCACTCCGAACCAGTCCACCGACGTGGTCATCGCCTGGGAGAGCGCCTCGGTCAGCGCGCCGGACGGAGTCAGCCGGGCGGCCAGCTTGACTGCCGTGGGCGTTATCCCGGTCTCCAGGGTCAGCGCGCCGAGGCCCGCGAAGACGAACCACATCAGGTTGGCGACCGCGAGCACGATCTCGGCGCGCAGCGTCCCCCCGAGCAGCAAACCCAGCGCCGCGAAGACCGCGGTGCCCAGCGCGATGACCGCCGCGCCCAACGCCAGGGCCGCCGGCGCGGGTCGCCAGCCCAGCGCGAAACCGATGGCCCCCAACAGGATTGCCTGCAGGAACACCACCGTGACCACCGCAAGAGACTTGCCCGCGATGATGCCCCACACCGGAAGTGGCGTGGCGCCAAGCCGTTTCAATGCGCCGTAACGCCGATCGAAGGCGACCGCGATCGCCTGACCGGTGAACGCCGTCGAGATCACCGCCAGCGCCATGATGACCGGGGTGAAGGTCGCCGCGCGGTGCTGGCCGAACGAGCCCAGCGGCAGCAGCGTGAGCCCGACCAGCAGCGTGATCGGGATGAACATGGTCAGCAGCAGCTGTTCGCCGTTGCGCAGCAGCAGCTTGAGCTCCAGATTGAATTGCGCCGCAAGCATTTTCGGCACCGCGTTGGGCCGCGGGTCGGGGGCGAAGGTGCCCACGGGGAACACACTCGATCCAGTCTCGTTGTCCGTCAAGGCCGTAACTTCCTGCCGGTGAGGTCGAGGAAGACATCCTCGAGGCTGCGTTGCTCGACGCGCATGTCGGTGGCCAGAACGTCGATCCGCGCGCACCACGCGGTGACGGTCGCCAACACTTGGGGGTCGACGTGCCCCTCGACCAGGTACTCGCCCGGCGTCACCTCGGTTGCCTTGTAGTCCTCCGGCAGCGCGGACGACAGCAACGACAGATCGAGGCGCGGCGGCGCGCTGAATCGCAACTGGTCCTTGGCCCCGCTGCGCATCAGCTCCGCGGGCGTACCGGAGGCCACCGTGGCGCCGTGATCTATGATCACCAGCCGGTCGGCGAGCTCCTCGGCCTCCTTGAGCTGGTGTGTGGTCAGCACCACAGTCACGCCGTCGCGGCGCAGGGCGTCGATCAGCTCCCAGACCAGCAACCGCGCGTGCGCGTCCATGCCAGCGGTGGGCTCGTCGAGAAACACCAGTTCGGGGCGGCCGACCAGGGCGCACGCCAGCGCCAGCCGCTGCTGCTGGCCGCCGGAGAGCCGCCGGTAGGTGGTGCGGGCGGCGTCGGTGAGCCCCAGCGTGTCCAGTAGCCACGCCGGGTCCAGCGGGTCGGCGGCGTAGGCCGCCACCAGGTTCAGCATCTCGCCCGCGCGGGCCGCGGGGTAGCCGCCGCCGCCCTGCAGCATGACCCCGATGCGGGCCCGCAGCCGCGCGTTGTCGGCGATCGGGTCCAGGCCGAGCACCTCGATGGTGCCGGCGTCCGGGCGCACGAAGCCCTCGCACATCTCGACCGTCGTGGTCTTCCCGGCGCCGTTGGGGCCGAGCAGGGCCAGCACCTCGGCGGCGTGCACCTCGAGATCGAGGTTGCAGACGGCCTCGACAGCCGTCGCGCCGGATCCGTATGTCTTGGTGACCCCGCGCAGCCGCACCACGACGTCAGGGGATTCGCGCGATTCTGGAAGGGCCGAGCTCACGAGCGCCGCTCCTCCTCATCGCTTCGCTCTGCATCGTCGTCGGCGCGGCTCACGTGGAATCAGCGTAGGCGTCGTGCGCCGGCGCCGGCTGAGGGGGCGACGGTGTGGGCGGCGTCGCCGCCGTGTCGATGCCGGGTTGGCCGCCGGCCCCGGCGCCCTGGGCCGGTGGGCGGCGCCACGGCAGGCGGGTGTAGGTCAACCCGATGAGCGCGACGACGATCACCGTGCTGGCCAGGGTGGCGTCGATGATCTGAAACAGCGCGAACCGGTCGCCGTTGGCGGTCGGGCCGAAGATCCCGACGACGAGGCTGATGACGATGGCCGCCACCCGGAAGCCGGTGCGCGTCGCCCAGGCGGCCAGCGGGATGATCGCCCACAGCAGGTACCAGGGCTGCACGACGGGGAACAACAGCACCGTGATGCCCAGCGCGACGCCCAGCCCGCCGATCGGGTGCAGCCGGCCGCGGAAGACGGCCAGCAGCAACCAGGCCACCATCACCGTGATGATCAGCACGCCGATCGCACGGGTCAGGCCCAGTACCGCGGTCGTGTGATCACCCAGGCCCAGCAGGATGCCCACCTGGCCGGTGCCGAGCGCCAGCAGCGTCGGCGGTGACATCCAGCTGCGCACCACGTTGGCCGTGCCCAGCGTGTAGATCCAGCCGAATCCGAGGCCGCTGGCCCAGCCCACCAGTGCCATCACCGCCAGCGACAGCGCCGCCATGCCGCCGCCTGTCAGCAGCAGCGCGCGCACGGTTCCGCCGCAGCGGTAGGCCAGCGCCATCGTGACGAAGCCCAGCGCCAGCAGCGACGGCAGCTTCACCTGCGACGACAACACGATCAGCACGGCGCCGGTGACCAGCATCCCCAGCGGCTCCCAGTCCGGGCCCGGCCGCGACCACGACACGGGCAGCAACCGCGGTGCATCGACGCCGCGCAACGCGAATTCGGCCCCGGCCAGCATCAGGCCCAGCATCAGCGCCTCGTTGTGCACGCCGGCCACCAGATGCATGATCAGCAGCGGATTGGCCGCCCCCAGCCACAGCGCGCTGACCTCCGCGACGCCGCAGCGCCGGGCCAGCCGTGGCGTCGCCCAGACGATCAGCCCCACGCCCAGCAGCTCGACCAGCCGGTGACACAGCACGGCGGCGACGATGTTCTCCCCGGTGATCGCCGAGATGCCGCGCCCGATCCACAAGAACAGCGGGCCGTACGGTGCGGGCGTCTCGCGCCACAGCGTCGGCACCGAGAGCGTGAAGATGTGGGACAGGCCGAGCCCCGAGGCCGGGCCCACCCGGTACGGGTCCAGGCCTTCCAAGGAGATCTGGCTCTGCGCCAGATAGGAGTAGACGTCCTTGCTGTACATCGGTGGGGCGATCAACAGCGGCAGCACCCACAGCAGCAGGGTGCGGTCCAGGTCGCCGCGCGACATCCGCCGGTTCCCCAGCGCGAACCGGCCGAGCATCAACCAGGCCAGGGCCATCATCACCGCGCCGGTGGTCGTCATGGTCAACGACACGGTCTGGATCCGCGACGGCAGGTTGAGCAGCCGGACGCCGAACGTGGGGTCCTGGACGACGGGCCGGGCGCCGGCGCCGAGGGCGCCGATCGCCATCACCACCGTGCCGGTCGCGCCGAAGAGCCGGGTGCGGCGCAGCGCGGTGAGCTCGGTATTGTTCAGCGGCGAGCCCACTGCTTGCTCGTCGCCGTGCAGACTCGCGATCGATGAGCTCAGCGTGTGGTGGCGGGCTGCCATCAGAGCAGCGTAACCGCCGGATGCAACGGGTCATTGCGTCGCCGTTAGTGTGACCATCGCAACGCCAGGACAGGGGACCCTTGCTAGACCGATCCCCGGAATTGCGTCACACTGGTGTTGTGAAAATCCGAACCAGCCTCGATGGGGCCACCGGGCGGGGCGACGTCGCTCCCGGCCTGGCGGACGTCGGCGCGCCGGTGCCGGATGGTCACACCCGCCGCGCGATCGTGCGCCTGCTGCTGGAGTCCGGATCGATCACCGCGGGCGAGATCGGTGACCGGCTGGGTCTGGCGGCCGCCGGCGTGCGACGCCACCTCGACGCCCTGATCGAGGCCGGCGATGCCGAGTCCACGGCGGCCGCGGCGTGGCAGCAGGTGGGACGGGGGCGTCCCGCCAAGCGCTACCGGTTGACCTCGGCCGGGCGGGCCAAGCTCGACCACGCCTACGACGACCTGGCGGCGGCGGCCATGCGGCAGCTCCGCGAGATCGGCGGTGAAGAGGCGGTGCAGGCGTTCGCCCGGCAGCGCATCGACACCATCCTGGCCGACGTTGCCGCGGCCGACAGCGCGGCGGACACCGACGTCGAGGCGGCGGCCGACCGGATCGCCACGGCCCTGACCAAGGCCGGCTACGTCACCACCACCACGCAGGTCGGCGGGCCGATCCACGGCGTGCAGATCTGCCAGCATCACTGCCCGGTGTCGCACGTGGCCGAGGAATTCCCCGAGCTGTGCGAGGCCGAGCAGCAGGCCATGGCCGAGGTTCTTGGGACCCACGTCCAGCGGTTGGCGACCATCGTCAACGGCGACTGCGCCTGCACCACGCACGTACCCCTGACTCAGGCGCCCAGCCCGCGCCGCGCCGGCGACGATGCAGAGCGCAGCGATGAGGAGGAGCGGCGCCATATGACCGACACCACGAGCATCAAAGGAGCGTCTCGATGACACTCACACCCGAGGCCAGCAAGACGGCTACCGCGCCGCTGACTCAGGAGGAGGCGATCGCCTCCCTGGGGCGGTACGGCTACGGTTGGTCGGACTCCGACGTCGCCGGTGCCAGCGCCCAGCGCGGCCTGTCCGAGGCGGTCGTCCGCGACATCTCGGCGAAGAAGAACGAGCCCGAGTGGATGCTGCAGACGCGGCTGAAGGCGCTGCGCATCTTCGACCGCAAGCCGATGCCGAACTGGGGCTCGAACCTGGGCGGCATCGACTTCGACAACATCAAGTACTTCGTGCGCTCCACCGAAAAGCAGGCCGCCAGTTGGGAAGACCTGCCGGAGGACATCCGCAACACCTATGACCGGCTGGGCATCCCGGAGGCCGAGAAGCAGCGCCTGGTGGCCGGCGTCGCGGCCCAGTACGAGTCCGAGGTGGTCTACCACCAGATCCGCGAGGACCTCGAAGCCCAGGGCGTCATCTTCCTCGACACCGACACCGGTCTGCGCGAACACCCCGAGATCTTCCAGGAGTACTTCGGCACCGTGATCCCGGCCGGGGACAACAAGTTCTCGGCGCTGAACACCGCTGTGTGGAGCGGCGGCTCGTTCATCTACGTCCCCAAGGGCGTGCACGTCGACATCCCGCTGCAGGCCTACTTCCGGATCAACACCGAGAACATGGGCCAGTTCGAGCGGACGCTGATCATCGCCGACGAGGGCTCCTACGTGCACTACGTCGAAGGCTGCACCGCGCCGATCTACAAGTCGGACTCGCTGCACTCGGCGGTGGTCGAAATCATCGTGAAACCCAATGCGCGCGTTCGCTACACGACGATCCAGAACTGGTCGGGCAACGTCTACAACCTGGTCACCAAGCGGGCCCGCGCCGAGGCCGGTGCCACCATGGAGTGGATCGACGGCAACATCGGGTCGAAGGTCACCATGAAGTATCCGGCGGTCTGGATGACCGGCGAGCACGCCAAGGGCGAGGTGCTCTCGGTCGCCTTCGCCGGCGAAGACCAGCACCAGGACACCGGCGCGAAGATGCTGCACCTGGCGCCGAACACGTCGAGCAACATCGTGTCCAAGTCCGTGGCGCGCGGCGGCGGCCGCACCTCCTACCGCGGCCTGGTGCAGGTGAACAAGGGCGCGCACGGATCGCGGTCCAGCGTGAAATGCGATGCGCTGCTGGTGGATACGATCAGCCGCAGCGATACCTACCCGTACGTCGACATCCGCGAGGACGACGTCACCATGGGCCACGAGGCCACCGTGTCCAAGGTCAGCGAGAACCAGCTGTTCTACCTGATGAGCCGCGGCCTGACCGAGGACGAGGCGATGGCCATGGTGGTGCGCGGCTTCGTCGAGCCGATCGCCAAAGAGCTGCCGATGGAATACGCGCTCGAGCTCAACCGGCTGATCGAGTTGCAGATGGAAGGTGCGGTCGGCTAGTGACGAATCTGACCGAGCCGGTTGAGGGTTCGGCCCTCGCGGCTGCCAACAAGGGCGAGCTGTTCGCCTCCTTCGACGTCGACGCGTTCGAGGTCCCGCACGGCCGCGACGAAATCTGGCGGTTCACCCCGCTGCGCCGGCTGCGCGGCCTGCACGACGGCTCGGCGCGCGCCACCGGCAAGGCCGGGGTCAGCGTCACCGAGCGGCCCGGCCTGCGGGTCGAGACCGTCTCCCGCGGCGACGAGCGGCTCGGCCAGGGCGGGGTCCCCGCCGACCGGGTTGCGGCGCAAGCGTTTTCGTCGTTCAACTCCGCGACCCTGGTCACCGTCGAGCGCGACACCCGCATCGCCGAGCCGGTCGCCATCACGGTCACCGGCCCCGGCCAGGGGGCGGTGGCCTACGGGCACCTGCAGATCCGGGTCGCCGAGCTAGCCGAGGCGGTCGTCGTCATCGACCAGCGGGGCAGCGGAACCTACGCCGACAACGTCGAATTCGTCGTCGACGACGCCGCGCGGCTCACCGTGGTGTGGCTCGCGGACTGGGCCGACGATGCGGTGCACGTCAGCATGCACCACGCCAAGCTGGGCAAGGACGCGGTGCTGCGCCACGTCGCCGTCACGCTCGGCGGCGAGGTGGTGCGGCTGACGGCCAACGTGCGCTACACCGCTCCGGGCGGGGACGCTGAGCTGCTCGGCCTGTACTTCGCCGACGACGGCCAGCACCTGGAATCGCGGCTGCTGGTGGATCACGCCCAGCCCGACTGCAAGTCGAACGTGCTGTACAAGGGTGCGCTGCAAGGCGATCCGAGCTCCGCACTGCCCGACGCGCACACGGTCTGGATCGGCGACGTGCTGATCCGCGCCGAAGCCACCGGCACCGACACCTTCGAGGTGAACCGCAACCTGGTGCTCACCGACGGGGCACGCGCCGACTCGGTGCCCAACCTGGAGATCGAGACCGGCGAGATCGTCGGAGCCGGACACGCCAGTGCCACCGGCCGTTTCGACGACGAGCAACTGTTCTACCTACGCTCCCGCGGCATCCCCGAGGAGCAGGCGCGCCGCCTGGTGATCCGCGGCTTCTTCGCCGAAATCATCTCCAAGATCGCGGTGCCCGAGATCCGGGAACGCCTGACCGACGCCATCGAACACGAACTGGCCTTAACCGAAAAGACGGAAACAACAGCCTCATGACCACTCTGGAAATCAAGGACCTACACGTCAGCGTCGTCAACCCGAACGCCCCCGAATCCGAGCGCGAGATCGGAATCCTCAACGGCGTCGACCTGACGGTGAAATCCGGTGAGACACATGCCTTGATGGGTCCCAACGGTTCGGGCAAGTCGACGCTGTCCTACGCGATCGCCGGTCACCCCAAGTACACGGTGACCTCGGGCTCCATCACGTTGGACGGCGAGGACGTGCTGGCGATGAGCATCGACGAGCGCGCCCGGGCCGGAATCTTTTTGGCCATGCAGTATCCCGTCGAGGTGCCGGGCGTGTCAGTGTCGAACTTCCTGCGCTCGGCGGCGACCGCCGTGCGCGGTGAGGCCCCGAAGCTGCGGCACTGGGTCAAAGAGGTCAAGGCGGCGATGGGTTCGCTCGAGATCGACCCCGCCTTCGCCGAGCGCAGCGTCAACGAGGGTTTCTCCGGCGGCGAGAAGAAGCGCCACGAGATCCTGCAGCTGGAGCTCCTCAAGCCCAAGATCGCCATCCTCGACGAGACCGACTCCGGGCTCGACGTCGACGCCCTGCGGGTGGTCAGCGAAGGAGTCAACCGCTATGCGGAGACAGAGCACGGCGGCATCCTGCTGATCACGCACTACACCCGCATCCTGCGCTACATCCACCCCGAATACGTGCACGTGTTCGTCGGCGGGCGCATCGCCGAATCCGGCGGACCCGAGCTGGCCGACGAGCTCGAGCAGAACGGCTACGTGCGCTTCGCTCAAGCGGCGGCAACCGGGGCCTAGAAATGGCGGCCTCCGTGAATCCACTGGACGTCGCGGCCATCCGCGCCGATTTTCCCATCCTCAAGCGCGTCATGCGCAGCGGAAATCCGTTGGCGTACCTGGATTCCGGTGCGACGTCGCAGCGGCCGCTGCAGGTGCTCGACGCCGAGCGGGAGTTCCTGTTGACCTCCAACGGTGCGGTCCACCGCGGTGCGCACCAGCTGATGGAGGAGGCCACCGACGCCTACGAGCAGGGGCGCGCGGACGTCGCGGCGTTCGTCGGCGCCGAGTGCGACGAGCTGGTGTTCACCAAGAATGCCACCGAGGCGCTGAACCTGGTGTCGTATGTGCTGGGGGACAAGCGTTTCGAGCGTGCCGTCGGGCCCGGCGATGTCATCGTCACCACCGAGCTCGAGCACCACGCCAACCTGGTTCCCTGGCAGGAACTCGCCCGGCGCACCGGGGCGAGTCTGCGCTGGTATGGCGTCACCGACGACGGGCGCATCGACCTCGACTCGCTGGAGCTCGACGAACGCGTCAAAGTCGTGGCCTTCACCCACCACTCGAACGTGACCGGTGCGGTGGCGCCGGTGGCCGAGCTGGTCAGCCGGGCCCGGGCCGTGGGCGCCCTGACCGTGCTGGACGCCTGTCAGTCGGTGCCGCACCAGCCCGTCGACTTCCACGCGCTCGACGTGGACTTCGCCGCCTTCTCGGGACATAAGATGCTGGGCCCCAACGGCATTGGCGTCCTGTATGGACGGCGCGAGGTGTTGTCGGCTCTGCCGCCGTTCTTGACCGGCGGCTCGATGATCGAAGCCGTGACCATGGAATCGTCCACCTATGCGGCCGTGCCGCAGCGATTCGAGGCCGGCACTCCGATGACGTCGCAGGTGGTCGGATTGGGCGCGGCCACCCGCTATCTCGGCGCCCTCGGCATGGCGTCCGTTCAGGCCCACGAACACCAGCTGGTCGCCGCGGCCATCGAGGGCCTGTCCGGGATCGACGCCGTGCGCATCGTCGGGCCGGTGACCATGGAGAACCGCGCCTCGCCGGTGTCTTTCGTCGTCGACGGCGTGCACGCGCACGACGTCGGGCAGGTGCTCGACGACGAGGGCGTGGCGGTGCGGGTGGGTCACCACTGCGCCATGCCGCTGCATCGCCGGTTCGGTGTGGCGGCCACCGCGCGGGCTTCGTTCGGTGTGTACAACACCACCGAAGAGGTCGAGCGTTTGGTGGCCGGCGTGCGCCGCGCGCTGGATTTCTTTGGGAGAGGCTGACATTGCGTCTCGAGCAGATGTATCAGGACGTGATCCTGGACCACTACAAGCGCCCGCAGCACCGCGGACTGCGCGAGCCGTTCGGCGCCGAGGTGTTCCACGTCAATCCGGTCTGCGGTGACGAGGTCACGCTGCGGGTCGCGCTGTCCGGGGACGGCGAAACCGTAGCCGACGTGTCCTATGACGGGCAGGGCTGCTCGATCAGCCAGGCGGCGACCTCGGTGCTCACCCAGCAGGTGATCGGCCAAAGCGTCGGCGAGGCGCTCAAGACCGTTGCCGCGTTCACCGAGATGGTGTCCTCGCGCGGCACCATCGAGGGCGACGAGGACGTGCTGGGCGACGGGATCGCGTTCGCCGGGGTGGCGAAATATCCCGCCCGGGTGAAATGCGCCCTCCTGGGCTGGATGGCGTTCAAAGATGCTTTGGCCAAAGCCTATTCGGGCCAAGTCGCAGACTTTCAGGAGGTTACAGATGAGCGACACCACCGCGCAGGGTGAGGAATTCCTTGCCGACCTCGAGGAGGCGATGCGTGACGTCGTCGACCCCGAACTCGGCATCAACGTCGTCGATCTGGGACTCGTCTACGGGCTGAACGTCGAAGACGGCGACGACGGAACCGTCGCCCTCATCGATATGACGCTGACGTCGGCGGCGTGCCCGCTGACCGATGTCATCGAAGACCAGTCACGCAGTGCGCTGGTGGGGGCCGGATTGGTCGACGACCTGCGGATCAACTGGGTGTGGAACCCGCCGTGGGGTCCGGACAAGATCACCGAGGACGGCCGCGAGCAGCTGCGCGCCCTCGGCTTCACCGTCTGAGCCAGGCTTTCGCGCTAGTCGCGCGCCGCGGCGCCCCTTGGCCTAGAGGTGGATGTGCGGAAGATGAGGCAGGTGCAGGTGCGGGTGTGGGCGCCCCATCGGCGGGCAGGCCTCCACACTGATCATCGCGGCGTGCAGGACGCCGCCATCCTGAGTCCCCTGAGCCCCAATGCATTTGCCGTTCGTGATCGCCTGGGTGTCCGACGGGGTCTGCCGCTGGTATGAGGTGGAGTCGGTGACGGTCACGTTGGTCGAGGTTCCCGGACCGCCGGCGCCCAGGCCGTTGACGGCGATCGTGTTGCCCGACACCGAGGACACCGTGCCGTAGAAGCCGGCCGGCGGCGGGCACTTGCCGTCCGTGGCGGCGGTGACGGTCACCGTCTGCGCGGTGATGGACCCGGGGGGCGGTGCGCTCTGCGGGGTGGCTTTGACATTCACGCAGCTGCCCGGCGTCACATCCGCCAGCTTCGCCGGGGTGACGTCCATGACGATCGTCTGCGGCGTGTAGTCCACCGTCGCGGAGCCGGTCCGCGTGCGAAGCGCGACCGTTTGACCGGAATTCGATTGCACCATGCCCTCGACATAGTCCTTGCCGACCGGAGGCGGTGGTGGTGGGGGCGCCGGCGGCGGTGCGGCGCTGGGAGCCGCGCTCGGTGGGACCGCGGTGACGACGGGCGGCGCGCCGGTGTTCGACGTGTCGTGCGAGGAGCCACACATGGCCACGCACACCGCGATGAAGGCAACGACGACGCCGAGCGCGATCTGCGTCCGCCGGGTCTTCAATAAGGCAGGCACAGCTCTCATCTCCGATCACGCGTTTCGCCGCCCTGCGCAATCACCCCCGCCGGGCGCGGCTTTCACGCCGCGTCCGGCGGGAGTGACGGCAATCTCAGTCAGCCGGATTCAGCCACCATGGCCGGGCTGCTTGGGCTTGCCGCACTTGCCGTCGACGGCCTGTCGCAGCTTGATGCTCGTCGCCTGCAGCGCGCCGCCGTTCTCTTGAGTTCCGCGCGCGGACAGGCATTTGCCCGGTGTGATCGCGTCGGTCTTGGCGGAGGACTGCTTGGTGTATTTGGTCTTGTCATCGACCGTCACGGTCGTCTGCGTGGTGTTGCCGCTGGGATCGGTGTTGGTCAGATTGATGGTGTTACCGGACACCGACGCCACCGAGCCGCGGACCCAGGCCGGTTTCGTCGGCGCATTCGACGGCGGGAGGGACGGCGGCGTGGTGGTCGAACCGCCGGGTGCGGACTGCGGGGGCTTCGGGCAGGCGCCGTTGACGGACTCGCTGATCTTCACCGACGCGGCGGTGACCGCCTGGCCGGGTGCCGACCCCTCGGTCGGCTTCACGCTGATGCAGCTGCCCGGGGTGACGTCCGGCAGGCCGGCCGGAACGGCCTCGGTGATCTTGGTGGTCGAGGTGAAGTTGACCGACGCGGTTGAGTTGTCTTCCTTGGTGACCTGAATCGAGTTGCCCGCCACCGAGGCAATGAGCCCGATGACGCGCGCTTCTGCGTTAGGGGTGGACGAGGTGGTGGTCGACGTGACGGTGGATGTCGACGTCGACGTCGATGTGGAGGTGGACGTGGAATTGTTCGAAGAGCCGCAGGCGGACAGGGACAATGCGGTGGCTCCCGCGACGGCGACTACCGCGAAGCGAGTGAGCCGGGGCGCTTGACAGCTGGCAGACATCAACGTTTCTCCATTCGTCGGTTGACCAACGTTATGGTTTACCCGTTTAACCTGTGCCTAAGCTGTGCGCTGTCAGAACGCTTCTTCGGCCACGGTCATGATTTCGTCGTCGATGGCCTCGATGACCCCGCGCAGCGAGGTCAGCCGCGGCAGCATGTTCTTGGCGAAGAACTTCGCGGTCGCGATCTTGCCCCGGTAGAACGCTTCGTCATGCTCGGCGCCGTCAGCCAGCGCGCGGGTGGCGACGTCGGCCTGCACCAGCAGTCGCCAGCCGATCAGCAGATCGCCGACCGCGAGCAGATAGCGCACCGACCCCAGGCCCACCTTGTAAATCTCGCCCGGCTGCTGCGCCGCGGACATCAGGTAACCGGTCAACGCGCCCGTCATCGCCGTCACGTCATCGAACGCGGTCTGCACCAGCGCCGCGATCGGCTTGAGCGCCTCGTCACAGCTGTCGGTCGTCGCGGTGATCTGAGTCGTCAGGAACTGCAGGGCCTCCCCCCGGTCGCGCACGATCTTTCGGAAGAAGAAGTCGAGCGCCTGGATGGCGGTGGTGCCCTCGTAGAGCGAATCGATCTTGGAGTCACGGATGTACTGCTCGAGCGGATAGTCGGCCAAAAAGCCCGAACCGCCCAGCGTCTGCAGGGACTCGGTCAGCACCTCGTAGGCCCGCTCCGAGCTCACCCCCTTGACGATCGGCAGCAGCAGGTCGTCGATCCGATGCGCCATTCCGGGATCGGCACCCGAAACCCGTTGTGCCACAACGTCGTCCTGATGGGCTGCGGCATACATGTAGAGCGCCCGCAAGCCCTCGGCGTAGGACTTCTGGGTCATCAGGCTGCGACGCACGTCGGGATGGTGAATGATGGTGACCCGCGGCGCGGTCTTGTCGGACATCTGCGTCAGGTCCGCGCCCTGCACGCGTTCCTTGGCGAAGGCCAGCGCGTTGAGGTAACCCGTGGACAGGGTGCCGGTGGCCTTGACGCCAATCGTCATGCGCGCGTGCTCGATTACGGTGAACATCTGCGCGATGCCCCGGTGTACGTCACCGACCAGGTAACCGACAGCGGGCACATCCGTTGCGCCGAAGGTCAATTCGCACGTGGGGGAGGACTTGATGCCCATCTTGTGTTCCACCCCGGTGACGTAAACCCCGTTGCGGGGGCCCATTTCGAAGGTCTGGGGATCGAACAGGAAGTTGGGCACGTAGAACAGGCTCAGCCCCTTGGTGCCCGGCCCGGCGCCCTCGGGGCGGGCCAGCACCAGATGGAAGACGTTCTCGGCGGTGTCACCGACATCGCCCCCGGAAATGAAGCGCTTGACGCCCTCGATGTGCCATGTGCCATCGGGTTGTTCGACGGCCTTGGCGCGGCCCGCACCGACGTCGGAGCCCGCGTCGGGTTCGGTGAGCACCATGGTGGCCGCCCAGCCGTGCTCCACGCCATGAGCGGCCCATTGCCGCTGCTGCTCGGTGCCCTCGACGTACAACGCCTGAGCCATGAACGGGCCGAGATTGAAGAAATTCGCCGACGGGTTGGCACAGATGAGCATCTCGTTGACCGCCCACGCCAGCGGCGGCGGGGCGGCCATGCCGCCGATGTCTTCGGCCAGACCCAGCCGCCACCAGCCGGCCTCCTTGAGCGCCGCCACCGTCTTGACCAGCTCGTCAGGCACGGTGATCTTGTGCTCGGCCGGGTCGAACACCGGCGGATTGCGGTCGGCGAAGGCGAAGGTTTCGGCCACCGGACCTTCGGCGAGGCGCGCGGCTTCGGCCAAGATGGTGCGAACTGTGTCCGCATCGAGGTCGCTGTAGCCCCCGCTGCCCAGGACGGCGCCGACATCGAGAACCTCGAAAAGGTTGAACTCGATATCACGAACGTTAGCGATGTAGTGGCTCAAGGCGATTCCCTCACTGGTCCTCGAGACGGCGGATCGTCAGGCTCAGTCTGTCCGACGCGGGAAAACGTACGCAACCGTAACCAGCGGCGACCGGGTAGTGCGCCATGCGGCGGTAGCTGCGCGCACGCCGACAGCCGCATTCCGAACTCTGAAGGGCAGCGGGGAACACCGCGTCGCCGCCGGGCGTTCGAGCAAATGTGACAACACTTGATCTCACCGCTGAGAAGTTCAACGAAACCATCGAGGGCAACGACATCGTGCTCGTCGACTTCTGGGCCTCCTGGTGCGGTCCGTGCCGCCAGTTCGGCCCCACCTTTGCGGCGTCGTCGGAGAAACACCCCGACATCGTGCACGCCAAAGTCGACACGGAGGCCGAGCAGCAGCTGGCCGCGGCCGCCCAGATCCGGTCGATCCCCACGCTGATGGCATTCAAGAAGGGCAAACTGCTGTTCAACCAGCCCGGTGCACTGCCGCCGGCCGCCCTGGAGGATCTGGTCCAGCAAGTCCGCGCGTTCGACGTCTCGGAAGTCTAGGGCCGCCGGAACCGGCGGGGCCCGGTGGGCCACACCGCGCTGGGGGCGAGACGGCATTTAGCTACGCGCTAGGTTGCATGGGTGAGTTTGGTACTGGTAGACCACCCGCGACCCGGTGTCGCGCTGATAACCCTGAATCGGCCTGAGCGGATGAACTCGATGGCGTTCGACGTCATGGTTCCGCTCAAAGAGGCCCTGGAAAAGGTCACCTACGACAACTCGGTGCGGGTGGTCGTGCTGACCGGGGCGGGCCGCGGCTTTTCGTCCGGCGCCGATCACAAGTCCGCGGGCTCGGTGCCCCACGTCGAGGAGCTGACCCGCCCCACCTATGCGCTGCGCTCCATGGAGATCCTCGACGAGGTCATCCTGGCGCTGCGCCGGTTGCACCAACCGGTGATCGCCGCGGTCAACGGCCCCGCCATCGGCGGCGGCTTGTGCCTGGCCCTGGCCGCCGACATCCGGGTGGCCTCGACCAACGCCTACTTTCGCGCCGCCGGCATCAACAACGGGCTGACCGCCAGCGAACTGGGTCTTTCCTACCTGTTGCCGCGGGCCATCGGCTCGTCACGCGCGTTCGAGATCATGCTGACCGGCCGCGACGTCACGGCGGAGGAGGCCGAGCGCATCGGGCTGGTGTCCTGCCAGGTGCCCGACGAGCAGCTGCTGGACACGTGCTACGCGATCGCCACGCGGATATCGGCCTTCTCGCGGCCGGGCGTCGAGTTGACCAAGCGCACGCTGTGGAGTGGGCTGGATGCCGGTAGCCTGGAAGGGCACATGCAAGCCGAAGGCTTGGGACAGCTTTTCGTCCGCCTGCTCACCGCCAACTTCGAAGAAGCGGTTGCCGCGCGCGCAGAACGACGACCACCGGTGTTCACCGACGACAAATAGGCGTCTTTTCCAAGGAGAGCGATCGTGATCACGGCCACGGACCTCGAGGTCCGCGCTGGTGCGCGCATCCTGCTCTCGCCCGACGGTCCCGACCTGCGCGTGCAGCCCGGCGACCGCATCGGGCTGGTGGGCCGCAACGGCGCCGGTAAGACGACCACCCTGCGCATCCTGGCGGGGGAGACCGAACCCTATGCCGGGGCGATCAACCGCGTCGGCGAAATCGGTTATCTACCACAGGATCCCAAAGAGGGTGATCTCGATGTGCTGGCCCGCGACCGGGTTCTGTCGGCCCGCGGGCTTGACGTGTTGCTGACCGACCTGGAAAAGCAGCAGGCGTTGATGGCCGAGGTCGCCGACGACGACGCCCGCGACCGCGCGATCCGCCGGTACGGGCAGCTGGAGGAGCGTTTCGTCGCCCTGGGCGGCTACGGCGCGGAAAGCGAAGCGAGCCGCATCTGCGCGAGTCTCGGCCTGCCGGAACGGGTGCTGACCCAGCAGCTGCGCACCTTGTCCGGCGGGCAGCGGCGGCGGGTGGAACTGGCCCGCATCCTGTTCGCCGCGTCGGAAGGCGGGGCGGGAACGTCGGGTTCGTCGACCACGCTGCTGCTCGACGAGCCGACCAACCACCTGGACGCCGACTCCATCGGCTGGCTGCGGGATTTCCTGCGCGCGCACACCGGCGGGCTGGTGATCATCAGCCACAACGTGGAACTGCTCGCCGACGTCGTCAACCGGGTGTGGTTTCTGGACGCGGTGCGCGGCGAGGTCGACGTCTACAACATGACGTGGCAAAAGTATCTCGACGCGCGGGCCACCGACGAGCAGCGCCGGCGCCGGGAGCGTGCGAACGCCGAACGCAAGGCCACCGCGCTGCGCTCACAGGCCGCCAAGCTCGGCGCGAAAGCCACCAAAGCCGTTGCCGCGCAGAACATGTTGCGTCGTGCCGACCGGATGATGGCCGCGCTCGACGACGAGCGGGTGGCCGACAAGGTGGCCCGCATCAAGTTCCCCAACCCGGCCGCCTGCGGGCGCACGCCGCTGGTGGCTACCGGGCTGAGCAAGTCCTACGGGTCGCTGGAGGTCTTCACCGGCGTCGACCTGGCGATCGACCGGGGGTCGCGGGTGGTGGTGCTCGGCCTCAACGGCGCAGGCAAGACCACGCTGCTGAGGATCCTGGCCGGCACCGAGGCCCCCGACACCGGGGGGCTCGAGCCCGGGCACGGGCTGCGGATCGGGTACTTCGCCCAGGAACACGACACGCTCGACAACGATGCGACCGTGTGGGAGAACATCCGCCACGCCGCACCGGATTCGGGTGAGCAGGATCTGCGTGGCCTGCTGGGCGCGTTCATGTTCAGCGGCGCCCAACTCGACCAGCCGGCGGGCACCCTGTCCGGCGGTGAGAAGACGCGGCTGGCGCTGGCCGGTTTGGTGGCCTCGACCGCCAATGTGCTGTTGCTCGACGAGCCGACGAACAACCTCGACCCGGCCTCGCGCGAGCAGGTGCTCGACGCGCTGCGCAGTTACCGGGGTGCGGTGGTCTTGGTGACGCACGACCCCGGTGCCGCCGAGGCCCTCGACCCGCAGCGCGTCGTGCTGTTGCCCGACGGCACCGAGGACTTCTGGTCCGACGAGTACCGGGACCTCATCGAGCTGGCCTGAGTTCGGCTGCGATCTGGGTGAATCGGCCCGCGGCTTTCACTCGGGTGCCTGCGACGCTACGGCCGTTTCTCAAGAATCGTTGCGCCGCACCGAATTTTCCACCAGGTCGAGGACCGCGGATAAGCGCTGCGGGTCCTCGCCGGCCGCCGACCTTGCCACCAGGCCGTCGAGGACCAATTCCAGGTAGCACTGCAGTACGTCGCCGGGCACGTCGTCGCGGATTCGGTGTGCTTCGGTCTGCCGCCGCAGCCGATCGGTGGTCGCCGCGGCAAGCTCGGCGGAACGCTCGGCCCAGCCCTGGCTGAACGCGGGATCGTTGCGCAGCTTGCGGGCGATCTCCAATCTGGTTGCCAGCCAGTCGAATTGGTCCGGCGCGGCCAGCATGTCGCGCATCACCTGGATGAGTCCCGCGCGGGAAGCCACGTCGGCCATCCGCTCGGCGTCTTCGTGGGCGAGGGCGAAGAACAGCGCGTCCTTGTCCCGGAAGTGGTGGAAGATCGCGCCGCGCGACATCCCGATCGCCTTCTCCAGCCGGCGCACCGTGGCTTTGTCGTAACCGTATTCGGCGAAACAACGGCGGGCGCCGTCGAGGATCTGGCGGCGGCGAGCCGCCAGATGGTCCTCGCTGACCTTAGGCACGGGTGGCCGAAACCGGGTCGGGGTTAACCGGACTTGAGCATGTTGCGCAGCACGTACTGCAGGATGCCGCCGTTGCGGTAGTAGTCGGCCTCACCGGGGGTGTCGATGCGCACCACCGCGTCGAACTCGACGGCGTCCCCGCCGGATCCCTTGCTGGCCTTGACATGCACCGTCTTCGGCGTCTTGCCGTTGTTCAGCTCTTCGATCCCGGTGATGTCGAACACCTCGGTGCCGTCCAGGCCCAGATCCTTGGCCGACTTCCCGTCGGGGAACTGCAACGGGATCACGCCCATGCCGATCAGGTTGGAGCGGTGAATGCGCTCGAACGACTCGGCGATCACCGCGCGAACGCCCAGCAGCCGCGTTCCCTTGGCGGCCCAGTCCCGTGACGAGCCCGAGCCATACTCCTTACCGCCCAGCACCACCAGCGGAATGTCTTGCGCCGCATAGTTTTGCGCCGCATCGTAGATGAACGCCTGGGGCCCGTCGTCCTGGGTGAAGTCGCGCGTGTAGCCGCCGGACACGTCGTCGAGCAGCAGGTTGCGCAACCTGATGTTGGCGAACGTGCCGCGAATCATCACCTCGTGGTTGCCGCGTCGCGAGCCAAAGGAGTTGTAGTCCTTGCGCTCCACGCCGTGTTCGTCGAGGTACTGCGCGGCCGGGGTGCCCGGCTTGATGCTGCTGGCCGGGGAGATGTGGTCGGTGGTCACCGAATCGCCCAGCAGCGCCAGCACCCGGGCGCCGGTGATGTCGGCGACCGGCTCGGGCTCGGCCGGCATGCCCTCGAAGTACGGGGGCTTGCGGACGTATGTCGAATCGGCGTTCCACTCAAAGGTGTTGCCGCTTGGGGTGGGCAGGTTGCGCCACCGCTCGTCACCCTTGAACACGTCGCCGTAGTTCTTGGTGAACATCTCGGAGTTGATCGCCGAGGCGATGGTGTCGGAGACGTCCTTCTGCGACGGCCAGATGTCTTTCAGGAAGACGTCATTGCCCTCCTTGTCCTTGCCGAGCGGCTGTGACTCGAAGTCGAAGTCCATGGTTCCGGCCAGCGCGTAGGCCACCACCAACGGCGGCGACGCCAGGTAGTTCATCTTGACGTCGGGGTTGATGCGGCCCTCGAAGTTGCGGTTACCGGAGAGCACGGCGGTCACCGAAAGATCGTTGTCGTTGATGGCCTTCGAGATTTCGTCGGGCAGCGGCCCGGAGTTGCCGATGCAGGTGGTGCAGCCGTAGCCGACCAGGTAGAAGCCGAGCTTCTCCAAATACGGCCACAGGCCGGCTTTGTCGTAGTAGTCGTTGACCACCTGTGAGCCTGGCGCCATGGTGGTCTTCACCCACGGCTTGGACGTCAGTCCCTTCTCGACGGCGTTGCGGGCCAGCAGCGCGGCGCCCAGCATCACCTCGGGGTTGGAGGTGTTGGTGCACGAGGTGACCGCGGCGATCACCACCGCGCCGTGGTCGAGCACGAATTCGCCTCGCTCGTCCGACTTCACGGTGACCGGGTTGCTCGGGCGGCCCTTGGCATGGGCGGCCGCCGAGTGCACCTCGGGAACGTCGTCGGCATGTCCGTTCGACACCGCGCCGGGATCGCTGGCCGGGAAGGTCTCCTCGACCGACTCGTCGAGCTTCGAGTAGCCCTGTTGGCCGTCGCCGTCGACGTAGCTCAGGATTTGCTCGCGGAAGGTGGACTTGGCGGCCGACAAGGCGATGCGGTCCTGCGGGCGCTTGGGACCGGCGATCGAGGGCACCACTGTGGAGAGGTCGAGCTCGAGGTACTCCGAGAACGCGGGTTCGTGGTCCGGGTCATGCCACAGCCCCTGCTCTTTGGCGTAGGCCTCCACGAGCGCCAGTTGCGCCTCCGTGCGACCGGTGAACTTCAGGTAGGAGATGGTCTCCTCGTCGATCGGGAAAATCGCTGCGGTGGAACCGAATTCGGGGCTCATGTTGCCCAGCGTGGCGCGGTTGGCCAGCGGCACTTCCGACACGCCCTTGCCGTAGAACTCGACGAACTTGCCGACCACGCCGTGCTTGCGCAGCATCTCGGTGACGGTCAGCACGACGTCGGTGGCCGTGACGCCTGCCTGGATCTCACCGGTCAGCTTGAAGCCGACGACCCGCGGGATCAGCATCGACACCGGCTGGCCCAGCATTGCGGCCTCGGCCTCGATGCCGCCGACGCCCCAGCCCAGCACGCCAAGGCCGTTGACCATTGTGGTGTGGCTGTCGGTCCCCACGCAGGTGTCGGGATAGGCGAGGCCGTCGCGGGTCATCACCACGCTGGCCAGATATTCGATGTTGACCTGATGCACAATGCCGGTGCCCGGGGGCACCACCTTGAAGTCCTGGAAAGCTCCCTGCCCCCAGCGCAGGAACTGATAGCGCTCGCCGTTGCGCTGGTACTCGATCTCGACGTTGCGCTCGAACGCGTCCGCGGTGCCGAACAGGTCGGCGATCACCGAGTGGTCGATCACGAGGTCGGCGGGGGCGAGCGGGTTGACCTTGTCCGCCTTGCCGCCGAGGTCGCCGATGGCCTCGCGCATGGTGGCCAGGTCCACGATGCACGGCACACCGGTGAAGTCCTGCATCACCACGCGGGCCGGCGTGTACTGGATCTCAATGCTGGGCTCCGCCTTGGGATCCCAGTTCGCGATGGCCTCGATGTGATCCTTGGTGATGTTGCTGCCGTCTTCATTGCGCAACAGGTTCTCGGCCAGCACCTTGAGGCTGTAGGGCAGTTTCTCGGTATTGGGAACGGCGTCGAGACGATAGATCTGATAGCTCTGGTCGCCGACCTCGAGGGTGTCGCGGGCTTCGAACGAATTCACGGAATCAGTCACTTGAAACTCCCAGAGTCTTTAGTTCTCCCGCCGCGACGGGCTGGCGCCGGCGGGTCGTCCAAACTATCGTGCCGACTTTAACAGTACGCTTGTCCTGCATTACGACGGCACTCGTGGTCCAGTCTTGTCGCCGCGGCCGCCGGTTGAAAACCCCCGCGAGCGCTCCAATCCCTGGTCGAGCGTCACGCTAAAGTGACCGCCGTGGCCGAGAGTCACGCCAGCGTGACGGGCACATGAGGAGGGACGCGATGACCGGCCAGACTTTGCCGCTCTACATTCCGGTGGACGTCGACATGACCATGGTGAAGGCCCAGGTCGCCGCGACCGGAGTCAGCGCGCCGCCGGCGGCGATGCCGGGGCTGCTCGATGTGGTCAACCACGCGCATGCCGAGGGCATCAACCTCAAGATCGTGCTGCTCGACCACAACCCCCCGAACGACACCCCGCTGCGCGACATCTCGACGGTGGTCGGCGCGGACTATCACGACGCGACGGTGCTGACGCTCAGCCCGAGCTACGTCGGCAGCTACAGCACGCAGTTCCCCCGCGTCACGCTCGAGGCCGGTGAGGACAATGCCAAGACGGGCAACCCCGTGGTCTCCGCGCAGCATTTCCTGCACGAGCTGGACACGCCCGAGTTTCCCTGGACCGGCCTGACGATTTTCCTGTTGATCGCCGTCTTCGCCGCGGCCGTCGGCACCCGCTTGTTGCAGTTGCGCAGCAGGCGCGCAGCAACATCCGACGACACCGCGACAACCACCGCCACCGACGCCAATACTGCGGTCTAGCCACAGGTATTCGCTTTTTCAGGTTGTTTCGGCCAACCGTCGCGACGTGCTGCGGCAAACCGGTTAGGTCACCGTTCGGTCACATTAAACGCACGTAGAGAGTGCGATTTCGGTGGGGCGTTTGCACGCCCACCCGTGTGACGTACGGTGCAAATGATGCTGGTGTTGTCTTTGGCGCCTTTCGGGGATCCTGTGGCTGGCGCCACCCGTCGCGTTGAGTTGTAGGAGACCTGAGTCGAATGAGACGCACACGCTGGGGGTCTTCTGCGCGACCGGCCGCGAGGCTGGTGCGGCCCGTCGTCCCCTCCGTGTTGAGCCTGGCCCTCCTGATAGCGACGCCCGGCCTCGCGGAGGCCGATCCCACCGCCGACAACCTGGCCGGACTCATCGCCGACGTCGCCAAAGCCAACCAGCGGCTGCAGAACCTGAGCGCCGAGATCCAGACCGAACAGGAGAGCGTCAACAAGGCCCTCGTCGACGTCGAGACCGCGCGGGACAACGCGGCCACCGCCCAGCACGACCTGGAGACCAGCCAGCAGTCGGTCAAAGACGCCAACATCGCCATCGCCGGGGCGCAGCACCGCTTCGACACCTTCGCCGCGGCCACCTATATGAACGGTCCGTCCAACAGCTACCTGACCGCGAGCAGCCCCGACGACATCATCGCCACCGAAGCGGCTGCCAAGAACCTGACCACGAGCTCGCAGGCCGTGATGGCCAAGCTGCAGCAGGCCCGCACCGAGCAGGTGAACAAGGAATCGGCGGCGCGGCTGGCCAAGCAGAACGCCGACAAGGCCGCCGCCGATGCCAAGTCCAGCCAGGACGCCGCGGTGCGGGCGCTGACCACCTCCAAGCAGAAGTTCGACCAGCAACGCGAAGACATCATTCGCCTTGCCGCGCAACGAGATCAGGCTCAGGTCAAGCTCGACGCGGCCAAGCGCGAGGCCGCCCGTCTCTGGTCCGCGGGCGCCGGCGGCCCCGGAGCGCCGGCGTCGGGTGACCGGTGGGAGACCGGGTCGCCGGGCGCGCCGGCGCCGTCGTCCGGTGGCCGTCAGTGGGATGGCGCCTGGGACCCCACCCTGCCGATGATCCCGAGCGCCAACGTGCCCGGCGACCCGATCGCGGTGATCAACCAGGTGCTCGGCATTTCGGCGACCTCGACCCAGGTCACCGCGGGCCTGGGCCGCAACTTCCTGCAGCAGCTGGGCATCCTCAAGCCCGACGACACCGGCATCACCAACGCAGCTCCCGGCGGGGTCGGGGGGCGCATTCCCCGGGTCTACGGCCGGCAGGCCACCGAATACGTGATCCGGCGCGGCATGTCGCAGATCGGCGTGCCCTATTCCTGGGGCGGCGGCAACGCGGCCGGCCCGAGCAAGGGCATCGACTCCGGTGCCAACATCACCGGCTTCGACTGTTCGGGCCTGGTGCTGTATTCGTTCGCCGGGGTGGGCATCAAGCTGCCGCACTACTCGGGATCGCAGTACAACCTGGGCCGCAAGATCCCGTCCTCGCAGATGCGCCGCGGCGACGTCATCTTCTACGGCCCGGGCGGCAGCCAGCACGTGACGATCTACCTCGGCGACGGCCAGATGCTCGAGGCCCCCGACATCGGGTTGAAGGTCCGTGTCGCCCCGGTGCGCACCAGCGGCATGACGCCCTACGTGGTCCGGTACATCGAGTGGTGATCGAGTGAGTGCTGAACGGACGGGCATGCGCCGCAATCGGTTTCGTATCGTCAACCTCGCCTGGATCACCGCAGTGGTGGCCGGGCTGATGTTGTCCGTGACGGCCCCGGCTCCGCTCGCCGGGGCCGACCCGGGCGAATGGGACCCCACCCTGCCCGCCCAGATCAGTGCCGGCGCGCCCGGCGACCCGCTCGCCGTCGCCAACGCCTCGCTGCAGGCCACCGCCCAGGCCACCCAGACCACGATGGACCTGGGCAGGCAGTTTCTCGGTGGTCTCGGGATCAACATCCTGGGCGATCCCGCACCCGCTGCGGCCGCCACACCCTCCAACCCCGGCGGCAAGATCCCGCGGGTCTATGGCCGGCAGGCCATCGAGTACGTGATCAAGCGGATGGGTGCGCAGATGGGGGTGCCCTACTCGTGGGGCGGGGGCACGCTGGACGGCCCCAGCAAGGGCGTCGGCGACGGCGCTAACATCACCGGCTTCGACTGCTCGGGCCTGATGCGCTACGGGTTCGCCGGCGTCGGTGTGCTGATCCCGCGGTTCTCCGGTGACCAGTACAACGCCGGGCGCCACATCCCGCAGGATCAGGCCAGGCGCGGCGACCTCATCTTCTACGGCCCGAACGGCAGCCAGCATGTCACCATGTACCTGGGCAACGGTCAGATGCTCGAGGCATCCGGCAGCGCCGCGAAGGTTACGGTCAGCCCGGTTCGTAAGCCCGGCATGACCCCGTTCCTGACCAGGATCATCGAGTACTGAACGCGGGGCCGGCGACGCATCAGCTGGGCGAGCGTCGACGGAATTCGGTGGGCCTGGAATAGTTGGACGCGGGCACGTCGCTGCCCGGCAGTCGTGTCCGTTTGAGCGTGGAGGGTTCTTGATGACAGCAGCAGGTGGGCCGCCGCCAGGCGCCAGCGGTTACTCGGGCCCGGGCGGGCAATCCGGCCCGGCTCACGAAGCGCCGGCGGGCGGTGGCAACGGACTGGCCGCCGAGGTGCAGACCCTGGAACGGGCCATCTTCGAGGTCAAACGCATCATCGTCGGCCAGGACCAGCTCGTGGAGCGCATGCTGGTCGGCCTGCTGTCCAAAGGGCACGTGCTGCTCGAGGGTGTCCCCGGCGTCGCCAAGACCCTCGCCGTCGAGACCTTCGCCAAGGTGGTCGGCGGGACGTTCGCGCGCATCCAGTTCACGCCCGACCTGGTGCCCACCGACATCATCGGTACCCGCATCTACCGGCAGGGCAAGGAGGAGTTCGACACCGAGCTCGGCCCGGTGGTCGCCAATTTCCTGCTCGCCGACGAGATCAACCGTGCGCCGGCCAAGGTGCAGTCAGCTCTGCTGGAGGTCATGCAGGAACGCCAGGTCTCGATCGGCGGCAAGAGGTTCCCGCTGCCCAACCCGTTCCTGGTGATGGCGACGCAGAACCCGATCGAGCACGAGGGTGTGTACCCGCTGCCCGAGGCCCAGCGGGACCGCTTCCTGTTCAAGATCAACGTCGGCTACCCGTCGCCGGAGGAGGAGCGGGAGATCATCTACCGGATGGGCGTGCGCCCGCCGGAGCCCAAGCAGATCCTCAACACCGGTGACCTGCTGCGGCTGCAGGACATCGCCGCCAACGGCTTCGTCCACCACGCGCTGGTGGACTACGTCGTGCGCGTGGTGACCGCCACCCGCCACCCCGAGCAGCTCGGCATGAACGACGTCAAGACCTGGATTTCGTTCGGGGCGTCGCCGCGCGCCTCGCTGGGCATCATCGCCGGGGCCCGGTCGCTGGCGCTGGTCCGCGGCCGTGACTACGTGATCCCGCAGGACGTCGTGGACGTCATTCCCGACGTGCTGCGGCACCGGCTGGTGCTCACCTACGACGCGCTGGCCGACGAGATCTCGCCGGAGATCGTCATCAACCGGGTGTTGCAGACGGTGGCCCTGCCTCAGGTGAATGCCGTTCCGCAGCAAGGGCATTCGGTGCCCCCGGTGATGCAACCCGCCGGTGCGGCCAGCGGTCGGTGACCGATCCAAAGAGGCCGGTGGGGCCTGTGCATCCGCCATCGATGCAGCGGGGCCAGATCGACGACCCGAAGCTGTCGGCGGCGCTGCGCACCCTCGAACTCACCGTCAAACGCAAGCTCGACGGGGTGCTGCACGGCGATCACCTCGGCCTGATCCCGGGCCCCGGCTCGGAGCCGGGGGAGTCGCGGGAGTACCAGCCCGGCGACGACGTCCGCCGCATGGACTGGGCCGTCACCGCGCGCACGACGCACCCGCACGTGCGGCAGATGATCGCCGACCGGGAGCTCGAAACGTGGCTGGTGGTCGACATGTCGGCCAGCCTGGACTTCGGCACCACCGTGTGCGAGAAGCGGGACCTGGCCGTGGCGGCCGCGGCCGCGATCACCTTCCTCAACAGCGGGGGCGGCAATCGGCTCGGCGCGATCGTGTCCACCGGCGCCAACATCACCCGGGTGCCCGCCCGTTCCGGACGCCAGCACGAGCAGACGCTGCTGCGCACCATCGCCACCACGCCGCGCGCTCCGGTCGGGGTGCGCGGCGACCTGGCGACGGCGATCGACGCGTTGCGCCGTCCGGAACGCCGCCGCGGCATGGCGGTGGTCATCAGCGACTTCCTGGGGCCGATCAACTGGATGCGGCCGCTGCGGGCCGTCGCGGCCCGGCACGAGGTGCTGGCCGTCGAGGTGCTCGACCCCCGCGACGTCGAGCTGCCCGACATCGGCGACGTGGTGTTGCAGGACGCCGAGTCCGGCGTCACGCGTGAATTCACCATCGACGCCCAGCTGCGCGACGATTTCGCCAAGGCCGCCGCGGCGCACCGCGCCGATGTCGCGCGCACGATCCGCAGCTGCGGGGCCCCGATCCTGACGCTGCGCACCGACCGCGACTGGATCGCCGACATCGTGCGCTTCGTCGAATCCCGCCGGCGCGGCGCACTGGCAGGGCGGCAGTGACCCTGCCGCTCCTGGGCCCGATGTCGTTGTCGGGCTTCGAACATTCGTGGTTCTTCCTGTTCCTGCTCGTCGTCTTCGGGCTGGCCGCGCTCTACATCCTGATGCAGCTGGCCAGGCAGCGGCGCATGCTGCGGTTCGCCAACATGGAGCTGCTGGAGAGCGTCGCCCCCAAGAGGCCACCCAAGTGGCGGCACCTGCCGGCGATCCTGCTCATCGCGTCGCTGGTGCTGTTCACCATCGCGATGGCGGGCCCGACGAACGACGTCCGGATTCCCCGCAACCGTGCGGTGGTGATGCTGGTCATCGACGTCTCGCAGTCCATGCGCGCCACCGACGTGCAGCCCAACCGGATGGCGGCCGCCCAGGAAGCCGCAAAGCAGTTCGCCGACGAACTGACCCCGGGCATCAACCTCGGGCTGATCGCCTACGCCGGCACCGCGACGGTGCTGGTGTCGCCGACGACCAACCGGGAATCGACCAAGACCGCGCTGGACAAGCTCCAGTTCGCCGACCGCACCGCCACCGGGGAGGGCATCTTCACCGCCCTGCAGGCCATCGCGACGGTCGGCGCGGTGATCGGCGGTGGCGACAAACCGCCGCCGGCGCGCATCGTGTTGTTCTCCGACGGCAAGGAGACGATGCCGACCAACCCGGACAACCCCAAGGGCGCCTTCACCGCGGCGCGCACCGCCAAGGACCAGGGCGTGCCGATCTCGACCATCTCCTTCGGCACCCCGTACGGCTTCGTCGAGATCAACGACCAGCGCCAGCCGGTACCCGTCGACGACGAGACGCTGAAGAAGGTCGCCCAGCTTTCGGGCGGAAACGCTTACAGCGCAGCGTCATTGCAGGAACTCAAGTCCGTGTACGGGACGCTGCAGCAGCAGATCGGCTACGAGACCATCAAGGGCGATGCCAGCGTGGGCTGGGTGCGGCTGGGTGCGCTGGTCTTGGCGCTGGCGGCGCTGGCGGCGCTGCTGATCAACCGGCGCTTGCCGACCTGACGCTGCGGTCGCTCAGGGCGACCGTCAGCCGGCGGCGATCACCGCCGAGGGCGGATACGACGCGGGGATCGGATTGAGATTCGGCACCACGGGGGTGCCGGGTGACACCGGGTCGATGCGGCTGAGCGTGAAGCGCGCCCCGCCGGCCAGCTCCTGCGGCGTGCAGATGAACTCCCGGGTGGCCTGGAGCCGCCAGCGGTCTTGTGCCAGGCAGGCGCGCTGTCCGGCCCTGGTGGCGGCGTCGAGCAGCGCGAGCGCGTCGGCCCAGGATTCGTCGGTGCGGGTCTCCAGCACGATCGGCTTACCGTGGGCGTGCGCGGCCAGGTAGTCCAGCGCGATGGGCACGCCCGTCAGCTCGTCGCGGTCTCTGCGTAAGGCGTCCGTCGTGAGTGCCAGCACCACCCCGACCGCCAGGCTCCCCGCCGCGGCGCCGGCCGCGAGCCGGGGGGCTATCGGCTTTTCCCGCGCCGCCGCCAGCACCATCAGCGCCGAGGAGCCCAAGATGAGCAAAGCCAGGGGCAACGCGTAGGAGAAGACGCCGATGTACGACTGCCAGAGATGGTCCACGCCGTACCAGCAGTAGAAGGCGAACAGCGCGGTGGCCAGGGCGGTGACCCTGAGCAGGCGGCGGGAGAACTCGGGTACCGCCTCGTCGACACCGGGGCGCGTCAGCCTGCGGACCAGCGCCAGATCCGCGACGAACAGCACCACCAGGAACACCGTCCCGAGGGCGGGACCCGGACCCCAGAACTGCGCGAGAAACCGCGCGGCCGCCACCGGCGGGTTCGGCGTGCGGTGGCCGTAGGCCAGGTACTGCGGAATCTCGCCCGGCCAGTGCAGGGTCACGTTGAGCACGATGGGGAGCAGAAACAATGCCAACACCGCCGAGGCGATCAGCACTTCACGGCGGTGCGTGAGCAATCGGCGCCGCTGAGGCAGGAGTGCCGCCAGCCCCAGCAGGGGCACCAGTAGCAGGAATTCCGCGTGCCCGTGCACCAGCAGGCCGCCGGCGAGCACCATGATCCACAGATGGCGCAGCCGTCCGGCAGCCACCGACGCGACCGCGAAGACGTAGAGCAAAAACGGGGCGAAGCAGGCGTGGGGCATCCAGGTGGAGCACACCAGCTGGGGGTGTTCGGCGAGGAAGATCAGGGTGATGCCGGCCGCGGTGAGTACCGCCGGCGCCGAGCGCACCCAGGTGTACAGGATGGCCAGCGCCAGCGCGATCAGTGTCGCGTTGAGCGCCATGATCGCGATCGCCTGCCCGTTATAGGCCGCCGGAACGAGACGGGTCAGGTCGTGCAGCAGCCATTCGCCGCCGGCCTGCACGTAGAAGAAAGCCGGACCGGGATGGTGGAAGCCGACCCTGGAGTAATGCCCGGTCAGCAGGGCGAAGTGCTTGGCCTGCAGGGTGAGGATCGAGTTGGCCGCGGGGTCTCCGGCCTCGTAGACGGGGTGGGTGAACAGCCCGCGGTTGCGCACCAGCAGCAGCACGAGCAATCCGCCCCAGCAGGCCGCGAAAATCGCCGTGGCTTGGGCGCTGAGCCTTAAGTGTCGGGTCGGGGCTGCGGCCATGAGGGTCAAATCCTAAGCGAGCCAACGGCGGGTTCGCGCGGCGGCGGCCGCCCGGGGTGAATCGACGTTGCGCTCGCGCTGAGCCGATTGCAGCCCTGGCCGGCCGAGGCGATAAGTTGGCCGGGTGACTGAGACGGCCACCGAGCAAGCCACCGAACCCGCCGCGAGCGGCGGCAAACCCCCATTCGTATCCCGATCAGTCCTGGTCACCGGCGGAAACCGGGGGATCGGGCTGGCGATCGCGCAACGGCTGGCCGCCGACGGCCACAAGGTGGCCGTCACGCACCGCGGATCCGGGGCGCCCGAGGGACTGTTCGGAGTCGAGTGCGACGTGACCGACAACGACGCCATCGATCGCGCCTTCAAGGAGGTCGAGGAGCACCAGGGCCCGGTCGAGGTGCTGGTGTCCAACGCCGGCATCTCCAAGGATGCGTTCCTCATCCGGATGACCGAGGAGCGGTTCGAAGAGGTCATCAACGCCAACCTCACCGGGGCGTTCCGGGTGACCCAGCGCGCCGCGCGCAGCATGCAGAAGAAGCGGTTCGGCCGGATCATCTACATCGGCTCGGTCTCCGGGAGCTGGGGCATCGGCAACCAGTCCAACTACGCGGCCGCCAAAGCCGGGCTGATCGGCATGGCCCGCTCGATCTCCCGGGAGCTGTCCAAGGCCGGGGTGACCGCGAACGTCGTGGCCCCCGGCTACATCGACACCGAGATGACCCGCTCGCTGGACGAACGGATTCAGGCCGGGGCGCTGGAGTTCATCCCGGCGAAGCGGGTCGGCACCGCCGCGGAGGTCGCCGGGGTGGTCAGCTTCCTGGCGTCCGAGGACGCCAGTTACATCGCCGGCGCCGTCATCCCGGTCGACGGCGGCATGGGCATGGGCCACTGAGTTAACGACATAACGACTTTAAGGACGGACATGGCAGGACTGCTCGACGGCAAACGGATTCTGATCTCGGGAATCATCACCGATTCGTCGATCGCGTTTCACATCGCCAAGGCGGCCCAGGAGGCGGGTGCGCAATTGGTGCTGACCGGATTCGACCGGTTGCGCCTGATTCAGCGCATCGCCGACCGGCTGCCCGAGAAGGCGCCGTTGATCGAACTCGACGTGCAAAACGAGGAGCACTTGAATTCGCTCGCCGACCGGGTGACGGCCGAGATCGGCGAGGGCAACAAGCTCGACGGTGTGGTGCATTCGATCGGTTTCATGCCGCAGACGGGGATGGGCATCAACCCGTTCTTCGACGCTCCCTACGAGGACGTCTCCAAAGGCATTCACATCTCGGCCTATTCGTACGCCTCGCTGGCCAAGGCCGCGCTGCCGATCATGAACCCGGGCGGCTCCATCGTGGGTATGGACTTCGATCCCAGCCGGGCGATGCCGGCCTACAACTGGATGACGGTGGCCAAGAGCGCGCTGGAATCGGTGAACCGATTCGTGGCGCGTGAGGCGGGCAAGTTCGGTGTGCGCTCCAATCTCGTTGCCGCGGGCCCGATCCGGACGCTGGCCATGAGCGCGATCGTCGGCGGTGCGCTCGGCGAAGAGGCCGGCGCGCAGATGCAGCTGCTCGAAGAGGGCTGGGACCAGCGCGCCCCCATCGGCTGGAACATGAAAGACCCGGCGCCGGTGGCCAAGACGGTGTGCGCGTTGCTCTCGGACTGGCTGCCGGCGACCACGGGGACCATCATCTACGCCGACGGCGGCGCAAGTACCCAATTGCTTTAAAGCGGATTGCTCTAGAGCCCAATGGAATTCGATGCCGTCCTGCTGCTGTCCTTCGGTGGGCCGGAAGGTCCCGAGCAGGTTCGGCCGTTCCTGGAGAACGTCACCCGCGGCCGAAACGTGCCCCCGGAACGTCTCGACCATGTCGCCGAGCACTACCTGCACTTCGGTGGGGTGTCGCCGATCAACCGGATCAACCTGGCGCTGATCCAGCAGCTGGAAGCCGAACTGCATGACCGCGGTCTGGATCTGCCGGTCTACTTCGGCAACCGCAACTGGGCGCCCTACGTCGAAGACACCGTGACGACGATGCGGGACAACGGAATTCGTCGGGCCGCGGTGTTCACCACATCGGCGTGGAGCGGCTATTCCAGCTGCGCACAGTACGTCGAGGACATCGCCCGGGCGCGCGATGCGGCCGGGCCTGATGCGCCCGAATTGGTCAAGCTGCGGCCCTATTTCGACCATCCGCGGTTCGTCCAGATCTTCGCCGACACCATCGGCGCGGCCTCGGGCGCCCTGACCGCCGAACAACATGCCGGCGCGCGTCTGGTGTTCACCGCGCATTCCATCCCGGTGGCCGCCGACGACCGCGTGGGCCCGCGGCTCTATAGCCGCCAAGTCGCCTACGCCGCAAGCCTTGTGGCGGCCGCAGCCGGATACACCGAGTACGACCTGGCGTGGCAGTCCCGGTCGGGGCCGCCGCAGGTTCCGTGGCTGGAGCCCGACGTCGCCGACCACCTGACCGCCTTGGTGCGGGCCGGCACCGACGCGGTCATCGTCTGCCCGATCGGGTTCGTAGCCGACCACATCGAGGTGGTGTGGGACCTCGACACCGAGTTGGCGGCCCAGGCGGAGGCGGCGGGAGTCGCGATGGTGCGGGCCTCGACGCCGAACGCCCACCCGCGTTTCGCGCAACTGGCCGCCGACCTGATCGACGAACTGCGCTACGGCCGCACGCCCGAGCGGGTGAGGGGGCCGGACCCGGCACCGGGTTGCCTGGCCAGCGCAAACGGTGCGCCGTGCCGCCCGCCGCACTGCGCGGCCGGGACCGGCGCCTAGTCGCCCCAGGCCGAATGCAGGATCGCGGTCACGGCCGCCATCCGCGCCGACCGCACCACGGCGGTCAGCGGTCGCAGCGCATCGCTGGCGATGCGGGCCTCGGACGATGATTGCGTTCCCACCGGTTCCAGCCCGGCCGCGACGGGCGCGGTGAAACGGTCCGCAGAGTCCGATCGACTCAGGCCCGCGCTGACCGCGATGATGGCGTCGACGTGCGCGGCGTTCTCCAGCACCCGCAGCGCGCGCGTCGGCGCATGGTCCGGAATGCGGTGTTGCCGTGCGGATTCCAGCAGTTGCTCGACAAGCCCACGCGGGTCGTCGACGTCGGCGGCCGCGGCTCCCAGCCCGATGGCGCCCAGAGCGTCGGCGGCCGAGCGCACGGCGGACCGCAGCGTGTACTCGGCGTCGCCGAGCTCGTAGTGGTCCAGGACCGGGGCGCCGGGCAGCGAGTACACGGTCCACGTCAGCGCGCACAATTCCGCCAGGCGCCTCTCGTAGTCCTCGGGCGCGTCCTCGTCGTCCTCATAGGAGAATTCGGGGACCAGGCCCACGGCGGTGCCGGGGTTGCGGGGGTTGGCGATGATGACCGCCTCTCCGGCGGCCAGGGCGTCCCGCTCGAACTGCGTCCCCGGGGCCAGCCCGCGCACATCGCCGGGTACCGGCAAAACCACGTTGATCGTCCCGCGCATCAATCCCGCGCCGCCGCACGACGGCGTCGGACGCCCGATCGCGCCGCGCAATGTCTGCAGCAGCGTCACCGTCCCGGCGTCGTTCACGTCGGGCCAGGGCAGCCCGGTGTGGCCCGCGGCGACGGCATCATACGCCGTCACCGATTGCTTTGGCGCCCAAACGGATAACGCGTCCAGGACGTCGTCGGGCGCGGCCTTTCCAGCGAGCCAGGCATTGGCCCACAGGGACAGCGAAACACTGGGACACCACACGATCACGCAGTGTAGTTGTTTTGCCCGGCGAAGGCGGATCACGCGTATTCTTGCCGCATGCCCGCCGCGTTGCTTTGGCTAATATTCGCGCTGGTGCTGGCCGGCGCGGAGGCGCTCACCGGTCATTTGTTTCTGGTGATGCTCGGCGGCGGCGCACTGGCCGCGGCGCTCACCAGTTGGCTCACCGACTTCCCGGTGTGGGCGAACGGGGCGGTGTTCCTGGTCGTGTCGGTGCTGCTGCTGGTGCTGGTTCGCCCGCCGCTGAAGCGGCGGCTGACGCCGGCCGCGGCGCCCACTCTGGGAATCGAGGCGCTGCGCGGCAAAACCGCGCTGGTGCTGCAACGGGTCGGGCGCGACGCGGGCCAGGTCAAACTCGACGGCCAGGTGTGGTCCGCGCGCCCGCTCAACGAGGCCGACGTCTACGAACCCGGCGAGCCGGTCACCGTCATGCAGATCGACGGCGCCACCGCGGTCGTCTTCAAGAGCGGTCTGTAGCGACCGCAAAGAGCTTCAGCGAGAAAGGAATTCCTATGGTTGCTGGTTTGGTGCTGCTGGCCGTCCTGGTGATCTTCGCGATCGTCGTGGTGGCCAAGTCCGTGGCGCTGATACCTCAGGCGGAGGCGGCGGTGATCGAACGGCTGGGACGGTACAGCCGCACCGTCAGCGGGCAACTGACCTTGTTGGTGCCGTTCATCGATCGGGTTCGCGCGCGGGTGGATCTGCGTGAGCGGGTGGTGTCGTTCCCGCCGCAGCCGGTGATCACCGAGGACAACTTGACCCTCAACATCGACACCGTGGTGTACTTCCAGGTCACCGTTCCCCAGGCAGCCGTCTACGAGATCAGCAACTACATCGTCGGGGTCGAGCAGCTCACCACCACCACGCTGCGCAACGTCGTCGGCGGCATGACGCTCGAGCAGACGCTGACCTCGCGCGATCAGATCAACGGGCAGCTGCGCGGCGTGCTCGACGAGGCGACCGGCCGCTGGGGGTTGCGGGTCGCCCGCGTGGAACTGCGCAGCATCGATCCGCCCCCGTCGATCCAGGCGTCGATGGAAAAGCAGATGAAGGCCGACCGCGAGAAGCGGGCGATGATCCTGACCGCCGAAGGTATGCGCGAGGCGGCGATCAAGGAGGCCGAGGGCAACAAGCAGGCGCAGATCCTGGCCGCCGAGGGTGCCAAGCAGGCCGCCATCCTGGCCGCCGAGGCCGACCGGCAGTCCCGGATGCTGCGCGCCCAGGGTGAACGCGCCGCGGCGTACCTGCAGGCGCAGGGCCAGGCGAAGGCGATCGAGAAGACGTTCGCGGCGATCAAGGCCGGCCGGCCCACCCCCGAGATGCTGGCCTACCAGTACCTGCAGACGTTGCCGGAGATGGCGCGCGGTGACGCCAACAAGGTGTGGGTGGTGCCCAGTGACTTCAACGCGGCGTTGCAGGGCTTCACCAAGCTGCTGGGAACCCCGGGCCAGGACGGCGTGTTCCGCTTCCAGCCATCGCCCGTCGATGACGCGCCCAAGCACAGCGCCGACGACGACGCCGACGTCGCCGACTGGTTCTCCACCGAAACCGACCCCGCGATCGCCCAGGCGGTGGCCAAGGCGGAGGCGATCGCCCGCCAGCCGGCAGATGGCCCGGCCGGGGAGCTCACTCCCTAGGATTGCGGAATGAGCGTGTTGACTTCCCCGAAGACCTACACGGCGCTCGGCGTGTTCCACGCCGCCGACGCAGTAGCGTGCGGCGTCCAGGTGGCACCCATCAAGAAGGTCCTCGACACCGTGGGCGTCCCGGAGAACATCCGGCCCGTGCTGCCGGTGGTCAAAGGGGCCGCCGCGGTGGGATTGCTGTCGGTCAACCGGTTTCCCGCTCTGGCGCGCCTGACGACTGCGATGCTGACGTTGTACTTCGTACTGGCGGTCGGCGCGCATGTCCGGGTGCGCGACAAAGTCGTCAACGGCCTTCCGGCCGCGCTGTTCCTGGCGCTGGTCGCCGCGATGACGATCAAGGGACCCGACGAGAACTAGTCCAGGCGCAGCTCGACCAGCGGCAGCGGAGTGTCCGTGTCGGTGATCGGGACGCCGAGCGTGTCTTCGAGCACCGGGCGCATCCGCTCCCACGCTGTGGGGTGGCGGGTTCGGTAGGCGGCCAGGGTGCGATCGGCTTCCGCGGTGGTCAGCACGCGCGCGGCGGCGGTCCTGGGCGCGTGGCTGCCGACGTACACGCGCACCCGGGGATTGGCTTCGATGTTGCGGAACCACTGGGCTTTTCGGCCGAAGCCCGAAGCCACCACGTAGCTGTCTGCCGCCGGGTGGTCGACGACTTCCAGCGCAGCATAGCGCGGCATGCCCGACTTGCGGCCGGTGTGCTCGAGCAACAGGATGCGCGAGCCGAACAGCGCGCCCGCGCGGGCTTTGTAGATCCAGATCGGCGCGCGCATGAGGCGGCGCGAGCGCAGCAGCCGTGCGGCGAGGCTGGTGGGAAACGACGATCGATCTCGTGGCACCTTCCCATCCTGCACTGCGGGCGGCGGAATGGTCCCGGCGAATCGACGCAACCGGCCCCGCGTACCGGGCCGACGCCCGTCGCCGTCACGATTTCAGGCATCGTGACGGCGACAGGATCAGTTGTCAGGGATGCGGCGCGGGGGACGCCGACGTCGGCGCGGGCGGTGCCGCGGATCCCTCGCCCGGGGGCGGCGGCCAGAAGCCGCGCGGGGGTCCCGGCGGCCCAGGCGGCGGCGCGAATCCGAAACCACCCGGCGCCGGGCCGCCCATCGGCGGGGGCGGGGGACCGTGGAACGGTGCCGCCGCGAACCCCGGCGGCGGCCCGGGAAGCGGTGGCGGGGGCGGCCCGACGCTGACGATCCAGGCGAAGGCGATCGCCGCGACCGTGCCGACCGCGCCGAGCAGCACGCCCGCCACTCCGGCGCCGATCACCACGCCGGTGGGGTGACGGCGCCGCTCAGGTGCTTGGTAGGCGACCGGCGCCGGCGCGGGTGGATTGGTGTTGATGTCGTCGTTCGTGGTCATGTCACGGACGTTAAGAGCCGGGGCTGAAATGGATCTGAAGAAATCGGACGCCTGTCGAACGGACCTCATCCGTCACAGTGGTCACCGGCGCAGGCCACCACACTTTCGCCCGCCTTCGAGCGACAACGCGGTGACGCCGCAGGCTCAGAGCGAAGTTGTCGCTCGAAGGCGGGCAATGCCTCATGCCTTCCGCATCTGTGACCAACGTGGCGCCTGGGGCGACACCGGCCTTCAGGTTCGTTTCAGCACCGGTGCCGACAATGGGGGGATGACGGATTGCCCACGCGCCGGCGGCCACTTCAGCGTCGGCACGCCGCGGGTGCTGGTCGTCGAAGACTCCGAGACCATCCGGGAGATGGTCAGCGAGGCGCTCGCCGATGTCGGCTATCACACCGACGCCCGCTGCGACGGCGACGGCCTGGAAGAAGTTCTCGACGGGATGCGGCCCGACCTGGTGGTGCTCGACGTGATGCTGCCCGGGCGCGACGGGTTCGAACTGATCGACGTCGTCCGCGAATGGGGCGACATCGGGATCGTCCTGATCACGGCGCGCGACGGGCTGCCCGACCGGCTGCGCGGACTCGACGGCGGCGCCGACGACTACGTCATCAAGCCGTTCGAACTGGCCGAACTGGTGTCGCGGGTCGGCGCGGTGCTGCGCCGTCGCGGCCGGCTGTCGGAGGTGATTCAGGTGGGCGACGTCACCCTGGACCTCGGCGCCGGCGTCGCCGCGCGCGGCGGTCACCGGCTGGATCTGACCGCGACCGAGCTGCGGGTCCTGGCGTTCCTGGTGGAGCAGCGCGGCCGGATCGTCAGCGCGGGCCAGATCCTGAACGGGGTGTGGGGTTACGACGCCTACGACCCCAACCTCGTGCAGGTTCATGTCAGCGGCCTGCGGCGCAAGCTCGAGGCGCACGGGCCGCGGGTCCTGCACACGGTGCGCGGCATCGGTTACCGCCTGCAGGCCGAGCGGTCATGACGGCCGCGTCGACGACGCCGACGCCGTCGCTGCAACGTCGCGTGACGCTGGTGGTGCTGGCGCTGCTGGCCGTCCTGCTGGTGGTGCTCGGCGTCACCATCGACATCACGATGGGTGTTCTCGCGCACCGCAATCTGCACGACCGGCTGCTGGCCGCGACGTCGCGCGCCGACGCGTTGAGCGCCGCGCACACCTCACCCGATCTGCTCGCTGCCGAGCTCAACGGCGGCGGGATCCGGGCGCTGGTGATCACGGCCGGCGGCACCACGTACGGCGACCGCGGCATCAATCCCGACCTGAGCGACGGCGACGTCGCACCGCCGCCGTTCTATCCGTCGCCGCCCCCATACCCGCCGCCTTATCCGCCACCGCCGTATCCGCCGTATCCGCCACCGCCGTATCCGCCGTATCCGCCACCGCCGTACGCACTTCCGCCGCCGCCCGGCCCTCCGCCGGATGCCACCGCGACGGCCGTCGTGCACCCGCTGCCCGATGGCAGCAGGGTGATCCTGGTCGCCGACACCACGCAGACCACTCAGGTCGCGCATCAGTTGCGCGGCTTGATGATCGGGGCGGGTCTGGTGACTTTGCTGCTCGCGGCGCTGCTACTCGTCGCGGTCAGCCGGGCGGCGCTGCGTCCGCTGGATCGGCTCACCGCGCTGGCCAACGCGATCACCACCGGGGACCGCGGCCGGCGGCTGCGCCCGGATCGCACGGATACCGAATTAGGCCGCGCGGCAAGCGCTTTCGACGGCATGCTGGACGCACTGGAACTGTCCGAGCGCCGGGCCCGGCGCGCCGCCGACACCGCACAGCGCGCGGAGACGGCGACCCGGCGATTTCTCGTCGACGCCGCCCACGAGTTGCGCACTCCGATCGCCGGGATTCAGGTCGCCGCCGAGCAGGTCGCGCACAGCGCCTCCGAACACCACGACGACGGGCAATACCGCCGGGCCAGCCTGCTGCTCTCCGACGCCCGCCGCGCCGGACGGCTCGTCTCCGACATGCTCGACCTGAGCCGCATCGACGCCGGGCTTGCGCTCGAGCTGCACGACGTCGACGTGGCCGCCGTTCTCGATGGGGAAGCCGACAGGGCCGCGATACTGGCACCCCAGATCAGCGTCACCCGCACCGGTCTGGCCACCCTGCATCTCGACGCCGACGCGATCCGCCTGTCGCAGATCGTGTCCAACCTGCTCGACAACGCGCGCCGGTACACACCGGCCGGCGGAGCCATCACCGTCGACCTTCGCGCAACCGAGGGCGTCGCGGAAGTCACCGTCACCGACACCGGTCCAGGCATCCCGGATGACCAGCGGGACAACATCTTCGAGCGGCTGGTCCGCCTGGATCCCGGCCGCGCCCGCGACCACGGCGGCGCCGGGCTGGGGCTGGCGATCGCGCGGGCGCTGGCGCGTGCCCACGGCGGCGAACTGGTGTGCCTGCCGCACGAGGGCGGCGCACAGTTCCGGCTCACGCTGCCGCGGGCATGAGGCCGAGCGGTGGCCGCCGCTCTGAGGCGACCACCGCTCGGCACGCCGGGCGTCAGAACCCGGGCGGCGGCGGACGGAACTGTCCACCGGGACCGCCGGGCGGCGGCGGTGCGAGCGGTCCGCCCGGCGGCGGGGGCGGGCCACCCGGGCCACCCGGTCCGCCCGGCCCCGGTCCCCAGGGTTGCCCCGGGCCTGGCGGCGGGGGCGGGGGATCCGCGCTCGCCACCGCGGCTCCGAACCCTGCCGCGGCCGCCCCAAGGGTTCCCGCGATCAACGAACCAGCGATCAGTTGCTTGATCTTCACTGGGCCCATCCATCCTCTCTGTCGACGGTTTCTTCACCCGGTCGGCGCGAAATCGTGCTATTCGCACCGCATTACCGGTCACCGCGCCCCGTCATGGCGAGCCGGGGCGATGCCGTGACGGTAGGAAGTCAGCCTGAAGCCGACCTGAAGATCTCGGGAGCCGGTCAGCGAGAGCCCGTCAGCGCGGCGAAGCGGTCACGGCCGTCAGGTGCCACTTGTCCAGCCAGGGCCGCACCGACTCGGCGACGGAAAATTTCGCCCGCGCCGCGCAACGCGGCTCTGGAGAATATAGGGATCGCCGCCGCGGATGAGGATGCCGACCGCGCTGACGGTGCCGTCCGTCTCGTACCGATCTTTCGCGCACCGCGCGGCGGTCTGAACGAAATCGGCGATCAGCCGATGGTGGCGGGCTCGGGGGAGCGCTCGTCACCGACGGGACCGTGCGCCCGGCGGTGGTGGCTACGGAAGTGGCGGATCTCTACGACGAGCCCTGCCAGACCCAGAGCGCTGGTGATCGCCGACACCAGATACAGCAGCGCGCTGATGTGACCGGCGAGCGCATCGCCAAGGACCACCACGGCGGTGGTGCCGGGCAGTAACCCGACCAGCGTCGCGACCGCGTAGGGCAGCACCCGCACGCTCGACGCGCCTGCGGCGTAGTTAAGGGCCGAGAACGGCACGGCGGGAATCAGCCTCAGCGACAAGATGGCCAGCCAGCCGCGTTGTCGCAGGCGCTGTTCCACCGAGTCAATCGATCGGTGGCGCACCAAGCGATTCAGCCGCCACCCGACTGCGCGCACCAGCAGCATCGCGATCATCGCACTTGCGGTGCTGGCGATCACCGCGATTGCGACGCCCAGCAGTGGGCCGAACAGCAGTCCGGCCGACAGAGTGAACGCCGTACGCGGAACGGGCACCACCGTCACGACGATGTGGGCGAGAAGGAACGCCAGCGGAAACCACGGTCCGACGGAGTGCGCCCAGTCGCGCATCTGCACGGGCGAGGGGAGCGGCAACCACGACGCCAACACCACCAGCGCTGTGATGCCCACCACTGTCCAGGCGATCCGCGACCGGGACACGCCTCGCGCGGCGACGCCGATGGCGCAGCCGATATCGCGAAGCGTTTCGGTGATTTTGCTGGTGGCGGAACCCGGCACGGCTTCCTAGGGTACGGGCCGTAGATGAATAAGCCGTTTCCCGAGGGTGGCGTTTCCTCCGAAATCGGGAACGCCCGCCGCAAGTGGCGGTTTTTTGCGACGAGCGGTCATCAATTAGCCTCAGTAGCTAAGTGGTACCCCCAGAGCAGTAGCCCAAATGCTGGGAAAAGGGAGCAATCGGTGTCCATTGATGTACCCGAGCTCGCCGACCTAGAACAGGTTCGCGGGCGTTGGCGCAGTGCGGTCGCCGGTGTGCTGGCCAAAAGCACCCGGAAGGACCCCGATCAGTTGGGAGACGCGCCCGAGCGGCTGCTGGAAACCCCCACCTACGACGGAATCGCGGTCCGCGCGCTCTACACCGCGCTCGACGAACTGCCAGAGCCGCCGCTGCCGGGCGAGTGGCCGTATGTGCGCGGCGGTGACGCAGTGCGGGACGTCAAATCCGGCTGGAAGGTCGCCGAGGCCTTCCCGGCTACCCCGGTACCCGGCGTCGCGGCCAAGGACGTGAACTCCGCGGTGCTGGACGCGCTGGGCAATGGGGCCGGCGCCGTGGTGCTGCGGATCGGTGAATCGGGTGTGGCACCCGATCAGCTGGGGGAGATGCTCGAGGGTGTCTACCTGAGCATGGCGCCGCTGATCCTGCAAGCCGGTGCCGACTACCTGGCGGCCAGCGACGTGGCGCTTGCGCTGGCGGACGGGGTGGACCCTGATCAGCGCGCCACCCTGTCGATCGACCTGGGCGGCGACCCGCTGAGCGCGACACACAGTGACCGACCGGCGCCGACGATCGAGGACGTGATCGCCGTGGCCAAGCGGGCCGCCGGTCGGACCGGGGTGCGCGCGATCACCATCGACGGGCCGGCGTTTCACAACCTCGGCGCCAACGCGACGTGGGAGCTCGCCGCCGGTGTCGCGGCCGCCGTGAGTTACCTGCGGGTGCTCACCGAATCGGGGTTGTCGATCCGCGAGGCGTTGGGGCAGATCAGCTTCCGATTCGCCGCCGACGACGACCAGTTCATGACGATCGCGAAGTTCCGCGCCGCGCGCAATCTTTGGGCGCGGGTCGCCGAAGTTGTCGGCGAGCCGGACGCCGGCGCGGCCGGGGTCCACGCCGAGACGTCGCTGCCGATGATGACCCAGCGCGACCCGTGGGTGAACATGCTGCGCTGCACCCTGGCCGCCTTCGGCGCCGGTGTCGGCGGCGCCGACTCGCTGCTGGTATTTCCGTTCGACGTCGCGATCGACGGCGGATTCCCGGGCATAGCAACGAGTTTCGCCCGTCGCATCGCGCGCAACACGCAGCTGTTGCTTCTCGAAGAGTCACACGTGGGCCGGGTGTTGGACCCGGCCGGTGGTTCCTGGTTCGTCGAGGACCTGACCCTGCGCCTGGCCGAGCGGGCCTGGGAGCATTTCCAGGCCATCGAGGCCCACGGCGGATTCACGAAAGCCCGCGACCTCATCGCCGGCCAGATCGCCGAGGTCGCCGCCCGTCGCAGCGACGACATCGCGCACCGCCGGACCGCGATCACCGGCGTCAACGAATTTCCCGACCTCACCGAAGCTCCTCTGCCGCAAAGCGACTCGTCGTATTCGCCGCTGGCGGCCGGAAACCTGGTGCGTTACGCGGCGGAATTCGAGGCGCTGCGGGACCGATCGGATGCGTACCTGGACCGCACCGGATCGCGCCCGAAGGTACTGTTGCTGCCGTTGGGCCCGTTGGCCGAGAACAACATTCGCGCAACGTTCGCCTCGAACCTGCTGGCTTCCGGTGGCATCGAGGCGATCAACCCGGGCACGGTCGACGCCGACGGCGTCGCATCAGCGGTGACGGACGCGGGGTCGCCGGCGGCGGCGGTCATCTGCGGCACCGACAAGCGCTACCAGGACGAGGCCTCGGACGTCGTGCGGGCGGCGCGGGACGCCGGCACCGCGCGCGTCTATCTGGCCGGGCCGGACAAGGCCGTGGCCGGCGCCGAGCACCAACCGGACCAATTCCTGACCGCGAAAATCAATGCGGTCGAAGCTCTGTCGGATCTGCTCACAAGGCTGGGGGCGTAGTTAGATGACGACCACTGCACCTGCGGTCGGCAGCTTCGCCGACGTGCCGCTGCACGGCGAGCGGACTGTCACGCCGCCGAACCAGGCCGCCGTCGAGGAACACGTCGCCGCGGCCGCGGCCGCGCATCTGTACACGCCCGATCAACTGCAGTGGCAGACACCGGAGGACATCGACGTCAAACCGGTGTATATCGGCGCAGACCGGGCGGCGATAGAGGCCGACGGGTACCCGCTGCACAGTTTCCCGGGCGAACCGCCGTTCGTGCGTGGACCCTACCCGACGATGTATGTGAACCAGCCGTGGACGATTCGGCAGTACGCCGGTTTCTCCACCGCCGCGGAGTCGAACGCCTTCTACCGGCGCAACCTGGCCGCGGGCCAGAAGGGCCTGTCGGTGGCCTTCGACCTGGCCACCCACCGCGGGTACGACTCCGATCACCCCCGCGTGCAGGGTGACGTCGGAATGGCCGGTGTGGCAATCGATTCCATTCTCGACATGCGCCAGCTGTTCGACGGCATCGACCTGTCGACGGTGTCGGTGTCGATGACCATGAACGGCGCGGTGCTGCCGATACTGGCGCTGTACGTGGTGGCCGCCGAGGAGCAGGGCGTTGCGCCGGAGAAGCTGGCCGGCACCATTCAGAACGACATCCTCAAAGAGTTCATGGTGCGCAACACCTACATCTATCCGCCCAAGCCGTCGATGCGCATCATCTCCGACATCTTCGCCTATACCAGCGCGAAAATGCCGAAGTTCAACTCGATTTCGATCTCGGGCTACCACATCCAGGAAGCCGGTGCCACAGCCGATTTGGAGTTGGCCTACACGCTTGCCGACGGGGTCGACTACATCAAGGCCGGTTTGGACGCGGACCTGGACATCGACAAGTTCGCGCCCCGCCTGTCCTTCTTCTGGGGCATCGGGATGAACTTCTTCATGGAAGTCGCCAAGCTGCGGGCGGGCCGGCTGTTGTGGAGCGAGCTGGTCTCCCAGTTCGGCCCGAAGAACGCCAAATCGCTTTCGCTGCGCACACATTCGCAGACCTCCGGCTGGTCACTGACCGCGCAGGATGCCTTCAACAACGTCGCTCGCACCTGCATCGAGGCGATGGCCGCCACCCAGGGACACACGCAGTCGCTGCACACCAACGCGCTCGACGAGGCGCTCGCTCTGCCCACCGACTTCTCGGCTCGTATCGCCCGCAACACGCAGCTGGTGCTGCAGCAAGAGTCCGGCACCACGCGACCGATCGATCCGTGGGCGGGGTCGTATTACGTGGAATGGCTGACCCATCAGCTCGCCCAGCGGGCCCGCGCCCACATCGCCGAGGTCGCCGAGCACGGCGGCATGGCACAGGCCATCAGCGACGGCATCCCCAAGCTGCGCATCGAGGAGGCGGCCGCGCGCACCCAGGCGCGCATCGACTCCGGTATCCAGCCGGTGATCGGGATCAACAAGTATCAGGTCGAAGAGGATCAAGAGGTCGAGGTCCTGAAGGTCGAGAACAGCCGGGTGCGCGCCGAGCAGCTGGCCAAGCTGAAGGAACTGCGGGAAAGCCGTGACCAGTCGGCGGTGGACGCCGCGCTGGCGGAACTGTCGCGTGCGGCGGCCGCCCACGGTCGCGCCGGCGCGGATGGGTTGGGCAACAACCTGCTGGCCCTGGCCATCGACGCGGCGCGGCACAAGGCCACGGTCGGCGAGATCTCCGATGCGCTGGAGAAGGTCTATGGCCGGCACCAGGCGGAGATCCGTACCATCGCCGGGGTCTACCGCGACGAAGCTGGAAAGGCCACAAACATGGCAACCGCGACCGAACTCGTCGAGAAGTTCGCGGAAGCCGACGGCCGCCGCCCGCGGATCCTGGTCGCGAAGATGGGCCAGGACGGCCACGACCGCGGCCAGAAGGTGATCGCGACGGCCTTCGCGGACATCGGATTCGACGTCGACGTCGGTTCGCTGTTTTCCACGCCCGAGGAGGTGGCCCGCCAGGCCGCCGACAACGACGTGCACGTGGTCGGGGTGTCCTCGCTGGCGGCCGGCCATCTGACGCTGGTGCCCGCGCTGCGTGAGGCGATGGCCGACGTCGGGCGGCCCGACATCATGATCGTGGTCGGGGGCGTCATCCCGCCGGGCGATTTCGACGAGCTCTACGAGGCCGGAGCCGCCGCCATCTTCCCGCCCGGGACGGTGATCGCCGACGCCGCAATCGGCTTGCTGCACAAGCTCGCCGAGCGGCTGGGTTACACCCTCGACTAAATGGCTTCCGAACGGAACGACTCCGTGGAGCGGTTGGCCGAGGCGGTTCGCGGCGGTGACCGCGCGGCGTTGCCGCGGGCCATCACGCTGCTGGAGTCGACCCGCGCGGACCATCGCGAACAAGCGCAGCGGCTGCTGCTGGAGCTGACCCCGGATGCCGGTGCCGCGTATCGGGTCGGCATCACCGGGATCCCCGGGGTGGGTAAGTCCACCAGCATCGAGGCCCTCGGGATGCACCTGATCGAACTGGGCCATCGGGTGGCGGTGCTGGCCGTCGACCCGTCGTCGACCCGCACGGGCGGCTCGATCCTGGGGGACAAGACCCGGATGGCGCGCCTGGCCATGCATCCGGATGCATACATCCGGCCGTCGCCCACGTCGGGCACCCTGGGCGGGGTGGCCAAGGCCACCCGCGAAGCGGCGGTCCTGCTGGCGGCCGCCGGTTTCGACGTGATCCTGATCGAGACCGTCGGGGTCGGTCAGTCCGAGGTGACCGTGGCGAACATGGTCGATACCTTCGTGTTGCTGACCCTGGCGCGCGGTGGCGATCAGCTCCAGGGCATCAAAAAGGGTGTGCTCGAATTGGCCGACATCGTCGTGGTGAACAAGGCCGACGGGAATCATCTCGCCGAAGCCCGCTCGGCGGCGCGCGAGCTGTCCGGGGCCATTCGGTTGATACATCCGCGCGACACCCTTTGGCGGCCGCCCGTTCTCACGATGAGCGCGGCCGAGGGAACCGGCCTCGAGGAATTGTGGGACACCATCGAACGTCATCGGCAGGTCCTCACCGAGGCCGGGGAATTCGAGGCGCGCCGCCGGGCCCAGCTGGTCGACTGGACGTGGCAGATGGTGCGCGACACGGTGCTGGACCGACTGTTGTCCAGCCCGAAGGTTCGCACGATGCGCGCCGACATCGAACGGCAGGTCAAGGCGGGGGAGTTGACCCCCGCACTGGCGGCCCAGCAAATATTATCGGCAGCGTCAGAATAACGGATAGATAAACAATCTGATTACGCTCCTGCCGGGTGTGAAATCCAAGTAAATTCGAAAATGTGACGGTGGAAACCCGAGTCGATCGCCGCGCGGTCCCTGTCCACGACGACCTCGACGCGGGTCATCGTGTGTCCGGCGCGGCGGACTCACACTTCGGATGCGTCGTTCGCAGCTTTTCCAGCATGTTCCCCGCCCGCCGTTTCGGCGGCGGCGCGCTGGCCGTGTATCTCGACGGCCAACCCGTCGTGGACGTCTGGGCGGGGTGGGCCGACCGCGCCGGACGGCGGCCGTGGACGGCCGACACCGCCCCGATGGTTTTCTCGGCGACCAAGGGGATGGCCGCGACCGTCATCCACCGGCTCGCGGACCGCGGGCTGATCGATTACGAAGCTCCCGTCGCCGAGTATTGGCCGGCATTCGGGGCGAACGGCAAGGCCGACCTGACGGTGCGGCAGGTGATGCGTCACCAGGCCGGCCTGTCGGGCCTACGAGGCGCCACCGTGGACGAACTGCTCGATCACGTCGTGATGGAGGAAAAGCTGGCCGCGGCGGCTCCCGGCCGCCTACTGGGCAAATCGGCATACCATGCGCTGACGTTCGGCTGGCTGATGTCGGGCCTGGGCCGCGCCGTGACGGGCAAGGGCATGGGCACGCTGATCCGCGAGGAACTTGCCCAGCCGTTGGGCACAGACGGTCTGCACCTCGGCCGGCCGCCGGTTGAGGCGCCGACCCGGGTCGCCGAGATCATCGGCCCGCAGAGCATGATCGGAAACCCTGTCCTGGGTTACGTGACTCGCAGGGTCGCCAACGAATTGTCCGGGGCGTACCGGTCGATGTACTTCAAGGGTCTGACGGCCGCCGTCCGAGGCGACACTCCGCTGCTGGACGCGGAGATCCCGGCGGCCAACGGGGTAGCGACGGCGCGCGGGCTGGCCCGGATGTACGGCGCGATCGCCAACGGCGGCGAGGTTGACGGAACGCGTTTCCTGTCCCGTCAGCTGGTCGCGGGTCTGACCGGGGAGCGGAGCCTGCGCCCGGACCGAAACCTGTACGTGCCATTGGCTTTCCACCTGGGCTACCACAGCTTGCCGCTCGGTAATGTGATGCCCGGCTTCGGACATGTCGGTCTGGGTGGTTCCCTCGGCTGGACCGATCCGTCAAGCGGGGTGGCCTTCTCGCTGGTGCACAACCGGCTGCTGACACCGTTTGTGATGACCGATCACGCGGCGTTCGTCGGAATTTATGCGCTGATCCGCAAGGCCGCCGAGAGGGCGCGCAAGCGGGGCTTCGAACCGGTCACCGAATACGGTGCGCCCTACTTCGAGCCTGGAGCGGTCGCGGGCTGACCCTGATCACGGGCATCGGATCGCGGCCGGGGGGCAGGCGGCCCCTGACTAGTAGGACGGAAGCCTCGAGGGCCTCGGAATCGGGGCGGTGACCGCGTCGTCGCCGCCGAACCTCTCCCCGAGCAGTTCGCGCACGACCGGCCGCGGTGGCCGGGAGCGAAGCATCCGGCTGGGCGGACGGGTTCGAACGATCTGTGGCCACCAGAACCACCGTCCGAGCAGCGCCGCGATGGTCGGCGTCATGAACGAGCGAACCACCAACGTGTCGAACAGCAGCCCCAGACCGATGGTGGTGCCGACCTGACCGATGATGCGCAGATCGCTCGCCGCCATCGAGGCCATGGTGAAAGCGAAGACCAGGCCGGCATTCGTCACCACTTTGCCGGTGCCCGCCATCGCACGGATGATGCCGGTATTGATCCCGGTGCCTATTTCCTCTTTCATTCGGGACACCAGCAGCAGGTTGTAGTCAGATCCGACCGCCAACAGGACGATGACGGACATCGGAAGCACCATCCAGTGCAGTTTGAAGCCCAGAACGTACTGCCAGATCAGCACCGACAGGCCGAACGACGCGCCCAGGGACAGCGCCACCGTCCCGACGATCACCAGCGCGGCCACAAAGCTTCGGGTGAGGACCAGCATGATGATGAAAATGAGGCACAGCGCACCGATTCCCGCGATGTACAGGTCGTATTTCGCCCCATCGTGGAAATCTTTGAATGTCGACGCCGTCCCGGCGAGATAGACGTTGGCACTCTCGAGGGGCGTCGACTTGAGCGCCTCCTCTGCCGCCGTCTTGATCTTGTCGATCCTCGCGATGCCCTCGGGCGTGGCGGGGTCGCCCCGGTGCGAGATGATGAACCGCGCCGCTTTTCCATCCGGGGACAAGAACGACTCCATCGCCTTCTTGAAGTCCGCGTTGTCGAAAACCTCCGGCGGCAGATAGAACGAATCGTCGTTCTTAGCCTGGTCGAACGCCTGTCCCATGGCGGCGGCGTTTGACGTCGATTCATCCATCCCGCCGAGCATCCCGGCCATGGTGCTGTGCATCTTCAGGATCATGTTCCTGGCGTCTTCCGCGAACGCGATCAGCGGCGGAAATTGCTGCAGCAGCTGCGGCAACAGAGAGTCCAGATTCTCCAGATCCTTGATCAGGTCTTCCATCTTGTCGCTGAGCTCGTCGACACCGTCGAGCGTGTCGAAGATCGCTCTAAGCGAGTTGCATATCGGGATGTCGTAGCAATGCTTCTCCCAGTAGAAGTAGCTGCGAATCGGTCGGAAGAAGTCTTCAAAGTCCGAAACGTGGTCCCTCAACTCGTTCACCACGCCGACCATCTCTTTCGTGACGCCGATCGAGTGATGAGTGATGTCGGTGAGTTGCGATTGCAATGCGTACAGGTGCTTCATCGTGGCGATCTGCGCCGTCATGATGTCTGCCTGCTTGAGCATGTCATCGGCACGCATCTGCATGTATTGCTGGTATTGCATCTGAGTCGCGTTTTTCAAACTGAGCAAAAACGGAATCGAGGTGTGTTCGATTGGCGTGCCCTCGGGCCGGGTTATGCCCTGCACCCGCGAAATGCCCGGAACGCGGAAAATCGCCTTGGCGACCTTGTGCAACACCAGAAAGTCCGCCGGGTTACGCAGGTCGTGATTCGATTCGAGAAGCAAAATCTCGGGCATCATCCGGGATTGCGAAAAGTGCCGATCCGCGGCCGCGTACCCGACGTTCGCCGGAATGTCTTTAGGGATATAGAGCTTGTCGTTGTAGCTCGTTCTATAGCCCGGGAGGGTCACCAGGCCGATCAGCGCGATCGCGATGGTTGCCACGAGAATCGGGCCGGGCCATCGAACGATCGCGGTGCCGATCCGGCGCCAGCGGCCGTAACCGATCGCACGCTTGGGGTCGAACAGACCGAACCCGCTCCCGAAGGTCAAAACCGCCGGCACCAGCGTGAGCGCCACCACGACTGCGACGACCATGCCCACTGCGCACGGCATGCCCATGGTCTGGAAGATCGGCATCCGGGTAAAACTCAGGCACATGATCGCCCCGGCGATCGTCAAACCAGATCCCAAGACGACGGGGGTGACCCCGCGGTACGTGGTGTGGTAGGCCGTTTCCGGGTGCTGGCCCGAATGACGGGCCTCCTGATATCGCCCGAGGAAAAAGATGGCGTAGTCGGTCCCGGCGGCCATCGCCAGGGCCGTGAGCAGGCTGGTCGCAAACGTCGAGAGCACCAGGATGTTGTGGTCACCGAGAAATGCGACGATTCCCCGGGCCGCCAGCACTTCGACTCCCACCGTGGCCAGCAACAGAACCACGGTGATGACCGACCGATAGACGAAAAGCAGTACCACGAAGATGATTACGGCGCCTATCGCGGTCATCTTCAGGATGGATCGGTCACCGCTTCGCTGCATATCCGAAACGAGCGCTGCGGGACCGGTGACATAAGCCTTGACGCCTGGTGGCGGCGGCGTTCGATTCACGATATCGCGGACCGCGGCCACCGATTCCTGCCCCAGGGTGGTGCCCTGGTTGCCCGCCAGATTGACCTGCACGTAGGTGGCCATACGGTCGGGGCTTTGGGCACCCCCGGCCGTGAGTCGATCTCCCCACAGATCCTGCACATGCTGAACATGCTTCGGATCGGCCCTCAGATCGCGAACCAGTTTGTCGTAGTACGTGTGAGCATCGGGGCCGAGTGGCTGCTGCCCCTCGAGGACGACCATCGCGAAACTGTCGGAGTCGGATTCCTTGAAATCCCGGCCCATCCGCTTCATGGCCTGCACCGCCGGCGCGTCCTGGGGAGCCAGCGGCACGGAATGCTTCTGCCCGACATGCTCCAGCGAGGGAACCGCCAGGGTCACCACCGCAGCCAGCGCCACCCACGCCAAGATGATGGGCACGGACAGCCTGCGGATCATCCGCGCCAGGGCGGGCTCCCGAGAGTATTTGGTACTCATGCGGCGATCAGCTGGGAATTCCGCTACCGACGGGCGGCTGTTTCAGCAGGGCGCGCACCAACGGACGGGACCCCGTCGGCCGAAGCAAGGCGCTGGCGGGTCGGGGACGTACCCGCTGCGGCCACCAGAACCAGCGTCCCAGCAGCGCGGCGATGGCCGGGGTCATGAACGCACGCACGATCAGCGTGTCGAACAGCAGACCCAGCCCGATCGTCGTGCCGATCTGGCCGATGATGACCAGGTCGCTGACGACCATTGATGCCATGGTGAACGCGAACACCAGGCCGGCGTTTGTCACGACCTTGCCGGTACCGCCCATCGCGCGGATGATGCCCGTCTTGATGCCGGCGCCCAATTCCTCTTGCATTCGCGCTACCAGCAACAGGTTGTAGTCCGACCCCACCGCCAGCAGTACCAGCACGGCCATGATGAGGACGAGCCAGTGTATCTGGATGCCGAGTAAGTACTGCCAGACCAGCACGGACAACCCGAAGGATGCACCGAGCGACAGCAGAACCGTTCCCACGATGACCAACGCGGCGACGAAACTTCGCGTCACGATCAGCATGATGATGAAGATCAGGCAGACGGCCGCGACCCCCGCGATCAGCAGATCGTATTTGGATCCGTCGATGATGTCCTTCGTGAAGGCGGCGGTACCGGTGAGGTAAACCCTGGCGGATTCCAGCGGAGTCCCCTTGAGCGCCTCCTCGGCCGCACTCTTTATCGCGTCGACCCTCCCGATGCCCTCGGGCGACGCGGGATCGGCCTTCTGGGTGATGAGCATCCGAGCGGCCTTGCCGTCCGGCGACACGAAAATGTCCAGTACCCGTTTGAAGTCCGCATTCTTGAATACCTCGGGCGCGATATAGAAAGAGTCGTCGTTCTTCGCGGCGTCGAAAGCCTTGCCCATGGCGGTCGAGTTACCGGCGGCCTCGTCCATCGATGAAAACATCCCGGACATGGTGCTGTGCATGGTCAGCATCATGGTTCGCATGCTCTGCATGGTCCCGATCATCGTCGGGAACTGCGCAACGATCTGCGGCATGATCAGGTCGATCTGATCGAGATCCGCGACCAGATCTCTCAACTTGTCGGTAATTTCGTCGACGCCGTCGAGTGTGTCGAAGATGGATCGCAGAGAAAAGCAGATCGGAATGTCGTAGCAGTGCTTCTCCCAGTAGAAGTAGCTGCGGATCGGCCGCCAGAAGTCCTCGAAATCCGAAATGTGATCACGCATCTCATTGGTGATCGCCTGCATGTCGTGCGTCTCGCCGACCATGTGATGAGTGGTCGTCATCAGCTGTTGCATCAGGCTGTACATGTGCTGCATGAGCGCGATCATTTTGGCCAGTTCGTCGGCCTGCACGAGCATGTCGTTCATGCGTTCCTTCTGGAACGGCATGATCTCGAGCTGTGCCGCGTTCTGCATGCCGATCATGAACGGTATCGAAGTGTGCGCGATCGGCGTGCCTTCCGGCCGCGTCAGACCCTGCACGGTGGAAATGCCTGGAACCGCGAGGACGCCCTTGGCGAGCTTGTCCAATACCAGTGCGTCCGCCGAGTTTCGCAGATCGTGATCGGACTCCACCATCAGAACCTCGGGCGACATCATCCGCGACGGCGGGAAATGCCGCTTCGCGGCGGCGAAGCCCTGCGCGGCGGGGATGTTCTTCGGGATGTAGTTCATGTCGTTGTAGCTCGGCCGGTAGCCCGGCAGCGTCAACAGCCCGATGAGCGCGACCGCCAAAGTCGCGAGGAGAATGGGCGCCGGCCACCGAACGATCGAGGTGCCGATCCGCCGCCATCGATGCGCCGTAATCCGTCGCTTCGGGTCGAAGAGGCCGAAACGGCTCCCCACATGGAGAACGGCGGGAACAAGCGTGAGGGCGACCGCGACGGCAACCACCACGCCGAGCGCACAGGGAATCGCGAGAGCCTGGAAATGGGGGAGCCGGGTGAATTTAAGGCAGAAGAGTGCGCCGGCGATGGTCAAACCGGAGGCTAAAACAATCTTTGCGGTGCCGTGGTAAGTCGTGTAATAGGCCGCTTCCCGGTCCTCGCCGGCCTGACGCGCCTCATGATATCGGCCGAAGAAGAAGATGCCGTAGTCGGTTCCCGCCGCGATCCCGATTGACACCAGCAGATTAACGGCGAAAGTCGTAAGGCCGATGACTCCGTGATCGCCGAGGAATGCCACAATTCCCCGGGCCACTTGCAGTTCTATCCCGACCATCAGCAACAACACGATGACGGTGACGATCGATCGGTAGACCAGCAGCAGCGTGATGAAGATGACCGCGAGGCTCACCGCGGTGATGAGGATGACCGTGCGGTCACCACTGTGGCCCATATCCGCAACGATCGCCGCGGGTCCGGTGACATACGCCTTGACACCCGGCGGCGCCTGTGTGCGGGCGACGATGTTCTCGAGGGCCAGGGTCGACTCGTTTGCCTCGCTCGTGCCCGGGTTGCCGCGCACGGCGACTTGCACATAAGCGGCCTTACCGTCGGCGCTCTGCGCAGCGCCCGCCGTAAGCGGATCGCCCCAGAAATTCTGGATGTGCTGCACGTGTTTCGGATCGGCCTGCAGCTGACGAATGATGTTGTTGTAGTAGCTGTGTGCAGCGTCGCCGAGCGGCTCCTGTCCCTCTAGGACGATGATCGCGCCGCTGCCGGAATTGCTTTCCTTGAATTTGTCGCCGATGCGCTTCGACGCTTTGAAGGAGGGCGCATCGCTGGGATCCAACGACATTGAATGGGTCTGCTCGACCTTCTCCAACGAAGGGATGGTGATGCCCATTAATACGACGAGCGCCACCCAGGCCAAAATGATCGGCACCGAGAATCGACGGATGGTCCGCGGAGCGAAGGGGGGCCTGGCCTGCTCGTCGCGCAACTGCTGCTCGTCGCGCAATTGTGGCCGGCTCATGCTGCCTTCAGCAGGCAGAAGGTGAAGGCGGCCGTTTCGTGAGTAGTCTTTTCGGCTTTCACCACGTTATCGACGAGAATGCGACAGCCGATGCTGTTCGTATCGCCTTGAGCCACAACGTTTCCGGCCGACGTTGCCGTGTTGATCGCGAACTCCAGAGACCACGGCAAGCTTACTTCCTTGAGGTGTTGGGGTTCGCCATTGACGTCGAAGTAGCTGATGGCGGCCACGGTCCCCGGCGGGCCGAAAACCTCGTATCGCAGATGCTTGGGGTTGAAGGGCTTGGAATCACCGGCCCTGGTGTCGGAATACGAGAGTTGCTTCTCGGAGCCGAAGATGCCGTGCAGTCGGGACACAGTGAAGCCTCCTGCAACGACCACGGCGAGAATGACCAGCGGCACCCACAGCCGCCCCAGAACTTTGAAAATCGAAAACCCCCGAGTTCGGCGGATCTCCCGAGACCCGCTCAGCGTTGGTGGCGCAGCGGGAGGCCGGCCCGCACGTCGCGGGAGGCCGCCTCGGCTGCCGGACTCCTGTCCAGTGTGCAAGGGAGCCGTGTCAGCGACATCGGAGTCGGCTCCAGCAACGTCTCGCACCCCCTGCTCGACCATCGCATCCAACCTTCCACCCGCGTCCACACTGGCGTATGTCAGTTGTTCGAACTTGCAACCTACACATCAATCGCGGTCCACCAAAGAGCAAGCACTTCGAGCATGGACGCCGCAGGTTAGCCGTGCGGCGATCACCTCAAATGTGCAGCGCATCAGGGACCGCGACCTGATTCTGACGAGTAAACCACGTGCGTGGTCTCCGTATCGGCACTTTCTCAACGCGATATTGGATCGTAATGCACAGTACGCCCGCGAAGGGTACCGCCGTCTGGGCCCGCGGGCGCGGCGCGCCGACATGGTTCACACCAATTCGGACTCGGGGGACGGGCTGCCGCGACGGCGAACCCTGACGGCCGGTCAGCGAACGTTTGGGCGCTGCCGCGGCGCCCCTTACAGGTCCGTAAATAAGAGTTGCAGTCAGCCGATCGCTGCACTTCAGGACCCCGTTGGCTGGCCGGGTGCGCTTGTTCCGCCACGGTTCTTAGAGCTACGCCAGAATGTTTGCCGAAACCCGCACAGGGCGTGTTGACCTCCACTATGGTTTGGAGCGGTTTCACATACCTTGCCCTTCGGGCGGCTAGGGGAACTATTGAGGATTGATCGGTTCGACGGCCGTACGGGGAGCTTTCTGGTCTTGGGCAGCAAGGTGGAGCACCACAGTCTGTGGGGCGGAGTCCCGACCGGCTGTCGCCCGGCCTCCGGCACGGCGAAGCGCACTTCGTGTCTCGCTTCCATCGAACAAAACCGGAGCACTACGCGGCCGTTGAATCATCCCAGCGGGCCGGCCTTCTGATCAGCAGCTCTGTTACTTAAAGGAGTCGATGGTGCTTGGGGACCGGGCACTTCCGCTGACGCGGGGTCAACTCGAGATTTGGCTTGCGCAGGAGACGGGTCAGCTGGGCACGGCATGGCAGTTGGGCCTGTTCGTGAAGTTCGAGGGCCCGATTGAACGTGAAGCCCTGGAGTGGGCGATCCGCCGATCCGTAAGCGAGGCCGAGCCACTGCGGGCCGCCTTCTTCGAGGTTGACGGCCAAGTTGTGCAAAGCGTGATCGATTACCCGGACGTCAAGGTCGACTTCTATGACCTGACCTGCTCGAGCGATTCGCTAGACGAAGCCCAACGGATCGCGTCGTCCATACAGAGCACGCCGATGCCCTTTACCGGGCCGCTGTTCAAATTCGCACTTTTTCAGGTGCGCCGCGATGAGTTCTATCTGTTCTGGTGCGTCCACCACATCGTCCTGGATGGGTCCGGCATAGCGCTGATCGGCCAGCGGCTTGCGGCCGTCTACTCTGCGGTTGTCTCCGGGGCGCCCATCCCCGGCGCCCTCCTGGGTTCCTTGCAGGACTTGGTCGACTGCGAGCACGAATACGAGGCGTCCAAGGAATATCTGGAGGACCAGGACTACTGGACGCAGAACCTTCCGGCGGAAAGCGGAGAGCAACATCGCTTGCCCCAACCCGGCGGCGAGCGGCAGGCGGAGCCGCCTTCTGACCCGGTTCGGTTGAACCCGTTGACAATTCGGCGTATCGACGAGTTATGCCGTGCGTGGAATGTGCCTCGCTCATCGGTCGTCACCGCGGCATGCGCGCTTCTGATCCGCGGGTACCACGCGGATGCGTCAGAGGTGGTACTCGACTTTCCCGTCAGCAGGCGCGTGCGTCCGGAGTCGAAAACGCTGCCGGGGATGGTGGCCGGAGTTGTGCCCCTGGTGCTGAGGCTGTCGCCCGCGTCCACGGTTGCCGAATTCTGCGGATACGTGGACACCCGAATACGGGAAGCGGTGCAGCACCAAAGGTTTCCGGTGGAAGCCCTCGAGCGCAAAGCTCGAGGGCATGGGCGGTCATTCGACAGGGTGACCGTCAACTTTCTCCCGTCTCGATTCACCCTGCCGTTCGGCGGTGTCGCGGCTTCGGCTTCGTTGACCAACAGCGGCGTCGTCGACGGCTTCGGCCTCATGTTTTCCAGCTCGGGTGACGACCTCTTCCTCAGCACAGCGTCCAATGGGCAGTCATCCTGGAACTTCCAGGTTCGTGATCTCGCGAGACGGTTGGAACGGGTCTTGGCCGCCATGGCCGCCGACCCGACGCGGCGGCTCTCGACGATCGACCTGCTGGACGCCACCGAGCACGATCGGTTGGGTGGTTGGGGCAACCAGGGGGTGTTGACTCGGCCGCTGAGCACGCCGGTTTCGATTCCGGCGTTGTTTGCTGCGCAGGCCGCCCTCGCCCCGGAGGCGTTAGCGCTGACGTACGACGGCCGCTCGATGTCCTATCAAGAGCTGGATGAGGCGTCCAACAGGCTGGCTCATCTCTTGGCCGCCGACGGCGTGGGTCCCGGACAGCGGGTGGCGTTGCTGCTGGCGCGCTCGGCCAAGACGGTCCTCGCGATGCTGGCGGTTCTCAAAACCGGTGCGGCATATGTGCCTATCGACCCCGCGCACCCCGACGCGCGCATCAAATTCATGGTCGACGATGCCGCGCCGATCGTCGCGGTCGCCTCGGCGGACCTGCGCCCACGGTTGGACGGATGCGGCCTTCGCGTTGTCGATGTCGACGACCCCCTGATCGCGACCTGCCCGGACACGGCCTTACCGGCTCCCGCACCCGATGACATCGCCTATCTGATCTACACGTCGGGCACCACCGGTGTGCCCAAGGGGGTGGCCGTGAGCCACCGCAACGTCACCCAGCTGCTCGAGGTGCTCGATGCCTACCTGCCCCGGCCCGGGGTGTGGACGCAATGTCATTCGTACGGGTTCGACTCCTCGGTGTGGGAGATCTTCGGTTCGCTGCTGGGTGGCGGACGGCTGGTGGTGGTGCCCGAAGAGGTGGCCAGCTCCCCGGACGACCTGCACGCGTTGCTGGTGAGCGAGCACGTCGACGCGCTCGCCCGCACCCCGTCCGCCCTGGGGGTGCTGTCGCCGCAGGGCTTGGGATCGATGGCGGTGGCGGTGGCCGGCGAGCCGTGCCCCGCCGAGTTGGTGGAGCGGTGGGCGCCGGGGCGCACGATGCGCAATGCCTACGGTCCGACCGAGACGACGATGGTCGTGGCGATCAGCGCGCCGCTCGAGGCCGGGTCGGCGGGCGCAGGGTCGGTGCCGATCGGCGCACCGGTGCCCGGCGCGGCCCTGTTCGTGCTGGACGGGTGGTTGCATCCGGTGCCCGCCGGTGCGGTGGGTGAGTTGTACGTGGCCGGCGACGGGCTGGCCTACGGATATTTGGACCGCGCGGGCTTGAGCGCGTCGCGCTTTGTGGCGTGTCCGTTCGGGGGCGCGGGGCAGCGCATGTATCGCACCGGTGACCTGGTGTGTTGGGGCGTTGACGGGCAGTTGCGGTATGTCGGGCGCGCCGACGAGCAGGTCAAAATCCGCGGGTATCGCATCGAGTTGGGGGAAGTGCAGGCGGCGTTGGCCGGCCTGGACGGGGTCGAGCAGGCGGCGGTGATCGCCCGGGAGGACCGCCCCGGCGACAAACGTCTGGTCGGCTACGTCACCGGCATCGCCGACCCGGCCACCGTCCGCGCGAAGCTGGCGGAGCGGCTGCCTGCCTACATGGTGCCGACCGCGGTGGTGCCCCTCGACGCGCTGCCCCTGACGACCAACGGAAAGCTCGATGTCCGAGCGCTGCCGGCGCCGGAGTACCAGGACGGCAGACATTACCGGGCGCCCGCCGGCGCCACCGAGGAGATCCTGGCTGGGATCTACGCCCAGGTGCTGGGGCTCGAGCGGGTCGGGGTTGACGAGTCGTTCTTCGAGCTGGGCGGGGACAGCATTCTGTCGATGCAGGTGGTGGCCCGGGCGCGGGCGGCCGGCCTGGTGTTTCGGCCCCGGCATGTATTCGTCGAGCAGACGGTGGCCCGACTGGCCAGGGTCGCCGTGGTGGCCAGCGGCGAAGCCGGCCGCATCGACGAGGGTGTCGGGCCGGTCATCGCGACGCCGATCATGCGGTCGCTGCGGGACGTCGGTGGCCCGGTCGAGCAGTTCAACCAGACCGTGGTGGTGCATGCCCCGGCCGGGGTGAGCGAACCCGATGTGGTGGCCATGTTGCAGGCGCTGCTGGATCGCCACGCCATGTTGCGGCTGCGCGCTGACGACGACGGCGCCGGAAACTGGTTGCTGGAGGTTGCCGAACCCGGGTCGGTGGATGCCGGCGATTGCCTGCGAACGGTGGACGTGTTGTCCGAGGAGGCGATGGCCGAGGCCCGGTCGCGGCTGAACCCGGCCGCCGGGGTGATTCTCAGTGCGCTGTGGGCCGGCCCGACGGGCGAATTGGCGTTGGTCATTCACCACCTGGCCGTTGACGGGGTGTCGTGGCGGATCCTGCTGGAAGACCTCAACCTCGCGTGGATCCAGCGTCGCGGTGGGCAGCCGATAGCTCTGCCAGCGGCGGGCACCTCGTTTGCCCGGTGGTCGTCGCTGCTGGCGGAGCACGCCCTAAGCCCCGCGGTGGTGGAGCAGGTCGAGGCATGGCGCCAGGTGGCGGCCACGCCCGCGGTGTTGCCCGCGGTGCAGCCCGGGGCGGATATTTTTGCCGCGGCCAGTCACTTGTCGCTGTCGCTGGACGCCGAGACCACCCGGGTCCTGCTCGGCGAGGTGCCGACGGCGTTTCATGCCGGAGTCCACGACATCTTGCTGATCGCGTTCGCGCTGGCGGTCGCGGAGTTTTGCGGGCGCCCTGCCGCGCCGATCGGCATCGACGTCGAGGGCCACGGGCGCCACGAGGAGCTGGCCGCCGATGTGGACCTGACCCGCACGGTGGGCTGGTTCACCACCAAATACCCTGCGGCGCTGAGTGTTTCAGGGCTGACGTGGGGCCAAGTGGTCGCCGGCGAGGCGGGGTTGGGGGCGCTGGTCAAGGACGCCAAGGAGCAGCTGCGCGCCCTACCGGATCCGTTGAGTTACGGCTTGCTGCGCTACTTGAATCCCGATGTCGAGCTGGTTGGCCCCAGCCCGGCGATCGGGTTCAACTATCTGGGCCGACTGGGTCCGGCGGCCGAGGTATTCGACGATGTGTGGCGGGTGCGCCGGGACGGACTGTCGCTGAGCGGCGCGGTCGCGGGCATGCCGATGGCGATGCCGATGTCGCACACCGTGGAGCTCAACGCCGGCACGGTGGACACCGAATCCGGCCCGCGGCTGCACGCGAACTGGACATGGGCCCCGTCGGCCGTGGATCGCGAACAGGTCGACCGGCTTGGCCGGTTGTGGTTTGAGGCCCTGGCCGGGATATGTGCGCACGTTCGCGGTGGCGGGGGTGGTTGGACGCCATCAGATTTCGCCCCCGCTCGGTTGACTCAATCCCAGCTCGATGAGCTGCAGGAGCGGTACCGCATCGCCGACGTGTTGCCGTTGACCCCTTTGCAGCAGGGGCTGCTGTTCCACACCAGCAGCGCCCAGGGCGGCCGCGATGTGTACGCGGTCCAGCTGGACATCACTTTCAGCGGCCCCCTGGACCAGGGTCGGCTACGCGAGGCGCTGCACAACGTGATGACCCGGCATCCCAACCTGGCGGCCCGATTCTGCGCAGATTTCGACGAGCCGGTGCAGATCATCCCGGCCGATCCCGTGCTGCCGTGGCGGTACATCGACTTGGACGGCGTTGACTTGGACGTCGACGAATGGGTCGAAGAGATTGGTGCGGCCGAACGGGTCGCGGTGTGCGACCTGACCGACCCGCCGTCCTTCCGGGCGGTGTTGCTTCGCACCGCGGAAGACCGGCACCGATTGGTGCTGACCAATCATCACATCGTCCTGGATGGCTGGTCGTTGCCCATCCTGATGGCCGAAGTCTTCGCCGGCTATTACGGACGCCAGTTGCCCGCGGCACCGTCGTATCGCCACTTCGTCGGCTGGCTGGCCGAACGGGATCGCGAGGCGGCCCACGCCGCCTGGCGTGGGGTGCTGGCAGGTCTCGAGGCCGCGACCTTGGTGAGTCCGCCAGGGCGGTCAGAGCCGGGACCGCCAGGCGTTCAATCGTTTTGGATCTCTGCGGAGCTCACCCGTGCCATCGGCGAGTTGGCGCGCACGCAGCACACCACCGTCGCCGTCGTGCTGCAGGCCGCGTGGGCGCAGATGTTGGTGTGGTTGACCGGCCAGCACGATGTGGCCTTCGGTACCGCGGTGTCGGGGCGGCCGGCGGAATTGGCCGGTGCGGATTCGATGGTGGGGCTGCTGATCAACACCGTGCCGATGCGGGCACGCATCACCGCGGCAACCACGGGCGCCGACCTGCTGGATCAGCTGCAAGATTTCAACAACCACACGGTGGAGCACCAGCATCTGGCGCTGGCCGAGATCCACCGCGCCACCGGACACGACCAGTTGTTCGACACCTTGTTCGTCTTCGAAAACTACCCGGTGGACACCGCCGCGTTGGTTGGCGGCCATGAGCTGGCCATCACCCGGTTCGCCATGCACGAATCCACCCACTACCCGCTGGCGGTCGCTGCCATTCCAGGCCCCGAACTGGGCTTGCGCGTCGAGTACGACGCCGACATGTTCGACGCGGCCGGGGTCGAGTCGCTGTTCGCGCGGTTGCGGACGGTGCTGTCGGCCATGACCGCCGATACCGCTCGGCGACTGTTGTCGATTGATCTGCTCGATGAGGATGAGCGGGTCGGGCTGGACGAGTGGGGCAATCGTGCGGTGCTGGGCCGCCCGACGGCGTCGGTGTCGATTCCCGAGTTGTTCGCCGCGCAGGTCACGCGAACGCCGGAAGCGTTGGCGTTGACCTGTGACGGGCGCTCAATCTCGTACCGGGAGCTTGACGAGGCCTCGAATCGCTTGGCGCACTTGCTGATCGGATTGGGCGCGGGCCCGGCGGAGTGTGTGGCGCTGTTGGTGCCGCGCTCGGCCGAGGCGATCGTGGCGATCCTGGCGGTGCTCAAGTCCGGGGCGGCCTATCTGCCGATCGATCCCGCCCTGCCCGTGGCGCGGATCGAGTTCATGGTGGCCGACGCGAAGCCCGTCGCCGCGCTGACGACGGGGGCGCTTGCGGACCGACTGGACGGATCCGCAGTGGCGGTCGTCGATGTCGATGATCCGGCTGTGGGACGCGAAGCCGGCACCGGGTTGCCGGCGATGCCGGCCCCGGATGATGTCGCTTACCTGATCTACACCTCGGGGACCACCGGTGTGCCCAAAGGGGTGGCAGTCGCACATCGCAGCGTCACCGGATTGTTGACCGCCGCGGCCGGCGGCCTGGCGGTGGGGCCCGGGCGGGTGTGGTCGCAATGGCATTCGCTCGTGTTCGACGTGTCGGTGTACGAGATCTTCGGGGCGTTGTTGCATGGCGGGCGGCTGGTCGTGGTGCCCGATGAGGTGGCCGCGTCAGCGGATGACCTGCACGCCTTGCTGATTCGCGAACAGGTGACCGTTCTGAACCAGACGCCCTCGGCGGTGGGGGTCATGTCGGCTGCGGGGTTGGAGTCGGCGGCGCTGGTGGTGGCCGGTGAGGCCTGCCCGGTAGAGCTGGTGGAGCGGTGGGCGCCGGGTCGGGTGATGATCAACGCCTATGGCCCCACCGAGGCGACGGTGTACGCGGCGGCCAGTGCGCCGTTGCAGCCGGGCTCTTCAGTGGTGCCCATCGGTTCGCCGGTGGCCGGGGCGGCGTTGTTCGTGCTCGACGCCGGGCTGCGCCGGGTGTCGGCCGGCGTGGCGGGTGAGCTGTATGTCGCCGGTGCCGGGCTGGCCTACGGGTACGCGCGTCGGGCGGGGTTGACGTCGTCGCGGTTCGTGGCATGTCCGTTCGGCGGACCGGGGCAACGGATGTATCGCACCGGGGATCTGGTGCGGTGGGGCGCTGATGGGCAGTTGCAGTATCTGGGTCGTGCCGATGATCAGGTGAAGATCCGCGGGTATCGCATCGAGCTGGGTGAGGTGCAGGCCGCGCTGGCCGGCGTCGATGGTGTCGACCAGGCGGCGGTGATCGCGCGGGAGGACCGTCCCGGCGACAAGCGGTTGGTCGGTTACATCACCGGTACCGCGGATCCGGCCGATCTTCGTGCCGAGTTGGCCGAGCGGCTGCCCGCATACATGGTGCCCGCGGCGATCGTAGCGGTGGAATCGTTGCCGCTGACGGTCAACGGCAAGCTCGACCGGCGGGCGCTGCCGGCCCCGGAGTACGGCGATGTCGATCATTACCGGGCCCCGGCCACTGCCGTCGAGGAGATCCTGGCCGGAATCTTCGCGCACGTCTTGGGATTGGACCGGGTCGGCGTCGATGAGTCGTTCTTCGATGTGGGCGGCGATTCGTTGTCGGCGATGCGCGCCATCGCCGCGACCAATAAGGCTCTGAAAACCCACCTTTCGGTGCGCACCTTGTTCGAGGCGCCCACCGTGGCCCAGTTGGCGCCGCAATTGGGCGGCGAAGGCGGTGGGCTGCAGCCGCTGGTGACGATGGAGCGGCCCGAGGTGGTGCCGTTGTCGTTCGCGCAGAATCGGTTGTGGTTCATCGACCAGTTGCAGGGCCCTTCGGCGGTGTACAACATGGCGGTGGCGTTGCGGCTGAGCGGGCGCCTGAACGCCGAGGCGCTGCGTGCGGCGCTGGCCGATGTGGTGGGCCGTCACGAAAGTCTGCGGACACTGTTCCCGTCGGTGGACGGCGTTCCGCGGCAGCTGGTGATCCCGGTGGCGGAAGCCGACTTTGGTTGGCGGGTCGTGGATGCCACCGGTTGGTCGGCCGGCCGGGTGGAGCAGGCCGTCGCCGCGGTTGTGCGTGATCCGTTCGACCTCACTTCTGAGATCCCTTTGCGAGCAAGGCTTTTGCGCGTCGCCGACGAGGAGCACGTGCTGGTGGCCGTGGTGCACCATATCGCCGCGGACGGCCTGTCGATCTCGCCGATGGTCAGTGATCTGGGGGTGGCCTATGCCGGTCGGTGTGCCGGACGACCCCCGAGTTGGACGCCGCTGCCGGTGCAGTACGTCGATTACACGCTATGGCAGCGCGAACAATTCGGTGAATTGCAGGACCCGCACAGTCGGATCGCCGCGCAGCTGACCTACTGGGAAGACCAGTTGGCCGGGCTGCCCGAACGGCTCGAGTTGCCCACCGATCGGCCCTATCCGGCGGTGGCCGATTACCGCGGGGCCCGGTTGGTGGTGGATTGGCCGGCCGAGTTGCAGCAGCGGGTCGCTGGGCTGGCGGGGGAGCACAAGGCGACCGGTTTCATGGTGATGCAGGCCGCCCTGGCGGTGCTGCTCGCGAAGATGAGCGCCAGTTCCGATGTGGCCGTGGGCTTCCCGATCGCCGGGCGGCGCGACCCCGCACTGGACGAGCTGGTGGGGTCATTCGTCAACACGCTGGTGCTGCGCGTGGACGTGTCCGGTGATCCGACGGTTGCCGAACTGTTGGCTCGAGTGCGCCAGCGCAGCCTGGCCGCCTTCGAGCACCAGGACGTGCCGTTCGAGGTGCTGGTGGAGCGGCTCAACCCGGCCCGAAGCCGGTCCCATCATCCGCTGGTGCAGGTGATGTTGGCCTGGCAGAACTTCGCCGGCGACCCGGCCGCCGGCTTGGCGTTGAACGATCTGCAGGTCAGCCCGGTGCCGACGGACACCCGCACCGCCCGCATGGACCTGTCGTTCTCGTTGGCCGAACGCTGGAGCGAAGCCGGTGAGCCCGCGGGGATCGGCGGGGCGGTCGAGTTCCGCACGGACGTGTTCGATGCCGAAACCATTGGCGCGCTGATCGAGCGGTTGCGGCGGGTGTTGGCCGCTATGACCGCCGACCCGGCGCGGCGGCTTTCCTCGATCGAGCTGATGGATGCCGACGAGCGCGCCCTCCTGGATCGGATCGGTAATCGGGCGGTGCTGGCTGGGCCCGATCCGACTGTGCGGGTGTCGATTCCGGCGTTGTTTGCTGTGCAGGTGGCGCGGGCGCCGGGGGCGGTGGCGCTGTCGTTTGAGGGCTCGTCGATGACGTATCGGGAGCTCGACGAGGCGTCTAACCGGTTGGCGCATCTGTTGGTGGACCGGGGTGTTGGTCCGGGTGAGCGGGTGGGGTTGTTGTTGTCGCGGTCGGCGGAGGCGATCGTGGCGATTGTGGCGGTGCTCAAGACCGGTGCGG
>JAYZBN010000024.1:0-19994 GCA_036338755.1 Actinomycetota bacterium | reverse complement strand
ACCCTTTCGGATGAGCGCCGCTTGTGCTTTTGGTCGAAACTACTTGACGATCTTGGTGACCCGGCCGGCGCCGACGGTACGGCCACCCTCGCGGATCGCGAAGCGCAGACCCTCGTCCATGGCGACGGGCTGGATCAGCTTGACCGAGATGTTGGTGTTGTCACCGGGCATCACCATCTCGGTGCCCTCCGGCAGCGTCACGACACCGGTCACGTCGGTGGTGCGGAAGTAGAACTGCGGACGGTAGTTGTTGAAGAACGGCGTGTGCCGGCCGCCCTCGTCCTTGGACAGGATGTAGACCTGGCCCTCGAACTCGGTGTGCGGGGTGGTGGTGCCGGGCTTGGTCACGACCTGACCGCGCTCGACGTCCTCGCGCTTGATACCACGCAGCAGCAGCCCGACGTTGTCGCCGGCCTGACCCTGGTCGAGCAGCTTGCGGAACATCTCCACACCGGTGACGGTGGTCTTGGTGCTGGTCGGCTTGATACCGACGATCTCGACCTCTTCGTTGACGTTGATGATGCCGCGCTCGACACGACCGGTGACCACCGTGCCACGACCGGTGATGGTGAAGACGTCCTCGACGGGCATCAGGAACGGCTTCTCCGTCTCGCGGACCGGGTCCGGGATCGACTCGTCGACGGCCTCCATCAGCTGCTCGACGGACTCGACCCACTTGGCGTCGCCCTCGAGCGCCTTGAGCGCCGAGACCCGCACGACCGGGGCGTCCTCGTCGAACTCCTGGGCGGCCAGCAGTTCGCGGACCTCCATCTCGACGAGCTCGAGCAGCTCCTCGTCGTCGACCATGTCGGCCTTGTTCAGCGCGACCAGGATGTAGGGCACGCCGACCTGACGGGCCAACAGCACGTGCTCACGGGTCTGCGGCATCGGGCCGTCGGTGGCGGCCACCACCAGGATGGCGCCGTCCATCTGGGCCGCACCGGTGATCATGTTCTTGATGTAGTCGGCGTGACCCGGGGCGTCCACGTGGGCGTAGTGACGCTTCTCGGTCTGGTACTCCACGTGGGAGATGTTGATGGTGATACCGCGCTGACGCTCCTCGGGCGCGTTGTCGATCTGGTCGAACGCGCGGGACTCGTTCAGGTTGGGGTACTTGTCGTGCAGAACCTTGGTGATAGCCGCGGTCAGCGTGGTCTTGCCGTGGTCAACGTGACCAATGGTCCCGATGTTGACGTGCGGCTTCGTCCGCTCGAACTTCGCCTTCGCCACTTCTGTGTCCTCCTGGACTAGTTGGTGCTTGTTAAAGCAGTGTTGGTGTTTTCAGTTGTGCCGCGTCCCAGGCATTCCAATGACCCGGCAAGATTACTCCCAGCAGATTTCTACTGACCCGTCGCTTTGGCGATGATCTCCTTCGACACGTTCGCCGGCACTTCGGCGTACGAGTCGAACACCATGGAGTAATTCGCCCGGCCTTGAGTCTTGGACCTCAGGTCGCCGACGTAGCCGAACATCTCCGACAGCGGCACATGCGCCTTGACGACGCGCGCACCGCTTCGCTCCTCCATGGCCTGGATCTGGCCACGGCGGGAGTTCAGGTCGCCGATCACGTCACCCATGTAGTCCTCGGGTGTGGTGACCTCGACGGCCATGATCGGTTCCAGGATCACCGGCTGCGCTTGCTGCGCAGCCTTTTTCAGCACCTGCGAACCGGCGATCTTGAACGCCATCTCCGACGAGTCGACCTCGTGGAACGCCCCGTCGAGCAGAGTGACCTTCAAGTTCACCAGCGGGTAGCCGGCCAGCACGCCGTACTGCATCGCGTCCTGGGCTCCGGCGTCCACCGACGGGATGTACTCGCGCGGGATGCGGCCACCGGTGACCTTGTTCTCGAACTCGTAGGTTGCACCGTCTTCGCCGGTGAACGGCTCCAGGTTGATGATGACCTTCGCGAACTGGCCCGAGCCACCCGTCTGCTTCTTGTGGGTGAACTCGACGTTCTGCGCCACCCGCCGGATGGTCTCCTTGTAAGCCACCTGCGGCTTACCGACGTTGGCCTCGACCTTGAACTCGCGGCGCATCCGGTCCACCAGGATGTCCAGGTGCAGCTCGCCCATCCCGCCGATCACGGTCTGGCCGGTCTCCTGATCCAGGTGCACCTTGAACGTCGGGTCCTCCTCGGCGAGCTTCTGGATCGACAGCGACAGCTTCTCCTGGTCGCTCTTCGTCTTGGGCTCGATGGCCACCTCGATGACCGGGTCGGGGAAGGTCATCGACTCCAGCACGATCTGCTGGTTCGGGTCGCTCAGGGTGTCACCGGTGGTGGTGTCCTTGAGCCCGATCACCGCGTAGATGTGCCCCGCCGAGGCGGTCTCCACCGGGTTCTCCTTGTTGGAGTGCATCTGGAACAGCTTGCCCAGCCGCTCCTTCTTGCCCTTGGTGGCGTTGATGACCTGGCTGCCGGAGTCGACCTTGCCCGAGTACACCCGGACGTAGGTCAGCTTGCCGAAGAAGGGGTGCGTCGCGACCTTGAACGCGAGCGCGGAGAACGGCTCGTCGGTCGACGGGTTGCGGGTGACCTCTTCGTCCTCCTTGCCCGGAGCGTGGCCCACGGCAGGCGGCACATCCAGCGGAGACGGCAGGTAGTCGATGACGGCGTCGAGCATCGGCTGCACGCCCTTGTTCTTGAACGCGCTGCCGCACAGCACCGGGTATGCCTCCGAGCTGATGGTCAGCTTGCGGATGGCGCCCTTGATCTCGTCGACCGTGAGCTCCTCGCCGCCGAGGTACTTGTCCAGCAGCGCCTCGTCGGTCTCGGCGACGGCCTCGAGCAGCTTGGTGCGGTACTCCTCGGCCTTCTCGGCCAGCTCGGCCGGGATCTCGATGGTGTCGTAGGTTTCGCCCAGCTTCGTCTCGCCGCGCCACACCTTGGCGTTCATCTCGACCAGGTCGACGATGCCCTCGAAGTCACCCTCGGAGCCGACGGGCAGCTGAATCGGGATGGCGTTGGCGCCGAGCCGCTCCTCCATGGTCTTCACGGAGAAGTAGAAGTCGGCCCCGATCTTGTCCATCTTGTTGACGAAGCAGATACGCGGGACGTCGTACTTGTCGGCCTGCCGCCAGACCTGCTCGGACTGCGGCTCGACACCCTCCTTGCCGTCGAAGACGGCCACGGCACCGTCGAGCACGCGCAGGCTGCGCTCCACCTCGACGGTGAAGTCGACGTGCCCGGGGGTGTCGATGATGTTGATCTGGTTGTCTTTCCAGAAGCAGGTGGTGGCCGCGGAGGTGATGGTGATCCCCCGCTCCTGCTCCTGCTCCATCCAGTCCATGGTGGCGGCGCCGTCGTGCACCTCACCGATCTTGTAGCTGATACCGGTGTAGTAGAGGATGCGCTCGGTCGTCGTCGTCTTGCCGGCGTCGATGTGCGCCATGATGCCGATGTTGCGGACCTTGGTCAGGTCGGTCAGCACGTCCTTCTGTGCCACAGAAGTCTTCCCACTCTTTCGATTGCTTGGTTAGTTCGCTGTCGGTTGGCGCCCGGCGACACTGCCTTGGGCGTCGTTGAGCCCCTACCAGCGATAGTGCGCGAAGGCGCGGTTGGCCTCGGCCATCTTGTGGGTGTCCTCGCGCCGCTTGACGGCGGCCCCGAGGCCATTGCTGGCATCTAGGATCTCGTTGGCCAGCCGCTCGACCATGGTCTTCTCACGGCGTTGCTTGGAGAAGCTGACCAACCAGCGCAGAGCCAGCGTCACGGAGCGATCCGGACGCACCTCGACCGGGACCTGGTACGTGGCGCCACCGACGCGGCGGCTGCGCACCTCGAGGGAGGGCTTGACGTTGTCCATCGCGCGCTTGAGCGTGATCACCGGGTCGGTACCCGTCTTTTCCCGGGCGTTCTCGAGCGCTCCATAAACAATGCGTTCGGCCAGCGATTTCTTCCCGTCCAGCAGAACTTTGTTCACCAGCTGCGTCACCAGCTGCGACCCGTAAACCGGGTCATTGACCAGCGGACGCTTCGGCGCGGGCCCCTTGCGCGGCATCAGCTCTTCTCCTTCTTGGCGCCATAACGGCTGCGCGCCTGCTTGCGGTTCTTGACGCCCTGGGTGTCGAGCGAACCGCGGATGATCTTGTACCGGACGCCGGGGAGGTCCTTCACACGGCCACCGCGGACCAGCACCATCGAGTGCTCCTGCAGGTTGTGGCCTTCGCCGGGAATGTAGGCGGTGACCTCAACCTGGCTCGTCAGCTTCACGCGGGCGACCTTCCGAAGCGCCGAGTTCGGCTTCTTCGGGGTGGTGGTGTACACGCGGGTGCATACGCCACGGCGCTGCGGGCTGCCCTTCAGGGCCGCGGTCTTGACCTTGGCGACCTTGTCGCGGCGACCCTTGCGGACCAGCTGCTGAATGGTTGGCATCTAGGAGGCTTTCTGTGTTCGTGTTCGGCATACTTCGAGCGTTCTCAAGTCTGTGTACTGCAGTTATGTCCGGCCGCATCACCCCGCGTCCGGGTGTGTCGCATGCGCTGCGCACCGGGCTTGGCCCGATGCTTCGTGGACACGCGAATTCGCCCGGCATCCACTCCCTTACGGTTAGGCGCCGTAAGCCGCCAGGCACGAGGGACCACAATACCCGCCGCCGGTCTCGCAGGTCAAAGCGACGGCGGCGCTCGTGCCGATCGCCGGAAAACGCGCTCCGGCTAGTGCAGGGCACCGTCGGCGGCGGTGCGCCTTTCCAGGCCCGCCGCCAGCCGAAGCACCATGTCGGAGAACAACGCGTCGGTGTCGATCTCGTCCATCACACCGGTCATCTCCAGCAGCACGAAGCCGTGCATCGCGGACCAGAACTCGATAGCCGCGTGAAAGGCCGCCTCGCCGTCCAGGCCGTAGGAGGACAGCACGGCGATCACCGGTGCGGCCGCGCCGCGTGTCGCGGAGGTGTATTCGGGATCATCGCCGCCCAGCGGCATCCGCGTGAAGGCGGAGTAGCGGCCGGGGTGGTGGTGGGCGTAGCTGCGGTAGGCGCCGGCCATCACGAGCACCGCGTCATCGCGGGCACGGCCCTCGCCGACCCGGTTGAGCATCGTGATGATGTCGTCGATGACGCGAATCCGCACCGCGCGCCGCAGGTCTTCCAGGCTGTCGACGTGGTTGTACAGCGACGGCCCCTTGGTGCCGAGCTGCATCGCCAGCGCGTTGATGGTCAGCGCGTCCCAGCCCTCGCGATCCAGAAACGTCAGGGCGCCGTCGATGATCCCGTCCCGGCTCAGCTTGGCGGGACGGGAGGCGGGCCGTCCCGCGCGCTGGCGCCCGGCCGCCGACGGCGGATCCGGTGGAGCTGCCATGGCGTGCCCTTCGATCGCGTGAACGGGTTGCGGTTAACTAATGACTCTAGTTGACGACCGTTCAGACATTGATCTCATGGGGATATGAGCGCCGGGCAAAGGAATTCAAAGTCTGCCACCGGGCAGGCGAATGCACGTAATGTCATGCTTGCCTCGTTTCGAGTAGCCGACCCGTCTAAAAGGGGGCCCGCAGTGAAGTGGACGACTGTCGCCGGGTCACTGGCCGCCTGCGTCCTCGCCGTCGTTGCCACCTCCGTCGCCGCGCCGCACGTCGCGCAGGCCAAGAACGGTGACACTCACGTCATCGGGGAGGGCATCGAGCAGACGGTCGACTGCAACGACGCCACCCTGATGGTCAACGGCACCCGCAACAACGTCACCGCGCTGGGCAACTGTTACGCCGTCACGGTGATGGGCTCGTCGAACACCGTCATCGCCGACTCGGTGTCGCACGACATCACCGTGTACGGCTACGACCAAACGGTGTTCTACAAGGGCGGTCAGCCCGCCCTGTGGGACCGCGGCCGCGAACTGGGCATGACCAACCGGCTCCAGCAGGTGCCGGGCTGAACCACGGCACCACAACCGATCAAGAATCGAGGAACCATGCCCGCCTACCTCCGTGACCGTTCGCTGCGGCTGGCCGTGTTCGCCATGACGCCGGCCGCCGCAGCGCTGGTGCTGGCCGGTTGCAGCTCGACGGCCGGGCCGCCGTCGGGTTCGTCGACGACCACCACGAAGAGCAGCAGCGCGACGACGAGTGCCGGCGCCGCCCCGACGACGGGATCGAGCGGGGCGAGCACGACCGCGTCCCTCGAGATCGGCAACACGATGAACTACGGATCGATGGGCACCACCACCACCCTGGACTGCGCCGGCGGCAAGTCGCTGAACGTCGGCGGCTCGGACAACACCTTGACCATCACGGGCACCTGCGAGACCGTCACCGTCACCGGCGCCAACAACAAGATCACCTTCGACAAGGTCAACACCCGAATCACCGTGCTGGGCATGGACAACACCATCACCTACAAGGACGGCGCGCCCAAGGTCGACGAGATCGGTTCGGGTAACACGATCAACAAAGCGGGCTGACCGGTAGTCGTTCGCCGGCAACGGTTTTCACGCGTGCCGCGGTGATTCCAGCCGCGGAGCGGTCAAGATGTGCCGGTGCGGCGTGCGCGGTCGCACACAGCCATTTCCTCTGCCGCTCGAGGTGCCGCGCGCCCTGCCGCGGCATATGATCGTGCCGGCAGAACGGAATCCAGTCATGTTCAGCACCAACCACGCCGGCACCCTGGTTACGGCCCTCTTGGTGCTGACCGGCGTCGTCATGCTGCCCAACGACACGGCGGCGGCCGACCCCAACCCCGACGACCAGTTCGTGGCGCTGCTCGACCAAAAGCAGATCCCGGCCCTCGAGAATGTGCCGAGCCTCATCGCCGCCGCCCACCGGATTTGTCGCCAACTCGACGGCGGAATGCCGGTCGACGGCGTGGTCGACGACATGAAGCAACGGGCGTTCAATGCGAATTCGGGCGGCGGCCCATACCCTGCCGACCGAGTCATGCGCACCGTTGCCCGATTCATCTCCGCCGCGGTCGAGGCCTACTGTCCGAACAATCAAGCCAAGATCGCTTCCATCTCGGCGATGGCGAATCCCGTGCCCGGATCGCAGGACCCGGCGCAGCACCGCGCCGCGGACACGCGCTACGCAGCCCTGGCATGGCAGTTTCCCTCGGGGGAGACGGGCCAGCCGGACCCACCGCAACTTCCGCCGGATCCACCGCCGACCGTCCAAATCGTGACACCACCACAGCCGGTCGTGAAACCGCCGCCACCCAAACAGCCGCCGCTTCCGCAGCAGGAGCCCGGACCGCAACAGGAGCCGCCCGCCGCTTCCGCGCCGGCGAGCCCACCCAGCGGTGGCGGGGGTGGTCCGGACTCGCCGCCCACGCCGCCCGGCCGGGTGCGGCTGGCACCGTAAGGCAGGAGCCCCGTCGGTTACCCGGCCGGCGCCCCGTGCCGCCCGGCGCCCGCCGCGAAACGCCCGGCACCTTCGTTCGCCTCGGCGGCCACCCGGGAGATGCTGGCGAATTCGAAGTCGATCGCGTCGGATTCGGTTGCGCCCCATTGGTTCAACGCCGACAGCCGGTCCGAGCGCAGGCACTGCTGCGGCAGCGCCGCCAGCTGCGCCGCCAACTCCTCGGCGGCTTGACGCGACTGCCCTTTGGGCACAACCCGATTCGCCAACCCGATGGCAAGGGCCTCGTCAGCGGCCACCGCGCGGCCGGTGAGGATCATGTCCATCGCCCGGCTGTGTCCGATCAGCCGGGGCAGCCGCACGGTGCCGCCGTCGATCAGGGGCACGCCCCAGCGCCGGCAGAACACGCCGAACACGGCGTCCTCCTCGGCGACGCGCAGGTCACACCAGATGGCCAATTCCAGGCCGCCTGCGACGGCGTAACCGCTGACCGCGGCGATGACGGGCTTGGACAGCACCATCCGCGTCGGACCCATCGGACCCGGGCCGCTGCGATGCACGGCGTTGGCGTCGGGCGTCCCGAATGCCTTCAAATCCGCTCCGGCACAGAATGTTCCATTGTCGCCGCACAGCACCGCCACCGACGCGGTGTCATCGCGGTCGAACTCCTCGAACGCGTCGTACAGCGCGGCGGCCGTCGGGCCGTTGACCGCATTGCGGGCCGCCGGCCGGTTGATGACGACCGTGGTCACCGGGCCGTTGCGCTCGATACGCACCGGGTCAGTCATGTCGCCTCCGCAAATAGTGGTTCGCGCTGCCGCATCAGCTCAGCGGCAAAGTCGTGGTATGCGGCCCGCAACCGGGCGCCGGGCCAGTCGGGTGGCAGCAGCTCGTCCGGCAACACCGGGTCGGTGAGCAGGTGTCGCACCGTCGCCGCGGCCACCAGAAAGCGGCCGGGAATGTCTGGCGCCGCGGACATCTCGTCGAGCAGCCGATGGCCGGTTTGAGCCCAGGCGGGCAGATCCCACAGCTGCGCGGCCAGTTCGGCGGGGTCGTCGTCGCGGGCCCGCAGCACCCTCGCCTGGGCGGTCACCTCGGGACCGGGGTCTGCGTCGATATTGTCGGGGCGCATCCACACCCCTTCACGGAGTTCACCGAAGCGCTTGTCATGCAACGCGGTTCGCAGTGCCGCGCGGGTGCGAGCGTCCTTCCCCACACTGGTCACGATGAGCGTGACCCAGTCCCCGCTCCACGGCTGCACCCGCGGGTCGATGGCGTCGTCCTGGCGTCGCTGACGAGCCAGCAGGCGATCCGAGAGCCGGTAGCCGTCCGCGGAGCGGATCAGGTCGCCGGCACCAACCATGCGGGTCAGCGCCACGCGAAGCGTCGACTCTTTGATGCCGAAATCGGAAGTGAGCCTGACCAATTCGCTGGCCCGGGCGTGCGCGGGGTGAGCGCCCAGCAGCACGCTGAGCACCACCGACCGTGCCGTCATGTCCGCCATGGCTACACTCCGGACGCGCGGCGGCCGTGGTCGCCGAACGGTTCGTCGCGATGCCGCACCGCCTCGCGGAATCCGTGCTCGACCGCATCGGCCACGAAAGCGTGGCCCTCGGGCGTGTGGCGGGCCACGCCGTCGAACACGGTGCTGACCATCCTGCTGGTTGCCACGCCCTGTTGCAGCAGAGCGGAATTCAGCGCGAGTTTGACCATGATCAGCTGGTTGACCGGCACCGCCGCGATCCGCTCCACGAGCCGCTCGGTGCGTTCGTCGAGGTCTTTGGCGTCCGGCGCCTCCACCGCCAGACCCCACTCGGCGGCCTGCGCGCCGGTGAGGCAATCACCGGTTAGCAGAAGGCGTTTGGCACGTTGGTCGCCGAGCCGATGGGCCCACAGCCCCGCCGCCGGGACGCCCCACACCCGGGTCGGCGGGTAACCGATTTTGGCGTCGGCGGCGGCGATCACCTGATCGGCGTGCAGCGCGATGTCGGTGCCGCCGGCCACGCAGTAGCCGTGAATCTTGACCACCGTCGGCTTGTCGGCGTGCATGAGGCTGGAGAAGCCCCGCACGAAGCGGCTCATCATCTGGTAGTCGATCATCGGGTCCCACGGCTGGTCCGCCAGATGGTTGACCGCCTGAGTCTTTCCGTCCAGCACGGTGCCCTGATATGCGCCGGTGCCGCCGGCCGACCCGGTGCGGTCGGCGTAGGCGCTCAGGTCGAAGCCCGCGCAGAAGCCCTCGCCGCGGCCGGACACCAGGATGACATGAACATTCGGGTCGAGATCCGCGCGCTCCACCAGTGCCGACAGTTCCAGTGGGGTGTCGGCGACGATCGCGTTGCCCTTGTCCGGTCGGTTGAACGTGATGCGCGCAACCCGGTCGGTGACCTCGTAGGTCATCGTTTTGAGGTTGTCGAAGTCGACCGGCCTGATCGCGTGAGTCATGTTGCGGCTCAGCCCTTGACCAGCGCCCGCTCCAGGATGGGTGCGAGGTCGAGCCCGTCCGGCATGGTGCCGAACGCACCGCCCCATCGCCGGTCGAGCCGGGTGGTCAGGAACGCCTCGGCCACGGCGGGGTGGCCGTGGCGGACCAGCAACGAGCCCTGCAGCGCCAGGCAGATGTCCTCTGCCACCTTGCGGCCGCGGTAGGCGATGGTCTCCAGGTCGCCCAGCTGGTCGCGCAGCCGCGCGACGTGGCCGGCCAGGCGTGGATCCTGGCCCGCGCCGTCGGCGAGCTCGTCGAACAGCACCTCGATGCATTCGGGGCGAGTTGCCATGGCGCGCAACGTGTCCAGTGCACTGACGTTGCCCGAGCCCTCCCAGATGCCCATCAGCGGCGCCTCGCGGTACAGCCGCGGCATGCCGGAGTCCTCGACATAGCCGTTGCCGCCCAGGCATTCCAGCGCCTCGGCGGCGTGCGGCGTGGCGCGCTTGCACACCCAGTACTTGCTTGCCGCCAGGCCGATGCGGCGCAGCAGCGCCTCGCGCTGGTCGCCGCGCACGGCCTTGTCGGTGGCGCCGGCCATCCGCATCGCGACGATGGTGGCCGCCTCCGCCTCGACGGCCAGGTCGGCCAGCACGTTACGCATCAGCGGTTGGTCGATCAGGTAGGCGCCGAAGGCCTTTCGGTGCTGGGCGTGGTAGATCGCACGGGTCAGGCCGGTGCGCATGCTTGTCGCGCTGCCCAGCGTGCAGTCCAGCCGGGTGAGGTTGACCATCTCGATGATGGTGGGCACCCCGCGCCCTTCCTCCCCCACCAGCCACGCGACGGCGCCGTCGTATTCCACCTCGCTGGACGCGTTGGCGTGGTTGCCCAACTTGTCCTTGAGCCGCTGCAGGAACATCCGGTTGCGGCTGCCGTCGGGCAGGACCCGCGGCAGCAGGAAGCACGACAGCCCGCCCGGCGCCTGCGCCAGCACCAGGAAGATGTCGCACATCGGCGCCGAGGTGAACCACTTGTGGCCGGTCAGGCGGTAGGTGCCGGAGGCGTTGGGGCCAATGGGGATGGCCTCGGTGGTGCCGGCGCGCACGTCGGAGCCGCCCTGCTTCTCGGTCATCGACATGCCCGCGGTGATGCCCGGCTTGGTGGTGGCCAGCCTGAGCTCGGGGTCGTATTCGCGGCTGGTCAGCAGCGGCTCGTACACCTTGGCCAGCTCGGGGTTGAAGCGCAGCGCGGGAACGACGGCGTATGTCATCGAGATCGGGCACATGTGGCCCGGTTCCGCCGTCCACACCGAGGTCTTGGCGGCGCGCACGACGTGTGCGCCCGGGCGCTCGTCGGCCCAGGGCGCGGCGTGCAGGCCGTGGGCGACCGCGGCGCGCATCAGCTCGTGGTAGGCCGGGTCGTATTCGACCTCGTCGACGCGGTGACCGTTGCGGTCGTGGGTGTGCAGGACGGGCCGGTTGCGGTCGGCGAGCTCGCCCCACCGCTGCGTCTGGTGGCTGCCCGAGAGCGCACCCACCTCGTTCACCTCGTCCAGGCCCCACTGCCCGCCCTCGCGGATCAGGGCCTCGATCAGCACCGGGAAGCTGGCGGGATTGTGGTTCTCCAGGGGCGGGACCTGGTTGGTGACGACGTGGGTATCCGGCATGCCACCAATGTTACATTTTCCCGACAGTTGCACAAGAGGTGTAACAGGCGGACGGGTCAGTCCTTGACGTTCTCCCGCAGGAAGGCGATGTCGTCCTTGCGGCCCTCGTCCGCGGTCTCGCAGATCACCGGCGCGCCGGCGGCCTCGACCACGGCGACGAGCAGCGCCGGGTCGATCTGGCCGGTGCCGAAGTTGGCGTGCCGGTCGGCGCCGGAACCCGCCGCGTCCCTCGAGTCGTTGCAGTGCACCAGATCGATGCGTCCGGTCAGGGCCTTGATCCTGTCGACCGCATCGATCAGTGCCTCGCCGGCGGCCCAGGCGTGACACGTATCCAGGCAGAAGCCAATTCCCTTGTCGCCGATGTGATCCCACAGCTTGCCGATGGTGTCGAAGTAACGGGCCATTGCGTGGTCGCCGCCGGCGGTGTTCTCCAGATACACCTGCACGTCTGTTTCCAGATAGTCCAGCGCTTTGACCCAGCGCTCGAAGCCGGCCTCCATGTCGTCGTCGTCGGCGTGGCCGCCATGCACGATGACCGCCGTCGCGTCGATGGCCGCGGCCGCGTCGCAGGTGTCCTGCAAGATCTTGCGCGACGGGATGCGGATGCGGTTGTTGGCCGAGGCCACGTTGATCAGGTACGGCGCATGGACGTACAGCGGAATGGCCGACGCCTTCAGCGCCTCGGCGTCGTCGCGCGGCTTGGGTTTCTTCCAGCTCTGCGGGTTGCCGAGGAAGAACTGCACGACGTCGGCGCCGTCGGTTTGCGCGGCGGCCAACGGGTCGTCGTTGCGGACGTGTGAACCGATGAGCACGTCGGCCAGTGTAGTGAGGGGCTGTGACGCACCTAGCTCGACCGCGAATGTGAACTTAGTTGCACGTTCGGCGAGAGAACACAACGAAAAAGCCCCGGGCGAACCCGGGGCTTTTTCGTTGTCGACTAGCGGTAGTCGCTGTAGCCGTAGTCGTCCAGCGGCACCGCGGCGCCGGTGGCCTGGCCGAAGTCCGGGCTGTAGTACTGATCCTCGTAGGACGGGATCGTGTACGCGGCGGCCCGGGCCTCCTCGGTCGGCTGCACCTGGATGTTGCGGTACCGGTTGATGCCGGTACCGGCCGGGATCAGCTTTCCGATGATCACGTTCTCCTTCAGACCGTTGAGCTTGTCGCTGCGGCAGTTGATCGCCGCATCGGTCAGCACTCGCGTGGTCTCCTGGAACGACGCCGCACTCAGCCACGAGTCGGTGGCCAGCGACGCCTTCGTGATACCCATCAGGACTGGACGTCCGGCGGCGGGCTCACCGCCCTCGGCCACCACCCGGCGGTTCTCCGCCTCGAACTCGGCACGGTCGATCAGCGAACCGGGCAGGAACTCCGTCGAGCCCGAGTCGATGATGGTGACGCGGCGCAGCATCTGGCGAACGATCACCTCGATGTGCTTGTCGTGGATCGACACACCCTGAGCGCGGTAGACCTCCTGGACCTCGCGGACCAGGTGGATCTGCACCTCGCGGGGGCCCTGCACGCGCAACACCTCGTGCGGGTCGGCCGAACCCTCCATCAGCTGCTGGCCCACCTCGACGTGGTCGCCGTCGGACAGCACCCGCTCGGACCCGTCTTCGTGCTTGAACACACGCAGCCGCTGCCGCTTGGAGAGCTTGTCGTACACGACCTCTTCGCTGCCGTCGTCGGGAACGATGGTGATCTTGTAGAACCGCTCACCGTCCTCGAGACGCACCCGACCGGTGACGTCGGCGATCGGCGCCTTGCCGCGCGGGATGCGGGCCTCGAACAGCTCCTGCACCCGGGGCAGACCGCCGGTGATGTCCTCACCGACACCACCCTGGTGGAAGGTACGCATGGTCAGCTGGGTACCGGGCTCACCGATGGACTGCGCCGCGACGATACCGACGGCCTCGCCGATGTCGACCAGCTTCCCGGTGGCCATGGACCGCCCGTAACAGGTCGCGCACACGCCGGTGCCGGTGGTGCAGGTCAGCACCGAGCGCACCTTGATCTGCGTGATGCCCGCGGCCAGCAGGGCCTCGATCGACGGGTCGCCGAGGTCCTCGCCACGCGCGACGACGACATTGCCGGCCTCGTCGACCGCGTCGGCGCCCAAAGTCCGTGCGTACGCCGAGGTTTCGATGTACGGGTCGCGGATCAGGGTGCCGTCCGGCTGACGCTCGGCCAGCTCGACGATGATGCCCCGCTCGGTCTCGCAGTCGTGCTCGCGGACGATGACGTCCTGGCTGACGTCCACCAGACGACGGGTCAGGTAACCCGAGTCGGCGGTACGCAACGCGGTGTCCGCCAGGCCCTTTCGAGCGCCGTGCGTGTTGATGAAGTACTCCAGCACGGTCAGGCCCTCACGGAACGACGACTTGACCGGACGCGGAATGAACTCACCCTTCGGGTTGGTCACCAGACCCTTCATGCCGGCCAGCGTTCGCGTCTGGGTGAAGTTACCCGTGGCACCCGAGTCCACGATCGTGATGATCGGGTTGTCGGCCGGGTAGTGCTCACGCAGCGCCTGACCGACCTCGTCGGTGGCTTCCTTCCAGATCTCCACCAGCGCCTCGTTGCGCTCGTCGTGGTTCAAAGCGCCACGCTGGAACTGCTTTTCGACCTTCTCGGCCCGGTCCTCGTACTGGTCGAGGATCTCCTTTTTGCGCGGCGGGACGAGCACGTCGGCCATCGAGACCGTGACACCACTGCGGGTCGCCCAGTAGAAACCGGCGTCCTTGAGCTTGTCCACGGTCTGCGCGACGACGATCATCGGGTAGCGCTCGGCCAGATCGTTGATGATCGACGCCTGCACCTTCTTGTGCATCTGCTTGTTCACGAACGGGTAGCCGACCGGCAGCAGCTCGTTGAAAAGCACACGGCCCAAAGTGGTCTCGGCCATCCAGGCGTCGCCCGGCTGCCAGCCGTTGGCGCCGAACAACTCGGCCTCGATCTCCGCGGGCGGACGCAACTGGGTGAGCCGCACCTTGATCTTGGCCCGCACCGACAGCACGCCACGGTCGGACGCCATGATCGCCTCGGCCGGCGAGGAGTACACCCCGACCTCGGGCTCGTCCTTGGCGGCGGCCTTGAATTCGCCCTTGTCGCCCTCGACCTCGGTGGTCAGGAAGTACAGACCGGTCACCATGTCCAGACGCGGCATGGCCAGCGGACGGCCCGATGCGGGCGACAGGATGTTGTTGGAAGACAGCATCAGGATGCGGGCCTCGGCCTGCGCCTCGGCGGACAGCGGCAGGTGCACCGCCATCTGGTCACCGTCGAAGTCGGCGTTGAACGCCTCACACACCAGTGGGTGCAGCTGGATTGCCTTGCCCTCCACCAGCATCGGCTCGAAGGCCTGGATACCCAGCCGGTGCAGAGTAGGTGCGCGGTTCAGCAGCACCGGGTGCTCGGCGATGACCTCTTCGAGGACATCCCACACCTGGGGACGCTGACGCTCCACCATGCGCTTGGCGCTCTTGATGTTCTGCGCGTGGTTGAGGTCGACCAGCCGCTTCATCACGAACGGCTTGAACAGCTCCAGCGCCATCAGCTTGGGCAGACCGCACTGGTGCAACTTGAGCTGCGGGCCGACCACGATGACCGAACGGCCCGAGTAGTCGACGCGCTTACCGAGCAGGTTCTGGCGGAACCGGCCCTGCTTACCCTTGAGCAGATCCGACAGCGACTTCAGCGGGCGGTTACCCGGCCCGGTGACCGGGCGGCCGCGACGGCCGTTGTCGAACAGCGCGTCCACCGACTCCTGCAGCATCCGCTTCTCGTTGTTGACGATGATCTCGGGCGCGCCGAGGTCGATCAGCCTCTTGAGGCGGTTGTTGCGGTTGATCACGCGGCGGTACAGGTCGTTCAGGTCCGACGTGGCGAACCGGCCACCGTCGAGCTGCACCATGGGCCGCAGCTCCGGCGGGATCACCGGAACCGCGTCGAGCACCATGCCCATCGGGGAGTTGCCCGACTGCTGGAACGCGGCGACGACCTTCAGACGCTTGAGGGCGCGAAGCTTCTTCTGCCCCTTGCCGTTCCGGATGACGTCGCGCAGGATCTCGGCCTCGGCGTCGATGTCGAAGTTCTCGATCAGCTTCTGGATCGACTCCGCGCCCATGGCGCCGGTGAAGTACTCACCGAAGCGGTCGATCAGCTCGCGGTAGAGGTTCTCGTCGACGATCAGCTGCTTGGGGGCGAGCTTGGTGAAGGTCGTCCAGATCTCCTCGAGCCGGTCCAGCTCACGCTGGGCCCGGTCGCGTAGCTGACGCATCTCGCGCTCGCCGCCATCGCGGACCTTGCGGCGCGCGTCGGCCTTGGCGCCCTCGGCTTCCAGCTCGGCCAGGTCGGCCTCGAGCTTTTGGGCGCGGGCCTCCAGGTCGGCGTCGCGCTGGTCCTCAATGGCCTTGCGCTCCACCATCATTTCGGCCTCGAGCGTCGAGAGCTCGTTGTGGCGCATCTCGTCGTCGACCGACGTGATGACGTAGGCGGCGAAGTAGATGATCTTCTCGAGATCCTTCGGCGCCAGGTCGAGCAGGTAGCCAAGCCGGCTCGGCACGCCCTTGAAGTACCAGATGTGCGTGACGGGCGCCGCAAGCTCGATGTGGCCCATTCGCTCGCGACGCACCTTGGCGCGGGTCACCTCGACGCCGCAGCGCTCACAGATGATGCCCTTGAACCGGACCCGCTTGTACTTGCCGCAGTAGCACTCCCAGTCGCGAGTCGGTCCGAAGATCTTCTCGCAGAACAGGCCGTCCTTCTCCGGCTTCAGCGTGCGGTAGTTGATCGTCTCCGGCTTCTTGACCTCGCCGTAAGACCATTGCCTGATGTCCTCCGCGGTGGCCAGACCGATACGGAGTTCATCGAAGAAGTTGACGTCGAGCACGTAACTCCCTTTCCCCTTGCGGGTTTAGTAACTGAAAAACGTTGTTAGGCGAGATCCTCGACGGACGCGGATTCGTTGCGGGACAAGTTGATTCCCAGGTTCGCCGCCGCCCGCTCCAGGTCCTCGTCCTCGCCTTCGCGCAGCTCGATCGCCGCACCGTCGCTGGAGAGCACCTCGACATTGAGGCACAGCGACTGCAGCTCCTTGAGCAACACCTTGAAGGACTCGGGAATGCCCGGCTCCGGGATGTTCTCGCCCTTGACGATCGCCTCGTAGACCTTGACCCGACCGACGGTGTCGTCGGACTTGATGGTCAACAGCTCCTGCAGCGTGTACGCCGCGCCGTAGGCCTGCATGGCCCAGCACTCCATCTCACCGAACCGCTGGCCACCGAACTGCGCCTTACCACCCAGCGGCTGCTGCGTGATCATCGAGTACGGGCCGGTGGAGCGGGCGTGGATCTTGTCGTCCACCAGGTGGTGCAGCTTCATGATGTACATGTAGCCGACGGTCACCGGGTACGGGAACGGCTCACCGCTGCGGCCGTCGAACAGCACCGCCTTGCCGTCGCCGTTGACCATGACCTCACCGTCGCGGTTGGGCAGCGTGCAGGACAGCATGCCGGCCAGCTCCTCCTCCTTGGCGCCGTCGAACACCGGCGTCGAGACGATCTGGTTCGGCTGCGCGTGCAGCAGCTGCTCGGGCAGGTTGACCGCCCAGTCGGGCGAGCCGTCGATGTTCCAGCCGGACTTGGCCACCCACCCGAGGTGGGTCTCCAGGATCTGGCCGATGTTCATCCGTCGCGGCACACCGTGGGTGTTCAGGATGATGTCCACCGGGGTGCCGTCCGGCAGGAACGGCATGTCCTCCTGCGGCAGGATCTTGCCGATGACGCCCTTGTTGCCGTGGCGTCCGGCGAGCTTGTCGCCGTCGGAGATCTTGCGCTTCTGAGCCACGTAGACGCGCACCAGCTCGTTGACGCCGGCCGGCAGCTCGTCGTCGTCCTCGCGGGAGAACACCCGGATGCCGATGACCTTGCCGGACTCGCCGTGCGGCACCTTCAGGGAGGTGTCGCGAACCTCGCGGGCCTTCTCACCGAAGATCGCGCGCAGCAGCCGCTCCTCCGGGGTCAGCTCGGTTTCACCCTTCGGGGTGACCTTGCCGACCAGGATGTCGCCGTCGCGAACCTCGGCACCGATGCGCACGATGCCGCGCTCGTCCAGGTCGGCCAGCACCTCGTCGGAGACGTTCGGGATGTCCCGGGTGATCTCCTCGGCGCCCAGCTTGGTGTCGCGGGCGTCGATCTCGTGCTCCTCGATGTGGATCGAGGTGAGCACGTCCTCCTCAACCAGCCGGTTGGAGAGGATGATCGCGTCCTCGTAGTTGTGGCCCTCCCACGGCATGATCGCCACGAGCAGGTTCTTGCCCAGCGCCATCTCACCGTTCTCGGTGCAAGGACCGTCGGCGATGACCTGGCCGGCCTCGACCCGCTCCCCCGCGTCGACGATCGGCGACTGGTTGGCGCAGGTGCCGTGGTTGGACCGCTCGAACTTGCGCATCCGGTAGGTGTGCCGGGTGCCGTCGTCGGCCATCACGGTGATGTAGTCGGCGGAGACCTCCTCGATGACGCCGGCCTTGTCGGCCACCACCACGTCGCCGGCATCGATCGCCGCGCGCAGCTCCATGCCGGTACCCACCAGCGGCGCCTCGCTGCGCACCAGCGGAACCGCCTGGCGCTGCATGTTGGCACCCATCAGGGCACGGTTGGCGTCGTCGTGCTCGAGGAACGGGATCATGGCCGTGGCCACCGACACCATCTGGCGCGGCGAGACGTCCATGTAGTCCACCTCGGACGAGGGCACGTACTCGACCTCGCCCGCCTTCCGGCGGACCAGGACGCGTGCCTCTTCGAACCGGCCCTTGGCGTCGATCGGCGAGTTGGCCTGCGCCACCACGTGGCGGTCCTCCTCGTCCGCGGTCAGGTAGTGGATCTCGTCGGAGACCACACCGTCGACCACCTTGCGGTAGGGCGTCTCTATGAACCCGAACGGGTTGACCCGCGCGTACACCGACAGCGAGCCGATCAGGCCGATGTTCGGCCCTTCCGGGGTCTCGATCGGGCACATGCGGCCGTAGTGCGACGGGTGGACGTCACGGACCTCCAGGCCGGCACGCTCACGGGACAGACCACCGGGGCCCAGCGCCGAGAGACGACGCTTGTGGGTCAGCCCGGACAGCGGGTTGTTCTGGTCCATGAACTGCGACAGCTGGCTGGTGCCGAAGAACTCCTTGATCGCGGCGACGACCGGCCGAATGTTGATCAGGGTCTGCGGCGTGATGGCCTCGACGTCCTGCGTGGTCATCCGCTCCCGGACCACGCGCTCCATGCGCGACATGCCGACCCGGATCTGGTTCTGGATCAGCTCACCCACGGTGCGCAGCCGGCGGTTGCCGAAGTGGTCGATGTCGTCGGTCTCCACCGGCACCTCGGTGCCGCCGGGGACAGTCATGACAGCGGGCTGGCCATCCGTACGGGCGTGGTGCAGCCGGACCAGGTATTCGATGGTGGCGACGACGTCTTCCTCGGTCAGCGTCGACGACGTGATCGGCTCGCCCGTGTGCAGGCCGAGCTTCTTGTTGACCTTGTAGCGGCCGACGCGCGCCAGGTCGTAGCGCTTCTCCTTGAAGAACAGGTTCTCCAGCAGGGTCTGCGCGGACTCCTTGGTCGGCGGCTCGCCCGGACGCAGCTTGCGGTAGATGTCCAGCAGCGCCTCGTCGGTGCCCGCGGTGTTGTCCTTCTCCAGCGTCGACATCATGATCTCGGAGAAGCCGAACCGCTCGGTGATCTGCTCGCTGGTCCAGCCCAGCGCCTTGAGCAGCACGGTCACCGGCTGACGACGTTTGCGGTCGATGCGCACCCCGACGGTGTCGCGCTTGTCGACGTCGAACTCCAGCCACGCGCCGCGGCTCGGGATCACCTTGACCGAATGCAGCGTCTTCTCGGTCGACTTGTCGATGGTCTCGTCGAAGTACACGCCGGGCGAGCGGACCAGCTGGCTGACCACCACCCGCTCGGTGCCGTTGATGATGAACGTGCCCTTCTCGGTCATCATCGGGAAGTCGCCCATGAACACCGTCTGGCTCTTGATTTCGCCGGTGTTGTTGTTGATGAACTCGGCCGTGACGAACAGCGGAGCCGCGTACGTCATGTCCTTGTCTTTGCACTCGTCGACGGGCGCCTTGACCTCGTCGAACCGCGGGTCGGAGAACGACAGCGACATCGAGCCGGAGAAGTCCTCGATCGGCGACAGCTCCTCGAGCACCTCTTCCAGACCGCCGGTGGTCCTGCCATCAGGGCGGGCGGCGGCCGCTTCGCGGCAGGGGGGCGCGCCGATCAGCCACTCGAAGGAATCGGTCTGCACGTCGAGAAGACCGGGAACCTCGAGCGGTTCACGCAGCTTGGCGAAAGAAATTCGGTTAGGCGCTCCGGGAACGGAGCCATTTGATGAAATCTGAGTACCTGAGGGGTTCTTCTTGCTCTGGCGCGAGACTGCCAAGATGCATCCTTCCAGCACCTCGTGCGACTAACGAAAGCCGGCGGGCACCGGACCTGTTCGCCGCGATAACTGTGTCGGTTCGGCTGGCGAACGAACTGTCCAAAACTCACGCACGCAGCTAGATCGCTGAGCCGGAACGGGCTCAGGCTAGGACCACGGTGTCAAGTGGCGGG
>JAYZBN010000023.1:0-78130 GCA_036338755.1 Actinomycetota bacterium | reverse complement strand
GGTGTTGCTATGCCCGTACCACCACCGGCTGCACCACCGCGGCGTCATCACCATCACCGGACCCGCCGACAACCTCAGCGTCACCGACAACTCCGGGCGACCCCTGCACCCGGGATCGCTCGCGCGCCCACCAACCCAACCTCCACCCGCGGTCGCACCCTGCCGTGGGCCCCTCGGCGAACGCGCCGACTGGTGGTGGTACACACCGTTCCAACCCCAACCACCACCGACAAGCAACTAGGTTTTGGATCGCAGCCCAAAAACGTTGGGGTGTCAAGGAACTCGTACGAGACGCCGTCCGGCCGGCATCGACCGCCGATCTAGCCCGAACCGAGTCGCGGCACGATTTCGCCGAGGCTGAAGGTCACCGGCTGTTCGAGCTGTTCGTAGGTGCACGAGCGGGGTTCGCGGTCCGGACGCCACCGATTGAACTGCGCGGTATGACGAAACCGCTGGCCTTCCATGTGGTCATAGCGGACCTCGACTACCCGCTCAGGCCGCAGCGGCACGAACGACAGGTCCTTGCCCGCGTTCCAGCGCGAGAATTCGTTCTTGCGAGGGGTCCGCTCGCCGGCTTGGTGCGCGGCCCAATTCCACGGGTGATTCTCGAAATCGGTGACGAGCGGCTGCAATTCGTCGAACAGCCGGCGCCGCTCGGCCATGGGGAACGCGCCGATCACCCCGACCGACGCGAGCTGGCCATCATCCTGATAGAGACCGAGCAACAACGAACCGATGGCTCCGGCGCCGGACTTGTGCACCCGGTAGCCGGCGACCACACAGTCGGCGGTCCGCTCGTGCTTGATCTTGAACATGATCCGCTTGTCCGGTTGGTACGTGATGTCCAGCGGCTTGGCGACCACGCCGTCGAGGCCGGCGCCCTCGAATTCGTCGAACCAGCGCTGCGCGGTGCCCAGATCGGTCGTCGCCGGTGTGACATGGATCGATGGCCCCGGGGCCGCCAACGCGTCGACCAGGGCGGCGCGCCGTTCGCCGAAGGGGCGTCGCGTGTAGTCATCGTCGCCGAGGGCGAGCAAATCGAACGCGATGAAGGACGCCGGCGTGGCCTTGGCGAGCATCTGCACCCGCGAGTCGGCCGGATGGATGCGTTGTTGCAGCGCCTCGAAATCCAGCCCGGCCCCGGTGGCGATGACGATCTCACCGTCGATCACGCAGCGCTCCGGCAGCTCGGCCCGGACCGCGGCGACCAGCTCCGGGAAATAGCGCGTCATCGGCCGCTCGTTGCGGCTGCCCAGCTCGACCTGATCGCGGTCGCGGAAACAGATCGACCTGAACCCGTCCCACTTGGGCTCATAGGACGCGTCAGGGGGAATCGAGCGCACCGACTTGGCCAGCATCGGCGACACCGGCGGCATGACAGGGAGGTCCATAGCCTGATTGTGCTGGAATCGGAGGCATGGCTGCTGCAGAAGAGCTCGACGTCGACGGCATCGCGGTGCGCCTGACCAATCCGGACAAGGTGTATTTCCCCAAACTGGGATCAAAGGGCACCAAGCGACACCTGGTGGACTACTACCGTGCCGTCGCGGGCGGTCCGATGCTCGACGCGCTGCGCGACCGGCCCACCCATCTGCAGCGCTTCCCGGACGGCGTCGACGGCGAGGAGATCTACCAGAAGCGCATCCCCCAGCACCACCCCGATTACCTGCAGACGTGTCGGGTGACGTTTCCGTCGGGGCGGACGGCTGACGCGCTGAGGGTGACCCATCCGGCGGCGGTCGTGTGGGCGGCACAGATGGGCACGGTCACCTTGCATCCGTGGCAGGTGCGCTGCCCGGACACCGACCACCCCGACGAGCTGCGCATCGACCTGGACCCGCAGCCCGGTGTCGCCTTCGAGCAGGCGCGCACCGTCGCGGTCGACGTGCTGCGGCCGTTGCTCGACGAACTCGGTCTGGTGGGATACCCGAAGACCTCGGGCGGTCGCGGCATCCACGTCTTTCTGCGGATCGCCAGCGACTGGGATTTTATCGAGGTGCGCCGCGCCGGCATCGCCCTGGCCCGCGAAGTGGAGCGCCGTGCGCCCGACGCGGTCACCACGTCCTGGTGGAAAGAAAAACGCGGCGAGCGCATCTTCATCGACTTCAACCAGAACGCCCGGGACCGCACCATGGCATCGGCGTACTCGGTGCGGCGCACCCCGATCGCGACGGTATCGATGCCGCTGACGTGGGAGGAGCTGGCCGCCGCCGAACCGGACGACTACACCATGGCAACCGTGCCCGATCTGATCACGCGGCGCGATGATCCGTGGGCCGCCATGGACCATGTGGCTCAATCGATTTCGCCCTTGCTGGAAATGGCCGAGGCCGACCAGGAGCGCGGCCTTGGCGACATGCCTTATCCGCCGAACTACCCCAAGATGCCGGGCGAGCCCAAACGCGTTCAGCCCAGCCGGGATCGAGATCTCAAAGCCGAGAAGGACTAGCCGGATGTCGGTGGCGGTGCGGGCGTGTGCCGCGCTATTCGCGTTGCTGCTGCTGCCGATTTCCGGTCCGGGTGTGGCCGATGCGGAGCCGGCCATGCCCGACACGAACCGATCCGGCGCAAGAATGGTCGGCTGGGACACCTACCGCCGGTTGGACCGGTTGCCCTACTTGAACCCCGGATCGCAGACCCTGCAGGTGTCGAGCTTTGATCGCAGCGGCGGTGATTTCGATATCTCCACGGGCAATCGCAACGGCAGTGGCGGGTGCCTGGCGACGGGCGGTGCCGGCTGCGTCATCGCGGAGGATCACGGTGCGGGAGAGATCGATTCGATCTGGCTGACCCGCGACGGCGGCAACGTTCGTGCCCTTGGAAACATCCGCATCGAGCTGGACGGGCAGACCGTAGTAGATACTCCGTTGCAATCGCTGGTCGACGGAAACCTCGGTGCCCCGTTCGTGTGGCCGCTGGTGGCCAACGCCGCTCAATCGCCGGGAGGCGATTACATCAAGGTGCCGATGCCTTATCGGCGGTCGATGCGGGTCAGCGTCGCATCACATTTGGAGTACTACCACGTCGATTACCGCCAGTTTCCCGACGCCGACGGGATGAACACGTTCTCGCCAGCCGAACCCGCGTCCGACGTGCTGGACACGCTCCGGTCCGCCGGCGCAACCGACCCCAAGCCTGCGGCCGCCGGCGTCGCGCACAGCAATCGGGTCATCGATCTCCCCGCCGGCGCCGGGCAGACCATCGCCGAATCGACCGGATCGGCCAGCATCTCGGCGCTGAGGCTCCAGCTGCCCGAACCGGCGGCCCAGCAGTTGACCGGATTGCGGCTGCAAATCGAGTTCGACGGCAGGACCACGGTGGATTCGCCGCTCGGGGAGTTCTTCGGCGCCGGACTGGGCGCGAATCCCGTGCGGTCTCTGATGTTCGCGACCATCCCGGCACCCGATGGGTCGTTAGTGTTATCCGATTGGTGGCCAATGCCTTTCGCGGAGTCGGCCCGCGTCACGCTCGTCAACGCGGGGGCCGAACCGGTGACGGGGATAGCCAGCGACGTCGCCACCACCCCCGACGCGCAGTGGGCGCCCGCGCTGGCCGGCGGCCGCGCCGGCTACTTCACCGCGCGCTCACATGCCGGACCGACGACGCCCGGCCGGGACTGGGTTTTCGCCGAAGAACAGGGGCACGGAAAATTCGTCGGCGTCAGTCACACCATTCACGGCTACCGAACCAAAACGGCATTCAGTGACGATGCACCGTACTTTCTCGAAGGCGCCGAACGGGTCTACACCGACGGATCCGCGTCCCCGCAGTGGTACGGAACCGGCACCGAGGACCTCTACGAGGGTGGCTGGTACTTCAAGAACGGCACCCACTTCAGCGACCCGCTCAACGGCCAACCCGATCAACGCACGGCCACGGGCGGGTGCGCCGACTACTGCGTCTCCGTGTACCGGATCATGCTGGCCGACGCGATCGGCTATCACTCCGGGATCCGGTTCGGCATCGAGCACGGCAAGAGGAACATGGTCCAACCCGACTACAGCTCAACCGCATTCCTCTACACACAGCCGGACGCCGATGTCACCGGGGGAGACGACGTCAGCCCCGCCGACCCCATCAGCCGAGTCCTGCACGGCTACAACGATTCTGACGCAATCGATCAGCTGCTGGTCAGCGAATACGAGGGCACTCAGGACACCCTGCCCGTCGTCGGCTCGGTGCGTAGCGCCCAGGGTGCGATCACGTTTCACGTCCAGATCGATCCGGACAACCACGGCTTATTGCTGCGCCGCACATCGGATCAAGCGGCCGGCTTCCAATCGGCCGACGTTGCGGTCGACGGCGTGCCAACCGGGAACTGGCTGCAGCCGCGCAGCAACACCTTTCACCGGTGGCTCGACGACACCTACCTGGTGCCGCGGTCGGTCACCGCGGGCAAGTCGCAGGTGACGGTCAGTTTGACGCCGACCGCGGGCTCACCGCCCTGGACCGCCGGCCGCTACCGCGTCGACACACTGACGGGGCCCTCTGACTAGCGAGCGATTGCCGGCCAGTCCGATGAGCGCGCCCGCCAGCCCGCCGACCGGCGCCAGCAGCGACGGCCCGGCGAGCACGAGATAGCCGAACGTCACGCCCACCACCAGCAGGGCCTGGTGCAGGGGTGTCCATGAGGTGAGCGGGCGCATCCGGAACGACAACCCCATGCCGAGCAGCAACGCCACCACGTGGCCGACGGCGGTGAAGTCCGCGCCCGCGGCCGCCACCACCGCGGCACCCAGCCACCAGCCCGCCCAGACACCGCGCCAGCGCGCGGGAACCGCCGCCGTGAACGCGCCGAGCACGCACATCGCGCCATAACTGATCCCCACGTCACTGGCACGTGCGACCGAGGCCGGCAGCATTCCCGTTTCGATAGCGGCGACCAGCCCGACCGCGACGATCAGCGTGGCGCCGATGTGGCCGACGGCGAAGGTCAGGAGTAGTCCCCGGCCGCACCACATCAGTTCGCCCAACGCCAATAGGCAGGCGAGCCCGGGCAACCAGAAGAACAGATCACCGCCGTCGTTGACGAATGCGCTCCCGATCAAGGTGCCCAGCTGTCCGCGCCCGAGATTGTGCACGTTGGTGCTCATTCGGCTTACGGCCACCTCGTGAGCGTGTGGACCGAGCGCCGCCAGGATGAGATAGACGCCGAGCAGGGTGACCGCATAGGTGGCCGTCACCCGCACCGATGCCGCGCCGGGCACGGCACGCAGCGGCGCCTCAGTCCAACGCAGGGCGCCGTCGCGGGTGGCGGCGGCTGTCATAGGTCTACCGTGCGGGTCGCGCGGCCGTCGTGCCTCGTTCTTAACGAAGCCTTCACACCCGTGCCGCAAATCTTCACGGAGTGGACGGCCTTGTGACGTGCCCTTAAAGGGAGGTGATCGCAGCGACGGCCTCGTCGGCGGTCACGATGGCCGAGGCGTAGTTGGGCATGTTCACCTCGAGGGCGGCGCGCATTTCGGTGTCGGAGTAGTCGGCGGTGGCATCCCGGACCACGGTGACGTCATAACCGAGTTCGGCGGCGAATCGAACCGTCGCCTCGACGCAGGTGTGCGCGATCAAACCCATGACGATGACCCGCTCGATACCGTGACGCTTGAGTTGCAGGTCCAGATCGGTGTTGGCGAAACCGCTCGAACACCAATGCTCATGCGCGACGACGTCGCCCGGTTGCGGCTCGAACCCGGGACGGATCTCGCCGCCCCAACTGCCGTATTCGAACGTCTTGCGCGACCACGCCGCTCGTTGCACGGGCGCAACGTATTTCCACGTCTCGTAGTCGCCCGGCCGGTAACGACGATGCAGCGCATAAAAGACCCGCAGGTTCGCCCCGCGGGCGGCCTCGAGCACCTGCTGCATATGGGTGACGCAGTCATTGCCCTCGATGACGCCCCGCAACCGATCCCACACTTTCCCGCCCGGGGAAATGAAATCGTTGTAGGGATCGATCAGCAGAAGCCCGGTCGCCGCTTTGTCATTCGCCATCGGACCATCATCTCCCGCGGCCCGAATGATGAACGGCAGATCGTCGGCGCACCGCGGTCTTGACGGACTCGTCGCGATGCTGCTAGACATGGCCTGCGCCACGCGTTTGGGCGATCGCCCAAAGTCGATGGGTGGAGGATGTCATGGGCCGGATGGACGGCGAGGATCACCATGGTCGACGTCTGTCGTGCATTCGATGGATCGCCGGTCCCCGCCGCCGCTGCGCTGGACGATCTCACGGCGATCTGCCCGCCGGCAGCTGCCTGAAGTAAGGAAAGCATCGATGACCGTCACCAACGACACCGACGTCTACTACGACCCCTACGACGTCGACATCAATGCCAACCCCTACCCGATCTATGCGCGGCTTCGTGAAGAGGCGCCGATCTACTACAACGAGCGCTACGACTTCTGGGCCCTGTCAAGGTATTCCGACGTCGAACATGGACTGGCCGACTGGGAGACGTTCTCCAACCGGCGAAGCGACATCCTCGAGCTGGTCCAGTCGAAATTCGACATGCCCGGCGGCGTCATGATGTTTCAGGACCCGCCGGAACACTCCAGGTTGCGCGGACTGATGTCGCGGGTGTTCACCCCCCGCCGGATGGCCGCCCTCGAGGACCAGATTCGGCAATACTGCGTACGTTGCCTGGATCCGCTGGTCGGATCCAGCGGTTTCGACATCATCGCCGAGCTGGCGTCCATGATGCCGATGCGCGTGATCGGCATGCTGCTGGGAATTCCGGAATCCGAACAGATCTCGGTGCGCGACGCCAATGACGCCAACCTGCGCACCAAGCCGGGCGCACCGTTGAAGGTCGCCGACGCCGACTCCATCGCCGACGGCCGGATCTATGCCGACTATGTCGACTGGCGCTCCAAAAACCCCTCTGATGACCTGATGACGACTCTGCTCAATGTCGAATTCGACGACGAGAACGGGGTGCACCGCAAGCTGACTCGCAAAGAGGTGTTGCACTACACGCAGGTGGTTGCCGGCGCGGGCAACGAGACCACCGGCCGCCTGATCGGCTGGCTGGCCAAGGTGCTCGCCGAGCACCCCGACCAGCGCCGCGAAGTCTACGAGGACCGGTCACTGTTGACCCGTACCATCGACGAGACGCTGCGATTCGAGCCCACCGGTCCGCACGTCGCGCGTTGGATGGCAAAGGATTTCGAGTGCTACGGCACGACGGTCCCGGCGGGCAGCGCCATGCTGCTGTTGTTCGGCGCCGCCAATCGCGATCACCGCCGCTACACCGATCCGGACACCTACAACATCCGCCGCGACAACATCTCACACATCACGTTCGGAAAAGGTGTGCACTACTGCCTGGGCGCCAACCTGGCTCGCCTCGAGGGCCGCGTCGCGCTCGACGAGATCCTCAACCGGTGGCCCGAATGGGACATCGATTACGACACCGCACAATTGGCGTCGACGTCGACCGTGCGCGGCTGGGAGCGGCTGCGGGTCGTCTTGCCCTGAGTGAGGACGGGTGCGTGAAACTCGCCGAACGTGATCTCAGGGCGGAAAAATGGCCGAAATCCCGCCCCCAGTGCACGTTCGGTGACGACGCTAGCCGGCTCAGCCCTTGCGGCCGCGGCGGCCCTTCGGCTCGGGCATCTCGTACTTGTCCAGGAGCCGGTTGACCAGGGCGATGGCGGCTTGGTGGCCCCCGGAGGATCCCAGCCCTTCTTCCAGGATCAGGGTGCGGCCGATCGAGGCGATGAAGACCGCGATGGCCGCGGGCGGGAACTCTTCGGTGTCGATGTCGTGTTCGCGGATGATGAAGTTCAGCGCGGTGATCTGCTGCTCGCGCCACCGGTCCGACCACGTGGCGATCTCGGCGCGAATCTCCTTGCGGTGGTTGGCAAGTCCCATGAACTCCAGCAGTAGCCGGGTGTCCTTGGGCTCGATGAGGGTATCCCAGAAGGCGTGCAACGGCCGATCGGACGCCAGCGCCTCCTGCTGGCGCTCCAGGTACACGGCCGCGCCGCGGCGGAAGACGGCCAGATACAGGTCGTCCATCGTGGGGAAGTAGTAGTGCACCAACGCCGGTTTGACGCCGGCCTTGGCGGCCACGCGGCGCGACGTGGCCGCGGCGTAGCCCTCCTCGAGCATGATCTGACTCGTCGCGGCCACCAGCATGTCGCGCGTCGTCGAGTCGCGCGCCTTGGGTCGTTCGGCTGCCGTCACGTTGTGGTCCTATCGCGCGGCCGGCGCGCCTGGCAGACCATGAACAGAATGCCGTCTTGGTCGAGCTCTCGCCGGTAATTCGCGTACCGATCGTGGTATTCGCTGTACCTGGTTCGCTTTGCCATGGAGCCGTCTCATTTCCGAGAAACCGTCAGCCCGCTGGTTTGGGCGATCGCCCAAACGGGGTAGCTGACATGCTTGCACCCGACATCGCGGTGGTCAAGCTTCAGGCGAGCCGACCACGGTCGCGAAGGATCGACAGTTGCCCGGTGAGCCAATCCATTTCGGCCGCGATGGGATGACCTGCGCCGCCACTAGTCAAGTTTAAGTTTCTTAACTATCGGGGATAGGCTTGGGGCATTCCATTCATAGATAGGGAAGACGCGTGACCCCCAGCTTCAAGGACGTTATTCAGTCCAAGTACTTGCTCTTGACGACGTTCACCAAGGATGGGCGTCCGAAACCGACACCGATCTGGGGCGTGCCCGACGGCGACAACACGCTCTTGGTGATCACCGACGACGGTTCGTGGAAAACCAAGCGAATCAACAACACTCCCAGGGTGACGATCGCCAAGAGCGGCGCGCTGGGCAAGCCGAAGAGCGAAGAGGTCGAAGCGACAGCCAGGGTGCTACCGAAGTCGGAGACGCGACGCGTCTACAACGCCGTCCTCAAGCGGTACTGGTACCACGCGCCCTGGTTCTACGCGCACTCGATCGTCCGCGGCGGCATCGACAAGGTGCACGTCGGCCTGGAAATCAAGCCCGCCGGCTGAGACGCACAGCGCTAGCCGCCTTCGGCGCGCATCGCCGCGAAGGTGTCCGCCACCGTCTCCTTGGGATCGCGAAAGGTGATGCCGAGGTCCCGTTCGCTCGGGGAATCGTCGGACGCCGGCATCTGCGTGTAGTACTGCATGCCGGCCCAGGTGAACGGCGTTTCGAAGGGCAGGAAACGGTTCGCCCGATCCAGCACCGCGCCCGCGACGCGAAGCGCGCTGTCCGGGATCGGGACGGCGACCATCGGCGTCTCGGCAACCTCCCCGAGCAGGTTCGCGAGGTCGGCCGCGGGCACCCGATGACCGCCGGCGGTGTAGCGGCGTGGCCCGCGCCCGGGCTCGAGCAACGCCGTGTGGAGCGCGGCCAGATCGCGGACGTCGACGATCAGCCACGCGGCGCTGCGGCCGGGGATCGCGTGCATCTGCACGGCCGCCCGCACCCCCTCGCCGGCCTCACCGAATTGGTCGCCGACCGGCGGGCCGAGCACCATGCCGGGATAGGTGATGTTGACCGGCGCGCCCGCATCCTGTAACCCCCGCGCATAGATCTCGACCTGCGCCTTCGACGTCCCGTATCCGTCCGCCCCGCCCACCACCGGCAGGTCCGCGGTCAGCGTCTCCAGGTCCGGATGGAACAGCGCGGTGAAACTGGACACGTGGACGATGGGATCCAGGCCGAGCTCGACGGACTGGCCCAGCACGTTCTGAGCGCCCTGCATGTTCGTGGCGAGCATCTCGGGTGTCTGGCGCGGGTCGGTCGCGACCAGCGCGGCGCTGTGCACGACGGCGTCACACCCCTGCAAGGCCGCGCGCACCGCGACGCGATCGACGATGTCGGCGACGGCGAAGTCCGACACGTCGACGCCCAGCTTGGCGACGGTGGTGTGCAGCTTGTCGGGGTTGCGGACCAGGAATCGCACGGAGTGCCCCGCATCGGAGATTGCCTTGGCCGTCCACCCGCCGACGAAACCGGTACCACCCGTGATCAGAACCCGCATGGGCTCATTGTGCAAGACCGCAAAATCTAGAGATGGCTGGAGGCGAAGTTGGCGGCTTGGTTCGTCATGCCGTTGACCGGATACGACGTGTGCGCGGCGAAGTTGGTGGTGTCGGCGTTCCCGCAGATCGGATCGCCCTGCGCGCACAGTTCGAGCGTCTTCGGCTGATACAGCGGCCCGATGGTCAGCGGCGGCGCGTTGTACTTCTGCAGGAACTGGCCCGATGGGGTGCCGAATAATGTCACGGCGGCGACGTGCTTCGCGACGTCCGGCGGCATCGGTGGGGGCACGGTGGAGGCGGGCACGCCCGCGGGCACGGCGGCCGAGGTGGTGTAGCCCGCCACCGCCGCGCCCTGCGAGTAGCCGCCAAGCACCTCTTTGGTATTAGGGCAATTCGCCGCCATCGATTCGAGGTGCGAACTGGCGTCCCGGATGCCGTCGATCACGGTGAGCGGGAAGTCAGGGCTGGAAAAGTCAGTGCTGGCAGGGTAATTGACTGGATACACGGTCAGTGATCTGCCGCCGACCTGCGAGCGCAACGCGTCGATGAACGGCCGACCGATCCCGCCGACACCGGGCGCTTCCCCGGATCCCCGGGCGAAGACGACTTCGACGTCGGGACACGGCTCGGCCGCCGCGGACGGGGCGGGCGCGCTCGCCACGAACGCACCCGCCAGCGCCGCGGCCGACATGGCCGATAGCTTGCGGATGTTCACTACTTCTTGAAGGCGTCCTTCACCTTTTCGCCGGCGTCCTTCAGGCTGGACTTCGCCTGGTCCGCCCTGCCCTCGTCCCTGGTGTCGTGGTCGCCGGTCGCCTTGCCGATGGCTTCCTTGGCGCGGCCCCCGAGGTCCTCGATCTTGTTCTTCAGCTTGTCTTCGTTGCTCATGGCGTGCTGGCTACCCCTCAACAGGAGATATCGAAACCCCCGCCCTGTCATCATGGACGGGTGAGCACCGCGATCGTGGTGGCAGTAGTGGTGGTGTTGATGCTGCTCGGCATCGGCATGGTGGTCAATCAGCTGCTGCGGCTGAGGCGGTATCTGGGGGACTCACCCACCGAAGAAGCCCGCGGTTCGAAACCCGAGCCACCGGACGACTGATAGCTTCAAGCTCGTGAACGCTCGAGGCGTCGCGACGCGGTGACGCCGTCGACTCTGCTGGTCACCGACGCTGGTTTGCCACGCGGTGTGTCCGGTGCTGCCGACCCTCGTTTCGCGAGCGCCATCAGACTGTTCTCCCAGCTGTTTCCCGGTCGCCGGTTCGGCGGGGGAGCGCTGAGCGTCTACGTCGACGGAATTCCCGTCGTGGACGTCTGGACCGGCTGGTCGGACCGGGCCGGCACCCAGCGCTGGACGGCGGACACCGGCGCCATGGTGTTCTCGGCGACCAAGGGGGTCGCCTCCACGGTGATTCACCGGCTCGCCGACCGCGGCCTGCTCTCCTATGACGCGCCCGTCGCCGACTACTGGCCCGAATTCGCCGCCAACGGGAAGGCCGAGATCACGGTCCGCGACGTCCTGCGGCACCGGTCCGGGCTGTCACATTTGCGCGGGGTCAGCAAGACGGAACTGATGGACCACCTCCTCATGGAGGAGCGGCTGGCGGCGGCGCCGGTCGACCATCTGCGCGGTGTGCAGGCCTACCACGCGCTCACCTACGGGTGGTTGCTGTCCGGTCTGGCCAGGGCGGTGACCGGCAAGGGCATGCGCGAGCTGATCCGCCAGGAGGTGGCGCGTCCGCTCAACACCGACGGGTTGCACCTGGGCCGCCCACCGCAAGGCTCACCGACCACGGCGGCCCAGATCCTGATACCGCAGGGCAGGCTGCGCGCACCGGTATTCAGCTTCATCGCGCCGCGGGTGGCCGGCCTGCCGTTCTCCGGCGCGCTGGGCGCGATGTACTTCCCCGGCGTCATCTCCCTGATCAAGGGCGACACCCCGTTCCTGGACGGCGAGATCCCCGCCGCCAACGGCGTGGTCACCGGTCGGGGCCTCGCCAAGATGTTCGCTGTCCTGGCCAACGACGGCCGCATCGGCGGAAAGAAGTTCCTCTCCGAGGACCTGACCCGCGGGCTGGCCGGGCAGGCGCGCCGCAAGTGGCCCGACGCGAACATGGTGGTGCCCATGCCTTTTCACCTGGGCTACCACGAGTCGCCGGTTCCCGGTTTGCTCCGCGGTTTCGGTCACGTCGGCCTGGGCGGAACACTCGGCTGGGCCGACCCAGAGACGGGCAGCGCCTTCGGGTTCGTCCACAACCGGCTGTTGACGCCGCTGCTGTTCGACATGGGATCCTTTGCGGGCCTTGCCCGTCCGCTGCGCAACGCCATCGAGGCGGTCCGTGACCAAGGCCCACTCGCGGTGCCGTCCCTGGGCGCCCGCTACGCCAAACCCGCTCGGCGACGGGCGAATGTCGGCGGGGCCATGGCGGCGGGCGAGGGCTGAACCGGGCTATCCGACGTAGGCGTTGCCGCGCGGCAGTGTCAGCGGAAGATCGGCGTAGGTGGCGATTCCCGGCGCCGCGGCGACGACGGCGGCGATCCCGTTGATGGCGGGCACCGCCGTCATGATGTGTCCGAGGTCCATGAATTCCTCGAGCGTGGTGGCCTCGAAGTACGGCGGCGGCAGGAAGCCGACCTTGGTGGTGACCGTGGGCTGGCCGTCGACCTGGATGACCCAGCCGTCCTGCTCGATCTTCCAGTCGGGTTCCAGGGTCTGCCCCTTCCTCCACCGGACGTTGAGGTCGATCAGGACCTTGCCGTTGACGATGCCCTGCCAGCTGATGTAGGTCCCCGCCACGTGTCCCGCGGGGATGGTCCAGGAAGCCATGACCAGGTCTTCGGTGGTCTGGGCGAACTCGGCGACACAGCGCACCTCGTCCAGCTCGATTCCGAGCGCGTCGCCCACCAGCCGGACGGCCTCGCCGAAAATGGCCGTGCCCTTCGCGGCCATCGCCGGCAGGTCGGGATGGTCGATCGGCTGGCCGAAGCCGACGGGCTTCTCGGTCTCCGGCGAGTCATAGAAGGTGGTGTCGGCGGCCTCGTTGACGGTGACCTTGTCGATCCGGTTGCACACCATGGCCGACACGATGGCCAACAGTTCGGCGAAGCCCGGGCTGACACCCGAGCCGAAGATGGTGGAACCGCCCTTGTCGCAGGCCTCCAAGATGCGGTCACGGCCGTCGCCGAGGTTGTGTCCGGTGATGAACGAGGCGGTGGTCACCACGTTGACGCCGGCGGACAGGATGCGGACAAGCTCGTCGACGTTGATCCACATCGGGTTGTAGACCACACAGTCCGGCTTGAGCGCCAGCAGCTCGTCGATGTCGTTGGTCGCCTTGACGCCGAGCGGCTCGATGCCGACGAGTTCGCCGGCGTCGCGGCCGGCCTTCTCCGGTGACCAGGCGTAGCAGCCGACCAATTCCAGCGTGGGGTTGGTGACGATCGATTTCAGTGAGCTCTTGCCGACGTTTCCGGTGTTCCACTGCACGACGCGATAGGTGTTTGGCACTCGCTCAGCATAGGGAATGACCGGGGTTCTTAGTAGACCTAATAGGCAGATTCCGACGCCAGGATCTCGGCCAGGAACGCGTCCCGCGGCGGCAGGTCCTGGCGCGCCCGCGCCCACCGGCGCACCCGCTCCCGTATTTCGGCGGCTTCGGCTGTTTCGGCGCCGACGACCACCGATGTCGTCGACCAATCGTGGTCCCACGCCGCCGACTCCGTCAGGGCGCGCCGCTGGGCGTCTTTCAGCGCAAGGGTGGCGCGCCCGGTCGCGTCCAGGGTGCCGGTGCCGTCGATGGGCGCCGAGCGCAGTCGCACCGGTAGGCCGGTTGCCGGGTCCGGCCCGATGACAGCCGCCTGTACGACGGCGACCACCCCCGTGCCGCCGGACTCGATGCTCCAGTCGACGGTGCTCTCGGCGGCATCGAAGATCGCGGGGGGAACCCCGCTCCAGGCGATGGACGCGACGCCCCGGGCTATTGAGCCCGCGCCGCGCGGACCCGCGCCGGCACCGGCGGCCAGCGCGTAATCGTCGCGACGATCGCTCGGCGGGGCAATGATCACGTCCGTATCATCAACTGCCGCAATCAATTCGGACCACCGATCGCCGTCCGCGCCGAATTCGTCGGCGAGCCCGGCACCGGCACGCACCAGGTCGACGATCCGCGAATCATCGCTGCGGACATGGCCTATCAGCGCGGCGGCGTGCGGCGCCAGCAGCTGCGCCACATCGGAGTCCAGGGTGTCGTCGGGGAAGAAGCTCTGCGCCCCGGCGGTCAACAGCGCGACCTCGGCATCGAGCAGCGCGCGGTCCAGGCCGGCGATGCCGTCCTGCCTGCTGGCCGGCCACCACCGGCGCAGCCAATGCCCGGTGGCCAGCCTGCGCAGCGGGGCGATCGAGCCCGGCACCAGTTCGACGCCGGTGAGCTCGATGCTGTGGGGGCGCCCGGTCGTGTGGTTCATGGCCGACACCAGCGCGACATGGCCGGCCTCGCCGAAGATCCGCCACAACCAGTCCGCGCGCGACACATCGGTGAACGTGATGTGCGGAGCCGCATCGTCGGGATCGTCCACCGACCAGGACAGCACCGCGCCGCTGACTTCGAGCAGCGCGACCAGTGGCGTCGCGACGGGCGCATCGACGGGCCAGGTGCTCCAAAGTCCGGCATCAGCAACAAGTCTCATCCGGCCACCTGCAATTCCAGCATCGATTTGATTCGTTGCCGGTGGTCGAGGCTCACCGAGCGCGCCACCCCGTCGAGCAGTGCGCGCACGTCGTCGACGTCGGCACAGGGCTCCTGCCAGACGTCGCGACCATGCAGCCGGGCCCACAGCCGGCTCAGGTACGGCTGCGCGTAGGCGCCCAGGTCGTCGACCACCTGTTGTTGGCGCGGATGAATCGGTCCGTTGTCGGCCAGATAGCGCCGGGCGTGTAACACGTAAGCTTCCTTGCGAAGTCGTGCCTGAATCTGGGTCGCCAAGTCATAGCGGCAAGAAGCGGATGGGTCCAGCGGAGCCAGCTGCACCGCGACCTCGATGCCGGCCACCAAAGTGGCTTGTTTGTCTTCGGCCAGCAGCCCCCACGGCGCGCAGGCCCGGTCGACTTCTTCCTCGCACAGCAACGGGATTTCGGGCAGCGCGTCGCGATCCAGGGCGCGGCGCAGGGTCGCGCGCACCCGGTCCACGATGCTGCGGTCCAGCGGGCGGTCCCCATCCTTACTCCGGGAGATCGCCGGAGGGCGCTGCGGTGCAATCGAACTCAAGCCCAGCTCGACGATCGACCATGGCAGCCGCGTCGTGTCGGTCCGGGCCAGCGCGCCCATGTTGTACGGGGTGGTGTCGGCGATCATCGCCGACCAGACGCGCTGACGTGCCGCCGCGGCGCCATGGCTGCCGGCCGCGCCCAACACCGTGTCGAGCTCGCCCCGCAACGAGTCGACGACGGCCTCGCCCGCCCGCACGTCGCGCCAACTGCGTTCCAACTGCTTGGCCAGCCTGGCAACGACCTCGGCGTCCGTCACGTATCGGTGCAGCACCTCGATCGCGGTGCGATCGCGATCCCGGTGGATGTCACCGAGCACCGCCGCCGCCGTCGCGTAATCATGCGGCGTCGGTGCGCCTTTCGTGACGGCGAGCTCGAAGCAGACCGGAAAGTACAATTCCTGGGCGTTCCCGCTGCGTATCCGCTGCCGGCGGCGCTCCAGTTTGAGCGCCTCGAACCAGGCTGCGGCGGAGCGTAATTCGGAACCACTGCCGACGATGAGGTCGTGCATGGCGCGTGCCGTCTCGCGCGTCACGACCGGGGCCGAATACGCCGGATTGCCGCGCAGTCGCAGCACCAATGGGTCGATGATGCGTTTGACGGTCCGGCTCAGCGGGCCCCCGTCGTCGGCGCTGAAAGCCTCCACACCCGGACCGATGGCGCGCCAGGCCGCCTCGATAACCAACCGCCGCGGCTGGCCCACCGCCTCACCTCCCACGGCGGTCGCTACCTGCGGTTCGGCGCTCATCAGCACAGAATAGGGCCATCGCAAAGTTTGCGGCAGCCAGAAAGTTGGGTTCGGTAGCCGGTATCCGGCAGCACCCTGGTCGCATGAACAAGCTGTCGGGTGAATGGTTCGGGTCCCGCCGTCGCGGGGATGCGGGAAACCGTACCGTCGGGGTCGGCACCGTGCGCAAGGTCAAACGTCAGGCGTTCATCGAGGTGGTGGCCGTCTCGGGTGAGACGTTCATCGGCAAGCTGGCGCGACGCGAGGGTGGTCGCGACCTATCCATGCTGCGGCCGGGCCTGCTGGTGCTGGTGGCCTTCGATCCGACGGCACGCGAGGAGCTTTCGCTGCCCGACGATGTGCTGGCCGTCCACGCGGCCTGGGTGGCGTCGCTGTGAGCGTCAGCGGGCGCCGTCAACCGCGAACGTGACCAAGGCGGCCCAATGCAGCGGGCTGGCGCTGACATCACCGCCGCGCCAGCGCCGCAGCTGTTCCCGCTGCCAACGGTTCACCTCGCATCCCGCCTCCGGCGCGACATCGTGCGAAGCGTCCACCGCGGCCACCAGATCCGCCATCGGGTCGGCCTGCTGCGCGCCCAGCGCATCGCGCGACTCAAATTGCCGATACGCGGCCGTCGTCGGCAGCGACCACAAGGTGGCGGTCACCAACTGCGCGCCGTTGAGGATCATCGCCGCCACCAACCCGGTCGCCTCATCGAATTGATAGTCACCCCCCGAGCCGCACGCCAGCAGCGCCACGCGCGGCGGCATCGGCAATCGAAGGGCCATCAGATCCGAGGCGGTCAGCGGGCGGTGATCGCCGATTGTGTTGGCATCCCCGGGGATAGCCGCCGTGTCGGCCAGGTGAAGGGCCGCCCGGTCCGCCCGAGGTGCCCCGTCGCGTTGGTTGGTCGCCGAACTCGCGTGCCCGACATAGAGCAGCCGGCAAGGGGTTTGAGCGAGCAGGCCGGCCAGCCAGGCGCGATCGGCATCTTGGCGACGGAACAGGTCGACCACGGTGTCGGCGTGCGGCAGGACGGGTCGCCGTTCGAGGAGTTCGGCGAAGTGCCGCGCCAGCGGCGTGTGCGGCGATGGCCTGCCCAGCACCGAGCCGAGCGCGGAATCCGGTCGCTGCCCCGGCACCCGTGGGTCGAGAACCAGCAGCGGTGGCCCGCCGCGCCGGGCGTCCCAGCCGGCGGGCGTGCGCGGCGAGTGCACGATGTTGGGCGGCACCGCCATCAGCACGTCGACCAACTCCATCAGCCGATGGCCGTCGGTCAACTCGTCGATGTTGTCCAGCCGCCAAGGGATTTGGGCCGCGGCGCGGCCGCTGGCGGTGATCGCGTCCTGGCGCGCACGCACCAGTTCCTCTTTGCTGGGGCCCGATTTCGGAATCGCCAGCAGTCCCCAGGGCACTCGCGCCAGCCGCGCGCTGGGCGAGACGAACAGCACCGCCCGCCGCGAGGTCATGCATTCGGCCAACAGCTGCCACCCGGGCGCACCGATCAGCAACACGCCGAGGATGTAGGCGACGGTGAGTTCGGTGTCCGGCTTGGCGAATGGTCCGGTGGTCAGCGCGCGCTCGATGGCGTCACGCCGGGTTTCGTCACCGTGCGGCTCGGGCAGGGCGGCGCTGAGTTCCTGCAGCGCGGCCAGCAGCAGCGGCTCTTCCAGCACCCACGTGACGGTTCTCGACGGCCGACCGACGATCTGCAGGCTGGCGTACGTCGCGATCCCGAGGTCGGCGTAACGCAGCGTCAATGTCGGCCGGTCGGGCTCACTCACGGCCACGTGCACCAGGCGGGCTCGGCCGCGGTGACCTCGCGCCCGTAGCGCTGCAATGCCAGGGCGCGGTAGTGGCTCAGGATCGGCGCCGCCCCGGGTTGCATCCGCAAGGGCGGCAACGGTCCCAGCCTGGTCAACGAGGCGCCCGCCGATACGGATGGGCCGGCGGCGGACAGGGCGGCGGGCTCGGCGTCGGCGTCGACGGGCACCGACGCGAGGGCCGTCGAGGCCCATTCGCCGAGTCGCGGACGTTGCAGACCCTCGAAAGTCCCACGCGCACTGTGGTATTCGACGAGCTCACTGATCAGCGTGGTGTTCTCCCACTCCCAGGCCACGGCGAAGGCGCCGGCCAGGATGGGCGCCGAAATGCCGGTGGCCCAGCGGGCCCTCGCGTCGGCGTCGGCGATCGAATACCGCACCGAGTCGACCGCCAGCGCGGCCGGCACCTTGAGCTCGGCGGCCTGCTCGAGCTTGGCCATCCCGCGCCAGTACTCCGGTGTGCCGACCTCGCCGCGCAGGACGCCGAGGCCCTCGGCCTGGCGCGCCTCCGTTTCCTGCAGCGTCTCATCGGGATCGCCCGAGCTGTCGAAGCCGAGATCCGCCAACGCATCCGCGCGCCAGACCGTGCCGAGATGATTGTCGAGCTGGGCGTATTGCAGCCAGCTGCTGCGCGGCGAGGAGTCCAGCAGCTCCCGCGCCTGCGCGATCAGCTCGACCGCGTCCGAAAAGTGGCTCCAGAAGATGGCGATCCAGCTGCGCTGCAACAGGATGCGGTGCAGGGGCAGCGGCTTTCCCAACTCCCGCCAGTGCCGCTCGGCGTGTTCCCAGCATTCGTCGGCGGCCTCCAGTGCGCCGGCTGCCAGCCGAGTGAGTCCCATGTACAGCCAGCACCGGGCGACGTCGTGGGCCCGGTCATGACGGGCGATGACGGGATAGGCCTGTCCCACCAGCTCCTCGGTGCCGGCGTGGTCGTTGGCCCCCCAGCGCGCCGCGGCGCGCTCCAATTGCGCTCTGGCCGTGGCCAATTCCCAGCCGTTGGTTCGCGCGCGCGCTTCGGCGCGGCGCAGCCACGGCTCCGCTTCTGACAACCGACCGGTTTCCACGCAGAACCTGCCGTACCCGGTCGCGGCGGCGACCCACAGATAGTCGGACCGCTCAGCGCCGCCGCCAGTGTGTTCGAGGCCGTCAAGAACGTTCTGCCACAAGGGGACCGACCGGACATGCAGGTCGTCGTCGCACAGCGCGGTGGCGCACAGGACATGCGCCAGGGTGCACAGGTACCGGTGTTCGTCGGTGAGTTCACCGGGCTCCGAACCGGAGTCGTTGTCGCACAAGCGCCCCAGCTCCGCCGCCGCGCCATCGTGGTCGCCCAGCGCCGCGGCCAGACCGGTCTGCAGGAACTGGGCGCGCCGCGAGTAGCGGCGGATCATCAGTGTGATCTCGGCGCCGGACAGCCGCACCCGTTCATCGCCGGCGACGATGCCGGCGTAGATCGCCACGCAGTCCCGGATGCGGCGGACGGATTCGCGGACCCCGTCGTAGGCTCCGCGCGCGAGATAGATCTCCCCAAGCTGCGCAAGGGCTTCCACCATGAAGTCGTCTCGATCCTCCCGCTCGATCCTCGGAATCAGCGAGAGCAGCAGATCCCGCGCACCGGCCTCATCGGCGGCGAGCGCCATACGACGCGCCTTCGCCAATTCGTCCGAGATCGACACGGCTGCATCATAAGTCCGGGGGCGGCGTCTGGTTGGCCAAACCGCGAGCGGCGGACGCGTGAGTGAGGCACGTCCGCCGCTCGAGGCCGCAACCGATCAGCCGCAGGACACCTTGATGTTGAAGTCCTTGGTGATCATTCCCGCCATCGGATTCTTCATGTCGGCACCCTGGGCCTGACCGGTGATGGTGTAGGTCTTGCCATCGACCGCGACGTTGGCCGAACCCACCTTCGCGCCCATGTTGTCGCTGACCGCAAGGGCGTTGCCGTCGACAACGAGGGCCAGCGACTGGACCTTCGGGGTGGCTTCGTCGGTCATCACGACGGCCAGCGCCTGCTGGGCCCCGCCCGTGGAGCCGCTGCCGATGTTGATCTTGCCGCCGGTCCGCACACAGGTCACCGACGCGGGGTTCACGCCGGCCAGGTCGGTACCGCCCACCTTGACTTGCGCATTGGTGCCCGTGGCGACGCTGGCCGTCGTGCTCGACGCGGGCGATGCGCTGTGGCCGCCGCCCGAGCACCCCACCAAGGCCACTGAAGCCGCGGCGCAGCCTAGGGTCGCAATCGCAGCTGCGAGATGACGTTTCACTTGTGGTTCCTTCCTTCGTGCGCCGCCCCAATGGCGTCGTCCTGACGCAAGTACAGAACGCTTCGGTTGCTACCGGTCCCAATTTCGCGGGGCCGAACCGGTAGGCTGCGTCGATGTCGGAGCCGGCGAAGGGAGTAACGCGATGCTCAGCGTGAAATGGCTGGAAAAGCCTGAGGCTCATGACTTTCCGGCGGCGGCGGACTACCTCACCATGCTTGCGGACAAGCAGACCGTGAAGAAGGTGATCAAAAAGCTGAAATCCGGGACCGTGGCGCACCGGAAGGCAAAAGACATTCTGCGGGCGGCGCAGCTGAACCTGCTTCCGGTGGACAATCCCCATGTCGCCGCGGACCTGACCAAGATCGAAAAGGGCCTACCGCTGTCACCCATCCTGTTGGTGCGCGGAGACTTCATGGCTGGGGTTGCGTTGCAGATCGCCGACGGCTACCACCGGGTCTGCGCGAGCTATCACACCGACGAGAACACGCCGATTCCCGTGGTCCTTGCGACCGTCAGCCGCTGATCGGAAGGAATGATCATGATCGACATCAGCGCCGTCGGGACCGTGCAGGTGCTGACGCTGTCGTCCGGTCCGGTCAATGCGCAGGATGTCGAGCTGCTCGAAGAGCTGACTTCGGCGGTGCGCGAGCTGGCGCGTTCGGACCCCGGCGCGCTAGTGGTCACCGGCGCCGGTCGCGCCTTCAGCGCCGGCGTCGACCTCAATCGGGTGGTGCAGGGCGGCACCGGCTACACCGATCGGCTGGTCCCCGCGCTGTCCGCGGCGTTCGATGCGATGTTCAGCTATCCGGGGCCGACCGTCGCCGCGATCAACGGCGCCGCCATCGCGGGCGGCTGCGTGCTCGCGTGCGCCTGCGACCGCCGCCTGATCGGCCCGGAGGCGCAGATCGGCGCGGCCGAGGTGCGCGTCGGGGTGCCGTTCCCGGTCGCAGCCTTGGAGGTCATGCGCTACGCCTGCGGAATCCATGCCGACGAGGTGCTGCTCGGGGGCCGCAACTATCGGGGCGCGGAGGCCGTGGCCCGCGGATTGGCCCACCGCATCGTCGCCGACGAGCTCGTCGAGGCGGCCGTGGCGGAGGCATCGGACCTGGGCAGCATCCCCGCCGACGCCTACCGGCAGACGAAGAATCAGTTGCACGCCCCGGCGATGGCGCGGATCCGCGAGGCCCGCGACGTCGACGACGAGGTGCGCCGGATGTGGGGGACGGACGAGACGCTGCGCCGTATCGCCGCCTACGTGGAGCAGCTACGGCGGCGCTGACTATTCCTCGTCGGTGTTTTCGTCTACGGCCACACCGGCCCGAGTGCGCCTGCGGCGCATCCGGTGTGACCCCTTGCCGGTCGGGCGCCGGTTGCGCAGCTTGGCCTTCGACTCGTCGGCGGCCGCGTCGGACGGCTCGGTGGTGTCTTTGACGGGCGTCGCCTCGGCCGCCGGCTCCGGTGCCGCCTCAGCGTCGGTTTCCGCGGTGACTTCGGTAGGGGCCGCCGCAGGCTCGGCCGCCTCGGCTTCTTCTGTTTCTTCGGCTTCGGCAGCGGCGGCCTCCGCCTCGTCCGGCGCGCCTTCGTCGGCTTCGTCGGCTTCTTCTGTTTCTTCGGCTTCGGCTTCGGCTTCGGCTTCGGCTTCGGCTTCGGCGCCCTTCTTGCGCCGCACGCGGCGCTCCTTGGGCTTCTTCGCCTTGATCGGTTTGGGCGGCGGCGGGGGTAGCTCGGCGACGAAGGAGAGGTAGAAGGCGAAAATGCCGAGCAATGCGATCGCGGCGGCCGCCCCGTAGATCCCGAACAACCACCGCCCCGCGGCGTCCAGGCTCAGCCAGATCTCGCTGATCGCCGTCCCGATGATCAGCACCCCGGCCAGCACGTGGGCCACGATCGACCAGATCCTGATGGACAGGGCCAGCTGCGGCGTCCCCAACTCGGGCTTGCGGGTGCGCAGCAGCGTGAACACCACGGGCAGCGCCGCGAGCGCAATCAGCGCACCCGTCACGATGCGCAGCGAAGTCCCCAGCGAGTGTGCGGTGTCGCCCATCAGCTCGGGCCAACGCGGCAACACGAAAAAGAAGTAGAGGACGCCGGCAGCGATCGAAAATGACGCGTGCCACGGGATGGCGACCTTGCGCCCCATACCCCTCCTCGTGCTGGTGAGTCCACGCCAGCCTAAAGCCGGCCGACCCGAATCCATATCAATTCGTACGTGTCCGCTTGGCGGACCAATGGCGGAGGATGCGGGATTTGAACCCGCGAGGGCTGTTAACCCAACCCGCGTTCCAGGCGAGCGCCATAGGCCACTAGGCGAATCCTCCGTGGCCATGGTAACCGAGGGCCAGATGACCCCCGCCAGTTGCTCAACGTCGACTCCGAGGCGGGTATTACACTCGTCGCTGGACCCCGCGCGGCGTCTATCCTGTGAACTCCCCCAGGGCCGGAAGGCAGCAAGGGTCAATGGGCTCTGTCGGGTGCGCGGGGTCCCCTATGTCCGATGAGTGGCGACCCGCTTCGCCCGGCTCCGCCGCGACTGGTTTCCCGCTTCGACAGCGAAAGGGTTCATGGTGTCGCTGGAGTCCCTCACCCCGGCCGAGCTCGCGGCTGCGAACACTCGTCACCAGCAGGACTACGCGGACCTGCAGGCCAAGAAGCTCTCCCTGGACCTGACCCGCGGCAAGCCGGCACCCGCCCAGCTCGATCTGTCCAACCAGCTGCTGAGCCTGCCCGGGGACGACTTCCGCGACAGCGAGGGCACCGACACTCGCAACTACGGCGGCCTGCACGGCCTGCCCGAGCTGCGGGCCATCTTTGGGGAACTGCTCGGTATCCCGGTGCAGAACCTGATCGCGGGCAACAACTCGAGCCTGGAGCTGATGCACGACCTCGTCGCCTTCTCGATGTTGTACGGCGGGGTGGACTCGCAGCGCCCCTGGAAGGACGAACCGAGCATCAAGTTCCTATGCCCGTCGCCGGGCTACGACCGGCACTTCGCCATCACCGAGACGATGGGCATCGAGATGATCCCCGTGCCGATGCTGTCCGACGGGCCGGATGTCGACCTGATCGAAGAGTTGGTCGCTGCCGATGCGGCCATCAAGGGCATGTGGACGGTGCCGGTGTTCGGCAACCCCACCGGGGTCACCTACTCCTGGGACACCGTCCTGCGGCTCGTCCAGATGCGGACCGCGGCGGCCGACTTCCGGTTGTTCTGGGACAACGCATATGCGGTGCACACCCTGACGCATGACTTCGTCCGGCAGGTCGACGTGCTCGGGCTGGCCGCCGCGGCCGGGAACCCCCATCGGCCCTACGTGTTCGCGTCCACCTCGAAGATCACCTTCGCCGGCGCCGGCGTGAGCTTTTTGGGCGGATCGCTGGGCAACATCGCCTGGTACCTGCAATACGCGGGAAAGAAGTCGATCGGGCCCGACAAGGTCAACCAGCTGCGACACCTGCGCTTCTTCCGCGACGCCGACGGGGTGCGGCTGCACATGCTGCGGCACCAGCAGATCCTGGCGCCGAAGTTCGCGTTGGCGGCCGAGATCCTGGATCAGCGGCTCAGCGACTCCAAGATCGCGTCGTGGACCGACCCCAAGGGCGGCTACTTCATCAGCCTCGACGTGCTGCCCGGCACGGCGAAGCGGACCGTCGCGCTGGCCAAGGACGCCGGCATCGCGGTCACCGAGGCGGGTGCGTCGTTCCCGTACCGGAAAGACCCGAAGGACACCAACATCCGGATCGCGCCGACCTTCCCGTCGCTGCCGGACCTGCGTGACGCCGTCGACGGCCTGGCCAGCTGCGCGCTGCTGGCGGCGTCGGAGTCGCTGCTGGCGTCGTCCGCGTCGAGCGTGAACTGACGTCGAGAAAATCGCCGAAATCGCGCCCCACGTTCACGCTCGACGCCCCGCGGGCCCTAGTCACCCGACGCCGGTAGCCTGCTGACCGTGGCCCTCTACCGCAAGTACCGACCGGCAACGTTCGCCGAAGTGGTGGGGCAGGAGCACGTCACCGAACCACTGTCGATCGCCCTGGAAGCCGGTCGGATCAACCACGCGTATTTGTTCTCGGGCCCGCGCGGGTGCGGGAAGACGTCGTCGGCGCGCATCCTGGCCCGCTCGCTGAACTGCGTACAGGGCCCGACCGCCAACCCGTGCGGGGTCTGTGACTCGTGCCAGGCGCTAGCGCCGAACGCGCCCGGCAGCATCGACGTGGTGGAACTCGACGCCGCCAGCCACGGCGGCGTGGACGACACCCGCGAGCTGCGGGACCGCGCTTTCTACGCGCCCGCGCAGTCGCGCTACCGGGTGTTCATCGTCGACGAGGCGCACATGGTCACCACGGCCGGGTTCAACGCGCTGCTCAAGATCGTGGAGGAGCCCCCCGAGCACCTCATCTTCATTTTCGCCACCACCGAGCCGGAGAAGGTGCTGCCGACGATTCGATCGCGCACCCATCACTACCCGTTCCGGCTGTTGCCGCCGAAGACCATGCGGGCGTTGATCGCGCGGATCTGCGAGCAGGAGGGCGTCGCCGTCGACGACGCCGTCTACCCGTTGGTGATCCGCGCCGGCGGCGGCTCGCCTCGCGACACCCTGTCGGTGCTGGATCAGCTGGTCGCCGGCGCCGAGGGCGCGCACGTGACCTATCAACGGGCGCTGGGCCTGCTGGGCGCCACCGACATGGCGCTGATCGACGACGCGGTGGACTCGCTTGCCGCCGCCGATGCCGCGGCGCTGTTCGGCGCGGTGGAGTCGGTGATCGACGCCGGCCACGACCCGCGGCGGTTCGCCACCGATCTGCTCGAGCGGTTTCGCGACCTCATCCTGCTGCAGGCCGTCCCGGATGCGGCCAGCCGTGGCGTGGTGGACGCGCCGGAGGACGTGCTGGAGCGGATGCGTGAGCAAGCGACCCGGATCGGGCCGGCGACCCTGACCCGCTACGCCGAGGTGGTGCAGGCGGGGCTGGGCGAGATGCGGGGAGCCACGGCGCCGCGCCTGCTGCTCGAGGTCGTGTGCGCGCGGCTGCTGCTGCCCTCGGCCAGCGACACCGAATCGGCGCTGCTGCAACGCGTCGAGCGAATCGAGACCCGGCTGGACATGTCGATCCCCGGCTCGGAAGTTTCCACTGCGACGCCACGCAGCGCCCAGGCCGAAGCACAACCCGCCCGGTTCACCCGGCCCTCCGCGGCGCCCGCTCGCAAGCCCGAACCGCAACCGGAACCGAAGCCCAAGCCCGAACCCGAGTCGCCTCCGCCCGCATCCGTCGCCGCGTCGGCGGCCGAATCAGCTTCGGCGCCAGGCGAACTCAACACCGCGGCGGTGCGCAGCATGTGGCCCACGGTGCGCGAAAAGGTGCGTCAGCGCAGCCGTACCACCGAGGTGATGTTGGCCGGGGCGACCGTCCGGGCCATCGAGGGCAACACGTTGGTCCTGAGCCACGAGTCGGCGCCGCTGGCCAAGAGGCTCTGCGAACAGCGCAACGCCGACGTCATCGCCGAGGCGCTCAAAGACGCGCTCGGTGTCGATTGGCGAGTGCGGTGTGAGGCCGGCGCCCCGGCGTCGGCCGCGTCACCCACCCTCGCCGGCGAGGAAGCCGGGCGCGCGGTTCCCAACGTCGCCGAGCCCGCACCCGACGTCGATTCCGCGCGCCGCGACGAAGAGGAACACATGCTCGCCGAGGCGGTCCGCGGCGAGTCGTCTGCGCCCCGCCGCGACCCCGAAGAGGTCGCGCTCGAACTGCTGCAGAACGAGCTGGGCGCCCGCCGCATCGACAACGGCTAGCGCGTCAGGCCGTCCACCAGGGCCGCAGTGGCAGGTCGTCATCCCCGCGTGTGTCGGTGTTGGCTGCCAGCACGTGATGGAGCTGAAGGTTGTTCTGCTCGAACGCCACCCGTGAAGCCGCCATGTACAGGCCCCATACCTTGGCGGTCGGCAAGCCGACCTCGCCGACCGCCACGTCCCAGTGCTCGACCAGGTTGCGGCACCAGTCGCGCAGCGTCATCGCGTAGTGATGGCGGAAGTTCTCCGCGTGCAGCACCTCGAAGCCCACATCCTGGACCGCACAGGTGATGCGGCCCGAGCCGGTCAGCTCGCCGTCCGGGAAAACGTAGCGGTCGGTGAATCCGCCGGCGAACGAGGTGGAGGTGTTGTCGTGGCGGGTGATGCAGTGGTTGAGCAGCAGCCCGCCGGTGCGCAGCTTCGACTTCAGGAATCCGAAGTAGGCCGGGTAGTTCTTGACGCCGATGTGCTCGGTCAAACCGATCGAGGAGACGGCGTCGAACTGCGTCTCGCCGACGTCGCGGTAGTCGCAGTGTCGCACCTCGGCCAGCTCCGCCAGCCCCTCGTCGGCGATGGCCCGCTGCGCCCACTTCGCCTGCTCGGCTGACAGGGTGGCGCCGATCGCCCGGACACCGTGCCGCGCGGCGTACCGCACCATGCCGCCCCACCCGCAGCCGACGTCGAGCAGCCGGTCGCCGGGCTGCAGCCGCAACTTCTCGAAAATCAGCCGGTACTTGTTTTGCTGCGCATCCTCCAACGTCGCCTCGGCGTCGGGATACACCGCGCAGGTATAGGTCATCGACGGGCCCAACACCAGTTCGTAGAAGGCATTGGAGACGTCGTAATGGTGGTGGATGGCCTCGGCGTCGCGGGTCTTGCTGTGCATCAGCCCTTCGGTGACCCGGCGCCACCGCGGCCGGGTTTCCTGGGGTGGCGGTGGCACCGGCAACAACCGCTCGAAGCCCAGCGAACGCACGACGTTGGCCAGCACCCGCGCCGGCGGCCGTTTGAATTCGACCCGATCGGTCAGCGTCTTGAGCAGTTGGTACGGGTCACCCGGATGCACGCCGTAGGCCTGCAGGTCGCCCGACACGTAGGCGCGAGCCAGGCCGAGTTCGCCGGGCGCGGTGGCCAGGTAAGTGGCCCCGCGAGGCGTCCGAAGATCCAGGCCCAGTTCGGCGTCTTCGCTTCCCGCCGTGCTGCCGTCGTAGGCGGTGAACCTCAGCGGATGTCGTCCGGTCGCGGCGAAGACCTCCAGGATCTCGGCCATGCTCAATTTGCCGGTCGGTGAGCGGTGGGGTTCTTTCGTCGTCGTCATCGCCGTTGCACCGCCTTCGCGTAGAGGTCGAGTAAACGAGAATCGGGGTCATAGGTTTTCTTGACGGTGTTGTAGGCCTCGCCGCCGTACAACTCGTCGAAATCCTCGCGGGAGTAGTAGGACTCGGAATACAGCGACTTGTGGCCACCGAGTTCGCTCACCTTGGCTTCGATCATCCGATTGGTGGCGCCCTCGCATGAGCCGGCCGGCACCGATGACCAGAAGCCGACGTTGACATAGGTGTGATCCGGCCGCATCGGGTACAGCGGCCAGCCCTGGTGGTCGCGTAGACGCAAGGGGCACAACCAGATTGGCGTGATGGGCACGCTGTCCAGGAACCACTCCAGGAAGTCGCAGGTCCGTTCGACCGGCACCTCGATGTCTTGCACCACCCGTTCGCGGGGTGGGCGGCCGTTGCGCGTCTCGATCCGGTCGGCGATGCCGAACCGCCGATCCATCGCGATGAGCTTGGAGTAGAAGCTGCTGCGCCGGTAGCGGCGCGGCCACCAGCGCCGCAGCCGCGGGTTCTGCACGCCGAACGCGCGTGAGCACCAGAACCAATCGGTGTCCCAGCGCCAGAAGTAATCGTTCATGGTCAGCCGGTCATCCTTGGTGGCTTCCACCCCCGGGGCGTCGTGCCGGATCGACTGGTAGTAGATGTCGCGGCCGGTGTAGTCGCTGACCGGGCCGGGAGTGGTGGTCCGCCGGCCCACGCAAAGGTAGCTTTCGTCGGCGCTGAAGACGACGCCGTCCAGGTAGTCGACGGGCGTCCCGCCCTGCCCGCCGGTGTCGATGATGCGTTCCATGGCCGCAACCAGATCGGGCAGCGAGCGGAAGCGGATGTGCCGCAGCGCCACGAACGGCGCGACGGGCTCCAGCTCGATCCGGAGCCGGGTTGAATAACCAAGCGTCCCATAGGAATTCGGGAAGGCGCGGAACAGCTCGGGGTGCTGGGTGCGCGAGGTGGTGAGCAAATCGCCAGCGCCGGTGAGGATGTCCATCTCCAACACCGATTCATGGGGCAGCCCGTTGCGGAAGGACGACGACTCGATGCCCAGGCCGCTGACCGCGCCGCCCAGCGTGATGGTCTTCAGCTGCGGGACTACCAGCGGCGAGAGGCCATACGGCAGCGTCGCCGTCACCAGGTCCGCGTAGGTGCACATGCCGGCCACATCGGCGGTGCGGGATTCGGGATCCACGTCCAGAACGCCGGTCAGTCCGGACGTGTCCAGACCGGGCGCATCACGTTTGGTGCGGGCGCGGAACAGATTTGACGTCGGCTTTGCCAATCGGACGGCCGAAGTTGGGGGAATGGATCGATAACTTGCCAGCATCCGGTCAACGCCGGACTTGTGGGCCGAGAGTGCAGATCCAAGGACAGGCACCACATATACCCTAGTCTTCGACAACAACCCGTGCACCCGTCGGAAGGGCCGCGTCGGGGAAATCATCGTGAGGAGGGGTCGCTTTGGCACCGGTGAGCGCGGAAAGCACCATCTTGATCAACGCGGAGCCCGCGGCAACCCTTGCCGCCGTCGCGGACTATCAGACCGTCCGTCCGAAAATTTTGTCCCCGCAGTACAGCGACTACCAGGTGCTGCAGGGTGGGCAGGGGGCCGGCACGGTCGCCAAGTGGAAGCTGCAGGCCACCAAATCGCGGGTGCGCGACGTGCAGGCCAACGTCGACGTGGCCGGGCACACGGTCATCGAGAAGGACGCGAACTCGTCGATGGTGATCAACTGGACGGTCGCTCCCGCCGGACCCGGCTCCAGCGTCACCGTGAAGACCACTTGGGACGGCGCGGGCGGTGTGAAGGGTTTCTTCGAAAAGACCTTTGCGCCGTTGGGGCTCAAGAGGATTCAGGGCGAGGTGCTGGCCAACCTGAAAAAGGAACTGGAGAGCTGAGCTAGCGTCGCGGGTCTAGCGCGCCTGGCCCTGCGAGGCGAGGAAGCCCGCGACGCCGCGGACCAGTGCGTCGGCGTACTTCTGCCGGCCTTCGGCGGACTCCATCAGCGCCGAGTCCGCGGGGTTCTTCATGTTGCCGCACTCGACCAGGATCGACGGGTACTGCGCCAGGTTCAGGCCGGTCAAATCCGAGCGGCCGTAGAGGCCGTTCTGGCCTATGTAGTTCGCCGGCGGGATCCCCGAGGCCTGCATCTGGTCGCGCATGATCCGCGCGTACTGCACCGACGGGCCCGCCTGCACCTGGTTGAACGGCGGGGCCGAATAGTTGACGTGAAAGCCTCGGCCCGACGGCGGGCCGCCGTCGGCGTGGATGGACAGGACCGCGTTGGGGCGCAGGGCGTTGGCCGCGTTGGCGCGCTCGTCGACGCAGGGTCCCAGGCCGTTGTCGTTGGCGCGGGACAGCGCGGTCCGCACCCCCAGGGCGTTCAGCTCGGCGCGCACCCGCAGCGCGGTGTCCCAGGTGAAGGTGTGCTCCATGTAGCCGGAGTTGGTGGCCGTCCCGCTGGTCTGGCAGTCTTTGGTGCCGCCGCGGCCGGTGGGCACCTGGCGGTTGATGGAGCCGTCATTGGAGCCGTTGTGGCCCGGATCGATGAAGACCACCATGCCGGCGATGCTGGATGGCGCTGCCATTGCGTTCGGGATGACGATGGCCGACGCAGCAACGATCATGCAGATGATCGTCCTGAGGCCGACACGCCTGCTCACTCGTAGGTCCACGGCGCAAAGCTAGCGCCGCGCGGTCTACGCTGGGTGTTTCGAATCGCCGGAGACTCACGAGCGAAACCAACTCGAGACCAAGATGCGAGGGGATTGTCATGCAACCCGGAGGCGATATGTCGGCGCTGCTGGCCCAGGCGCAGCAGATGCAGCAGAAGCTCATGGAGGCGCAGCAACAACTGGCGAACGCTGAGGTCCGCGGTCAGGCCGGTGGGGGCTTGGTCGAGGTCGTCGTCAAGGGCAGCGGCGAGGTGGTCGCGGTGAAGATCGATCCGTCCGTCGTGGACCCGTCGGACGTTGAGACCTTGCAGGACCTGATCGTCGGCGCCATGGGTGATGCGTCCAAGCAGGTCACCCGGATGGCCCAGGAACGGCTGGGGTCGCTGGCCGGCGGCTTCGGCCCGCCGCCGGGGCAACCGCCCGCGCCCGCGCAGGGGCTTTAGACTCCGCGACCGACATGTTCGAAGGACCCGTCCAGGATTTGATCGACGAGCTCGGCAAGCTGCCGGGCATCGGCCCCAAAAGCGCCCAGCGCATCGCCTTCCACCTGCTATCGGTTGAGCCGCCGGACATCGACCGGCTGACCGCGGTGCTGGCCAAGGTCCGCGACGGTGTGCGGTTCTGTGCGGTGTGCGGCAACGTCTCCGACAACGAGCGCTGCCGGATCTGCGCCGATCCCCGCCGGGACGGCTCGCAGGTGTGCGTCGTCGAGGAGCCCAAAGACATCCAGGCCGTCGAACGCACCCGCGAATTCCGCGGCCGCTACCACGTGCTGGGCGGTGCGCTCGATCCGTTGTCCGGCGTAGGGCCCGAACAGCTGCGGATCCGCGAGCTGCTGAGCCGGATCGGGGAGCGGGTCGACGACGTCGACATCACCGAGGTGATCATCGCGACCGACCCGAACACCGAAGGCGAGGCGACGGCCACCTACCTGGTGCGGATGCTGCGCGACATCCCTGGGCTGACGGTCACGCGAATCGCGTCGGGACTGCCGATGGGCGGCGACCTGGAGTTCGCCGACGAGCTGACGCTCGGTCGCGCGCTCGCCGGCCGCCGGGCCATGGTCTGAGGCGCCGGCAGGCTCTTACGCGCCGGCCAGCTCGCCTGCCTCGCGTTCGGCTGCGGGCCCGGACCCCGGCAGCGGCCTGCCCGCGACTTCCGGCATGAATCTCAGGGCGACCGTCCCCACCAAGCCGGCGAAGATCAGCATGTAGGCCGGCACCATGGTGCTGCCGGCGGCGGATATCAGCGCCTGAGCGATCACCGGAGTGGTTCCGCCGACCGTCGATAGCGCGATGTTGTACGAGATGGCCAGCGCTCCGCTGCGCACCCTGGTCGGGAACAGCGCCGGCAGGGCCTGGGGGGTGGTGCTGTCGAAACACAGTTCCATCAGTCCGACCAGCAGCACGCCGATGAAGATCAACGGAACGACACCGCTGAAACGCATCAGCAAGAACGCCGGGACCGACGCCAGAACGAGCAATCCGCAGCCCGTCCACATGATTGGCTTGACGCCGATACGGTCGGACAACATGGCGACGAAAACCACCGCGGCCATCAGGATCGCCAAGGTCGCCACGATGATCACCAGTGCGGCCGTATTACCCACGCGCACAACCACTTTCAGGTATGTCGGCAGGTATCCGGTGAGCATGAAGTCCGGCACCTGCGAGGCCACCACGACTGCCGCGCAAACCACCATCGGCTTCCACTGCTCGACCACTGTGCGCCGAAATTGCCGCCAGCCGCGGTCAACCGGCGCATCCGTGTTGCTGCGCGCCTGCGTGTAGGCCGGTGACTCCTCGATCCGCAGCCGCAAGTAAAGGGCGAGGACGCCGAAGGGCGCTCCCAGCAACAGCGGAATCCGCCAGCCCCACGCCAGCATGTCGTGGCTGGGCAGCCAGGCCTGCAACGCGGTCACCAGCAACCCGGCGAGCACGAACCCGACCAGGTTGCCCAGCGGAAGGAACCCAACCATCCTGCCGCGTTTGCGGTCTGGGGCCCGCTCGACGAGGTAGGTCATGGCGCCGACAAACTCGCCACCGGTGGACAAGCCTTGAAAGACCCGGGCGACCAGCAGCAGGATCGGCGCCCAGATGCCGATGGTGCCGTAGCCGGGCAGTAGGCCGGTCATGGTGGTCCCTACGGCCATCAGCAGGATCGTGATCACCAAAACCCGCTTGCGCCCGACGCGGTCACCGAGGGGGCCGAGGACGAACCCGCCGAGCGGGCGCACCACGTACGCCGCCGCCAGCGTGCTGAACGTGGCGATGAGATGGACAGCGCTGACGCTGTTGCCCGGATAGAAGACCTGCGCAATGGTGGTCGCGATATAGCCGTAGACGCCGAAGTCGTACCACTCCATGAAATTGCCGATGGCCGTCGCGAGGGTGTCCCGCCGCATCGCCGCATCGGTATCGCGGGAATCAGTGCCAGCAAGCATGCGTTTCACCCCGACCAGGCCCTAGCGGGCGGCCAACCGTTCACGGCGCAGCAGGTCCACCTCCGGCATCGGCAGTGGCGCCAGCTCGCCCACCACCGTGCTCAGCAGCAGGTCGGCCAGTTGCGGGTTGCGAGCCAGGCACGGCCCGTGCATGTAGGTCGCGATCACGCTGCCCTGCACCGCGCCGTCGAAGCCGTTGCCGGCAACGTTGCCCGCGCCCTTGACCACCGCGCCCAGCGGCGACGCCGCCGGTCCCAGCACGGTGCCGCCGCGGTGGTTCTCGAAACCGGTGAGACGCTCGGTCAACCCCGCCGGCAGCGGTTTGGTCGCCAGCTCGCCGATGGTGCGTGCCGGTTGCGGTGACGTCGTCGCGTCCAGCATCCCCACGCCGTCGACGCGCTCCCCGGCCGACGTTTCATACCAGTGCCCGAGCACCTGAACGGCCGCGCAGATGGCCAGCACCGGGGCGCCCCGTTCCGCGGCGCGCTGCAGGCCGGGGTACTTGATCAAATGCCGGGTGGCCAGGCGCTGCGCGTAGTCCTCGGCCCCGCCCAGCGTGTAGAGGTCCAGCGATTCGGGCACCGGGTCGGCCAGCGTGATCTCGACGATCTCGGCGGCGATGCCGCGTAGGCGGAGCCGCTGCCGCAGCACCAGGGCGTTGCCGCCGTCGCCGTAGGTGCCCATCACGTCGGGCAGCACCAACCCGATCCGCACCACCGAGTCAGCCATGGCGCGCCAACGCTCGCTGCAGCTGGAGGAAGGCGGTGTAGTTGGCGACGACTTCCACCCTTCCCGGCGGGCAGGATGCGATCGCGGCGACGGTGTCGTGCACCAGTGTGTGCTCCACGCCCGCATACCCGAGGCGCACCGCCAGGTCGGTGCCGCGCTCGCCGGCGGCCACGACTTCCGTCTCCTCGAAGTGCTCGAATCGCACGTCCCAGAGCCACGACAGGTCTTCCCCGTCGGGCACCTGGCCGTTGACCGAGATGACCACCCCGGCCGCATGCTTGTCCACCATCGACAGCGCCTCCTGCCAGCCGGCCGGATTCTTGGCCAGCAGGATGCGCACCTCGTGCGCGCCGACGCGGACGGTTCGATAGCGCCCGGCAACCTCGTCGACCGTCGAGACCGCCGCCACCGCCGACATGGGATCGGCGCCCAACGCGACCGCGGCCGCGACGGCCTGGGCGGCGTTGCCCCGGTTGACCGCGCCGGGCAGCGCCAACCGCATCGGCACGGCCAGGCCGTCGGGCCCGTAGAGGGTGTCGTCGTCGAACCACCATTGCGGGCTGGGCCGTTTGAAGTCCGCACCCGTGGAATACCAGTGACCCCGCTCGCGGACGATGACCTCGCCGCTGCGCGGGCAGCTGACCGAGTCGTTCGACCACGAACCGCCCGCGGCCACCCACACCACGTTCGGGCTGTCGTAGGCCGCGGACGTCATCAGCACGTCGTCGCAGTTGGCCACGACGACCGCCCCGGGGTGCCGGGCCAGGCCCACGCGCAGGGTCCGCTCGATGACGTTGATCTCGCCGACCCGGTCCAGCTGGTCGCGCGAGAGGTTGAGCAGCACGACAACGCTGGGTTCGACGGCATCGGAGACGTGCGGGACGTGCATTTCGTCGACTTCGAGGGCCGCCAGGGGTGCATTGCGGTTGGCCGCCAGCGCCGCGACCAGGCCGGCGTCCATGTTGGCGCCCTCGGCGTTGGTGGCAACCGCACCCAGCGTCGCCAGCGCGGCCGACGTCATCCTCGTGGTGGTGGACTTGCCGTTGGTGCCGGTGACGATCACGGTGCGCCGTCCGGCGGCGAGTTGCCGGAGAACCGAGCGGTCCAGCGTCATCGCGATGAGCCCGCCGATCATCGCCCCGGCCCCGCGTCCGGTCACCCGCGACGCCCAGCGCGCGCTCGCTCCTGCGGCGAGCGCCAGACGGGCGCGGGTGGTAATCACCCGGGAAGTTTAAGGGCGGCGGGTCGCCCGCATCGAATTCCGGGCGATCGCAAGCGCGGCGTTGGCGCCGGGCGCGGCGGGTCGCCCGCATCGAATTCCGGGCGCCCGCATCGAATTCAGCCCGACACGACCCGCAGCGAACGGGCGATGTCGGTCGGCCGTGCCATCCTCAGTGCATGAGCGGGGCTTCCTGGGGTCGGCCGGCCAGCGAGCCGGACGCGGGCTGGGCCGTCGTCGACGTCGAGACCTCGGGCTTTCGGCCGGGTCAGGCACGGATCATCAGCGTTGCGGCGCTCGGCCTGGACCCCGACGGCAACGTGGAACAGTCGGTGGTCAGCCTGCTCAACCCCGGCGTGGACCCTGGCCCCACCCACGTGCACGGCCTGACCGCCGCAATGCTGGAAGACCAGCCGCAGTTCGCCGACATCGTCGGTGATGTGGCCAAGCTGCTGCGCGGCCGCACGCTGGTAGCCCACAACGTGGCTTTCGACTATGCGTTTCTTGCCGCCGAAGCCGAGCTGGCCGACACCGAGCTGCCCGTCGACAGTGTCATGTGCACCGTCGAGCTGGCCCGACGGCTCGACCTCGGCATCGACAACCTACGGTTGGAGACGCTCGCGGCGCACTGGGGCGTCACCCAGGAGCGCCCCCACGACGCCTTCGACGACGCGATGGTGCTGACCCACGTGCTGGCCTCGGCGCTCAAGCTGGCCCGCGCGGGCGACATCTGGTTGCCGATACATCCGGTGACCCGGCGCCGCTGGCCCAACGGCCGCGTCACCCATGACGAGCTGCGACCGCTCAAGGTGCTGGCGTCCCGGATGCCCTGCCCGTATCTCAACCCGGGCCCCTACGTGGGCGGCCGACCGCTCGTGCAGGGCATGCGGGTGGCGCTGGCGGCCGAGGTCGGCCGCACCCACGAGGAACTCGTGGAACGCATCCTGCACGCCGGGCTGGCCTACACCGAGGCCGTCGACCGGGAGACCTCGCTGGTGGTCTGCAACGATCCCGCGCCCGAGCAGGGCAAGGGCTACCTCGCCCGGCAGCTGGGGGTGCCGGTGATCGGCGACGCGCAGTTCATGGACTGCGTGGGCGCCGTCATCGGGGGCACCAGCATGGACGAATTCACCGACGCCAGCACCCTGGACCAGCAGCTGGCGCTGTTCTGATCAGCCGCGAGCGGCGCGGTTGACCGCCGAGACGACCGCGCGCAGCGACGCGGAGGTGATCGACGGCGCGATGCCGACCCCCCAGACCGTGCGACCGTCGACCGACGCCTCCACGTAGGCGGCCGCCTGCGCGTCGTCACCGGCGCTCATCGCGTGCTCGGAGTAATCCAAGACGGCCACGTCGAAACCGACACCGCCCAGCGCGTGGACAAATGCGGCAAGTGGGCCGTTGCCCTCCCCGCTGATCTCGGTCTCCGCGCCGTTGATCTTGACGGTCGCGGTGAGGCGGGTGACGCCGCTGTCGTCCTCGGAAGCGTCGACGCGTTGTTTCATCCGCTCCAGCGGCACCACCGGCGCCAGATACTCCTCGGAGAAGGCGTCCCACATCTCCTTGGGGCTGACCTCGCCGCCTTCCCCTTCACTGATCTTCTGGACCACCTGGGAGAACTCGATCTGCAGCCGCCGCGGCAGCGCCAGGCCGTGATCGGCCTTCATGATGTAGGCCACGCCGCCCTTGCCGGACTGCGAGTTGACCCGGATCACCGCCTCGTAGGTGCGCCCGACGTCTTTGGGGTCGATCGGCAGGTACGGCACCTGCCACAGCATGTCGTCGACGTCGGAGTCCGCGGCGTCCGCGTCGATCTTCATCTGGTCCAGGCCCTTGTTGATGGCGTCCTGGTGGCTGCCGGAGAACGCGGTGTAGACCAGGTCCCCGCCGTAGGGGTGACGCTCGTGCACCGGCAGCTGGTTGCAGTACTCGACCGTGCGGCGGATCTCGTCGATGTTGGAGAAGTCGATCTGCGGGTCCACGCCGCGGGAGAACAGGTTGAGCCCCAGCGTCACCAGGCAGACGTTGCCGGTGCGCTCGCCGTTGCCGAACAGGCAGCCCTCGATGCGGTCGGCACCAGCCTGGTAGCCCAATTCGGCTGCGGCAACGGCGGTTCCGCGGTCGTTGTGCGGATGCAGGCTCAGGATGACCGATTCCCGGTTGGCCAGGTTGCGGCTCATCCACTCGATCGAGTCGGCGTAGACGTTGGGTGTGGCCATCTCCACCGTCGCGGGCAGGTTGAAGATGATCGGGTTGTCCGGCGTCGGCGCGATGATTTCGCCGACGGCGTCGCACACCTCTTTGGCGTACTGAAGCTCGGTGCCGGTGTAGGACTCCGGCGAATACTCGAACCGCCACCGCGTGCCCGGGTGCTTGGCGGCTTCTTCGACGCACTTGCGCGCACCCTCGGTCGCGATGGCCTGTACGGCGGCCCGGTCGGCGCGAAAAACGACGCGGCGCTGCAGGATCGAGGTCGAGTTGTAGAAGTGCACGATGGCCTGCGGCGCACCGTCGCACGCCTCGAAGGTGCGCTCGATCAGTTCCGGCCGGCACTGGGTCAGCACCTGGATGGTGACGTCGTCGGGGATGGCGCCGTCGGTGATGATCTCGCGGACGAAGTCGAAGTCGGTCTGGCTGGCCGACGGGAATCCCACTTCGATTTCCTTGTAGCCCATGCGAACCAGCAAGTCGAACATGCGGCGCTTGCGCGCCGGGCTCATGGGATCGATCAGCGCCTGGTTGCCGTCGCGCAGATCCACCGCACACCACAGCGGCGCATGAGCGATGACGCGGTCGGGCCACGTGCGGTCGGGCAGCCGGATGGGCTCGACCTCATCGGCGAAGGGGCGGTACCGATTGACCGGCATCGACGAGCCCCGCTGCGGGTTCCACGCGGGTTGTCCGGGCGCCGAGGGGCCCGCGGGCTGAACGATGGTTCGCGTCGAGCTGAATGCGTCGGGATTGGAAGTCACGGTAGTTGCTCCGGGGGATTCAGAAGGGAACTTCAGACCGGCGCATCGCGAACACCCGCGACGGGAAGCCGGTCTGGATCAGACCCCGTCGCGGCGTCCGAGGAGGAGCACCCGCTGCACGTCCCAGACTTTACCGCTTTTGGCGCATTGGCAAAAATTGCGCCGAGACCGCGGCGAATGCGCATGACGGGGTGCAGCGGTATCGCGACGTAAATCACCATGCGGTGGCACGTATTCTGTTGTGGACTTATACCCGAAATCGTCAAATGCCGAGGCCGGAGAGGCAGGAATAACGTGGCGCTCGTCGTGCAGAAGTACGGCGGATCCTCAGTGGCGAACGCCGACCGGATCCGGCGGGTGGCCGAGCGCATCGTCGCTACCAAGAAGCAGGGCAACGACGTAGTAGTCGTCGTCTCAGCGATGGGCGACACCACCGACGACTTGATGGATCTGGCCCACCAGGTGTGCCCGGCGCCGCCACCGCGCGAACTCGACATGCTGCTGACCGCCGGTGAGCGAATCTCCAATGCATTGGTCGCGATGGCGATCGAATCGCTGGGTGCGCAGGCGCGCTCGTTCACCGGTTCGCAGGCCGGGGTGATCACCACCGGCACGCACGGCAACGCCAAGATCATCGACGTCACCCCGGGACGGCTGCGGACCGCGCTGGACGAAGGGCGCATCGTGCTGGTCGCCGGATTTCAGGGTGTCAGCCAGGACACCCGGGACGTGACCACGCTGGGCCGCGGCGGCTCGGACACCACGGCGGTGGCGCTGGCCGCGGCGCTGCACGCCGACGTCTGCGAGATCTACACCGACGTCGACGGCATCTTCAGCGCTGACCCGAGGATCGTGCACAACGCTCGCAAGCTGGACACGGTCACTTTCGAGGAAATGCTCGAGATGGCGGCGTGCGGCGCCAAAGTTTTGATGCTGCGCTGCGTGGAATACGCACGCCGCTACAACATGCCGGTGCACGTCCGGTCCTCCTATTCGGAAAACCCAGGCACCATCGTCGTCGGATCGATCAAGGACATAGCCATGGAAGACCCCATCCTGACCGGAGTCGCGCACGACCGCAGCGAGGCCAAGGTGACCGTTGTCGGCATTCCCGACATCCCCGGATACGCCGCTCGGGTCTTCCGGGCGCTCGCCGATGCCGACGTGAACATCGACATGGTGTTGCAGAACGTCTCCAAGGTCGAGGACGGCAAGACCGACATCACCTTCACCTGCTCGCGCGACAGCGGACCCACCGCGGTGGCCAGGCTGGACGCGCTCCAGGACGAGATCGGGTTCAGCCAACTGCTTTACGACGACCACGTCGGCAAGGTGTCGCTGATCGGGGCGGGCATGCGCAGCCACCCCGGGGTCACCGCCACCTTCTGTGAGTCCCTGGCCGAGGTGGGCGTCAACATCGAGCTGATCTCCACGTCCGAGATTCGCATCTCGGTGCTGTGCCGCGACACCGAACTAGACAAGGCCGTTGTGGCGTTGCACGAGGCGTTCGGGCTCGGCGGCGAGGAGTCGGCGACGGTGTACGCGGGGACGGGTAGATAAATGGTTGCCATTGGAGTTGTGGGCGCTACCGGCCAGGTCGGCCAGGTGATGCGCCGGTTGCTCGACGAGCGGGATTTCCCCGCGACGTCGGTGCGGTTCTTCGCGTCGTCGCGCTCGCAGGGCCGCAAGCTGGAATTCCGCGGCCAGGAGATCGAGGTCGAGGACGCCGCGACGGCGGACCCTACCGGCCTGGACATCGCGTTGTTCTCCGCCGGCAAGACGATGTCGCTGGTGCAGGCGCCGCGATTCGCCGCGGCCGGCGTGACGGTGATCGACAATTCCTCGGCCTGGCGCAAGGACCCGGAAGTGCCGCTGGTCGTCTCCGAGGTGAACTTCGACCGGGACGTCCGGGACGCCCGCTCGCTGACCAAGGGCATCATCGCCAACCCGAACTGCACCACGATGGCCGCGATGCCGGTGCTCAAGGTGCTGCACGAGGAAGCCGGGCTGCAACGCCTGGTGGTGTCCAGCTATCAGGCCGTGTCCGGCAGCGGGATCGCCGGGGTCGAGGAGCTGGCGACGCAGGCGCGCGCGGTCATCGACGGCGCCGAGCAACTGGTGCACGACGGCGGTGCGGCGCAGTTCCCGCCGCCCACGACCTATGTGGCGCCGATCGCCTTCAACGTGGTGCCGCTGGCCGGATCGCTGGTGGATGACGACTCGGGTGAGACCGACGAGGACCAGAAGCTGCGCCACGAGAGCCGCAAGATCCTCGGCATTCCCGACCTGGCCGTCAGCGGCACGTGCGTGCGGGTACCGGTGTTCACCGGCCACTCGCTGTCGATCAACGCCGAATTCGCGCGGCCGCTGTCGCCCCAGCGGGCCCGCGAGCTTCTGGACGGCGCGCCCGGCGTCAAGGTGGTCGACGTGCCGACCCCGCTGGCGGCCGCCGGCGTCGACGAATCCCTGGTCGGCCGGATCCGGCGCGACCCCGGGGTGCCCGACGGCCGCGGCCTCGCACTGTTCATCTCCGGTGACAACCTGCGCAAGGGGGCGGCGCTGAACACCATCCAGATCGCCGAGCTGCTGGCCGCCCAGCGGTGACAAGCGGGTGAGCACCACCCCCACTCGCTTGGCCGCGCGGTGCTCATTGTTCGCCGCGGTGTGTTTGGTTCTGCCGCAATGGTTTAGCGTCGCGCACGCCGACCCGGCGGCGCCGGCCCCCGAGCCCGTGTTGCAGCCGCTGGCGCCCGGTCAGGTGTTACGCATCGGTCCCAGTGCCGGAACCGGCACGCCGACCGTGGATTACGGCATTGGCGCGACAGACCTGTGCGAGTTCGTCGAGTTTCCCGCCGAATTGCTCCAGGTCTGCGGCGACAGCTTCGCCGGGCAGGGGGTCGGATTCGGCGGTTGGTACGCACCCGTCGCGCTGCGCGTCGACACCGCTTCCGTCGACGACCCCGCCGGGGTGCGCTACACCGGGGTGACCGGCATCAACAAACCGTTGCTCGCCGAGCCCACCCCGCCGGGAGCCTCGCAGCTACCGGCAGGTGTGGTGCAGATCAACCGGCGCAACTACCTGATGGTGACGACGACCAAGAACCTCGAGCCGCAGACCTCACGGCTGGTGACCGCCGAACCGGCGCGCGCGGGCTGGCAGACGATCCCGGGATCCAAGCGACCCGCGTCGTACCAGGGCGGCTCGCAGACGCAGATCAGCGGCTACTACGACCCGATTCCCACGGCGGACTCACCCAGCGGGTGGGTGTACATCGTCGCCGACAGTTTCACCCGCAGGTATCCGGTGCTGCTGTATCGGGCCACGCCGCAGACGTTCACCGACCGGTCGCGGTGGCAGGGCTGGGCGGTGGGGCCGGGCGGGGGCTGGGGCAAACCGCCGACGCCGCTGTGGCCGGACGCGGTGGGCGAGTTGTGCATTCGGCAGATCGACGGCAAGGCCGTGCTGTCCTATTTCAATGCCGTCACCGGCAACATGGAGGTCCGGGTGGCCAACGATCCGACGTCGCTGGGCGACGCGCCGGTCACCACGGTGGTGCAGCACGACGAGTGGCCCGAGCCGGCGGAAAGCCTGCCGCCGCCCTACGACAACCGGCTCGCGCAACCGTATGGCGGTTATATCTCCCCCGGTTCGACGCTCGACGAGCTGCGAATCTTCGTGAGCCAGTGGGACACTCGGGCGCGCGTTGCCGCGCCGTATCGGGTGATCCAGTTTGCGGTCAACCCGCTGCAGCCCGAGTAGCGGCCTTTCCAATTGGCCTGTTAAGGCCGCGCTGCGCCGGGTCACGCGGACCCGTTTCATGCGCTGAGCGGGACTTTTAGTTCACAGCTGCTACATAAGTAGCGCATAGCGGCCACTACTGTTAACGGCTTCATCATTTGTCTCATGAGTGAAACATCTGAAACCCCCACTGTGCGGCACTCGACCGCAACTGCGCCGGCCGCCGCGGAAGCGGCGGCGGCCTACCGGGCCCCGCGGGTCTTCCAAATCGCCGCGTGGGTCGCCATCGTCGCCGGGATCGTGTTCATCGTCGCGGTCATTTTCTTCACCGGCTTCATCCTCGGCCACCGCGGCGGGCATCACGGCCACCACCACAAGCACCACCACGCGATGATTCACCACCGCGGTCCGGGCGGACCCGGAAACTTCGGTGGCCCAGGCGCACCGGGTGCGCCGGGTGGTCAGGGTGGACAGAACGGACAGAACGGTCCGGGAGCCACCACCGCGCCTCCGACCCCGTCGGGCGTTCGCCCCAGTGGCATGGCCCCGGGTCAGCTGCCGCCGTCGGTCTTGCACTCGGCCGCCGCGCTGGGACAGGTTCCGAGCGTCATCGTTTTGACCAACTGAATCCCTTGTCAACCAGTGGCCCGGCGCTTCACGAGCGCCGGGCCGCCTGTTGTTTGCGGTCACCGACACTGACCGCCGCATCTCGATTCGCCACATTTTTGTCGCCGAACCCTGTTAGAGCACAGGTGTGCGGGGCAATATGGCAAGGCATGAGCGAGACACCCGAACCACGAGATGAGCCGACCACCGAGGCGACGCCAGCCGCATCAGTCGCCGGGCCACCGTCGCAACCACCCCCGCACCGGGTGACACCGCCGCGGCTCTACACGGCGGCGGCCTGGGTGGTGATCGTCGCCGGCGTGGTCTTCATCCTTACGTCGCTGTTCTTCGTCGGTGCCTTCATTTGGAAGCACCAGCACCCGTGCCAGCATCACCACGGCATGTTCCACCCCGGCGGCCCCGGCAATCCCGGGCCGGGCAACGGGCCCTGGGGACCTGGCGGCCCCGGCGGCGGCTACGGACCGTATTACGGCGGACCCGGTGGTCCGGGACCCGACAACGGACCGGGGGGATATGGGCCCGGCGGGCCCGGGTTGATCGTTCCGATGCCCCCGAGCGGTCCGGGCGGTCCCGGCGGACCGCATGCCGGCCCGGGCGTCAGCGGCCCCGGACAGCCGCCTGCCAGCGCGCCCCCCGGCGCGCCCGCGCCGCGTCCTTGATAGCGCTCACTTAAGCCACGCCCGGAATGGGTACTAACCCGTAGTGGGCCGACCGAGAGTTGCCCGCATTTTCGTGGCCACATCAAGATGAGGAGACACCGGGTTGCGGGTCGGAAGATCCGGGGCGTTCAACACCACAATGAGAATGCTTGCTGTGCGGGCAGATTCGGCGAGGCGGTGTGCGACTTCGGATACTGCGGCCTTCAGCCGGTGACGAGGAGAGAGCGTAATGACGGAGCGTTTCACGACCAATGACGCCGGTATCGCTGCGCCGAGCGACGATCAGTCGCTGACGATCGGCCCAGACGGCCCGATCCTGCTGCAGGACCACTACCTGATCGAGCAGATGGCGATGTTCAACCGCGAGCGCATCCCGGAGCGTCAGCCGCACGCAAAAGGTGGTGGCGCGTTCGGTCAGTTCGAAGTGACCAATGACGTCAGCCAGTACACCAGGGCCGCCGTTTTCCAGCCCGGCACCAAGACCGACATGCTGGCCAGGTTTTCCACCGTCGCCGGCGAGCGGGGCAGCCCGGACACCTGGCGCGACCCGCGTGGCTTCGCGCTGAAGTTCTACACCAGCGAAGGCAATTTCGACCTCGTCGGCAACAACACCCCGGTCTTCTTCATGCGCGACCCGTTGAAGTTCCAGCACTTCATCCGCTCCCAGAAGCGCTTGCAGGCAAGCAACGTTCGCGACCACAACATGCAGTGGGACTTCTGGAGTCTTTCCCCGGAGTCGGCGCATCAGGTGACCTGGTTGATGGGCGACCGGGGAATCCCCAAGACCTGGCGCAACATGAACGGCTACAGCAGCCACACCTACAGCTGGATCAACGCGGCCGGCGAGATCTTCTGGGTGAAGTACCACTTCATCACCGATCAGGGCATCGAGTTCCTGACCCAGGAGGACGCGGACCGGTTGGCCGGCGAGGACGGCGACTACCACCAGCGCGACCTGTTCGAGTCGATCGAACGCGGGGATCACCCGAGCTGGACGCTGAAGATGCAGATCATGCCGTACGAGGAAGCCAAGGATTACCGGTTCAACCCGTTCGATCTGACCAAGGTGTGGCCGCACGGCGACTACCCGTTGATCGACGTCGGCCGGATGACGCTGAACCGCAACGTCACCGACTATCACGCCGAGATCGAGCAGGCGGCATTCGAGCCGAACAACACCGTGCCCGGCACCGGCTTGAGCCCGGACAAAATGCTGCAGGCGCGGGGCTTCTCGTACTCCGACGCGCATCGCGCCCGACTGGGGACCAACTACCGGCAGATCCCGGTCAACACCCCCAGAGTCGAGGTGAACAGCTACTCCAAAGACGGGGCGATGCGGATGAACAACGTCTCCGACCCCGTTTATGCGCCCAACTCCTATGGTGGGCCGCACGCCGACCCGGCACGCGCCGCCGAGATCCGCTGGCATGCCGACGGTGACATGGTCCGGTCGGCGTACACGCTGCACGCCGAGGACGACGACTGGGGGCAGGCCGGCACCATGGTCCGCGAAGTCCTCGACGACGCGGCCCGGGAACGCTTGGCGGGCAACATCATTGGCCACGTGTCCCAGGGTGTGAAGGAGCCGGTGCTGTCGCGGGTGTTCGAGTACTGGCGCAACGTCGACCCCGACCTCGGGAAGAAGGTCGAGGACGGCGTCCGGGGCAACGGGGGCTGACCGCACGTCCGTGCGCCTGGCATGATCGCTGCATGACCATGCGGGTTCGCGCCACCGCGATCACCGTCGCCCTGGCCATCGCGGGCGCGGCCGCCCCTCCAGTGGCGGCAGCGCGCCCGTCGGAGCCGGGCGTGGTGAACTACGCGGTCCTGGGCAAAGGCTCGGTCGGCAACATCGTCGGCGGACCCATGGGGTGGGAGTCGGTCTTCACCCAGCCCGGGCAAGGCGACTGGGTGGACCTCCCGGAGTGCAACAACTGGGCCGACATCGGCTTGCCCGAGGTGTACAACGATCCCGACCTGGCCTCGTTCAACGGAGCCCTCACCCAGACGTCGGCCACCGACCAGACACATCTGGTCAAGCAGGCCGTCGGGGTGTTCGCCACCAATGAGGCCGCGGGCCGGGCTTTTCATCGGGTGGTGGATCGAACGGTGGGCTGTTCGGGACAGACGACCGCGCTTCACCTGGACAACGGCAGCACCCAGGTCTGGTCTTTCGACGGTGGGCCGGCCGGCCCCGCCGACGAGAACTGGACCAAGCAGGAGGCGGGCACCGACCGCCGGTGTTTCAATCAAACCAGGCTGCGCGAAAACGTGTTGCTGCAGGCGAAAGTGTGCCAATCCGGCAACGCCGGGCCCGCGGTGAACGTGCTGGCCGGGGCGATGCAGAACGCCCTGGGTCAATAATCGGCCGATTTGGGTATCCGTCTTCCCCGTGCACGCGCAGGTGCGAGAAGGGAATATGTCGGGGTCATCTGATAGATGAAGCACTAGACGAAGTTGTGCCGATTATCGTTCGATTGGCTGCCGCAGGGAAGCGGTCCGCAAGTCCATGTTCCGGCTTGCCCGAACCCGAAGGGATCGTGATATGACGTTCGCGCCGATCACCTCCGCGGCTTCGCAGTCGGAGTCGCGGGTGGCCGGCGCTGACCCCGCCCCGCAGCTGGACGTCGCCGAGCTGGCCGACTCCGCGGCCGTCGCGCAGTACATCGCCGACGGATGTCTGGTGGACGCCCCGCTGGGCCGTATCGGCCTCGAGCTGGAGGCCCATTGCCACGACCCGGCCGACCCGCACCGCAGACCGGGGTGGAACGAGATCGCCGCCGTGCTCGACGCGCTCCCCGCGTTGCCCGGGGGCAGCAGGATCACCGTGGAGCCGGGCGGCGCCGTCGAACTGTCCGGGCCGCCGGCCGACGGCGTGCTGCCGGCCATCGACGCCATGCGCCGCGATCAGGCCGTGCTGCAGCCGGCGTTTGCTGAGGCCGGGCTGGGCCTGGTCTTCCTCGGCGCCGACCCGCTGCGTCCACCCAGGCGCATCAACCCCGGCGCCCGGTATCGCGCCATGGAGCGCTTCTTCGCGACCAGCGAGTCGGGGGACGCGGGTGCCGCGATGATGACGTCCACCGCATCGATCCAAGTCAATGTGGACGCTGGGCCGCGGGACGGCTGGGCGGCGCGAGTGCGCCTGGCACATGCCTTGGGGCCCACCATGATCGCGATAACGGCGAACTCGCCGATGCTGGGCGGTGAATTCACCGGCTGGGTGTCGAGCCGGCAGCGAGTGTGGGGTCGGATGGACTCGGCGCGCTGCGGACCCATCTTGGGGGCGAGCGGTGATGACCCGGGCACCGACTGGGCCCGGTATGCGCTCAAGGCCCCGGTGATGCTGGTGCACAACCCCGACGCCGAGGCCGTCACGTATTGGGTGCCCTTTGCCGACTGGGTCGACGGCCGCGTGTTGCTCGCGGATCGCCGGCCCAGCGTCGCTGACCTGGAGTATCACCTGACGACGTTGTTCCCGCCGGTGCGGCCCAGGCAGTGGCTGGAGATCCGGTATTTGGACAGCGTGCCGGACGCGTTGTGGCCCGCTGTGGCGTTCACCCTGGCGGTCCTGCTCGATGACCCGGCCGCGGCCGACATCGCGGCCGAGGCGGTCGAACCGGTTGCCACCGCCTGGGATACCGCCGCCCGGGTGGGGCTGCGGGATCGGCGGCTGTATGCGGCGGCCAACGCCTGCGTGGCCGTCGCCGCCGCGAAAGCCCCGGCCGAGCTGGGTGATTCGATGCAGCGGTTGGTCCGCCTTGTCGACCGGGGCCGCTGCCCCGGCGACGAGTTCTCCGACCAGGTGATCGAGCACGGCCTCGCGCCAACGGTGGCGCGACTGGCTCAAGGAGAGCTGTGACGTCTCCTGATGATTCCGACCCGCTGCGCCCGGTCCCCCGCAAGCGGGTGGGGGCACCTCCCGCTCGCGGGGGAGTGCCCCCAGCGCCGCGCTTGCGGTCGTCATGCCGGGAGGGCATCGCCCAGGACTTGGCGCGGGCGCGCACGCGGACGTTGCGTCTGGTCGAGTTCGACGACGCGGAGCTCTGCCGGCAGTACGACCCGTTGATGAGTCCGCTGGTGTGGGACCTCGCGCACATCGGCCAACAGGAAGAGCTGTGGCTGTTGCGCGGTGGTGATCCCGCGCGGCCCGGGATGTTGCCGCCGGCGGTCGAGGGGCTCTACGACGCCTTCGTGCACTCCCGCGCCAGCCGCGTCGACCTGCCGCTGCTGTCGCCGGACAAGGCGCGGGCATATTGCCGAACCGTGCGGTCCGCCGTGCTCGACGCGCTCGACGTGCTGCCCGACGATCCCGCCGGCGACGAGGCGGCCTTCGTGTACGCGATGGTGGTCAGCCACGAAAACCAGCACGACGAAACGATGCTGCAGGCCCTGAACCTGCGCAGCGGCACACCGCTTTTGCGAGACGCCCCGGGGCTACCGGGCGGCCGGGCGGGATTGGCCGGCACGTCGGTGCTGGTGCCCGGCGGCGAGTTCGTGCTCGGTGTGGACGCCGCCAGCGAACCGCACTCGCTGGACAACGAGCGTCCGGCCCACGTCGTCGACCTGCCCGCCTTCCGGATCGGGCGGGTTCCCGTCACCAACGGCGAATGGCGCGGGTTCATCGACGACGGCGGCTACGACCAGCCGCGGTGGTGGTCGGAGCGCGGCTGGCAGCACCGCCAGGGCGCGGGCCTGACCGCGCCGCAGTTCTGGAGTTCGGACGGCACGACTCGCACCCGATTCGGCCACGTCGAGGACATTCCCGCCGACGAACCCGTCCAGCACGTCAGCTATTTCGAGGCCGAGGCCTATGCGGCCTGGGCCGGTGCGCGGTTGCCCACCGAGATGGAATGGGAGAAGGCCTGCACCTGGGACCCGTCCACCGCGACCCGGCGCCGCTACCCCTGGGGAGAGCGCAAACCGGACGAGACGCTGGCCAACCTGGGCGGCACCGCGTTACGGCCCGCGCCCGTCGGCGCCTACCCCGGCGGCGCGTCGGCGTACGGGGCCGAGCAGATGCTCGGCGAGGTCTGGGAGTGGACCGCCTCCCCGCTGCGGCCCTGGCCCGGGTTCGTCCCGATGCTCTACGAGCGTTATTCGCAGCCCTTCTTCGACGGCGATTACCGGGTGCTGCGCGGCGGCTCGTGGGCGGTGGAACCCGGCATCATCCGGCCGAGTTTCCGCAACTGGGACCACCCCTACCGGCGCCAGATCTTCTCCGGCGTCCGGTTGGCGTGGGACGTCCCCGAGGCCCGGGGTCGCGCCTGATGTGCCGGCACCTGGGCTGGCTGGGGGCCGACGTCACGGTTTCCTCGTTGGTGCTCGAGCCGCCGTTCGGGCTGCGCGTGCAGTCCTATGCGCCGCGCCGCCAAAAGCACTGCCTGCTCAACGCCGACGGTTGGGGCGTCGGGTTTTTCGACACCTCCGCGCAGGGCTCCCCGGAGGGCGGGGCGCCGCGCCGCTGGCGCAGCCAGGCGCCGCTGTGGGGCGACGTGTCGTTCGATTCCATCGCGCCCGCGCTGCGCAGCCACTGCGTGGTGGCCGCCGTGCGTTCGGCCACCGTCGGCATGCCGATCGAGGCCAGCGCGTGCGCGCCGTTCACCGACGGGCAGTGGTTGTTGTCGCACAACGGAATCGTCGACCGAGCCGTGTTGCCGACGACGGCGCGCGCCGAATCGGTCTGTGACAGCGCGATACTGGCGGCCACAATCTTCGAGCGCGGACTCGACGCGCTGGGGCAGATCATCGAAGAGGTCGCCGCGGCCGATCCACATGCCCGGCTGAACATATTGGCCGCCAACGGGTCTCGCTTGTTGGCGACGGCCTGGGGCGACACGCTGTCCATCCTGCGCCGCCGGGACGGCGTGGTGCTGGCCAGCGAACCCTACGACAACGACTCCGACTGGGAGGACGTGCCGGACCGCCACCTCGTCGAAGTCACCGCGAACGGTGTCACGCTGACGCCGCTGGACCAGTCGAGAGGATCTTGATGACGCTGTCGCTGTCGAACCACCTGGCCGCCGACTCGGCGTACCACGCGTTGCGCCGCGACGTGCTGGAAGGCCTGCAGAAGACGCCGAAGGCGTTGCCGCCCAAATGGTTCTACGATTCGGTTGGCAGCGATCTGTTCGATCAGATCACCCGGCTGCCGGAGTACTACCCGACGCGCGCCGAAGCTGAGATCTTGCGCGCCCGTGCGGCCGAGGTCGCATCGGCCAGCGAGGCCGACACCCTGGTGGAATTGGGCAGCGGCACGTCGGAGAAGACGCGGCTGCTTCTGGACGCGCTGCGGGCGCGGGATTCGCTGCGCAGGTTCGTCCCGTTCGATGTCGACGCCGGCATCCTGTCGACCGCCGCCACGGCCATCCAGCGGGAATACGAGGGCGTCGAAATCAGGGCCGTCTGCGGCGATTTCGAAGAGCACCTGACCGAGATCCCCGAAGGCGGGCGACGGCTGTTCGTGTTCTTGGGGTCCACGATCGGCAATCTCACGCCCGGACCGCGCACGGAATTCCTTGCCGCGCTGTCCGCCCAGATGCGGCCCGGCGACAGCCTGCTGCTGGGCACGGACCTGGTCAAGGACACCGGGCGGCTGGTGCGCGCCTACGACGACGCCGCCGGTGTGACGGCGGCGTTCAACCGCAATGTGCTCGCGGTGGTGAACCGGGAACTCGACGCCGACTTCGACGTCGACGCCTATCGGCATGTGGCCCGGTGGAACGCGGCCGAAGAACGCATCGAGATGTGGCTGCGGTCCGATCGTCAGCAGCGGGTGCGGGTCGGTGCTCTCGAGCTGACCGTCGACTTCGACGAGGGTGAGGAGATGCTCACCGAGGTGTCGTGTAAGTTCCACTCCGACAAGGTGACTGACGAATTGGCCGCCGCGGGATTGCGTCGCACCCGGTGGTGGACCGACGAGGCGGGCGACTTCGGGTTGTCGTTGGCCGTGAAGTGACCGGCCCCAGCGCGCTGGCCGAGCGATGGCGGTCAGCCCGCCCGCCGATGGCGGGGCTGCACCTGGACAACGCGGCGTGTTCCCGTCAGAGCCTGGCGGTGATCGAGGCGACCGCGCAGCACGCCCGCAATGAATCCGAGGTCGGTGGCTATGTCGCAGCCGAGGCCGCCGCACCGGTGCTCGATGCCGGACGCGTCGCATTCGCCGCGCTGGCCGGAATGCCCGATGCCGAAGTGGTTTTCACCACCGGCTCGCTGAACGCTCTGGATCTGCTGCTGGGCAGCTGGCCGGCGAAACGCGCAACGGTGGCTTGCCTGCCCGGCGAGTACGGGCCCAACCTTGCCCTGCTGGCCGCCCACGGGTTCGACCGGCAGCTGCTGCCTACCCTGGAGGATGGGCGGGTCGCGCTCGACGACGCGGCGCTGGCCTTGGACGCCGATCCGCCGGACCTGGTGCACCTGACGGCGGTGGCCAGCCATTGCGGTGTGGTGCAACCGCTTTCGATGGCCGCCCAACTCTGCCGAGAGTTGGGGCTGCCGCTCGTCGTCGACGCGGCGCAGGCGCTGGGCCAGATCGACTGCGCGGCGGACGCCGACGTGACCTACTCGTCGTCGCGCAAATGGATAGCCGGCCCGCGCGGTGTCGGGATGCTCGCTGTGCGCCGCGAGCTGATGGAAAGCCTGCACCCCCGGCTGTCCGCGCCGGAGTGGGCCCGCACAGACGGCTCGCCGACGGTAGCCGAACAGCTGGAGTTCGGTGAGGCCAATGTTGCCGCGCGCGTGGGCTTTTCGCTTGCGCTGGGCGAGCATCTGGCGTACGGGCCGCAGGCGGTGCGCGCGCGTCTGGCCGAGGTGGGCAGCCTGAGTCGTACGGTGTTGGCCGACGTGACCGGCTGGACGGTGGTCGAAGAGGTCGAAGAACCCAGCGCCATCACCACTTTGGCGCCCAACGACGGCGCCGACCCGCAAGCGGTGCGCGACTGGCTACTCGCCGAACGGCGGATCCTGACCACGTTCGCCGGCGTGCAACGCGCGCCGCTGGAGCTGACGGAACCCGTGCTGCGGATCTCGCCGCACGTGGACATCACGGCCGAAGACCTGGAGACGTTCGCCGAGGCGCTCATCGCCGCCACCGCGGCGACCGCGACCAGTTAGCCGGCTTTGTGTGCGGTTAACAGGTAGGCAGGCATCTTCATCTGCTCCACGGCGGCGGCCCCTCGAAGTGGGCCTGCTCGCGATATGCGCTGTCCCAGTCCATGACCTCGGCAGACGACATGATTGCGAACCTAGTCCCAGGTGTGCACCGGTTCGTTGGCATGCATGTGGCCGCAATACCGGCGCAGCATCTCTGCCAGCGCCGCGGGCCTGCTCATGCCGCCGTCCTGCAGCGCCCGCACGGTCGACGCCTGCCAGCTGGCGCCGTTGCGTCCGGCTCGGGCCCGACCCTCGATGACCCCGAGGAACCGGTCGCGCACCTCGGTGTCCACGCCCCAGCGCTGCAGGCCTTCGTCGGCGATCGGCAGCAGCGTGTCGAGCACGAGTTCGCGTGCGCTCACCTCACCCAGCCCCGGCCAACGCTGCCGGGCGTCGATGCCGTAGCGCGCCGCCGCCAGGAAATTGGCTTCCGCCACCCCGAATTCCATGCTGTCCCACAGCGGGTTGCCCGCTTCGGAAAGGCTGCGCAGCACGCCGTAGAAGAACGCCGAGTTCGCCAGCATGTCGACGACGGTCGGCCCGGCCGGCAACACCCGGTTCTCCAGTCGCAGGTGGGGGCGACCGTCGACCACGTCGTACACCGGGCGGTTCCACCGGTATACCGTCCCGTTGTGCAGGCGCAGCTCGGAAAGCTGTGGGATGCGCCCGGCGGCCAGCTCGGCGACCGGGTCCTCGTCGGACACCTCGGGCAGCAGCGACGGGAAGTAGCGAATGTTCTCTTGGTAAAGGTCCAGGACGGAGCTGATCCACTGCTCGCCGAACCACACCCGCGGGCGCACGCCTTGAGTTTTCAGCTCCTCGGGCCTGGTGTCGGTGGACTGGGTGAACAGCTCGATGCGGGTTTCGGCCCACAGCAGGTGCCCGAAGAAGAACGGCGAGTTCGCGCCCAGCGCCAGCTGCGGGCCGGCCACGATCTGCGCCGCATTCCAGTTGGCGGCGAACGCCTCGGGCGCCAACTGCAGATGCAATTGCATGCTGGTGCAAGCGGATTCGGGCGCGATCGTGGCGGTGTGCCAACTCAGTGGCTCGGGCCCGGAGATGTCGATCGGAATGTCTTCGCCGCGGGCGGTGAAGATCGAGTCGTTGAGGGCGGCGTATCGCGTCGACTCGCTCATCCAGCCGTGGTCGAGGTGTTCGGACATCAGCGTGGGCAGGATGCCGATCATGACGATGTGGGCGCCACCGTCGGCGCTGGCCTTCTTCTCGGCCTCGTTCAGGCTGGTCCGCACCTCGGCCTCGAGATCCAGCGTGGTGTGTCCGGGCAGAGCGTGCGGCGGAACGTTGAATTCGATGTTGTAGGCGCCTAATTCGGTCTGATACGCCGGATCGCCGATGGCGTCGAGCACGTGACGATTGGACATGGCCGGCTGGTAGCCGGCGTCCACGAGATTGCACTCGATCTCCATGCCGGTCAACGGCTGCTCGGACTCGAAGCATGAGCGGTCCAGCATCGTCTCGAAGGCGTCCAGGCACAGCTGTACCTTGCGGCGGTATTCCCGTCGATGCGCGCTGTCGTACGTGGTGCGCTTGACCTCTTCGCCCACAACGCAGATGCAACAGGGTTACCGCCCGTAACGCAAGCTCTCACGTGTCGCAGTCCCTGCACCGTCGGTCTCCCGGGTAGACCATGATGGACTTTTGCCGCTAAACGTGTCCGACCTCACGGGTGGAGGAGAACAGTTGGCCGAGTTCGCCGAATTCGTCGCAGCCATCGACCAGGGGACCACCAGCACGCGCTGCATGATCTTCGATCACGATGGTGCCGAAGTGGCCCGCCATCAACTCGAGCACGAACAGATCCTGCCCCGGGCCGGGTGGGTGGAGCACGACCCGGTCGAGATCTGGGAGCGCACCTCCTCGGTGCTGACGTCGGTGTTGAACCGGGCCGATCTGAGTCCGGAAAACATTGCGGCGCTGGGCATTACCAATCAGCGCGAGACGACCCTGGTGTGGAACCGCAAGACCGGGCGGCCGTATTACAACGCGATCGTCTGGCAGGACACCCGCACCGACCGGATCGCGTCGGCGCTGGACCGCGACGGTCGCGGCGACGTCATCCGCCGCAAGGCCGGTCTCCCGCCGGCCACCTACTTTTCCGGCGCCAAGCTGCAGTGGATTCTGGAGAACGTCGACGGCGTGCGTCAGGCCGCCGAAAGCGGCGACGCGTTGTTCGGCACCCCCGACACCTGGGTGTTGTGGAACCTGACCGGGGGGCCGCGGGGCGGTGTGCACGCGACGGACGTGACGAACGCCAGCCGGACCATGCTGATGAACCTGGAGACCCTGGACTGGGACGACGAGCTGCTGTCGATCTTCTCCGTTCCTCGCGCGATGCTGCCGACGATCGGCCCGTCGTCGTCGCCGCAGCCCTACGGCGTGACGTCGGAGGCGGGGCCGGCCGGTGGCGAGGTATCGATCACCGGGATCCTCGGTGACCAGCATGCGGCGATGGTGGGTCAGGTGTGCCTGTCCGAAGGGGAAGCGAAAAACACCTACGGCACCGGAAATTTCCTGCTGCTCAATACCGGTGAGACGATCGTGCGGTCCGAAAACGGGTTGCTCACCACTGTCTGCTATCAGTTCGGTGACGCGAAACCCGTTTATGCGCTCGAGGGTTCGATCGCGGTGACCGGGGCGGCCGTGCAGTGGCTGCGCGATCAGCTGGGCATCATCAGCGGTGCCGCCCAAAGCGAATCGCTGGCGCGCCAGGTCGAGGACAACGGTGGCGTCTACTTCGTCCCCGCGTTTTCCGGGCTGTTCGCGCCCTACTGGCGATCCGATGCGCGCGGCGCGATCGTCGGGCTGTCGCGATTCAACACCAACGCGCATCTGGCGCGCGCGACGCTGGAGGCGATCTGCTATCAAAGCCGCGATGTGGTGGACGCCATGGCGGCGGATTCCGGTGTGCGCCTTGAGGTCTTGAAGGTCGACGGCGGTATCACCGGCAACGACCTGTGCATGCAGATTCAGGCTGACGTGCTGGGGGTGGACGTGGTCCGGCCCGTCGTCGCCGAGACGACGGCGCTCGGCGCCGCCTACGCGGCCGGTCTGGCGGTGGGGTTCTGGGCCGATCCGGCCGATCTGCGTGCCAACTGGCAGGAGGGCAGGCGCTGGGCTCCGGCGTGGGACGACGAGCAGCGGGCCGCGGGTTATGTGGGTTGGCGAAAAGCCGTGCAGCGGACCCTGGATTGGGTCTCCGTAACCTGAGGGGTCACGTGACGCCGCCCGATCCAGGGCCCGCCGAAGGCACTCAGTCTTCGCCGAGGATGCCGTAGATTTCACGCCGCGCATTGTTGAGGATGTCGACAATGCGCTGCTGCTGCTCGGCCGAAGCGGTGTGGGCGGACTGCCCGACCGCGCCGAACAATTGGCCCACGGCGGCCCGCAGGTTCATATGACCGGGGTCCGCCCCTTCGGTGATCTCGTCCCAGGGTGGGGTCTCGATCTTGTCGGCCGCGGCGCGACCCTGCTCGGTCAGCTCGAAAAGCTTCTTGCTGCCTTCGGTTTCGCTCGCGGTGATCAGCCCTTCGTCGTCGAGCAGCTGCAACGTCGGGTACACCGAACCGGGGCTCGGCTTCCAGAGTCCGTTGCTGCGTTCGGCGATCTGCTGGATCATTTCGTAGCCGTGCATCGGCCGCTCGACGAGCAGCTTCAGGATCGCCGCTCGCACGTCGCCGCGCTTGCCGCGCCCCGGGCCGCCACGGCGCCATCCGCCGCGCCGGCCACCGGGGCCGAAGCCGAATCCGGGACCGAATCCGGGACCAAATCCCGGTCCGAACCCGGGTCCGAAGCCGAGCGGGCCGTCGTGGCCGCCGGCATGATCGCGCAGATGCTCGCGGAAGTCCCGACGGGCCTGGCGCCGTGCCTCGTGCAGGGCGCGCCGGTCAACTGGGCCGGAGCCGAATCCGAAGCCGGGCCGGCCGCCGAAGGGGCCATCGGGGGGAGTGAATGGGTTAGTCAATGTTCTGTCCTTACGTTTGTGGGTCGCGCACCGGTCGTGCGCTACGAAACATCACGATATATCGGAAACTAACGCGATGCAACTAAGAGTGTCGAAGAAGTTCGGCGAACCCCGCCTGAACTGGGAAATCCTGGCCGTATCTGCCAACGACCGGTCCGCCAGGCGGTTTGCACGGGCGAAGCGACGGGTAGGAACTATCGGGATGGATCCCGACAACGACCTGAGGGTCAATAGCGGTGGCGCCGGCGCGACCGCAGCCGGACGACCAGATGGTGCCCGGACCCGCAGTACCTGGCCGTGGATCAACTGGGGACTGGCGCTGGCGACGGTGCCGGCCGCCGCACTTGTGATGCTGTTCGCGCTCGGCGCCATCATGAGCACCGACGGCTGCAGCGATGGCGGCTGTCCCAACCTGGGTCATGGCGGGATCGACTTCGGCGTCGCGTTCTACGGTGCGCCCGCCGTCGCCGTCGTCGTCATCGTCATCTCGTTCTTCACCGCCAAACGCCGGGGCGGTATCGCGGTTCCCCTGTGCGGATGGGCGTTGCTGGTCGCCGACGTGCTGCTCATGGCGGCGAGTGTGGCCGGCTAGCTCGGGGGTGAGAAACCGTCGGGCGTGTCGGCTTCTCCCGGGCCGGATGGACCGGGTTGCGGTCCCGGCCATCCCGTGGCCTGTGGTGGTGCTGCGGCCGGCGGACCTGGCCAGGCCGGGGGGCCCTGATAAGGGGGGCCGGGCGGTGGCCACGTCGCCGGACCCATTGGTTGCCCCGGCCCGGGCATGACCGGCCGCAGCCGGGCCAGTTCGCGGCGGTGCCGCTCGGCGAGGACCGCGGCGAGCACGAGTTCCGGCGGAGCGCCGGGCGGTGGCGGCGGCGCGATGCGGGCCACCACGTCGCCGGCGATCCGGTATCCCATCTGTACGCGCAGCTGACGGTCGAGCTGCGTTGCCCTGGAAAGGAATTGACGGGCAACCTCGACCTGGCCGGCGGACAGCCCCGACAACTGCAGCGACGACGCCCACCACGCCAATGAGGGCGGCATCATCGGGGGTGGTCCGAGTCGAGGTCCGCGTTCGTTGACCACCACCGTGCCCGCGAAGACGTCGCCGATTCGTTTGGCCTTGGGCGACAAGATGCTGCAGATGACCGCGGGGCTCCCGAACAGCATCCAGATCTCCACCAACGAAGCCAGGGCGCGAAACAACGCCTGGCGGAAGCGTTCCGGGCCGCCGTCGTCGGACACGACTCGCAGGCCCATCGCGATCTTGCCCACGGAGCGTCCCCGCGTTGCCGTTTCGAGAATCAGCGGATAGCCCACGACCACCAGCACCGTGAAGATCAGCAGGATCGCTTGAGACAGTGCGCTATCGAATTGAGTCAGCGTGGCAGCCCACAACATGAGGCCGAGCAGGTAACCGATGGCGATGACCGCGATATCGATCAGCGCGCTCAACGTCCGAACCGGCAGCTGGGCGATCTGCACATCGAGCACCACAGCGTCCCCGGTCACCACCTCCGACATAACTTCGAACGGTACAGGTTGGCTTGCGTGTGGCCTGCTGCGCGCTTGGCCGAGCCGGCGGTGCGATTAGGCTGCCGAGGGTGGATGTCGATGCATTCGTGCTGGCCCATCGCCCTACCTGGGACCGCCTTGACCGATTGATCGGGCGGCGCCGGTCGCTTTCCGGCGCAGAGATCGACGAACTCGTCGACCTCTACCAGCGGGTCTCCACCCACCTGTCGATGCTGCGCTCGACATCGTCGGACTCCATGTTGATCGGTCGGCTCTCGAGCCTGGTAGCGCGGGCCCGTTCCGCGGTGACCGGTGCCCATGCGCCACTGAGCCGTGCGTTCACGAGGTTCTGGACGGTGTCGTTTCCGGTGGTTGCCTACCGCACCTGGCGGTGGTGGCTGGCTACGGCGGCGGCGTTCTTTGCCGTCGTTGCGGTCATTGCGCTGTGGGTGGCCGGCAGCCCGGACGTGCAGTCCTTGATCGGAACACCCACGGACATCGAACAATTGATCAACCACGACGTCGAGTCCTACTACAGCGAACATCCCGCCGCGGCGTTCGCGCTGAAGATCTGGGTGAACAACTCGTGGGTGTCCGCTCAATGCATCGCGATGTCGGTGGTGCTGGGACTGCCGATCCCCCTGGTGCTCTTGGAGAACGCCGCCAACCTGGGTGTCACGGCCGGCCTGATGTTTCCGGCAGGGAAGGGGGCCTTGCTGCTGGGTCTGCTTGCCCCACATGGACTGCTGGAACTCACGGCCGTATTCCTTGCGGGCGCAACGGGAATGCGGCTCGGCTGGTCGGTGATCTCGCCGGGTGAGCGGCCTCGCGGCCAGGTACTCGCCGAACAGGGCCGTGCCGTCGTCTCGGTCGCCGTGGGTCTGGTTGCGGTGCTCTTGGTCTCCGGTTTGATCGAAGCGCTGGTGACCCCTTCGCCACTGCCGACGTCCGTGCGAGTCGGCATCGGCGTCATCGCCGAGGTCGCTTTCCTGTCCTACATCGTCTACTTCGGCCGCCGCGCTGCGCAGGCCGGCGAGAGCGGTGATATGGAAGAGTCGCCCGACGTCGTTCCGACTCGCTGAGCGTCCCGGCGGCCCGGGGCCGGCAGCTACAGGCGCCCGGTCGCCTTCATCGCGAGATAGTGATCGGCAAGGGCGGGCGCCAGTTCGGCGGGAGGGGCGTCCACGACTTCCACCCCGCTGCGGCGCAGCCGGGTGGCGATCGCGCCACGGTCATTGCGGGAGCGTTCGGCGGCCGCCGCGTCGTACACCGCCGCGGCATCCCATCGCCCCCCGGCCATGTGGTCGACGCGCGGATCGGAGACCGCGGCCAGCAGCAGGTGATGTTTGGCCGACAGCCGCGGCAACACCGGCAACAGTCCCTCTTCGAGGGCGGCCGCATTGAGGTCGGTCAGCAATATCACGAGTGAGCGCCGGCGGGCGCGCAATAATATGGCGGAAACCATTGCCCGCCAGTCGGATTCGACAAGCGTTGGTTGCAGCGGCGCCATCGCCTCCACCAGCTGCGCGAGCAGCTCGGTGCGCGAGGCGCCGAACACACCGGCCCGGCTCACCTGGTCGTGGGCGAGGAAGTCGACATGGTCCCCTGCGCGCGATGCCAGCGCCGCCAACAACAGTGCGGCGTCCATCGACCAATCCAGCCGCGGCCAGCCCGCGGGATCGGACGCGGTCGGATCGACGCCGACCCGACCCGCAGCCGTGCGGCCAGTGTCGAGCACGATCACCACCCGCCGGTCGCGTTCGGGTCGCCACGTGCGCACCACCACATCGGCGCGACGCGCGGTGGCGCGCCAGTCGATCGAGCGCACGTCGTCGCCGACGACATACTCTCGCAGCGAGTCGAATTCGGTTCCCTGACCGCGGACCAGCGTCGGCAGCAGGCCGTCGATCTCCCGTAGCTTGGCCAGCCGCGACGGCAGGTGCTTGCGGGCCAGAAACGGGGGGAGCACCCGCAGCTGCCCCGGCACCGGTCGCGAACCCTGGCGACCCGCCAGCCCCAGCGGGCCGATGGATCGGGCGGTCACCACCGTCGCTCGCTGGTCGCCGCGGCGAACCGGTTGGAGCTGGGTCTGGACGTGCTGGTCTCGCCCGGCGGGAATGTCGATGGGATGGATGCGCGGCTGCGCTTGAGCGCTGGGCGGCCAGGCGTCGCGAATCTGGCCCCGGAACCGGCGCGGGCCATCGTTGCGGATCAGCAGGCCGCACTCCACGTGCTGCCCGAGCCGGGCCGAGCGATCCGGGGAACGCACGTAGTGCAACCTGGCGGGGCTGGCCGCCAGTGCGACGTCGACGGCTACCACGATCGCCAGCGCTATCAGCAGGACCGCGAAAGCTGTTGCCGGCCAAGGGGACAGCGCAATAGGCAGGACGCAGATCAGTGCGACCAAGCCGGTGCGTCCGGTCAGGACCACTAGCGGGGCACCGGAACCGACGCCAGAATCCCGTCGAGCACCCCGTCGGGTGTGGCCCCCTCGAGTTCGGCCTCGGGCCGCAACATCACGCGGTGCCGCAGCGTCGGGCGGGCCATGGCCTTCACGTCGTCGGGCGTGACGTAGTTGCGCCCGGACAGCCAGGACCAGGAGCGCGCCGTCGCCAGCAGGGCGGTCGCGCCGCGGGGCGACACGCCGAGTTGCAGCGCGGGGGAGGAGCGGGTGGACCCGACGATGTCGACGATGTAGCCCAGCACCTCGTCGGCAACCAGCACGTTTCGCACGGCGTCGCGACCGGCCGCCAGGTCCGCGGGCCCGGCCACCGGCTTGATCGCCGACAGATCGCGCGGGTCGAAGCCGTGCGCGTGCCGATGCAGGATGGCGATCTCGGCGTCGCGGGGCGGCAGCGTCACATTCAGTTTGAGCAGAAAGCGGTCCAGCTGGGCCTCCGGCAACTGGTAAGTGCCCTCGTATTCCACCGGGTTCTGGGTCGCGGCCACGATGAAGGGGTCGGGCAGCGGCCGCGGTTCGCCATCGACGCTGACCTGCCGCTCTTCCATCGCCTCGAGCAGCGCGGCCTGGGTCTTGGGTGGGGTGCGGTTGATTTCGTCGGCGAGCAACAGGTTGGTGAACACCGGACCGGCGCGGAAAACGAACGCGGCCGTGCGCGCGTCGTACACCAGCGAGCCCGTCACGTCGCCGGGCATCAGGTCGGGGGTGAACTGCACCCGCTTGAACTCCAACTGCAGCGCCGCGGACAGCGCCCGGACCAGCAGCGTCTTCGCCACTCCGGGAACGCCTTCCAACAGCACGTGGCCGCGGCACAGCAGCGCGATCACCAGGCCGCTGACCACACCCTCCTGTCCGACGACGGCCTTGGCCAGCTCACCGCGCAACGCCAGCAGCGCCTCGCGCGCCGATTCAGCGGTGGGAGATTCGGTGGTAGTGGGTTGTGTCACGGGTGTGCGACCTGCCTTTCGATGTCGTCGAGCGCACGGGCAAGTTGTAACAGGTCGTTGTCGGTCGTCGGGGGCGGACCGAACAGATGGTAGGAGACGAACGCCGGATCGGCTCCGATGCGCCCGGCCGCGGTGGCCACCACCGCCGACGGCGAAGCGCCCGCACCCAAGCCGAGCCGCGGCAGCAGCCGCGCCAGGGTGGCCGCACGCAATGCGGCGGCCGCGCGATCGCGCGCCCGCCGGGACCGGTACAGCCGGCCGCGGCCCTCGACGGTCTCCGACGCGCGCACCACCACCGGTAACTCCTCGGCCACCAGCGGTCCGGGCCGGCGGGCCTTCCACACGGCGACCAGCAGCACCACCAGCGCCAGTTGTCCGACCAGCCAGAACACCTTGGACGGAAGCAATTCTAAAAGTGTTGACTTGGGCGAAGATTCACCCTCGACGGCGTGCGGTGCGTACCAGACGAGCCGGGGCCGGTCGCCCGCGAGGTTCATCGCCAGCGCGGCGTTGCCCGCTTGCAGCAGGCTGCTGTTGGTCATGAAGTCGGTGTTGCCGACGGTTGTGATGGTGCGCCCGTCGTTGCGGAAGCGGATCAACGCGCCGTCATAGCAGCGGGTCATCTCGCGACCGTCTTCGGACTCGTAGGTGCTGCTCACCCCGAACCGGACCGGCCCGGAGCGAACAGCCTCGCGCAGTGTGCAATTGGGGTCGAGGTCGAAACCCTTGGCGTGCGAGACCCGCACACCGGGCAGCAGCGCCCCGCGGGCCCGCGCCGTCGGTTCCACCAGCAGCAGATCCGAATGGACGTTGTCCAGCCGGTCTAAAAGCGCATCGGTGAGGTATTGGCTCTGGGCCACCAGGATCAGCGCGTCCGGGCGTGCCGCAGCTTCGACGTCGGCGATGTTGTTGGCCACGACGACGTCGACTCCGGCGCCGCGCAGCAACTCCACCAGGGCGTGCGCACCGTCGGGGCTGGTCGACGACGGGTCCATCCGGGGCCCGGGTCGCGGTGCGTTCAGATACGCGTCGACGCCGGCGATGACGGCGAGCACCAACACCGTGACGAGCACCCAGCGCCAGGCGCGCCAGCGGCGCGGTGCGGCTTCGGGACCGGCGCCGGTGATCGTCGCCATCACCGCACCTGCGCCCACGACTCGCTAGCGGCAGGCTGGCCGGGCTCGAGCGGACCGCCCTGCCAGCGGGTCAGCAGATGATCGTCGAGGTCGGCGACCATCTGGTAGGCGGCCTGGGTTCCGGGTTGCTCGCCGTAGGTGACGTCGTTGAAAGCCATTGCGGCTCGCCTCAATTCGCTGAGCAGGTGCGGTAACGCCGCACCGGCATCGCGAGCCAGCTCGTTGGCCGTCCGGCCGGGGGCGGGTATCAGCACTCCGGTTTCCTCGAGCTGGCGGGCGACGGCGCGCAGCCGGTGACGAATCGCGGCAGCCCAATTACCCTCGGCCGCAGAGTTTTCGGCGGTAGCGCGATGCTGGGCGGCGGTCAGCTGGGCGGCTTCGAACAGCGAGTGGTCACCGCCGCGGCGGGTGCGCATGGTGCGTCGCAGAATATAGATGCCGACGATCAGTGCGATCACGAGCAGGGTGAAAAGCACTGTTGCGGTGAACCATCCGCCCGGAACCGAGGAGATCTTCTGCAGCAGCCGGTAAAACTGATCGCTGATCCAGTTGATGAGCTGTTCCCCGGGGGAGCCCTTCGAATAGATCGGTTTGTCAAGCTCGTCCTGCGCGGCACGATGAGCGGCATCGCGGTCGATGTCGATGGAAGGCATCGTCAGCTAGTCCTCGCTCGGCCCTACCGGGGCCGCGTCAGCCAGAGGTTGTCGGTGGACGCGGCCGCGTAGGGACCCTGGGCCGCTCCGCTTTGCAGCACCAGGTCGAATGCCTCGGCGCGCATGCGGCGGTCGGTATACAGCAGGACGATGACGCCCGCGTTGAACGGCGCGGTGATGATCTCGCCGATCGCCGCCCCCACCGACAGAATCGCCGTGCTGACCACAAACGCCGCGGCGGACGAGTTGATCTGGACGAACTGGCCGGCGATGCTGAACGGCACCGCAACGGCGTTGGCGACGACGGATGTCACCAGCAACGCGAGCACCCGGATGCCCAGCACTCGCCAAAAGCCGTGGCGAACCAGCTTGAACGATCGGGTGATCGCGTCCATGACCGGCAGCCGCTCCAGCACGATCAGCACCGGGGCGAACAGCACCACCGTGTACAGGTAGACCAGCAACGCCAGGACGGCCAGCGCCAGCGGGATGCCCAGCACTACGGCCGCCGCGGCGTTACCGATCGCCGCCAGCACGCCGATGATCACCGCGACCAACCCGGCAAGGGCCGCCACCGCGACGGCTTCCAGCAGGGCCAGGCCGAGCAGGGCCGGCAGGCGGCCGCGGATCTTGGCCCAGGTTTCGCCGATGGTGATGGGTGACCCGAAAACCGCTCGCCCGATGATGACGGTGAGCATCCCGGACAGCAGCATGCCGCCCAGCCAGCTGACCAGCAGGCCGCCGATCAACGACGCGGACCAGGCCCCCAGGACCGCCGAGCTCAGTTCGCCGGGTCGATCGCTGGGGAATCGGTCCGCCGCGGCCAGGGGCCCGAAGAATGCGACCTTGGTTATGATCTGCATGATCACCACGACGACGGCCGTCAGGCCGAGCGTCGCTTTCGGGTTCGCCCGAACGTAGCCGACCGCGCCGTTGAAGATGTCGCCCAGGGTCAGCGGCCGTAGCGGGATGATGCCTGGTTTGACGGCTCCGTAACCGCCGAAGCGTGGCGGCGATCCATAGCCCCACGCGGGCCCGTAGCCGGATGGCGACCCGTAGCCAGGAGGTGGTCCGTAACCGGGCGGGGGCTGGTAGCCAGGCGGGGGGCCGTATGGCGGGGGCGGACCGTAAGCCGGGGGCGGGCCATACGTTGCGGGTGGACCGTATTGGGGTGGTGGGCCGTATGCCGGTGGCGGACCAGCCGGATAACCAGGTGGCGGCGCGCTCACCGAACCCCGCGGCCTTTGCAGCCGGGCGCCTCGTATGTCATGGGCTCCATCCTGTCGGCGGCCGGGGCATTTCACAACGTTGACCCCCCGCCCGGCGCGTAGCGTCTCCCACATGGCGGAACTCAAATCCCGGATCCGGACGGACCTGACCGCGGCGATGAAGGCCCAGGACAAGTTGCGAACGGCCACCCTGCGCATGCTGTTGGCTGCGATCCAAACCGAGGAAGTCTCCGGTAAGGAGGCCAAAGACCTCAACGACGAAGAGGTCATCAAGGTGCTGGCCAGGGAATCGCGCAAGCGGAGCGAAGCAGCGGAGATCTACACCCAGAACGGGCGCGGGGAGCTCGCCGCCAACGAGCACGCCGAGGGGCGGATCATCGACGAATACCTGCCCACCCCGCTCACCGAGGCCGAGGTGGCCGACGTTGCCGACACCGCGATCGCGCAGGTCGCCGAAGAAATCGGCGAGCGGCCGGGGATGAAACAGATGGGTATGGTGATGAAGGCCGCGACGGCGATCGCCGCCGGCAAGGCCGACGGCGCGCGGCTCTCGGCCGCCGTCAAAGAGCGTCTGTAGCCCGGGAGGGTCGGCCGGCGAAAACGGCCCGGCGCCCGGCTCGTCGAGCCAAACACGTTGCGCCGCAACACCAGACGCCTCACCGGATAGCGGTGACACCGCGCGCCGGTTTGCGCTCGGGGCAGTCGGGTACTCCGTCACGCATGACCAGTTTTGGCTACACTTTGATGACCGAGCAGAGTGGACCCAAAGACCTTGTCCAGTATGCGGTTTCGGCCGAGGAGCGGGGCTTCGACTTTCACGTGTGCAGCGACCACTTTTCGCCGTGGCTCGCCGCACAAGGACACGCTCCGAACGCCTGGGCGGTGCTGGGTGCGGTGGCGCAGGCCACCGAGCGGGTCGACCTCTACAGCTACGTGACGTGCCCGACGATGCGATATCACCCCGCGATCGTCGCCCAGCAGGCGGCCACCGTGCAGATCCTGTCCGACGGCCGGTTCACCTTGGGCCTGGGCAGCGGTGAAAACCTGAACGAACACGTCGTGGGCAAGGGCTGGCCGGCCGTCGCGCGCCGGCAAGACATGCTGCGCGAGGCCATCAAAATCATCCGGGAGCTGTTCGGCGGCCAATTGGTCGACTTCACCGGCGACTACTTCCAGGTCGATTCGGCGCGCCTATGGGACGTGCCCGACGTTCCGGTGGGCATCGGGGTGGCGATCGGGGGTACCCAGGCGGTCGACAAGTTCGCCAAGCTGGCGGACCATCTGATCGCAGTGGAACCCAGCACGGAGCTTGTCGACGCCTGGCACGGCGCCCGCCAGGCGGCCAATCTCGCCGGCGGCGGCCGGGTCGTCGGGCAGATACCGGTGTCCTGGGATCCCGACCGTGAGACCGCCGTCAAACGTGCGCACGAGCAGTTCCGCTGGTTCGCCGGCGGCTGGAAGGTCAACGCCGACCTGCCGACGCCGGCCGGCTTCGCCGGTGCGACCCAGTTCGTGCGACCCGAAGACGTCGCCGAGACGATCCCGTGCGGCCCTGACCTCGATGCCATCGTCGAGAGCGTCCGGCCCTACTGGGAAGCCGGTTTCACCGACATCGCGCTCGTGCAGATCGGCGGGGACACCCAGGAAAGGTTCCTCGCCGAAGCCGCTGAGCCGCTGCTCGCGGCCCTGCGCGACGCAGCAAACTGAGCACAGGTTTGACCGCTTTTCGCCCGGGTACCCGGGTCGCAGTCGTGCGCAGCCAACCAACGCGCGCCGGACGCCGGTAGAGCTGGGACGTGAACGGGCGTTCCGGCGCGCGTTGGTCCGATCAAAACCGCTGACGCACAGCCGGCTCGCAAGTGTGCGCATTCCGGCTAAGCAGGGGGAGTGAACGATGACCGATGGCGATGGTGACACTACGACCACGCTGGTCAGGGCACTCAGCGGCGCCAGCTTCGGGCTGGGCGTCAGCGAACTGGTAGCCCCGGGGAAGGTCGCCGCCATTGCCGGCGTCGACGACACCAGCCGGTCGCGGCGGGTCATCCGCGCTCTCGGGGTGCGTGAATGCGGTCACGGCGCGGCGCTGCTGGGCGGTCCACCCACGCTGGTGTGGACCCGGGTGGCCGGCGACGTCCTGGACATGGCGCTGTTGATCGCGGGAGTAGTCGCCCGCGGGCCCGGGCGCCGGCGTCGGGGCACCATCGCGGCCGTCGTTCTTTCGGGGATCGGCGGACTGGACCTTTATACGGCGTTGCGAACGACCGGGGCGTGACGCGGCTGCAGTTGAGAGCTCTTCGATCCGACGGAAGTCGGCGATCGCAGGAAAGGGATGTGACGATGTCAAATGAATTGCAGGGCAAGAAAATAGCGATCCTTGCGGCTGACGGTGTGGAGAAGGTGGAGCTCGAACAGCCTCGTGCGGCGTTGCAGGAGGCCGGCGCGCAAGTGCAGCTGCTGTCGTTGAAGGATGGCGAAATACAGGCGCGCAACCACGATCTCGAACCGGCCGGAACCTTTGCCGTCGACCGCAAAGTGTCCGAGAGTTCGGTGGACGATTACGACGGCCTGGTGCTCCCGGGCGGCACCGTGAACCCGGACAAGCTGCGCATGGACAGCTCCGCGGTGTCCTTCGTCCGCGACTTCGTCGGGTCGGGCAAGCCGGTCGCGGCCATCTGTCACGGCCCCTGGACGCTGGTCGAAGCCGGTGTGGCAGTGGGCCGGACGCTGACGTCGTATGCCAGTATTCGCACCGATCTGCGTAACGCCGGCGCCCACGTCGTCGACGAGGAGGTCGTCGTCGACGGCAATCTGATCACCAGCCGCTCGCCATCGGACCTCCCGGCGTTCTGCGCGACCATCCTCGAACAGTTCGCGCATGCGACGGCGGGTTGACCGCGGATTTCCGGCTCGTTCGTTTGAAAGCGCCGGTTTGCGGGCATTATCCCGCCAAGCCGTGATCAGCGGCAAATTTTATAGGGTTCTCGAAAGGCCAACAGTGACAACCACGTATCCCGAGCCCGCCGTTTCGTCCGTCCCCAACGTGTATCAGCCGCAAGAGGACTCTCGGTTGCTGGTGGACGTGATGCATGACACCGGCCTGATCCCGGGGCGGCGGGTCCTCGATCTGTGCACCGGCAGCGGTTTCGTAGCGATCGCTGCCGCCGCCATGGGGTGCGCCGGCGCAACGGCCTTCGACATCTGCCCGCAGGCGGTGCGGTGCGCTCGGGAGAACGCGGCGGCCGCCGGTGTGGAGGTGGACGTTCGCGAAGGATCGTGGATCGCTGCGGTGGACTGCGCGCCGTTCGACGTCGTCGTGTCCAACCCGCCGTATGTGCCCACGCCGCCCGGCGCCGAGCTGGAAGAGATCTGCCCGGCGGCCGGACCGTCGTGGGCGTGGAACGCCGGGGTCGACGGCCGGACGATCCTCGACCCGCTGTGCGAAACGGCGCCAAAGCTCTTGCGCGACGGGGGATCCCTGCTGCTGGTGCATTCGGCGCTCGCTGGTGTTCAGGAGTCGCTGGATTCGCTCAAATGGGCGGGCATGGATGCGAAAGTGATTGCCTCCAAATGGATACCGTTCGGACCGGTGATGTCGTCCCGGGCCACGTGGCTGGAGGAAGTCGGCCTGATACCGCGCGGACGCCGGGAAGAAGAACTGATCGTGATCCGCGCGGAAAAGCGATGACCACAACCCGGGTGCAGGTGGTGCCGAACGGGCCCGTGCTGGTGTCGGGCCCGGTGCGAATCGAGATGCCCAATGGCGAGGTCGTCGAGTCCGACCGGTTCATGGTGGCGATCTGTACCTGCCGACGCAGCGACCGCTACCCGCTCTGCGACACCAGTCACCGCCGGTGCCGGCGCCTCAAGACGCCGGCACGCTCATCTGCTCCAGCGGCCTCCGCAACGACGTCTGATTCTTCTTCCACGACGTCATAATCCGTTGCGCCAAGCGGTCTTCGACCGCCGCGTGCGCGCGGATGCCGAAGACGACGTCGTGTTCCAGTCGCGGGTCCTGGGCTACCAGATCGCCCACCACGTCGTTGCGCACGACGTGTTCGTGCACCGCGTCGGCCTCGACGTGCTCGCTGTAGAACTCGATGCACGCCGCCGGTGCCTGCAGCCGCCGCAGCGCCTGCACCATGCGTTGCGATCCCGGCGGTGAGGTGATCTCCGTGGAGGCGAAGTGCCCGATCGCGGCGCCGCGCAACGAGCGGTGCAGACCGAACAGCGACATGAGGTTGACCACCGCCAGCGCTTCGGCCGGCACCGCGTCGACGTAAGCCCAATACGTCGCATCCAGGCCGGCCGCCGCGAGCAGATCGGCGAACAATTGCTGGTGCAGCCGTGAGCCCCGTCCGGCGCCGTATTCATCGAATTCGATTGCCACAAAAGCCGCTTTCGCCACACCCGTCAGACGCGGGATGGCAAAAGCGTGCGGATCGCCCTCTTTGAGGTGATAGAGCGAGCGGTGCACGAAGTACTCGCACATCTGCTGCCAGGTTCCGGTGTCGCGCAGGTAATACGACGGGCCCGTGCCGTCGACGGGTTCGATTGTGAGCGCTTCCATCTCGGCCGCCGCGGTCTGGTCTGGATCGATGTGACCGACGTCGCGGCGCACGCCGGCCAGGAACACCCGTTCCAGTTCGGCGCGCAGACCCAGCAGCGTTGGATTCCACTCCCAGGCGGGGTCGACGCCGGCAAGCCCGCGGTAGTGCAGCTCATAGCACATGGACAGCGCCAGTTGCAGATCCAGACCGTACGGATCGGAATCCCGCACAGAGGCGCCGATGCGCGCCAGGTGGTAGGTCGATGGCGGACCCGCCAGCGCGCAACGTACGGCTGTCGACAGCGGCCCGTGCGCCGCAGGCAGGACGGGTTCGGTCAAGGTCGATGTGTGGGTCACGCCGATGTCTACCCGCTGTACGGGATGGGCAAACGGGCGGGCGGCAGCTTCCACGGTCGCAATCCGCCTCAGCGGGCCGTTGCGGGCAGGCGGAAGGTGATGTCGGCGGTGGTGCCGGTTTCGGTGGTGTCGAGCTCCATCGAGTCGCTGAGCATTCGCATCAGCGGCAAGCCGCGCCCGCCGTTGCCCGGGACGGCGGCCGGCGCCTTCCACGATCCGTAATCGGTGATCCGGGTGCGCACTTCGCCGTCGGCAAGGCTGACTTCGAGCAACATGGCCCCGGCCGCGAAACCACGGTAAGCGTGTTCGACACAGTTGGTGCACGCCTCGTTGACGACCAGCACAATGTCGGCGGCCTGGTCTTCCAATACGCCACCGGCGTGCAGCCAGTCCGCCAGCCGATGCCGGATGCGGACCAATTGGTCTGCGGTGGCGTCGCTTTCGATGCGTAGCGGGGTCTGCTGATGCCGGTAGATCACCATCGCGACATCATCGTCGTACCCCGCGGCGGGCGCCAGTTCGCGAAGCACCACATCGGCGACGGTGTCCAGAGGCGATGTCATGGTCTGCGCCAGAACGTCTGCCGCACGGGCGATTCCGTCGTCAATCGACTCGTGCTTGCGTTCGACGAGCCCGTCGGTGAACAGCATCAGTGTCGAGCCGGGCGGCAGCACTTGGGTGGCTTGCGGTCGCGGCTCATTGCGGCGCACAGCGAGCGGCACCGATGCGGCATCGGTCAACAGCATCGTGGTGCCGGCCTGCGGTCCGGCCAGCACGGCCGGCATGTGGCCGGCGTTGCTGTACTGCAGCACCCCGGTTTCGGTATCCAGAATCGCCAGGAAGACCGTCGTGCAGTACGCGTTCGGGATGAGCGATGCCGCCGAGTCGAGCTGGTCGAGCAGCACCGCGGGCTCGGCCCCGTTGATCAGCAGTGCGCGCGCCGAGCTCCGTAGCTGGCCCATGATCGCGGCCGCGGGCAGGCCGCGCCCCACGCAGTCTCCGACGACGATGCCGATATGGTGCTCACCGATCGGTAGCACGTCATACCAGTCACCGCCGATCTCCAAGGGCGGCACCGCGGGTTCGTACCGAACCGTGAACCCCGCCGGCGGCTGAACCGGCGGCAGCATGGCACGCTGCAACGTCAGCGACGTCTCACGCGCGCTTTCGAACTGACGCACGTGCTGCATGGCCAGACTCAGGTGACCGATCAGCACAGTGACCAACAGGCGATCCTCGCCGCTGACCCAGCGAGGCGTGCGCAGCTCCAACCACAACGCCAGGTCGCCGGTACCGGAGAGCACCGCCACCAGCCCCTGAACCTTGCCGGGATTATCCGGCGCCTCAATTGTTTTCGTCGTCAGCGGCAATTGATGGCGCGCATCTTGAAAGGTATGGCGCAGCCACGGATCCAGCTTGCGCCACGACGCGGCCGAGGGCTCGCCGGCAGCCTGGACCGTGGGATCGCCGTCGCCGTTGGGCCACGAGACCGCGATCACCCGTTGCACATCGATTGCCGCACTGCACTCGTCGAGCGTGATCGACAGCAGCTCGTCCACGGTCTTGGCCACCGCGACGGCGGTGGCCAACCGCAGCACCGCGGTCTCCCGGGCCGCGAAGGCACGCTCGGCGGTGACGTCGCGGATCGTTCCGACAAAGACGTCCCGATCGCTGCCGGCTTCCTTGACCGCGTTGATGCTCACCTTGACCCATGCCAGGTGCCCGTCGGCATGACGAATGGGCGTCTCGTAGTCGGCCCTGCCCTGCGCCATCACCCGTGACGTCTGTTCGGCCGCCGTGGTCGTGTCGACCAGCCAGGGGTGCGGCCATTTGTACGGTAAGCCCTCGCTGGGATATCCGAGGATCTCGATAAAGGCGCTGTTTATCTCGACCACCGAGCCCTGGTGATCGGCGACGAAGAAGCCTTCCTGTAGCGAATTGACCAGCGCGGTGCGGAATTTGTCGCGGTCGGCCAGCCCTTCGGCGCGGGCGCGTTGTTCGGCATAGCGTCGGTTGCCGTCGATGAAGCCGCGCGTCGCGACGTCGAGCGGGACCAGCAGCTGCAGCAGGAATTCCAGCGCGATCGGCGCATCCAGGCGCACGTCCTGCGAGATTTCGAAGACCAGCCGGACGTGCTGTTCGACGAGGTCGAGCAGGCTGATCTGTTCCTGCAAGGCCCTGCGCCCGAGCTCGTTGCCGATCGACAGGTCGGCCTCGTCGTGCGAGTTCAGATAGGCGCGCAGCGCAGCCTCGTACTGACCGTGGAAGTCACTGTCGCCGCTCAAATCGTTGCTCCCCTGTGACGCGCCGTCAGCACCATCGCATCGTCGGTCTCTTTCGCGTCCTTGCCGAGGAGCCCTTCGGCGATAGCGACAGCGGTGGTCGAGAAGTCGATGTGGTCGAGGTAGTCTTCGGCGATGCCGTCAGTGCTCATCAGCAGCAGATCTCCGGGGCGAATGGAAACCACGTGTGCCGGTGTGGTTTCCGGTATCCGGTAGCCGACGATACCCCCGGCAAGCAGTGCACTGGACCGAACCTGGATACCGGTGGGGGCCTTGGCCACCAGGTCCGCGGTGACATTACCGACGCCGGTCCAGGTGACGGTGTTAGCGGCGAAATCGATGCGCGCCAACGTCATTGCGACCCCCCTGGTGCCGACCAACGCACGGTGGCAGAGCTGGATCAAAACCTCGACCGGCTCGAACCTGGCGCGTGTGACCACATCGACCGCGCGCAGCGCGGCTTCCGCGGCGGCGGGCCCGTGGCCGAGCCCGTCCACCACCCCGAACAGCGCCGCCCCGCCGTCGACATCGACCGCGATACCGCGGTCGCCAGACGTGTACTCGCTGGGCAAAGGCCGCCCCGCCCTTGCCCATTCGATCGGTCCGAAGCGGCCGTTTTTATGCACGAGGGGGGACCCATTTCCACATTTCGATGACGGTTCCCCGACCGGGCGTGGACTCGACGACCAACCGGTCCATCAGGCGGCGCGCACCCGGCAGGCCCAGCCCCAGCCCGCGCCCGGTGGTGTAACCGTCTTCCATCGCCCGCTCGATGTCGGCGATGCCCGGGCCCTGGTCCTCGGCGCGCACCACCAGGGCTTTACGCCCTTCCCGGTCGGCGATCGCAACGGAGACGGCGCCACGGCCGGCGTAACTGGTGATGTTCCTTGCGATCTCCGAGATCGCCGTGGCGATCATCGTGACGTCGGTGAGGGAGAATCCCAAATCAAGCGCGAGTTGGTGACCGGCTTTGCGGGCTTCGACGATGTCGTCGGGGTGATCGATGGCGACGACGATATCAGCCGCCACCGTCGGGCCCGATCGTTGATTTCCCCACGCCGCCTTGGCGATTCAGAGCTTGGCGATTCAGCAGGGCGAGACCCTCTTCAAGATCCAGCGCGGTGTTCATGTCGTCGAACGCCAAACCGAGCTGAACCATCGCGAAGGCCACCTCCGGCTGCAACCCGACGATCACCGTGTCCGCGCCGCGCAGTCGGGTCATGTGCGCAATCGTCCGCAGCGACCGGGCCGCGAAGGAATCCATCACGTCGATGGCGGTGACGTCGACGATGATGCCCTGGGCACGGAACTGGCTGACCCGTTCCATCAGGTCGTAGCGCAGGCGTTCGGCGTCGGAGTCGGTGAGGGCGGCCTGTACCGACGCGATGAGAATCGAGCCCTGTTTCAGGATCGGTACTGGCATGGGGCGCTCGTGTCGATTGTGGTTATCCGGTTTGTTCGCCCGTGCGGGTGACCTCGTACCCCAGCAGGCGTTCGGCTTCCTCGATACCGCCTTGCAGGTCACCGACGGCGTTCATCTTGGACAGGTCCAGCCCGATGGTCACCAGCGTCAGGGCGATCTCGGAGGACAGGCCGGTGATGATCACGCTGGCACCCATCAACCCCGACGCGTCGACCGTCTGCACCAGGTGGTTGGCCACCGTCGAGTCGATCGTCGGAACACCGGTGATGTCGATGACCACCACTTTGGCGCGGTTCGCGCGGATGGCGCGCAGCAGCTGTTCGGTGACCTGGCGGGCGCGCTGAGAGTCCAGCACGCCGATGATCGGCAGGATGAGCAGCTGCTCACGCACCTGCAGCACCGGCGTCGACAGTTCGCGGATGGCCTCCTGCTGCTGGCGAATGATGCGCTCGCGTTCCTGCACGAACGACACGCCCACGGTATTGGCGATGCGGTTGGCCGCCGGCTCGTAGGCGTCGAGGACGCGGTTGAGCATCTCGAACTCGGCTTGGTACTTCTCGAACAGCGAGCGGGCGAGCACGTCGCGCAGCAGCAAGACGATGCCCAGCACCTCGTCGGTCTCGACGCCCCGCGGAATGATGCGTTCGGACAGGTCACGCGCATAGGCCTGCAACGCCTCGACGCTACCGGTCTCGAGCACCTCGACGTAGTTGTCGTAGACGGCCGTCGCCTCGGAGAAGAGCTCCTCCGGGGTCATCGCGGTCAGCAGCTCGGCCTCGGTGATCCGGCGAGCCCACTCCTCGCGCAGAACGGTTCGATTCTGCCGCAGATGCTGAACCAGCTGTGGCAGCAGCCCCTCGCTGGACACGCCCACGGTCTGAGCCGCAGGGCCGGTACTGTTGAAATCCGACGGCGAATCTGACATCTGGCCTCCCGAGTGCCACGTCGCGCCCTGCGGTGTGCAGTTCTTTTTGCGAGACTAGCGTGGGTTGTCGCGGGGCACGTATAGAGGGCATATTCTTCCCGCAGTTCGTAACGGCAGGCTAGGGTTGTAGCACGCTTACGGCACGCAAGGCCCAGGACAAAGGATTGCCATTGTCAGCTCCTGATTCGATTACCACGTTGGTTGAGGACCACGACGGGGTGTCGGTGGTCAGCGTCAGCGGCGAAATCGACTTGGTCACGGCTCCGGCCCTGGAACAAGCCATCAGCGCGGTCGTCGCAGACAGCCCGACGGCACTGATCATCGACCTTTCCGCTGTCGAGTTTCTCGGTTCGGTCGGGCTGAAGATCCTGGCGGCGACCTACGAGAAGCTGGGTAAGCAGACCGGCTTCGGGGTGGTCGCACGAGGCCCGGCCACCCGCAGGCCGATCCATCTGACCGGTCTGGACAAAACCTTCCCGCTGTACCCGACGCTCGACGACGCGTTGACCGGGGTTCGGGACGGCCAACTCAACGGCTAGCGATTCGCCCCTCGGGCGCGCGCCGTCTCGCATGCCGCATGCATCGCTTGCCTGACACCATGTTTGGCGCACGCACGCCGAAAACGGTTGCGCATGGCATCGATTTCGGGGCTGACCGAGGCCGGGCCCGTCCGATCCGGTGTTCACACCCGACTCAGGTGCGATGATCAGGGTATGGACGTCGACCATCCGCAAGAAGACCAGCGGTGGGATCGCCGTGAGCGGGACGAAACCGAAGTTCAACGGCTGGACCGCAATTGGAACAGCCTGCTGCAGGAGCTGCGGGTCGTCCAGACCGGGGTGCAGCTACTGACCGGATTCCTGTTGACACTGCCGTTCCAGCAGCGCTTCGACGTATTGGGACCGCCGATGCGCATCATCTATCTGGCGACCGTGGTATCCGCGGTGTGCGCGACTTTGTTGCTGATCGCGCCGGTCGCCATGCACCGGATGCTTTTTCGGCGCCACCGGCTCCAGGTCCTCGTGTCGGCCGCACACCGTTGTGCCTTCGCCGGCCTGGGTTTGCTCGGTCTGGCGGTGATCGGCCTGACCACGATCATCTTCGCCGCGGTGGCAGGGCCAAATGTCGGCCTGATAGCCGGAGCGTGCGCGCTGCCGCTGTTCGTCTTCTTCTGGTGGGTGCTGCCGCTGGTGCTGCGCACGCACGGCGAGTGAGCGAGGTCGCCGGTCAGCCTCGCTGCGCAAGTGCGGCAATTCGGGTGGATTCCAGGTGCTCGAGCAGGTCGCGGGGGTCGTCGAAGACAGGGTCGGCGCCGGCCTCCTGCAGCTCCGCGCGGGCGATGCCGCCGCTGCGCAGCCCGATGCACGGCAATCGCGCACCGGCCGCGGCGTGTGCGTCCCAGACGGCGTCGCCGACGAACACGGCGTGCTCGGCATCGACGCCGGCGCGGTCCAGGGCCACCTGCACTATCCCGGGTTCGGGTTTGGCGGTGTCGACGTCCCGCGAGGACGTCGTCTCGGAGATGACGTCGTCGCAGTCGAGCACCTTGCGCAGAATTTCCAGTTCGTCTTCGGGCGCCGAGCTGGCCAGCACGACCTGTAAGCCCAGGCCGGCGACGCGGTGCAGCAGGTCGCGGGCGCCGGGCAACGGCTGCAGCAGCGGAGTGATTTCCCGGTAGTACTCGCTGTGCTTGTCGCTGAGCCGCTCCCGCACGTCGTCGGGGGCGTCATCGGAAAGCTTCCGGACCAGCCGGGATCCGTCCATGCCGATACACCGATGAATTTGCCAGGACGGCATCATCATGCCTTCGTCGTCGAATGCGCGCTGCCAGGCATGAACGTGCAGATAGTTGGAATCCACCAGGGTGCCGTCGACGTCGAACAGGACGGCGGGTGTGTCCCCACGCGCCATCAGTGCGGGCTCCCTGCGTCGGTTTCGGGGCGGTTTTCCGCGTGCGATCGTGAAGTCATGTGTCCGGCATACCCATGCCTGCCATCGCTGACACGGCCGTGGCTTCGTTTGACCACCGGGCCGACGGGTACACCTCGATGGTGATCCGCGCATCACGGGGGTCCGGCTCGCCTAGCGGGCGGAGCCGACCACAGCCATGTGCGGGACGAAAATGGTTGGCACACAATGACTTCGACGAGGAATGACGTTGGATTACCGCAAGGACGCCCCAGTCGACCACGCCCGGACCACTCGTCAGCACGCCGGCGAGTCCCTCAAGAACGGCGCCAACGTCCCCGGCCTGGCCGGTTCGGCCCTCGCGGTGATAGCGCTGACCGTGGGCTTGTTCTCCGTGGCGGCCGGGCATTTGGCGACCGGCGCCATCGCCCTGATCGTGGCGGTCGCACTCGGTGCGCTGAGCGCAGCGTGGCTGGTGCGTGCCCACCGCAAGGTCCGCGACGCCGAACTCCGGTGGCACGCTGCGCATTCCGATGAGCCCGCGCCGCCGCCCAGCAGCTGAGCATCCGAATGTTTGCCGCGCGTGCGACGCACCGCGCGCGAGCTAACGATCATCGGCAGGCGCTGACGCGCTTCCCCGGGCAAGCACCGGGCGAGACGTCGCCGTCGGCCGTTTCTCGGTCGCCGCAACTTTTTCGGGCCGCATCGGTGTAGTCCGCCCGCGAACTGGGTACTGCCTGCGCCACGGGTGAGTACAGGAAAGTGCGTCAGCCCGTTTTCCTAGCAGGAAGGAACTCCGATGGCGACCACCACTGACTACGACGCACGCCGTGTATCCGACGCCGACACCCAGGACAAGCCCTCGCTTCGCGAACTGGCGCCGACCCTGCAGGGGTCCGTGACCGGCGTGGTCGACGAGGACCCCAACGATGTGCACTTCTTCGAACTGCCGGGCGCCGACCTGTCCGGGGAAGAGCTGTCGGTGACGGTGATCCCCCAACGCGCCGACGAGTTCACGTGCTCATGCTGCTTTTTGGTACAGCACCGTAGCCGGCTGCCCGCCTCCAGCTCCGGTCTACCGGTGTGCGCCGACTGCGCCTGACACCCGCTCCTTAGGCGGGCCGAGCCGCCCGATGCGGTGGCCCGACCCCGCGAACGTGCGCCGATTGCGCCGAATTGTCAGTGGTATCCGCTAGGTTCAGCGACCAATGGAGAAGGTACTCGGGTCGCTCCTCGTGCTGGGATTAGTGCTCCCTTGGTATTTCACGCAGAACGCCACCGGCAGTCTGCCGGCTGGTTGCTTGGCCGGGATCGGTGGGCTCGCCGCCTCGGTGGCCCTCCTGTGGTGGCTCTCGTTGCAACGGGACCGCTACGAGGTCGACGCGCACCGGCGACGCGATCTCAAATACGCGAAGTCGGGGCTGCGGGCAATCGACCGGATGTCCGGCATCGAGTTCGAGGAATTCGTTGCGGCACAGCTTCGCATCGCGGGCTACAGCGTCGCACCCACGGCCAGCACCGGTGACTACGGCGTGGATCTGATCGCCAGAAAAGACGGCGTCCGGATGGCGGTCCAATGCAAAAGGCTGATCAAGGCCGTCGGTGTCGCCGCCGTCCAACAGGTCGTGGCCGGGGCGCTGCAGCACGGCTGTAACCGGACTGTCGTCGTCACCAACCAGACCTTCACGAAGGCGGCCCGCCGATTGGCACGCACCCACCAGTGCCGGCTGGTGGGGCGCACGCAATTGCAAAGCTGGACGCGCATTCAGCCCATCGCCGTGCGGGGTTCGCGGCGGGCGCAGGGGATCTCGCCGCCGCACGTCAAGACACAGCGGCTTGAACCGGAATGGGAAGCCTAGCGAGATAGGTTGGGTCACAGCATGTTCGGCCCGGTAAGGCGGCCACGCCGCGACGTCACCGCCGAGTAGCGTCCTCGATCACCCGGCGCGCGACATCCCGCAGCGGGGTGTTCATGCTCTGCGAGAGTTTGATCAGGGTGTTGAAGGCGGTCTGATCGTCGAGGTCGTAGCGTTCGATGAGGATGCCCTTGGCCTGTCCGATCGTGTCGCGGGTGCTCAGCGCCTCCCGAAACTGTTGGGTCCGCACGACGTTGCTCCATGCCAGGGCGCCCAGCGTCGCGAACATGGCGGCGACCCGGCGAGAGTCTTCGGAGAACGACTGCGGGCTTTCGGCGTAGAAGTTCAGCGCACCCATGCTCAACTCGTCGGCGAACATGGGCAGCGACAGCACGCTGCGAATCGGTGTGTGCGCGAGCGCGTCGGCCCGATACCTGGGCCAGCGGGCGTCGGCTTCAAGGTCGTCGATGACGACGACCTTGCGGGTCCATGCGGCGTGAAGGCAGGGCCCTTCGAGGTGGCGCTGCTGGAACTCGTCGAGCAACCGGGCGCACTCGTGCGTGACCGACGGGGTGCTGACCTCGTTCTGCCGGCTGGTGACGGTGATCCCCGCTTCCTGCGCGCCCGGCACCCAGCGCGCGGCGGCGCTGGTCAGGTCGTCCAGCACCCGGGGGAATGCCCCGGCGTCCGCCGAATAGATGGCGCGCAAGACGTCGGTGAGCAGGGTGAGATCGTCGAAATTGGTCACTGAGTGTCGCCCTCTTGCTTCGAGACCGGTGCAGGCATTACCCCGTGCCGTTTGCGCAGCCTGCGGTCTCGCGAGGCGATCACTTCGGATTTTGACGGCGACGAATGTCAATGCTGTTTGCTCAGCATTACGGTGAGATCCACTATATCGGCCCGGTTTCGGGTGATTGCGCCCGACTCAGCGCTTTGATCAGTGCTCGATGTGCCGGGGCTCGACCTACGCGATGTGTTCGAGGCGCGACTCCGCAAAAACTGTTCTCCGCGGTGGAAACGGGTATCCGCTGCGTGAGGTAAAGGAGTCCGAGGTGACGAAAGATCATGGGTCGAGCGTCAAGAACGACAAACAATATGAGGGGCTGCGCAAGAAGGGTATGAGCAAGTCGCGTGCGGCGGCGATATCGAACTCGCCTGGCGCCTCCAGCAGGGGCGGCAAGAGTTCGGGCAGCAGCCAGAGCAGCCGTAGCAGCGGTAGCGGTAGCGGCGGCAACCAGTCCCAGAAGAAGGCCGCAGGGCGCAAAGGCGGCAAGAAGTCGAGCTAGACCTGATCGCGGAGAAGCACTGACCGTAGTACTGCTGGTCAGGCTTCCTGGGTCGGGGTGGCGGGATTTGAACCCACGGCCTCTTCGTCCCGAACTCTACGTACTGGGCGTTTGCCGAAGTTGACGTTGCTGGCGCTGTTGCATACATGCATGTCAAGCGGTTGTCAGTGCTGGCGAGAAAAGATCGGTGCGGAGCCTACTGCGGACGCACTGCGGACGGAGGCGGGGCCTACGGCTGCAAGGGAACTTGCTTGACGGACCCTTTGGTGCCGGAGCCGTAACTCTCAACCTGCCGCTTCGCCCCCTCAAGTGTCCGGTGCGCGGTGATGAGCTGGGTGTCGTTGGGCGGCTGGACCGCGATCGCGATGAAGACCTGCTCGGGACCTTGCATCCAGGTGCCGAGGTCCGTGGCGCCAATCTCCTCAGGTCGGACTTTGCGCATCGCGTTGTTCCCTCCGGGGTTTTTGCTTTCACCTGGTAGGGGCGATCGTACCGCCGGTGTCGGCCCGGTCGAGTACGGTCCGGAGTCAATGGACATCAGCACCGCCTTTCGGGCGATCGACCATGAGGCCGAATGAAGCGCGATCTCGACAACCTCTTCGGAAAAAGGGGCACCTTCTTTTGGGCCGCCATTATTACGGCGGCCGTGATAGCAGTAGTCGTTGCTGGAAGCCAGATCGCTCACGACCGTGGGCAGAGCGTCGAGTGGTACACCGGCTTCGGGCAGTGGCTGGGCGCGCTGGGTAGTTTCGCGGCAGCCGCGGCAGCACTCTGGATCTCAGTATCTGATCGCCAGCGAAGCGATGAAGAACGGCGGCAAGGTAATGCACAAGTGGAGGCCGATCTGGGCCGCCAGGCCGCGTTGGTACGTGTGACCGCCGAGATGCTCGGTCGTAGACAAGCCGTCGGCCCCGCTATCAGGACAGCGGCGCTGGGTATCAGGAACCGGCGCACTGACCGAATCTTCGACATTGAAGTCTTGGAGTTCGTCCACCAAGGCGAGAAGAAAGATCTGCCTGTCGCGCGAGTGAATGGCTTCGCCGTTTATCCGCGGAGAGAGGAACATGCGAGCAGATTCCCCTTTTCCGAGGAGCTGCCCGGCATGACCCTGGACACGGATGAGTGGCTGGTGATCTATCAGCCCGACCAAATGCCGAACGTGCCGGCCGATTACGCAGCGGTGGCATACACCGATGCAGCTGGTCGACGTTGGCAAGTAGACACAGAGGGGTCAGTCAAACGTCTCTGAGTGCGCACGTTGACCCCCCAACAGCACAA
>JAYZBN010000022.1:0-226253 GCA_036338755.1 Actinomycetota bacterium | reverse complement strand
ATACACCTCAAGAACGAACTTCGCCGCCGGCTTGCCATCACGCACCGTCTCCGAAATCGACCCCACCCGGCCGATCTCCACCCCGTTATAAGTCACCTTCGAACCCGGATCCATCACCAACCCCGCCCGCGACGCCAACATCGTCACCTGCGTCTTCTCGGTGAATGCACCGCGGAATTGCCCGTACACCAACGCTAAAATCAGCGCGCACACCACCATCATGGCGACGGCGATCAACTTGTACGGCGGAGTCCTTTGTGAGTTGATCTGTACGGGTGAGCCCGGACCTGAATCTGTCGACAAGACCGTTGCTGCCCCTTACGTCCGCGCCGCAGCATCCGCGCGCTGCGGCGAGCGACCCCAACCATTGCCGGGGGCTCCAACTTAACGAAGACCAGTGAAATGTACCGCGCCGGCCCCACATGCGCGAACGGTCGTTCACATATCCGACGGACGCCCCGGGTGCAGACGCCAGGGCTACGCTCGAGAAGGACAAGGAAAGGTGCGCGATGCTCGCAGCGTTCGGATTCGAATCCCTGGGCGTGGTCGTCGGGGACATGTACTTCATCGACCCATCCCCGCTCGAGGGTCAGGAGACCCCGGAGCGCGGGGTCAGACTCGAACTGCGCCTCGTCGACCGGGCCGCCCCCCAAGGCTCGATCTACGCCGGCGTTCCGATCGCCTTCACCCGCCCGGTGTGGCGGGTGGATCTTTTCGGGTCCACGGAGAGCCCGCCCGGGACGCTGGACCGGGCCCATCACCACCCGCGTTTCGACGGCTGGGAACCCAGCAGCCGGCACTTCGTCCCCGAGCTGTCCGCCGACCCGCTGACCTGGCTGACCGAGCAGCTGGCCGACCCGGCCGCCATCCTGGCCCGCGCCGGCGTCGACGCCGATGAGGTCAGCGAAGCCGACACCACCGGGCTCGCGGCGGCGGCCCCGGAGATCGTCGCCGCGGTGAAACGGTTGCTCGAGGGCGTGCGCAACGGCGAATTGGCCCCGGCCCCCGCCGAGCCGGTCGCCGCCGCCCGCACCGGCTGGCTCTGAGGTGCGTTAGCGTCGTCGGTGTGACCCTCAACGACATCGCCCTGACCACCCTCGACGGCCGGCAGACCACGCTGGCCGAATTGTCCGACGGCGCAACGCTGGTCGTCAACGTGGCCTCCAAATGCGGGCTGACTCCCCAATACACGGCGCTGGAGAAGCTGGCCAAGGACTACGGCGAGCGGGGCCTGACGGTCGTCGGGGTCCCCTGCAACCAATTCATGGGCCAGGAGCCGGGCACGGCCGACGAGATCCAGGAGTTCTGCTCGACCACCTACGGAGTGACGTTCCCGCTGCTGGCGAAGACCGATGTCAATGGCGACGACCGTCACCCGCTGTACGCCGAGCTGACCAAGACCGCCGACGCCGACGGCCAGGCCGGAGACATCCAGTGGAACTTCGAGAAGTTTTTGCTCGCCCCCGGCGGTGAGGTGGTGCACCGGTTCCGGCCCCGCACCGAGCCCGATGCCCCCGAGGTCATCAGCGCCATCGAGGCCGTGCTGCCCCGTTAGGCGTGAAAACGGCCCCCGGAGAATCTCCGGGGGCCGTTTTACCTGGTAGCGGGGACAGGATTCGAACCTGCGACCTCTGGGTTATGAGCCCAGCGAGCTACCGAGCTGCTCCACCCCGCGTTGGTGAATGCCAGGTTACCGAACGCGTGTCACGGCGGCCAAATCGCGCGCTCAGCGGCCATCCCCGCGCCGAGATTGCCGCCGCGGTCGTACTTCACGCGGTGATTACAGCCGTCATGGCAATCTCGGCGCGTAATGGACAGGGCTCAGATCAGTGCGACGGCGGGTTCAGCCCGTACCGCTGCGCGATGTCGTCCATCCACTCCGGCGACCCGTACGTGAGCCCGTATTTATCGGCGAGCTCGCCGAACTCGGGCAACTGGTGCAGCGGCTCGGTCGCCGGGTCGTCGGCGTGCTCGATGAGCAGCTCGCCGAGCTCGCGGAAATAGTTCTCGAATCCGCCCGGGGTGATGATCTCGACAATGCGGCCCGGCTCGCTGCCGGCGTTCCACATCGCATGCATCTGGCCGCGGGGCTTGGTGATGTAACCACCGGGACCCAGGACCACCTCGCTGTCGTCGGAGCGGAAGCCGATCTCGCCGGCCAGGACGATCGAATGCTCGTCCTCCCGGGTGTGCCGGTGTGCCGCGGTGAGCAGGCCGACCGCGAACGGATGCTCGACGATGGACACCTCGCCACCGTTGGTCTTGCCGGATATCTTGAACACCGCCCCGAAGCCGGGGAGCGTGACGACTTCGCCCTCCCCCGGCTGCACCACGGTGACCCCGATGTCGTTCGGTTCGGTCATCTGACTCACCCTTCTCCGAATGTTCTTGCGCTGCAATGCCTGCGCTACTCCGGCCAGCTGTTGTGCAGGATGTGGTCGACGAAGTCGACGCGCTCGAAGGCGGGATCGAAGTGCGCAAGCACGTCGGCGTTCATGGTGCCGTCGGTGGTCCGCGGCCGGTGCTTCATGCCGTCGTTGAACGCCGCCAGGATGCGCTGCTTGAACTGTGGGCGCGGGTGCGCGGCGGTCACCGCGGCCAGCGCCTCCGGAGCCAACTCCTCGCGCCCGACGCCGACGACGTCGACTTCCACGCCGGCCTGCAGCAGGGCGACCTCGGGGGCCATGAACTCGGGCACGCCGGGGGTGGTGTGCAAGGCGATGCCGAGCCACACCTTGGCGGCCTCGGCCTCGTCGACGCCATGGTTGATCAGGAAGTCCCGTGCCGCGTCGGCGCCGTCGACCTCGAAGCGGACCTGCGAGTCGCGGTAGCGCTCGGTCAGGCCGAGGTCGTGAAACATCGCCGCGACGTAGAGCAGTTCCGGGTTCGGCTGCAGTCCGCGACGCATGCCCTGCAGCGCGCCGAAGAAGAACACGCGGCGGGAATGGTTGAAGAGCAACTCGTCCTCGGTGTCGCGGATGAACTCGGTCGCCTCGCGGGCCAGCGAGCTGTCGGGTACGTGGATGCCGGCGATGGTGTCCATTGAGCTGGTGGTCATGTTGTCTCCTTCTGGGTTGGTTATGAGTGTGCGGCCGCCCGGACAATCCGACCCCGGCCGTTCTGGCCGTCCTCTCCACAGAACGCGACACAATGGCGTGCGTGGCTGCAGCCAAAACACGGGTCGTGGTGATCGTCGTTTTCGACGGGGTGACGCTGTTGGACGTCGCGGGGGCGGGTGAGGTGTTCGCCGAGGCCAACCGCTTCGGCGCCGACTACCGACTCAAGATCGCGTCGGTGGACGGGTGCGATGTGACCAGCTCGATCGGGGCCCGATTGGGCGTGACCGACAGCATTTCGGCGATCGAGTCCGCCGATACCGTCATGGTCGCGGGCAGCGACGACCTGCCGGGGCGACCCATCGAACCCGCCCTGGTCGAGGCCGTCCGATCGGTGTCAACACGGACCCGTCGTCTGGCGTCCATCTGCACGGGGTCGTTCATCCTCGCGCAGGCCGGCGTGCTCAGCGGCCGGCGCGCCACCACCCACTGGCACGACACCCGGCTGCTGGGCCGAGCGTTTCCCGATGTCACCGTCGAGCCGGACGCGATCTTCGTCCGCGACGGCGACATCTTCACCTCCGCGGGCATCTCGTCGGGCATCGACCTGGCGCTGGCGTTGGTCGAAATGGATTACGGGACAGAACTGGTCCGCGACGTGGCTCGGTGGCTGGTCGTCTACCTCAAACGCGCCGGCGGCCAATCGCAATTCTCGGTGTTGCTCGAGGCCGACCCCCCGCCGGAGTCGTCGTTGCGTCCGGTCACCGACGCGATCGCGGCCGACCCGGGCGCGGACTACAGCGTGAAAAAGCTTGCGGCGCTGGCGTCTTTGAGCACCCGCCAGTTGACCCGTCTCTTCCAATCCGAGCTCGGGATGAGCCCGGCGCGCTACGTCGAATTGGTTCGGATCGATGTCGCCCGCAATGCGCTGGAATCCGGCCGCTCGGTCACCGAGACCGCGGGCATGGCCGGCTTCGGCAGCATCGAAACGCTGCGACGGGTGTTCGTCAACCATCTCGGGATCAGCCCGAAGGCCTACCGGGACAGGTTCCGCACGGCCTATGCCTGAGAAGCTATTTGGGTGTTGTTGCGCTTGACCGTCCCGTCTTCGAGTCGCTGCAGCGCGGCACCACCCGACGCGGCATGCACCTGAATCAGTGATCGCGGGCCGGCACCGGTCAGTCGTGGTCGTGTTCGTCAGTGTCCTGCAGCGCTATGGTGCGCATGCGCTCTTCGATCTCCGTGGAATCGAGCACACCGCGGCGCGCCAGCAGCCGTTCGAGCGCCGCCAGCCAGCGCTCGTAGTAGTTCCAGGTGCCATCTGCAGTATCACGCGCGCGCTCCCACCGGCTGATCTCCTCGATGAGCAGATCGCGCATGTCGTCGAACGGGTAAACCCCGGCCTGCGCCATCGCCACAGCGGCACCGAATGCCCGGCATTCCCATGGCGCGTCGAACACCAGCTCGCCGTTGCGACGTGGCAGCGCGCCCAGGCCCGTCGCGTCGGCCCCGAGAATATCGGTGGCGGCGTTCACGCGGCTGGGCTCGAGACGATGCCGGTGCCGATCATCGCGTCGCGCGTGACGAGCGCCGCGAGCTCCCGCTCGGACATGCCGTCGGTCCCGGCGGGACGCTGCGGTAGCACCAGGTAGCGGGCATCGGAGCTGGAATCCCAGATCCGGATCTCGGTGTCGTCGGGCATCGTCAGGCCGAACTCGCCAAGCACCTCGCGCGGCCAGCGCACGATGCGGGCACGGTATTGGGGCGTCTTGTACCAGCTCGGAGGCAGTCCGAGCAGCGCCCACGGGTAGCAGGAGCACAAGGTGCACACAACCACGTTGTGCACCTGCGCCGTGTTCTCCACGACGACGAGGACCTCGGCCCCGAAGCCGGCGATGCCCAGTTCGGCGACGGCGGCGGGCGCATCGTCCAGCAGCCGCCGCCTGTAGTCCTCATCGACCCACGCACGGGCCACCACGGCGGCGCCGCGCAGCGGCCCGATGTCGTGCTCGTAAGCGTTGGTGATCTCGTCGATCGCCTCGGCGCTGACCATCCCCTTTTCGATCAGCAATGACTCAACGGCCTTCATGCGCAACGCGAGATAGGACGGATCGGTAGGGCTCATGGGTTCTCCTCCTGCAATTCGGCACCGCTGGGCGCGTGGTCCTCGAGATAGCTCTCCCACAAGTCGACGACGATCGCGTCACGCCCGGTGACGTCCGGCCACACGTTGCACGCGGGCAACCGCACCGCATAGACGTACTCAAAGTGGATTTCGCCCGACGCCACCAGCGTGTCCTCGAGAATCATTGGCCGGTGGACCATCTCGACGACTCCCGTGCATCCCTGTGCGTATCCGGGTATGCGCGTGTGGCGACGGCCCGACGCGGGTGATTCGATGCGCTTGGCGCGCACGATGTCACCGGCAGCGAAACGAGGCGGCTGCACGAGCTGCTCGGGCCCGAGCGGGGCGCCTTGGGCGACAAGGGCCCTGACCCTCTCGAGGATCTCCGCGTTGCGATCTTGCGGCAGCGGCGCGTCGGGATTCGAAAGCGCATCGGCCACGCGCGCTTCGATCTCCTCGTCCGTGAGGACGCCGGCCGATACGGCACACCTCTCGAGTGCATAAAGCCACAGTTCGGCGTAGCTCATCGACAGGTACGCGACCGGGTGCAGCGCTTCGATGGCCGCTCGATGCGTCGGGGGGATCAGCATCCCCGTGACGACGGCCGAGACGGTCGCGCCGAGCGTCCGACGCTCCCACACGGCGTGGCGAACCGGCGCAGGGGTCTCCATCGGCACGGGTCCGAGCCCCGCCATCCCACCGACATCATGTGCGCCATTCCCCATGACTACCCCGTGTTTCCTCTCGAACCTGTTATCGACAATCTTGGGGCGCGAGGGTGTCCGTCGACCGCGTTGGAAGATGTCGTCTCGTTGGGTGATCCCGATAGCCAGTTTGCGGGTCGGTGGGATATTCGATCGTCACTATTTGCGCCATCTTTCCCACAAGATGCGACACACGCTGACCCCGACGCCACCGAAGCGTCACTGGGGCTTGGCGAGTTTCGGCAGCCGAAGCCCGCCCATAGGCGAAATGGCTGGCACTACGGGTGAATTCGTCGACTCCGCACGGTCACAGCGTCGCTCGACGCCGCACGGCCGACCTACTTGGCGTTGTTGTATTTGGTGATCGCGTCGTCCAACCGCTGCAGCGCCGCACCGTAACCGGCGAAATCGCCCTTCTTCTGCGCGTCCTTTGCCTCGCCGATCGCCGCCTGAATCTCTTGCAGCGCAGCGGATTTGGCGGGCGACAGCGTCACCGATCCGTCGGGCACCGGGGGTGCTGCGACCGGGGGTGGTGACCCGGGCGCGGCAACCGGCGCCGGCGCGCTGGGCGGCGGACTCGCGGCCGGTGTCCCGGCTTCGGTGGGCTGGATGCTGGTCGCGGCGGCACCCGCGCCCGGACCGAACAGCCCGGTCAGGGCGTCGCGCACGGTGGGTCCGTAGCCGATCTTGTCGTTGTACATCATCGCCACCCGGATCAGCCGCGGGTACGACGACGCCGCGTCGCTGGCACCCGGCGAGGCATATACGGGCTCGACGTAGAGCAAGCCGCCCTGCCCCACCGGCAACGTGAGCAGATTGCCCCACCGGATCCGGTTCTGGTTGTCACGCCCGATCACGCCGAGGTCCTGGGACACCGCCGGATCGGTGGTGATCGCGTTGTTGGCCAGCTTCGGCCCGTTGACCTGTCCCGGGATGGTCAGCACGGTGATCCTGCCGTAGGTCGCGGGATCGGAGCTGGCGCTGATGTAGGCGGCCAGGTAGTCGCGCTTGAACCTGTTCATCGCGCTGGTCAGCTGATACGACGCCGTATTGTCGTTCTTCGCAATGTTTTTCGCGACGATGTAGTATGGCGGCTGGTAGCTGCTGGCCGTCGGGTTCGGGTCCAGCGGCACATCCCAGAAATCCGAGGTGGAGAAGAACGTCACCGGATCGTTGACGTGATACTTCGCCAGCAGCATCCGCTGCACCTTGAACAGGTCCTCGGGATAGCGCAGGTGCTCGGCCAGCTCCGGGGTGATGTTGCTCTTGGGCTTCACGGTCCCCGGGAACACCCGCATCCAGGCCTTGAGCACCGGGTCCTGTTCGTCCTGCTGGTACAGCGTGACAGTGCCGTCGTAGGCGTCGACCGTCGCCTTCACCGAGTTGCGGATGTAGGAGACCCGCTTGTCGGGTGCGAGCCTGTTGAACGCGACCTCGTTGGAGTCCGCGGTCGCCGACTCCAGCGACGTGAGTTCGGAATACGGGTAGTTGTCCAGCGTGGTGTAGCCGTCGATGATCCACACCAGTCGCTTGTTGACGATCGCCGGGTACACCGCGCTGTCCGTGGTCAGCCACGGCGCCACCGCCTCCACCCGCCGCGCCGGGTCACGGTTGAACAGGATCTTGCTGTTCGAGCCGATCACGTTGGAAAACAAGAAGTTTCGCTCGGCGAACTTCGCGGCGAACACGCTGCGCGACAACCAGTCGCCGAGCGGGACTCCGCCGAGCCCGGTGTAGGTGTAGTTCTTGGTTTCGTTGTTGGTCTCGTAGTCGTATTCGCGGTCGTTGCCGTTGCGCCCGACGATCGCGTAGTCGGCCGAGGTATTGGAGATGACCGGCCCGAAGTAGACGCGCGGCTGGTCGAGTTGGGCCGGGCCGTCGGACACCACACCGCCGTTGGCGCCGACGACGTTGACCAGGAATTCGGGGTAACCGCCGTTTTGGTTGGGATCGTTGGCGACGCCGCGCACCGTGTTGGCCGGTGAGGCGATGAACCCGTTGCCGTGGGTGTAGACGCTGTGCCGGTTGATCCAGTCGCGCTGGTTCTCGATCAGCCGGTCGGGGTTGAGTTCGCGGGCCGCCACCACGTAGTCACGCAACGCGCCGTTGCGGTCGACGTACCGGTCGATGGAGAGCTGGTCGGGGAAGTAGTAAAAGTTCTTGCCCTGCTGGAACTGGGTGAACGCTGGACTGACGATCGTCGGGTCCAGCAGCCGGATGTTGGACGTGGTCGCGCGGTCGTCGGCGACCTGCTGGGCGGCGGCCTGAGCGTCGCCGGTGTAGTTGCGGTAGGTGACCTGGTCGGAGGTCAGGCCATAGGCCTGCCGCGTCGCGGCGATGCTGCGGCTGATGTATTCGCTTTCCTTTTGCGCGGCATTGGGTTTGACGCTGATCTGTTCGACGATCAGCGGCCACCCCGCGCCCACGATCAGCGAGGACAGCAGCAACAGGACGAGCCCGATCGCCGGGATTCGCAAGTCCTTGAGCACAATCGCGGAGAACACCGCGGCCGCGCAGATGAGCGCGATCGCCATCAGGATCAGCTTCGCCGGCAGCACCGCATTGATGTCCGTGTACCCGGCGCCGGTGAAGGGCTTGCCACCGCGGGTGTGGGACAACAACTCATAGCGGTCCAGCCAGTAGGCGATCGCCTTGAGCACGACCAATAGCCCGACCAAAGTGACCAGCTGGATCCGCGCCGAACGGCTCAGCGCACCCGTCCGACCGGACAGCCGGATGCCGCCAAAGATGTAGTGGGCCAACAAGTTGGCGATGAAGGCCAGGAACACCGCGACGAACAGGTAGGACAGCAGCAACCGGTAGAACGGCAGCTCGAAGGCGTAGAAGCCGAGATCCTTGCCGAACTGCGGGTCCTTGATGCCGAAGTCGCCGCCGTGCAAGAACAGCTGAATTCGCACCCAATAGCTTTGCGCGATGATGCCGGCGAGCAGGCCGATCGCCACCGGGATTCCGGCGCTCACCAGTCGCAGCCGGGACAGCACCAGGGCGCGGTAGCGCGCCACCGGATCGTTGTCGTTGCTCGGCACGAACACCGGCCGCGTGCGGTACGCCACCGCCAGTCCGGCGAACACGATGCCGCCCACCAGCAGACCCGCAACCAAGAAGACCACGAACCGGGTGACCAGCACGGTGGAGAACACCGAGCGGTAGCCGAGCTCGCCGAACCACAGCCAGTCGACGTAAGCGTCGATCAGCCGGGGGCCCGCCAGCAGCAGAGCGATCACACCCAGTGCGATAAGGATCAGAATCCGGCTGCGCCGAGTCAGCTTCGGCATCCGTGCGGTGGGCCGCATCCCCACTGGCTACGCTCCCTGATCGATGGCTAGACGGTGACAACTCTACGCATGGCACTACCCGGGACCATCAAGGTTCGCTAGCAGCTTGGCGGCTGCCCGCCCGACCCGATCGCGTGCAGCGCATCCACTGCCTGGCCGAGTGTGTCGACCTTGACCAGCCGCAGGCCGGACGGATTGTCCGAGCTGGCCTCATAGCAGTTCTTCGCCGGCACCAGGAACACCGTGGCCCCGGCGGCGTGCGCGGCGACCATCTTGTGGGTGATGCCGCCGATCTGGCCGACCTTGCCGTCGGACGAAATGGTCCCGGTGCCCGCGATGAAGTTCGACTTGGCGAGGTCCCCGGTGGTCAACTTGTCGACCACCGCCAGGCTGAACATCAGTCCGGCGGACGGCCCACCCACGTTGGCCAAGTTGAAGTTCACGGTGAACGGCGCCCATGGGGCGTCGAGCACCGCGACGCCCAGAAAGCCGTAGTCGCGGTCCTTGTTGGCACCCAGCGTGATCTGTGCCACCCCGGCCGGCTCGTTCTTGCGGCGATAGTCGATCGTCACCACCTGGCCCGGCTTGGTGTTCTTGAGCAGTCCCGTGAACTCGTCGACCGTGGCCACCGGCACGCCGTTGACCGCGTCGATGGCGTCACCGGTCTTGAGCTTGCCCGCCGAGGGTCCCGGTTCGGGGACCTTGGCGACCGTCACCGCCGCCGGGTACTTGAGGTAGCCCAGGGCGGCATAGGCGGCGCTGTCCTCGGATTGCTTGAAGTCCGCGTTGTTGGCCTTGTCGACGTCTTCGCGCGACTTGCCCGGCGGATAGATGAGGTCGCGCGGCACCAGCTGCTCGGTGTCCGAAAGCCACAGCGTCAGTGCCTCGCCCAGTGTCAGGTCGTCGCGCTGGGACACCGTGGTCATGTTGAGGTGGCCGGTTGTCGGGTGCGTCTGGGTGCCCTCGATCGCCACCACCTGCTTGCCGTCGACCTCGCCGAGCGTGTCGAAGGTGGGCCCGGGCCCCAGCGACACGAACGGCACCGTCACCACCGCCAGCAACACACCGAACACCAGGATCGGCACCAGCGCGACCACCAAGGTCAGGATGCGCCTGTTCACGCCGATCACACTAGACGGCGGCTGCGGCGCGGTGTTCAGCCACAACGTTCTACCGGGTTCAGCTACAAGCTGACCCGAGGTCGCGCCGTCCGACCTTGTGGTGAGTACCGTTGGGGGTATGGCTGACCTGCCTTTCGGCTTCTCCTCCGGAGACGACCCCGACAAACACGGGAAAAAAGATCCCGATTCGGGCTCGAACCCGTCCGACCCGTTCGCCGCCTTCGGCATGAGCGGTGAATTCGACATGGGCGACCTGGGGCAGATCTTCACCCAACTGGGTCAGATGTTCAGCAGCGCGGGCAATGTCGGACCCGGTGGAACCGGCTCGGGCCCGGTCAATTACGAACTGGCGCGGCGCGTCGCGACGAATTCGATCGGCTTTGTGGCGCCGGTTCCGGACACCACCAACTCGGCGATCGCCGACGCGGTGCGGCTGGCCGAGACCTGGCTGGACGGGGCCACGGCGCTGCCCGCGGGCACCACCAAGGCGCTGGGCTGGACCCCCGGCGACTGGGTCGACAACACGTTGCAGACGTGGAAGCGGCTGTGCGACCCGATGGCACAACAGATTTCGACGGTGTGGGCGGCGTCGCTGCCCGAAGAGGCCAAGAGCATGGCCGGCCCGCTCATGCAGATGATGTCGCAGATGGGCGGGATGGCGTTCGGGTCGCAGCTCGGGCAGGCGCTGGGCCGACTGTCCCGCGAGGTGTTGACATCGACCGACATCGGTTTGCCGTTGGGGCCCAAGGGAATTGCGGCGGTGATGCCCGACGCCGTCGAGTCGTTCGCCACCGGGCTGGAGCGGCCGCGCAGCGAGATCCTGACGTTTCTGGCGGCGCGTGAGGCCGCCCACCACCGGCTGTTCAGTCACGTGCCGTGGCTGTCGAGCCAACTGCTCGGTGCCGTCGAGGCGTACGCGATGGGCATGGAAATCGACATGTCCGGCATCGAAGAGCTGGCGCGAGACTTCAATCCGGCGTCACTGGCGGACCCGGGAGCGATCGAAAACCTGCTTGGGCAGGGCGTTTTCGAGCCCAAGGCGACGCCGGCGCAGACACAGGCACTGGAACGTCTGGAAACATTGCTAGCCCTGATCGAGGGCTGGGTGCAGGTGGTGGTGGCCGCCGCGCTGGGCGACCGGATTCCCGGGGCGGCCGCGCTGGGCGAAACGATGCGCCGCCGCAGGGCCAGCAGCGGACCCGCCGAGCAGACCTTCGCGACGCTGGTCGGCCTGGAGCTGCGGCCGCGCAAGATGCGTGAGGCCGCCGCGTTCTGGGAGCGGCTGACGGAGGCCGCCGGGGTCGACACCCGCGACGGCATCTGGCAACACCCCGACCTGCTGCCCGACGCCGACGACCTCGACGAGCCGGCGGGCTTCATCGATCGAATCATCGGCGGCGACACCAGCGGAATCGACGAGGCCATCGCCAAACTCGAGCGCGAGGGCCAGGGCCCCGACGGCCCGGGTGCCGACGGCGGCTCTGTGGATAACTGAGCGGACTCGCGACGCCCGGCGTGGCACAGTTGCGCGGTGACTTCGCGGTGCCAGGCCGTCCTTTCCACCTATGCGCTGGATCCCGCTTTGCCGGTGCTGCTGCGTCCCGACGGTGCGGTCCAGGTGGGTTGGGACCCGCGCCGCGCGGTGCTGGTCCGCCCGCCGGCCGGCCTTGCCGCCGCCGAGCTGGCCACGCTGTTGCGGACGATGTGGTCGCCGACCCCGCTATCGGAGTTGGAGCGCCGCGCCCTCGACCGCGGGCTGACCGACGCCGACGGTCTGCGCAGCCTCGTCGAGCAGCTGGTCGGCGCCGGCGTCGCCACCGAATGCGGGCGACCCCGCGCCCGGGCGGCGTCGGTGCGGATCCACGGTCGCGGGCCCCTCTCCGAGCTGCTGGTGGAGACCTTGCGCTGCTCGGGCGCCCGGATCGCGCACAGCAGCCAGCCGCACGCCGCCGTCTCGGCCGACGACGTCGACCTGGTGGTGCTGTCGGACTTCCTGGTCGCCGACCCGCGCATGGTGCGCGACCTGCACACCCAGGGCGTCGCGCATCTGTTGGTGCGGGTGCGCGACGGCATCGGGCTGGTGGGTCCGCTGGTGATACCGGGCGTGACCAGCTGCCTCGGGTGCGCGGACCTGCATCGCCGGGACCGCGACGCGGCGTGGCCGGCCATCTGCGCGCAGTTGCGCGAAACCGTCGGTGTTGCCGATCGGGCCACCGTGCTGGCGACCGCCGCGCTGGCGCTCAGCCAGGTGAACCGCGTGATCGCGGCAGTGCACGGGCAGGAAACGGCCGAGGCCGGCCCGCCCCAAACGCTCAATGCGACTCTCGAATTCGATCTGCACTCCGGCGCGATCGCCACGCGACCGTGGGCCAGACATCCGTTGTGCTCCTGCTGAAGCGCCATTTCCGTTGCGGCGCTTGGCCTCGTGGCCAGCCAGCGAGGACCGCCCGCCGCGCCGACCTGCGCTTACGAAGTGTGACAACGGGTGTTGTCGACGTCTCTCCACATCGCGCTGGTCATCATGGATGATGGATGCGTGGCAGACATCAAAAGGGGCCGTGCCGCGCGGAACGCGAAGCTGGCCAGCATTCCGGTCGGATTCGCCGGCCGGGCAGCGATCGGATTCGGTAAACGGCTGACGGGAAAGTCCAGGGACGAGGTTCAGGCCGAGCTTCTGGAGAAAGCCGCCCACCAACTGTTCACCGTGCTTGGTGAGCTGAAGGGCGGCGCGATGAAGGTGGGCCAGGCCCTGTCGGTGATGGAGGCCGCGATTCCCGAGGAGTTCGGCGAGCCGTACCGCGAAGCGCTGACCAAGCTGCAAAAGGACGCCCCGCCGCTGCCCGCCGCCAAGGTGCACCGCGTGCTCGATGCCCAGCTGGGCACCAAGTGGCGCGAGCGATTCACCACGTTCGACGACACCCCGGTGGCCTCGGCCAGCATCGGCCAGGTCCATAAGGGCGTCTGGGCGGACGGCCGCGAGGTGGCGGTCAAGATCCAGTACCCCGGCGCCGACGAGGCACTGCGCGCCGACCTCAAGACCATGCAGCGTCTGGTCGGGGTGTTCAAGCAGCTCGCGCCGGGTGCCGACATCCAGGGCGTGGTCGACGAGCTCATCGAGCGCACCGAGATGGAGCTGGACTACCGGCTGGAGGCCGAGAACCAGCGCGCGTTTGCCAAGGCGTATCACGACCACCCGCACTTCGCGGTGCCGCGCATCGTGGCCAGCGCGCCGAAAGTGGTGATCCAAGAGTGGATGCAGGGCACCCCGATGGCCGAGATCATCCGGCACGGCACCACCGAGCAGCGCGACTTGATGGGCACGCGCCTGCTCGAGCTCACCTTCGACGCACCGCGCCGGCTGGAGATGCTGCACGGCGACGCCCACCCCGGCAACTTCATGCTGCTTCCCGACGGCCGCATGGGTGTGATCGACTTCGGCGCCGTCGCGCCGCTACCCGGCGGGTTGCCGATCGAGCTCGGCATGACCATCCGGCTGGCCCGTGACAAGAACTACGACATGCTGTTGCCGACGATGGAGAAGGCCGGCTTCATCCAGAAAGGCCAACAGGTGTCGGTGCGTGACATCGACGACATGCTGCGTCAGTACGTCGAGCCGGTCGAGGTCGAGGTCTTCCACTACACCCGCAAGTGGCTGCAGAAGATGTCCACCATCGAGATCGATCGCTCGGTATCCCAGATCCGCACTGCCCGCCAGATGGACTTGCCGCCCAAACTGGTCATTCCGATGCGGGTGATCATGTCGGTGGCCGCGATCTTGTGCCAGCTCGACGCCCACGTGGCGATCAAGGCGCTGTCCGAAGAGCTGGTGCCCGGCTTCGCCGAACCCGACAGCGCGGTCGTCTAGGTCCGTCGCCCTAGGCGGCGGCCCCGTCCTGCCCACAACCCTTGCGGGGTCGTCCGCGGGGCCGTTTGAAGCTCAGAACCGAGCCGCGGTCGATGATTTCGCCGCCCCAGACGCCCCACGGTTCGGCCCGTTCCAACGCGGCGGCCAGGCACTGCCGCCGGACCGGGCAACTGGCGCACAGCGTCTTGGCCCGCTCGAGATCGGCCGGGGCGTCGGCGAACCACAGGTCGGGATCGCCGACGTGGCACGGCAGGGCTTGTCTGGGGACTGTCGGTGCCGACATGTCCTACCACCTACTTCCTGATCTGGGTTGCTTTGCAGTGATCCGGACCAGGTCGAAAAGTTGCCGACCTACAACTATGGCCACGGATCCTTTTGACTTCGGGTCCGTGGCCATCTGGGAGAAAACCGGGCGGGTGCTTACCTTGCCTTCGGTGGGCCCCCGACATCTACGGACGCGTCGGTCGCGGCGGCGGCGCGATGCTTACGCGCGGCCGCCGTGGCGGCGTGTGCGGCATGGAAGGCGGCCGCGGCCGAAACGGGGCGGGTCGCGCGGGCCACGCCTACACCGAACGCGTCGTTGAGCATCGTGGCCACCTTCCTTCTCCGTAGTGCCGAGTTTGCGGTTTCGAGGGTAAACGGTGACCGCCGATCACCACAACCGATTTTCTGACCAGCGGGTTTATCGGTCAGCGCCCGCGGACCAGTTCCAACACGTCGGGGCCGTACTGTTCCAGCTTGCGGGCGCCGATGCCGGGAATCCCGATCAACGCCTCCTCGTCGCCGGGCAGCAGCTCGGCGATGGCGATCAGCGTGTTGTCGGTGAAGACGACGTAGGCGGGCACCTTCTGCTCCTTGGCGATGTCCAGCCGCCAGGCCTTGAGCCGCAGCAACAGATCCTCGTCGATGTCGGCGGCGCAGGTCTCACAGCGCCGCAGCATGACGGCTGCCGGGGTGGTCAGGTTGTTGTTGCAGATCCGGCAGCGGGTCGCGGTGCCGCGGTTACGCCGGGACTTGGTCGGCGCCGCATCGGCGCGCGCGTGGGGCGCGATGCCGTTGAGGAACCGCGACGGCTTGCGACTCTGGCGCCCACCCGGGCTGCGGGCCAGCGCCCAGCTGAGCGCCAAATGTGTGCGGGCCCTGGTGATTCCGACGTAGAGCAGCCGCCGCTCCTCCTCGACCGCTTCGCTTTCGGCGCCGTGCGCCAACGCGTGCGAGATGGGCAGCGTGCCGTCGGCCAGCCCGACCAGAAACACCGCGTCCCACTCGAGCCCCTTGGCGGCGTGCAGCGACGCCAGCGCGACGCCCTGCACCACCGGTGAATGGCGGGCGTCGGCACGCGTCCGCAGCTCTGCCACCAACCGGGGGAAGTCGAGCTCCGGCCGCTGGGCCACCTCGTCGTCGACCAGCTCGGCCAGCGCGGTCAGGGCCTCCCAGCGCTCCCGGGCCCGGGTGCCGACCGGCTCCTCGGCCGTCAGCCCCAACGGCTCCAGGATCGCGCGGACCACGGCGGGCAGTGGCTCGCGCAGGGGCTCGGCGCCGCTGCGTTCGGCGGCGCGCTGCAGCGCCAGCAGGGCCTGCTTGATCTCCTGGCGATTGAAGAATCCCTCGCCGCCGCGGACCTGATAGGGAAGGCCGGCCTCGGTCAACGCCTCCTCGTAGATCTCCGATTGAGCGTTGACCCGGTACAGCACCGCGATCTCCGACGGCGGGGTGCCGGATTCGATGAGCCGCTTGATCGACACCGCGACCGCGGCGGCCTCGGCGGGTTCGTCGGGATGCTCGTGGAATGACGGCGCCGGGCCCGGCGCCCGCTGACCCACCAGGTGCAGCTTGCTGCCCGCGACCCGGCCGCGGGCCGCCGCGATCACCTGGTTGGCCAACGACACCACCTGCGGGGTGGAGCGGTAGTCGCGCTCCAGGCGGACCACGGTCGCGTCGGGGAACCGGCGGGAGAAATCGAGCAGGAACCGCGGAGAGGCCCCGGTGAACGAGTAGATCGTCTGGTTCGCGTCGCCCACCACCGTCAGGTCGTCGCGATCGCCCAGCCACGCCGACAGCACCCGCTGCTGCAACGGCGTGACGTCCTGATACTCGTCGACGACAAAGCAGCGGTAGCGGTCCCGGAACTCCTCGGCGACCGCGGCGTCGTTTTCGATCGCGGCCGCGGTGTGCAGCAGCAGGTCGTCGAAATCGAGCAGGGTGACGTTCTCGTCGCGGACCTTGAGCGCCTCGTAGGCGGCGTAAACGGCTGCGACCCGCGCGGCGTCCAGCGGGATGTCGCGCGCGGCGGCGGCCACCGCGGCCGGGTATTCCTCCGGCCCGATCAACGACGCTTTGGCCCACTCGATCTCGCCGGCCAGGTCGCGCACGTCGTCGGTGCTGGCGTTGATCCGGGCGCGACCGGCCGCCCGGGCGACGACGGCGAATTTGCTGTCCAACAGCTGCCAGCCCGTGTCGCCGACCACCCGCGGCCAGAAATACCGCAGCTGCCGGTGCGCGGCCGCGTGAAACGTCAGGGCCGAGACCGCGCCGACGGAGTTACCCGCGCCCGCCGCGGCGTCGATCGTCCGAAACCTCGAGCGCATCTCCCCCGCCGCCCGCTGGGTGAACGTGACCGCGAGCACCTGACCGGGCGCGACGTGACCGCCGGCGACCAGCTGGGCGATCCGGTGCGTGATGGTGCGGGTCTTTCCCGTTCCGGCGCCGGCCAGCACGCAGACCGGGCCGCGGGGAGCCAGCACGGCCTCGCGCTGCTCGTCGTCCAGCCCGGCTGTCAATGGATCGGCGACCGTCGGCATGGCGTCCATCTTGGCAGCGGTCGCCGACAAACCCCGCGCATCGCCACGCCCCAATCGGCGGGACTTGGCGTGTCGCCCGGCGAGTCGGGGGATCCCACGCATCTCGCCGCGGCGCGTCTGCGCGGGACCCCCGCGCGGAATGCATGGTCGCCGGGCTACGTTAACGAGCTATGACCTCTGCCCCGCTCACCGTCTACACCACCTCCTGGTGCGGTTACTGCCATCGGCTCATGACGGTGCTGAAGTCCAACGGCATTCCCTACGAGGCGGTCGACATCGAGCACGACGCGGCGGCCGCCGATTTCGTCAGCTCGGTCAACGGCGGCAACCGGACGGTTCCGACGGTGAAGTTCGCCGACGGGTCGACTCTGACCAACCCCAGCGCCGCCGAAGTGAAGGCGAAGCTGGCCGAGGCCGGCGCCTAAGCGCCCGGTCAGTCGATCGCGGCCCAGGATTCGATGATCACCCGGGCGATCGAAATCGACCCGGGCAGCAACAGATTCGATTCCGACGAGCTGGACCAGTCCCCCGCCGCCAGCGCGGCACGCACCTCGTCGCGCGTGAACCAGGCCGCCTCGGCGATCTCGCCGTCGTTGAACGAGAATTCCTCGGCCGGGTCGCCCACGGCGTGGAAGCCGACCATCAGCGAGCGCGGGAACGGCCACGGCTGACTGCCCAGGTACCGCACGTCGCGGACCGTCAGGCCGATCTCCTCGCGGATTTCCCGGGCGACGCACACCTCGAAAGATTCGCCGGCCTCGACGAATCCGGCCAGCAGCGAGAACATCCGCTCCGGCCACACGGCCTGGCGGGCCAGCACGGCGCGCTCACCGCCGTCGTGGACCAGGCAGATCACCGCCGGGTCGATCCTCGGGAACTCTTCATGCCCGGTGACCGGGTTGACGCGTGCCCAGCCTGCCCGGGCCGGCCTGGTCGGGGAGCCGTCCTCGGGACTGAAACGCGCCTTCTCATGCCAGTTCAGCAGCGCGACCGCCGCGGACACCAGCTGACTGCTGGTGTCGTCGAAGATCGGGCCGAGGCTGCGCAGGTTCACCACCTCGGCGTGCGCATCGGGATCCTCCGGAGCCTGCAGCGGGCCGCGCACGCCCCAGACGTGACGGCCGTCCTCCAGGCGCCCCAGAAAAACGGCCTCCGACGGCGGCTTGTCGCCGATTTCGGCGGCCGCCCCGAGCACCACCCGACCGTTGGCGGCCAGCACCTGATTGCGCGAATCCACCCGCAGCAGCGCCGCATCCGTCCAGCCCGCGGTGGCGGCCTCGACGTCGGTGCGCAGCTGATCGGCGCGGTCGGCACCCACCCGCGACAGCAGTGGGACGCTGCGCAGCTGAAAGTCCGCTATCGCCATCAGTGGTCGGCGTTTCGGATATAGAGCAGTCGATCGTTGGCCTCGATGGCATCCACTTCCGGCGCGCCGATGCGCAGCAGGTGGCCGTCGCGCACCACGCCGAGCACGGTGTCGCGCAGGTGCCGCGGCGACCCGCCGACTTCGGTCTGCTCCACCTCACGCTCGGCGATGGCCAGCCCGGCGTCGGGGGTCAGCAGATCCTCGATCATCTCCACGACGCTGGGGGTGGTGGTGGCCAGGCCGAGGAGCCGCCCGGCGGTGGCCGAGGACACCACCACCGAGTCCGCGCCCGACTGCTGCAGCAGGTGCTGATTCTCGGTCTCCCGGATCGACGCGACGATCTTGGCCTTGGGCGCGATTTCGCGCGCCGTCAGCGTCACCAGCACCGCGGTGTCGTCGCGGCTGGTGGCGACGATGATCGAGGCCGCGTGCTGGGCGCCGGCCAATCGCAGCACGTCGGCTTTGGTGGCGTCACCGTGGAGCGTGACCAGGCCCGCGCTTTCGGCGTGCTCGAGCGCGCTGCGATCGGTGTCGACGACGACGACCTCGGTCTGAACCGTCTCGTCGCCGAGGATCGCGGCGACCGCCGTCTTCCCCTTCGTCCCGTAGCCGATCACGATGGTGTGGTTGCGCACTCTGCTCCTCCAACGCTGGATCTTCCACCCGCGGCGAGATCGCTCGGACAGCACTTCGAGGGTGGTGCCGACCAACACCGCCAAGAACGCGATCCGCAGCGCGGTGAAGATCAGGGTGTGCACCAGCCGCGCGGTTTCGGTGTACGGCGTGATGTCGCCGTAGCCGGTGGTCGACAGCGACACCGCGGAGAAGTACACGCAGTCCAGGAAGGTCAGCGGTTCGTTGCGGACGTCTCGGTAACCGTCGCGGTCCACATAGACGATGAGCGCCGCCGCGAACAGCACCACGAGTGCGATGGCCAGGCGGCGGGTGATGACCCGGATGGGACTGGCATGCTCCTCGGGGATGCGCACCACGCCGATCAGCTGGTGACCGCGCTGAGCGGTCAGGGTTTCGTCCAGACCGCTCAGCCTTCGGGACCTACCGTTGCCCACGGCGGTCCGTCATCGGCTTACCTTTTGCGCACGAGACACGCACGCGTCTTATGTAACCACGGCCACACCTCCACCAGTACTCGGGCGGCGCACGTCACACCTGGGCCCGCCGGTCGCCGTCCGGAACCATCAGCAACCCGGCCACCTCGGCGTCGCTCGGCAGTTCCTCGGGGATCACGGTGGTGCGGGCGCGCACGTAGTAAAAGGCGGTGCGCACCGAGGATTCCGGGATGCCGGCCAGCGCCGCCCAGGCCTGGCGGTACACGGCGAGCTGGACGGCGGCCTGCCACATCGCTTGCGGCCCTCGCGGCGGTTCACCCGTCTTCCAGTCCACCACGGTGGCGCCGCCGTCGGGATCGGCGAAGACGGCGTCGATGCGCCCGCGTACCAGTGTGCCGCCGATCGGCATTTCGAACGGCACCTCGATGGCGACGGGCACCCTTGCGGCCCAGGGTGATTCGGTGAAAGCATCCTGCAGCGCGGTCAGTTCCGCGGCGTCGCCGGCATCGCAATCCGCCGCGCCAGGCAGGTCGCCCAACTCGAACAAACACTCGGCGCCATAAAATCTCTGAACCCATGCGTGAAACGCATTGCCCAGCAACGCATGCGGCTCCGGCCGAGACGGCAACCGGTACGCCAACCGCCGCGCTGTACCGGCCGGATCACGCGCCAGCCCCACCAGGGAGCTGACCGACAACTGGCCGGGCAGGGCGTGGGGCGCCGGCTGCACCGACCGGGCACGCTCGGCCAGCAGTGCATCGACGTCGGCGGCCCAGCCGTCCACATCGACGCCGGTCTCGGTCGTGTCGGCCACCAGCGCCCGCCTCACCAGCGCGGCGCCATGCTCGACGTCGTCGCGCCGCCACCCCAGCGGGTCGGGCGGCCATACCGCTTCGACGACGTTGTCGCGTAGGGGGTTTCGCTCGCCGTCGGCGGGCGCGGGTGCCCAATGTTCCACCGTTCCGCAAGGGTCGCCGGCCGCGGCCGAATCGTCGATGACCGCCTTGATCTCGCAGAGGAAGTCAGAGGGCCCGCGCGGCTTGATGCCGGTGACGCCCCAGTGGTGCCCGGACACCAGCAGGGTATCCTCGGCCCGCGTGATGGCCACGTACAACAGCCGCCGCTCCTCGTCGATGCGCCGCTGCTCGAGCTGGCGGCGATGCTCGGAGATCTTGTCCGACAGCTGCTTTCGGTTGGTGACGTCGGAGGTGTCCATCACCGGGATGCCCAGGGCACCGGCCGCCGCGCGGTCGCCGCGCAACAGCGGCGGCAGCTCGGCGGCGTCGGTCAGCCAGGTGCTCTTCGACGCCGTCGACGGGAAGGTGCCGCCGGACAAGTGAGCCACCGCCACGACCTGCCACTCCAGTCCCTTCGCGGAGTGCACGGTGAGCACCTGGACGCGGTCGCGCGCGACCGTCAATGGCGCCGGCGCCAAACCGTTCTCGACGGTCTCGGCGACGTCCAGGAATGCCAGCAGGCCGGCCACCGACGTGGCCGCCGACCCGATTGCGGGGTCGGTGCGTTCGGCGTAACCGGCGACGACGTCAGCGAACGTATCCAGGTGCTCGGTGCCGGCCCAGCCGGCACCGACCCCCGCTGCGGCCCGGACTTCGCAGTCGATGCCCAGCACACGCCGCACCTCGGCGACCAGGTCCGGCAGCGGGTGGCCGAGGTGGGCACGCAGGGCACTCAGTTCGGCGGCCAGAGCCGTGATGCGCCGATACCCAGGAGTCGAATATGCCTGCGCCGCACCGGGATCGGCGATCGCGTCGGCCAGGCATAGGGTGTCGGCGTCGGGGCCGGCCGCTTTCGCGATCGCCTCGGGCGAGGACGCTTCGGCGGGCGGCGCGGCTCCGCCGAGCGCACGCGCACGCTGCCACAGCGCCGCGAGGTCGCGGGCACCAAAGCGCCAGCGCGACCCGGTCAGCACCCGCATCGCCGCCGCGCCGGCCGTCGGATCGGCGACCAGTCGCAGCATGGCCACCACCTCGGCGACCTCAGGGATGGCCAGCAGCCCGGCCAGCCCGACGACCTCGACGGGGATGCCGCGGGCGCGCAACGCGTCGGCGATGGGCGCGGCATCGGCGTTGCGGCGCACCAGCACCGCGGCCGTCGGCGGCCCGGCGCCCTCGTCGCGGGCCCGCCGGTACTGCGCGTCGAGATGGCCGGCGATCCACTCCCGCTCGGCCATCACGTCGGGCAGCAATGCGCAGCGCACGGTGCCGGGCGGGGCATCCGGGCGCGGGCGCAGCGCGTGCACGGCCACCGATCGCCGCCGCGCCTGCGCCGAGACCGCGTTGGCCACCCGCAGGGTCGTCGGCGGGTTGCGCCAGCTGGTCCGCAACTCGCACATGGGGGCGGGTGTGCCGTCGGATCGGGGGAAGTCGGTGGTGAACCGTGGCAGGTTGGTGGCCGACGCGCCACGCCAGCCGTAGATCGATTGGATGGGGTCGCCGACGGCGGTGAGCGCCAGCCCGTCGTCGACTCCGCCGCCGAATAGTGCTGAGAGCGCGATGCGTTGGGCGTGACCGGTGTCCTGATACTCGTCGAGGAGTACCACCCGGTAGCGGCTACGCAGCTCCTCGCCGACTTGTGGGAACGCCGCCGCCAGCCTGGCCGCCGAGGCCATCTGCATCCCGAAGTCCATCGCCTTGGCGGCGCGCATGCGGTCGTTGAGCGCGTCGAGCAGTGGCACCAATTCGGCGCGTTCGGTCTGGGTGGCCAGCAACCGCAGCAGCCATTGGCTGGGGCCGCGGTCGCGTTGGTAGGGGCCCGCGGGCAGTGAGCGGATGAGCCGCTCCAGCTCCACGTGGGTGTCGCGCAGCTGGCCGGTGTCCACTAGGTGCTCGGCCAGTTGTCCCCACAGCCGCAGCACCATCGAGGTGACGGCCGCAGGCGTCTTGTCGGTCCGCAGTTCCCCGGGATAGGTGTTCACCACGTCGAAAGCCAGCTGCCACAACTCGGTTTCGCCGAGCAGCCGGGTGTCCGGTTCGACGGGCAGCAACAGCCCGTAGTCGCGCAGTAACGAGCCCGCGAAGGCGTGGTAGGTGCTGACCGTCGGTGCGCCGTCGGTGTCGACGGCCGCATCGCCGCCGGCGCCCGGCGCTCCCAGGCCGATACCGGCCAGCCGGGCCAGCCGGGACCGGACGCGGCGCAGCAGCTGGCCGGCGGCCTTGCGGGTGAAGGTCAAACCGAGCACCTGAGCGGGTGCCGCATAGCCGTTGGCGACCAGCCACACCACCCGCGCGGCCATGGTCTCGGTCTTGCCGGCGCCGGCCCCGGCGATGACCACCAGCGGCCCCGGCGGCGCGGCGATGACGGCGGCCTGCTCGTCGGTGGGCGGGAAAAGCCCCAGCGCGCCGGCCAATTCGGCGGGGCTGTAGCGCGGCGCGGTCACCGCGGGGACCCGTCGGCGTGGGCCGGACAGTTCGGCCGGACGGGGCAGTGCGCGCAGCCGTCGTTGCGCCGCGCGACGAACTGCGGTCCGGACGTCGCGCCGGCCGCACGCGCGATGATCTCGCGCCATTCGTCCCCGGCGGCGGTGGTCAGCGGATCCTGTTCGCGTTCAGCCACTCCCGATGCCCCGGCCTTGCCGAGGTACACCAACCGCGCGCCGCCGGGCTCGCCGTTGTCGGCACCGTTGCCGAGAAGTCCCTCGGCCACAGCCAGCTGATACATGGCCAGCTGGGCGTGTTGCTGTGCATCGTCCTTGCTGACCGGGTTCTTGCCCGTTTTGATGTCGACGATCACCAGCCGCCCCGCGGCATCGCGCTCCAGCCGGTCGACCCGGCCACGCAGTCGCACCTCGCCGCCGTCCCCGGTGCTCAGGGTTCCGTCGATCTCGACCTCGACGCCGACCTCGGTCAGCGCGCCCCGGGTCTGCGCCCGCCACTCGATGAACGCCTCCAGCATGGCGCGGTGTCGGGCCAGCTCGTTGGCCGAATGCCATTGCGCCGCAACGGGCAGATGCTCCCAGGCGCGGTCCAGCTCGGCCAGCAGTTCCGATTCGCTGCGGTGCGGCTCGGCGATCAGGGCGTGCACCATCGACCCGGTCGTCGAGCGCACGTCACGCGGGTCGGATCCGCCGTGCCGCTCGGCGAGCCAGCGCAGCGGGCAGTCGCTGAGTGTCTGCATGGTCGAGGGCGTCAAGGTGACCACGTCACCACTGCCGTGCAGCGGTTCGCCGGTGCTGATCGGGGTCAATCCGTGCCATCCGGCCGGGTCGGCGCCGGGTACGCCGGCTTTGGCCAGCCGTGCCAATTGCGTTGCCGCGCAGTCGCGGGCGCGATCGTCCACCGCCCCGTCGGGCGCGCACACCACCCCACGCAGCCGGCCCACCAGCGCGGACGCGGACAACACCCGCGGCGCCGAGACCGGTTCGCTATCGGCGTCGTCGTCGGCCCACTGCGCGATCTCGGTGAAGAAGACCGACGGCAGCGCCGCCTCCAGACCCGCCCCACCGGTCTCGCTGTCGACGGCCGTCACCAGCAGCCGGCGCCGGGCCCGGCCCAGCGCCGCCACCAGCAGCCTGCGCTCCTCGGCCAGCAGCGGAGCCCGCACCGAGGCGTCCGCGCCGACCCCGTCCAGCACGTCCAGCAACCGCTGGGTGGCCAGCACGCCACCACGCGGAACGGTGTTGGGCCACAAGCCATCCTGTAATCCCGCGATGACCACGAAATCCCATTCGTGCCCCAGCGCGGCGTGCGCGCTGAGCACCCTGACCTGCTCGGCCGCGGTGGCGGGCTCGGTGGCGGCGCTCGGTAGCGCCAGCGAGGCGATGTGCTCTGCCAGACCGCGCAACGACGCACCCGAGGTGCGCGCGACATAGTCGTCGGTGACCTCGAACAACGCGGTCACCGACTCGAGGTCCCGGGTGGCCTGCGCCGCGGCCGGGCCGCCGCGCTCGCTCACCGACAGCCAGCGGCGCTGCAGCCCGGACCGGTGCCAGGCGGCCCACAGGGTGAAGCGGGGGTCGGCACCGGCGGCATGCGAGCGCGCTGCCGCGTCCAGCACCGAGCGGACCTTGCGCAGCGCGGCGAATTGCGGCCCCGCAGGCGTCGCGTCAGCGGACAGCGCCTCGGCCAACAGGTCGGCGAAATCTCCCGGGGGGCGAGAAGGGTTGGCGCGCTGCAGGGTTCGGCGCAGCCGACGCAACGAAACCGGATCGACGCGCCCAATAGGGCCGGTCAGCAACGCCAGCGCCTGCTGCCCGTCGAGCCCGTCCGCGGTCGCCAGCAGCACGGTGAGCAGGGCCCGCGCGGCCGGCTCCTCGGACAGCGGCCCGGGTACCGCGGGTGCGGCCACCGGCACTCCAGCGGCGGCCAGCGCCCGCGGCAATCGCGCGCCGGCGCGCGGCACCGACCGGACGATGACCGCCATCTGCGACCAGGGCACGCCGTCGATCAGGTGCGCACGCCGCAGCGCGTCGGCGATGGTGGCCGCCTCGGCGTGCGCCGACGCGGCCAGACGCACCGTGACGGATCCCTCCCCCGCACCGGCGCCGTCGATCCGCCGGCCGCTGCTGCCGCCGGGTAACCGGCCGGCGATGCCGCTGACCGCGCGCGCCACGGCGGGGGCGCACCGGTGCGACGTCGTCAGCGTCACCGAGGGCGCGTCGCCGCCGAGCAACCCGGCCGGTTCGCCGCCCCGGAAGCCGAACACCGCCTGGTTGGGATCCCCGGCGATCAGCGCCAGCTCGGCGCCCGCCGCGAGGACCCGAACCAGGCGCGCCGCCTGCGGGTCGAGCTGCTGGGCGTCGTCGATCAGCAGAACGCGGATCCGGCCGCGTTCGGCCGACAGCAACTCGGGGTCGACCGCAAACGCTTCCAATGCGGCGCCGACCAATTCGGCTGCGCCCAGGGCCGGTGTGGTCGCCTCTGGCGCGGCGGTCCCCACCGCCGCGCGCAGCAGCATCACTTGCTCGTACTGACGCGCGAATTGGCCGGCCGCGCTCCATTCCGGCCGCCGGCAACGACGGCCGAGCCGCTCGAGCTCATGGGGATCGACGCCGCGTTCGGCGCAGCGGGCCAACAGGTTTCGAAGCTCGGTCGCGAAGCCGGCGGTGCTCAGCGCGGGCAGCAACTGGGCGGGCCACGCCGTCGCGGCGCGCGGTCCGTCCTCGAGGTCGCCGGCCAGTAGTTCCCGGATGATGGCGTCCTGCTCGGCGCTGGTGACCAGCCGCGGGGGCGCCTCGCCGGCGCGTTCGGCGGCGCGCCGCAAGACCGCGTACGCGTACCCGTGCACGGTCCGCACCAGCGGCTCGCTGACGGCGGCCCGGCCTCCTGTGGATCGCGAGCGCAGCAACGCGGTCGTCAACGCGCTGCGCTCGGCCATCCCGATCCGGCCCGAACCGGTAAGCAGCAGAACCGATTCCGGCTGGACACCGGCCTCGATCCGGGCCACCGCGGCGTCGATCAGCAGGCTGCTCTTACCGGTGCCGGGCCCGCCGAGAATTCGCAGCCGTCCACGCGCCCCGGGGTCTAAGACGCTGCTCGCTTCGGCATCCCAGGTGTAGGCCATGACGGCATGACATCACGAGGGTCCGACAGATCCGCTAGCGCGCGACGAACGCCGCCTGCACCTACCCTGGAGCGGGAGCGAACGACGTCCGGAAGGAGGGGGTTGAAGACCATGCACGACGACGAACGCGGCTTTCCCATCGACGAGGCGCCGGAGGGCGACGCGGTCGAACAACGCCGGCCCGCGGATTCCGATGACGAGACCGGTCTGGACATCGACTACGTCGCGGCCGGGGACCGGGAGGCCAACGAGGCCGACGTGATCGAGCAGGCCTACATCGTCTCCACCGAGGACGACCGGGATGACGACCGGTGAGGACCGCCCGCCGCTCCCGATAGTGGCGGCTGGCACCATCGACGCGTGACCGCGAAGTTGCATGTGCACCGCTACGGCCCGTCCGGTCCCGCAGAGGTCCTGGCGTTGCATGGATTGACCGGCCACGGCCAGCGCTGGGGTCATCTGTCCGGCTTTCTGCCCGGGATCGGCATCGCCGCACCGGATCTGGTCGGCCACGGCCGGTCGTCGTGGGCCGCGCCGTGGACCATCGACGCCAATGTCGCGGCGTTGGCCGCGCTGCTCGACGAGCAGCCCGACACGCCCGTGGTGATCGTGGGTCACTCGTTCGGTGGCGGGCTGGCGATGCACCTGGCCGCGGCGCGGCCCGACCAGGTGGCGGGGCTGCTGCTGCTCGACCCGGCGGTGGGGCTGGACGGCGGCTGGATGCGCGAGATCGCCGAGGCGATGCTCTCCTCGCCCGACTATCCGGACGCCCGGGAGGCGCGGATGGAGAAGGTGCACGGCTCCTGGTCGGATGTGGAACCTGCCCTGCTCGACGTCGAGATCGACGAGCATCTGGTCACGCTGCCCGGCGGGCGCTACGGCTGGCGGGTCAGCCTGCCGGCGATGATGTCGTACTGGAGCGAGCTGGCCCGCGACGCGGTGCTGCCGCCGGCCAAGACCCCGACCGTTCTGGTGCGGGCCAAGCGGACCACCCCGCCCTATGTCACCGACGAACTGATCGACGGCCTGGCGCAACGGTTGGGATCGGATTTCCGGCTGCTGGATTTCGACTGCAACCACATGGTGCCCTACGCCAAGCCCGACGAAGTCGCCGCGCTGACCCGCGAGCTGTTGGAAGCCCGCTGACCGTGGCGCCGGTGACCGACGAGCAGGTGGAGCGGGTGCGTGCACTGGTCGCCGCGATCCCGTCCGGTCGGGTCGCCACTTACGGCGACATCGCTTCTGTCGCAGGTCTTTCCAGCCCGCGCATCGTCGGGTGGATCATGCGGACGGATTCCTCGGACCTGCCCTGGCACCGGGTGATCACCGCCTCCGGGCGCCCCGCACGCCACCTGACGACCCGGCAGCTGGAGTTGCTGCGCGCCGAAGGCGTGCTGGCGACCGACGGCAGAATCGCGCTGCACGAGGTTCGCTACGAGTTTGCCGACGGAGGTTAGTGGCGATCGCCAGCGCGGCGGAGCCGGGCGCTGGGGGTACTCCCCAGCTCCGCGGGGACCCCACCCGCTTGCGGGGGACGGGTCGTCACGCGGCCAGGTCAGAGCACCAGCCGGACCAGCGCCGCGGTGCGGGCCAGGCCGGGGAACGCCTCGGCGGTGGACCGCGGGTGCAGCGCGTGAACCGCGAGGCGAAACATCAACGCCCGCAACAACATCTGCGGCCATTCCGGCAGGGCGTTCCAGCGTTCGATCAGGCCGTCGTCGGCCTCTCCCCAGGACAGCGCGTCGATGACGACCACGCCGGCCGCCCACGAGGCGGGCCGCCAGTACGGGGTGATGTCGGTGATTCCCGGCGCAGCGGTGCCCACGAAAAGCACTGTGCCGTAAAGGTCTCCGTGAACCAGCTGGTTCGGGCTCTTGGTCGGCTTGCGCAGGGTGGCCAGCTGGTGGATCAGCTCCACCGAGCGTTCGGCGTCCGCCGCCGGGGGAGCCACCCTCGCGCCCGGGGGCACCGCGGCCAACGGCCGTTCCTCCCAGGCCGCCCGATCGGCGGCGATGAAGATGTCGACGTCGCCCCACGGCGCGGCCGGCCCCTGGGTCAGAAAGCGGGGGCGGTCCAGTTTGCCCGTCGCCTCGTGCAGGCGTACCGCGGCGGAGACGACCTCGTCGTGGCGGGGCTCCGGCGTCCCGGCCACGAAGGTGTCCGCCCGCCACCCGGAAACGACGTAGCGCCCGTCGGTCGAACGGACCGGCCGGGCCAACCGGACGCCGTCGACGAACAGGGTTTCGCGGACCCGTGCCGACCAGGCCGCGCGCGCGTTGTCGGCCACCAGCGACAAGACCACTTCGCCGCACCGGAAGCCGCCCTCCCAGCTGGCACCCAGATAGACGGGTTTCACACCGGCCAAGCCGAACGCCGACAGCACATGATCCGGCGGTGGCTCGACTGTCACACCGGTACTCTAACGAGTCCAACAGGCGCAATCAGTCAGTACATGATCATGTCGGGTTGCATCTGCTGCGCCCATGCCACGATCCCGCCCTGCAGATGCACCGCATCGGCGAATCCGGCCTCGCGCAGCACCGCCAGCACCTGGGCCGAGCGCACGCCCGTTTTGCAATACAGCACCGGCGGGCGGTCCTGCGGCAGCTTTGCCAAACCCTCGCCGGAATTGATCGACGACTGCGGAATCAGCTGGGCCCCCTCGATGTGCACGATGTCGAACTCCACCGGCTCGCGCACGTCGATCAGGGCCAGCTTCTTGCCGGAATCCAGCCAGTCGCGCAACTCCCGCGGGGTGATGGCCGACGCGTCGTGCGCCGGGGGCTGCGGCGCCACACCGCACAACTGCTCGTAGTCGACGAGCTCGGTGATCTTCGGCCGGGACGCGTCCGACGGATCGCGGCGGATCGCGATGGTGCGGTAGGTCATCTCCAGCGCGTCATAGATCATCAACCGGCCCAGCAGCGAGTCGCCGATCCCGGTGATGAGTTTGATCACTTCGGTGCTCATCACCGAGGCGATGGAGGCGCAGACGATGCCCAGCACACCGCCCTCGGCGCAGGAGGGGACCGACCCGGGCGGCGGGGGCTCGGGGTAGACGTCGCGATAGTTGAGTCCGCGTCCGTCCGGCGCGTCCTCCCAGCACACCGAGACCTGGCCCTCGAAGCGGTAGATCGACCCCCACACGTAGGGCTTCTTCGCCAGCACCGCGGCGTCGTTGACCAGGTAGCGGGTGGCGAAGTTGTCGGTGCCGTCCACGATCAGGTCGTAGCAGCCGAACAACTCGACCGCGTTGGTCGAGTCCACGCGGAACTCGTGCAGCCGCACGTCGACGAGCGGGTTGATGGCGGCGATGGAGTCCCGCGCCGACTGGGCCTTCGACCGCCCGACGTCGGCAACCCCGTGGATGATTTGGCGATGCAGGTTCGACTCGTCGACCACATCGAAATCGACGATGCCGATCGTGCCCACGCCGGCGGCCGCCAGGTAGAGCAACGTCGGCGCGCCCAGCCCGCCCGCACCGATCACCAGGACCCGCGCGTTCTTGAGCCGCTTCTGCCCCTCCGGACCAAGGCCGGGAATGATCAGGTGACGGCTGTAGCGGGCCACCTCGTCGCCAGTCAGGTGAGCTGCGGGCGCCACCAAGGGCGGCAGCGGCGTCGACACTGCGAAACATCTCCTCGTCGGCCTAGTGGAAAGCGTCTACCACCATCACAGCAGCCCGCCGAGGCCGCGGCAACGCGCTGAGGCGCGTCAGGCGATCGGGTACGGCCAGGGATTGAACCGGCAGGTCTTCCCGTCGGCCTTGACGACGTCGGGGTCGAACTGGGCGGCGTCGTTGTTCGACGTGGAGAACGTCTGCTGCATCATCACCGGGGCCAGGGCGCCCTGCTGCTCACACGCCTCGTGATGCAGGTATCCGATGGCGTGGCCGACCTCGTGGTTGATCACGTATTGCCGGTAGGACCCGATGTCCCCTTCGAATGGCACGGCTCCCCGTATCCAGCGGGCCTCGTTGAGGAAGACCCGCGCCTCCCGGTTTGCGCCGAAAACCGGGTTGTAGCAAGAGGTTTCGAGACGGAACTCGTAGCCGCAGCCCTCGCGCACCGTGACAGGCGACACCAAGGAGATCCGAAAGTCGGGTTTGCCGTTGTCGATCCGGATGAACGCGAACTGCGGGTTGTGCGTCCAGCCCTTCGGATTGCCCAGCGTCTGCTCGACCATCTGGGCGAAGGCGTCGTCGCCGCCGAACATCGTCGGGTCGATGCCGTTCTCCACCTCGACGGTGTATCTGAACACCTTTGCGGTGCCCTGGCCGATCTGGGGCGTGGCGCCCGGCACCACGTGCCACGTCTTGTCGCCCGCTTCGGTGAACGGGCCGCCGTCGGGCAGGGTCCCGGCCGGCAGGTTGGCGTCGAACGCGGCGAGCCCGCGCGGCGGCGCGTCGATGATCGTGGTGCCCACCGCTCCGATCGCCGGCGGGCTCTGAATGGGACGGCTGGCGGTCGGCTCGGGCGCGCCGGTGCCGGTCACCGTCTGGTACAGGACCACCGCGGTGAGCACCACCAGCACGGGCAGGGCGTAGGCACGCCATCCATAGGTGGAGACGAACCGCCCCAGCCAGGTTTGTTTACGCCATTGCCGCGGCCGCTCGCGGTCGGCCCGGGCCCGCCCGGCTTCCCGCGCAAGTGGGTCGCGCAGCGCCCGCAGCGGCTCCCGCCACTCGTCGCGTAACACCGGCACGCGACCCGTGCTGCGCGGCGGCCGGGGCGAAGTCATTTCCCCAGGATTACACAGCCGCCGACCGGCGCCGTCCGTGGCGCGCCCGAATCCGCCGTCCGACACCGCTTCTGCCTGCGGCGACGACCGCGATGACGGTCGCATCGACTCCTCGGGTAGTAAGGTACCTTCCACGGGCTGCGAGCGGCTGACCCCGCCTTAACGGGCCGGCCGCCGACAATCAGATGAGGAATGGATGAGCGAACTCGCCAAGGTGCCGGCGCGCCGCGCCGTCAGAGCGGCTGACCGCGGTCGGCCGACAGACGGAGCTGCCGTTTCAAACCGGCGAGGCAACAGGTTGCCCCGCGACGAGCGGCGCGGCCAATTGCTCATCGTGGCCAGCGACGTGTTCGTCGACCGCGGCTACCACGCGGCCGGCATGGACGAGATCGCCGACCGCGCCGGAGTCAGCAAACCCGTTTTATATCAACACTTTTCGAGCAAGCTCGAGCTGTACCTGGCGGTGCTGGCGCGCCACGTGCACAATCTGGTCTCGGGTGTTCAAAACGCGCTGAGCACCACCACAGACAACCGGCGCCGACTGCACTCCGCGGTCCAGGCATTCTTCGATTTCATCGAACACGACAGCCAGGGTTACCGGCTGATCTTCGAGAACGACTACGTCACCGAACCCGAAGTGGCCGCCCAGGTTCGCGTGGCCACCGAATCCTGCATCGACGCGGTCTTCGCGTTGATCAGCGAGGATTCCGGGCTGGACCCGCACCGGGCCCGGATGATCGCCGTCGGTCTGGTCGGCATCAGCGTCGACTGCGCCAGGTATTGGCTGGACTCGGACCGCCCGATTTCCAAGGCGGACGCGGTCGACGGCACGGTCCAGTTCGCCTGGGGCGGGCTGTCACACGTGCCGCTCACCCGCTCCTAATCTCACTTGCCGGCGTGTTTGCCGGTTTCGGCGCTGATCCCGAAGCCCACCCGGCGTGCGTCGGCGATGCCGATCTCGACGTAGGCGATTCTGGTGGTGTGAATCAGGAAACGGCGGCCCCGCTCGTCGCTCAGGCGCAGCAGACCGGAGGCGTCGCTCAGCGCGGCGCTGACCAGTTCTTCGACCTCGGCGGGCGTCTGGGTGCTGGCCAGGACCAGCTCGCGCGGACTATCCGTGATACCGATCTTGACCTCCACGGTCACCCCTTCCATGGGTCTTGCAGCCTTGCGCAGGTGTTGCCGTCCCGGCCCTGTCAGCAGCAGGCTAGTGGACGCGGCTGAACCCCACCTCGCCGCGTCCCCACACTTCGCGGTCAGCGAAACCTTGGTCGCAGCCCGGTAACGATTCGCTTGCAGGTTGTCTCGGCCGCCCGCGCGCTGCCCGATCCGTGCTTTCACATGGCTAACTTCGGCAACATGGGTACCACGTGGGCGCACCTTGACGACCGGATCCGGGATTACCCCGCGGACGAGCTCGACGAGCTCGACGACGCCGATCCCTACTTGAACGCCGATTACAACTGGACGGGCTGGCCGGCCGATTCGCGCTGGCGCCCCGCCACGGCGGTGCTGGGCGCGGTGGTCGCCCTGGGCGCCATCGCCACCGCGGTCATCATCAACAGCGGCGACAGCGCGTCCACCAAGGCCACGGTGGGCGCGCCGGCTCCCCACCCGGTGACCTCGGCACCCGCGACGACGAAGGCATCCGCGGCACCCAGCGCCGCCCCGCGCCCGACCCAGCTACCGCCCGAGACCGTCACCACGGTGACCACCCCCAGCGCCGCGCCCATCGCGCCGCCGGCGGTGGCGGCGCCAACGGTCGCGCCCCCGCTCGCGGCGGCACCGCCGTCGGCCGCGCTCAACCCGCGCACCATCGTCTACAGCGTCAATGGAACCAAGCAGCTGCTCGACCTGGTGAACATCGTCTACACCGACGCGCGGGGCGTGCCGCAGACCGAGTTCAACGTGTCGCTGCCGTGGTCGAAGGTGGTGGTGCTGAACCCCGGCGTGGAGACCGAATCCGTCGTCGCGACCAGCTTCTACGGCCGGCTCAACTGCTCGGTCTTCAACGCCGCCGGTCAGCGGATCATCGCGTCCAACACCTCGAACATGGCGACCTGCGCCGGCTGAGGCCAAACGGCCGAGCCGCGCTCAGCTCAGGCCCAGTTCGTGCATGCGACGCTCGTGCGTCTGCTGCATCCGGTCGAAGAACGCGTTGAGCTGGCCCAGCCCGCCGGCGCCCGACATCACCAGGTCGACCAGCTCGTCGTGGTCGGCCAGCAGGTACTGGGCCTGAGTTATTGCTTCGCCGAACAACCGGCGTGACCACAGCGCCAGCCGGCTGCGTTGCTTGCCACTGGCCGTCACCGCGGCGCGCACTTCGGCGACGACGAATTGCGAGTGCCCGGTCTCCGACAGCGTCGCGCGAACCACGTCGGCGACCTCGGCGGGCAGACCGTGGGCGATCTCCAGGTAGAGATCGGCCGCCAGGGCGTCGCCCACATACGTCTTGACCAAGGCCTCGAGCCACGTGCTGGGCATGGTCAGCCGGTGGTAGTTCTCGAGCGCCGAGACGTATTTGGACATCGCCGACACCACGTCCACGCCGCGGCTTTCCAGGGCGTCGCGCAGCTGCTCGTAGTGCTGCATCTCGGCGGCGGCCATGCTCGCCATCGATATCCGTCCGCGCAGGTCAGGGGCCATTCGAGCCTCGTCGGTGAGTCGATAGAACGCGGCGATCTCGCCGTAGGCCAGGACTGCGAACAGCTCGTTGACGCCCGGGTGATCGGCCGACAGCCGCGGGGCGGGCGAATCGTCGATGTTCTCGGCGGCCAGATCGGCTTGGGAGGGCTGGCAGGAGGGCCGGGTCATGGCAACACTGTAGTCGGCTGACCTAGCGCAAAATGGGAGCCGGCTGTCGACCAGCTATCATGTAGGTAGATGGCGGCTTTATTCATGCCGTATTTGTTTTTCAAGCCGCTATCGGCGAAATGTGCGTGCACAGCTGGCCCGCCCTAACTGGGCCATCCCAGACTGAGCCAGGGCCGGCGACTCGGCGACGAAATCGGAGTCGGAACTCGTGCGCGCGTGACCGCGACAGAGAAATACCGACACAAACCGATACGTCACCGAGAGGCTACCTACCCACGCATGACCGCACTCACCAGCACAACTGAACTGACCCCCCAACCCACATTTGCGCAACTCGGCGTCCGCGACGAAATCGTGCGCGCGCTCGCCGAAAAGGGGATCGAAACCCCTTTCGCCATTCAAGAACTGACCCTGCCGATGGCGCTCGCCGGCGACGACCTGATCGGGCAGGCCCGCACGGGCATGGGCAAGACGTTCGCGTTCGGCGTGCCGCTGCTGCAGCGCATCACCGCCGGCACCGCCGCGCGGCCCCTCAACGGCACACCGCGGGCGCTGATCGTCGTGCCCACCCGCGAGCTGTGCCTGCAGGTCACCGATGACCTCACGCTCGCGGCCAAGCACCTGATCGCCGAGGGCGGCCGGCCGCTCTCGGTGGTCCCCATCTACGGCGGACGCCCCTACGAGCCGCAGATCGAGGCGCTGCGCGCCGGCGCCGACGTCGTGGTGGGCACGCCGGGCCGGCTGCTCGACCTGAGCCAGCAGAACCACCTGCAACTGGGCGGGCTGTCGGTGCTGGTGCTCGACGAGGCCGACGAGATGCTCGACCTGGGCTTCCTGCCCGACATCGAACGCATCCTGCGCCAAATCCCGACCGACCGGCAATCCATGCTCTTCTCGGCGACCATGCCGGACCCGATCATCACGCTGGCCCGCACGTTCATGAACCAGCCCACCCACATCCGGGCGGAAGCGCCGCACTCGGCGGCCACCCACGACACCACCGTTCAGTACGTATACCGGGCCCACGCCCTGGACAAGGTGGAGCTGGTCAGCCGGGTGCTGCAGGCCGAGGGCCGCGGCGCGACGATGATCTTCACCCGCACCAAGCGCACCGCCCAAAAGGTGGCCGACGAGCTGGCCGAGCGCGGCTTCGCGGTGGGCGCGGTGCACGGCGACCTGGGCCAGGCGGCCCGCGAGAAGGCGCTGAAGGCCTTCCGCACCGGCGAGATCGACGTGCTGGTCGCCACCGACGTCGCCGCCCGCGGCATCGACATCGACGACATCACCCATGTCATCAACTACCAGATCCCCGAGGACGAACAGGCCTACGTGCACCGCATCGGCCGTACCGGCCGCGCAGGCAAGACCGGTATCGCGGTCACCCTGGTGGACTGGGACGAGCTACCCCGCTGGTCGCTGATCGACAAGGCGCTGGGGCTGGACTGCCCCGAGCCCGCCGAGACCTACTCCAATTCGCCGCACCTCCACGCCGAGATGGGCATCCCCGCCGAGGCCACCGGCACCGTGGGCGCGGCCCGCAAGCCGCAAGGCCAGCGCCGCGGCGGTGACCGCGACGGCAGGAAGCCGGAGCAGAAGTCGGAGCGGCCCGCGCGCCGCTCCGGCACCCGCCGGCGCACCCGGGGCGGCCAGCCCGTCACCGCGCACCCGTCGGGCAACGGGGCCGCCAGCAGCAACGGCGAGGCCACCGCGGACACCGCGACCGCCTCGCCCCCGGGCAACGCGGGCTCCACCCGGCGCCGCCGCCGGCGTCGCAAGCCCGCCGAAGGGCAAGCCGCCACCGCGGCCGCGGCCGGCACGCAGAGCAACTAGAGGTTCGCGCCGACGCATGGTCAGACCCGAGCGCCGGACCACAGGCGACATCGTCGCCGCCGCGGCCATCGTGGTCGTCGTCGCCGCCATCGCGGCGCTGGTCTGGTGGAGCAGCGACGCTCGCGCCACCATCAGCCGGCCCGCGGCCTTTCCCGCACCCAACCCCACCCCGGCCCGTCAGGTGCCCGCCGGCCTGAAGCAGCTGTGGAGCGCCGCCAGCCCGGCCACCACCGCCCCGGTGGTAGCCGGCGGGGAGGTCGTCACCGCCGCCGGGCGCCAGATCGACGGGCGCGATCCCGATACCGGCCAGTCCCGCTGGAGCTACGCCCGCGACATCGACCTGTGCGGGGTCACCTGGCTGTACCGCTACGCCGTCGGCGTCTACCGCGACGAACGCGGCTGCGGCCAGGTGAGCACGCTCGACGGCGCCACCGGTCGTCGGGGGCCCGCCCGCAGCGGCTACGCCGACCCGAGGGTGCGGCTCTCCTCCGACGGCATGACGGTGTTGTCGGTCGGCGACACCCGGCTGGAGCTGTGGCGTTCGGACATGGTCCGGATGCTGGCCTACGGCGAGACCGACGCGCGGGTGAAGCCGTCGACGCGCGGACTGCACTCCGGATGCAAGCTGATCTCGGCCGCGGCCAGCTCGCAGGCGGTGTCGGTGCTGGAGAGCTGCGCGAATCAGGCCGACCTGCGGCTGGTGCTGCTGCGGCCGGGCAAGGACGACGACGAACCCCAGCAACACATCGTGGCCGAACCGGGGATCGCGCCGGATTCGGGCGCCCGGGTGCTGACCGTCGCGGAGAACACCACCGCGGTCTACCTGCCCGCGCCGCAACCTCGCGTCGACGTGATCGACCAAACCGGCGCCACCGTGTCCAGCACCCCGCTGCCCAAGCCGCCGTCGCGCTCGGCCGCGGTCTCGCACCCTGGCAGCCAGATCACCTGGTGGACCGGCGATTCGCTGATGGTCTTCGACGCGAACACGCTGGCGCTGCGCTACACCATCGCCGCGGGCGACAAGACGCCGCTGGGTCCCGGGGTGATGATGGCGGGCCGGCTGCTGGTGCCTCTCACCGACGCGATCGGGGTCTACGACCCGCTGAGCGGCGCCAACGAACGCTACATTCCGGTGGACCGGTCGACGAGCGCCCCGCCGCCGGGCAATCCGGTGTTCCCGGCCGTGATCGGGTCCCGGGTGCTCGAGCAGCGCGGTGACACCCTGGTCGCACTGGGCTAGTTAGACCTCGACGGCGAACGTCGGCAGCGGCTTGCCGCTCTTCCAATGCTTCAGCAACGCCGCCGCCAGATCGCCGTAGGCCACCGCGCCCTTGTTCTTGCGGCCGGCCATCACCGACGAGCCGGAGGCGCTGGCCTCGGCGAATCGCACGGTGCGGGGAATCGGCGGGGCCAGCACCGGCAGGTTGTACCGGTCGGCGACGTCGGCCAGGACGTCGCGGGTGTGGGTGGTGCGCGAGTCGTACAGCGTCGGCAGGGCGCCGAGCAGTCGCAGCTCCGGGTTGGTGATCTGCTGGACGTCGGAGACGGTACGCAGGAACTGGCCGACCCCGCGGTGCGCGAGGGTCTCGCACTGCAGCGGCACGATGACCTCGTCGGCGGCCGTCAGCCCGTTGAGGGTGAGCACGCCCAGCGACGGCGGGCAGTCGATGATCACCACGTCGAACTCGTCGCCGAGTTTGGCCAGGGCGCGCTTGAGCGCGTATTCGCGACCGGCCCGCATCAGCAGCATGGCCTCGGCGCCGGCCAGGTCGATGTTGGCCGGCAGTAGCGTCATCCCCTCCGCCGTCTCGACCAGCGCGGCGTTGGGTTCGACGTCGCCGAGCAGCACCTCGTGCACGGAGACCGGTAGCTTGTCCGGGTCTTGGCCCAACGAGAACGTCAGGCAGCCCTGCGGATCGAGGTCGACCAGCAGCACCCGTTTGTCCTCGTCCAGCATCGCCGCACCCAGCGACGCGACCGTGGTCGTCTTGGCGACACCCCCCTTTTGGTTGGCCACCGCCAATACCCGGGTCTTAGCAGCCATAGGCGCGGCTCTCCCCTCTGCGTAATCGCCATGCGCTCAACAACGCCCATCCTGGCACGTTCGCCCGCCGTGCGCTGCGGCCTGAGCAACCACCGCGCGTCGTCCGGCAGAATCGATCGATATGGGCTTGCACAACCACCGCCTGGTGCTGCTGCGTCACGGCGAGACCGAGTGGTCGAAGTCCGGCCAGCACACCGGCCGCACCGAGGTCGAGCTGACCGAGGCCGGCCGAACGCAGGCCGAGCTGGCCGGCGACGTACTCCGAGAACTCAAACTCGTTGATCCCCTGGTGATCAGCAGTCCGCGGCAGCGTTCCCTGACCACCGCGCAGCTGGCCGGGCTGTCCGTCGACGAAATGTCCGAGCTGCTGACCGAATGGGACTACGGCTCCTACGAGGGCCTGACCACGGAGCAGATCCACGAGACGGTGCCCGATTGGCTGGTGTGGACGCACGGCTGCCCGGGTGGTGAGACCGTCGAGCAGGTCAGCGAGCGCGCCGACGCGGCCGTCGCGACGGCGCTGGAGCACATGGAGGCGCGTGACGTCATCTTCGTCAGCCACGGCCACTTCTCCCGCGCGGTGATCACCCGCTGGGTAGAACTGCCGCTGGTCGAGGGCAGCCGCTTCGGCATGATCACCGCGTCGATCGCGGTCTGCGGGTTCGAGCACGGGGTACGGCAGCTGCGGGCGCTCGGATTGACCGGTCAGTGAGCAACCAACCGCCATTCGCGCTGTGCGGGCCGACCAGAACCCTGATTGCCGAAGGTGTGCGGCGCCGTTACGGCGAGGTGGGTGCGGCGCAGGCCGCGCTGCAATCGGGGGAAGCGCCGATTGTGTTGGGCGCGTTGCCTTTCGACGTCACCAGGCCGGCTGCGCTGTTGACGCCCGAGACGGTGGCCGCCACGAACGGACCCCCGGACTGGCCGCGCGACGGCCTGCCGCCGGTGCGGGTGGCCGAAGCCGTGCCGCCGCCGGTCGAATACCGCGACCGGATCCGCCGCTCCTGCGAGCAGCTCGCCGCGGCCGACAACCCGCTGGACAAGGTGGTACTGGCCCGCGCCCTGCGCCTGGTTGCCGATGCCCCGCTGGATGCGCGCGTGATCCTGCGCCGGCTCATTGCCGCGGACCCGGCGGCCTACGGCTACCTGGTCGACCTGACCGCCGCCGGCGGCGAGTACGCGGGCGCTGCCCTGGTGGGCGCCAGCCCCGAGGTGCTGGTGGCCCGCAGCGGTGGCCGCGTTGAATGCCGGCCGTTCGCCGGCTCGGCCCCGCGCGCCGCCGACCCGCGGACCGACGCCGAGAACGGCGCCGCGCTGGCCGCCTCGGCCAAGAACCGTCACGAGCACCAGCTGGTCATCGAATCCATCAGGACTGCCCTGGAGCCGCTGTGCGACGACCTGTCCATCGCCGCCGAACCACAGCTGAGCAACACCGCCACGGTCTGGCATCTGTGCACGCCGATCACCGGACGCTTGCGTGACACATCAAGCACCGCAATCGATTTGGCGTTGGCGCTGCACCCCACCCCCGCGGTCGGCGGGGTGCCGACCAAGGCGGCGATGCGGCTGATCACCGAACTGGAGGGCGACCGCGGGTTCTACGCCGGGGCGGTGGGGTGGTGCGACGCCCGCGGCGACGGCCGCTGGGTGGTGTCGCTGCGCTGCGCGCAGCTGTCGGCGGACCGGCGCAGCGCGCTGGCGCGGGCCGGCGGCGGTATCGTCGCCGAGTCCGATCCCGACGAGGAACTCGCCGAAACCACAACGAAATTCGGCACGATCCTCAACGCTCTGGGAGTTGAGCGATGAGCCACCACATCCGCCGCGCCGCGCCGCACGACGCCACCGCGATCACCGGCATGATCCACGCGTTAGCCGACTTCGAGCACGCCGCCGATCAGTGTACGGTGACCGAAACGCAAATCGCCGCAGCGCTTTTCGGTGACCCGCCGACCGTGTACGGCCACGTGGCCGAGGTGGACGGCGAGGTCGCGGCGATGGCGCTGTGGTTCCTCAACTACTCCACCTGGGACGGCGTCGCGGGCATCTATCTGGAAGACCTGTTCGTGCGGCCGGAGTTTCGCCGGCGTGGGCTGGCCCGCGCGCTGCTGGCCACGCTGGCCTCCGAATGCCTGCGGCGCGGATACACGCGGCTGTCCTGGGCGGTTCTCAACTGGAACGCCGACGCCATCACGCTCTACGACGGCATCGGCGGGGAGCCGCAGAACGAATGGACGACCTACCGGCTGTCCGGGGCGTCGTTGGCCGGCTTGGCGGAGTCGCCCTGATCGCCGGCGGCCCAGCGCACCGCGGCGGGACTGAACAGCAATCCCAGCACGATCAGCGCCACCGCGCCCGCCGGAATCCCGAATCCCGGCTGATGTGATCCGACCGCCAGGTACCACGCCACCGGCAACAACAACAGCTGGGTGATGACCGCCAACCCGCGGCCCCAGCGCTTGCCGAAAATCAGCGCGCGCCCCGCGGCGATCACCCCGGCGCCGACCAAGACGAACCAACCCGCCGTTGCCAGGCCGTTGACCACCTGCTGATCGGCTCCCGCGATGCCCCTGACCACCAACACCACCGCCACGATCAATGCCGCGATCCCCTGCAACACGACGATCAGGCCGGCGCGGCGAACGGCGATCGGGGCGGCTGGCGGCGTCACAGCGTCAGCGTAGCCAGGGCAGCCGCCCGGTCCCCGGCGGTTCCCCCACAGCGTGGCCTTAACCGGCCCGCCTAAGCTCGTGGCTCATGCGGGCCGTGCTGATCGTCAACCCCACAGCCACTTCCACCACCCCGGCCGGTCGCGACCTGCTGGCCCACGCGCTCAAGAGCCGCCTGCAGCTCACCGTCGAACACACCAACCACCGTGGTCACGGCACCGAGCTCGCGCAGAAGGCCGTCGCCGACGGGATCGATCTGGTGGTGGTGCACGGCGGCGACGGCACGGTGAGCGGGGTGGTCAACGGCCTGCTCGGCCGGCCGGGGCCGCTTCCGGGCGGACCGATACCCGCGGTTGCCGTGGTGCCCGGCGGTTCGGCGAACGTGCTGGCGCGGTCCCTGGGTATTTCCGCGGATCCGGTCGCGGCCACCAATCAGCTCATCCAGCTGCTCGACGACTACCAGCGGCGCCAAGCCTGGCGGCGGATCGGCCTGATCGACTGCGGCGAACGCTGGGCGGTGTTCAACACCGGCATGGGCGTCGATGCCGAGGTGGTGGCCGCGGTCGAGGCCGAACGGGACAAGGGCGGCAAGGTTTCGGCGTGGCGCTACATCCGCGCGGCGGTGCCCGCCGTGTGGGGCTACACGCGCCGCGAACCGATGCTGACGCTGGAACTTCCCGGCCGCGAACCCATCACCGGCGTCAGCTTCGCGTTCGTGTCGAACTCCAGCCCGTGGACCTTCGCCAACGAACGGCCGGTGTGGACCAATCCCGGCTGCAGCTTCGAGTCGGGCCTGGGGGTGTTCGCGCCTACCACCATGAAGACGATCCCCACCCTGCGAATCGTGCGGCAGATGTTCGCAAAACGGCCCAAGTTCGACTTCAAGCACCTCATTACCGAGGACGACCTGCCGTGCGTGCGAGTTACCTCGACCGCAGGCGCAGTGGCCTGCCAGTTCGACGGCGATTACCTCGGCGTGCGCGAAACCATGACTTTCAAGGCGGTCCCGGACGCGCTGGCGGTGGTTGCGCCACCTCAACAGAAATGGCGCTGACCTGCTCCGATAGCCGCCGAGGCGGCGTGCGAAGAGAAAATCACACCGAAGCAGCCCGCGGAGTGTAGTACAACGGAGTGAGGGCTTGGCGACTAGATGATCAAAGTGAGATAGCCCACGAGCGAACTCACGCTATTGACATCTGTTGAGCCTGTGAAACGATCAAAAGGTTGCATGCAGAAACTACGTAGGAGTCCGGACTCCTTTTCTTCTGCACGCGTTAAACAGCCGAAGAAAATGGCCGTGCGCCTTGCTGCGCACTCAGTGAGGAGTAAAGACGTATGGATTGGCGCCACAAGGCGGTCTGTCGTGACGAGGACCCGGAGCTGTTCTTCCCGGTAGGGAACAGCGGCCCGGCGCTCGCGCAGATCGCTGACGCGAAACTGGTCTGTAATCGGTGTCCGGTGACCACAGAGTGCCTTGGTTGGGCCCTGAACACTGGCCAGGACTCGGGCGTCTGGGGCGGCATGAGCGAAGACGAGCGGCGTGCGTTGAAGCGTCGCAACGCCCGGACGAAGGCCCGCAGCGGGGTTTAACCCACATAACGCAAATAGTGCGGCCTCGACGAAAGTCGGGGCCGCACCTTTGCGTGTAAGTCAGTGCGCACGCCTACAGCAGCAATCGGGTCCGCCGGCCGATGGGCACCCGTAGCACCACATCGGTGCCGCGGGCGGGCGCCTCACTCATGCCCAGCGTGCCGTCCAACTCGGCCGACACCAGCGTCCGCACGATCTGCAGACCGAGGCTGTCGGAGTTCTCCAGGCTGAATCCCTCCGGCAGGCCGCGTCCGTCGTCGTGCACCACGACGTCGAGCCAGCGGGCGGATCGCTCGGCGCGAATCGTCACCGAGCCCTCTTCGGCCGCTGGGTCAAAGGCGTGTTCGATCGCGTTCTGCACCAGTTCGGTGATCACCATGATCAGCGCGGTGGCCCGGTCGGAGTCCAGCACACCCAGGTCGCCGACCCGGTTGATGCGGATCGGCCGGTCCACCGACGCGACGTCGTTCATGATCGGCAGGATGCGGTCGATCACCTCGTCGAGGTTGACCTGCTCGTCCACCGACATCGACAGCGCGTCGTGCACCAACGCGATCGACGACACCCGCCGCACCGACTCGATCAGGGCCTCGCGCCCCTCGGCGTTGACGGTCCGGCGGGCCTGCAGGCGCAACAGCGCCGCCACGGTTTGCAGGTTGTTCTTGACCCGGTGGTGGATCTCCCGGATGGTGGCGTCCTTGGATATCAGGGCCCGGTCGCGACGCTTGACCTCGGTGACGTCGCGGATCAGCACCGCGGCACCGGCGCTGGCGCCGTCGACTATCAACGGCAGCGTGCGCAGCAGCACGGTGGCTCCGCCGGCGTCGACCTCCATGCGCATGCTGCGCCCGCCGGCCACCAGATCACTTACATGCTCGGCCACCTCCTGGGCCTCGAACGGGTCGGAGATCAGCGGGCGCGTGACCTCGATGAGGTTGCGCCCCTCCAGTTCGGTGGTCAGGCCCATCCGGTGGTAGGCGGACAGCGCGTTGGGACTCGCGTACGCGACGACGCCGTGCACGTCGAGGCGGATGAAGCCATCGCCCGCGCGCGGGGTCGAGCGCGACATCACCACGTCCCCGACGTCCGGAAAGGTTCCCTCGGCGAGCATGTGGACCAGGTCGGTGGCGCACTCCCGGTAGGCGATCTCCAGCTGACCGGACGTGCGGTCGGCGGCCAACGCGGTCTGATGGTGGGTGAGCACGGCCACCACCTTGCCGCCATAACGCACCGGAGACGCCTCGATGTGGGTGCCTGGCAACCACGAATCCTGTTGTCCGGCAACGTCGTTGCGCTGCGCGGTGCCCGACGCGAACGTCTCGGCCACGAGGGCCAATCGGTCGGATCCGACGGCGGTGCCTACCGCGTCGGTCTGCAGCGCCGTGGGCGCCGTGTTCGGCCGGCACTGCGCCACACAGACCAGCACGCCGTCGTCGCGCCGCACCCACATCAGGTAGTCGGCGAAGGAGAGGTCGGCCAGCAGCTGCCACTCCCCGACCACCGCGTGCAGGTGGTCCACCGCGTTGCCGGGCAACATGGTGTGTTCGGCGAGCAGGTCACCGAGAGTTGACATCGCTCACTCCCCGGGTCGTTCCCGGCGGTTGGTCGAGGGGGTCCGAAAGGCTAGCTGATCACCGCGATGAGGTCGCCGGCCTGAATCACGTCACCCACCGACACGCTGACCTTGCTGACCGTGCCGCCCACTTCGGCCAGGACGGGGATCTCCATCTTCATCGACTCCAACAGCACCACGATGTCGCCTTTGCCGATCTGGTCGCCCTCGTTCACAACGACTTCGAGCACGCTGGCCACGATCTCGGCGCGCACATCCTCCGCCATCTTCACCCCACTCGTCTCGGCCTTCGCGCAGGCTGGCTGCTGGTCATCACGGTTCTTTTCCGCCCATCAGGCTCGGATACATCGAACCACAGCGCCGGTCGGGGCCGCGGCGCACGGGGCCCGGAGGGGCCCCGCGAGGGCGAAGACACTGCATAGGACGTCCCGTGAGAGAATGGCCGTCAAGCCAACGGGCGCGGGGCGCCCAGTTTGACAGCAATCACGGAGGTTTTCACCATGGCCAAACGAGGCCGTAAGAAGCGCGACCGCAAGCACAGCAAGGCCAACCACGGCAAGCGCCCCAACGCCTAGAGCGACGCTACTGCGTGCCCCGAATGATCGTGGTGCGCCGGATCTCGAGGCGTAGCCGCTCGCGCAACCCCTCGGGGGCCTTCTCGCCCTTGCATTTGGTGGCGATCAACGCCTTGATCCGCTCTTCGAGCCCGTAGTGCTTGAAGCAGCCGGGGCATGCCTCGAGGTGCCGGCGCAGCTGTTCGCGGGTGTCCGGGCCGCATTCACCGTCGAGCAGCAGCCAGACCTGCCGGATGACCTCCGCGCAGCCGACGCTGCCGTGCGACTCGTCGTTGGGGCAGGCGTCGGGCGAGGCACCGCCCTGGCCGGAGAACTCGCTCATGACGACACCTCCTCGTGCGTCTGCTGACCGCGGTTGAAGCCCCGCTCCTTGGCAACGTCGGCCAACAGGCCACGCAACTGCCGGCGGCCGCGGTGCAGCCGTGACATTACCGTTCCGATCGGCGTATCCATGATCTCGGCGATTTCCTTATACGGGAAACCTTCGACGTCGGCGTAGTAGACCGCCATCCGAAATTCTTCCGGCAAAGCCGCCAGCGCGTCTTTGATCTCCGAGTCCGGCAGCGCCTCGAGTGCCTCCACCTCTGCTGAACGCAGCCCGGTGGACGAATGCTCGGCGTTGGAGGCCAGCTGCCAGTCGGTGATCTCCTCGGTCGGGTATTCCGCGGGTTGGCGCTGTTTCTTGCGATAGCTGTTGATGTAGGTGTTGGTCAGGATCCGGTACAGCCACGCCTTGAGATTGGTGCCGGCCCGGAACGACCGGAAGCCCGCATAGGCCTTGACCATAGTCTCTTGCAGCAGGTCTTCGGCGTCGGCGGGATTGCGCGTCATGCGCAGCGCGCCACCGTAGAGCTGGTCCAGCAGGGGGATAGCGTCGCGCTCGAACCGCGCCGTTAGCTCGGCGTCCGTCTCTTCGGGCGCTGCGGGCTCGGCAGTCTCGGGCCCCGTCGCACCATCGCGGCCATCTTCAGCATCGGCCATGTCGATCAACCCGGTCCCTTCTGCGGCGGTGTTGCCGGAGAGCACGGAAAGCGCCACCGGACTGGCAAGGAAGCCAGCCAACCGCTCCTCGCCTAACAGGCTCGTCGCCGTTGACACCACGCTGCTCCTCCCAATCTAAAGGCTGACCCCGACACCGTCCGTCCGGGCCTGCTCCACCGCATCTGAAACCGACTGGATCAACGCCTCGCACGACCTCGCTATTTCCGCAGCCCGATGTGGCGCGATACCGGTGCCTGCCGGCCCGATCGGACCCCGATCCCGGCGGTTCGGGCGTGGCGTTAGTGTGACGCCATGTCCCTGAACGGCAAGACCATGTTCATCTCCGGCGCCAGCCGCGGTATCGGCCTGGCGATCGCCAAGCGCGCCGCGCAGGACGGCGCCAACATCGCCCTGATCGCCAAGACGGCCGAGCCGCACCCGAAGCTGCCCGGAACGGTGTTCACGGCGGCCAAGGAACTCGAGGAAGCCGGTGGGCAGGCGCTGCCCATCGTCGGGGACGTCCGCGACCCGGAATCGGTCGAGGCGGCTGTGGCCAAGACCGTCGAGCAGTTCGGCGGCATCGACATCTGCGTCAACAACGCGTCGGCGATCAACCTGGGATCCATCTCCGAGGTGCCGATGAAGCGGTTCGACCTGATGAACGGCATCCAGGTGCGGGGCACGTACGCGGTCTCCCAAGCGTGCCTGCCCCACATGAAGGGCCGGGAGAACCCGCACATCCTGACGCTGTCCCCGCCGGTGCTGCTGGGCCAGGAGTGGCTGAAGCCGACGGCGTACATGATGGCCAAGTTCGGTATGACGTTGTGCGCGTTGGGCATCGCGCAGGAGATGCGCGAAGAGGGCATCGCGTCCAACACGTTGTGGCCGCGCACGCTGGTGGCCACCGCCGCGGTGCAGAACCTGCTCGGCGGCGACGAGGCGATGGGACGGGCCCGCAAGCCCGAGATCTACTCCGATGCGGCCTACGTCATCCTCAACAAGCCGGCCAAGGAGTTCACCGGCAACATGCTGCTGTGCGAGGACGTGCTGGTGGAATCCGGCGTCACGGACCTGTCCACCTACGACTGCATTCCCGGCTCGAAGCTCGGCGTCGACTTCTGGGTCGATGGCGTCAACCCGCCGGGGTACACGGGCCCGTAATAGCGTGGCCGCCACACCGGGCATTGCCGCGTTGGTGAAAGCCGGTGTGCCGCACGAAGTCCTGACGTTCGAGCACGACCGGCGGGAGCAGTCGTTCGGCGCGGAGGCGGTCAAAGCGCTCACCGAGGCAGCCGGCGTCGAACCCGGGCAGATATTCAAGACGCTGGTCGTCACGGTTCCGGGCGGGCTGGCGGTCGCGATCGTGCCGGCGAGCGCCCGGCTCTCGCTGAAGGCGGCGGCCACCGCGCTGGGGGTTGCCAAGGCATCCATGGCCGACGCCGCCGTCGCCGAGCGGGCGACCGGGTACGTGCTCGGTGCGGTGTCGCCGTTCGGTCAGCGCAAAAAGCTGCCGACCGTTGTCGATTCCGGTGCGCTGGCGTGGGATCGGGTGTTCTGCAGTGCCGGGCGCCGGGGCTGGGAGGTCGCGGTGGCGCCGCAGGATCTGGTCCGCCTCACCGGCGCGGTCACCGCCGACATCAGCAGAACGTGACGACGACCTTGTCGGCGGCCCCCGGAGTGTGGGCCAGCTCGAGCGCTTCGCCGACGTTCTCGAACGGGATCGTGTGGCTGACGATCAGCGCGTACTTCTCCCAGTTCGCGACGAGATCCCCTGTCACCTCGAAGATCTCGTCGGGATAGCCCATGGAACCGAGGATGGTGATCTCGTTGCTCATCACGTTGACGAACTCGACCGGCACCGGCTCCTTGTGCACGCCGACGATTCCCACGGTGGCGCCCTTCTTGGCCGCCGCCAGCGCGGTGTTGACGACGGCGGGCACACCGGCGGCGTCGAGGTAGATGTCGGTGCCTGCGCGCCGGGGTAACCCCGGAATTCCGGCTTCGCCCTCGCCGTGCAGTTCGATCAGGCGCCACCACGTCCTCCTCGGCGGAGTTGACGACGGCGTCGGCGCCGATCTGCAGCGCCTTGTCCAACCGGCCGGGGATCAGGTCCGCGACGACGACGTGGCTGACGCCAAGGGATTTGAAGGCCAGGACGGCGCCCAGCCCGATCGGCCCGGCGCCGAAGACGACGACCTTGTCCGCCGGTTTGGGCCGGCAGCGGTTGGCGCCGTGGCGCGCGACGGCCATCGGCTCGTTGAGTGCGGCCACCTCCCACGGGATGTGGTCCGGGATCACCTCGAGACTCGTTCCGCGCACGGCGTTTTCGATGAGCAGATAGTCGGCGAGCGCCCCGGTCGCACCGCCGTTGCCGATGATGCCGCTCGGAGCGGCCATCGGGTTGATGACCACGTGGTCGCCGACGGACAGCCCGGTCACCTGGGCGCCGACCTCGGCGACCTCCCCGGCCGGCTCGTGGCCGAGCGGCGTGTGCCCCTGGCGCGGCGGGATGCCGCCGATGGTGATGTAGAACGCGTCGGAACCGCAGATGCCGCAGGCACGCATCCGCACCAGGACGTCGCGCGGGCCGACCTCGGGGCGCTCGGTGTGCAGAACCTCTGCCCGGCCGGGTCCGGTGACCACGGAGGCTTTCACGGTCTACCCTCCAGTTCGATGTCGAAGGTATCGAGGTATTCGGCGAAGACCGGAGCGAGTTGTTCGACGCTCAGGCCGTATTCGTCGAGGCGGTAGGCGTTGAGTGCGAACCTGTCCTGCGGATGCTCGGCGAGCCAATCGCGCATGCGCACTTCGGTTTCGGCGGTCAGCGGTTCGTCCGCCCACTCATAGATCCGCCGCATGACGTCCATCGGGTCGCGCATCATCTCGTGGTAGTACATGTGGAAGAAGCGCTCGTCGCCGATGCGGTCGCGCGCACGCAGCGGCCGCTCGACGTGGTAGCTCATCTGCCACATCGCCAGCCGGCCCATGTCCGCCTGATCGAGCAGCTCGGTGTTCATCACCAGGCTCTGCGGCAGTCGCCACAGGTTGCACAGCGACCCGGTCGCCTTGTACGGATCGCGGTGCGCCCAGATCAGCCGGGCGTCGGGGAACACCTTCAGTAGCGCCTCGATGTGCACCGAGTGCGACGGCATCTTCAGGCTCCAGTTGCGCGGCGCCGTGGACTGCAGGACCTGCAGGTAGCGCTTCTGATATTCGTAGGTGCTGCTCATGTCGGCCTCGTCGAACAGCCACCGCGCGTAGCGATCCGTCGGCAGGAACGAGTCCCAGGACAGGCCCTTGAAGTCCTGGTTGTGAATGAACATGTCCTCGGTGGGCCCGTCGGCGTCTTCCCAGTGCGGCAGCGGCATTTTCGCCTGCGTCACCATTTCGAGGATCTTGCGTTGCTCTTCCAGCAGGGCCAGGCAGCGCGGGTCGGTGCGCAGTGCGTCGCTGGCGGCGGGCGGGATCGGGTGCACGCACTGCCAGTGCAGCAGCGACCGTCGCGCCGGGTCTTGGTCGAGCAGGTAGCTGATCACGGTGGTGCCGGTACGGGGCATGCCGAGCACGATCAGGGGCCGCTCGACGGGCGTATCCAGCACCTCCGGATGCGACTTGATGTAGTCGTGGACCTGCATGCGCCGGCCTAAAGCGTTGGTGGCGTCGTCGAGGACGCGTTCGCGGCCGAACGGGGTGAACACCGGGGAACTGTTGAGCTCGTCGAGCATGATCGCCAGTCCGTCTCGCCAAGAGTCGGAGTCGATTTCGCTCAGGCCGGTGCGCTGTGCGGCCAGTTTGAAGACGTCGTCCGTAGTCGCGATGCTATCGAAGTCGCTCATGGCGCTAGACCGTCAGGTATCCGCCGTCGACGGCGATGGTGCTGCCGGTGATGTACGAGGCGGCGTCGGTACACAAGAACAGCGCCGCGCCGGCGCAGTCCTGCGGGGTGCCGGGCCGGCCGAGTGGGGTGTGGAAGCCGATCTCGACGTCCATCACCTCGGGAATTCCCATGGCGGGGTGGGTCATTCGGGTGTCGATGAGTCCGGGCGCGATGGCATTGACCCGGATCCCGTCGTTCGCCCACCGGCGGGACAAATTCATGGTCAAGGCGATCAGGCCCATCTTCGACGAGGCGTAGCCCGGGACGAAGACCGCCGAGCGGAACGCGGACATCGACACCACGCTGACGACGCTCGCGCCGCCGGGGGCCTGGCTGGACTTGAGCCGCTCATGACAGCGCATGGTCAGCCGCATCGGGCCCAGCATGTTCTGCGTCACCGACGCGACGTAGCCGTCCGGGTCGTATTCGTCGCCCGCGGGATAGGGGCCGCCCGCGTTGTTGATCAGGATGTCCAGGTCACCCAGCGAATCAGCCAGCGCGTCAACGGATTCGGCATCCTGGATCCGGCACTGACGGTAGGTGAACGCGCTCAGCTCCGTCTCGGGATAGTCCGCGGCCGACCCCCGGGTCCCGGTCACCGTGACGGCGGCCCCGGCGCCGGCGAACGCGGCGGCGATCGCGTTGCCGATGCCGCTGGTGCCGCCGGTCACCAGCGCGTGGGCGCCGGTGAAGTCGAAGTTGACGGTGTTCATTCGGTCGTCCTCAATTCGTTGATGGACTTGGTGAGCCAGGCCTTTTCCCAGAAGTTTTCGGTGTCGGCCAACAGCGCCTCGTGCGCGTCGGCGGCCACCGCCCGCGCCTCGGCGTGCATCGGCTGGGCGGCCAGAATCAGGTCGGTGAGGTGAATGGTCTGCACCGGCCGCCCCGCACTCAGGTGAGCTCTCGCCGCGTTCACGAGCGCGTCGGCGCCGGCGGCGCTGACCAAGTCGGCGGCGATCGAATCCGCCGGCACGCCATACAGTTCGGTGGTCGAGCGGTGCCGGAACCATCCGGTGTACATCTCCCAGATGGCCCGCACGTTCCAGGAGGTCTTGCCGTAGCCCTCGCCGATGTCGAGGTGCTCGGGCATCGTGACCTCGCGCATCGCGGTGTGGATGTCGGCGCCGGCATTCATCAGCTCGGCGGTGCGATCGTGCACGGCCTGCATCCCGTCGCGCATCGCGGTGACCTCCTCCGCGATGCGATCGGCGCCCTCGATGGGATCGAAGTGGCCGGTGATCAGCCGCCGCGGCCCATATTCGAGCACGGTGTTCAGCGACTCGATGTAGAGGATCGGATCGCGATATCGATCACCGCGGATGGTCATCAGGTTCGGCACGTGCCCGAACAGCGGACCGAACAGGTTGCCGGTGAACAGGATTCGATCCTCGGGCAGCCACACCACCAGTGCGTCGGTGGTCTCACCGCCGGGCGTCCAGGCCAGTTCGAAGGTGCGCGCGCCGACCGTGACGCTCGTGTGCTGGTCGAAGGTCGTGGTCGGCTCGGGGAACGAGAAGTCGATGGTCGCGGGGTCGATCGTCTTGAAGTGTTCGAGCACGGCGTCGGAGAACTTTCCGAAGGCGAACGACGTTTTGGGGACCCGGTAGCCCATCAGCAGGGTGTTGTCATCGCGCCAATACCGGTAGTTGCGGTGCATCACGACGTCGGTTTCATCGTCGCGCATCGAGTTCACCCCGCCCCAGTGATCGGCGTGCCCCTGGGTGACGATGATGGCCCGCGTCGGCCCGGCCACGTCGGCAAAAGCTTTGCGGTGCAACGGTCCTTCGAAGACCAGGCCGCTGTTGACGATGACTCGCCCGTCGTCGGTCGCGACCGCATACGAGTTGGAGACGCCGGGCGACATCCAGACGCCGTCGCCCAGGGGCTGCGCGGGGGCGCCCGTCGCGGCCGAGAGGTCCCCCGCTCCGGGGCGCACCCGATGAATTCCGGCCATGACTGGCGATCCTCTACAGTTCTAGAGGTAAAGTCAATAGCTTCGATGCGGGAAGGGGCGCTCATGGGACTGCGCGGTCTGACCGACAGGGTGGCGATCGTCAACGTCGACGGCGGCACGGTGCTGCGTTGATGGCCGGCACCACGACCCGGAAACGCGACGGCGACGAACGCCGCCGCGACCTGTGCGATGCGGCGATCCGGGTGCTGGCCGAGCACGGCTCGCGCGGGCTGACGCACGGGCGGGTCGACCGCGTCGCCGACGTTCCCGAGGGCACCACGTCGTACTACTACCGCACCCGCGCCGCGCTGCTGCGCGGAGTCGGCAAGCGCGTCGCGGAGATCGACGTGGCCAACCTGCAGTCGGTGATCGACGAACCCGTCGATCCGCGCTCCCCCTTCGCGCACCTGGCGCGGCTCACCATGCTTCAAGCGGAGGGGGCGGGACTCATGCTCAACAGAGCGCGCCACGAACTGCTGCTGGGCGCCGCCCGCGACCCCGGCCTGGCCGAAACGTCGCAGGTGTTCGTCGCACGGATCAACGGCATGGCCCGCGACGCCATCGCCCACCTGCAGCCGGGCACCCGCGACCCCGCACTGCTGGCCGCGCAGACCACCGCCGTCACCACGTTCATCGCCGGTGTCTTCACCCGGCTGGCCGCCGGCGATCGCGACGTCGGGGACGCCGAGCAACTCGGCCGCCTGCTGGAAGCCGTCGCCACCGCGGTGGCGCTCGCGGCCCAGCAGAGTTAAGCGGAAGCTGAAACTTGTTCTCCCGCAACCGATTCGACGTGAGCGGCAGTCAGTGATGCGTGCCGCTCAACGCCGGGGCGCTTTCCGCGTCAGCCCGCGGCAGCCAAGCTGCGCTCGGCGTCGGCACGCGGCCCCCTAGGCCGCCGGGCGGTCGTGAGAGCGATGACTGGCGTTTCGACAACGGGAGCGCAGAAGTAGCACAGACCGGGTGCGAGTTCGGGAAAGCTGCACTCGGGGCAAAGCTCGGGGCAAAGCAGTGCACTCGTCATGAGATCGATGGTCAGGCCGACGGGTTCTCCCGCGCCACATCGGTGAGAAATAGGTATGTATGTGCCACAAAACCGTTGCTCAATCGAGTCATCACGAATCGGCGAACAACGCACCGATGACGACGTCGCGCTAAGGCAGCGCTAGAGAATTTTCATCTGTTCGGGCTGCGGCTCGGCCGGCTCGAGCAACTGCGGGCCGTTGTTGCGGACGTTGTTGACCAACGTCGACACCTCGCGCATCCGAATGGCGCGCACATCGGGTGTGCGGGCCAGCAGGTTTTCATCGATCGCGGCGTCCGGGTCCAGCCACCGGTCCCAGTCGCGTTCGGGCATCACCAAGGGCATCCGATCGTGAATCTGCGCCAGTTCCCCCGGCGCATCGGTGGTGATGATGGTGCAGCTCAGCAGTGGTGCGGCGTCTTTGGCGGGTTTCCACACCGACCACAGACCCGCCATGAACAGCGGCTCGCCTTCTTCGGAGTACATAAAAAACGGCGTCTTGCGGGTCTTCTTCCCGGCGGCATCGTCCGAATTGACCCGCCATTCGTAGTAGCCATCCATCGGGATCAGGCAGCGCTTGGATTTGGCGCTGGTCCGGAAGGCGGGCGACGTGGTGACCTTGTCCGCGCGAGCGTTGATCAGCATCGGGCCCTTGGTATCCGGCGCGCCGTCGGCACCGGCCTTGGCCCACGGCGGCACCAAGCCCCAGCGCATCAGCCGCACCCGCCGCGTCGGCTGGTCGTCGGGCTCGGAATGCCGGCTGACGACGGTCGCGATGGTCGAGGTCGGGGCCACGTTGTAGTTGGGCGCGGATGCGTCGGCGCCCGTCGCCTCGTCGATCGCCTTGATCTTCTCGGCCAGCAGGGCCGGATCGGTCGTTACCGCGAACCGTCCACACATACATTCCATAGTGGCAGAGCCACCGAATCCTATTGGTGGCAAAAACCGGCGACAGGCAATGATGGACCGATGAGTGCGTGGACGGCCCCCGTGGCATCGCAGCCCGTGCGGGCGACCGTGACCGTTCCGGGTTCGAAGTCGCAGACCAACCGGGCCCTGGTGCTCGCAGGCCTGGCGGCGGCCCTGGACCAAGGCGCCCCGACCATCAGCGGGGCGCTGCGCAGCCGGGACACCGACCTGATGATCGGGGCGTTGCGCACCCTGGGCTTGCGTGTCGACGGTGACGGGACGGAGCTGACGGTCAGCGGTCGTGTCGATCCGGAGACGCCGGCGCAAGTCGATTGCGGCCTGGCCGGCACGGTGCTGCGGTTCGTGCCGCCGCTGGCGGCGCTGGCCGAGTCGGTGGTGGAGTTCGACGGCGACGAGCAGGCCCGGGCGCGGCCCATCGCGCCGCTGCTGGACGCGCTGCGCGGGCTCGGCGTCCGGATTGACGGCTCCGGCCTGCCGTTCCGGGTGCTGGGCGCCGGCTCGATCAGCGGCGGCACCGTGGAAATCGACGCCTCGGCCTCCTCGCAGTTCGTCTCGGGGTTGCTGTTGTGCGCGCCCTCGTTCACCGAGGGTCTGACCGTGCGACACACCGGTGCGGCACTGCCGTCGGCCCCGCACATCGCGATGACGGTGGTGATGTTGCGGCAGGCCGGCGTCGACGTCGACGATTCCGTTCCCAACAGCTGGACGGTTCGCCCGGGGCCGGTGGCGGCGCGGCACTGGCAGGTCGAGCCGGATCTGACGAACGCCGTTCCGTTCCTTGCGGCGGCGGTGGTCAGCGGCGGTTCCGTGCGCATCACCGGCTGGCCGGCCGACAGCGTGCAGCCCGCCGACGACATTTTGTCCGTGTTAGGCAAGTTGAATACCGTTGTGAAGCAGACCGATTCGTCTCTGGAGGTGCGCGGTTCCGAGGAGTACGGCGGCTTCGACGTCGACCTGCGCGCCGTGGGCGAGCTGACACCCTCGGTGGCCGCCCTGGCGGCGCTGGCGACGCCCGGATCGGTATCCCGGCTCACCGGCATCGCTCACCTGCGGGGGCACGAGACCGACCGGCTCGCCGCGCTGAGCGCCGAGATCAACCGCCTGGGCGGCGATTGCGAGGAAACGTCCGACGGCCTAGTGATCACCGCGACGCCGCTGCGCGCCGGGACGTGGCACGCGTACGCCGACCACCGGATGGCGATGGCGGGCGCGATCGTCGGGCTGCGGGTGGACGGGGTCGAGGTGAGCGACATCGGCGCCACCAGCAAGACGTTGCCCGACTTTCCGCAGCTGTGGGCCCGGATGCTGGGGCACGGCATGTGAGGCCCGGCGACTACGACGAGTCCGACGTCAAGATCCGCTCCGGCCGGGGGTCGCGGCCGCGGACCAAGACCCGCCCCGAGCACGCCGACGCCGAAGCCGCGATGGTGGTCAGCGTCGACCGCGGCCGGTGGGGATGCGTGCTGGGCGGCGACGTCGATCGCCGGGTCACCGCCATGCGGGCCCGCGAACTGGGCCGCACCCCGATCGTCGTGGGCGACGACGTCGACGTGGTCGGCGACCTGTCCGGGCGGGCGGATACGCTGGCCCGCATCGTGCGCCGCGGCGAGCGCCGAACGGTGTTGCGGCGCACCGCCGATGACACCGATCCGACCGAACGGGTGGTGGTGGCCAACGCCGATCAGCTGCTCATCGTGGTGGCACTGGCCGACCCGCCGCCCCGCACCGGCCTGGTGGACCGGACGCTGATCGCCGCCTACGCCGGCGGCCTCACGCCGATCTTGTGCCTGACCAAGACCGACCTCGCCCCGCCCGAGCCGTTCGCGGAACAGTTCGTCGACCTGGACCTGACCGTGGTCGCCGCCGGCCGCGACGATCCCCTGCTGGCCGTCGCGGACCTGCTCGCGGGCAAGATCACCGTGCTGCTCGGGCATTCCGGCGTCGGCAAGTCCACCTTGGTCAACCGTCTCGTGCCCGACGCGGACCGTGCCGTCGGCGTCGTGACCGATATCGGCAGGGGACGGCACACCTCGACGCAGTCGGTGGCGCTGCCGCTGACCGAGCCGCTGGGCACCACCGGCTGGGTGATCGACACGCCGGGCATCCGGTCCTTCGGGCTGGCACACATCCAGCCCGACGACGTCATGATGGCGTTTTCCGATTTGGCCGAGGCCATTGCGGATTGCCCGCGCGGCTGCGGGCACATGGGCCCGCCGGCCGACCCCGAGTGCGCCCTGGACACGTTGACCGGGCCCGCCGTGCGCCGGGTCGCCGCGGCGCGCCGGCTGCTGGCCGCGCTCAACCAGACTTCTTAGCCAGTCGCATGCCGAGCTCGTCGGCCGGCACCAGATGCCCTTCCGCACAACGGATTTCGACGCTCGCCTCGGCGCCGCAGTCCAGGTGGACCAGCCGCAGCCGGTTGCGGCCGGGCAGATGATGTCTCCCCCACTCGAACATCGCCCACACCACCGGCATGAATGCGATGCCGGAGTCGGTGAGCACGTACTCGTCGCGGCTGCGCTGCCCGGGCTCTCGATAGGGCTGGCGCCGTAGCAATCCCAGCTCGACCAGTTCGCTCAGCCGCGCCGAGGTGGCGGCCTTGGTGATGCCGACCCGGCGGGCGAAGTCGTCGAATCGGGTGGTGCCGTAGTAGGCCTCGCGCATGATCAGCATCGCGGACTTGGTTCCGACGACGGCCATCGTCTTCTCGATCGCGCACTCGCCCACCGCCGACCAGGCGTCGCGGTCGGCCAGCGGTCCTTGCAGCAGTGTCATCTAAATCACCTCCGCGGCTGGGTTGCTTTAAGCATACCGAGGTGTTTATCTGGGTACAGCAAGCTATACCTAGATGAACGAGACTCGAGGAGGAGTCATGAACCGCGACGCCGTCATCGTCGGAGCCGTACGCACCCCCATCGGCAAGGGCAAGGCCAGTGGCGCGCTGCACGATGTGCTGCCGGCAGATCTGCTGGCACACAGCCTGCGCGAGCTGGTGGCGCGTACCGGCGTGGATCCGGCGCAAGTCGACGACATCATCGCCGGCGCGGTCACTCAGGTCGGTGACCAGGCGGCCAACATCGCGCGTAATGCCCTGCTGGGCGCGGGGTTCCCGGAGTCGGTTCCCGGCGTTTCGATCGACCGGCAGTGCGGCAGCAGCCAGCAGGCCATCAGCTTCGCGGCCCAGGGCGTGATCGCCGGCGCATACGACTTGGTCATCGCCGCCGGCGTGGAGTCGATGAGCCGTGTCCCGATGGGCACCCAGGTATTGCCGGGCAGCAACCCGATGGGCGAGGACATGACCCGGCGGTATCCCGACGGCCTGGTGCCGCAGGGCATCAGCGCCGAACTGATCGCCGCGAAGTGGGGCTTCTCGCGCGCCCAGCTCGACGAGTTCTCCGCCGGCAGCCACGAAAAGGCCGCCCGTGCCACCAAGGAGGGCCTGTTCGACAACGAGCTCACGCCGATCGCCGGGCTGGCCACCGACGAGATCATCCGCCCCGGCACTACGGTCGACACGCTGGCCGGGTTGCAGCCGGCATTCTACAGCGACGCGGCCAAAGCCCGTTTCCCGCAGATCAATTGGGAGATCACACCCGGCAATTCGTCGCCGCTGTCCGACGGCAGCGCCGCGGTGTTGATCACCAGCAGCGAGGTCGCCACGAAACTTGGACTACGCCCGCTGGCCCGGATCCACACCACCACCGTGGTGGGCTCCGACCCGCTGTACATGCTGACCGGCGTCATTCCGGCCACCGAGAAGGTGTTGTCGAAGGCGGGCCTGACGCTCGCCGACATCGACCTGTTCGAGGTGAACGAGGCGTTCGCGCCCGTCGTGCTGGCCTGGGCTCAGGACACCGGCGCCGACCTGACCAAGACCAACGTCAACGGCGGCGCGATCGCGATCGGTCATCCGTTGGGCGCCAGCGGCGCTCGCATCATGACGACGCTCGTCAACGCTTTGGAGCAACGCGGCGGCCGCTACGGCCTGCAGACAATGTGTGAGGGCGGCGGCATGGCCAACGCTACCATCATCGAGCGGTTGTGAGCGGGCCGATGTCTCACACCACCTCGAACATCTTCGTCGTCGGCGGCACGGGAGCCCAGGGCATGCCCATCATCCGCGCGCTCGTCGCCGACGAGAGATACTCGGTTCGGTTTCTCACCCGCGACGCCGGCAGCCGGCGAGCCAAAGAACTGCTTGAACTCAAAAACGTGTCCGCCGTGGAGGGATCCTTCGCCGACGAAGCGACGCTGCGCGAGGGGTTCCGCGGTTGCGACGGAGCCTTTGTCAACATCGACGGATTCAACACCGGCGAGAAGAGCGAGACCTACTGGGCGATCCGCAGTTACGAGATCGCCATCGAAGAAGGAGTCAAGTTCTTCGTGTACGGAAACCTCGACTACGGCCTGAAGAAGGCGGCATACGACTCCCGGTTCCGCACCGGTCATTACGACGGCAAAGGTCGCGTCGGCGAGTGGATCCTGTTCCAAAATCAGGTGAATCGCGATCGGATGGGCGCGGCGTTGTTCACCTCGGGCCCCTACATCGAGATGGTGATCTCCCCGGGTACACCGATGACGCCCACCGTGGAGGACGGCGGGCTGACGTGGCGTGTTCCACTCGGCGACGGGGCGGTGCCGCACGTGTCTCTCGAGGACTGCGGTTACTACGTGCGTTGGCTTTTCGACCATCCCGAGCGTGCGAACGGCATGGACCTCGAGGTCGCTGTCGACGATATCGCCTACGCCGATCTCGCCGCGGCGTTCGAGAAGGTCACCGGGCGTCCGGCGCGGTACGTCGACACCGACCTGGACACGTACTGGCGAATGGGCCCGCTCAGCGTCATCGCCGACGCGCCCGCCGGGTACAACGCCGACCGGAAGGACAAGAGCACCATGACCGTACGCGACAACTTCACCGGCTTCTGGAATCTCTGGAAACACCGGGTGGTCAGACGGGATTATGCGCTGCTCGATGAGATCCACCCGAATCGGATCAGGAGTGCCGAGCAGTGGCTCAGGCGTCAAGATCAACTTGCACGCGACAACGGTGCGGGCGGCCTTTGGGAGCGGATCCAACCGGAGAATCGCACGCCGATACTCAAGATCGGCGAGGACCAGCGGCAAGGGAAGCTGTAACCGATGACGACCGCCTCCGATCCACGCGAGACCCGTTTCGACGGCGTCCGAGTGCGCTACGACAGCGACAAGAGCTACGACGAACTACGTGCTGCATTGCTTGCCGACATCGGCGAGCAGCCGGTGCCGATCAATGACATCGCGATGTCCAGCGGCGACTGGAGTTTTTACCAGGAGCGCGTCGAACGCTACGTCGGGCCAAGCGGTTTCATGTTGTTCGGTCTGTTCGACCACGGCGCCTGGATCACCAGGGCCGGCATCGACCGCAAGGTGTTGCGGGTGATTCTGGGCAATCCGCTGATCGCCATCACCATGCTGCGCCACGACGTGACGGCCGGCTTGTTCGCCCCGGTCGAGGTGCTGTTACTCGACGAGGGCACCGGGAGCAGCCTGACTTACGTCAAGCCGTCGTCGCTGATGGTGGTGGAGCCCAACGCGGAATTGCTCAGCGCGGCACAGCAACTCGATGCCAAGCTCGCGGCGTTGGCCACCAAGGTGACCAGCGGTTGCTGACGACCCCAATTACGTTGTGGCGCTTGGTGCATACTCCTGACCCAGCGGACCGCAGCGGATATCGAAACGCTCCCGCACCGTGTCGAGAACACGGCGCTGACGCTCGCGTTCCCTGCGGTGCGTGAGCAGGAACCGCGCCACGCTTGGCAGGCGGCGCGGCAGCGGGTACCACTTGTCGAAATCGAGTCCGTTTTCGTCGAAAACGCGCCTGGGCACGTTGTCGTAGATCAGGCTGAGGTTGTGCTGGACGAGCGCGAAGAGCACGTACGGAAAAGCCAGCGGCGCCTTCTGCCTCAGGCTCATCCAGTCGACTTCGTAGAGCGGAACCTCATTGAGTTTGTCCAAGAACAGTAGGTGGCCCAGGAAATACCCGATGAACGCGGGCAGGTGCAGTATGGCCGAGCGCACGTTGATGGAAACGACTGCACCACTGGGCGAAACGTATGGCTCGTAGGGATAGTCGTCGGGGAATTTGACGTATCCCGTGCAGTTGACGACCCAGCTGCCCGGTTGGATCGTCTTCGTAGATCCGCTGCGGAACACCAACTCGGTCGTGTCGTTGTGATCGACCGCATCCTCGAAATAGTCCATCAGGACATCGGTTAGCCCCGCGCAGATCGTGCGGTTCTCGGCCCGCGACAACACTCCCAGCACGAAGTTGTCCGCCTGCGGGGTTAAGAACGTGCCATGGGTGGCCCGGTACCAACCTTGAACGTCTGATTCGTTGGTGCCGTCGTACCGGCTACTCAATTGTGTGCCGAGGTTGCTCGTAGGTGTGCCCTTCCACCACCGCCGGATGCCGCTCGGAAACAGACTGTCGCGGCAGGAGAAGAAGGTTCCCCGGCCGGCGACGAGGTTCACCTCGCGGCCGGGGTATGCGGTGATCAACGCATGTGCGGTGTCCATCGCGGTTTTTCCGCCGCCGACGATCCACACCGCCGCATCGCTTTCGCTGATGTCGCCCGACCGGACGTCGCAGTAGTCGGGCGACACCGAATGGACGCGCGTGCTGGAGATGCGCAGCGGCTCGTTCGGCGTGATCCCGAGGCCATAGGCTTTGATCAATCGCTTGGCCTCGACGACCAACGTCCGGCCGTCGGCAGCACTGGCGGTGGCCCGGACGATTCCGTTCGCTTCTTGCTCCGACTCGAAGTCCCAGCCGAAGTATTCGTCCACCGGCACGCGTTCCCTGATCACGTCCACGCAGTGCCGAAAATGGTCGAGCACTTCGCCTTTGGTCGCCAAATAGGAGCGGTCCTTGCCGATGGTCCATTCGATGTTGCCCGCGGTGAACATCGGATGCGGTTGGTGCAGGCGCACATACGGGTACACATCGACCCACATGCCGCCGGCACGCGGGCGTCGATCGATCAGGATCACCTTGTTGTTGCGCGACAGGTATCGACTCGCGGCGAACAGAGCATTCAGCCCGGCGATGCCTGCTCCCACGATGCACACGTCGCAGGTTTCTACCGGTGAGGGCTGGGACGCGGACATCTGGCCACCTTTCCTTGCACCGATGACAAGTATGTGCCCGCGCCGCGGCGCGGCGACAGCGTAATCGACTACCCGAAAGCCGAGCGCCTATCCGCTTGACTGACACCCGTCATTGACGACCGTCAGCGAGTGGCGTACGGTGCTTCCATGCAGTCACCACCGACGCCGCCCGCGACCGGATCGCCGGCCGGGGGCGTCCGCGAGGCGCGACGGCTGGAAACCCGCGCCCGCCTGTTCGACGCGGCGCTGGCCGAGATCTCGCGGCGCGGCGTGGCCGCCGCCGATGTCAGCGCGATCGTTGCCGAGGCCGGCGTGGCCCGGGGGACGTTCTATTTCCATTTCCCGACCAAGGAGCACGTCCTCATCGAGGTGGAGCGCCTCGAGGAGACCCGAATCATCAGTGAATTCGGCGACGCCGGCGGTGATCTGGAGGCGGTGCTCTCCGAACTCGTGCCCCACGTGCTCAGTGCTGAAAGGCGCTTGGGCGAAGCCGTGTTTCGGGACATGCTCGGACTGCATTTCTCCTCTACCCGTCCCATCGAGGACGAGTTCGCGCAGCACCCGCTCGGACAATTTCTGGTGGGCGTCATAAGTCGGGCCCAGGACGCGGGACAGGTCGACTCCACCGCCGATGCAGCGGAACTCGCAACGTTCTTCCTCACCGGACTTTTCGCGCTGCTGGCCACCGGGGCCCACGACGCAACGCTGTTGCGCCATTACGTGTCAACGATTGTCAAAGGAATGGAGAAGCGATGAATCGCACGGGCATCGAGGGTTACCGGGACTTCTTGGCCAAGCGTGACGGCGAGACCGATCTGCTCAACAGACGGCTTGCCAATCGCGAGGAGTTCTTCAACGGCCTGGAAGCCAACCCCATTCGGTCAGCCCACCCCGCGGACCGAACCACCTTCCTGCGCAACCTGCGACGCCGGCGCCCCGAACCCGGCCTCGACGAGAAGATGCTTTTCCTACTGGCGACCGCGAAGCTGAATCAGGCGGAGCGCTTCGGTGTGGGACTGGGTGAGACGTACGGGCGCAACAGCGACGAAAGCGTGCCGCCCGAGCGCGTCTACCTCGAGCTGGAGGAGCACTACCACACCCGGCTGTTGGCTTACGCCCTCGACGTCTTCGATCTGACCTTCCAGGTCGTCCCGCCGCCCTTCGTCATCCGCCAGTTCGTCAAAGCGAACGTATTCCTGCCCGAACGGCTCGGTTTCTTGTTCGTCGGAGCCGCGGAGATGGCGGGATGCATCCTGTTCGATGAGTTACGACGCGCCGGCATAAGGCTTTTCGCCGACGAACCGGTAGTCGCCGAACGGATCGAACTGCTCTACAGCGAAATCCTCACCGACGAGATCGGCCACGTCGGCTACTGCGCATCACGCTGCACACCCGCGGAGCGGGCGATCATGCGCCGAATCTACCCGCTTATCGGAAGACTCTTCGCCCGTCAAACCGCGGAGATAAGCCTGCTGGTCGATCCAAAGGCGTTGCACGCACGGCTGGACCGCCCCTTCGATGTCGAGGAACTGACCGTCGGCCTGAACAACGAGACCTACCTCGTCACACACCCCTGACGGTCGCGCCGAGCGTGCATTGAGGGCGACAAATCGGCGAAATCTTCGCCCTGAGAACACGTTCGGCGCGCTGGGGTGCGCAGGCTCGGCCCGAAAGCCAACCGGCGGTTAGGCGGCCAGATCGTCGTCGGCACGGCGGGCCGCAGCCGCCTGCTTTCCACGCCGCCAACCACGCACCGCTGCGATCGCGGACTTCAGACCGCGGCGGCGGCCGGTCGCCGGATCGGTGCCGACGAAACCGGGCTCGAGCTCGGCGAACATCCGCTCACTGCGGGTCTCCGGAGCATTGTCGGCGTCGTCACGCAGGTAGGAGTTCGGCAGCGAGAGCTTGGCCAGCGTGCGCCACGTCTTGGCGTACTGGAACAGGAAAGAGCCTGTGGTGTAGGGCAAGTCGTACTTGTCGCAAACCTGACGCACCCGCACCGAGATCTCGTGCAGCCGGTTGCTCGGCAGGTCCGGGTACAGGTGGTGCTCGATCTGGTGGCACAGATTGCCGCTCATGAAACGCAGCGCCGGGCCGGCCTCGAAGTTGGCGCTGCCCAACATCTGACGCAGGTACCACTGCCCTTTCGTCTCGCCGATCATGTCGGTCTTGGTGAATTTCTCTGCGCCGTCGGGGAAATGGCCACAGAAGATCACCGCGTTGGCCCACACGTTGCGAATCACGTTGGCAAGCGCGTTGGCCTTCAACGTGGACATGTACGTGGCACCCGGCGACAACGACGTCAGCGCCGGGAACGCGACGTAGTCCTTGAGCACCTGCCGGCCGGCCTTGGCCAAGAACTCGTCGACGCGTTGCCGGGCTTCGTCGTTGTCCATGCGCCGCTTGGCGATCTTGCCGAGTTCCACATGCTGCAGCCCGACTCCCCACTCGAAGAGCAGCGCGAGCATGGTGTTGTAGACCAGGTTGAAAACGTTGAAGCGTTTCCATTTCTGGTCGCGGGTGACGCGCAGCAGGCCGTAGCCGACGTCGTCGTCCATTCCCAGAATGTTGGTGTACTTGTGGTGCACGAAGTTGTGCGTGTAGCGCCAGTGCTTGGACGACCCGCTCATGTCCCACTCCCATGTCGAGGAGTGAATCTCGGGGTCGTTCATCCAGTCCCACTGGCCGTGCATGACGTTGTGGCCGATCTCCATGTTCTCGACGATCTTGGCCACGCCCAGGGTCACCGTCCCCGCCCACCAGGCCGAGCGCCGCGAGCCGGCGGCCAGCAGCAGCCGGCCGGTCACCTCCAGCGCGCGCTGGGCCGCGATGGTGCGGCGGATGTAGCGAGCGTCCCGCTCGCCGCGTGAGTCTTCCACGTCCTGGCGGATGGCATCGAGCTCAACGGCCAGGCTTTCGATGTCGGCGTCCGTCAGATGGGCGAATACGTCGACGTCTGTGATCGCCATCGTCGTCATCTCCCTGCGGTCGTTCGGTCGGTACTAGACCTACGCTATCGTAACCTACGAATGCGTAGGTTACCAATGAGTAGCATCTAAATGTCGAGGACGCAATCGCCCGAAGCCGCAGACACGCAGGTCTGCACCCTGGTCCCCGGGTCGTGCTGCTGGCCGGTCCGCAGATCACGGACGTGCCCCTCGGTCAGACTCACCACGCACGACTGGCAGATCCCCATCCGGCAGCCGAAGGGCATCTGCACACCCACGCCCTCGCCCGCGTCCATCAGCGACGTCGCCGCATCGGCAGTTACCGTGCGTCCGCTTTGGGCGAAGGTAACCGTTCCGCCGGCGCCGTCGGGTGCGGCCCTGGACACCGCGAACCGCTCGAGGTGCAGGCGCTCGCCGATGCCCGCCGCTGACCACACGCGCTCGGCCTCGGCGAGCATGCCTTCCGGCCCGCAGGCCCAGGTCTGCCGATCGCGCCAGTCCGGCACCTGCCGATCCAGCACGGACAGGTCGAGCCGACCCTGCGTGCGCGTCTCGCGCAGCTGCATCCGGTAACCGGGATGCTCGGCGGCCAGCGCGGCCAACTCGGCCCGGAACATGACATCGGATTGGGTGGGTGCCGAGTGCACGTGAGCGATGTCACCAATCTGGTTGCGGCGCACCAGGGTCCGCAGCATCGACATCACCGGCGTGATCCCGGATCCGGCGGTGAGGAACAGGATCGACGCGGGCGCCGGATCGGGCAGCACGAAGTTGCCCTGCGGGGCGGCCAGCCGGACGATGGTGCCCGGCTCGACGCCGGCCACCAAGTGCGACGACAAGAACCCCTCCGGCATCGCCTTCACGGTGATGGTCACGGTGCGGGCCGAACCGGAGCCGGACCTGCCGGACGGAGCCGAGGTGAGCGAATACGACCGCCAGCGCCAGCGCCCGTCCATGAGCAGCCCGATGCCGATGTACTGGCCCGGCTGGTAGTCGAAGTTGAAGCCCCAGCCCGGCTTGATGACCAGGGTCGCGGAGTCTTCCGTCTCGCGGCGCACCTGCAGGACCCGGCCGCGCAGTTCGCGCGCCGACCAGAGCGGGTTGGCCAGATGCAGGTAGTCGTCGGGCAGCAGCGGCGTGGTGATGCGAGCGGCCAGCTTGCGCAGCGCGTGCCAGCCGGGGTGCCGGTCGGCGCCGGCGACAACAGGCCGCTTGGTGTCGACGACGTTGCCCGTGATCGATGGGTTACGTCTGCCCAGGGGAAGCTCCTGCTCACGATGTGTCGTCTGACTTGCGCTCACATTGTGATCCATTCTGTGCGCCTCACGAAACCTACGGTACCGTAACCTACGGTGTCGTAGCTACCGCAGCGACGCGGATCACCTCACCTGGGCGTCACATCAGCTCCAACAGAAATGGCAGCTCCTGGTTGGCGTACCAGGCCAGATCGTGGTCTTGCGCGTCGCCGACGATCAGGTCGGCGTCCTCATCGCCCAGGTCGGCGGCGTCGACGGCCTCGATGGCCTTCGCCACCGCCGGTTCGGCCCCGGCGTTGTCGACGTAGGCGGCGATCACGTCGCCGATCGGCACCGGCCCGGACAGCCGGACCACCGCGTCGTCGAGGTCGGGACGGTACGTGACGTCCTCGACCTCGGCGGCCAGCACCGCGCGGCGCGGCCGCAGGGATTCCGATGACGCGCCGGTCCCCTCCGCCGCTTCCGCTTCGCGGGCGGCCAGCAGCCGCAACGACGCCAGCGCCGCCTCGCGCAGCGCCACGTCGGCGAGCTCGTCGTCGTCGCCCTCGGCGTAGGCCTCGCGCAACCGCGGCGTCAGTGCGAACGCGGTGCCGTTGACCGGGCGCAGCGAGCCGTCGGCGACGAGCTGCGCCAACATGGGCAGCGTGGCGGGGATGTAGACGACCGTCATGGTCAGATCAGCGTGGCCGCGTAGTCGTCGACGTACGTCGACAGTTCGCGCGGCGGGCGCTGGTAGTCATCGCTGACGACGGGACGCTCGGGCAGCTCGACCTTGGGCGTCTCGACATCGCGGTAAGGGACGGTGGACAACAAATGGGCCATCATGTTCAGTCGCGCGTGTTTTTTGATGTCGGATTCCACGACATACCAAGGGCTTTCCGGGGTGTCGGTGTGCACCATCATCTCATCCTTGGCTCGTGAGTAGTCCTCCCACCGGTATACCGATTCGAGGTCGATCGGGGACAGCTTCCATCGCCGCACCGGGTCGTTGAGCCGCGCTTTGAACCGGCGCAGCTGTTCGGCCTCGGAGACCGAGAACCAGTACTTGCGCAGCAGTATCCCGTCGTCGATCAGCATCTGCTCGAAGATCGGCGTCTGCCGCATGAACAGCGCATACTCTTGCGGCGTGCAGAATCCCATCACCTTCTCGATGCCCGCCCGGTTGTACCAGGACCGGTCGAACAGCACGATCTCGCCCCTGGTGGGCAAGTGCGCGATGTAGCGCTGGTAATACCACTGCCCCCGTTCACGATCCGAGGGCGCCGGCAGCGCGGCGACGCGTGCGATTCGAGGGCTGAGGTATTCGGTGATCCGTTTGATGGCACCGCCCTTGCCCGCGGCGTCGCGGCCCTCGAACAACACCACCAGCCGCGCCCCGGATTGCCGCACCCACTCCTGCAGCTTCACCAATTCCGTTTGCAGCCGGAACAATTCGGCCTCGTAGACGTCGTCGGAGATTTTGGGCACGGCCTGTCGAGCCGACTTCTTCTTGTTCGGCGCGCCATCACTTTTCGCGGTGCTCACAGCAACGAATGATAGCCGCACGCAGGGGTTTTCACCGCCGACTAGGAGCGGGACGCCTCGAGTAGTTCTTCGAGCGCTTGGTTCAGCAGCCCGGGCAGCAGGTCGACATCGCTCATGGCTTCACGGTCGGCGTTGATACCGTAGTACAGCTCGCCGTTGTACGACGTCACCCCGATGGCCAGCGCCTGGTTGTGCAGCAACGGCGGCACCGCATAGGTCTCCAGCAACTTTGTGCCGGCGATGTACATCTGCGACTGCGCACCCGGCGCGTTGGTGATCAACAGGTTGAACGTGCGCTTGGAGAAGCTCGGGAAACTGGTCGCCACCCGAGTGCCCATGGCGTGCAGGGTCGGCGGGGCGAAACCTGACAGGGTGACGATGGTCCTGGCGTCCACCAGCTGCGCGGCCGTCGGGTTCGCCTCGGTCGCGTGCGCGATCTGCGACAGCCGCACCACGGCGTTGGGCTCTCCCACCGGCAGGTCGACGAGGAACGGCATCACCTGGCTGATCGCCTGACCGGGACCGCTGGCGTCGAGGTCGCCGTCGTCGTAGACCGGCAGCGGCGCCATCGCGCGCACCGTCGCGGTCGACGACACCGCCACCCCCCGGGACATCAGCCAATTCCCCAGCGCGCCGGCGATGACCGCGAGGACGACGTCGTTGACGTCGCAGTCATAGCGCGCGCGCACGGTGCGGTAATCCTCGAGCCTGCCCCGCGCGACCGTGAAGCGCCGGTGCCGCGACACGGTCGCGTTGAGCGGGCTGCTGGGCGCGGTCCCCCGGGCCACGGTGCGCACCAGGTCGACGACCCGGCGGCCGGCGTCGAGCAGCTCTGTGTGGTTGGTCACCAGCCCGCCGATCATCGACCCGACGGCCTGCAGCTGCGCGCCCGGACCCGTGACCCATTCACTGATCGCGCCCAGCACCAGCCGGGTGTTGCCGGGGTCGCGCTCCGGTATCCAGATGTCCTCGGGGAAAGGCGGCGGGCGTTTCGTCCGATCGCCGATGACGTGATTGATCTCCAGCGCCGACATGCCGTTGACCAGCGCTTGATGCGACTTTGTGTAGAGGGCCAACCGGTTCTGGGACAGGCCTTCGACCAGGTACATCTCCCAGAGCGGGCGCGACTTGTCCAGCGGCCGCGCGGCCAGCCGCGCGATCAGCTCGTGCAGCTGCTCGTCACTGCCCGGAGAGGGCAACGCCGAGCGCCGCACGTGATAGGTGATGTCGAAGTCGTTGTCGTCCAGCCACACCGGCCGGGCCGTGCCGACCCGCACCTCCCGCACCTTCTGCCGGTAGCGCGGAATCTGTGGCAGCCGCTGCTCGACCGTGGCCAGCAGCGTGTCGTAGCTCAAGCCGGCGCGGGGCCGACGCAGGATCGCCAGCGATCCGACGTACATGGGGGTCGCGGTGTTCTCCAGCCGAAAGAACGACGCGTCCGGCGGGGACAAGCGAGTCACCATGCGGCGCTGTCCTCCTGGTCAGTTCGACGCCCGTCCCGGGGCCCTGGGCCCCTGGGGCCCGATGTCCCGCCCACGGTAATCGTGCGGCCGTGCGCCAAGTCAGCGTGGGTACGCGTGCGGCGGAGTTGTGCCATGATGACCACTGACTAACCGCTGTCTGCCCCTCTCCAGCAGGCTTGAAGGTCCGGCCGAAGAGTTGGAGAGTGCGCGTTGAACACCAGTCCGGTTGCAAAGCCATCTGACGCATTCACCGTCATACCAGTCGTCGACTACGAGCCGCCGACGCAGGACGCGCCGCACACCGCCACGCCGTGCCGGCAACCGTCACGGCCCGCGTTGCGGCGCCGCAGCAGCCACGCACCGCCGCGCCCCTATACCGGGCAGCCCAGCAGGGCGCCGGCATCGGATCCTGGCGCGGTCATGTCCCCACGGCTGCGTCAAGCGGCCGTCTTCGCCGACGCCGCGCTGCGCCGGGTGCTGGAGGTCATCGACCGCCGCCGTCCCGCCGCCCAGTTGAATCCCCTGCTGGCGCCCAGTCTGGTGGATTCGGTAGCCGCGCTTGGCCGTTCGGCCGCGAGCCGGAGTCGTGACGCGGCGGTGTTGCGCCGGATGCGGCTGCAGCCGGCCGGCCACCCGGAGCCGGATTCGGCGGCCGAGGTGTTCGGTTCCTACCGCCGCGGGAGCCGGATGCACGCCATCGCCTGCCGGGTCGAGCAGGTCACCGCTGCCGCGGGCGGAAGCCGGTGGATGGTGGTGGCCCTGCACATCGGGTGACGGCGGTCAGTTGACCGGTGCGGCGCCGGCCGCCCGCGGGCCGCCGGTGTAACGGGTGAGGACGGGTCCCACGATCGCCATGACGAAAACGTAGGACGTCGCCAGCGCGGCGACGGCAGGCAGCGACTTGCCCGCCAATCCGATGATGATCAACGAGAACTCACCGCGGGCGATCAGCGCGGTGCCCGCCCGCAGCTGCCCGCGCCGCGCCACCCCGTCGTGCCGGGCGGCGAACATCCCGGTGGCCACCTTGGTCGCCGCGGTCACGGCGGCCAGGATCAGCGCCGCCGGCAGCATCGGAACCAATTCGTGCGGGTCCACCGAAAAGCCGATCGCCAGGAAGAAGATGGCGGCGAACAGGTCCCGCAGGGGGCTCAGCACCTGGCGCGTCCGCACGGCAGTCTCGCCGGTCAGGGTCAGCCCGACCAGGAACGCCCCGACCGCGGCCGAAGCATGCAGCGACTCCGCCATGGCGGCCACGATCAGGGTGATGCCCAGCACCCGCAGCATGAGCTGTTCGGAGTCGGGGTGTTCCACCAGCCGCTCCACGTGGTGGCCCCAGCGATAGGACGCGGCGAACGCCGCCATCAGGGCGCCGACCGCCAGGACCATGCCGGCGACGGCGTGCAGCCATCCGCCGCCCGAGGCCAGGACCGCGAACAGCGGCAGATAGGCGGCCATCGCGAAATCTTCGAGCACCAGTACCGACAACACCGCCGGGGTCTCCCGGTTGCCGAGCCGATGCAGGTCTTCCAGCAGCCGCGCGATGACCCCCGACGAGGAGATGTAGGTGACGCCGGCCAGGCACAGAATGGCCACGCCATCCAGCCCCAGCAACCAGCCGGCGATCGCGCCGGGCGCGGCGTTGAGCACGATGTCGACGCCCGCGGACGGCAGGTGGTGGCGCATGCTGCTGGAGAATTCGGCTACCGAGAACTCGCAGCCCAAAGTGAGCAGCAGCAGCACGACGCCGATGGGTGCGCTGGTGGTGATGAACTGTCCGCCGGCGGCCATCGGCAGGATGCCGCCCTTGCCCAGCGCCAGGCCCGCCAGCAGGTACACCGGGATGGGCGACAACGCGAATCGCCTTGCGGCAGCGCCCAATACGGCCATAGTGGCCAGGAGGGCGCCGAGTTGCAATAGCAGCGTCCCCGAAATCTGCACCGGCTCAGCCCTTGTCGATGATCTTCTCGACGCCCGCGATGCCGTTTTCGGTGCCGATGACGATCAGAACGTCCTGGGCATGCAGCATCTCGGCGGGCCCGGGCGAGGCGAGCACTTCCTCGTTGCGCACGATCGCCACGATGGACGCGCCGGTGCGGGTGCGGGCCCGGGTGTCGCCCAGCGGGTGATCGACGAAGGGGCTGCCGGCCAGGATGTGCACCTGACCCGTCTCGAGTCCGGGGATCTCGCGGGCCAGCTCGGTGAACCGCTCGGCGATCCGCGGCGCCCCCAGGATCTGGGCCACGGCCTCGGCCTCCTGATCGCTGAGGTGAAGCAGCGGCCGGGCCTCGTCCGGATCTTCGCGCGCATACACGACGACGTCGAAATCGCCGCTGCGCCGCGCGATGATGCCGATGCGGTCGCCGTTGCGATCGGTGAATTCGTAACGCAGACCGACCCCGGGGAGCAACACCTCCTTGACATCCATACGTCAATCCTGACAGGTCGCCCGGCGCCACCGTCGCCCGGCGCGGCCGGCCGCCCGAAAGCTAATGCAGCTCCGCCGGTTGGGTCGGCCCACCGCGGGGCCGGCGCCCCAGCGGCAGCAGCATCGGCACCTGACGGCGGTAGTCGCGGTACTCGTCACCCAGCGCGGCCACCAGGTCGCGCTCTTCGAATTGCGTAGCGATCAGGATGTAGCCCGTCATCGCGATGGAGAACAGCAGGTGTCCGGCCGTCATGGTGGGCACCGCCCAGAACGCGATGACGAAGCCGAGCATGAGCGGGTGTCGCACCAGACGGTAAAAGAACCGAACGCGAAAGTCGAGGTTGGTGTAAGGCCTTGCGCGCCAAGCCAAATAAACCTGTCGAAGGCCGAACAAGTCGAAATGGTTGATCATGAACGTCGACGCCAGCGCGATCGCCCAGCCGAGCCCGAACAACGTCCACAGCGCCAGGCGCCCGGCCGGCGGCTCTACCTCCCAGATGACGGCCGGCATCGTTCGCCACTGCCAGTAGAGCAGCACCAGCACGACATTGGACAGCATCACGTAGGTGCTGCGCTCGATCGACGGCGGCACCAGGCGCGTCCACCGCGCCTTGAACCCCGGCCGTGCCATCACGCTGTGCTGCAGGCCGAACACGCCGAGCAGCACCATGTTGACCAACACCGCCTCGCCGATGGGCGACGCGACCCCGTGATCGACCGTCCGCGGTACCCAGAAGTTGCCCAGGAACGCGACAAGGTACAGAAATACGGCGAGAAAGAGCAGATAAGCGGCCGCGCCGTAGCCGACCGTCAGGTAACGCTTCATTAGCTGATTGTGCGCCTGATCGCCCGCGAAGAACATGGGGCGATTGCCTCATTGTTCGGCGAGCACCAGTCCGTGCTGCAGGGCATACATGCTGGCGCCGATGCGGTTTGAGACGCCGATTTTGGCGTACGTCCGCTCGACGTGGTTGCGGGCCGTTTTCTCGCTGATCACCAGCGCCGCCGCGATCTCCTTGTTCGACGCGCCGCGGGCGACCAGGCACAGCACCTCGATCTCCCGCGGGGTCAGCCCGTCCGGCCGCAGGGCCGGCCGCTGCGCGGGTTGCCCCGCCGCGTGCAGCACCGCCTCGACGGCGACCGATTCCAGTTCGCCGGCCTGCGCCCGCCTGCGCAGCCGGCGCGCGGCCGCGGCGGGTGACAGCTGTTCGCGATACGGCCGGGGCTCACAGGCGGACTGGTAGCACACGGCGGCGGCCAGAATGCGGTCCGGCAGGCCCAGCGCGGTCCCCGCCAGGCCGCGCGGATATCCCGACCCGTCAAGGCATTCGTGATGATTGCCGGCGACCTCGGCCAGCCGCGCAAACCCCGGCACCTGGCTGAGGATGCGCACGGTCAGATACGGATGCAGCCGCACCCGCTCGAACTCCGACGCGCTCAACGGACCTTGCCGAGACCAGATGTGATTCGACACCCCGATGCGGCCCAGATCGTGGACATGACCGGCGCGCCGGGTCAGCGCGATCGCGTCGGGGCCAAGACCGGCGGCCAGCGCGGCCTCGCCGGCGAGCCGGGCCACCGCTCGCGAATGCCCAAGCGTGAAAGGACATTTCAAGTCGACGAAGTCACCCAGCGCCACAAGCAACGTGTCCAGCGACCGGTCGTCGAGCGGCTGCTGACGATCGGGCGCCTCGCGCAGCGCCGCCGCCCACGCTTCGCCGGCCGGCGGGCCGGCCAGGATCGCGTCGGCGTCGCCGACGAAGGCGTCGACCACCTGAGGATCGAATTGGCCGCCGCGTCGGGCGCTGACCATCGCAACGGCCCCCGCGACGCCGTACGTCCGGTGGTGGACCTCGACCATGTCGGCGAGCTGGGCGATGCGCATCTGGATCGGAATGGCGTCGCCCCGGGCGCCCGCGGGCAGCCCGCCGCCGTCGTAGCGCTCGAACGCGAATGCGAGCGCGGCCTGCACTTTGGGGCCCAAGCCAATTCGGTCGGCCAGCAGCGCCGCGGACGCGCAGTGCGAGTGGATCAACCGGGAAATGTGGCCCCGCGCGTTGGCGAACAACGTTGCCATCACGGTGATCCGGTGCGCCAACGGCTGGCCGCGACCCACATTGCTCGCCAGGAAGCGCAGATAGGGAATCCCTGACCAGTCGACCAGATACGAGTCGTGGCGCACGGCAATGTCGTCGCCGAACCACCGCGCGTACTCGTGGGAGTCCGCGTGGCAGCCGATCCACATGATCAGGGTCGTGTAGTAGACGCAGTCGCGCTGTTCGGCGTCCAGACCGAGCCGGTCGGCCAGCCGGGTCGCGATCAGCCCGGCCCGGAGCATGTGCTCGGCGGGCTGGCCCAGGCCGAGGTCGATCGCCACCGACAGCGCCGCCAGCAACTCGGCACGGGTCGGTAATTCGGGCTCCGACATGAGGTTCATTGTGCCCAGCTAATCGGCGTGGGGTCACCCGATTGGGATAGTGCGCCGCACGGCCTGATGCCGGGTCGCGTCGAACGTCTCGAAATGCCCGGAGCCCACCGCGAACACGCCGCGTTGCGGCGGCCGAAAACCGCCCAGCCTGGCCTGCCGGTGTAGCGGTCCCACCGGTCCAAGGTCGACGTCGCGCAGCACCGCGCGCGACTGCGCCACCGCCCACACCCGTGCGGGCGCGATCATGAATCGCTGGCCGTTGGGCGCCGTGCCGGATAGTCGGACCCGCCCGGCGCGCAGGGTCGGGCCGGCCACCCGGCCGAGCACGGCGAGCGCCGCCGGGTTGGTCCAGGCGCGTGCCGGCAACCGTCCGCCGACCGCGCTCATCAGTCGCGTCGCCGCGGTGGCGCAGATATCGATCTGCCAGGCAAGCAGATTCGGGATCTCGACGAACAGCGACCACGGGGTGACCCACCCGACGTCGATGTCGCATTGGACCGCGTCGTGCGGGGTCGCGGCGCTGAAAAACCGGGCGCAGCTCTGCGGTCCGGGCGTCGTCGCGTAGAACGTCCAGGCGCCCTCGGGGTCGCGATGCCACACCGATCGATAACCCGGCGAAAAAGACGTCGCCGGAAATTGCCGCAGCGCCAGGTAATGCCCGCTGGCGAACGGGAGCCCCATGACCCCGAAACCGACGAAGCGTTCGTCACTTCCGGCGGGTAGGACGGGATGCCGCAGGACGGCGTTGGCGGCGTCCAGCGGGGTGCGCAAACTGGTCATGCCCGAATAATCCGCGTGGGCGCCGCCGCGGCGCATGAGGCGGATGCCTCAAACTTCGCGGTGCATCGGCGCCGAGTGTGAAGTTAGCCGCACGCTCGGCTTCGAGCGTGAAGATAACTTCACACTCGGCAAAAAAGGGCGCGCCGGCCAATGGCGGCGGGGACGCTGCGGGCGGGGACACTCGGCGAGAAGGCGGCGGGGACGCCCCGGCTTAGCGCCGCTTGGCCGACTTGGGGGACTTGGTACCGCGGCCCTGTTGCCTCGCCGCGGCGCGGCGCTCGCGCCGGCTGGCGCCGCCGGGCACCCCGGCCGGGGCCTTGCCGTCGCCGCCGTTGCGCTGCACCGCGGCCGAGCCGTCCTCGGACGGACCGGAGTAGGTCATGGCCGGCGCTTCGTTGTCAATCCCCTTGGCGCGCAACTGGGTTGGCGCCTCCTCGCGCACGGCCGTTGCCGCACCCCCCTGCTGCCCGGCGGCCGCGGTGGCGAACTCCTCCAGCCCTTCGGGCGCTTCGACCGGCGCGACCTGCGGGCTGGGCACCGCCTCGACGGTGACATTGAACAGGAAGCCGACCGACTCCTCTTTCATGCCGTCGAGCATCGCCATGAACATGTCGTAGCCCTCGCGCTGGTACTCCACCAGCGGATCGCGCTGCGCCATCGCGCGCAGCCCGATGCCCTCCTTGAGGTAGTCCATCTCGTAGAGGTGCTCGCGCCATTTGCGGTCGATGACGTTGAGCAACACGTTGCGCTCCAGTTGGCGCATCGCGCCCTCGCCGGCGATCCCTTCGAGCTCGGCTTCCCTTGTGGCATAGGCGTTTTCGGCGTCTTTCAGCAGCGCGTCGAGCAACTCCTCGCGGGTGAGGTCGTCGCGGTCGGAGTCGGCGTCGTGTTGGATCAGCGGCGCGTGGTCGATGCCCACCGGGTACAGCGTCTTCAGCGCCGTCCACAGTGCCTCGAGGTCCCAGTCCTCGGCGTAGCCGTCGGCGGTCGCGCCGTTGACATAGGCGGTGACCACATCGCGGACCATGTCCAGTGCCTGCTCCTTGAGGTTCTCGCCCTCCAGGATGCGGCGGCGCTCTGCGTAGATCACCTTGCGCTGCTGGTTCATCACCTCGTCGTACTTCAGGACGTTCTTGCGGACCTCGAAGTTCTGCTGCTCCACCTGGGTCTGGGCGCTCTTGATCGCCCGGGTGACCATCTTGGCCTCGATGGGCACGTCGTCGGGCAAGTTCAGCCGGTTGAGCATCGCCTCGAGCGCGGCGCCGTTGAACCGGCGCATGAGTTCGTCGCCCAGCGACAGGTAGAACCGCGACTCGCCCGGGTCGCCCTGCCGTCCCGAGCGGCCGCGCAGCTGGTTGTCGATGCGGCGCGACTCGTGACGCTCGGTGCCGAGCACGTACAGGCCACCGGCCTCGATCACCTCGGCGGCCTCGGCGCTGACCTCGTCCTTGACCTTGGGCAGTTCCTCGTGCCAGGCCGCGTCGTATTCGTCGGGCGTCTCGACCGGGTCGAGGCCGCGCTCACGCAGCCGCTGGTCGGTGAGGAAGTCGGCGTTGCCGCCCAGCACGATGTCGGTGCCGCGGCCGGCCATGTTGGTGGCCACCGTGATGCCGCCGCGACGGCCGGCGACGGCGACGATGGTCGCCTCCTGCTCGTGGAACTTCGCGTTGAGCACGTTGTGCGGCACGCGGCGCTTCTGGAACTGGCGCGACAGGTACTCCGAGCGCTCCACGCTGGTGGTACCGATCAGCACCGGCTGACCCTTTTCGTAGCGCTCGACGACGTCGTCGACCACCGCGATGTACTTGGCTTCCTCGGTCTTGTAGATCAGGTCGGACTGGTCGGCGCGGATCATCGGCTTGTTGGTCGGGATCGGCACCACGCCGAGCTTGTAGATTTCGTGCAGCTCGGCGGCCTCGGTCTGGGCGGTGCCGGTCATGCCGGCGAGCTTGTCGTAGAGCCGGAAGTAGTTCTGCAGCGTGATCGTGGCCAGCGTCTGGTTCTCGGCCTTGATCTCGACGTGCTCCTTGGCCTCGATGGCCTGGTGCATGCCCTCGTTGTAGCGGCGGCCGTAGAGCACGCGGCCGGTGAACTCGTCGACGATCAGGACCTCGCCGTCGCGCACGATGTAGTCCTTGTCGCGGTTGAACAGCTCCTTGGCCTTCAACGCGTTGTTGAGGTAGCTGACCAGCGGCGAGTTGGCCGCCTCATAGAGGTTGTCGATGCCGAGCTGGTCCTCGACGAACTCCACGCCCAGCTCGTGCACGCCGACGGTGCGCTTGCGCAGGTCCACCTCGTAGTGGGTGTCCTTCTCCATCAGCGGCGCCAACCGGGCGAACTCGGTGTACCAGTTCGAGGCGCCGTCGGCGGGGCCGGAGATGATCAGCGGAGTACGCGCCTCGTCGATCAGGATCGAGTCGACCTCGTCGACGATCGCGAAGTTGTGCCCGCGCTGCACCAAATCGTCGAGCGAGTGCGCCATGTTGTCGCGCAGGTAGTCGAACCCGAACTCGTGGTTGGTGCCGTAGGTGATGTCGGCGTTGTAGGCGACCCGGCGCTCGTCGGGAGTCATCTGCGCGAGGATCACGCCGACGTCCAGGCCGAGGAAGCGGTGCACGCGGCCCATCCACTCGCTGTCACGTTTGGCCAGGTAGTCGTTGACGGTGACGACGTGCACGCCCTTGCCGCCGATGCCGTTGAGGTAGGCCGGCAGCACCGAGGTCAGCGTCTTGCCCTCACCGGTCTTCATCTCGGCGACGTTGCCGAAGTGCAGCGCCGCCGCGCCCATCACCTGCACGTCGAAGGGCCGCTGGTCGAGCACCCGCCAGGCCGCCTCGCGGGCCACCGCGAAGGCCTCCGGCAGCAGGTCGTCGAGGCTTTCGCCGTCGGCGTGCCGCTTCTTGAACTCGTCGGTCTTGGCACGCAACTCGGCGTCGGTGAGCTTCTCGATCTCGTCGGACAGGGTGTTGACGTAGTCAGACACCCGCTTGAGACGCTTGAGCATGCGACCTTCGCCAAGGCGCAGCAACTTCGACAGCACGGTGTTGTCCCCTTTTGGGATGTGCCCCTGTTGGTAGGAGTCTTGCAATGAGCGACTCCCATGGTAGGCGACGACCGGGTCGGGGCCGCCGTAGCGGCGATCGCAAGCGCGGCAACGCCGGGCGCCGCGGGTCGCCGCCCGAGGACACCGCTCAGGAGAGCCTGATCAGCCCGTAGTCGTAGCCGTGCCGCCGGTAGACCACGCAGGGCCGTTCGGTCTGCTTGTCGTGGAACAGGAAGAAGTCGTGCCCGACGAGCTCCATCTCGTAGAGGGCGTCGTCGACCGTCATCGGCGTGGCCGGGTGCTCCTTGGTCCGCACGATCCGCCCGGGCTCGTGGTCGGCCTCGACGCCGTCGTGCTCGGCCGGCGGGGGCTGCGCCGCGCTGCGCTGCGGCGCGGGTGGCGGCACCGCGGTGGCGGCGGCCAATGACACCGGGGTCTTATCGCCGTAGTGCACCTTGCGGCGGTCCTTGACGCGGCGCAGCCGGTTCTCCAGCTTGTCGACCGCGGACTCGAACGCGGCGTAGAAACTATTGGCGCAGGCTTCCGCCCGCGTCACCGGGCCGCGGCCACGGGCGGTGATCTCCACGCGCTGACAGGACTTGCGCTGACGCCGGTTGGGCGCGTGCTTGAGCTCGACATCGAAGAGATAGATGGAGCGATCGAACCGCTCGAGGCGGGCGAGTTTTTGCGAGACGTACAGACGGTAATGATCGGGGATCTCTACGTTGCGGCCCTTGAACACAACGTCGGCGGTGGTTGTCGGTGGGGCTTGCCCATCGGTGACGGGCGGTTGGTCCAGAATCTGACCGGAATCCACGGATAGCCTTGACATACGTGACAACTCGTTTCTCTTCTTCACGTCACACGCGCCCTGCGTGCCTGGCTGCCTAACGCGCCGACGAGGTGGGAGCGGTTCGAGACTGGCTACCGCCGCAGGCTGCCCGCCGGAGCAAGGTGTCGATTACTCACCCCCTCCGCAGATGGGTCTCACCTGGAAAATCGCGACCAATGAGTCAGACCGATGAGTCGTTCTTCGTTGTTTTCGACGTTAGCTCGTGTTCGCCTGCCGATGCCACTAATTTGGTCGAGCTGTTGCATGTTCTTCACAAGCTCTTGGCTGGTTCATGGGTTGTGCGCGGCCGCGGGAGATTCAGACCATGGCGATCGCAAGGACCGCGGCGACCCGAACCCCGGCGGCCTGCAGGACCCGCACCGATTCGCGCGCCGTCGCGCCGGTGGTGACGATGTCGTCGACGAGCATGACTTCGGTGCGCGGCGGTGCGCCGCGCAGCACCACCCGGCCGGCGATGTTGCGCTCGCGCGCGGTGGTGCCCAGGCCCACCGAGTCGCGGGTCAGCGCCCTGAGCCGCAGGGCCGGCGCGACGGCGATGTCGGGGTGCCGCGCGACCGCGGCGCGCGCCAGCCGGGTGACGGGGTCACCGCCGCGCCGGCGCGCGGCCGAACGCCGGGTCGGGGCGGGCACGACGGTCAGCGGGGTCGGCACGATCCCCCACGACAGCAGCCGGTGCACCCCGACGGCCAGCGCACGCGCCAGCGGCTCGACGAGATCGGCGCGGCCCCGCTCCTTGAGCCCCAGGATGGCGCGCCGGCGTGCGTTGGCGTAGCGGCCGAGCGCGAACACCGGGACTTCGGGGTCGATGCGCGGGTTCACCACGTGCGGCTGATCGGCGGTCACCGACAACTCGACGGCGCACGCGTCGCACCAGCGAGTCGACGGCGCCCCGCAGCCGCCGCATTCGGCCGGCAGGAACAGGTCGAGCATGGCGTCAGTGTGCCCACCGGGTGTGACAGCTAGCCCGGCAGCACCGGGGCCGCGCCGGGCACCGTCAGCCCAGGCACGTCCGACCAGCCCTGCTGACCGTCGGCCGACGGCGAATACTGCAGCACCCCTTGCGGACCCGCGACGTAGGCCGTCGACGGATTGGCGGCCACCGTCGTCACCGGCATCTGCAAACCGTGCGGCGGCGCATCGGAGTTCACCCCGTCGATGTTCACGTACGACACCGGATGGCCGGCGTCGGTACGCGTCACCACGATGTCGTCGCCGGTGCGCCACGACAGCGACACCACCGAATTGCCCAGCCCGAAACCGAGCCGCCGCGGGAAGGTCAACGCGTACTGCCCGGCCTGGGTCTGCTCGACGCTGGCGAGAATCACCTGGCCGCCGATCACCATCGCGGCGCGGGTGCTGTCGCGGGACAGCTGCAGGTCGGTGATCGGTCCCGGGAACCGGGTGGCCACCGCGACGGAATCCACCGGGAGGCGCGCGGGTTGGCCGGAAGCCGGCTCCTGGATCGCCCGCAACACGTTGTTGCCGTCGACCACCACCCAGACGACGTCGTCCAGCGACCAGGTCGGCCGCGACAGGGTGTGCCCGTCGGCGGACTGCACCGCCTCCTGGCCGAGATCACCGATCCACAGGGACGCGGCCATATCCGGGGCACCGCGATGCAGCGTCACCACCGACGCGACCTGCCTGCCGCTGCGCGACAGCGCCGCGCCGGTCTGGTCACCCATGCGGCCGAACGCGCCGGCCACCATCGTGGTGTGCTGGCCATCCAGCGCGACCAGTGAGCCGTTCACCAGGGCATGCAGCCCCGCGCCCGCGCCGTCGGCCGCGCCGGGGTCGGTGGCGGCGACGTCGGAGGTGGTCCACCCGTCGCGGAACCGGTCGTCCAGCGGCGCGCCGTCGGCGTTGATCACATACGGTCCGCGGATGTCGGCCCGGGCCAGGGTCCAAATGATCTGTGCCGCAACCAATTGCCGGCTGTGCGGATCGGTGGTGGACAGCTTTTCCAGTTCGACGCGCGCACCGCCGTAACCGCGCCCGATGCCGTTCTTGCCGCCGTCGGCCCGGGTCACCGGGCCGCGCAGCCGCAGGGGCGGTGCGAGCAGGTTGCGGACCGTATGCGCCATCTCGGGCCGCGGCCCGGCGATCATCTTGGAGATCAGCTCGGTGGCCAACTGGTCGTGGTCGGGCACCGCGACGTAGCGCGGGTCGGGAACCACCGTCTTGCCGGTCGGGTCGTCGAAGTACAGCGTGTTGCGTTTGTAGGTGGACTGAAACTGCTGCCAGTCCAGAAACACTCCGTTGGGCAACCGGTCGATGCGCCAGCCGCCGGAGGTCTTGACCAACTCGATCGGCCCGGGGTCGGGCAGCACACCCTCGGCGGTCTCGAACACCCCGACGTCGGACAGCGAACCGAGGATGTCCGCCCGCATGGTCGCCGAAACACGTTCGGCCGCACGGGTTTCCACGAACACCACATGGTCGATCAGCAGCGCGCTACCGGCATCGTCCCAAGCGTTGGACGCCGACTGGGTGAGGAACTGCCGCGCAGCCAGATGCCGGTTCGCGGGATCGGCTGTGGCTTTGAAGAATTCGCGCAGCAGCACGTCGGGGTCCATGCCCGGGGTCGGCTTGGGCAGGTTCGACGGCGCGGGCCGCTCGACGGTGCCGATGGCCTGGGGCGCCGACGAGCTGGGCACCCCGGCACAGCCGGCGAGCAGCATGGCCAGCATCAGCAGGCCCAACAACCGCCGCATCACAACGTCCTCTCGGCCGGCTCTCGTTGCCGCGTACGGTCTTTGGCGTGCTGTGGCCCCGTGGGGGCGGGTTGCGGAATCGGCTTCATGGGCAACGGGCTGGTGGTGACCTTGTGGCCGCGCACCAGCGGCAGCGTCAGCCGGAAGCACGAACCGTCGCCCGGTTCACCCCACGCCTCCAGCCTGCCCTGGTGCAGGCGCGCGTCCTCGATGCTGATGGCCAGGCCGAGCCCGGTGCCGCCGGAGCGGCGCACCCGCGAGGGGTCGGCCCGCCAGAACCGGCTGAACACCAGCTTCTCCTCGCCCGGTCGCAGCCCCACCCCGTAGTCGCGGACGGTCACGGCGACCGTGTCCTCGTCGGCGGCCATCCGGATCTTGACCGGCTTGTGCTCGGCGTGGTCGATGGCATTGGCGATCAGGTTGCGCAGGATGCGCTCCACCCGGCGCGTGTCGACCTCGGCGATCACCTCTTCGGCCGGCAGATTCACCTTCAGTTCGATGCCGGCTTCTTCGGCCAGATGCCCGACGTTGCCCAGCGCGCTCTGCACCGTGGTGCGCAGGTCGACGGCCTCGACCGACAGCTCGGCGACACCGGCGTCGTGCCGGGAGATTTCCAGCAGGTCGTTGAGCAGCGACTCGAACCGGTCCAGCTCGTTGACCATCAGCTCAGTGGAGCGCGCCAGCGTCGGGTCCAGGTCGGCGCTGTGGTCATAGATCAGGTCGGCGGCCATCCGCACCGTGGTCAGCGGGGTGCGCAGTTCGTGGCTCACGTCGGAGGTGAAGCGACGCTGCAGATTACCGAACTCCTCCAGCTGGGTGATCTGGCGCGACAGGCTCTCGGCCATGTCGTTGAACGACATGGCCAACCGCGCCATGTCGTCCTCGCCGCGCACCGGCATGCGTTCGGACAGATGGCCTTCGGCGAAACGTTCGGCGATGCGCGACGCCGATCGCACCGGCACCACCACCTGCCGCGACACCAGCAGCGCGATGCCGGCCAGCAGCACCAGCAGCACCGCGCCGCCGGTGATCATGGTGCCGCGCACCAGCTGGATGGTGGCCTGCTCGTTTTTCAGCGGGAAGATCAGGTACAGCTCCAGGTTGGCCACCTGAGACGACGCCGGCGTGCCGACGATCAGCGCCGGCCCGGAGAAGCCGTCGGTGTGCACGGCGGCGTACTGATACGACGCCTGCCCGGCCTTGACGAAGCCGCGCAGCGAACCGGGCACCTGGTCGACGGGGCCGGCCGTGGTCGCCGCGCGCGGGCCGTCACCCGGCACCATCAGCACCGCGTCGAAGGCGCCGGCCAGCCCCGCACCCGAGGCCGGATCGGTCTTGGAGGTCAGCGTGTTGCGCGCCAGCTGCAGGCTGCTGTCCAGCGAACGCGCCTCTTCGCCGTTGACGATCCCGCCCACGGTGGTGCGCGCCCGCTCGATCTGCTCGATGGCGGCCTTGACCTTGACGTCGAGCACGCGATTGGTGACCTGACTGGTCAATACGAATCCGAGCGCCAAAATGACCGCGAGGGACAGCCCCAGCGTCAGCGCCACCACCCGCAGCTGCAGCGAGCGCCGCCAAGCGATGGCCACGGCCCGGCTCACTGTACCCATGCCACGAGTCATGGGGCCGGAGCGCCCCCAGCGGCTCCGAGTGCGTCGCCGGGAGCCCCAGATCACCGCCGGCGCCCCCTACGGCGCTCTAGAAGTGCGCGGGTCACGGAGGTCCGGCCTTGTAACCCACTCCTCGAACGGTCAACACAACGGTCGGGTTCTCAGGGTCTTTCTCGACCTTGGCACGCAGACGCTGGACGTGCACGTTCACCAAGCGGGTATCCGCCGGGTGACGATAGCCCCACACCTGTTCGAGCAGCACATCACGAGTAAACACCTGCCGCGGTTTGCGCGCCAACGCCACCAGCAGGTCGAATTCCAGCGGTGTCAAGGAGATCTGCTCGCCGTTGCGCGTGACCTTGTGCGCCGGCACATCGATCTCGACGTCGGCGATCGACAGCATCTCGGCCGGCTCGTCGTCGTTGCGCCGCAGCCGCGCCCGCACCCGGGCCACCAGCTCCTTGGGCTTGAACGGCTTCATGATGTAGTCGTCGGCACCCGACTCGAGGCCCAGGACCACGTCGACAGTGTCCGTCTTGGCGGTGAGCATCACGATCGGCACACCGGAATCGGCGCGCAACACCCGGCACACGTCGATGCCGTTCATGCCGGGCAGCATCAGGTCCAACAACACCAGATCGGGGCGCAGTTCGCGCACCGCAGTCAGGGCCTGGGTACCGTCACCGATGACCGCAGTGTCGAAACCCTCCCCACGAAGCACGATGGTGAGCATCTCGGCTAGCGAAGCGTCGTCGTCGACGACCAAAATCCTTTGCCTCATGGAGTCCATGGTGTCACCAGATCGGGACAAAACTCGGGCACCACACGGGCGTTTCTCCTTCGAAACGGCCGAATCGTGACAAATCTGTGCTAGTTGGCGGTCAAATCGGCAACCAGCCGGCCCGGATCGACGTCCGCGTCGACGCTGCGCCAGCGGCCGCCCCAGCCCGCGGCGGCCAGTTCGGCGTAGACCGCGCCGGTGCGCTGCTGAAGCCCGTCGTCGCGTTCGTAGCTGTCGCGCGCCCGGCCCGGATCGGCCTCGGCCCGGCCGCGGGCGCGCCGCCCGGCCAGTTCGGCCGGCACCGCGAGCAGCACCTGCCAGTCGGGCGCGGGCAGCCCGAGGCGCTGGTACTCCAGCGCGTATATCCATTCCACGGCCGGCCCGGCGGCATCCTGGTGCAGGCGGGCCGCGGTGTATGCCGCGTTGGAGGCGACGTAGCGATCCATGATCACCACGTCGTGCTCGCGGCGCAGCGCGCCGATTTCGTCGACCGCCCCGGCGCGGTCCAGCGCGAAGAGCATCGCCATCGCATAAACCGACGACGCGAGGTCGCCGTGCTCGCCGTGCAGGGCCTCGGATGCGATGTCGGCGGTCACCGATCGCCCGTAACGGGGGAAGGCCAGCATGGCGACCGACTTGCCGTTCGCCTCGAACAAGTTGCGGAGCTTGTCCGTCAGCGTGCGCTTGCCGGCGCCGTCGATGCCTTCGATCGCGATCAGCACGGCGGCCGGGCGGCTCAGTAGCGGTAGTGGTCGGCCTTGTAGGGGCCGTCGACGTCGACGCCGATGTACTCGGCCTGCTCCTTGGTGAGCTTGGTCAGTTCGCCGCCGAGCGCCTCCACGTGGATGCGCGCCACCTTCTCGTCCAAGTGCTTGGGCAGCCGGTAGACCTCGTTGTCGTACTCGTCGTTCTTGGTCCACAGCTCGATCTGCGCGATGACCTGGTTGGAAAAGCTGTTGCTCATCACGAACGACGGGTGGCCGGTGGCGTTACCCAGGTTCAGCAGCCGGCCCTCGGACAGCAGGATGATCGACTTGCCGGTGTCCGGAAACGTCCACAGGTCGACCTGCGGGCGGATGTTGGTCTTGGTGGCGCCGGACTTCTCCAGCCGGGCCACCTGGATCTCGTTGTCGAAGTGGCCGATGTTGCCCAGGATCGCCTTGTCCTTCATCGCCTTCATGTGCTCGAGGGTGATGATGTCCTTATTGCCGGTCGTGGTGATGACGATGTCGGCCTCGCCGATCACGTCCTCCACCCGCTTGACGTCGAAGCCCTCCATCAGCGCCTGCAGGGCGTTGATCGGGTCGATCTCGGTGACGGTCACCCGCGCGCCCTGCCCGGCGACCGACTCGGCGGACCCCTTACCGACGTCGCCGTAGCCGCAGATCAGCACCTTCTTGCCGCCGATCAGCACGTCGGTGCCGCGGTTGATTCCGTCGATCAGCGAGTGCCGGCAGCCGTACTTGTTGTCGAACTTGCTCTTGGTGACCGAGTCGTTGACGTTGATCGCGGGGAATGCCAGGTCGCCGGCGGCGGCGAACTGGTAGAGCCGCAGCACGCCGGTGGTGGTCTCCTCGGAGACGCCCTTGATCGACGCGGCGATCTTGGTCCACTTGTCCTTGTCGGTCTCGAACCGCTTGCGCAGCAGGTTCAAGAACACCCGGTGCTCGGTCGAGTCGTCTTCCTCGTCCGGCGGCACCACGCCGGCCTTCTCGTACTGCGCGCCGCGCAGCACCAGCATGGTGGCGTCACCGCCGTCGTCCAGGATCATGTTGGCCGGCTCGTCGGGCCAGGTCAGCACCTGCTCGGCCGCCCACCAGTACTCCTCGAGCGTCTCGCCCTTCCACGCGTACACCGGCACGCCCTTGGGCTCCTCCGGGGTGCCATGGGGCCCGACGACCACCGCGGCGGCGGCGTGGTCCTGGGTGGAGAAGATGTTGCAGGACGCCCAGCGCACCTCGGCGCCCAGCGCGACGAGGGTCTCGATCAGCACCGCGGTCTGCACGGTCATGTGCAGCGAACCCGAGATGCGCGCGCCCTTGAGCGGCTGCACGTCGTGGTACTCGCGGCGCAGCGACATCAGACCCGGCATCTCCTGCTCCGAGAGCTCGATGTCCCGGCGACCGTAATCCGCCAACGACAGATCGGCGATCTTGAAATCGATGCCGTTCCGAACGTCGGGGGTGAGTGCGTTTTCGGTCGTCGTCATAACGTGTCTTCCTTTTAGGCTCGCTCGGATCCAAGCGGTAATTAGCTTAGGTATGTTCTTGGGCCACTGTAGTCGCGGGTCCGCGCGCCGTGCGGGTCAGGGAACGTTGATGACGCCGTGACGCTCCGCGAACGGCGTCATCAACCGGGCCAGGTCGGCGGCCACGTCTTCGCTGCGAGCGGGAGACACCCCCGGGTCCGCCTCAGGCGGCATCGACACGTAGCTCAGCGCCAGCCGCACGATGGCACGCGCCAGCACGCCGGCGTCCTCGTCGCTGGCGGCCACCCAGCTGTGGGTGAGCGCCGTGGCCAACCGTTCGGAAGCGCGGTTGACGATGGGGGCGCTGCCGATGGTGATGAGCTGCAGCAGGTCCGGCTTGGCCACCCCGGTGAGCAGCGAGATCACCAGGGGGTCCGCCGCCAGCTCGGTGAACAGGTCGCGGAAACCCTGCAAAAACGCCTCGTAGATGTCGCCGATGTTGGCTTGCAGCGCGGCGTCGACGGCGTCGACCAGCCGATCGGCCAGGCGCAGGGCGTACCCCTGCGCCAGGCCCTGCCGGGAGCCGAACTCGTTGTAGATCGTCTGCCGGCTGATGCCGGCGGCGCGGGCCACGTCGGACAGGGTGATGGCCGACCAGTCCCGCGTCAGCAGCAGATCCCGCATCGCATCGAGCACCGAGTCACGCAGCAGGGCGCGCGACGCCTCGGCGTACGGCATCCGCTTCACAGGCGCGACAATAGCGGCTTTCGCTGCGGCGGTGGCTGCGATCACGGTCGGGCGATCTCCACCATCACGAAATCGGACTTCGCGGCACCGCAATCCGGGCAGCTCCAGTCCTCGGGGATGTCGTCCCACCGGGTCCCGGGCGCGATGCCGTCCTCCGGCCAGCCCTTGGCCTCGTCGTACTCGAATCCGCACTGCACGCAGGCGAAAAGCTTGTAGTCCTCGCTCATCGGTTCACTCCTATAGTTTCGAAATCGACCTTCTCGCGCACCGCGCAATCGGGGCAGCACCAGTCTTCGGGGATTTCACCGAACGGCGTGCCCGGCCGAAAGCCTTCCCGCGGTTCGCCTTTCGCTTCGTCGTAGGTGTAATCGCAGCCTGGGCAACGGTAGGCGGTCATGCCGTCACCCCGTGACGGGCCAGCAGCTTCTCGCGCAACCGCGGCTGCACGTTGATCCGGGTGATGTCGCCGTCGTAGTGCGCCAGCACCCGGTGGTCCATCACCTTGCGCCACAGCGGCGGGAAGTAGGTGAGCGAGATCATCGACGCGTACCCGCTAGGCAGGTTGGGCGCGCCCTCCATGCTGCGCAGCGTCTGGTAGCGCCGCGTGGGGTTGGCGTGGTGGTCGCTGTGCCGCTGCAGGTGGTAGAGGAACAGATTGGTCACCACGTGGTCGGAGTTCCAGCTGTGCGCGGGGGTGCAGCGCTCGTAGCGCCCGCTCGAATTCTTCTGCCGCAGTAGGCCGTAGTGCTCCAGGTAGTTGACCGACTCCAGCAGGCTGAAGCCGAAGACCGCCTGGATGACCATGAACGGGATCAGCGCCGGGCCGAAGATCGCGATCAGCACTCCCCACAGCACCACCGACATCAGCCAGGCGTTGAGGACGTCGTTGGACAGATACGTCTTGGGGTGCCACGGGCTGGAGCCCTGCCGGCGGATCCGTTGCGCTTCGAGCCGCAGCGACGAACGCAGGCTGCCGAACACGCTGCGCGGCAAGAACTCCCAGAACGTCTCGCCGAAGCGCGCCGACGCGGGGTCCTCCGGGGTGGCGACGCGGACGTGGTGGCCCCGGTTGTGCTCGATGTAGAAGTGCCCGTACCAGGTCTGCGCCAGGGTGATCTTGGACAGCCAGCGCTCCAGCGAGTCCTTCTTGTGGCCCATCTCGTGGGCAGTGTTGATGCCGACGCCGCCAAGCACGCCGACCGAGAGCGCCAGTCCCAGCTTGCCGGCCCAGCCGAGGGCGCCGTCGAAGCCCAGCCAGCTCAGGTTCGACGCGGTGAACAGGTAGGCGCCGAAGATCACGCTCAGGTATTGGAAGGGGACGTAAATGTAGGTGCAGTAGCGGTAGTACTTGTCGTTCTCCAGCTGCTCCATGACCTCGTCGGGCGGGTTCTGCCCGTCGGGCCCGAAGCGCAGGTCCAGGATCGGCAGCAGAACCCAGAGCAGGATCGGCCCGATCCACAGCGGCACCTGCGCGGCGCCGTGCCAGCCCAGCCGGTTCAGACCCCAGATGAGCGGCAGCATCGCGAACAACGCAGTCGGGGCGATCAGCCCCATCAGCCAGAGTCGGCGCTTCTTGTCCCGCCAGGCCAGCGGCTCGGAATCCCTGCTCAGTTTCGGTTCGAATGTGGTCATATGCCAAACCTCCTTGTGAGTCACACCACGTTGAGATTGGACAATACCGCCGTTTGCGTCTTCTGTCTAGACAAAAGACGTCAATTTGTAAAGACGCTTGGCCTAGGGCACCGGGGTGTGGGGGTCGGCCTCGAGCGCGTCGCTGCGTTCCGTCTCCCCTTCCTCACGACGGCCCAGCACCGAGTGCCGGTAGCCGTATCCGGCGTAAATGGCCGTGCCGACGGCCAACCAGACGCCGAACCGGACCCAGGTGAGCGCCGTGAGGTTGAGCATCAGCCACGCACACGCGGCGATCGAGGCGATCGGAAGCAACGGCACCCACGGCGCCCTGAAACCGCGCTCCAGATCCGGCCGCGTCCGGCGCAGCACCATCACGCCGGCCGAGACCAGGACGAAGGCGAACAGCGTTCCGACGTTCACCATCTCCTCGAGCTTGGTGATGGGGAACACCGACGCCGTCACGGCCACCACCACGGCGACCAGCACGGTGATCCGCACCGGGGTGCCGTGCGTGCCGGTCTTGGCCAGCGACCGCGGCAGCAGCCCGTCGCGCGCCATCGCGAACAGGACCCGGCACTGGCCGAGCATCAGCACCATCACCACGGTGGTCAGTCCCGCCAGCGCGCCGATGGAGATGATCTTGCTCGCCCAGTGGATGCCGTTCGCGGTGAAGGCGGTGGCCAGGTTCGCCTGCCCGCGGCCCTTGACCGTCTTGAGCTGGGTGTAGGAGACCATGCCGGACAGCACGACGGCGACGGCGACGTAGAGCAGGGTGACGATGCCCAGCGACGCCAGGATTCCCCGCGGCACATCGCGCTGCGGATTCTTGGTCTCCTCGGCCATGGTGGCGACGATGTCGAACCCGATGAACGCGAAGAAGACGATCGACGCGCCGGCCAGCACGCCATACCACCCGTAGTGGCTGCCGTGCGCGCCGGTCAGCAACGACAGGACGGACTGGTCGATGCCCTTGGCGTCGCGGCCCGCCTCGGCCTTCGGGATGAACGGCGAGTAGTTGGCGCGCTTGATGTAGAAGACACCGACCACCACGACGAAGATCACCACCGACACCTTGATCGCGGTGATCACCGCCGAGAACCTCGATGACAACTTGGTGCCCAACGCGATCAGGGTCGCCACCCCCGCGACGATCACCAGCGCCCCCCAGTCGACCTGGGTCGAGCCGAATTTCGCGGTGCCGCCGGCGAATCCGAAGACGGTGCCCAGATAGCTCGACCAGCCCTTGGCCACCACCGCGGCGCCGATCGCCAGTTCCAGCACCAGGTTCCAGCCGATGATCCAGGCCAGGAACTCCCCGAAGGTGGCGTAGGAGAAGGTGTAGGCGCTGCCCGCCACCGGCAGCATCGAGGCGAACTCCGCGTAGCACAGCGCGGCCAGCGCGCAGGTGCCCGCCGCGATCACGAACGACACCCAGATGGCCGGCCCGGTGATGTCGCCGGTCGTCGACGCGGTGACCGTGAAGATGCCGGCGCCGATCACCACCGCGACGCCGAACACCACCAGGTCGCGCCAGGTCAGGTCCTTGCGCAGCTTGGTGTCCGGCTCGTCTGTGTCGGCGATGGATTGCTCGATCGATTTGGTCCGCCATCGATTGGCCATGCATTCGCCCTTTCCCAGCGCTGGGAGCCGTTGGTCCGTCACAGTACTGGGTACTCTCGGCAAATGCCGGATAGCGGAGCAGCGGCCAGGGATCATGCTGTGGTCATCGGGGGGAGCATCGCCGGTCTGTGCGCCGCTCGGGTGCTTTCGGATTCGTACGCGCGCGTGACGGTGTACGAGCGCGACGAGTTGCCGGACGGCCCGGCGAACCGGGCGACGGTTCCTCAAGACCGGCACCTGCACATGCTGATGGCGCGCGGGGCGATCGAATTCGAGGGCCTTTTCCCGGGCCTGCTCGACGACATGGTGAGCGCCGGGGTGCCCAAACTGGAGAACCGGCCCGATTGCATCCACCTCGGCGCCGCGGGCCACGTGCTGGGTACCGGGCACACGCTGCGCGACGAGTTCACCGCCTACGTGCCCAGCCGCCCGCATCTGGAATGGCAGTTGCGACAACGGGTCCGCGGCATCGACAACGTCGACCTGGCGCGGCGCTCGGTGGCCGAGCCGCGGTTCGACCGCGCGCGACAGCGGGTGACCGGCGTGCTGCTGGATCCGGCCGACTCCGAAAGCACGGACCCCGAATTCGTGGCCGCGGATCTGGTCGTCGACGCGGCCGGCCGGGGCACCCGGCTGCCGGCGTGGCTGGCGGAATGGGGTTTCGAGCGCCCGATCGAACAGGAGCTGGACATCGGCATTCACTACGCCACCCAGCGATTCCGCATCCCCGACGGGCTGATCGCGGAGAAGGTGGTGGTCGCCGGCGCCTCGCATGACATGTCGCTGGGGTTGGGCATGCTCTGCTACGAGGACGGCACCTGGGTACTGACCACCTTCGGCGTGGCCAACGCGAAGCCGCCGCGGACCTTTCCCGAGATGCTCGCGCTGGCGCGGCGGCTGCTCCCGGACCATTTCAATGCGGCGCTGACGCGGGCCGAGCCGCTGGGCGATCCGGCATTTCACGCCTTCCCGGCCAGCAAGTGGCGCCGCTACGACAAACTGGACCGCCTGCCCGCCGGCATCGTCGCCTTCGGCGACGCGGTGGCCAGCTTCAATCCGACCTTCGGGCAGGGCATGACGATGACCTCGCTGCAGGCCGGGCATCTGCGTCGCGCGCTGCGATTCCCGGACCATCAAGTCGCCGCGGAGCTGAACCGCGCCACCGCCAAGAGCACTTTCCCGGTGTGGACGATGAACGCGATCGGCGACGTCACCTTCCACCACGCGGGCTCCAAGAAGCCGATCCCCTGGTGGTGGCGGCCCTCAGGCGCGCTGTTCGATCAGTTTCTGGGCGCCGCCGAGACCGAACCCGTTCTGGCGGAATGGTTCTTACGGCGATTCTCGCTGCTCGACAGCCTCTATATGGTCCCGCCGCCGCGGATCATCGGCCGCGCGATGGCGCACAACCTGCGGCTCTGGTTAGGCGAGCGGCGCGAAGCCGCCAACCGGCGGCGCCGGCTCACAGCCCAACCGTCGCCCTGAACAGCTTGGTCGGTTCGTGCGCCTCGAGCCGGATCGGGGCGTCATCGGCCGCCACCCAGGCGGCCATCCCCCGCTTCAACGTCAGCGAACCGGATTTGCCATGGACGGTCGTGGAACCCTGGCTGCACAACAGGATCTGCGGGCCGTCGTGGCTGCACGTCGCGTCCACCTCGTGGCCGACGTACTCGTCATCGAGCGCCAACAGCGCGACCGCGAACTCGTCGGTCGGTGTCTCATAGATCAGTCCGAAGCCCTCTCGGCGGATCCGCGGCCGCAGCTGCTCCTCGGTGGTGGGCGCGAAGTCCAGCACGCGCAGCAGCTCGGGCACGTCGACGTGCTTGGGGGTCAGGCCGCCGCGTAACACGTTGTCCGAGTTGGCCATCACCTCCACCGCGAAACCACGCAGATAGGTGTGCAGGTTGCCGGCGGAGACGAAGATGGCCTCGCCCGGGGCCAGGCTGATGCGATTCAGCAGCAGCGCCGCCAGCACACCGGCGTCGCCGGGATAGCGCTCGCCGAGCTCCAGCACCGTCTTGGCCTCGGCCGCGAATTCCGTTGCGCCCGAGCTGAGGTACGCGATGGCGCCGTCCAGCACGGCGGTCACCAGCACGTCGATGTCGGGCTGCGGCGCGGTGATCCAGGTGGTGAACAGCGCGCGCAGACCGTCGGCGTCGGACTGGTCGTTGAGCAGGTCGATGTAGGGGTCCAGGTCGGAGACGGCCAGGGCCCGCAACAGCTCGACGGTGCGCGACGCCTGCCGGAAGCCGGCCAGCGCCTCGAACGGGTGCAGCGCCACCAGCAGCTCGGGCTTGTGCGAGGTGTCGCGGTAGTTGCGCACCGGCGAGGTCAGCGGAATGCCGACCCGCTCCTCGCGCAGGTAACCCTCGGCCGCCTGCGCGGCGCTGGGGTGCGCCTGCAGGGACAGCGGCTCGTCGGCGGCCAGCACCTTGACCAAAAACGGCAGCACGTCGCCGAAGCGCGCCCGCGACGTCGGCCCGAGCTGGCCCTCCGGGTCGTCGACCAGGGCCTCGAGCAAGGTGATTTCGCCGCTGTCGGTTTCCAGCCAGGCCGGATCACCCGGGTGCGCCCCAAACCACAGCTCCGCCTCCGGATGCGCCGCCGGCACCGGACGCTCGGTGAATTCGGCGATGGCGGTACGCGAACCCCAGGCGTACGTTCTCAAGGCCCCGCGAAGCAGTTCCACTGTTGTATCTATCCCCGCACCAGTCGCATATAAACCGCGGCCATTTCCAGCCGGACGGCCAATACTGCCAGTTGCTGCTCGGGGCTACCGGGTCCCCCCAGCGCCGGCGAAACGCCGTAGCCGGCCGAGCCGCCGGGCCCGTCGGGCACGTCCTCGGCGGCGAGCAGGTACACGTCGTCGAGCCCGGCCGTCCGCGCGGCCACACCCGTCTGCTCGGACTCCAGGACGACGGCCAGCACACGCAATCGCTGCGGCAGCGGTCCGTCGATCTGTTCGTCGTGGAACAGCGCGGTGTCGGGATCCTCGAAGCCGCCCGCCGCCCCCGCGCGCAAGGCGACCACCGCGTCCGCGAGGCAGGCGGCCGGAGTCACCTGGTTCGCGACCCGCAGCAGCACCGAGCTGCCGTGCCGGGCCAGCGCGAGCGTCGCGGCCCCATCGCCGGCCAGCACCACCTGGCGCTCGGCGATCCGCGCGGCCAGCAGCTTGGCCGGGTTGGTGAACAGCTCGCGGGCGGCGCTGTTGCGCAGCGCCTCGGCATCCAGCTCGTCGGCGAGCAACGCCAGGTCGACCTTGGGCCGGGGGTCCACGGCGTGCAGCAGCGCGAGCCCGGCGGCCAGGTACCGGCACAGGCCGAACTCGTCGGGAACCCAGAGCCGGGGCGCCAGCACCGCCGCTCCCCCGGCGGTGGCGTCCCGCAACGGACCCTCATAGGGCGCCGCCACGACCACCCGCGCGCCGCGGCGCAAGCCCGTGGCGGCCGCGGCGACCAGCGCGGGATCGCCCGGATCGCCGCCCGCGACGACCAGCACATCGAGCGGGCCCACCCACGGCGGTGCCTCGCCGGCCAGAGTGAAGGGCTGGGAAGCGGTTCCACCCATCGTCGCGGCCAGCATCGTTCCGGCCGTCTCGGCGGTGCCGCGCCCGGCGACCCAGACGACGCTGCGCGGACGGTCGTCGGCACCCAGCGGGGCCAGCGCACCCTCGTCGACCGCGGCGGCGACCGCACGTACCTGGGCACCGGCCGACGAAGCGGCGCGCAGCAGGCCGTCGCGGTCGGCGGCCAGCAGGCCCTCGGTGTCCTCCAGATCGATCGCCCGGGTGGCGTTCACGGCGCGGCCTTCGCGCCCGCCGAGGCCGCCGTGATTTCGGAACTGATCTGGGCGACCACCGCGGCCACGTCCTCAACCGTGCGCGCCTCCACGTTCAGCCGCAGCAACGGCTCGGTGTTGGAGCTGCGCAGGTTGAACCAGCTGCCGTCGCCCAGGTCGGCCGTCACCCCGTCCACATGATCGAGGGAGTGAATCCGGGCGCCGAACGACTTGAGCACCGCTTCCGTGCACTGCCCGGCGTCGGCGACGGTGAAGTTGATTTCGCCCGACGATTCGTAGCGCTGGTAGTCCGCGGTCAGCTCCGACAGCGGGCGGTCCTGCTCGCCGAGGGCGGCCAGCACGTACAGCGCGGCCAGCATTCCCGAGTCGGCACCCCAGAAGTCGCGGAAGTAGTAGTGCGCCGAATGTTCGCCGCCGAAGATCGCGCCGGTGTCGGCCATCAACGCCTTGATATAGGAGTGCCCCACCCGCGACCGCAGCGGGGTGCCGCCGCGCTCGGCGACCAGTTCGGGCACCGCGCGCGAGGTGATCACGTTGTGGATGATCGTCGCGCCGATCTCCCGGCTCAACTCACGGGCGGCCACCAGGCTGGTCACCGTCGACGGCGACACGGGGTTGCCGCGTTCGTCGACGACGAAGCAGCGATCGGCGTCGCCGTCGAAGGCCAGGCCGATGTCGGCGCCGGTCTCGCGCACGAACGCCCGCAGGTCCTCCAGATTGGCCGGCTCGAGCGGGTTGGCCTCGTGATTGGGAAACGAGCCGTCGAGCTCGAAGTACAACGGCTCCAACGTGATCGAGCCGATCGGCCCGAGCACGGCGGGCGTGGTGAGGCCGGCCATACCGTTGCCGGCGTCCACGGCCACTCGTAACGGGCGCAGCCCGGAGGTGTCCACCAGCGACCGCAGGAACTGTCCGTAGTCGGCCAGCACATCGCGATCGCTCGCGTCTCCCGGTTGCCCGTCGTAGGCGTCGACGCCGGCGATCACGTCGTCGGCGACCAGCCGCAGCCCGGTCTCGGCGCCCACCGGTTTGGCCCCCGCACGGCACAACTTGATGCCGTTGTAGGCCGCCGGGTTGTGGCTTGCGGTGAACATGGCGCCCGGGCAGTCCAGCAGTCCGGAGGCGAAGTAGAGCTGATCGGTGGACGCCAGGCCGATGCGCACCACGTCCAGTCCCTGGCTCCGCACCCCGGCGGCGAACGCCGCCGCCAGCGCGGGCGAACTGTCCCGCATGTCGTGGCCGATGACGACCTGGCGGGCGCCCTCGCCGCGCATGAGTTTGGCGAAGGCTGCGCCGAGATCGGTGACCAGCGACTGGTCGAGCTCTTCGCCGACTAGCCCACGCACGTCGTATGCCTTGACGACACGGTGGACAGTCGCGGCGGGCCGAGACATGCGGGACTCCTGACGACGTGAACTCTTGGCGTCAGCCTATCGGGCTACGGAGAACTGAGGTCACCACCGTCAGGGCTAGTCGCTGGGATCGGGCAGCACGCGCAGATGTCCGCGGCGCCGTCCGGAGCGATGCTCGGGCGGTGCCAGCAGGCTGCTACTGGGCGCGGTGGCCTGAGATCCGCCGTGATGGATGTGCGCGTCGGAGAAGCCGTTCACGGGGGTCGCCGCGTAGGGCGCGCCGCGATCGCCGCCCTCGCGCACCGCGTCTGCCAGGGCGACCAAGTCGTCCTCGTCGGGGTGGGCGGGCTCCGAAAGGAGGGGTCCGGCATGGCGCACCAGCTCCCACCCGCGGGGCGCGGTGATCCGGCCGGCGTGGTTGACGCACAAATCCCAGGAATGCGGTTCCCGCGCGGTCGCCAACGGACCGACGACCGCCGTCGAGTCCGAGTAGACGAACGTCAGGGTTGCCACGGCGTAGTGCGGGCACCCGGGCCGGCAACAGCGACGGGGAACGTTCACGATCGAAAGGCTATCGTGCGCAAACGTCGCCGAAGCGCCGGACACGCGCAACCGGCCGGCCCTCGATGTGCAACCGTTACCATCGGCGCGTGGGTGATTCGCGCAGCTCCCCGCGAAGAGATCGGTTCTCCGGCGAACCGGCTCCGCGCCGGACCGGGACCCACCGACTCTTCCGCAGGGGCCGCGATATGCGCGGCCCGCTATTGCCCCCGACCGTGCCGGGGTGGCGCAGCCGCGCCGAGCGGTTCGACATGGCGGTGCTGGAGGCCTACGAACCCATCGAGCGAAGCTGGCAGGATCGGCTGGCCGAACTCGACGTGGCCGTCGACGAGATTCCGCGCATCTCGGCCAAGGATCCCGACAGTGTGCAGTGGCCACCCGAGGTGATCGCCGACGGGCCGATCCCGCTGGCGCGGCTGATCCCGGCCGGCGTCGACATCCGCGGCAACTCCACGCGGGCGCGAATTGTGTTGTTCCGCAAGCCAATTGAGCGACGGGCCAAAGACACCGTCGAACTCGGCGACCTGCTGCACGAAATCCTGGTGGCCCAGGTCGCGATCTACCTCGACGTCGAGCCGTCGGTCATCGATCCGACGATCGACGACGAATAACTGCTGCTTGCGCGTGAGTGCTGGCGGCTTAACGCTCAGCGCGCGTTGCGATCAGCGTGCGTCAGATGATGCCGCGCTTGAGGCGGCGGCGCTCGCGTTCGGACAAACCGCCCCAGATGCCGAAGCGCTCGTCGTGCTCGAGGGCGTACTCGAGGCACTCATGACGCACCTCGCACCCCAGGCAGATCTTCTTGGCCTCGCGGGTGGAGCCACCCTTCTCCGGGAAGAAGGCCTCGGGGTCGGTCTGGGCGCACAGCGCGCGGTCCTGCCATTGGTCGGCGGCCGGCTCCGGCATGGGCTCGGGCTCGAATGCGATTGGCGCATCAGGAACCACGGTCAGATGCGGCCGAGCGGGGCGGTCCAGTGCCGGGTCGATGTCGGTGTGCGGCGTGCTCGCCATGGCGCCTTGAAAAGTTTCGTAAGACATACGGTCGTCCGCCTCCTCAGCTTGATTGAGAGAGAGTGATTGGTTTCCCACTGTTCTGATGTACAGACAATTCGAACAAGTGATCGAATCTCGGTCTGCGACACCGGAGTCGGCCGGCCAACCGGGAAATGACACTGTTGTGATTAGACACGGGTTGACCTGCCGGGTCAAGCACTTCGGCGCATTTCCATACCATCTCGTGATCGAATTTCGGCGTTTCTGTTGTTTTGGGCCTTCGGCGTGTCGATCACAGTGCCCTCAACTTCCTCAGGAGTTGCCCACAACCGGTGGGGAACCGCAACTTTGAGGCACCCCCGGTGGGCCCACCACAGCGCCGCCGCCGGGCAGTACTGTCGTGCAATGTGAAGGTCACCGTTCTGGTCGGTGGGGTTGGCGGCGCCCGCTTCCTGCTGGGGGTTCAACAGTTGTTCGGGCTCGGTCAGTTTCAACCGCAACGGCGCCCGGACACGGAGGCCGACAGTCACGAGCTGACGGCGATCGTCAACATTGGCGATGACGCCTGGATACACGGACTGCGAATCTGCCCCGATTTGGACACCTGCATGTACACCTTAGGTGGAGGTGTAGATCCGGAGCGAGGGTGGGGGCACCGAAACGAAACCTGGCACGCCAAAGAGGAATTGGCGCGCTACGGGGTGCAACCGGATTGGTTCGGGCTCGGCGACCGCGACCTGGGCACCCACCTGGTGCGCACCCAGATGCTGGGCGCCGGCTATCCCCTGTCGCAGATCACCACCGCGCTGTGCGACCGCTGGCAGCCCGGCGCGCGGCTGTTGCCCGCCAGCGACGACCGGTGCGAGACCCACGTCGTGATAACCGATCCCGACGACGGCAGCCGGCGGGCCATTCACTTCCAGGAGTGGTGGGTGCGGTACCGGGCCCAGGTGCCCACGCACAGCTTCGCCTTCGTGGGCGCCGAAAAGGCGGCCGCCACAATCGATGCCACGGCGGCCATCGCGGACGCCGACGTCATCCTGCTGGCGCCGTCCAACCCGGTGGTGAGCGTCGGCGCCATCCTGGCCGTGCCCGGCATTCGCGGCGCGTTGCGCGCCGCACGCGCCCCGATCGTCGGCTACTCGCCGATCATCGGTGGAAAGCCTTTGCGCGGCATGGCCGATGCCTGCCTGTCGGTGATCGGGGTCGACTCCACCGCCGAGGCGGTCGCCCGGCACTACGGCGCGCGCCGCGACACCGGCATCCTGGACGGCTGGCTGGTGAGCGAAGACGATCGCGCCGACATCGACGGTGTCGAGGTGCGCTCGGTGCCGCTGGTGATGACCGACCCGAAGGCGACGGCCGAGATGGTCAGGGCCGGGCTCGACCTGGCGGGGGTGACGCCATGACGCGCGCCGGCGAGCACGGCGCCGCCGCCGCCATCGAAATCCTGCCCGTCGCCGGGCTGCCCGAATTCCGGCCCGGCGACGATCTTGGCGCGGCCGTCGCCGCGGCGGCCCCGTGGCTGCGCGACGGCGACATCGTCGTCGTCACCAGCAAGGCGGTGTCCAAATGCGAGGGCCGGCTGGTGCCGGCGCCGCAGGATCCCGAACAGCGCGACCGACTGAGGCGCAAACTGGTCGACGACGAAGCCGTCCGGGTGCTGGCTCGCAAGGGCCGAACCCTGATCACCGAGAACCGGATCGGCCTGGTGCAGGCCGCCGCGGGCGTGGACGGATCCAACGTCGGGCGCGACGAACTGGCGCTGCTGCCGGTCGACCCGGACGGCAGCGCCGCGGCGCTGCGGGCCGCGCTGCGCCGGCGCCTCGGGGTCGACGTCGCCGTGGTCATCACCGACACGATGGGCCGCGCCTGGCGCAACGGCCAGACCGACGCGGCCGTGGGCGCGGCGGGTCTGGCTGTGCTGCACGGCTATTCGGGGGCCGTCGACCAGCACGGCAACGAGCTGCTGGTCACCGAGGTGGCGGTGGCCGACGAGGTCGCCGCCGCCGCCGATCTGGTCAAGGGCAAACTGACCGCGATGCCGGTGGCGGTGGTGCGGGGCATGTCCGTGACCGACGACGGCTCGACCGCGCGGCAGTTGTTGCGGCCGGGCACCGAAGACCTGTTCTGGCTCGGCACCGCCGAAGCCCTCGAGGCGGGCCGCCGCGAGGCGCAGCTGCTACGGCGATCGGTGCGCCGGTTCAGCGCCGAGCCGGTGCCGGCGGATTTGTTGGAAGCCGCCGTCGCCGAGGCGCTGACCGCGCCGGCGCCCCACCACACCCGCCCGGTGCGGTTCGTCTGGCTACAGACCCCGGCCACCCGGACCCGGCTACTGGATCGCATGAAGGACAAGTGGCGCGCGGACCTCGCCGGTGACGGCCGGCCCGCCGACTCGATCGACCGGCGGGTGGCGCGCGGCCAGATCCTCTACGACGCGCCGGAAGTCGTCATCCCGATCCTGGTGCCCGACGGCGCCCACCCGTATCCCGACGCCGCCCGCACCGCCGCCGAGCACACCATGTTCACGGTCGCGGTCGGCGCGGCCGTGCAGGCCCTGCTGGTCGCACTCGCCGTGCGCGGGCTGGGCAGCTGCTGGATCGGCTCGACGATCTTCGCCGCCGACCTGGTGCGCGCCGAGCTCGGGCTGCCCGCCGACTGGGAGCCGTTGGGCGCCATCGCCATCGGCTATGCCGCCGAACCGGCCGGGCCGCGCGATGTCCCGGACCCCGGTGATCTGCTGATCCGCAAGTGATACTGGGCCCAGGGTGTCATTCTGGGATCGGCGGGGTGCGATGAGCGTTCGGGAGTCGGCGATCGCGATGCTGTCGGATTGGGAGCCACCCGACCCGGCCCAGGATTCGTTGCGCCACGCGGTGTTGGCGTTCGTGCACGCCCGCAGCGATGCGTGCCGGCGCGAATGCGTGCCGGGGCATGTGACCGCCTCGACGCTGGTTCTCGACCACTCCGGCAGCAAGGTGCTGCTGACGTTGCATCCCCGCCTCGGAAGGTGGGTGCAGCTGGGCGGCCACTGCGACGATGACGACGCCGACGTCCTCGCCGCCGCCCTGCGCGAGGCCGCCGAGGAGTCCGGGATCGACGCGCTGCGCATCGAACCCCGCCTGGCCGCGCTGCACGTGCACCCGGTGACCTGCTCGCTGGGCGTGCCGACCCGCCATCTGGATCTGCAGTTCGTCGCGCACGCCCCGGCCGGCGCGCAGATCGCGATCAGCGAGGAGTCCGACGACTTGCGGTGGTGGCCCGCCGACGCGCTGCCCGACGGGACGGACTACGCGCTCGCCTACTTGGTCGCCCGGGCCACGCGAACGTCACGCTAGCGTGGCCGCCGGTGCCGAACGCCACGCTGGCGTGACGCTCGGCGGGGTGAGGCGCGCCTAGACGTCGGACGAGTAGCGGATCCCGCCGTCGGGAATCGACACACCGGGCCACACCCGGGCGCCGCGCAACAACTCGCAGCGCGCCCCGATGTCGGCGCCGTCGCCGATCACGCCGTCGCGGACCAGCGCCCGCGGGCCGATGCGCGCGCCGAAGCCGATGATCGAACGCTCGATCACGCTGCCCGCCTCCACCTTGACGCCGTCGAAGATCACGGCGCCGTCCAGCCGGACGCCGGGGCCGATCTCGGCTCCCCGCCCGACGACCGTGCCGCCGATCAGCACCGCGCCCGGCGACACCGCCGCGCCGTCGTGCACCAACTGCTCGCCGCGGTGGCCGTGCAGCGCCGGCGACGGCGCGATGCCGCGCACCAGATCCGCCGAGCCGCGGACGAAGTCCTCCGGCGTACCCATGTCTCGCCAATAGCTGGCGTCGACGTAGCCGCAGACCTTCACGTCGGGATCCGACAGCAGCGCGGGGAATACCTCGCGTTCCACCGACACCTCACGGCCCCGCGGAATCCGGTCGATCACCGCGCGCGAGAAGACGTAGCACCCGGCGTTGATCTGGTCGGTCGGCGGGTCTTGGGTCTTCTCCAGGAACGCGGTCACCCGGCCCTCCTCGGTGGTCACGCAGCCGAACGCGCGCGGGTCGCCCACCCGGACCAGATGCAGCGTGACGTCGGCGTCCTGAGCCGAGTGAAAGTCGAGCATCTGGCCCAGGTCGGCTCCGGAAAGGACGTCGCCGTTGAACACCATCGCGGTGTCGTGCCGCAGGTGGCCGGCGACGTTGGCGATGCCGCCGCCGGTGCCCAGGGGCCGTTCCTCGGTGACGTACTCGATCTGCAACCCCAGCTTGGAGCCGTCACCGAACTCGGCCTCGAACACCGCCGCCTGATACGAGGTGCTCAAAATGACGTGGTCGATGCCGGCCGCCGCGACCCGCGAGAGCAGATGCGTGAGGAACGGCAGTCCCGCGGTGGGCAGCATCGGCTTGGGCGCCGACAGGGTCAGCGGCCGCAGCCGGGTGCCCTTGCCGCCGACCAGGATCACCACATCGACGTCGGGAGTTCCCACCTCAGTGTCGCCCTTCTAGGAGTTTCCGCCGCCCGGACGCGCGCAACGCACTGCGCACCATCAGGCGCGACCGCACCATCAGCGAGGCGCGCAGCGTCCAGCGCAGCGGAGCGCGCAACCAACCGGAATGCCGGTCGGCCAGAAACATGTACGTGCTCCTGTGGTGCGCGGCCAGGTGGCTGGCCGGGTCCGAGCCGGTGGAGTGGCCCTTGTGATGCAGCACCTCCGCCGACGGCACGTACACCGACAGCCAGCCGGCCTTGCCGAGGCGGTCGCCCAGGTCGACGTCCTCCATATACATGAAGTAGCGCTCGTCGAACCCGCCGATCTGGCCGAACGCCGACCGCCGCACCAGCAGGCACGACCCCGACAGCCAGCCCACCGGCCGCTCGCTGGGCTCCAGCCGCTCCTGGCGGTACGCCGCCGACCACGGGTTGCTCTTCCACAACGGCCCGACCACCGCGTGCATGCCGCCGCGGATCAGGCTGGGCAGATGCCGCGCCGACGGATACACCGATCCGTCCGGCTCGCGGACCAGCGGGCCCAGCGCGCCGGCGCGCGGCCAGCGCGACGCGGCGTCCAGCAGTTCGTCGATGCTGCCCGGGCCCCACTGCACGTCCGGGTTGGCGACGATCACCCAGTCGTCCTCGGGATCCAGTTGCGCCACGGCGCGATTCACCGCGGTCCCGTAGCCGACGTTGGCGCCGGTGTGGAACAGCCGCACGTTGGGATAGCGGTCGACGGCCGCCTCCGGGGTGCCGTCGGTGGAGCCGTTGTCGGCCAGCAGCACGCACACCTCTCGCTCCGTGGCCAGCGACAGGGAAGCCAGGAAGCGTTCCAGGTGCGGGCCCGGCGAGTAGGTCACGGTCACGACCGGCAGGACGTCAGTCACGCGTAGAGGGTAACGGTCGATCGGCGGCGGCCCCGTCATCGGCGGCGGCCAGCGCCGCGGCAAGCGCGGGGCGCCAAGGCCGCAGCGGCCGCATCCCCGCCGCGACGGACTGGCCGCTCGACAACGCGGAGTAGACGGGCCGGGGTGCGGGGCGGGGGAAGTGATCGGTGGTGACGGGCCGCACCCGCTCCGGGTCGGCGCCGCATTCCTCGAAGACCGCGCGGGCCTGCTCGAACCGCGAGCAGGCGCCCTCGTTGGCGGCGTGCAGGATCGGGCCGGGCGTGCGATCGTCGACGATCTGCAGCAGCGCGGCGGCCAGGTCGCCGACGTAGGTCGGCGAGCCGGTCTGGTCGTCGACCACGTCCACCGGGCCGTCGCCGGCGGCCAGCCGGCGCATGACGGCGACGAAGTCCTTGCCCGTGCCGCCGGTATAGACCCAGGCGGTGCGGACCACGACCGCCTCCGGCAGCGCCGCGAGCACGGCCCGCTCCCCCGCGGCCTTGCTGCGTGCGTACACACTCTGCGGCGCGGTCTGATCGGTGGGCTCGTAGGGCCGCGGCGGTGCGCCGCCGAAGTCGCCGTTGAACACGTAGTCGGTGGAGACGTGGACCAGCTGCGCGCCGGCCCGCGCGCAGGCGCGGGCGATGTGCGCGGGTCCGGCTTCGTTGACCGCGAACGCGCCCGCCTCGTCGGTTTCCGCGCCATCGACGTCGGTGTAGGCCGCGCAGTTGATCACCACGTCCCGACGCCGCACGATCCGCTCGGCCGCCGCGGGGTCGGTGATGTCCCACTGCGACGACGTCAGCGCCAGCGCGTCACGGCCCTGACTCGCGGTCAGCGAGGTCAAATAGCCGCCCAGCTGGCCACCGGCACCGGCGATCACAATCCTGCCTGACATGGTTTTCAGTCTGGCATGGCCCGAGAAGGCTGGAACCAAGCCCGGGGCGCGCGGGCGCTGGCTACCAGTGAAGCCACTGTGTCGCAAGTAATGTAGTGGGATGCCTGTGCAACGTGTGGTTCGTGTGATTGCCACCGCGCTGACGCTCGCGGTCGTCGTCGGCACCGGGATCGCGTGGAGCAACGTCCGGTCCTTCGAAGACGGGATCTTTCACATGTCCGCGCCCTCGTTAGGCAAGGGTGGCGACGACGGCGCGATCGACATCCTGCTGGTCGGCATGGACAGCCGCACCGACGCGCACGGCAATCCCTTGTCGCAGGAGGAACTGGACACGCTGAAAGCCGGCGACGAGGAAGCCACCAACACCGACACGATCATCCTGATCCGCATCCCCAACAACGGGAAGTCGGCCACCGCGATCTCGATCCCGCGCGACTCCTACGTCGCCGCCCCGGGGCTGGGCAAGACCAAGATCAACGGCGTTTACGGCCAGACCCGGGAGGCCAAGCGCACCGCCCTGGTCAAGGCCGGCGCCTCCCCCACCGAGGCCGCCGCGCAGGGCACCGAGGCCGGTCGCGAGGCGCTGATCAAGACGGTCGCCGACCTCACCGGCGTCACCGTCGACCACTACGCCGAGATCGGCCTGCTCGGCTTCTCACTGATCACCGACGCCCTCGGCGGCGTCGACGTGTGCCTCAAAGAGCCGGTGTTCGAACCGCTTTCGGGTGCCGACTTCCCGGCCGGCCAGCAACGACTCAGCGGCCCCGAGGCGCTCAGCTTCGTGCGTCAGCGCCACGAACTGCCGCGCGGAGACCTGGACCGGGTGGTGCGCCAGCAGGTGGTGATGGCCTCGCTGGCCCACCGGGTCATCTCCGGCCAGACGCTGTCCAGCCCCACCACGGTCAAGCGGCTGGAGTCCGCCGTCCAGCGCTCGGTGGTGATCTCGGCCGGTTGGGACGTCATGGATTTCGTGCAGCAGATGCAGAAGCTGGCCGGCGGCAACGTCGCCTTCGCCACCATTCCGGTGCTCGACGGTGCCGGCTGGAGCGACGACGGCATGCAGAGCGTGGTGCGGCTGGACCCGCATCAGGTCGCCGAGTGGGTGGGTGGCCTGCTGCACGATCAGGAACAGGGCAAGACCGAGGAGATCGCGTACACGCCGGCGAAGACCACGGCCAGCGTCGTCAATGACACCGACATCAACGGGCTGGCCGCGGCCGTATCAGATGTGTTGAGCGCCAAGGGGTTTGCCGCCGGCACGGTGGGCAACAACGACGGTGGGCACGTGAAGGCCAGCCAGGTGCGCGCCGCCAAGAGCGACGACCTGGGGGCCAAGGAGGTCTCCAAGGAGTTGGGCGGGTTGCCGGTGATCGCCGACGCCTCGCTGGCGCCGGGTGCGGTCCGGGTGGTGCTGGCCAACGACTACAGCGGTCCGGGCTCGGGCCTGTCCGGCGGCGAGACGGTCATGCCCGCCAAGGTGTCCACCGCCGGCGCGGTGGCGACCGACCCCAGGGTCCCCGCGCCGTCGCCGATCCTGACCGCCGGCTCCGACAAGCCGGAGTGCATAAACTAACCACCGGTGCATCAACTGATCACGCTCAGCGGGGCCATCCTGGATCCGATGCTGCGGGCCGATCCGGTCGGTCCGCGCATCACCTACTACGACGACGTCACCGGCGAGCGCATCGAACTGTCCGCCGTGACGCTGGCCAACTGGGCGGCCAAGACGGGCAACCTGTTGCGCGACGAGCTGGGCGCCGGGCCGTCCAGCCGGGTGGCGATCCTGTTGCCCGCGCATTGGCAGACGGCGGCGGTGCTGTTCGGGGTCTGGTGGGTCGGCGCCGAGGCGGTGCTGGCGGGCCCGGCGGACCTCGCGCTGTGCACGGCGGAGCGGCTCGAGGAAGCCGACGCCACGGTATCGGGGGGCGAGGTGGCGGTGCTGTCGCTGGATGCGTTCGGCCGCCCGGCACCCGACCTGCCGATCGGCGTGACGGACTACGCCACCGCCGTGCGGGTGCACGGCGATCAGATCGTTCCCGAGCCGCGCCCGGGGCCGGCGCTGGGTGGACGATCCGTCGAGCAGGTGCTCGCCGATTGTCAAAGCTCCGCCGCGACAAGGGGTTTGACGTCGAGCGATCGAGTACTGTCCGGCGCGTCATGGTCTGGGCCCGCCGAACTGGTGGACGGCCTGCTGGCGATCATGGCCGTCGGCGCCTCGCTGGTGCAGGTGGCCAACGCGGACCCGGCCGGGCAACAGCGCCGAATCGAGAGCGAAAAGGTCACCAGGGTGCTGTGACGCCCGGCGGCCCCGCCCCAATACATATTGATATCGCTATATTTCGATGTTAACGTCGTGCAAGCATGGCTGAACGCTGAGGCGATAGGAAGGGTGCGGCAATGGCGGTGTACGGGCTCCTGGCGAAGGCGGCAGGCACGGTGGTCACCGGGCTGGTCGGCGTGACGGCCTACGAGGTGGTTCGCAAAGCCGTGGCCAAGGCGCCGCTGCACGAGACCGCGGTCAAGGGGGCCGAGCTCGGACTGCGTGGCACCCGCAGGGCCGAGGAGGCCGCCGAGTCGGCGCGCCTCAAGCTCGCCGACGTCATGGCCGAGGCCCGCGAGCGAATCGGCGAGGAGGCGCCCACGCCGTCGATCGCCGACACCCACGACCACGAGCACTGATCCTTTGATTCAGCCGCAAGACCCTGCGCTGCAAGTCATTTCGGATGCCGGCGGACGCATGCGGGTGGCCGTCGACTGGGTGCGCGCCAACTCCCGGCGCGCCGTGGCGGTCGAAGAGGCCGTGGCCAAGTGTGACGGCGTGCGCGTGGTGCACGCCTACCCGCGCACCGGATCGGTCGTCGTCTGGTACTCGCCCCGGCGCTGCGACCGCTCCGCGGTGCTCGCCGCAATCGGCGAGGCGGCGCATGTCGCGGCCGAGCTGATTCCGGTCCGCGCGCCGCATTCGGACGAGATCCGCAACGCCGACGTGCTGCGCATGGTCGTCGGGGGCGCCGCGCTGGCCCTGCTCGGGGTGCGTCGCTACGTCTTCGCGCGGCCGCCGCTGCTGGGACCCAGTGGCCGGCTGTTCGCCACCGGCGTCACCGTCTTCACCGGCTATCCCTTCCTGCGCGGCGCGCTGCGCTCGCTGCGCTCGGGCAGGGCCGGCACCGACGCGCTGGTCTCGGCGGCGACCGTGGCAAGCCTGGTGCTGCGCGAGAACGTCGTCGCGCTCACCGTGCTGTGGTTGCTCAATATCGGTGAGTACCTTCAGGATCTGACGTTGCGCCGGACCCGCCGCGCCATCTCCGAGCTGCTGCGCGGCAGCCAGGATACGGCCTGGATCCGGCTGTCCGACGGGCCCGAGGCGGGAACCGAGGTTCAGGTGCCGATCGACACCGTGCAGATCGGCGACGAGGTGGTGGTGCACGACCACGTCGCCATCCCGGTCGACGGCGAGGTGGTCGACGGCGAGGCGATCGTCAATCAATCCGCGATCACCGGCGAGAATCTGCCCGTCAGCGTGGTGGTCGGTGCGCACGTGCACGCCGGTTCGGTGGTGGTGCGCGGACGCCTGGTGGTGCGCGCCCGCGCCGTCGGCAACCAGACCACCATCGGCCGCATCATCACCCGGGTCGAGGAGGCGCAGCACGACCGGGCGCCGATCCAGACCGTCGGCGAAAACTTCTCCCGCCGTTTCGTTCCCACCTCGTTCATCGTCTCGGCCATCACGCTGGCGATCACCGGCGACGTCCGGCGGGCGATGACCATGCTGCTCATCGCCTGTCCGTGCGCGGTGGGCCTGGCCACCCCCACCGCGATCAGCGCGGCGATCGGCAACGGTGCCCGCCGCGGCATTCTGATCAAGGGCGGTTCGCACCTCGAGCAGGCCGGCCGCGTGGACGCGATCGTGTTCGACAAGACCGGCACGCTGACCGTCGGTCGGCCCGTCGTCACCAATATCATTGCGCTGCATTCCGATTGGCAGCCCGAGCAGGTGCTGGCGTATGCGGCCAGCTCGGAGATCCACTCCCGGCACCCGCTGGCCGAGGCGGTGATCCGGTCCACCGAGGAACGCCACATCACCATTCCGCCACACGAGGAGTGCGAGGTCCTGGTGGGCCTGGGCATGCGGACCTGGGCCGACGGCCGGACCCTGCTGCTGGGCAGCCCCGGGCTGCTGCGCGCCGAGAAGGTGCGGGTGTCCAAGAAGGCGTCGGAGTGGGTGGAACGCCTGCGCCGGCAGGCCGAGACCCCGCTGCTGCTCGCCGTCGACGGCAAACTGGTGGGACTGATCAGCCTGCGCGACGAGGTGCGCCCCGAGGCCCCCGCCGTCCTGGAGAAGTTGCGCGCCAACGGGATTCGCCGGATCGTCATGCTCACCGGTGATCACCCCGACATCGCCGAGGTGGTGGCCGGCGAGCTCGGGATCGACGAGTGGCGTGCCGAGGTGATGCCCGAGGACAAGCTCGCTGCGGTGCGCGACCTGCAGGACGAGGGCTACACCGTCGGCATGGTCGGCGACGGCATCAACGACGCCCCCGCACTGGCCGCCGCCGACATCGGGATCGCGATGGGCCTGGCCGGAACCGACGTCGCCGTCGAGACGGCCGACGTGGCGCTGGCCAACGACGACCTGCATCGCCTGCTCGATGTGGGCGACCTGGGCGCTCGCGCGGTCGACGTGATCCGCGAGAACTACGGCATGTCCATCGCCGTCAACGCGGCCGGGCTGATCATCGGCGCGGGCGGCGCGCTGTCCCCGGTGCTGGCCGCGATTTTGCACAACGCGTCGTCGGTTGCCGTGGTGGCCAACAGTTCTCGGCTGATCCGCTACCGGCTGGACTCGCCACGCGGCTCGGTGAACGGCGAGCGCGCCGGCTGAAGACAGCGCGAGCGCGCACCTCGCGCCCGGGCCTCCGGCGCCGGTAGTTATGGTGGCTAACCAGTAGATCGGAAGGAATCCCTCGATGGCGCGCACCGACGACGACACCTGGGACCTGGCGACCAGCGTGGGAGCGACCGCCACCATGGTGGCCGCCGGGCGGGCCCGGGCCACCCGCGACGGGCTGATCGACGATCGGTTCGCCGAGCCGCTGGTGCGCGCGGTCGGCGTCGACTTCATGACCCGGTGGGCCGCCGGCGAGCTCGCCGCCGCCGACGTCGACGAGCCGGGCGCCCCGTGGGGCATGCAACGCATGACCGACATGATGGCCGTCCGCACCCGGTACATCGACGCGTTCTTCGCCGAGGCGGGCGCCCAGAAGGACCCCGCCATCGACCAGGTGGTCATCCTGGCCTCCGGCCTGGACGCGCGCGCCTACCGCCTGCCGTGGGCGCCGGGCACCACGGTGTTCGAGATCGACCAGCCCCAGGTCCTGGAGTTCAAGGCCACCACCATCGCCGAACTCGGTGCCGAGCCCACCGCCGAGGTGCGCAACGTCCCGGTCGACCTGCGCCACGACTGGCCGTCGGCGCTGCGACAGGCCGGCTTCGACACCGGGCGGCCCGCCGCCTGGGCGGCCGAGGGGCTGATCGGCTTCCTGCCGCCGGAGGCTCAGGATCGGTTGCTGGACAACGTCACCGACCTGTCCGCCGACGGCAGCCAGTTGGTGGCCGAGGTGTTCGCGAACACAGGGGTCAGCGGGGACGCGCTGAACGCCGCGAGCGAGAAGTGGCGGCGCAGCGGCCTCGACATCGCCCTGGGCGAACTGGGCTTCCCCGGCGAGCGCAACGACGTGGCCACCTACTTGCAGCAGCGGGGCTGGCAGCCGGTGCGCACCCCGCTCAACCAGCTGCTGGCCAACACCGGCCTGCCGCTGCAGTCGACCGACCCCGACGCGCCCTTCGCCCAGAACTACTACTGCACCGCGGTGCTGAACAAGACGGGGTAGACGATGCCGAACAGCAAGCCCGCCAAGCCCCTTGACGGATTCCGGGTGCTCGACTTCACCCAGAACATCGCCGGGCCGATGGCCGGACAGGTGCTGGCCGATCTGGGTGCCGAGGTCATCAAGATCGAGGCGCCCATCGGCGAGGCGGCCCGGCACATCACCGCCGTACTGCCCGGCCGCCCGCCGCTGGCCACCCTGTTCCTCCCCCACAACCGGGGCAAGAAGTCGGTGATGGCCGACCTGCGCAGCGACGACGCCAAGCAGCAGATCCTCAAGCTGGTCGACACGGCAGACGTTGTGCTGGAAGGGTTTCGGCCCGGGGTGATGGAACGCATGGGCCTGGGTCCCGACGAGCTGCAGTCGCGCAATCCCAAACTCATCTATGCGCGTCTTTCCGCGTACGGCGGCAACGGCCCCGAGGGCAGCCGGCCGGGGGTGGACCTGATGGTCGCCGCCGAGTCCGGCATGACCACCGGGATGCCCACGCCCACCGGCAAACCCCAGATCATCCCGTTCCAACTCGTCGACGCCGCCAGCGGTCACGTGCTCGCCCAGGCGGTGCTGGCCGCGCTGCTCAACCGTGAACGCCACGGGGTCGCCGACGTGGTGCGGGTCGCCATGTATGACGTCGCGGTCAGCCTGCAGGCTAGTCAGCTGACCATTCACCTGAACAAGCCGAGCGACGCCCCCCAATCGGAAGCCACGCCAAAACCCAAGCGGCGCAAGGGTGTCGGATTCGCCACCCAACCGTCGGACGCCTTCAAGGCCGCCGACGGCTACCTGGTGATCAGCGCGTACGTGCCCAAGCACTGGGACAAGCTGTGCGAGATCATCGGCCGGCCCGACATGCGCGACGACGAGCGATTCGTCGACCAGCGCGCGCGGGCGCTCAACTATCCCGAACTGACCGAGGAACTCGAGAAAGCTTTGGCCGCCAAGACCGCCGACGAATGGGTCCGGCTGCTACAGGCGGGTGGCCTGATGGCCTGCCATGCCTACACCTGGAAGCAGGTGGTTGCCACCCCGCTGTTCGCCGAGAACGAGCTCGCCCTGTCGATCGGCGAGGGCGCGGATGAGGTCACGGTAATCCGCACTCCGGCACGCTATTCCAGCTTTGACGCCTTGTCGGCCGGGTGGGCCGCCGAACCCCCGCCCGCCCTCGGCCAGCACACCGAGGAGTATCTGGGCGCACCCTAGGCCTTACGGCGTCAGCTTGACCACCCGGTCGTTGCCGCGGTCGGCGACGTAGAGGTTCTGGTCCTTGTCGACCGTCACCGCCAAGGGGGTGTTGAGTCCGGTGAACGGCACGACGGTCCCCGTGGTCGCGCCCTGAGGGTATTTCATGACGTCGTTCTTGTCGTGCTCGGTGACGTACACCGTGCCGCTGTTGTCCACGGCGATCCCCCACGGCACCGACAGGTCGTGAAATGGCAACTCCGACGCGGTATTCGACGCGGCGTCGAGCTTGACCACCCTGTTGTTGTCGGTGTCGGCGACGTACACGTTGCCCGCGGGATCGACGGCCACGCCGTCCGGGTTCTTGAGCCCGTTGAACGGAAGCACGGTCTGAGTGCTGGATCCCGCCGCCAGCTTCACCACCCTGCTGTTGCCGCGGTCGGCGACATACACGGCACCCTGGCTGTCGACCGCGACGCCCTCCGGATAGCTCAGGCCGGTAAACGGCAGCTGCTTCTGGCTGTTGGAGCCCGCGGCCATGCTGAGCACCCGGTTATTGAAATCGGCGACGTACACCGTGCCCGCACCGTCGACGGCCAAGCCCTGCGGCTGGTAGAGCCCGTTGAACGGCAGCACCGTCGTGGCGTCCGAACCGGTCGTCAGCTTCACCGCCCGCCCGTACATGCCCTCGCTGGTCACGTAGACGTTGCCTGCGCTGTCCAGCGCCACCCCACCCGGGGACAAACGAAAGTCAATGCCCTTGAACGGCAACACACTTTGACCGCTCGCCTGCTTCGACGGCCCAGAGGATTCGGTGGACAGGTAGCCGACGACCGCCACGACGAAAGCGATCAGCGCGACCAGAGCGATGGCGCCGACGATGATCCACTGTCGACGTTTGTTGTCGGGCGGCACGACGGGACGCCTGAAGTCGGTCGGGGGTCCATACATGCGGCCGGAAGTCGTTGGGGCGGCACGGATCAGCGAGGGCCCTTGACCGGACCGGTCGCTCCTGATCGCGCCGCTGCCCCCGGAGGGCCACGGACCGGCCACGGTGTCGGCGCCCGGCGACGGGGCGAACGATTGCGGCCCGCGCGCCCCGCCCTGAGCGTTGACGGCCTCGCCCAATGCCGCGCTCTCGCCCTCGCGCAGGATGGTGGTGGCCTTGCGCTGCTCGGATGTGGTCAGCGCGTCATGGGCGGCGGCGGCGAATTCGCCGGCGGTGCGATAGCGCTCCTCGGGGCGTTTGGCCATGCCCTTGGCGATCACGTGATCCAGGGCGGGCGGAAACGCGCCGGGGCGCAATTGGCTGGGCGGGGGGGCGGTCTTCGTCAAATGCGCGGCGACCAGCCGTTCGACGGTATCGGCCCGGTACGGCGGCGAGCCTGTCAGGCACTCGCTCAAAACGCATGCGAGCGAATAGATGTCGACACTGTGGGTGACCTCGTCGTCGGTGAAGCGTTCCGGGGCCATGTAGTAATACGTTCCGATCGCGGTCCCGACCTGGGTCAGGCCCGGATCCGTCGCGGCCTGCGCGATGCCGAAATCCGCCAGGTAGGCGAAGTCGCTGGGGGTGACGAGGATGTTCCCGGGGGTGACGTCGCGGTGCATCACCCCGGCGGCGTGCGCCGCGTCGAGTGCGGCGGCGACCTGGCGGATGATGGCGATCGCCCGCGGCGCGGCCAACGGCCCGTCCCGGTGCAACAGCGTGCCGAGATCGACGCCGTCGACAAGGCGCATGTCCACGTAGAAGCGCCCGTCGAACTCGCCGTAGTCGTGGATCGGCACCACATGCGGTTCGGTCAGCCGCCCCGCGATGTCGGCCTCGCGCTGCAGGCGCGCGCGGAACTCCGAGTTGCCGGTGAACTGCTGGGAGATCAGCTTCAGGGCCACCCTGCGGCGCTTGCGGGTGTCCTCGGCCTCGTAAACCTCACCCATGCCGCCCTTGCGCAGAAGTCGCACCAGCCGGTAGGGGCCGAACCAGGACCCGACCAGTGAGGCCGGCGCGCTATCGCTCACCCTCGAGCCTCCTTCACATCGTCACGAAATCGCATTGACCGCGCTCGACAGCTTCGTCGTGAACGAGCTGGGCAGCGGGATGGAACCGTACTGCTCCAATCCGTCCTGGCCCGGACCGATCGCCGCCTGCATGAACGCCTTCACCGCCTTGCCCGTGGCCGCGTCCGGGTACTTCGAGCAGACGATCTCGTAGGTGGCGAGCACGATCGGGTACGCGCCGGACTGCGTCGGCTTGTAGAACGACGAGGTGTCCAGCACCAGGTCGTTGCCTTGTCCGCTGAAGGTCGCCCCGGCGATCGTCTTCTCGACGGAGTCCTTGGTGATGGCCACCGCGTCCGGGCCCGCCGACGTGATGATCGACGCCATGCTCAGCTGCTTGCCCACCGCGAAGGACCACTCGTTGTAGGTGATCGACCCCTCGGTGTTCTGCAGCAGCGCGGACGTGCCGTTGTTCCCACTGGCGCCCTGGCCGACGCCGCCGTTGAACGTCTCGCTGCCGCCCTTGCCCCAGGCGCCGTCGGACGCGCCATCGAGATACTTCTGAAAATTCGCCGTCGTACCGGATTTGTCACTGCGGAAGATGACCGTGATGGGTGTCGAGGGCAGGTTGAGGCCCGAGTTGATCGCCTTGAGCGCCGGATCGTCCCACTTGGTGATGGTGCCGTTGAAGATCTTCGCGGCGGTCGGCCCGTCCAATTTCAGCCCGTTCACCCCGCTGAGGTGGTAGGTGACCGCGATCGGCCCGAACACGGTGGGCAGATCCCAGGCCGGTGAACCGCACCGCTGCGCCGCCCGGTCGTTCTGGCCCGTCGAGGGGTCCAGGGGGACATCGGAACCGGCGAGGTCGGTCTGGTTGTTGACGAATTCCGTCACGCCGGCGCCGGACCCGTTCGCGTCGTAATCCAGCGTGTAGCCCGGGCACGCACGGACGTAGGCGTAGACGAATTGTTCGATCGCGTTCTGCTGCGCCGTCGAGCCGCTGTCCTTCAGCACCTTCTTGCCGCCGCAGTCCACCGGCGGCGCCTTGGCGCCGGAGTTCGAATCGCCGCCGCATCCCGTCAGCGCCAGGGCGGTGACGGCCGCCAGGCCCAATGCGACACAAGATCGGGCGAACCTCACAAAACTCCTTCGATCGTCAACAAAAGTTAACCAATCGCGAATATACAAACCCTTGACAAAGAATGAGAGGTTACTGAGCGGTGACCGCGTGCCGCGCCGCAAACACGTAGCATCGGTTGTCAATGCGTCGCGAACAACAGATACCCGCCGCAGTTGCGGCTCCTGTCGCCGACAAAGGTGGCCAGCCCATGCGCGCGGTCGAACTGACCCTGGGATTCGGCCCCAAGACGGTCCTCGAGCAGGTCAGCCTCGACTTCCCCGCCCGCTCCGTCACCACCCTGCTGGGCCCGACCGGCTCGGGCAAGACCACCTTTCTGCGAACGCTGAACCGGATGAACGACAAGGTCTCCGGATTCCGGCACAGCGGTGATGTCCTGTTGGGCGGGCGCACCATCTTCGCCGACCGCGACCTGATGGAGTTCCGCCGCAGCGTCGGCATGCTGTTCCAGCGCCCCAATCCGTTCCCGATGACGATCATGGACAACGTGGTGGCCGGCGTGCGGGCCCACAAGATGGTGCCGCGCAAGGAATTCAAAAACGTCGCCGAGGCCCGGCTCACCGAGGTCGGCCTCTGGGGCGCGGTCAAGGATCGGCTCGGTGATTCACCGTTCCGGCTCTCCGGTGGCCAGCAGCAGCTGTTGTGCCTGGCCCGCGCGCTCGCCGTCGACCCGGAGGTGCTCCTGCTCGACGAGCCCACCTCCTCGCTGGACCCCACCACGACCGAGAAGATCGAGGGACTCATCCGATCACTCGCCGACCGGCTGACCGTGATCATGGTCACCCACGACCTCGCGCAGGCCGCCCGCACCGGCGACCGGACGGCTTTCTTCTTCGAGGGAAGGCTCGTCGAGGAGGGGCCGACCAAGCAGTTGTTCCTGTCGCCGAAGCACGAGGAGACCGTCCGCTACTTCGCGCCGTTCCGGCCCCCGGCCGGGAGCGCCTCGCCGGACAACGGGCACGAGGAAGCGAGGACGTGACGGCTCGGTGGGTTGCGCTGTTGGGCCTGGTGGGCGCCGCGCCCCTGGCCCTGGTCGCGGCCTGCGGGTCGCACGCGACCGGCGGCGCGCAGAGCCCAGCCGAAAGCGCCGCCACCGTCGCCACCGCGCCGGCGACGTCCACGATGGAGCTCTCCGAGACCGGCAGCACGCTGCTCTACCCGCTGTTCAGTGAGTGGGGCGCCGCCTATCGGGCCAAGTACCCGAACGTCACCATCACCACCCAGGGTGGCGGCTCCGGCGCCGGGATCTCCCAGGCCGCGGCCGGGGCGGTCGTCATCGGCGCCTCCGACGCCTATCTGTCCGAGGGCGACCTGGCCGCGCACAAGGGATTGATGAACATCGCGCTGACGATTTCGGCGCAGCAGGTCAACTACAACCTGCCCGGTGTCCATCAGCACCTCAAGCTCAACGGCAAGGTACTGGCCGCCATGTACCGGGGCGCCATCAAAACCTGGAACGATCCGCAGATCGCCGGCATCAACCCCGGCCTGCAGCTCCCCGACACCCCGGTGGTCCCGCTGCACCGCTCCGACGGCTCCGGCAACACGTTCCAGTTCACCCAGTACCTCTCCAAGCAGGACCCCGACGGCTGGGGCCGCTCGCCCGGTTTCGGCACGACCATCGCCTTCCCGGCGGTGCCCGGCGCGCTGGGCGAGAACGGCGACGGTGCCATGGTGACCGGCTGCGCCGCGAACCCCGGCTGTGTGGCCTACACCAGCATCGGCTCGCTCGACGAGGCCGACCAGCACGGGCTGGGCGAGGCCAAGCTGGGCAACGCCTCCGGCAAGTACCTGCTGCCCAAGGCCAAGAGCATTGCGGCCGCGGCCGCCGGCTCCGCCTCGAAAACCCCGGCGAGCCAGGCGATTTCGCTAATCAACGGCCCAGCCCCGGACGGCTATCCGATCGTCAACTACGAGTACGCCATCGTCAACGAAAAACAGCGCGACGGCGCCACCGCACAGACGCTGCAGGCGTTCCTGCACTGGGCGATCACCGATGGCAACAACCCCTCGTTTTTGGACAAGGTTCACTTCCAGCCGCTGCCGGCCGAGGTGGCGAAGTCGTCGGACGCCCAGATCGCCAAGATCAGCGGGTGAGCACAGAAACGCAGGGGACACCAAGGAAAGGGAGAAGATCGTGAAAGTTCGGATGAGTAGGTTGCTCGCGGCGGCCGCCGCACCGTTGGTCCTCATCGCGGCGGGGTGTGGTTCGAACTCGCAGAACGGCGCGCCGAGTCAGGGTGGCGGCGGCGGCCCGGTGGCGACGACGCCGGCGTCTTCGCCGGTGACGCTGTCGGAGACCGGCAGCACGCTGCTCTACCCGTTGTTCAACCTGTGGGGCCCCGCCTATCACGACAAGTACAACAACGTCACGATCACCACCCAGGGCACCGGCTCGGGGACCGGGATCTCGCAGGCGGCGGCCGGGGCGGTCGCCATCGGCGCCTCCGACGCCTACCTGTCCGAGGGCGACATGGCCGCGCACAAAGGGCTGATGAACATCGCGCTGGCGATCTCGGCGCAGCAGATCAACTACAACCTGCCCGGTGTCACCGAACACATCAAGCTGAACGGCAAGGTGCTGGCCGCTATGTACAACGGCACCGTCAAGACCTGGAACGACCCGCAGATCGCCGGGCTGAACCCCGGCGTGAATCTGCCCGCCACGCCGGTCGTTCCGCTGCACCGCTCCGACGGCTCCGGCGACACCTTCCTGTTCACCCAGTACCTGTCCAAGCAGGACCCGGACGGCTGGGGTAAGTCGCCCGGTTTCGGCACCACCGTCGCCTTTCCGACGGTTCCCGGCGCGCTGGGCGAGAACGGCAACGGCGGCATGGTGACCGGCTGCGCCGACACCCCGGGCTGCGTGGCCTACATCGGCATCAGCTTCCTCGACCAGGCCCAGCAGAAGGGGCTCGGCGAGGCGCAGCTGGCCAACGCCTCCGACAAGTACCTGCTGCCCGACGCCAAGAGCATCCAGGCCGCGGCGTCCGGCTTCGCCTCGAAAACCCCTGCGAATCAGGCGATCTCGCTGATCAACGGCCCGGCTGCGGACGGCTACCCGATCGTCAACTACGAGTACGCCATCGTCAACAGCGGGCAGAAGGACGCCGCCACCGCCCAGACGCTGCAGGCGTTCTTGCACTGGGCGATCACCGACGGCAACAACGCCTCGTTCCTGGACAAGGTTCACTTCCAGCCGCTGCCGGCCGAGGTGGCGAAGTCGTCGGACGCCCAGATCGCCAAGATCAGCGGCCAGTAAGGGTTCGGTGACCGACGTGATGGGGGGCGCGCTGCGGCGGATCCGTGGCGTGCGCCGCCCCGGCCTGGCGATCCGTTCCCTGGGTGCCCTGGGTGCGGTGGTTCCGCTGCTCGCACTGGTGTTCGTGCTCGCGACCCTGCTGCTCGAGGCGCTGCCCGCGATCAGGGTCAACGGGCTGCACTTCTTCACGGCCACCGACTGGAACCCCGGCAACACCTACGGCGACGCCGTCGTCACCCGCGGCGTCCAGCATCCGGCCGGCGCCTACTACGGTGCGCTGCCGCTGATCGTCGGGACCCTGGCGACCTCGGCGATCGCCCTGATCATCGGGGTGCCGGTGTCGATCGGGGCGGCGCTGGTGATCGTCGAGCGGTTGCCGAAGCGTCTCGCGTCGGCCATCGGGATGGTGCTCGAACTGCTCGCCGGCATCCCCAGCGTCGTCGTCGGCCTGTGGGGCGCAATGACATTCGGGCCGTTCATCGCCCACTACGTGGCTCCGGTGATCGCCCGCAACGCCCCCGACGTGCCGGTGCTGAGCTACTTCCGCGGCAACACCGGTAACGGCGAGGGCTTGTTGGTGTCCGGCCTGGTGCTCGCGGTGATGGTCATTCCCATCATCGCCAGTACCACCCGCGACCTGATCCGGCAGGTGCCGGTGCTGCCCCGCGAGGGTGCCGTCGCACTGGGGATGACCGATTGGGAGTGCGCGCGGCGGGTCACCCTGCCGTGGGTGTCGAGCGGCATCGTCGGCGCCGTCGTGCTCGGACTCGGGCGCGCGTTGGGCGAGACCATGGCCGTCGCCATGGTGTCGGGCGCGGTGCTGGGCGCGATGCCCGCCAACATCTACGCGACGATGACCACCATCGCCGCCACCGTTGTGTCGCAGCTGGATTCGGCGATGACCGACTTCACCGACTTCGCGGTGAAGACGCTGGCCGAGGTCTCCCTTGTGCTGATGGTCATCACGTTGCTGACCAACGTCGCTGCCCGCGCGATGGTGCGGCGGGTGTCGGGCACGGCGCTGCCGGTGGGGCGGGGGGTCTGACGTGGCCGGTACCCGGCGCAAGGTCGTCAACGCGCTGTTCTGGGTCGCGTGTGCGTGCTGCCTGGCGGTGGTGGTCGTGCCGACGCTGTGGATGCTGATCGAGGTCGTCGGGCGTGCGTTGCCGGTCTTCAAATGGAGTGTGCTGACCGAAAACACCCGCGGCAACGGCGGGGGGCTGCGCAACGCCATCGTCGGGACCGTCGTCGTCGGCGTCGGCGTCATGCTGGTCGGCGGCACCGTCAGCGTGTTGACCGGCATCTATCTCTCCGAATTCGCCGGTGGCAGAACGCGTTCCATTCTGCGCGGCGCCTACGAAATACTGTCCGGCATCCCTTCGATCGTGCTCGGGTACGTGGGCTATCTGGCGCTGGTGGTGAAGTTCGGCTGGGGGTTTTCCCTGGCGGCCGGGGTGCTGACGCTTTCGGCGATGAGCATTCCGTACATCGCCAAGGCCACCGAATCCGCGCTTGCCCAGGTGCCCACGTCCTACCGGGAGGGGGCCGAGGCGCTCGGCTTGCCGCTCGGTTGGACGCTGCGCAAGATCGTGCTCAAGTCCGCGATCCCCGGGATCGTCACCGGCCTGCTGGTGGCGCTCGCGCTGGCGGTCGGCGAGACGGCGCCGATGCTGTACACGGCGGGCTGGTCGAATTCGGCCCCGAGCGGAAAGCTCACCGGCTCACCGGTCGGCTACCTGACCTATCCGATATGGACGTTCTACAACCTGCCGTCGAAGACGGCGCGCGACCTGTCGTATGACGCGGCGTTCCTGCTGATCGTGTTCGTGCTGCTGCTGATCGTCCTCGGCAGGCTGATCACCTGGTTCGCGCGGCGGCACTCGGAATCGCAGTGACCCCGGCTAGGCCCCGTTGCCCGGCAGCCGCACGACCTGAACGAAGAACTCGTCGATCTGCCGGACGGCCTTCATGAACTGGTCCAGGTCAACGGGTTTGGTGACGTAGGCGTTGGCGTGCAACTTGTAGCTCTTGAGGATGTCCTCCTCGGCCGAGGAGGTGGTGAGCACCACGACCGGGATGCGCGCCAGGTCGGGGTCGGACTTGATCTTCTCCAGTAGCTGGCGGCCGTCGTATTTGGGCAGATTCAGGTCGAGCAGGATGAGGTCGGGCCGCGGCGCGTCGGCGAATTCACCGCGCCGGTAAAGGTAGTTGAGGCCTTCCTCCCCGTCGTGGGCGACGTGCAGGCGGTTCTTGAGCTTGTTGTGCTCGAACGCTTCTCGGGTGATGAGCTCGTCGCCCGGGTCGTCCTCGACGAGCAGGATGTCGATTGCTCTGCCTTCCGGCGTGGTCATTGATGCGCTCCTTCCAAAGCAACCGAGTCTGCTTCGTCGACGGGTTCGGGCATGGGAAGGGTGAATTCGAATCGGGTCCCCTCGGTGTAGGACGTGTCGATTCGGACGGTGCCGCCGTGGTGCTCGATGATCTTCTTGACCAGGGCCAGGCCTACTCCGGTGCCGGCGTACACATCCCGGCCGTGCAGCCGCTGGAAGATCACGAAGACCTTGTCGGAGAATTCCTCCGGGATGCCGATGCCGTTGTCGGCCACACTCAGCAGCCATTCGCGGTCGTGGATGCCGGTCCCGGGCGCGCATTCGATGACGACGCGGGGCGCACGGTCCTTGTGCCGGAACTTGATTGCGTTGCCGATCAAGTTCTGCCACAGCATCGTCAGCAGCATAGGATCGCCGAGGATCTGTGGCAGCGGCTGCGCCGGGCGCACGATTTGGGCGTCCGTTTCCTCAACTGCGACAGCCAGATTGGCCAGTCCGGCGTCGAGCGTCGCGTCGAGCTGCACCTCGGTTTCGGTGGTGCCCAGCCGGCCGACCCGCGAGAAGGTGAGCAGGTCGTTGATCAGCGCCTGCATGCGTTTGGCGCCGTCGACCGCGAACCCGATGTACTCGATGCCGCGCTCGTCGAGCTTGTCGCCGTAGCGCTTTTCCAGCAGCTGGCAAAAGGACGCCACCTTGCGCAGCGGCTCCTGCAGGTCATGGGAGGCGACGTAGGCGAACTGCTCGAGCTCGGTGTTGGATCGCCGTAGTTCGGCGGCCTGTTCGTCCAGCTGCGCCTGCGCACTCTGCGACACCGCGAGTTCGGAGACGATGCGCTTGCGCATGTCCTCCACGTCGATCGCCATCTTGCGAATGTCCCTGGGCCGGCGCGGGGGTGAAATCGTCTCGTCGAAATTGCCCTCGGTGATCCGCCGGCAGGCCGCGGCCAGCGCCGCGATCGGCCGGGTGATCGCGGCGCGGCTGAGCAGTCCCAGCACCAGGGCCGCCCCGATCACGATTAGCACCGTGGTGCCGAGCACCCAATCGCGCCAGCCGTTGATCTCGTTGAGCTCGTTGGTGGCCGCCGCGGAGGCCGCCGCCAGATGGGTGTTCTGCGTGTCGAAAAGCTCACGTAGACGGTCGAATTTGACCTTGCCCATGTCGGCCGTGCGGGGGCTGAGGTAGGTGGGCGTCTTGGGAGCCACGTTGGCGATCAGTGGCTCGGCATAGTTTGTCCGCCAGTCGGCGGCGGCGGCTTCCACCGCGTCCAGATCGGCTATCAGCTCCGGTCGCCCGCCGACCAGACGCCGAATCTCGTCGGCCGCAGCCTGTTCGGCGCGCTGCCCGTCGTAATACGGCGCGAGGAACTGCCGGTCGGCGGCCATCAGGTAGCCGCGCATGCCGGTCTCCTGGTCACGCAGAGCCGCCTGCAGGCGTGCCGCCGCGACGCGCGCCGGCTGAATGTTCTGCGCCATCTGGCGCGACACCTCGTCGGTGCGATGCAGCAACACGGCGCCGACCAACGCCCCGACGAGCACCGTCACGCCCATGACCCACAGCACCAACGCCAGCCATCCCCGCACGGTGAGCTCCGTGAACCGAAGCGGACGCGACGCGATCACGTGGTAGTCCTTTCGATGCGCAGTACGGCGATGTCATCGGTCAGGCCGCCGCGTGGCTGGGCGAGCGTCTGGGCACCGTTGATGAGCGCGTCGACGAACGCGGGGCCGGGCTGATCCGCGTGCGCGCGGGCCAGGGCGAGCAGGCCGTCCTCGCCGAGGCGTTCCGTGCCCTGTCCCGAATATCCCTCGAAGAGCCCGTCGGTCAGCAAGAGCAGGGCGTGCCCGGTCGGTAAGTCCAGCTCCTCGGACGGCCAATCGCCGGCATGCAGGCCGAGCGCCGGGCCACCCGCCGGCTCGTGCCATCGGACGGTTCCCCCGGCCTGTACCAGGATCGGCGGATGGCCGGCACGGATGACGCTGACCCGCGGGGTGTCGGGCGAGATCTCGAGGCTGAGCACCGTCGCGAAGATCCCCGTTTGGGTTCGTTCCGAATACAAGACCCGTTCGAGCTGGCGCATCCGTTCGACGCCGTGCACACCGGCGAAGGTGAGCGCCCGAAACGCGATCCGCAACGCCGCGCCCAGCGCCGCCTCGTGCGGACCGTGCCCGGCGACGTCGCCGATCAGGACGTGCACGACCCGGTCGGCCGTCTGGACGACGTCGTAGAAGTCTCCGCACAGCAATGCGTCTTCGCGGCTCGGCCGGTAGCGGGCGACGATGTCGACGCCCGGGTTGTCCAGCAGCAGCGGTGAGGGCAGCAGGCCCCGTTCCAGCAGCGCGTTCTCCCGGGCCCGCAGCTGCGTCGCGTGCAGATCGGCGGCGATGAGTTCGGCGCGCTTGCGCTCGATGGCGTACAGCAGCGCCCGGCGCAACATCTCCGGCTCGACCCGGCCCTTGACCAAGTAGTCCTGGGCGCCGGCTGCCACCGCCGAAGCCCCGAAGTACTCGTCGTTCAGCCCGGTCAGCACCACGATCGGCACCGTGGCGTCGAGGTTGGCGATGCGGTTGAGCGCGTCGATCCCGCTGGCGTCGGGTAGGTGCAGATCCAGCAGCACGCAGTCGGGCCGGGCGGATTCCAGCTCGCGTTCCGCGTGCGCCATCGACTTCGCCCACACCACCCGGGTGTCGGTGACCGCGTCGGTGATCAGGTCTTCCACCAGGACCGCGTCGGCGCGGTCGTCCTCGACCAGCAGCAACGACAGTGACTGCCAACTAGCCGTCGGGGTCACCGGAGCGCGCACGGGCATCAAATCCCAGCCATCTGTGGACGGGCATCGAAAGGCACGTTCTGCACTGCAGACCCCTTTGCCGCGATAGCCCTTTGCTCTGTGATGACAGTGGTCGGACGTAAGTCGGTGACTGTTTACCGATCGTCGGTGTGGACTTCACGCACCGAGTGCAGATCCTAAGCGGTGCCGCTCGACTCTTCGCAACAGCATCGCCGAAAAGCCATCAGCGCAGCAGCGCTCGCGACATCACCACGCGCTGAATCTGATTGGTGCCCTCGTAAATCTGCGTGATCTTGGCGTCACGCATCATCCGCTCGACCGGGAAGTCGGTGGTGTAGCCGGCGCCGCCGAACAGTTGCACGGCTGCCTCGGTCACGTCCATGGCGGTGTCGGAGGCGAAGCACTTTGCGGCCGCGGAGATGAATCCGAGGTTCGGCTCGCCGCGTTCGGCGCGGGCGGCGGCGGTGTAGACCATCAGCCGAGCCGCTTCGACCTTCATCGCCATGTCGGCCAGCTCGAACTGCACACCCTGAAAGTCCGAGATCGACCTGCCGAACTGCTTGCGCTCCTTGGTGTAGGCGACGGCGGCGTCCACCGCGCCCTGCGCGAGGCCGACCGCCTGCGCGCCGACGGTGGGGCGGGTGTGGTCGAGGGTCTGCAGTGCGGTTTTGAACCCGGTGCCGGGTTCGCCGATGATCCGGTCGCCCGGGATGCGGCAGTTCTCGAAATACAACTCCGTGGTCGGTGAGCCCTTGATGCCCATCTTCTTTTCCTTCGGGCCGAAGGAGAAGCCCTCGTCGTCTTTGTGCACCATGAACGCCGAGATGCCGTTGGCGCCCTTGTCGGGATCGGTCACCGCCATGACGGTGTACCAGGTCGACTTGCCGCCGTTGGTGATCCAGCATTTGGTGCCGTTGAGAATCCAGTCATCCCCGTCGGCCTTGGCCTTGGTCCGCATCGACGCCGCGTCACTACCGGCTTCGCGCTCGCTCAAGGCGTAGGAGGCCATCGCCCCGTCCTTGGCCAGGGCTGGCAGCACCTGCTTTTTCAGCTCCTCCGAACCCTGCAGGATCAGGCCCATGGTGCCCAGCTTGTTGACGGCCGGAATCAGCGAGGCGGAGCCGTCGACGCGGGCCACCTCTTCGATCACGATGCAAGCGGCGACCGAATCCGCGCCCTGACCGCCGTATTCCTCGGGGATGTGGACCGCGTTGAAGCCCGACGCGTTCAGCGCGTCCAGGGCCTCCTGCGGGAAGCGCGAATTCTCGTCTACGTCGGCGGCGTGCGGAGCGATCTCCTTCTCCGCCAGCGCGCGAATCGCCGCCCGCAGCTCAACGTGTTCCTCGGGCAATTGGAACAAATCAAAGTTGGGGTCTCCGGCCCACTGAGCCATGTCGGCCTCCTTGCACTCTGCCAAATCCGCCCGACCTGTCCGCGGGCCGCTAGCCGGCCCACTTCGTCGCCAGGCTACTGGCCAGTAACCCTACCCTGACGCTGCTGCAGCGCCTCATCCTTGGCCCGCACGCTGTCCGCCAGCTGCTCCTGAAAGGCGACGATCCGCGCCCGCAGCGCCGGGTCGGAGGAGCCGAGGATGCGCACGGCGAGCAGGCCCGCGTTGCGGGCGCCCCCGATGGACACCGTGGCCACCGGTACCCCCGCGGGCATCTGCACGATCGACAGCAACGAGTCCAGCCCATCGAGGCGCGCCAGCGGCACCGGCACGCCGATGACCGGCAGCGGCGTCGCGGACGCGACCATTCCGGGCAGGTGCGCGGCTCCCCCGGCCCCCGCGATGATCACCTCGATGCCCCGCCCGGCCGCCTCACGCGCGTAATCGAACATCACCTGCGGGGTGCGGTGCGCGGAGACGACCCGGACCTCGGCCGGCACGTCGAACTCGGCCAGCGCCGCGGCGGCGTCGGCCATCACCGACCAGTCGCTGTCGCTGCCCATGATCACCCCGACGCGAGGCGCTCTAGTCACGGTCATCTATGCCGCTTCTCCTCATCGCTTCGCTCTGCATCGTCGCCGGCATGTGGATCCCATCCGTCCGGCCACCGCCCATGTGACAACCAGTGTGCCGCCAGGCCGGCGCGTTCCCGCAGCTTCCCCACGCTTTCCTGGTCCGCCGGCCCGGAGCCGACGAAGTTGATGTGGCCGACCTTGCGGCCGGGACGTTCTTGTTTGCCGTAGAGGTGGACGCGCGCGTCGGGCATCCGCGCGAACAGGTGATGCAGCCGCTCGTCGACGCTCATCTCCGGGGTTTCGGCCGCGCCCAGCACGTTGGCCATCACGGTCACCGGTGCGATGGCGTCGGTATCGCCGAGCGGGTAGTCCAGCACCGCGCGCAGGTGCTGCTCGAATTGACTGGTGCGCGAGCCGTCCATGGTCCAGTGCCCGGAGTTGTGTGGCCGCATCGCCAGTTCGTTGACCAGCAGTTCGCCGTCGACCGTCTCGAAGAGCTCGACGGCGAGCACCCCCACCACGCCGAGCTCGGCCGCCAGCCGCAACGCCAGCTGCTGCGCGGCGGCGGCCCGTTCGGCGGGCAGCTCGGGCGCGGGCGCGATCACCTGCACGCAGATGCCATCTCGCTGCACGGTCTCGACGACCGGCCACGCCGCGCCCTGGCCGAACGGTGATCGGGCCACCAGGGCCGACAGTTCGCGGCGCAGGTTCACATGCTCCTCGGCCATCAGCGGCACATCGTCGGCCAGGAAGGCGGCCGCGATCTCCCGGGCGTGCGACGGGTCGCGCGCCATCCGCACCCCGCGCCCGTCGTAGCCGCCGCGGATCGCCTTCACCACCACCGGGCCAGCTATGCGTCGCGCGAAGGCGTCGAGTTCGTCGACGCCCCGGATCTCGGCGTAGCGGGGCACCGGAACGCCGAGGGCCTCGAGCCGGCGGCGCATGACGAGCTTGTCCTGCGCGTGCAGCAGGGCCTGCGGCGGCGGCGCCACGTTGACACCCTCGGCGACCAGTTTCTCCAGCAGGTCGTTCGGCACGTGTTCGTGGTCGAACGTCAGCACGTCGGCGCCCGCGGCCACCCCGCGCAGGTCGTCGAGATCGGTGTGCGAACCGAGCACGACGTCGGGCGCGACCAGCGCGGCCGGCTCGTCGGCGGCGGTGGCCAGTACCCGCAGCGTCTGCCCCAGCGCGATCGCCGCTTGGTGGGTCATCCGGGCGAGCTGGCCGCCACCGACCATTGCGACCACGGGGACGGCGCGCGGGACGGCGCGGGCGGCTGCGACGGGGGCTGCGCCCGGTACGCGTGGAGTCGACACGGCCATCATGGTGTCACGGCGAAACTCCCCAGCGCCAAAGGCGTGTTGACCGGGGCCGACGCCGAATTGTTATGTAGGATTTTGCGTCGAATTTGGGTCCGTCCGTAGACTGACGTGTTGTGTCCTTCGCCGAAGCCACGATCGCGCGTCTACCTAGGGTTATGCAGCCCTATTTGCAACGCCATCACGAACTGATCAAATTCGCCATCGTCGGCGGAACCACATTCGTCATCGACTCGGCGATTTTCTACACGCTGAAGCTGACAATTCTCGAACCCAAACCGGTGACCGCAAAGGTGATTGCGGGCATTGTCGCGGTCATCGCGTCTTATGTGCTGAACCGGGAGTGGAGCTTCCGCAATCGCGGCGGCCGCGAGCGCCACCACGAGGCGCTGCTGTTCTTCGCGTTCAGCGGCGTCGGGGTGCTGCTCTCCATGGCGCCGCTGTGGTTCTCCAGCTACGTGTTACAGCTGCGCGAGCCGACGGTGTCGCTGGCGGTGGAAAACGTCGCCGACTTCATCTCGGCGTACATCATCGGGAACCTGCTGCAGATGGCGTTCCGGTTCTGGGCGTTCCGGCGCTGGGTGTTTCCCGACCAGTTCGCGCGCGACCCCGAGAAGGCGCTGGAGTCCGCGCTTACCGCCGGCGGTATCGCCGAGGTCTTCGAGGACGAGATCGAGGGCGGCAACGTCACGCTGCTGCGCTCTTGGCGCAACCGCGCCGGCCGCCTGGGTCAGCTGGGCGATTCCTCGGAACCCAGGGTGTCGAAGACTTCGTGATACAGCAGCGCGTGTACCTCGCGCAGCCGCGGAATGTCGTAGAACTCCAACGGATCCTGTGATGCCGATTCGATGATCAGCGTCCCGGTGCGGAACATCCGCTCGGTGATCCGGTCGCGAAACTCCACGCTGTTGATCCGGGCCAGCGGGATGTCGATGCCGGTGCGGGTCAGCACCCCGTGGCGAAACATCACCCGCCGGTTGGTCACCACGAAATGGGTCGTCAGCCAACTCAGGAACGGCCACAGCGTCAGCCAGCCCACGATCACCAGCCAGATCCCCCAGATGACGCCGTAGATGATGTTCTTGGCGAGCTGTTCCCAATGCGTCGAGTTGAGGTATCCGGAGCCGAATGCGGCCAGCCCGGTCACTCCGATGAGAACCAGCACCGGCCAGATCAGCCGCTTCCAGTGCGGGTGGCGGTGCACGATGACATGTTCGCCGGCGGCCAGAACGTTATCCGGGTAGCCCATGCCCGCCGACATTAGCTGTGCAACGCGACATTTTGCGCCCGACTAGCGCAAATGCACCACGTCGCCGGCCGCGACGACGACGGTCTGCCCGCCGCTTTCCAGGCAGAGCCTGCCCTGGTCGTCGATTGCGCTCGCGGTGCCGTCGACCTGCTTGCCGCCGGGCAGGTGCGCGCGGACCCGGTTGCCGATGGTCAGGCTGCGCGCCCGGTAGTCGGCGGCCAGCGCCCAGTCGGCCCCGCGCGCCGCGCGCCAGGCCACGATCCGCCGGCCCAGCTCCCGCAGCAGGGCCGACACCAGCTCGGTGCGGTCCGGCGCGGCGACGCCCAGGTCGAGCAGCGACGTCGCGCCGGGGCCGTCGATCTCGTCGGCGGACTGAGTCACGTTGAGCCCCAAGCCGATAACGACGACGGGCTTCGCGACCTCGGCGAGGATTCCGGCCAGCTTGCCGGGCGCATCCGGCGGGCCGGCCAGCACGTCGTTGGGCCATTTGAGACCCGCCTGCACCCCGGTGCCCGACAGCAACGGGGTCACCGTGTCCACCACCGCCACCCCGGTCGCCAGCGGCAGCCAGCCCCATCCGGTGGTCGGGACGTCGACGACGCTGACCCCGACCGACATGGTGATCTGGGCCCGCGGCGTGGCCGACCAGCCGCGGCCGTGCCGGCCCCGCCCCGCGGTCTGGTGCTCGGCGATCAGCACCGCACCGGCGACGTCGTCGCCCGAGGCCGCGCGCGCCAGCAGGTCGGCATTGGTGGAGCCGGTCTGCTCGACGACCTCGAGCCTGCGCCAGCCCAGCCCCGTGCCGATCAACTCGGCGCGCAATGCGCTCTCGTCCAACGGTGCTCGAAGCTGATCTCGTTCTGTCACCGCACCCAGCCTAGAACTCAGGGCCGACGGTCGCGTATGTCCAGCACGGCCAAATGACTGAACAGCATGCTGGTTCCGATCGGGTTGCCGCCGCCGGGATACGCGGTGCCGCTGGGCGCGGCCATGGTGTTGCCCGCGGCGTACAGGCCGGGGATCGGATTGCCGGACGTGTCGAGCACCCGCGCCGCGCTGTCGGTGCGCAGGCCGCCCTTGGTACCCAGATCGGAGATGCCGAACGCGGCGGCGTGATACGGCGGCGAGTCGATGGGCACCAGCGGCGACGCTCCCGCGGAGAACGCGCGGTCGAAGGCCTCGTCGCCGCGGCCGAAGTCCTCGTCGACGCCTGCGGCGGCAAAGGCGTTGAACCGGGCCACGGTTGCCGCCAGCCGCTCACCCGGAACGCCGATCTTGGCGGCCAGTTCCTCCAGCGTGTCCGCGGTGTGCCACAGGCCGGCGGCGACGTACTTCTCGGTCTCGACGATGGACACGTTGGCCGCCTTCACCGGCGGCACCTCGCCCTCCTTGTCGTCGTAGATCATCCAGTACGGCAACGTGATCGAGCCGTCGCGCAGCTGCGCGATGATCTCGCGGCCCGCGCGGTCATACGCCCGGGATTCGTTGACGAACCGGTCGCCGTCCTGGTTGACGAAGATGCCGCCGGTGAACCACAGCGCGAACGCCGACCGGCCGTCGGGGTGGGTCATGCCGGGCGACCACCAGGCCTGGTCGAGCAGGTCGGTGTCGGCGCCCGCGGCGATGCCGGCCTGCAGCGCCTGCCCGCGACTTCCCGGCCCGCCCATGGTGTCTCGCGACGTTCCCGGCACGTTGTAGCGCCGGCGCAGCTCCTCGTTGGCTTCGAAGCCGCCGGCGGCCAGCAGCACTCCGCGGCGGGCGCGGATGGCGCTACGCTGCCCGGCGGTCTCGACGATCGCGCCGCTGACCCGACCGTCGGACAGCACCAGCTCCACCAGGGCGGTGTCACGGCGCAGCGACGCCGTCGGGTACTGTCCGATGGCCTTGAGGAATCGCGCGATCAGGGCGCGGCCGCCCAGGTAGTAGTCCGACGGGGGCTGGGCGCCGAGCCGGTCGGTGTCCAGCGGACCGCGGATCGCCTCGCGCAGTTCCGGCGCGGCGTCCACCTTCAGCGGCTTGGCCGCGATGTGGCGTTGGCCGTCCAGCCGCGCCTTGGGCGCCTTGCCGAAATAGTCGGGCCACGGCAGTGGCACGAACTTCAGGTTCGGGTCGGCCTCCAGGTACTCGATCAGCGGCGCGCCGCCGCGGACATAGGTTTCCTGCAGCTCGCGCGGGGTCCGGTCGCCGACCACGGCGCGGTAGTAGGTGAGCGCGTCCTCGAGGGTGTCGTCGTCCATGCCGGCGCGGACCAGCACGGGATTGCACGGGAACCAGACGCCGCCCCCGCCGGAGTAGGCGGTGGTGCCACCGAATTTCGACGTCGCCTCGACCAGCAGCACGTCGAGGCCTTCGCGCGCCGCGGTGTACGCACCGGTCACGCCGCCGCCGCCCGAGCCCGCGACCAGCACGTCGCATTCGGCCGCCCAATCCGCGGTTCCCAACGGGCGGGCGTGCATCAGCGGAGAGTACCGCGCCGCTAAGCTCGACTCCCATGACGAGCGTTACCGACCACACTGCGGAACCGGCCGCCGAGCACAGCATCGACATCCACACCACCGCGGGCAAGCTGGCCGAGCTGCACAAGCGGCGTGAAGAGTCACTGCACCCGGTTGGCGAAGAGGCCGTCGAGAAGGTGCACGCCAAGGGCAAGCTGACCGCCCGCGAACGCATCCTCGCGCTGCTCGACGAGGACTCGTTCGTGGAGCTCGATGCGCTGGCCCGGCACCGCAGCAAGAACTTCGGCCTGGAGCACAACCGCCCGCTCGGCGACGGGGTGATCACCGGCTACGGCACCGTCGACGGCCGCGATGTGTGCATCTTCAGCCAGGACGCCACGGTGTTCGGCGGCAGCCTCGGCGAGGTGTACGGCGAGAAGATCGTCAAGATCCAGGACCTGGCGATCAAGACCGGTCGCCCGCTGATCGGCATCAACGACGGCGCCGGCGCGCGGATCCAGGAGGGCGTCGTCTCGCTCGGCCTGTACAGCCGCATCTTCCGCAACAACATCCTGGCGTCCGGCGTCATCCCGCAGATCTCCCTGATCATGGGGGCGGCCGCCGGTGGGCACGTCTACTCGCCCGCCCTGACCGACTTCGTGGTCATGGTCGACCAGACCAGCCAGATGTTCATCACCGGGCCCGACGTCATCAAGACCGTCACCGGTGAGGACGTCACCATGGAGGAGCTGGGCGGCGCCCACACGCACATGGCCAAGTCGGGCACCCTGCACTACGTCGCCTCCGGCGAGCAGGACGCCTTCGACTGGGTCCGCGACCTGCTGAGCTACCTGCCGCCCAACAACGCCACCGACGCGCCGCGCTACGCCGAGCCGCATCCCCCGGGCGCCATCGAGGACAACCTCACCGAGGAAGACCTCGAGCTCGACACGCTGATCCCGGACTCGCCCAACCAGCCCTACGACATGCACGAGGTGATCACCCGCATCCTCGACGACGACGAGTTCCTCGAGATCCAGGGCGGCTACGCGCAGAACATCGTCGTCGGCTTCGGCCGCATCGAGGGCCGCCCGGTCGGGATCGTGGCCAACCAGCCGACGCAGTTCGCCGGCTGCCTGGACATCAACGCCTCGGAGAAGGCCGCGCGGTTCGTGCGGACCTGCGACTGCTTCAACATCCCGATCATCATGCTGGTGGACGTGCCGGGCTTCCTCCCGGGCACCGGCCAGGAGTACAACGGCATCATCCGGCGTGGCGCCAAGCTGCTGTTCGCCTACGGCGAGGCCACGGTCCCGAAGATCACCGTCATCACCCGCAAGGCCTACGGCGGCGCCTACTGCGTGATGGGGTCCAAGGACATGGGCTGCGACGTCAACCTGGCGTGGCCGTCGGCGCAGATCGCGGTGATGGGCGCCTCCGGCGCGGTCGGGTTCGTCTACCGCAAGCAACTGAGCGAGGCCGCCAAGGAGGGCAAGGACGTCGACGCGCTGCGGCTGCAACTGCAGCAGGAGTACGAGGACACCTTGGTCAACCCGTATGTCGCCGCCGAGCGGGGCTATGTCGACGCGGTGATCCCGCCGTCGCACACCCGCGGTTACATCGGCACGGCGCTGCGCCTGCTGGAACGCAAGATCTCGCACCTGCCCCCCAAGAAGCATGGGAACATCCCCCTATGACCGAGACTCAGACCGAGACTCAGACCGCAGCCGCGCCCGAGGCGCACGAGCCGCACATCCAGATCCTCAAGGGTGAGCCCACCGCCGAGGAGGTGGCCGCGCTCGTCGCGGTGCTGGGCTGCGCCGGCGGTGCGCCGGATCCCGAGCAGCCCGAGCGGACCCGCTGGGGTCTGCCGGTCGACCGGTTGCGCTTCGCGATGACCAACTTTCAGCGGCTCACGTTCCAGCAAATGACCCACATGAGGCATTGACCCGCCTGGTGCTGGCGTCGGCGTCGGCCGGCCGGCTCAAGGTGCTGCGCCAGGCCGGCGTCGATCCGGTGGTCGTGGTCTCGGGCGTCGACGAGGATGCCGTCGCCGCCGCGCTGGGCCCGGACGCGCCGCCGCGCGACGTGGTGTGCGCCCTGGCCCGGGCCAAGGCCGAACGGGTGGCGGGCGAGCTCGACGCCCGAGTCGCGGCCGATTGCGTTGTCATCGGCTGTGATTCGATGCTGTCCATCGACGGCCGGCTGTGCGGGAAGCCCGGTTCGGCCGAGGCCGCCGCGACCCAGTGGCGCGTGATGAGCGGCCGCTCCGGCGAACTGCACACCGGGCACTGCCTGCTGCGGCTGCGCGACGGCGCCATCACCCACCGCGAAGTCGAATCACGATGCACCACAGTGCATTTCGCCGCCCCAACGGACGCGGACCTGCGCGCGTACGTCGCCCACGGCGAGCCGTGGCACGTGGCCGGCGGCTTCACCCTGGACGGCCTGGGCGGCTGGTTCGTCGACGGCATCGACGGCGACCCGTCCAACGTGATCGGCGTCAGCCTGCCGCTGCTGCGGTCGCTGCTGGGGCGGGCTGGGCTGTCGGTGGCCGCGCTGTGGACGGCACCGCCGAGCCGCTGAATCCGCAGGGCCGCTCGCGCTTTCGCCGCCGAAGTACACGTCGGGCCCGAACCCTAGGGTCAAGCCATGACCACGTGGACCGAGTTCACCGCCCAAGCGCCGCGCATCGCCGGCATCTTCACCCGTCGCCATCGAGCCAGCGGCAACCTGTGCATGCTGGCCACCCTGCGCTCCGACGGCTTCCCGCGGATCAGCCCGATGGAGCCGCGGATCTTCGAGGACGAGTTGTGGCTGCCGGGGATGCCGGCCACCACCAAGTTCCTCGATCTGGCGCGCGACCCGAGGTTTTGTCTGCACACCGCGACCGTCGACACCGAGGTGACCGACGGGGACGCAAAGTTGTGGGGCCTGGCGCGCGTCGTTCCCTACGGCGCGGTGCACCGGCGCTTCGCCGAGGCGCTGTTCTCCGAGACCGGATTGGACCTGCGCGATCAGCGATTCGACCTGCTCGGCGCCGATGTCACCGGGGCATCGGCGGTCGAGGTCCGCGACGGCCACATGGATGTCACCATCTGGAGTCCCGGCGTGCCCGAGCGGGTGGTCCGCAAGCACTGACCTGCTGGCCGTTTCGGAAGCTGGCGGTAGGCTCGGCAGCGTGGCATTACCACCCGATCCGAGCCCGACATTGCAGGGCTACGCCCATCCCGAGCGACTCGTCACCGCCGACTGGCTGTCCGCCAACCAAGGCACCCCCGGTCTGGCGATCGTCGAATCCGACGAGGACGTCCTGCTCTACGACGTCGGTCATATCCCCGGGGCCGTGAAGGTCGACTGGCACACCGACCTAAACGACTCCCGGGTCCGCGACTACATCAACGGCGAGCAATTCGCGGAGCTGATGGACCGCAAGGGCATCGCCCGCGACGACACCGTGGTGATCTACGGCGACAAGAGCAACTGGTGGGCGGCCTATGCCCTGTGGGTGTTCACGCTGTTCGGCCACCCCGACGTGCGGCTGCTCAACGGCGGCCGCGACCTTTGGCTGGCAGAACGCCGCGAGACGACGCTGGACGTGCCCACCAAGACCTCCAGCGGCTATCCCGTCGTCACCCGCAACGACGCACCGATCCGCGCCTTCAAGGACGACGTGCTGGGCATCCTCGGCAGCGAGCCGCTGATCGATGTCCGCTCGCCCGACGAGTACACCGGCAAGCGGACGCACATGCCCGAGTACCCCGAGGAAGGCGTGCTGCGCGGCGGCCACATCCCCACCGCCCGGTCGATTCCCTGGGCCAAGGCGGCCGACGAGAGCGGGCGGTTCCGCAGCCGCGAGGAGCTCGAGGAGCTGTACGGCTTCATCGAGCCCGACGACAAGACGGTCGTCTACTGCCGCATCGGCGAGCGCTCCAGCCACACCTGGTTCGTACTGACGCATCTGCTCGGCAAGCCCGGGGTGCGCAACTACGACGGGTCGTGGACGGAGTGGGGCAACACCGTGCGCACGCCGATCGTGGCGGGTGAAGAGCCGGGCACCGTCGAAGTCTGATGGCGCCCCGATGAGCATGCCCGCGCCGCTGGCAGAGGTGGTGTCCGACTTCGCCGAAGTCGAGGGCCAGGACAAGCTGGCGCTGCTGCTGGAGTTCGCCAACGAGCTCCCGGCGCTGCCGTCCGATCTCGAAGAGGCGGCCATGGAGCCGGTGCCCGAATGCCAGACCCCGCTGTTTTTGCACGTGGACGCCAGCGACCCCGAGCGGGTGCGGTTGCACTTCAGCGCGCCGGCCGAATCGCCGACCACGCGGGGGTTCGCGTCGATCCTGGCCGCCGGTCTCGACGAGCAGCCGGCCGCCGACATTCTGGCGGTGCCCGAGGATTTTTACGCCGACCTCGGGCTGGCCGCGCTGATCAGCCCGCTTCGGCTGCGCGGCTTGTCGGCGATGCTCGCCCGCATCAAGCGCAGGCTGCGCGAGAGTGCCTAGAAAACCCCGGAAATCCGGACCGCCTCGTCGGGCCGAACGGCGCGGCGCTTAGACTTCCCGTGAACTCGTTGTAAGAAATTCTCTTAGAGAAATCCGCAGAAATGCGTCTGCGGTGATGCCGAACAGGAGGCGCTGTGGCCACTCACGCCAGCTCGAGGATCTCCAAGGTGCTCGTCGCCAACCGCGGCGAAATCGCAGTCCGGGTGATCCGGGCGGCCCGCGACGCGGGCCTGTCCAGCGTGGCGGTGTACGCCGAGCCCGACGCCGACGCGCCGCACGTGCGGCTGGCCGACGAGGCGTTCGCATTGGGCGGCCAAACGTCCGCGGAGTCCTACCTGGACTTCGGCAAACTCCTTGACGCGGCGGCCAAGTCGGGCGCCAACGCCATCCACCCCGGCTACGGCTTCCTGTCGGAGAACGCCGACTTCGCCCAGGCGGTCCTGGACGCGAACCTGATCTGGATCGGGCCCAGCCCGCAGTCCATCCGCGATCTCGGTGACAAGGTCACCGCCCGCCACATCGCCGCGCGCGCGCAGGCCCCGCTGGTGCCCGGAACCCCCGACCCGGTGAAGGACGCCGACGAGGTGGTGGCTTTCGCCCAGGAGTACGGCGTGCCGGTCGCGATCAAGGCGGCGTTCGGCGGCGGCGGCAAGGGCATGAAAGTGGCCCGCACCATCGAGGAGATCCCCGAGCTGTTCGAGTCGGCCACCCGTGAGGCCGTCGCGGCGTTCGGCCGCGGCGAGTGCTTCGTCGAGCGCTACCTGGACAAGCCGCGCCACGTCGAGGCGCAGGTGATCGCCGACCAGCACGGCAACGTGATCGTCGCCGGCACCCGCGACTGCTCGCTGCAGCGCCGCTTCCAGAAGCTGGTGGAGGAGGCCCCCGCTCCGTTCCTGACCGACGCGCAGCGCAAGGAGATCCACGAGTCGGCGAAGCGGATCTGCAAGGAGGCGCACTACTACGGCGCCGGGACCGTCGAATACCTGGTTGGCCAGGACGGCCTGATCTCCTTCCTGGAAGTCAACACCCGTCTGCAGGTCGAGCACCCGGTCACCGAGGAGACCGCCGGCATCGACCTGGTGCTGCAGCAGTTCAAGATCGCCAACGGCGAGAAGCTGGACCTCACCGAGGACCCCACGCCGCGCGGGCACGCGATCGAGTTCCGGATCAACGGCGAGGACGCCGGACGCGGGTTCCTGCCCGCGCCCGGCCCGGTCACCCGCTACGACATCCCGACCGGCCCCGGCGTCCGCCTGGACTCGGGCGTCGAGGCGGGCTCGGTCATCGGCGGTCAATTCGACTCGATGCTGTCCAAGCTGATCGTGTACGGCGCCACCCGCGAGGAGGCGCTCGCGCGCTCCCGCCGGGCGCTGGACGAGTTCCACGTCGAAGGCTTGGCCACGGTCATCCCGTTCCACCGCGCCGTGGTGTCCGACCCGGCATTCATCGGTGACGGTGACGGCTTCTCGGTGCACACCCGCTGGATCGAGACCGAGTGGAACAACACGATCGAACCGTTCACCGGCGGCGAGCCGCTGGACGACGAGGACGCCCGGCCGCGCCAGAAGGTGGTCGTGGAGGTCGGCGGCCGCCGGCTCGAGGTGTCGCTGCCCGGCGATCTGGCGCTGTCCAGCGGCGGCGCGGCGGACCCGGCCGGCGTCATTCGCAAGAAGCCCAAGGCGCGCAAGCGCGGGGGGCACGCGGGTGCTGCTGCCTCCGGCGACGCGGTGACCGCCCCCATGCAGGGCACCGTGGTCAAGGTCGCGGTCGAGGAAGGCCAGGAGGTTGCCGCGGGCGACCTGGTGGTGGTGCTCGAGGCGATGAAGATGGAGAACCCGGTCACCGCGCACAAGGACGGTGTGATCACCGGACTCGCGGTCGAGGCCGGCGCCGCCATCACGCAGGGCACGGTGCTCGCCGAAATCAAGTAGCGCTGGCTGAGAGTTTTCCCAGACAACGTTGTCGCCCCTCGCTGTCGCGAGTAGGGTTCGGACAAGGTTGAGTTCACAGCCGCCCGGGATACGTCGGTGACGTGGGGGTAGGCCGAATTCCCATCTTCTCCGAACTCTTTGCATGTGGCTGACGTATCGATAGCAGGATCTCCCGGAATGGGATGGAGTCAGCGATGTCTGTGGCGCAATCTTGGCAACAAAGCCGCACAGCACAATTCACCGCCCGGTGGGGCCCGGCGGGAGCCCTGATCACCGTGGACGGCGAGCTCGACGCGGCCAACGCCGATCAGCTCGTCGCGTACGTGCAGCAGGGCACCAGCCGCTCCCGGCGAGTTATCCTGGATCTGCGCGGCCTCAAATTCATTGGTACCGCGGGCTTTTCGGCCCTGCACCGGATCAATGTGGCATGTTCGGGCGCTCAGGTGTCCTGGGCCATGGCGCCCAGCCCGGCGGTAGCCAGGCTGCTGCGGGTGTGCGACCCCGACGCGACGCTGCCGGTGACGACACAGCAGGCCGAGCCGCTGCTGGAACCGCTGTGGGTCGAAGACCAGTCCCCGCCGCTACTGCAACTGGTCACGGAGCCGCGTTAGCGACTTCGCCAGCAGCCGCGACACGTGCATCTGTGAGATGCCGACCCGCTCGGCGATCTGTGTCTGCGTCATCGACTCGAAGAATCGCAGCACCAACACCGTCCGTTCCCGCTCGGGCAGCGCCTCGAGCAGCGGACGCAACGATTCCTGATCCTCGATCCGGTCCAGGCCGGTGTCGACGTCACCGAGGGTGTCCGCGATCGCGCGGGCTTCCTCTTCCTCGCCGCCGCCACCGCTGTCGATGGACAGGGTGTTGTAGGAGCTGCCCGCCACCAGCCCCTCGACCACCTCTTCACGGTCCATGTCCAGCTCCGCGGCGAGTTCGGTCGCGGTGGGCGCCCGGCCCAGCCGCTGCGACAGGTCGGCGGTGGCGGTGCCGAGCCGCAGGTGCAGTTCCTTCAGCCGCCGCGGGACTTTCACCGACCAGCTGTTGTCCCGGAAGTGACGGCGGACCTCCCCCATGATCGTGGGCACCGCGAAGGAGACGAAGTCCGAGCCGGCGTCGACGTCGAATCGGACCACCGCGTTGACCAGTCCGACACGCGCCACCTGAACCAGGTCGTCCCGCGGTTCGCCGCGGCCTTCGAAGCGGCGCGCGATGTGGTCGGCGAGCGGCAGGCAGCGCTCGACGATCTTGTCCCGTTGACGCTGAATTTCCATCGAGTCGGGCGCGACAGCGGCCAACTCACGGAACATGTCCGGAACATCGGCGTATTCGTTCGGACGAGAAACCGAACCGCCGGCAGCTCGCGCTGTCACCTGCTGGAGGCCGCCCGTCGCGCCGTCAGTGTGATGCCGAAAACACTGCCGGTTTCATCGGGTTCGCGGCCGTCGTGGAAAGTCTGGACGTCGTCGGCGAGCGACGTCAGCACGTGCCAACTGAAGCTTCCGGGCGCCACCACGTCGTGAGTGTCGCATGCCGCCGAAGCTTCCACTACCAATTGGTCGTCCTGGGGGTCGACCACGACGATCAGGGTCGCGTCAGGAGTGGCCGAACGAATCAACCGGGTGCACACTTCGTCGACCGCGAGCCGAAGGTCCGCCACCGCATCGAAATCCAGGTCCTCGAAGGTGCCGATGGCACCGACCAGGGTGCGCAGCATCGCCAGGTTCTCCAGTCGCGCAGCAACGTGAAGTTCGACGGCGCGATGGCCGCGCGGACGCTTGTTAGCGTGCAATCCAGCATCGTTCATATGGTCTCCCGGCAATGTTCGACTGACACTACTACTGCTCCGCAGTCCGCCATGGACCTCGGGTTCGAGCCGGTTAGTCATGATCGCCGCCGGGTATTCGGCCCGCCGTCGGCGGGCCTGACACGACCGACATCCGGTAGCGCCGGCACCGGCGCTGTTCGGTGATCGCCGGGGCCACGCAGGTCATATCGGTGGTCGTCGCAGTAGGCATACATATCTTCGGTGTGTTCGTGATTCCGAACCCCATGATGGGGTGACCACGCAACCGTTCCGGCACTCATCATGGTGCAAACCTGATACCCACAAGTTCACGCCCGTAACCCCGCAATCATCTTTGATGCGGAATATCACACCGGTGGTGTCGAGGCAGGTCACGCGAAGAAAACGCGCGACGGCCGGGACGCGTGTCAATTAGCCGGCGGCCCGCCCTAGCTGGCCGGCCGTTGGCGGTACACGTCCGGATGTTCGGTGTACCAGCGATCGCAGATCCGGCGAATCCTGCGGTGCTCCACCGCCAGCCAGGCCAGCCCCAGCACCGCGGCTATCAACCCGACGATTCCCGCCGTCATGCCCTCGTGGTGATGTCCGCTGGCGAAGGCCGCAAGGCTGCCGCAGGTCCCGATCACGCCCGCGACGACCAAGAGGTATCCGGGCCAGTGCAGGACGTCGATCAGCGACTCGCCGGCGAGCGGCCGCGTTGTCCTCAGATGGTCGACGGGGTCGTGGTAGGTGTCTCCCATAGCTGCTCCTCACCGCACCTTCAACGGTAGAACGCGGGAGGACAAACCTAAAGGGCCAGTACTGGACCGGCGATCGGCGCGACGCCCATCGCGACCATCAGCGCCATCGCCGTGAGCAGGAACCAGCCCGCGCCGTGCCACCCCCACCAGGTCCCCCGGGCCTTCCACACCAGATAGGTGCGCACGAAAGCCCAGATCCCGGCGCCGAGCGCGATCAGCGGGCCCCCGAACGCCAGCAGGGTGCGCTGCGGTGGGCCACACGCCACCGTGTCCACGCCCACCCCCGGGCAGGTACTGACCCATACCGCGGCGATCAACAGGAAACCGACGGCGGCCAACGTGGACAGGACGGCGAAACGGATCGCGGCGTGCACCTCGCCGTCCTCCTGGCCCAAGCGGTCACCGCCCGATCGCGCGTCCGCTTTCTGCATCGTTGTTCACCTCCCCTTGGAAACCCCGCGCTGAGTTCATCGCTCGCTACGTCGCATTAGTTACAGGGCGGCAGTGCCTGCGCTGGTAGCTGCGGAATGCGCACGAATTCACATACCCCGTGGCAAACCCCGGTAAACGGCATCGATGTGAGGCCCAGCGCCAGGTCATCGGCGGGGCACGAAGGTGCGCGGCGCGGGCATCCGCTTTCGTCCGCCGTCTTCTCACCCCCACCCGCGGCGGGCGCGAATCCGGAGTGGACTCGCCGAAGGCCTACTAGCGCCAAAGTGCCGTTACCGTCAATTATTCCGGCGATTTATCGCCGGTCCGCGCTGTGGAGTTCGGATGATTCCAATGTGGCTAGGGGCTTATGTCCCATGGGTACTATCTGACACATGCCAACCGCCCGCAGGCGCTTATCCCCCGAGGATCGACGCGCTGAGCTGCTCGCCTTAGGAGCAGAGGTCTTCGGGAAGCGACCCTACGACGAGGTCCGGATCGATGAGATCGCGGAACGTGCCGGAGTGTCTCGGGCCCTGATGTACCACTATTTCCCCGACAAGCGCGCGTTCTTCGCTGCGGTCGTCAAGGACGAGGCCGACCGCCTGTACGAGAACACCAACATGGACGACGCGACCGGTCTGACCATGTACGAGGAGATCCGGGTCGGCGTGCTGGCCTACATGGCTTACCACGAGCAGAACCCGGAGGCCGCGTGGGCCGCGTACGTCGGCCTGGGCCGGTCCGACCCGGTCCTGTTGGGCGTCGAGGACGACGCCAAGAACCGCCAGATGGAACACATCATGTCGCGGATCAACCGGTTGCTCGGTGAGGTCAACGCCGCCAGCATGGCGCCCGACGTCGAGCGGCACCTGCGGGTGATCCTGAACGGCTGGCTGGCCCTGACCTTCGAGATCTGCCGGCAGCGGATCATCGACCCCTCCACCGACGCCGAGAAGCTCGCCGACGCGTGCGCGCACGCGCTCCTGGACGCGATCGCGCGGGTTCCCGAGATCCCGGAGGCACTCGGCGAGGCGATGTCCAACTCGCGGCTGTGAGCGGGGCGGCCATCGTGTCGGTGGCCGTTGGCACGATGGATAGATGAGCACGCGCGCTGATTCCGGGCCGTCCGGGCGCCCCGACCCGTTGGGCCGCTTCAGCGCGATCACCCGCGAGTGGTTCACCAGCACCTTCGACGCACCGACCACCGCGCAGTCCGAGGCTTGGAACGCCATCGCCGACGGCAACAACACCCTGGTGATCGCGCCCACCGGCTCGGGCAAGACGCTGGCGGCCTTCCTCTGGGCGCTGGACAGCCTCGCCGGCGCGGCCGAACGCCCGCCCGGCACCCGCGTGCTCTATGTGTCACCGCTCAAGGCGCTGGCGGTCGATGTCGAGCGCAACCTGCGCACTCCGCTGGCCGGGCTCACCCGCATCGCCGAACGTCAGGGTCTGCCGCCACCCGAAATCAGCGTCGGCGTCCGTTCCGGGGACACCCCGCCCGCCGCCCGTCGCCAACTGATCAACCGGCCCCCCGACGTGCTGATCACCACCCCCGAGTCGCTGTTTCTCATGCTCACCTCGGCCGCCCGGGAAACGCTGGCCGGCGTGCAGACGGTGATCGTCGACGAGATCCACGCCATCGCCGCCGGAAAGCGCGGCGCGCACCTGGCCGTGTCGCTGGAGCGCCTCGACGCGCTGCGGCAGGACAAACCCGCGCAGCGCATCGGATTGTCGGCGACGGTTCGTCCGCCCGAGGAACTCGCCCGGTTCCTGTCCGGGCAGGCGCCGACGACCATCGTGGCCCCGCCGTCGGCCAAGACGGTCGAGCTCACCGTGCAGGTTCCGGTGCCCGACATGGCCAACCTGGCCAACAACACGATCTGGCCCGACGTGGAGAACCGCCTGGTCGACCTGATCGAATCGCACAATTCGACGATCGTCTTCGCCAACTCGCGGCGGCTGGCCGAGCGACTCACCGCCCGCCTCAACGAGATTCACGCGGAACGCAGCGGCGTTGGACTGTCTACGGACGCCAATCCGAAGGTGGCCGGCGGCGCTCCCGCGCACATCATGGGCAGCGGACAGACCTACGGCGCCGACCCGATACTGGCCCGCGCCCATCACGGCTCGGTGAGCAAGGAGCAGCGTGCCCTGGTCGAAGAGGACCTCAAGCGCGGGCTGCTCAAGGCGGTGGTGGCCACCTCGAGCCTGGAGTTGGGCATCGACATGGGCGCCGTCGACCTGGTGATCCAGGTGGAGGCGCCACCCTCGGTGGCCAGCGGCCTGCAACGCATCGGCCGCGCCGGCCACCAGGTCGGCGAGGTCTCGCAGGGAGTGCTGTTCCCCAAGCACCGCACCGACCTGATCGGCTGCGCGGTCACGGTGCAGCGCATGCTCACCGGCCAGATCGAAACCATGCGGGTGCCCGCCAATCCGCTCGACATCCTGGCGCAGCAGACGGTGGCGGCGGCCGCACTGGAACCGTTGGACGCCGACCGCTGGTTCGACACGGTCCGGCGGGCCGCGCCGTTCGCGACGCTGCCGCGCAGCGTGTACGAGGCGACCCTGGACCTGCTGAGCGGAAAGTACCCGTCCACCGAATTCGCCGAGCTGCGACCGCGATTGGTGTACGACCGCGACACCGGCACCCTGAGCGCCCGCCCCGGTGCGCAGCGCCTGGCCGTGACGTCCGGCGGCGCCATCCCCGATCGGGGACTGTTCACCGTCTACCTTGCCTCCGAGGCCGAAAAGCCTTCGCGGGTAGGCGAACTCGAAGAGGAAATGGTCTACGAGTCGCGTCCCGGCGATGTCATCTCGTTGGGCGCCACGAGCTGGCGTATCACCGAGATCACCCACGACCGGGTGCTGGTGATCCCCGCACCCGGCCAGCCGGCCCGGTTGCCGTTCTGGCGCGGCGACGGCCTGGGCCGCCCGGCCGAGCTGGGCGCCGCGCTCGGCGCGTTCACCGGCGAGCTGGCCGGCCTGAAGCGAGAGGCATTCGAAACGCGTTGTAAATCACTGGGTTTCGACGCATACGCCATCGACAACCTGTGGGGCCTGCTCGACGAGCAGCGCAGCGCCGCCGGGGTGGTGCCGACCGACACCACCTTGCTGGTCGAGCGGTTCCGCGACGAGCTGGGCGACTGGCGGGTGATCCTGCACTCGCCGTACGGCCTTCCGGTGAACGGACCACTGGCGCTGGCGGTGGCCCGCCGGCTGCGCGAACGCTACGGCATCGACGAGAAACCCACCGCCTCCGACGACGGCGTCGTCGTGCGCCTGCCGGACATGTTGTCCGATGCCGGGGAAACCCCGCCCGGCGCTGACCTTTTCGTGTTCGACGCCGAGGAGATCGACCCGATCGTCACCGCCGAGGTGGGCGGCTCGGCGCTGTTCGCCTCGCGGTTTCGTGAGTGCGCGGCCCGGGCCCTGCTCTTGCCACGCCGGCATCCCGGGCGGCGCTCGCCGCTGTGGCAGCAGCGCCAGCGCGCCGCCCAGTTACTGGAAGTGGCCCGCAAATACCCCGACTTCCCGGTGGTACTGGAGACCATCCGCGAATGCCTGCAGGACGTCTACGACGTTCCGGCCCTGACGCGGCTGATGTCCGGTATCGCGCAGCGGCGGGTGCGGGTGCTCGAGGTCGAGACGCAGCGGCCGTCGCCGTTCGCGGCGTCGCTGCTGTTCGGGTACGTCGGCGCGTTCATGTACGAGGGCGACAGCCCGCTGGCCGAGCGCCGGGCCGCCGCGCTCTCGCTGGACAGCACGCTGCTGGCCGAGCTGCTGGGCCGGGTGGAGCTGCGCGACCTGCTCGATCCCGAGATCATCGCCGCCACCGGCCGCCAGCTTCAGCACCTCGCGCCCGACCGGGCCGCCCGCGACGCCGAGGGCGTCGCGGACCTGCTGCGGCTGCTGGGTCCGCTGACCGAGGACGAGGTGGCCGCCCGCGCCGGCGGCGCCGACGTGGGTGGCTGGCTGGAGGGGCTGCGCGCGGCGCGCCGCGCGCTCACCGTGTCGTTCGCCGGCCGCGGCTGGTGGGTGGCCATCGAGGACATCGGCCGGCTGCGCGACGGCATCGGCATCGCGGTACCCCTCGGCGTGCCGGCCGCTTTCACCGCGGAGGTCGCCGACCCGCTGGGCGAATTGCTCGGCCGCTACGCGCGCACCCACACCCCGTTCACCACGGCGCAGGCAGCCGCCCGGTTCGGGCTGGGGTTGCGAGTGACCGCCGACATCCTCGGCCGGCTGGCCAGTGACGGCCGACTGGTGCGCGGCGACTTCGTCGCCGCGGACGGGGCGCCCGTGGCCGGGGGCGAGCAGTGGTGCGACGCCGACGTGTTGCGCATCCTGCGGCGGCGGTCGCTGGCGGCGCTGCGGGCCCAGGTCGAGCCGGTCAGCACCGCCGCCTACGGCCGGTTCCTGCCGGCCTGGCATCGCGTGGGCTCGGCCGAATCATCGCGCTCCCCAGGCCATTCCGGGCTGGACGGGCTGATGTCGGTGATCGATCAGCTGGCCGGCGTACGGATGCCGGCCTCCGCGATCGAGCCGCTGGTGCTGGCCCCCCGGGTCCGCGACTACTCCCCCGCGCTGCTCGACGAGCTGCTGGCCACGGGCGAAGTCACCTGGTCGGGGGCCGGCTCGATTTCCAGCGGCGACGGCTGGATCGCGTTGCACCCCAGCGAATCCGCGCCGCTGACGCTGCCCGGGCCCGCCGACATCGAATTGGGCGACGCCCACCGCGCCGTCCTGGACACGCTCGCGCCGGGGGGTGCCTACTTCTTCCGGCAGCTCGCGCAGAGCGGATTCGGTGAGTCAGAGCTCAAAGCCGCGCTGTGGGAACTGATCTGGGCCGGCTGGATCACCGGCGACACGTTCGCCCCGGTGCGTGCCCTGCTCGGTGGCGCCGGGACCCGCAAGCGCTCGGCCCCCGCGCATCGCTCGCATCGCCCGCCGCGGCTCAGCCGATACAGCGTCGCGCACCCGCATTCCCGGCCCGCCGACCCGACCGTGGCCGGCCGCTGGTCGATCCTGCCGGCCCCGGAGCCGGACTCCACGATGCGCGCCCACTATCAAGCCGAACTGCTGCTGGGCCGCCACGGCGTGCTGACCCGGGGCGCCGTGACAACCGAGGGAGTGCCCGGCGGATTCGCCACCCTGTACAAGGTGCTGAGCACGTTCGAGGATGCCGGACGGTGCCAGCGTGGCTACTTCATCGAGTCGCTGGGTGGGGCGCAGTTCGCGGTCGCGTCGACCGTCGACCGGCTGCGCGCCTATTCCGACGGGGTCGATCCGGAACGGCCCGAGTACCGCGCGGTCGCGCTGGCCGCCGCGGATCCGGCCAACCCCTACGGAGCGGCGCTGCCCTGGCCGGCCGCCCGCGGTGAGGGCACGGAGTCCGGGGGGCCGGGGGCACGCCCGGGCCGCAAGGCCGGTGCGCTGGTGGTGCTGGTCGACGGCGAGCTGGCCTGGTTCCTCGAGCGCGGCGGGCGGTCGCTGCTCACTTTCACCGGCGACCCCGCCGCCCATCTCGCCGCGGCGACGGCGCTGGCCGATTTGGTCTCGTCCCGGCGCGTCGCGTCGATCCTGGTCGAACGCGTCGACGGAGTGCCGGCCCTGCAGCCCCGCGCGGACGGGCCCGGCCCGGTCGATGCGCTCTCCGACGCCGGCTTCGCCCGGACTCCGCGCGGGATGCGGCTGCGCTGAGATGCCCGAAGGCGACACCGTCTGGCACACCGCCGCCGTGCTGCGCGAGCGACTGGTCGGCGGCACCCTGACCCGTTGCGACGTCCGGGTGCCGCGGTTCGCCACCGTCGACCTCACCGGACGGGTGGTCGACGAGGTGCTCAGCCGCGGGAAGCACTTGTTCATCCGGGTGGGGGACGCCAGCATTCACTCGCATCTGAAAATGGACGGCAGCTGGCGGGTCGGCAACCGCTCGGTGCGGGTCGACCACCGCGCGCGCATCGTCTTGGAGACCGACAGCGTCCGCGCGGTCGGCGTCGACTTGGGCGTGCTGGAGATCCTGGAGCGCGAGCGGGACGGCGACACGGTCGCGCATCTGGGACCGGATCTGCTGGGCGAGGATTGGGATGCCGCGCTCGCCGCCGCCAACCTGACCGCCGACCCGGACCGGCCGATCGCCGAGGCCCTGCTGGACCAGCGCCTGCTGGCCGGGGTCGGCAACGTCTACTGCAACGAATTGTGTTTCCTTGTCGGGCATCTGCCCACCGCGGCCGTGCGCGACCTCGCCGACCCGCATCGGCTGGTCTCGCGAGCACGAGACATGTTGTGGCTCAACCGCTTTCGTTGGAACCGGTGCACCACCGGCGACACCCGGCCCGGACGCCAGTTGTGGGTCTACGGGCGATCCGGGCAGCCGTGCCGTCGCTGCGGCACCCCGATCCGATTCGACGACTCCGGGGATCGGGTGACGTACTGGTGCCCGTCCTGCCAGCGCTGACGCTGCTTTTGGGCCTAGTCGCGGGCGTGGGCGAGGAAGAACTGGGCGATGGCCTCGGACCCGTCGAGCGCGCGGGTGGTGGGACCGATGACGGCCGCGGGCAGATATTGCTTGCCGCCCGGCCAGGTGTGCCCGCCGCTGTCGATCTTGTAGAACACCACCTCGGTGTTGTCCGCGCATCGCGTCGACCGGTAGCGGTGCACCACCGTGCCGTCGCGGACGTCGGGCAGCGCCTCCATCGCCGGCTGCGACTCGCAGCCATCGATCGAGCGCCACTTGTCCACCATGGCGTCCGCCGAGACGGAGTGACTGACGCCGCCGCGGCCGCGCACCGTCCCACCCTTGAAGGGCACCAACGGGTCAGCGGTCCCGTGGGCTTCCCAGACCGACACCGGTCGCGACGGGTTGCAGGCCACCCCCACGCCCAGCGTCCCGGCCACCGGCGCGACCGCGGCGAAGACGTCGGCGCGGTCGCACGCCAGCCGGTTGCTCATGAAGCCGCCGTTGGACATCCCGGTGACGAAAACGTGCCCGGGAGCAACGCCGTAGTCGCTCTGCAGCTTGCTCACCAGCCCGACCAGAAAGGTCACGTCATTGATGTGGCGGCGATCGGCGGGCGAGGCGCCACGCCCGTCGGCCCAGCTCTTGTCGTAACCGTCGGGGTAGACAACCAACAAGTTGTGAGCATCGGCAACCGTGTTGAAACCCGTCAGGCCCCGCTGCGAGAACCCGGTACCGCCGCCCCCGTGCAAACTCAGCACCATCCCGACGGGTTCGCCCGCCGGCACGTGCAACATGTAGGTTCGGTCCATGCCGCCGGATCGAAAGGTGCCGGAGATGTCTCGAGCGCTAGCGGCCGACACATCCCGCACACCGCAGCCGACCACGCATATCGCCACCACCCCGAGCCACAACCACCGCACGTACGCCATGTCGTCAGATCACCGGCGACGCGTCGCCGAAGGCTCGCCGGTAACGCGCGTGCGACCGCGGAGCAAACACTTGTGTGGCACACACCGCATTATCGGCGATACAGCACCGGGTGGCGCCGCGAGATGCAAGCATGCGCACTAGCCCCACCTTCAGCAAGCACCGGCACTTCTGTTCCACGGGAGTATCAGAAATGACGACTACCCAGATGCGCAAGCCCGTCCGACCGCTGTCGCTACTGGCGATCGGCGTGCTGCCGGTGGCCGGGCTGCTCGGCGCGCTGGTGGCATCCGTTGCCGCGCACGCCACATCCGCCGATGACGCGTTCCTGGCCGCGCTGAAAGCCAAGGGCATCAACTACGAGTCACCCGACGCCGCGGTCAACTCCGGGCACACCGTCTGCCACGAACTCGACATGGGCCAGTCGCCGGAGCAGGTCGCCAACAGCGTGCTCTCCAGCAGCAGCCTGGACAGCTATCACGCCGGCTATTTCGTCGGGGTCAGCATCAAGGCGTACTGCCCGAAGTACGCGGAAGCCGCGACATCGTCGGGATCCTGAAACGCGGCCCAAAGCGGTTGCGGAAACTCGTTGTTCACGATCGGTAAACCCGACAGCCACTCGCTAGCGCCGCGGTCGCCGACTACCCGTGCTGGTCTTGACGTATCCGGGCCGTCGGGCCCGGAGTTCTGCGAGCAGGTGGGTGTCATGGAGCAATCAAACCGGTTGCGGCTCAAGTCATATCGAGCCGTTTCCGAGCACGTCGACGGCGCCTGGTGGCCGCGCTCGACGAATCTGTCCTGCGAGCTGCCGAGCCTGGTGGCGTCATTGCGCGGCCGGCTCGGACAGATCGTCATGGTGGGCTACCGCCGCAACGGCTGGCACGACACACCCGCGGTGGCTGAAATCGACGGGCACACAATCGAATTGCTGGGCTTCGTCAGCGACGAGGAGGCCAGCGTCATCGTGCTGGGCGGCAACGGCCGCCACCTCACCCTGCATGTCATCCGGCCGGACACCGATGAGGACGCCGCACGCCGGGCACTCGATGCGGTGCGAGGACCCACCGCTGCCGGCGACGAAGTCCCCCCGGCCGCCCGGGCCACGGTTGGGCGATCGGTGGCGGACGTCGCCGACAAGCTGGCCCGTCGCGAAGGGCTCGGTGACGAAAGACGGAACGCTCAGATCAGGCGCTGGTGCGAAGAGACGGCGCAACGATTCGTCGACGCACCGGTGCAGACCTTCGTCCCCATCCTGGTCGAACACATCGTCCGCAACCGCATGACGCAGTCGCGCAAGCAGCGCTATCCAGCCGACGGCGGTCGGTGCATCACGGTGCCCGGCAGCTCCGCGCCGTATTCGATATCGTCGTAGTCGCGTCCCTTGCGCCGCCGACCGTTCGCCGAGCCACGCGTCGGGCGCATCGGGACCATCGGGAGCATGGGTGTCTGGCCGGCCGCGGGCGGCAGCGCCGAGACCGCCGACGCCAGCTGCACCGGCGCCGAAGACCCCAGCATGCCCACCGTCGCGGGCGGAAAAGTCAGGTTGCCGAGCGAGATACCGACACCCAGCGTCGCCTGGGGCGCCAACGACGATCCCACCGCGCCGACCAGGCTCGCGTCCGCCGCCGACAGGTCGGCCGCGGCTTCGGACAGGCCGCCGAAGATGTCGGTGGCCACGCCGCCCTGCAGGGCCTGGGCGCCGCTGACCTGGGCGAAATAGCTGAGCATGTTGACCGGGAATCCGCTGGCGATGAACTGCCATCCCCAGATGCTGAAGTATCTGAACCAGCCCGAGTCGGGGTCCAGTCCGACGGCGCTGGAAGCGGCGAGGTTCTGGCTCGTCCCCGAGAGCGCGGCCGCGGTCTGTGTCCCCACATCGGCGGTGTTCGCGGCGGGCACCATGGCGGCTTGCGTCGTCACGCCCGACGGATTGGCAACCGGGGGAGGCGGCTCGAAGGCGGGCGGTCGGACGGCGCTCGCCGAAGTCGCGTCGTAGCGGACCAATGCCGCCGAGTTGTTCACCCACATGGCGTGGTACTCGGCCTCGGTCTCCGCGATGGCCGGGTAGTTGATCCCGAAGAAGTTGGTGGCCAACAACATCGCCAACCGCGCGCGGTTGGCGGCGACCAGCGAAGGGTGCACCACTGTCCAGTGCGTCAACTCGAACGCCGCCGTCATGACTTCCGCCGACGTGGCGATCTCCTGACACTGCTGGGCGGTGGCGCGCAACCAGGCGAGGTAGGGCTCGAAGGCTTGGGCCATCGCCCGCGACGACGGGCCATGGTACGTCGTAGACAGCCACGCCAGCTCCGCGCTGTAGCCGGCGGCAGATTGCTCGAGCTCCGCGCTGAGCTCCTGCCAGGCGCCGGCGGCCGCGATCCATGACCAAGCGCCGGGCCCAGAGTGGATCAGCGCCGAAGTGACCTCCGGCGGCAGTATCCCGAAATCCATGAATTTTTACCTTGGGGAAGAACGTGGGTGGGGCGAACGCGGCGCGTCGGCTCCCCTGCTGCCGGTCGCCGTTGCACGCGGTGTTCGGCACCCGCAGTCGTGGGGCAGCATCGTCGCCGTCATCCCGCGGATGGATTTCGAGGCATCACTTTGCCTGTGACCTCCCGGCCGACGGCGACGTCCTCGTACTTCTGCTGTTTGCGCTTGCGCCAGCCGGTGCCCGCCGAGGCCGTCGTCGGCGGCACCATCATCGGCATCAGCGGCAATCCCGATTCCGCCGCCGGCAGCGGCGAGGCGGCGGACGCGAGCTGCACCCCGGTCTGCGTGCCCGGCAACAGCCCCACCACGGCGGGCGGCGCGGTCAGTTTGCCCAGCGATACCCCCACGCCCATCGCACCCGTCGGCGCCATTCCTTCGCCGATGCCGCTGACCGCGCTGGACAGGCTCGCCGTGGCCGCTCCCAGGCCCTCCGACAGGCCGCTTCCGATGTCGCCGCCCACGCTCTGCAGCGCGCTGGCCGACGAGTTCTGCGCCAGGTAGCTGAGCATGTTGATGGGAAAACCGGACGAGATGAACTGGTTGCCCCAGGTGCTGAAGTAGCCGAACCACCCTTGGTTCGGATCGCCGTCGGCGCCGAAGATGCCGGCGGACGAGAGGTCCGAAACCAGTGAATTCCCCACGTTGCCGGCGTCCAGCGCCTGGGCCTGGTTCACCGCCAGTTCTTGGCGGGTCGTTCCGCCCGGATCGGTGGCCGACAGCGGCGAATTGAAATTCGACAGCTGCGTGGTCGCCTGCGACGACGACGCCTGGTATCGGGTCATCGCCGCCGAGTTGTTCGCCCACATGGTCTGGTATTCGTTCTCGGTCTCGGCGATGGCCGCCGTGTTGGTGCCGAACCGGTTGGTGGCCAGCAGCTGCGCCAGTCGCGTCCGGTTGGCGGTCACCACCGAGGGATGAACCACCGTGGACCGGACGGTGGTGAAGGCCGTCGCGGCGCCTTCGGCGGAGGTGGCCAGCTGCGCGGATTGCTGAGCGGACTCGCGCAGCCAGAGCAGGTAGGGCTGGACGGACTGCAGCATCGCCATCGCCGACGGGCCGTCCCAGGAGTCGATGAGCGACGACAACGTCGAGGCATAGGTGGAGACCGAATTCTCCAACTCGACGGCCAGGCGCTGCCAGGCGCCGGCCGCCTCGATCAGCGAACCCGCTCCCGGTCCGGTGTGGATGAGAGTCGAGGTGACCTCTGGGGGTGCAAAAAGATCCATCACGTCTCACAATGCCCACGCTGAGAACAGCCTCAGCAAATTTGCGTTGACCAGGCCACGAAGAACCTTGAAACTCTGCACGTCGAAGCCCTTAACCTGCGGCCGGGACCTCCCAATTCGACCGCCAGGTGTTAGGCCACCCTATCTCATAGCTGAGAGCGATTTGACATTTGCTGGCCAGGGCAACCTGCGCGACACCGGCCGTCTTTCAAACGGTCACCGAGGCGCCGCGATTCACCGTGACGATCCGGTCCCCGAGGCCTCGGCGCTGCATCTCCCGGGTGAAGTCGGCCAGCGACGACGCGAAGACCGCGTAGTCGTCGAAGTGCACCGGGATCGCCTTCGGCAGGGCGAGCATCGCGACGAGTTCGGCGCCCTGACGGCCATCCATGGTGACGGTCAGTCCGAACGGCACCCGCCCGCCTGCGGGCAGCCGGGTGCCGCCGAGGTGCAGCATGCCCACATCGATCGGGTCGAACCTGGTGGGGATCTCGTTGAGCTCCTCGATCAGCAGCGTGTCGCCGGAGATGTAGAGCCGGCGCGGGGGTGAGCCATCGTCGGCGGCGACCTCCACCATGGTGCCCATCACCGGCGGGAGCAGCCGCTGGCTCCACCCGGGTGCGTGACGCCCCGGCAACGACGTGAGGGTGAGCGTGGTGCCGCCCTTCGTGATCGTGTGCTGCTGCCAGGTTCTCAGGCCGCGTGCCTGCGCAAAGCCGCGCTGGTGCAGCCGTTTGGCGGCGTGCGGGGTGGTGACGACGGGCAGTTCGTGGTCGAGTCCCTTCTGCGACACGCGGTCCCAGTGATCGCCGTGCATGTGCGACAGCACGATCGCATCGACCGGAGGAAGCTCGCTCAGTTGCAGCGCAGGCTCCTTGAGCCGTTTGGACACCAGCCCATGGCCGAGGTAGGCGCGTTGCCCCTTGTGCAAGAAATTGGGGTCGGTCAACAGCGTCAGCCCGCCCGCGGAAATGAGCGTGGTGGCGTTGCCCACGAACGTGACGGTGATGTCCATAGCCCCGGGCTACCCGGTCCCGCGCCTTCCATGCCGGAAGAACCTCCATGCCGCTAGAAGGGCGGCGGGTCGTCGGCGCCGGGCGGCGCGGGCCCGTTGCAGCTTTCGGGCCCGCTGGCCAGCCGGGTGTCGCGGTTGTGCCGGCGTTCGGCCGCGACGCGCGCGGCCCGGTTCTGGGCGCGGGTGCGACGCCGGGTGGGCATCATCGCCGTGCGAGCACCGCAGTAGTCGGGCGCCACGTCGGCTTCGGCGGCGGGGGTCGCGCCGACACCCTGGCACAAACTCGGAAACAGCAGCGCACTACCCGGGGTGGTGACATAGGTCTGCCCCGACGGCGAGGTCAGCACGAGGGTGCCGTCGGGAAGTTGATTCTCCCGCCAGCCCCAGAAAGTTTTCACCAAATGGTGTGTGCGGCAATAACATTTGAGATTCGAGGCGTGCGTGGGGCCGCCGTCGGCGTAGGGAATCGTATGGTCGAGATCGCATTCCGTAGCCGGGCGGTCGCAACCCGGCCAGCGACACGTCAGATCCCGGCAGCGCACAAAATCGGCCAGCGCCTTGGACGGCACATAACCGGGTTCCGGCGGCGCGTCGCCGGGATGAATCACCGGCGCCAGCGTGGCCGAGGCGGCCAACTCGGCGAGCAACTCCGGCGGGATCAAACCCTGCGCACCTATCTGAGCGGCGACCGCCGAACCGCGGCCGTCCAGACCGGCCTGTTCGGCGATCACGTGAATCAGCACCGGGCTCGACGCGGGCCGTTTACCGGCCGCACAATCCGATCGCCCGCACCCGCACGCCAACCGGTTCGCCCCGGCAGCCAGCGCCCCCAACGCATCGGCGCGGCGCTGCTCGCGGGTACGCGGATCATGCTCACACACCGTGTCCGCCAACGCAGTCAACCGCTGGTCCAACGCCTGCGCGTCCGGGGCGAGCAGGGTGCCCTCCAGATGCGCCACCCCCTCCCCCATGTCGGCCACCCACACTTCCCGCCCGGCCGCACGCTCCTTGCGGCGTCGCACCGCGTCGCGTCGGCACGCGCGACGAGCTTGTCCACCTGCGCGGCCAGCCGGCCTCGAGTCATCGACGGCCAGCGCGCCACATTGGCCGCCAGCCGCGCGTCCACCACCGCCAGCACCTGCGGATCGGTGATCAGATCCGTTCGGTACACCACCGTGGCGAACATCCGGAAGTCGATATCACCGGCCTTGAACACCTCACCCACCTGCGGAAGCCGCTCGCGCATCGCGCGGGCGTAGCGCACCTTGCTGCCGGCCAGACCCTGACTGATCCGCAACTCGGCGGCGACTTCAGCACCGACGGCTGCCTCGGTGTCCACGGCCCACTCCTCGGTCTCCGAACACCGTGACAACCGATATCCGAACAACTCACCGATGGCCACCAACTGCGCGGCCGCCGCCCGGTTCTCCGCGCGCGCCGCCGCTCCGATCCGGTCCAGGAGCCCCTTGGACACCGGCGTCGTCGACGGGTATTGGCGCTCGGCCAGCTCGTCGAAGTACGCGATCACCTCCGGCGGCGACGCGATACGCCGATCAAGTTCGAACATGTGTTCGACACTACCAGCTTCCGGCGACACACGCCGTCGCCGGCCAAACCGCCTAGGGCTCGGTACGACGGCTGACGAACTCCCGCCGCGCGCCGGTCAGCGGATCGGTGAACTCGATGCGCTGCGCCAATAGGCGCAGCGGCGTGCTGAAGTCGTCGGCCGCCACGTCGATAACGTTGGGATACAACGGGTCTCCCTCGATCGGTATCCCCAGCGACGCCATGTGCAGGCGCAGCTGATGCGTTCGCCCGGTTCGGGGGGTGAGCCGGTACAGACCGTCCGGCGATACCAGCTCCACGCGGGTCTCGGCATTGGGCGCGCCCGGCTCGCACACCGCCTGTAGGTGGCTGCGCCGCTTGATGATTCGGTTCTTCACCACTCGTGGGAGCTGCAGCTGCGCGTCGACGGCCGCCCTGGCCAGATATGTCTTACGGACCGATCCGCGGGAGAGCAGCGTCTGGTAGGCACCGCGCACCTCGCGCCGCGCGGTGAACAGCAGCACCCCGGCGGTCAGCCGGTCCAGGCGGTGCGCCGGGCTCAGCTCGGGCAGGTCCAGTTCACGCCGCACCCGCACCAGCGCGGTTTGGGCGACGTGGCGCCCGCGCGGCATGGTGGCCAGGAAATGCGGCTTGTCGACGACGACGATGTCGGCGTCGCGATGCAGCACCGGGACGTCGAACGGGACGGGCACCTCGTCCGGCAGCTCGCGATACAGGTACACACTCGCGCCGGCGGGAAGCACTGTGGCGGAATCGATTACCGCTCCGTCGGCGCCGACGACCTCTCCGGCCAGCACCCTGGCGCGGGCCCGCGCGCCGAACCGGGCGGTGAGCTCGGCCAGCACCGGGCCGCCGCGCAGCCGCACCCGCGCCGGACCGAGTCCGTCCCGCACGGGCAGTGGCGCCGGCTTCACCATAAGCTCAACTGAGCGGGACCGGCTCGAGGATCTCGGCGCGCGCCTCGGGCGCGCTGGCCCGCAGCTCGTCGGCGGACACGTCGTCGGGCTGGGCCTGCGACAGGATCTCGGCCTCCACCCGGGCGGTGTAATTTGCGACCTCGCGCCCGATCTCCTCCGCGGACCAGCCCAGCACCGGCGCCACGACTTCGGCGACCTCGCGCGCGCAGTCGACACCGCGGTGCGGGTATTCGATGGAAACGCGCATCCGGCGGGCCAGGATATCCTCCAAATGCAAAGCGCCCTCGGCGGTTACGGCGTACAACGCCTCCACCCGCAGATAGCCCGGCGCCTCCTTGATCGGTTCGAGCAGCTCGGGGCTGTCAGCCGCCAGCGCCAGCACGTCGCCGATCAGCGAGCCATAGCGGTCCAGCAGATGACGCACCCGGTAGGGGTGCAGACCCTGCAGCTGGGCGACGTGTTCGGCCTGGTTGATCAGCGCGAAGTAACCGTCGGCGCCCAGCAGGCTGACCTTCTCGGTGATCGACGGCGCCACCCGGGCCGGAACGAATTGGGCCGCAGCATCAATCGCGTCGGCGGCCATCACCCGGTAGGTGGTGTACTTGCCGCCGGCGATGGCCACCAGGCCCGGCGCGGGCACCGCCACGGCGTGTTCCCGGGACAGCTTGGAGGTCTCCTCGCTCTCCCCGGCCAGCAGCGGCCGCAGCCCCGCGTACACCCCGTCGATGTCGGCATGCGTCAGCGGGATGGCGAGCACGGTGTTGACGGTCTCCAGGATGTAGTCGATGTCGGCCTTGGTGGCCGCGGGGTGGGCCAAATCGAGGTTCCAGTCGGTGTCGGTGGTTCCGATGATCCAGTGGCTGCCCCACGGGATGACGAACATCACCGATTTCTCGGTGCGCAGGATGATCGCGACATCGCTGACGATGCGGTCGCGGGGCACCACCACATGCACGCCCTTGGACGCTCGCACCTGAAAACGCCCGCGCTGCTTGGACAATGCCTGGATCTCGTCGGTCCACACCCCGGTCGCGTTGACCACCACATGCCCGCGGACCTCGGTGATCGCGCCGTCCTCGGAGTCGCGGACGCGCACACCGGTCACCCGATCGCCTTCGCGCAGCATGGCGACCACCTGGGTGGAGGTCCGCACCACCGCGCCGTAGTGCGCGGCGGTGCGCGCCACGGTCATGGTGTGCCGCGCATCGTCGACAACCGTGTCGTAATAACGGATTCCACCGATCAGCGAGCCGCGCTTAAGGCCCGGGCTCAACCGCAACGCACCGGCACGCGTCAAATGCTTCTGCGCGGGAACGGATTTCGCCCCGCCGAGCCGGTCGTACAGAAATATACCGGCGGCGATGTACGGGCGTTCCCACATGCGATTGGTCAACGGGAACAGGAACGGCATCGGCTTGACCAGATGCGGCGCCAGCGTGGTCAGCGACAGCTCACGTTCGTAGAGCGCCTCGCGCACCAGGCCGAACTCCAGCTGTTCGAGGTAGCGCAGGCCGCCGTGGAACATCTTCGACGAGCGACTCGAGGTGCCCGAGGCGAAATCACGCGCTTCGACCAGCGCCACCTTGAGACCACGAGTCGCGGCGTCCAGCGCGCAGCCCGAGCCCACCACGCCGCCGCCGATCACCACCACGTCGAACTGTTCGGTGCCCAGCCGTTCCCAGGCGGCCTCGCGCTGCCGCGGCCCCAGCACGGAAACCGGTGAGCTGCGCTGGGTGGGCGCGTGAACGGGTTCAGTCACGGCCAGGACTCCTCACTGGGGAAACTCCTCGGTTACTCGTCAGTAGGACGTGCTGCACCAAGGCTAACCGCTAGTCCAGGTCGTCGTGCGCCATCAGCCGCCGCGCGGCCTCGGTGATCGAGCCGGACAACGACGGGTAAACCGCCAGCGTCTGCGCCAGCTCGTTGACGGTGATCCGGTTCGTCACGGCCACGGCGATCGGCAGGATCAGCTCGGACGCGATGGGAGCAACCACCACACCGCCGATGACCACGCCGGTGGCCTGGCGACAGAACAGCTTCACGAAGCCCCGTCGCAGGCCCGACATCTTGGCGCGCGCGTTGGTGCGCAGCGGCAGCATGACCGTGCGGGCCGGCACCGAGCCGTCGTCGATCATCGACTGGGGCACCCCGACGGCGGCGATCTCCGGCCTGGTGAACACCGTCGCCGCCACCGTGCGCAACCGGATCGGGCTGACGCCCTCGCCCAGCGCGTGATACATCGCGATCCGGCCCTGCATGGCGGCGACCGAGGCCAGCGGCAGCAGCCCGGTGCAGTCACCGGCGGCGTAGATGCCGGCCACCGAGGTCCGCGACACCCGGTCCACGGTCAGGTAGCCGCCGCGGCCCAGCTCGATGCCGACCCGGTCCAGGCCCAGGCCGCTCGTGTTGGGCACCGACCCGATGGTCATCAGGGCGTGGCTGCCCTCGACCGTGCGCCCGTCGGCCAGCGTGACCAGCACGCCGTCCTCCGTGCGGGTCACCGATTGCGCGCGGGCATTTTTCACCAGCTGGACGCCGCGGTCGGAGAACTCCCCTTCCAGCACCAGGGCGGCGTCGGCGTCCTCGTAGGGCAGCACCCGGTCGCGGCTGGCGACCACGGTCACCGGCACGCCCAATTCGGTGTAGGCGTGCACGAATTCGGCGCCGGTGACCCCGGACCCGACCACGATGAGGTGCTCGGGCAGCGCCTCCAGGTTGTAGAGCTGGCGCCAGGTCAGGATCCGCTCGCCGTCGGGCGGCGCCGACGGCAGCACCCGCGGGCTGGCGCCGGTGGCGATCAGCACGACGTCGGCCTCGTACTCGCTGGTGACGCCGTCGGCGGTGGTCGCCTTGACGCGGTGGCAGGCCAGGCCGGGCGTGGGATCGATCAGCTCGCCGTGGCCGGCGACCACGTCCACGCCGACGCCGAGCAGCTGGTCGGTGATGTCGGCGGACTGCTCGGTGGCGAGTTGCTTGACCCGGGCATGGATCTGCGGCAGCGAGATCTTGGCGTCGTCGATGTCGATCTCGAACCCCAGCCGCGGCGCCCGGCGCAGTTCGGTGCGCAGCCAGGTCGAGGCGATGAATGTCTTGGACGGCACACAGTCATCCAGGACGGCGGCCCCGCCGATGCCCTCGGAGTCGATCACCGTGACGCGGGTGGTGTCGGGGTGCGAGGTCGCGGCGACCAGGGCGGCTTCGTAACCGGCCGGGCCTCCACCGAGGATCACGATGCGGGTCACCACAGCCACCAACCTAACGAAGCGCCCGTCCGAATGCTCAGGGAAGACCGGCCAGCATCGGACGTCTAAGCTTTCCCCGTGCCGCTCTACGCCGCTTACGGGTCGAACATGGATCCCGAGCAGATGCAGAAACGCGCGCCACACTCGCCGATGGCCGGAACCGGCTGGCTGCACGGATGGCGATTGACCTTCGGTGGCGAGGACATCGGCTGGGAGGGCGCGCTGGCCACCGTCGTCGAGGATCCGGATTCGAAGGTGTTCGTCGTCCTCTACGACATGACACCGGCGGACGAGAAAAACCTGGACCGCTGGGAGGGCTCGGAGTTCGGCGTCCACAAGAAGATCCGGTGCCGCGTGGAGCGCATCGCGTCGGACACCGATACCGACCCGGTTCTGGCGTGGTTGTACGTTCTGGACGCCTGGGAAGGCGGGGTGCCGTCGGCCCGGTACCTGGGGGTGATGGCGGACGCCGCCGAAATCGCCGGTGCGCCAAGCGATTACGTCCACAGTCTGCGGACCCGCCCGGCCCGTAACATCGGCCCGGGCACCAGCGCCTGATCCGGAAGGAAACTCGGCTGTCAGTTCTGTCCCTACCGCTGGTCGCGGACGCGCTCGCGCGCACATTCGCCGCCACGGTCAACCCCACGCCCAAGGCCGCCGTGCGATTCCCGGAGATCGGGGGCCGAACCACCGAGGTCGCCGTCGATACCCGCCACGGCCCGGTCTCGGCAACGATCTATCACCCGCCGGCGGCGACGAACCCACCCGTCTACGTCAACGTGCACGGCGGCGGGTTCGTCGTCGGCCACCGCGAGCAGGACGATCCGTGGTGCCGATACCTGGCCGCCCACGCGGGTGTGCTGGTGATCAACCCCGACTACGTCCTAGCACCACGGCGCCGCTTTCCCGCCGCGGTGCACCAGATCTATGACGTCGTGTGCTGGGCGGCGGGCCCGGACCGCGAGTGGGACGACACCCGGCTGTGCGTCGGCGGCCAGAGCGCGGGCGGCAACCTGTCCGCCGCGGCGGCGCGACTCGCGCTGGAGAACGGTGGCCCCGACATCGCGCTGCAGGTGCTGCACTACGCGCCGCTGGACCTCGTGACGCCCAGCCGCGACAAGGCATCGACGCTCGGGCGCCGGGCGATCATGAAGCCGTGGATGAGCGAGGTCTTCGACACCGCCTACATCCCCGCGCCGGCCCAGCGGCGCGACCGCCTGGCCTCGCCCGCCTGGGGCGACAACGCCGATGACATCGCCGGCATCGCGCCCGCGCTGGTCGTGACGGCCGAGCACGATCGGCTGCGCGACGAAGCCCGCAGGTACGCAGGCAAACTCGCCGACGTCGGCGCGTTAGCGGAGTACCACGAGGTGGCCGGCGTCGACCACGGCTACAACATCATGAGCGAGGCCGGCGACGTCACGCGGCGCGCGTACGCCCACATCGCCGAACACGTCGTCCGCGCCACCGGCGCTTAGGACCGCTCGAACGCGGCCGCCTGCTCGACGATGTTCGTCATCACGCGCACGCCGATCGGCAGGGCGCGCTCGTCGAGATTGAACGTCGGCTGGTGCAAGTCCAGCTGAGGTCCGACTCCCGGCCACACCCCCAGGCGGGCCATCGCACCGGGAACCTCCTCGAGATACCAGGAGAAGTCCTCGCCGCCACCGGACTGACGGGTGTCGGCGAGCGCGTCGGGGCCGATCTGTTCGATCGCGTGGGTGAGGATGCGCGTCGAGACGTCCTCGTTGACCACCGGCGGCACCCCGCGCCGGTATTGCAGCGTGTGCTCGATGGCCAGCGGCGCCAGCAGCCCGGACACCGTCTCGCGGATGACCTCCTCCATGCCCACCCAGGTCTGCCGGCTCGCGGTGCGCACGGTGCCCGCCAGCACGCCGGTCTGCGGGATGGCGTTGGCGGCCACGCCGGCGTTGACCGCGCCCCAGACCAGCACGGTGCCGTTGCGCGGGTCGAGGCGCCGCGACAACACCCCGGGCAGCCCGGTGATCAGCGTGCCCAGCCCGTACACCAGGTCGGCGGTCAGATGTGGGCGCGACGTGTGCCCGCCGGGTGAGTACAGCGTGATCTCGATCTGGTCGGCCGCAGAGGTGATGGGGCCGTGGCGGACCGCGACCTTGCCCACCTCCAGCCGGGGGTCGCAGTGCAGGGCGAAGATCCGCGACACCCCGATGACGGCGCCGGCCGCGATGGCGTCGATCGCCCCGCCGGGCATCAGCTCCTCGGCGGCCTGGAAGATCAGCCGCACCCCGACCGGCAGCGCGGGCACCGACGCCAGCACCAGGGCGGCGCCCAGCAGGATCGCAGTGTGCGCGTCATGCCCGCAGGCATGCGCCACGCCCGCCAGGGTGGAGGCGTACGGAACGCCGGTGAGCTCGGCCATCGGCAGGGCGTCCATGTCGGCCCGCAGCGCGATCCTGGGCTCGTGTTCGGGGCCGATGTCGCAGACGAGTCCGGTTCCGCCCGGCAGCACCTTCGGGTTGAGCCCGGCTTCGGCCAGCCGCTCGCCGACGAACTGGGTGGTGGCGTGCTCCTGGCGGCCCAACTCCGGGTAGCGGTGAATGTGGCGGCGCCATTCGACCAGGTCTTGGTGATGGGTGGCCAACCAGGAATCGGCGGCGTCGGCGAGGCTCATCGATGCTCCCCGCCACGCCTGCGCTGCTGCGCGTCCAGCACCCGGTCGCGCTGGGCGGGCGTCTGGGCAAGCTGAACCACCGTGCGCGCCAGCATGATCGCGCCCTCGACGACCGCGCGGTCGGCGCTGGGGCCCGCGGCGGCGTCGGCGAAGGCGCGCTGGTGCACCATGGCGCCCCCGGCATCGACGCCGACGATCGGGTGGATCCCCGGCAGCACATGCGTGACGTTGCCCATGTCGGTGCTGCCCATGGGCAGCGCCGCCTCGTACTCGCGGGCCACCGGCTCGCGGCCCAGGCGGCACATCTCGTCACGGAAGGTGTCGGCCAGCCATTGGTCGGGCTTCAGTTCGTCATACGGGGGTGCGGGAACGTCGATCTCGTATTCGCAGCCGGTGCCCAGCGCGCCGGCGGCGAAGCAGGCGTACATCCTGCCCTCCAGCTCGCGCAGCGAATCCGCTTCGACCGCTCGCATCGCGTACTGAAGCGCCGCGCGCCCGGGGATGACGTTGACCGCCTGTCCGCCGTTGGTGACGATCCCGTGCACCAGCTGCCCCGGCGCCAATTGCTGCCGCAGCAGCCCGATGGCCACCTGCGCGACGGTGACCGCGTCGACGGCGTTGATACCCAGGTGCGGCGCGACGGCCGCGTGGGATTCCTTGCCGCGGTAGTTCACCGTCGCCTCGGACAGGGCCAGCGAGCGGGCCCCGGCGATGTCGGCCGGGCCGGGGTGGAGCATGACCGCCGCGGCGATGTCGTCGAAGACCCCGGCCTTCAGTAGCAACGCCTTGCCGCCGCCGGCCTCCTCGGCCGGCGTCCCCAGCAGCGACACCCGCAGGCCGAGGTCGTCGGCCACCTCGGCCAGCGCCAGGGCGGTGCCCACCGCCGACGCCGCGATGATGTTGTGGCCGCAGGCGTGGCCGATCTCGGGCAGCGCGTCGTATTCGGCGCAGATCCCGATGGTCAGTGGCCCGCTGCCGAAGTCGGCGCGAAAGGCCGTGTCCAGCCCGCCGGCGGCCGCGGTGATCTCGAAGCCGCGCTCGGCGACCAGCGCCTGCGCCTTGGCGCAGCTGCGGTGCTCGGCGAAGGCCAGCTCGGGCTCGGCATGGATGTCGTGGGACAACTCGACAAGCTCGGCACCACGCCGCCGCACGACATCTTCAACGCTGTCTAACGGGGTGATGGGCACTCTCGCAGTATGTCGCAGTGTGTGATCGAGGCCCAACCCCGCCGGGGCTACACCAGCCCGGCGATGAACCCCGCCGCCTGGCCGGGGTACGGCGGTACGGAGTAGTCGTGGTGCGCATCGCGGTCACGGCCACCGACGACGCAGACCGGATCGCCCTCGCTGCACAGGTCGATGGCGCGGCCGGCGAACGCACCCGTCGACGACAGCGGCGTATTGAAGCGGTTGCCGGGGTTACCGAACACCGCGACCGCCCTGATCTTGCCGGCGAGCCCGGGATCCAGCGCCGGAGCCGAGCCGAAGTTGCCGATGCGCTGGCCCACCGGCGGCACCCCTGCGAGCATCGACACCGCGGCGGCGCCCTGCGAGAAGCCGCCCAGCACCAGCCGCGTGGACGGGCACTGGTCGACCATCTGCGCGATGTGGTCGCGCGCGTCGTTCGCGCCGTCGGCGGTGGTCAGGAAGTTGTAGCTGGCCGGGTAGTTCACCGCGTACGAGTCGACGCTGCGCGATCCCAGCGCGGGCTGCAGCGCGCCGAACAGCGCGTCGCCCACGACGCCCAGGCCGGGCGGCTCGGCGGTACCGCGGATGAAGATGAGTTGCACGTCGGGGCAGTCCGCTTTGGCCGACGGCGCCGGGCCGAACGTGATCGAAACCACCGACAGCGCAATAGCGACGGCTACCCCCATGGCCGGGCCAACCACCGGCCACCTACGAAGATTCATACGGCAGATCCTGACACATACCGGCGACACCTCCCCACCGCTAGGCTCCCGCTGTGACCGAAACCCCGTCGGACCCAGGCGACCTCGCCCGCCGGGCGGCCGAGGTCATCGCCGAACGCACCGGGATCGCCGAGCATGACGTCGCCATCGTGCTCGGATCCGGCTGGCCGCCGGCGGTCGCGGCGCTGGGCACGCCCACCGCCGTGCTGGCCCAGGCGGAGGTGCCCGGCTTCGCCCCGCCCACCGCGGTGGGGCACACCGGCGAGCTGTTGTCGATGCGCATCGGTGCGCACCGGGTGCTGGTGCTGGTCGGGCGCATCCACGCCTACGAGGGCCACGACCTGTCTCATGTCGTGCACTCGGTGCGGGCGGCCTGCGCGGCCGGCGTGCGCGCCATCGTGCTCACCAACGCGGCGGGCGGCCTGCGCCCGGAGATGACCGTCGGCGAACCCGTCCTGATCAGCGACCACCTGAACCTGACCGCCCGGTCGCCGTTGGTGGGCCCGCAGTTCGTGGACCTGACGGACGCCTACTCGCCGCGGCTGCGTGCGCTCGCCCGGCAGGCCGACCCCACGCTGACCGAGGGCGTCTACGCCGGGCTGCCCGGCCCGCACTACGAGACGCCCGCCGAGATCCGGATGCTGCGCACGCTGGGCGCCGACCTGGTCGGCATGTCGACGGTGCACGAGACCATCGCGGCCCGCGCGGCCGGCGCCGAGGTGCTGGGGGTCTCGCTGGTGACCAACCTGGCCGCCGGCATCGGCGGCGAACCGCTGAGCCACACCGAGGTGCTGGCCGCCGGCGCCGCGGCGGCGACCCGGATGGGGGCGCTGCTGGCGTTGATCCTTACCCAGCTCCCCCGCTTCTAGGGCCATGACGCCCGAGGAGTGGATCGCCCACGATCCCGACCCGGCGACGGCGGCCGAGCTCGCCGCGTGCGACGCGGGAGAACTCGCCCGGCGGTTCGCCCGCCCGCTGATGTTCGGCACGGCGGGCCTGCGCGGGCCGGTGCGCGGCGGGCCGGACGCCATGAACGTCGCGGTGGTCTCGCGGGCGACCTGGGCCGTCGGACAAGTGCTGATCGCGCGCGGCCTACCCGGCTCGCCGGTGATCGTGGGACGCGACGCCCGGCACGGCTCGGCGGTATTCGCCACGGTTGCCGCCGAAGTGCTTGCCGCGCAAGGGTTTTCCGTGCTGATGCTGCCCGGTCCGGTCCCCACCCCCGTGGTCGCCTTCGCGGTGCGGCACACCGGCGCGGCGGCCGGGATCCAGATCACCGCATCGCATAATCCGGCCGCCGACAACGGCTACAAGGTGTACCTCGACGGCGGCATCCAGATCGTCTCCCCCACCGACCGCGAGATCGAAGCCGCGATGGCCGCCGCCCCGCCCGCCGACCAGATCGGCAGGACCCCCGTCGAACCCGCGCGCACCGATCTGGTCGAGCGCTACATCGAGCGGGCCGCCGGGTTGCGGCACGGCAAGGGGTCGGTGCGGGTGGCGCTGACCGCGCTGCACGGGGTGGGCGGTGCGGTGGCCGTCGAGGCGTTGCATCGCGCGGGGTTCGTCGAAGTGCATTCCGTCGGAACGCAATTCGCACCCGACCCGGATTTTCCCACCGTCGCGTTCCCCAACCCCGAGGAGCCCGGCGCCACCGACGCGTTGCTGGCCCTGGCCGCGGACGTCGGCGCGGACGTGGCGATCGCGCTCGATCCCGACGCCGATCGGTGCGCCGTCGGCATCAAGGACGGGCCGCGGTGGCGGATGCTGTCCGGCGACGAAACCGGTTGGCTGCTGGGCGATTACCTGTTGGCGACGACCCAGGTGGACAAACCGGTGGTGACCAGCACGGTGGTGTCGTCGCGGATGCTGTCGGCCATCGCCGCGCGCTACGGCGCCGTCCACGTCGAAACCCTCACCGGATTCAAATGGCTGGCCCGCGCCGACGCGAAAGTGCCCGGCGGCACGCTCATCTACGCCTACGAGGAAGCGATCGGGCACTGCGTCGACCCCGAAGCCGTGCGCGACAAAGACGGCATCAGCGCCGCGGTGCTGGTGTGCGACCTGGTGGCCGCGTTGCAGGCGCGTAACCGCACCGTGCCCGACGCCCTCGACGAACTGGCCCGCCGGTACGGCGTGCACGACGTCGCCGCGGTGTCGCGCCGGATCGCCGACGCCACGGAGGCGGCCGCACTGATGCGGCGCTGGCGGGCGGACCCGCCGAAAACGCTGGCCGGTTACGCCGCGACCCTCACCGATATCACCGACGCGCTGATCTTCACCGCCGGCGACGACGACTCGTCGATCAGGCTGGTGGTGCGGCCTTCCGGGACCGAGCCGAAGTTGAAGTGCTACCTGGAGATTCGCTGTGCGGTTGACGGCGACCTGGACTCTTCGCGGCGCCGCGCCGCCGCCCTGCGCGAGGCGCTGATCGCTGCTGTGCGGAGCTGGTGAACAGGTTGGGCCCGAATTGGCGGTCGCCGGCATCGCCGAGACCCGGCACGATATAGGCCGACTTGTTCAGCCCCTTGTCGACCGCGGCGCAGAACACTCGGGCGTCCGGCGCCGATTTCTCCACCGCCGCAAGGCCTTCCGGAGCCGCCACCACACAGAGCACGGTGATATCGGTGGCGCCGCGACCCTGTAGCAGGCCGATGGTGTGCACCATCGACCCGCCGGTGGCCAGCATGGGATCGAGGATGATCACCGGCCTGCCCGCAAGCTTGTCGGGCAGCGCCTCCAGATACGGCACCGGCACGTGGGTTTCCTCGTCGCGGGCGACACCGACGAATCCCGCCTCCGCCTCCGGTATCGCGGCGTGCGCGGCGTCGAGCATGCCCAGTCCGGCCCGCAGCACCGGCACCAGCAGCGGCGGCTTGACCAAGCGGGTCCCGGCGGCCGAGGAGACCGGGGTGCGAACCCGCACCGACTTTCGCGGCGCGTCCCGGCCGGCTTCGTAGACCAGCATCAGCGTCAGCTCGCGCAGCGCGGCGCGAAAACCGGCGTTATCGGTGCGTTGGTCGCGCAGCACCGTCAGCCGGACGGCGGCCAGCGGGTGGTCGACGACGCGAATCTCCATGGGGTCGAGGGTATATAACGATCGGGCTAAGCCCTTCTGACACGCTCGCGCCCGTCCCCGGAACCGTCGGCGCCGGTTCATATACTCCGGGCGTGTTGCGCGAAATCCGCGGTCCGCTCGGCGGCGCGTACCGGGCCCTGCGGCTGCTGCGTGCGTGCGCGTTGGTGGCGCTGGCGGCCAGCCCGTTGACGCCGCGCATAGGCCTTGCCGCAGCGGTCATTCCGCAACCCGCGCACATCGTGATCGTGGTCGAGGAGAACCGCTCCGAGACCGGCGTCATCGGGAACAAATCGGCGCCCTTCATCACCACGCTGGCCTCGGGCGGCGCCAACATGACCCAGTCGTTCGCCGAAACCCATCCCAGCGAACCGAATTACCTGGCGCTCTTCGCCGGCAATACGTTCGGGGTGACCAAGGACGTGTGCCCGGTCAATGGCGGCGCCGCGCCGAACCTGGGCTCCGAATTGCTCGCCGCCGGTTACACATTCGTCGGTTTCGCGGAGGGCCTGCCGGCGGTCGGCTCACCGGTCTGCAGCGCGGGCAAGTACGCGCGCAAGCATGTGCCGTGGGCCAACTTCACCAACGTGCCGGCGGCCAACTCGCTGCCGTTCTCCGCGTTCCCGATGGGCAACTACTCCAGCCTGCCGACCGTCTCCTTCGTCATCCCCAACAACGACGACAACATGCACGACGGTTCGATCGCGCAGGCCGACTCCTGGCTCAACCGCGAACTGTCCGGGTACGCGAACTGGGCGGTGGCCAACAACAGCCTGCTGATCGTGACGTTCGACGAGGACGATAACGGCGGCCGCAACCAGATCCCCACGGTGTTCTACGGCGCGCACGTCCGTCCCGGCAGCTACACCGAACAGATCAACCACTACAACGTGCTGTCCACGGTGGAACAGATGTACGGATTGCCCAAGACGGGCTACGCGGCCGGCGCCGCGCCCATCACCGATATCTGGGGCTAGCCCCGACATGGGGCACATTCGGCCGCCGTCGCTATTCTGTGCCGCATGGTTGCTGACCTCGTGCCGATTCGCCTGAGCCTGTCCGATGGTGACCGCTACACCGTGTGGGCACCGCGCTGGCGTGACTCCGGTGACGAGTGGGAGGCGTTCTTAGGCAAAGACGAGGACCTGTTCGCGTTCGCTAGCGTCGCCGACCTGGTGGCGTTCGTGCGCGCCGACGACGACAACGACCTCACCGACCACCCGGCGTGGAAGGAGCTGCGGGCCGCACACGCGCATGCGTTCGAACCGGCCGAGGACAAGCAGTTCGACCTGGTCGCCGTTGAGGAGCTGGTCGCCGAGAAGCCGACCGAGGAGTCGGTGTCCGCGCTGGCCGGCGCGCTGGCCATCGTGTCGTCCATCGGATCGGTGTGCGAGCTGGCGGCGGTGTCGAAGTTCTTCAACGGCAACCCCAGCCTGGGCACCGTCTCCGGCGGCGTCGAGAACTTCGCCGGCAAGGCCGGCGCCAAACGCTGGCACGCGATCGCCGAGGTGATCGGGCGCAGCTGGGACGACGTGCTCGCCGCGATCGACGACATCGTCACCACCCCCGAGGTCGACTCCAAGCTGTCGGACAAGGCCGCCGACGAACTGGCCGAAGAGCGCGAACCCGACGAGCCGGACGAGGACGCCGGCGCCGAGGACGCCGCCGACGAAGAGACCGCCGAGGAGTCCTCGGAGGACGAACCCGAGGCCGAAGGCGAGGAGGCCGACGACGAGGCCGACCGGGCGACCGGCGACACCGTGGTGCTGGGCAGCGACAAGGACTTCTGGCAGCAGGTGGGCATCGATCCGATCCGGATCATGACGAGTTCGGGCACCTTCTACACGCTGCGCTGCTACCTGGACGACCAGCCGATCTTCCTGGGCCGCAACGGACGCATCAGCGTCTTCACGTCCGAGCGCGCGCTGGCCCGCTACCTGGCCGACGAGCACGACCACGACCTGGCGGACCTGAGCACCTACGACGACATCCGCACCGCCGCCACCGACGGCTCGCTGGCGGTCGAGATCACCGAGGACAACATCTACGTGCTCAGCGGGCTGGCCGACGACCTGGCCGACGGACCGAACGCCGTGGATCGCGAGCAGCTGGAACTGGCCGTCGAGGTGCTCCGCGACATCGGCGACTACTCCGAGGAGGGCACCGTCGACAAGGCGCTCGAGACCAGCCGGCCGCTGGGCAAGTTGGTGGCCGCCGTGCTCGAGCCCGACTCGGTCGCCAAGCCGTCGCCGCCGTACGCCGCGGCGGTGCGCGAGTGGGAGAAACTGGAGCAATTCGTCGACGGGCGGCTGCGCCGCGAGTAGCGCCACCGTTTGACGGGCCGGGCTTAGACGGGAAGGTTGGGTGACGTGTCGCTTCCCGGTATCGGGCCGTTACCGCTCTACGGATTCCAGCGTCCCGCCCTGTTGTTGTTCGGGCTGGTGCCCCTGGCGCTGCTGGCCGTCTACATCTGGGTCCAGGCGCGGCGACGCCAACGGCTGCACCGTTACACCGATGCGCCCGTGGCGCAGTCGCCGTGGCGGCATCTCCCGATCGCCGTGTCGCTGCTGTGCCTGGCGCTGTTGACCATCGCGCTGGGCACGCCCACCCACGACATGCGCATCCCGCGCAACCGCGCCGTCATCATGCTGGTGATCGACATGTCGCAGTCCATGCGCGCGACCGACGTCGAACCCAACCGGCTCAAGGCCGCCGAACAGGCCGCGACCCAGTTCGCCGGTCAGCTCACGCCGGGCATCAACCTCGGGCTGGTCGGGTTCGCCGGCACGCCCTATCTGCTGGTGCCGCCCACCCCGCAGCACCAGGCCACCATCGACGCCCTGAAGAAGCTGGATTTCGCCGACAGCACCGCGACCGGCGAAGCGATCTTCACCGCCCTGCACGCGATCAGCGCGACCGCGGTCGCCGGCGGCGATACACCGCCACCGGCGCGGATCGTGCTGCTCTCCGACGGCGGCGAGAACAAGCCCTCCAATCCCAGCGATCCGCACGACGGCGTCTACACCGCGGCGCGGCTGGCCAAGGACGAGGGCGTGCCCATCTCGACGATCTCGTTCGGGACCAAGGGCGGCGAGATCGAGATGGACGGGCAGCGCCACGCCGTCCCGGTCTCGACCGACCAGATGAAGACCGTCGCCAAGTTGTCCGGCGGCCAGGCCTACACCGCCACCAACCTCGGCGAGCTGCAGAAGAGCTACAACGCCATCGAGAACGAGATCGGCTACCGCACCGTGCCGGGGCCCGGCAGCTCCGGCTGGCTGCGCCTCGGCGTGCTGACCGCCCTGATCGCGACGGCGCTGGCGCTGCTGATCAACCGGCGCCTGCCCAGCTGAGAACTCAGGCGGGCAGCCTGCGGTTCAGCAGCAGACCGGCCAGCACGGCGCCGGCCATGACGAAAGCGCCGAGCAGCATCCAGGCCAGGCTCGCGTCGCCCTTCACGGTTTCGTAGCCGATCTGGCGCTGCAGCGTCGAGTACACGTTCTTCAGCGAATCCAGGCTGTCGGCGTGGAACGACTGGCCGTCGGTGATCTCGCAGATCTTCTGCAGAGTCTGGTCATCCACCGGAACCGGGATGGTGGCGCCCTCGTAGTCGACGGTGCCGTACGGGGTGCCGAACGAGATCGTCGAGATCTGCACGCCCTCGGCCTTGGCGGCCCGCGCCGCGGTGAACGCCCCCTGCGGGGCATTGGGGTCCAGCGGCACATTCTCGGCGCCGTCCGACTCCAGCACGATCCGCGCCGGCGGTGGCCCGTCGCCGCCGCCCATCACCGACCCCACCGTCGCGATCGCCTGCAGGGCGGTGAAGATGCCCTCTCCCGTCGCGGTTTTGGGCATCGGCTTGAGGCTGTCGATGCCGGCCTTCACCGCGCCGCGGTTGGTCGTCGGGGGCACCAGCAGGGTGGCGTTGGCCGCGAACTCCACCAGTCCCAGGTTGATCGCCGGGGTCAGCTGGTCGGAGAACTGCTTGCCGGCCTCCTTGGCCGCGTCCAGGCGGTTGGGCGGCACATCGGTGGAGGCCATCGACTCCGAGACGTCGATCACCAGCATCACGACCGCGCGGTTGAGCGGGATCCGGACGTCCGAGGTCGGCCCCGCCATCGCGGTGGTCAGCAACACCAGCGACACGGCCAGCAGGATGGTCGGCACGTGCCGCCACTTGCCGGGCGCCGCCGGGGCCACCCGCTCCAGCACCTCCATGTTCGCGAAGCGCAGCACCCGGCGACGGCGGGCGAATTGCTGCACGACGTAGAGGCCGATCACCAGCAGCACGATCAGCAGGACCAAAAAGAACCAGGCGTTCTGGAAGCCGGTGAGCGACACCGGTCCCAGCAGGGGCACCTTCATGTCCAGCCACACTATGCGCCGAACTCCGGCGGTGCATGGGCCGCCGCCGGGACTATCCGGCGCCGAGATCGCGACGCTGGGTGAATTTGATATCCAGGCTGCGCAGGTAAGTCTGCAATCCGGCGTCCTGGATCGGGATCAGGTGGGCGGGCTCGTCGGTCTCGTTGTAGTGGGCGTGCCACATCCCCGGCGGGGTGGTGAAGGCGCAACCGGCCCGCCAGTCCACCCGAATGGGGTCGACGATGTCGCCGCGGGAGTCGAGGCGGGTGCCCAGCAGCGTGTAGCAGCCGAACTCCGGCGCATCCAGGATGAGGTCAAGCGCGACCGACTGGTGCCGGTGCGGGCGCTGCACCTGGTTGGGTGGCAGCACGCCGAACATGGCCCACAGCACGTGGGTGATGGTCAGCGTCTGCGCCTGATCGGCGTTGGCCAGCAGCACGCTGACCCGGCTCTTGTCGTTGGCGCCGGGACGCGACGCGATCCTTTCCAGCCTGGCCACGGCGTCGGCGCGGCGAAACTTCGTTGCCTCAAACCGCGGCTGGGTGGCTTCGGCGCCCAGGTAGCGCATCAGCGGCTCGTCGTGCACCCAGTACATGGCCGTGTCGGTGGCGGCGTAGAACACCGAGTGGCTGCCCGCGGGCAGCGTCACGAAATCGCCCTTCTCCCAGTCGATCAGCCGCCCGTTGACCGCCGCGAAGCCCCGCCCGTAGAGCACGTAGTACAGCTGCGAGGTGGCGTTGGGGCTGGTGTCGACCTGCTCGCCGCAGCGGATGCTGATGAAGTTGGCCAACAGCGCGGGGCTGGTCGCGGCGCCGGAGTCGATGCGCAGTTCCTCGGACAGGTCCAGCGGGATCACGCCGGTCGGCGCGTCGAGATAGACCTCGGGATCGAAGCGCCGCATCGGCATCGGTGGTATGTGCCCGGCTCCGATCGGGTTGGCCGCCTTGGAGTACTCGAAGTATTCGGCCTGCTGCGCCCATTCCTCGAAACGGCCCTCGAACCCGTACTCGGCCACGTTGATCATCGGTGCGGCGATCGTCGGATCCAGGTTCGGCGTGACCAGCTTGTGCGCGGTCGGCATCTCCGCCTCCATTTCCTAGCTCTGTTTCGTATCTGAATAGTATCTATCTTGTATCTTAGTGTCAATCCGCGCAGGTAGGAGCGTCCGGTGTTAGGGTCATGACCACGCTTGAGATACGGCCACCGGAAGGGGGTGTGCGTGCCGGCAAAGGTCCGTCGACCGGGCACCGCCAAGGACCGCGCGCTGGACTACGTCAAGACACAGGTACTCACCGGCGCGTTCCCGGGCGGTGAGCTGATCAGCGAAGGCGACGTCGCCAGCGCGCTGGGGATGTCGCGCACCCCGGTGCGCGAGGCGTTCCTGCGGCTGGAGGCCGAGGGGTTGTTGCGGTTGTATCCGCAGCGCGGCGCCCTGGTGGTGCCGGTCTCGCCCGACGAGGTGCGGGCGGTGATGGAGTCTCGGCTGGTGCTCGAGCAGTTCGCGGCCGGCAAGGTGATCGGACGCGGCCCAGCCGTCTGCGCCGCGGTCTTCGAACGGCAATCGGGCGAACTGCGGCGGCAGCGCGACGCCGCGTCCGCTGCCGACTGGCGGGCGTTCGTGGAGTCCGACCGCGCCTTCCACGCCATCACCCTGGAAGAGTCGGGCAACACCATCCTGGCGAATTTCTATTCGACGTTGCGCGACCGGCAGATGCGGATGATCGGGGAATCGTCGCTGCGCGAGCCCGATCGGGTGGCCACGATAGTGGCCGAGCATCAAGGCATCGCGGAAGCGTTGCGCGACGGCGACTTACCGCTCGCGCTGCAGGCGGTGCAGACCCACCTGGCCAGCACGGTGCGGGCCATGGGGTTGTCCGTCCTCTAGGGCTCGGGTTGCAGATGATCGACGGGCGTGCGCATCCGCCCCCGCACGATCGGCACGCAATCATCAGGAAGCTCCGTGGTGACCTCCAGACCGGCGCGCGTGAGTTCATCGAGGAATAGCGGTAGGTGCTCCATCGCGCCGGTTGGCAGGTCATGCAGTACGACCACGGTGTGCTGAGACTTGTCGGCATCGGCGAGCGCCCGGCTGACCCATCCGACGGGGTCGGCCCAGTCGCGCGGGACGCTGTTCCACAGGACGCAGGTGTACTTCTGCGCGACGAGGTAGTCGACGGCCGCTTGATTCAGGCAGCGACGTTCGAGTGCGCCCTCGGTTCCCCACGGCCGGAAGTACCGATCGGCATCGGCGACATCGTCCAAAAGCGTTTGCGTGCCGCTGATTTCGTCGATGGCTTGCGCCGGGGAAAGCTCTCCGAGAGGCAATCCATGGGTGTAGGAGTGATTGCCGATCAGGTGCCCCTCACGCGCGGCGCGCTCCATCAGCCGGCGTCCCGCCGGCGCGCGAACGTTGCGCCCTACGACAAAGAACATGGCGGACATCTGACGCTGAGCGAGCGCATCGAGAACCTGATCCGTGACCCCGGGAGTCGGTCCGTTGTCAAAGGTCAAGGTGATTTTCGAAGGCATGGCGGGTGCTCATCCATCACGTCATAGTTGCCTGACTGATTGATCAGACAGTACGTTATCGGGTAGCCGGTGACCAAGAGAAGAGTCGATGTTGACCGCAACCGCTCCGACAGCCCCGAACGCTGATTCCGCGGGGACGGCCGGCGACGCCCGGCAGCGGATCCTGCAGACGACGATGCGGTGCTTCGGCGCGTACGGCTATGAGAAGTCGTCGATGAAGCTGATCTCGGCGAAAGCCGGCGTCTCGCAGACCCTGCTGCACTATCACTTCGAGACCAAGGAAAAGCTGTTCCAGGCCGCGATCGACGACATGGCCAAGGCGATGTTCTCGACCGCGTCGGCCCGGCTTGCTGACCGGATGTCGGTGACGGACGGTCTCAACGAGGCGGCCGATCTGCTGTACACCCTGTTCATCGACAACCTCGAAGCGGTCACGTTCATGGTCGAGTTCACCGCGGCGGCCAACCACAACGAGTTCTTGCGGAGCGCGTACGTCGACTATCGCGATACTCAGCGCCGGCGGATCGCTGAACTGCTACGCGCGATCGTCGGTGACGACGCGCCGCCAGGTTTGATCGACGAGACGGTGCATCTCGTGGAAATCGTCTTGCTGGGCATGTCGATGCAGCGCCCGTTCGTTGGCGACACTGCGCGCTTCCGCGGCGATTTCGACGCTTTCGCGCGCATGATCGCCACCCACATCACCGAACGATTGAATTCGAGGCGCCGATGACCGCGAACACCACCACGCAGGCAGTCCCGCCGATGGCAGAGGACGCGGTGACCGGATCCGGTGGACGACGAATCTTCGTGCGCCGCTACGACAACGACAACGCCGACTATGTCTTGGTGCTGGTGCATGGCACCGCCGGGAACAGCGAAGGCTACGACACCTTCGCCGAGCACATGCGCCGCCATCATCGGGCGGCGGTGTATTCGTTCGACCTCACCGGGCACGGCCGCACCGAAGGCAGGGTGGGCGTGTTCAGTTTCGAGGCCTTCCTCGAAGACACCCGGGCGGTGACCGATTACGCCGCGCGACGCACTTGCCTGCCCGTCATCGTGCACGGCGCGAGCCAGGGCGGCGAAGTCGCATTCCACGCGCTCGACGCGTGCCCCGCCGTGGTGGCCGGTGTGTGCATGAACATCTTGTTGAACCACGAGGCGCCGATGAGCCTGGCGATCCGGCTGTTTCAGTCGCGCCCGGCCCGATTCGCGGCAGCGAAGATAGGCGATCGGCTTCGGATCCCGCTACGGCGGGTCATCGACTTCAAGGCCGCCTACCAAGAAGACCCCGGCTTACTGGAAACGAAGAAGAAGGACCCGCTGTACGTCTGGTCGTACGGGTTGCGAAGCTACCACTCGGTGTTCAACTATGTCCCGCCACGGCCCGCAGCGGCCAACACGAAACCAGTCCTGATCACGTGTGGCGAGCACGATGAAATAGTCGGCGCCGAACACTGCCGGGCGTGTTTCGAGCGGATCGGCGGGACCAAAGACTTCTTCATGATGCCCGGCGGCGGCCATCAGCTGATGTTGTTCGACAGAGACGTCTACGGCCGGGTCATCGACTCGTGGATCCGGGAGCGTGCGCTCGGTAACGCCCAATCATGGCAAGCGCCAATCGAACCCGAGGAGCGAAGGTACTTCGAGTTCCTCGACCACGAACGGGCGAACGACGCAGTCGGTGAGCCCGAGTACCGCTATTCGATGATCGATCGCGCGCTGATGCGGATCAGCAACGGCACGATCGAGCGCGGGGTCCGCTACTTCTCCAACGCCGACGTCAGCGCGCAGTGGCGTTTCACGGCAGACCTGGTCAGCGAAATCGACTACACCGCATGGGATTTCCTGCGCGACTATCTGCCGTCCACAGATAGCGACCACCCGGCGATGGCGGTGGTCGGCTGCGGCGGCGGAGGGGCGATCGCGGGATTGCTGGAACGCTATCCGCAGCTGCGCGAGTGGGACATCGTCGGCGTCGACGTCGACTACAAATCGATCGACGCGGCCCGCAAGCGCTTCGCCGGCCGGCGCGGGGTGAACTTCGTCGTCGGCGACGCGCGAAAGGCGGATGTGCTGGCGGCCAATCGGTTCGACCTGATTTACCTGCACGGAGTCTTCGACCATTGCACGGAGCACCGCCGTCTGCTCGACAGCGTGTTCACCGCGCTGAAGCCAGGCGGCCGAATGTTCTATGTCACACCGGATCGCAACGTTTTCACCTGGCTTTACTTCATCACGGTCGGGCCGCTGTTCGTGTTCGGCCTACACAAGCCCAACCACGACTTTCGGCGATTCCCCCGCCCGGCCGAGTTGAATACCATGCTCCGGCACGCCGGTTTCGAGCTGCTGCCCAGGCGAGACCGGCCGACGGCACCGGCCATGGTCGGCCTCGAGTACAAATCCGGGATGAATCCGTTCCCGGTCAAGAGGTCGGTGCGCACTCGTGCCCTCGGCGACGAGATCTTCAAGCACACCAGCCCCAGGTGGTGGTTGGGCAACGGCTTCCTCGGTGAATATGTGGGAGCGGCGCAAAAACCGAACCGGTGATATCTGCCGGTGCTTAATATGCTTCTACGCGGCCGGGGCCGCCCGACATGAAGGGGAACCGATGGGTTGGGAAATGGCTCCGAAGATCCGCGACGCGATCACGAGGGCGGCCGTGGCCGCGGCGGTGCTCGGGGTCGTTGCGACGGGTGCCCCAAGTGCAGCGAACGCGATGCCCGCGCGTACGCCCGGTGCGCCCGTTCCGCTGGACGACCCCGATCCCAACCTGCCCACCAACCCATCCGATCCCCGTTGCGTGGCGATGCCCGAGGTGGCGCAATGCCAGGGCGGGCCGTATGCCGCCGGCGGCGCGCCCACCGGCCCGGCGGACCTGAGCTGCATCAGCCAGCCCACTAACCCGGTGTGCGCGGGTGGTCCGTACGCGCCGCCCCCGGCGGATCCGCCGATCGCCCCGCCTCCGCCGGTGGACGCGCCACCGCCGGTGGACCCGCCACCAGTGGCGCCGCCACCCGTCGCACCACCACCGATGGAAGCCCCGCCGATGGCGCCGCCACCCATGGAGCCGCCGCCCATGCCGATCGCGCCCGCAGCGCCGGCCGACACCGGGATGGCCGGGATGCCCGGGCACATCTGACGGCGGGCCGCTACCCGATCAGCACCGCGTAGCGCGGCTTGATCACCTCGTCGATGATCGCCAGCCGCTCGTCGAACGGGATGAACGCGGACTTCATCGCGTTGATGGTGAAGCGCTCGAGGTCACTCCATCCGTAGCCGAAAGCCTCCACCAGTCGGTGCATTTCGCGGCTCATGAAGGTGTCGCTCATCAGCCGGTTGTCGGTGTTGACGGTCACCCGGAAGCGGGCGCGGGCCAGCAGATCGAACGGATGCTCGGCGATGCTCTTGACGGCACCGGTCTGCACGTTGGAGCTGGGACACAGTTCCAGCGGAATTCGCTTGTCGCGCAGGATCGATGCCTGTTGGCCCAGCCGCACTTCACCGTCGTCCGACACCTTGATGTCATCGACGATGCGCACCCCATGGCCCAGCCGGTCGGCACCGCAGAAGGCGATGGCCTCATGGATGGACGGCAGCCCGAACGCCTCACCGGCGTGAATGGTGAAGCGGGCGTTGTGGTCTCGCATGTACTCGAACGCGTCCAGGTGCCGTGTCGGCGGGTTGCCGGCCTCGGCGCCGGCGATGTCGAACCCGACGACTCCCTTGTCCCGGAACCGGATCGCGAGCTCGGCGATCTCGCGGGACACCGCCGCGTGCCGCATCGCCGTGACCAGAAGGCGCACCACGATCGGGCGCCCCGCCGCCGCACACGCCTTCTCGCCGTCGGCGAAGCCGGCCAGCACGGCCTCGACGATCGCATCGAAGGACAGCCCGCGGTCGATGTGCAGCTCGGGCGCGAACCGGATCTCGGCGTAGACCACCGAGTCCTCGGCCAGATCCTGCACGCACTCGTAGGCGACCCGATGCAGCGCCTCGGGCGTCTGCATCACGGCCACGGTGTGCGAGAACGGCTCCAGGTAGCGCTCCAGCGAGCCGCTGTGCGAGCGGGTGCGAAACCACCTCGCCAGCTCGTCGACGTCGGTGGCGGGCAGCCCGCCATAGCCGACCTGCTCGGCGATCTCCAGCACGGTGGACGGGCGCAGGCCGCCGTCGAGGTGGTCGTGCAGCAGGGCCTTGGGGGCCCGCCTGATCTGCTCCAGGCCCAGCGGTGCGGTCATGCGACGATCCGATCGATGATCAGCGGTCGGGACTGGATCTCGGCCGCATCGCCGGCGATGCTCCAGCGGCCGTCCAGCTCGGCGAGCGCGGCATCGAAGCGCTCGGGGGTATCGGTGTAGAGAGTGAACAACGGCTCGCCGGCGGTGACGGGCTCGCCGGGGCGCCGGTGGATCCGGATGCCCGCGCCCGACTGCACCCGTTCGCCCGGACGGGACCTGCCCGCACCGAGGCGCCATGCCCCCAGCCCCACTGCCATCGCGTCGATATCGCCCATTGTGCCGCCCCGCGGGGCGGTCACGTTCTCGGCATGCCGACCGACGGGCAACGGCATCGTCAGGTCGCCGCCCTGTGCCGCGACGAGCCGGCGGAACCGGTCCATCGCGGTGCCGTCGCGCAGGGCGTCGGCGGGGTCGCGGTCGTCGATCCCGGCCAGCTCGAGCATCTCGGAGGCCAGCCGCAAAGTCAGCTCGACGACATCGGGCGGGCCGCCCCCGGCCAGCACCTCCAGCGCCTCGACGACCTCGAGGGCATTGCCGACGGTCGCGCCCAGCGGGCGATTCATGTCCGTCAGCAGCGCGCGGGTGGGCACCCCGTGCGCCGCACCCAGCTCGACCATGGCGTGCGCCAGTTCGCGGCACTGCCGTTCGGAGTCCAGCAACGCCCCGGAACCGACCTTCACGTCGAGCACCAGCGCGCCGGCCCCCTCCGCCAGCTTCTTGCTCATCACCGAGCTGGCGATCAGCGGCAGCGACTCGACGGTGGCGGTGATGTCGCGCAGCGCGTAGAGCTTGGCGTCGGCCGGGGCCAGGTCCCCGGCGGCGAAGATGGCCGCGCCCACCTCGCGCAGCTGGTCGCGCACGCGCTGATTGGACAGCCTTGCGGTGAAGCCGGCGATGGATTCCAGCTTGTCCAGGGTGCCGCCGGTATGGCCGAGCCCGCGGCCCGACGCCTGCGGCACCGCGGCCCCGCAGGCGGCGACGACGGCCACCAGGGGCAGGGTGATCTTGTCCCCCACCCCGCCCGTGGAGTGCTTGTCGACCGTGGCCAGGCCCAGGTCGCCGAAGTCGAGCGTGTCGCCCGACGCCAGCATCGCCGCGGTCCACCGGGCCGTCTCGCCGCGGTCCATGCCGCGCAACAGGATCGCCATCAGCAGGGCCGCCATCTGTTCTTCGGCCACCCGGCCGCCGGTGTAGGCGTCGATGACCCAGTCGATCGCGGCGTCGGACAACCGGCCGCCGTCGCGCTTGGTCCTGATCACCGTGGGCGCGTCGAAGGCGGGCTCAGTCGGGTCGCCAAGGCTCAGGGCGTCATCCCGTTCTCGTTGAGGAACGACGCCAGCGCCCCGACCAGCTGGGTGGAGAACGGTAGGGCCTTCGTGTAATTGGCCGGCGTCCTGCTGGCGTCCTCCTTCAGGACATGGTCCACACCGGTCAGGTGGACGTAGTCGGTCTTGGTGCCCGCGCTGGTCAGGCCGGACACCAGCGAATCGACGTCCTGGCAGGTGATTTGCAGATCGGCGTCGCTGCAGGTGACCAACACCGGCATGGCGCGCGGCAGTTTGGCCGCCAACGCCGCCGGGTCGATCGCGTCTTCCTGCGACAGGGCGTGCGCGTTGGCGGCGTTGATCACCGGCCTCAACGCCGGTGGTTCGTCCGGCGGAACCTGCCCGGTCGCGCGGAACTCCTGGATGGCGTGATCGATCGCCGCCGTGCTTTGGGCGGCCTGCGCGGCGGTGAGCCGCCCGGACCTGACGGCCGCGTCGGCCTGGGCGCGGGCCTGCGCCGACACGTGGTCGAGGATGCGGCGGCTGGCGGGCTCCAGCAGCCCCAGGGCCCGCACCGCGGGAGCCGTCCCGGGCACGGCGGCGGCCAGCATCATCGCGTAGAGGGCGCCCTCGCTATGGCCGAGCACCATCAGGCGGTTCCGGTCGATGCCGGACTGGCCGGCGAGGAAGTTCAGCGCGCCGGTCGCCTCGTCTTGGAATACGCCGATATCGACCTTTGCCGGGTCGGCCGCGTAGGGTCCGAGGCCGGTCTGGCCGGTGCCGAGCTTGTCGTAGCGCAAGCTGGCGACGCCGTCGTCCGACAGCGCCTTCGCCAGGCTCCGCAGCGTGTCGAGCCGACCCGGCATGACGGCCGAGTCACCGTTGCGATCCGTCGGCCCGCTGCCGGCGATCAGCAGCGCCCCCGGCACGGCCCCGCCGCGCCCGGCCGGATGACGGAAGGTGCCGTACACCGTCATGTCGGCCACCGCGAATGAGACGGCGTCCTCCACCCAGGACGCCGCCGCCGACGACGCGGTCGGCGACGGCGACTTTGCTTTGGTTGACTCTGACGCGCATCCCGCGGCGCCCACAGCAGCCGCGATCAGCACCGCAACAAAAAAGCGGGGCAACGGTCCCGTCGGCGCTGCGCTCCCCCGTTGCACACGCATGACGGTAAGCGGGCCGACAACGCTCAGCAAGCGGCGGCGTGCATCAGCCGCGGCCCGCGGCCAGGTCGTCGGGGCCGAAGGCGTCCGGCAGCAGGTCGCCGAGCCGGCGCGGCCCGCCCGGGTGGTCGATCAGCAGTTCGGGGCCGCCGTGTTCGGCCAGCACCTGACGGCATCGGCCGCAGGGCATCAGCACCGCGCCCCGCCCGTCCACGCACGCCAGCGCCAGCAGCCGGCCGCCGCCGGTGGCATGCAGGGCGCATACCACCGCACATTCGGCACAGAGACCAAGGCCATATGAGACGTTCTCCACATTGCAGCCGGTGACCACCCGGCCGTCATCGACCAGCGCTGCCGCCCCGACCCGGAACCGCGAGTACGGCGCATACGCACCCGCAGAGACATCGATTGCCTTGTCCCGCAACATCTTCCAGTCGATCTCAGGCATAACGAACCCCGCTCACCCGTCGCCGATTCCGACAGTCACCCTAGTCGCAAAACTGCATTTCGCTTGACGGACATTGGCGCAAGCGGCACCGTGTCCGAGCTAAGCTCAAGTGCCCGGCGTGACTGGCGTTGAAGTCGGAAGAAGGCGGTGAGGACTGGGGTGACTACGCAACCGACAACCGCGGATCCGGCGGCACCGGTATCGGCCCGCAAGCGCAGGCCGCCACGGACGCTGTACCGGGGCGACCCCGGCATGTGGTCGTGGGTGCTGCACCGGATCAGCGGCGCGACGATCTTCTTTTTCCTGTTCGTCCACGTGTTGGACGCCGCGATGCTGCGGGTGAGCCCGCAGACCTACAACGCCGTGATCCACGACTACCAGATGCCCATCGTCGGCCTGATGGAATACGGCCTGATCGCAGCGGTGCTCTTTCACGGCCTGAACGGGATCCGGGTGATCCTGATCGACTTCTGGTCCGAAGGCCCGCGCCACCAGCGCCTGATGTTCTGGATCGTCGGCATCGTGTTCCTGCTGCTGATGGTCCCGGCCGGCGTGGTGACGGTCATCCACATGATGGAGCACTTCCGATGAGCGAGCTTCAGCAGCTGGGCTCCCAATCCCACCGGGGCGGCCTCGCCCCGGTCAAACAGCGCCTCTACGACCGCCCCGCCAGCCTGGACAACCCCCGCTCGCCGCGGCGGCGGGCCGGCATCCCCAACTTCGAGAAGTTCGCCTGGCTGTTCATGCGGTTCTCCGGGATCGCGTTGTTCGTGCTGGCGATCGGCCACCTGTTCATCATGCTGATGTGGGATAACGGCGTTTACCGCATCGACTTCAACTACGTGGCGCAGCGGTGGGCGTCGCCGTTCTGGCAGTTCTGGGACCTGGCGCTGCTGTGGCTGGCGCAACTGCACGGCGGCAACGGCCTGCGCACCATCATCGACGACTACAGCCGCAAGGACAGCACCCGCTTCTGGCTCAACAGCCTGCTGCTGTTGTCGATGGGGTTCACGTTGGTGCTGGGCACCTACGTGCTGCTGACATTCGACCCGAATATCGGAGGCTGATCGATGATCCAGCAACACCGGTACGACGTGGTGATCGTCGGCGCGGGGGGTGCCGGCATGCGCGCCGCGGTGGAATCCGGCCCGCGGGTGCGCACCGCGGTGCTGACCAAGCTCTACCCCACCCGCAGCCACACCGGGGCGGCGCAGGGCGGCATGTGCGCGGCGCTGGCCAACGTCGAAGAGGACAACTGGGAATGGCACACCTTCGACACCGTCAAGGGCGGCGACTACCTGGCCGACCAGGACGCGGTGGAGATCATGTGCAAGGAAGCCATCGACGCGGTGCTCGACCTGGAGAAAATGGGGATGCCGTTCAACCGCACCCCCGAGGGCCGCATCGACCAGCGCCGCTTCGGCGGGCACACCCGCGACCACGGCAAGGCCCCGGTGCGCCGGGCCTGTTACGCCGCCGACCGCACCGGTCACATGATCCTGCAGACCCTGTACCAGAACTGCGTGCGGCACGACGTGCAGTTCTTCAACGAGTTCTATGCGCTGGATTTGGTTTTGACGCAGACCCCGAGCGGGCCGGTGGCCACCGGGGTGGTCGCCTACGAGCTGGCCACCGGCGACATCCACGTCTTCCACGCCAAGGCGGTGGTGCTCGCCACCGGCGGTTCGGGCCGGATGTACAAGACCACCTCGAATGCGCACACGCTGACCGGTGACGGCATCGGCATCGTCTTCCGCAAGGGACTTCCCTTGGAGGACATGGAGTTTCACCAATTCCATCCGACCGGCCTGGCAGGCCTGGGCATCCTGATCTCCGAGGCGGTGCGCGGTGAGGGCGGCCGGCTGCTCAACGGCGAGGGCGAGCGCTTCATGGAGCGTTACGCACCGACGATCGTCGACCTGGCGCCGCGCGACATCGTCGCGCGCTCCATGGTTTTGGAGGTTTTGGAGGGACGCGGCGCCGGCCCGCACAAAGACTACGTCTACATCGACGTCCGCCACCTCGGCGAGGACGTGCTGGAGGCCAAGCTGCCCGACATCACCGAGTTCGCGCGCACCTACCTCGGTGTGGACCCGGTGCACGAGTTGGTCCCCGTCTACCCGACCTGCCACTACGTGATGGGCGGCATCCCCACCACCGTCACCGGACAGGTGTTGCGGGACAACACTTCCACGGTGCCGGGGCTGTATGCGGCCGGCGAGTGCGCGTGCGTGTCGGTGCACGGGGCCAACCGGCTGGGCACCAATTCGCTGCTGGACATCAACGTGTTCGGCCGGCGGGCCGGGATCGCCGCGGCCAATTACGCGCGGGGCCATGACTTCGTGGACATGCCGCCGGAGCCGGCGGCGATGGTCGTCGGCTGGGTCGGCGACATCCTCTCCGAACACGGCAACGAGCGCGTCGCCGACATCCGCATCGCGCTGCAGCAGTCGATGGACAACAACGCCGCGGTGTTCCGCACCGAGGAGACACTCAAGCAGGCGCTCACCGACATCCACGCGCTGAAGGAGCGGTACGCCCGAATCAGCGTGCACGACAAGGGGAAACGATTCAACAGCGACCTGCTGGAGGCCATCGAACTGGGCTTCCTGCTGGAGCTCGCCGAGGTGACCGTGGTCGGCGCCTTGAACCGCAAGGAGTCTCGTGGCGGCCACGCCCGCGAGGACTATCCCAACCGCGACGACGTCAACTTCATGCGCCACACCATGGCCTACAAGCAGGGCAGCGACCTGCTCAGCGACATCGCGCTGGACTTCAAGCCCGTGGTGCAGACGCGCTACGAACCTAAGGAACGGAAGTACTGATGAGTGTCGAAACAGGGGACGAAACGACTCTGGAGCCACCCCTGCCGCCCGTTCCCGACGGGGCGGTGATGGTCACCGTCAAGATCGCCCGGTTCAACCCCGATCAGCCCGACGCCTTCGCGGAAACCGGTGGCTGGCAAAGCTTTCGGGTGCCGTGCCTGCCCAGCGACCGGATGCTCAACCTGCTGATCTACATCAAGAGCTACCTGGACGGGACGCTGACCTTCCGGCGTTCGTGCGCGCACGGGGTGTGCGGTTCGGACGCCATGCGCATCAACGGCGTCAACCGCCTGGCCTGCAAGGTGCTGATGCGCGACCTGCTGCCCAAGAGGCCGGGCAAAACACTGACCATCACGGTCGAGCCGATCCGTGGGCTGCCGGTGGAGAAGGACCTGGTGGTCGACATGGAGCCGTTCTTCGACGCCTATCGGGCGGTGAAGCCGTACCTGGTCACGACCGGCAACCCGCCGACCCGCGAACGCATTCAGAGCCCGACCGACCGGGCCCGCTACGACGACACCACCAAGTGCATCCTGTGCGCGGCGTGCACCACCAGTTGCCCGATCTTCTGGCACGAGGGCAGTTACTACGGCCCGGCCGCGATCGTCAACGCGCACCGGTTCATCTTCGACAGCCGCGACGAGGCCGCCGCCGAGCGCCTGGACATCCTCAACGAGGTCGACGGCGTGTGGCGGTGCCGCACCACCTTCAACTGCACCGAGGCCTGTCCGCGTGGCATCGAGATCACCAAGGCGATCCAAGAGGTCAAGCGCGCGATCATGTTCTCCCGCTAGGCGGGTTTTCGCGCCGAGTGTCACGCCAGCGTGGCATTCGATGCCGAGCGTCACGCCAGTGTGACGCACCGGCGCCGCCAGCCCGTCACACATCGCGGCCCTGTCCCGTCTGACGGGTATGACACAGAAAACCCGCATCGAGCCCCTGCCGCCCAAGCGCACCGGATTGCTGACCCGGGCCATGTACCGGATCGCCAAGCGGCGCTACGGCCAAGTTCCCGAGCCGTTCGCCGTGGCCGCGCATCATCGCAAGCTGATGATCGCCAGCGCCGTGCACGAGACGATGGTCGACCGGGCCTCGAAAACGCTGCCGACCAGCGTGCGCGAGCTCGCGGTGTTGTGGACCGCGCGTCAGATCGGCTGCTCGTGGTGCGTCGACTTCGGATCGATGCTGCAGCGCCTGGACGGCCTGGACATGGCGCGCCTCAAGGAGATCGACAACTACGCCACCTCAACGGCATTCACCGACGACGAGCGCGCGGCCATCGCCTATGCCGCCGCGATGACCACCGATCCGCACACCGTCACCGACGGCCAGGTCGACGATCTGCGCGCCCGCTTCGGCGACGCCGGTGTGTTCGAGCTGACCTACCAGATCGGGTTGGAGAACATGCGGGCGCGGGTGAATTCCGCGCTGGGCATCACCGAGCAGGGCTTCAATTCCGGTGACGCCTGCCGCGTTCCGTGGGCTAGCCAGCCAGGCGAGACCGCGGCGCGGCGCTAAGGTGGTTTATGCGCGTCTGGGAGCTGGAACCGGGCCGGCTGATGGTCGCCGGTGCGTTCTCCGACCTCGCGCCGCACCACCACCCAGCGGTACAGATCACCGTCGGCGGGCACGGCCCGCTGTCGGTGACCGGCGACGGCGACACGCACGACACGTGCCGGCTTGTCGTGATCGCCAGTGGAGCACGTCATGCCGTGCGGTCCGATTCCGATTCCGGGGCGCTGACGCTGTACCTCGGGCTGCAGACGCCGCAGGGCAGCGCGCTGAACACGTTGGCGCGCAACCATGCTCGCGGCGTCTGGATCGTCAGCGGCGGAACGCAACTGGCCGAGGCGACGGCCGCGGAGCTGGCCGAAACGGGGCCCGAGACGGCGGCCGGTTTTCTCCTCGACAGTCTCTGCGGGACACAAGATGGGCGACGATCGGTTCACCCGCAGCTTCGGCAGGCGATCGAAGTCGTCGCGGGCCGCGTGCCCGAGCGCATCGATGTGGCCTCAGTCGCCGGGGCCGTCGCGCTGTCCCCCGACTACCTCGGGCGGCTGTGCAAACAGCAGACCGGCGTCTCGTTCTCGGCCGCCATCCGCTGGGAGCGGCTGGTGGCCGCCATCAGCTACCTGCTCGATGGTCGCTCCATCACCGACGCTGCTCACCTGGCCGGGTTCGCCGACGGGTCGCATGCCAACCGGGTGTGCTGGGAGATGACCGGGGCCACCCCAAGCGAACTCGCCGAAGCGGTCAACAAACCCTGATCTGACGGATCCATACAAGCGCTCGCCCGCGGATTACCGCAGGGTGGATGCATGCCTGCGATGTCACGGTCCGCACGGGCCTTCTGCTGCGGCGCCGTGTGGCGCTCGTCTTGCGCAACCATCGCGGGCGAGCTTCGGGAAGGAGAAATCTGATGTCATCGTTGAGCATTCGCGCCAAAGCGGCGGTGGTTCGCACCCTGTTCGCCGCGCCCACCCCCGTCCGCCGGATGCTGGCGGGTCCGCCGCTGCGCATCGACGGCCAGGAGATGGCGCTCGACGCGCAGCTGGTCATCTGGCTCAAGAACCTCTCCGGCTCCGACGTTTTCGACGGTCCGGTGGAGCAGGCCCGGTCACGATACGACGAGCTGCCCAGCCTGATCGGCTACCGGTCACCGGTGGCCATCGCCACGCGGGAGATCACCATTCCCGTCGCGACAACAGCCATTCCGGCCACCCTGTACAGCCCCGAGCACGTGCCCGCACCGTCGGGCCTGCTGGTGTATTTCCACGGTGGCGGCTTCTCGGTCGGGACCCGGTTCAGCCACGACCCCGTCGCCCGTTACCTGGCCGGCCACGCCGGCGTGCGGGTGCTGTCGGTCGAATACCGGCGCGCCCCCGAGCACCAATTCCCCACTGCCGCAGACGATGCGCTCGCCGCGTTCGATTACGCCCACGCGCACGCCGCCGAGCTGGGTGCGGATCCTCACTGCATCGGCGTCGGGGGCGACAGCGCCGGCGGCAATCTCGCCGCCGTTACCGCGCAGCGGGCGGCGCGGCGAGGCGGCGGGGTTCCGGTGTTCCAAATGCTGATGTATCCCGTGACCGACCTCAGCACACGCCGGCCGTCACGCGATTTGTTCGCCGAAGGGTCGACGTTCACCGACCGCAACATCGATTGGGTGATGGCCAACTACATTCCCGCGCAAACCGATCCGGCAGATCCGCGGCTGTCACCGCAGCACGGCGATGTCACCGGCGTACCGCCCGCTTATGTCGCCACCGCGGGGTTCGATCCGATCCGCGACGACGGCGAAGCGTACGCGGACAAACTGCGCGCCGCCGGGGTCCCGGTGGCGCTGACCCGCCAGGCCGACCTGCCGCACGGATACCTCAACTTCGTGGGCATCGGAGGGCGGTTCGCCGAGGCCGCGAGCGAGGCGGCCGGCGCGCTGCGGCTCGGGCTCGCCGCGAATGCCGGGTCAGCCTCGCAGCGGGGAGCCGGTGAATTTGTCGGGGTTGGCGACATCCCATAGCGCGCAGACCTTTCCGTCGCGCACCGTCGCCGCCATGATCCGCGGCATCATCTCGCGATACCCGTCACTGGCGGGGCAGCCCGCCGTGTAACCGCCCAACTCGCCGTTGACGAGCCCCAGCTGATACGAGGTGAACATGGCCGGGCCGTAGCGCTGGGCCAGGCCGAAGAAGAATCGGGCCACCTTGTCCGCGCCGTGGATGACGTTGATTGCGGTGGGCGCCTTGCCGTTCGCGTCGCCGGTCAGGATGACGTCGGGATGCAGCAGCGCCACCACGGCCTCCAGATCGCCGGATGCCATGGCCGCCAGCAACTTCCCCACCACCTCGGCGTGCGCCGGGTCGGGCTTGGGCGGCGCGTCGGCCGCGACCGCCTTGCGCGCCCGTGACGCCAGCTGCCGGGCGGCGGCCTCGTTGGTCCCCAGCACCTGCGCCACCTCCGCGAAGGGCACGGCGAACCCGTCGTGCAACACGAAGGCGACCCGTTGATCCGGTGACAGCCGCTCCAGCACCACCATCGCCGCGAACCGGGCGTCCTCGCCGGCCACCACCGCGGACAGCGGATCGGCCGCGTCAAACCCGGTGACCACCGGCTCGGGCAGCCAGTTGCCGGTGTAGGTCTCGCGACGACGCGCGGCCGAACGCAACCTGTCCAGGCCCAGCCTGCTCACCACCGTGGTCAGCCAGGCCCGCAGGTCGGTGATCGCGCCATCCTGCCGGTGCCAGCGCAGCCAGGCGTCCTGGACTATGTCCTCGGCGTCGGCCACCGTGCCGGTGAGGCGGTAGGCGACCGACATGAGATGGGGACGTAGCGACTCGAACTCGCTGACCTGCTGCGCAGAGGTCATGCCGCGAGGTTACGCTCAGCGTCGAGATGACCGACAACCTATGGCTGCACTTCGCGAGGCACGGCCCGAACATCACCGCGCCGATCATCACCCGCGGCGAGGGTGTCACCCTGTTCGACGACCGCGGCAAGAGCTACCTCGACGGCCTGTCTGGACTGTTCACCGTCCAGGTCGGCCACGGGCGCACCGAACTCGCCGAGGTCGCCGCCCGCCAGGCGGGCACGCTGGCGTTCTTCCCGCTGTGGGGGTACGCGACGCCCCCCGCGATCGAGCTCGCCGAACGCCTCGCCGGCTACGCGCCGGGCGATCTGAACCGGGTCTTCTTCACCACCGGCGGCACCGAGGCCGTCGAGACCGCGTGGAAACTGGCCAAGCAGTACTTCAAGCTCACCGGCAAACCCGGTAAGCACAAGGTCATTTCGCGCGCGATCGCCTACCACGGAACCACGCAGGGCGCCCTGGCGATCACCGGGCTGCCGAAATACAAGGCACCGTTCGAGCCGGTGACGCCCGGCGGCTTCCGGGTGCCCAACACCAATTTTTACCGCGCGCCCGAGCAGTTCGGAACCGACCCGAAGGCCTTCGGGCGGTGGGCCGCCGACCGGATCGCCGAGGCCATCGAGTTCGAGGGCCCCGACACCGTCGCCGCGGTGTTCCTCGAGCCGGTGCAGAACGCCGGTGGCAGCATCCCGCCTCCCCCAGGCTATTTCGAGCGGGTGCGTCAGATCTGCGACGAATACGACGTGCTGCTGGTCTCCGACGAGGTGATCTGCGCGTTCGGCCGGATCGGGTCGATGTTCGCCTGCTGCAGTGAGATCGGAGACTTCGGCTATGTGCCGGACATGATCACCTGCGCCAAGGGAATGACGTCGGGCTACTCACCCATCGGCGCCATGATCGCCAGCGAGCGGTTGTTCGAACCGTTCAACGACGGCGCCACCATGTTCCCGCACGGGTATACCTTTGGCGGCCATCCGGTTTCGGCGGCCGTGGGGCTGGCGAACCTCGACATCTTCGAGCGTGAGGGCCTCAATGACCACGTTCGAACCCACGCGCCCGCCTTCCGCGCCACCCTGGACAAGCTCAACGACCTGCCCATCGTCGGGGACGTGCGCGGCGAGGGCTTCTTCTACGGCATCGAACTGGTCAAGGACAAGGCGACCAAGCAGACCTTCACCGACGACGAACGCCGCACGCTGCTCGGCCGGGTGTCCTCGGCGCTTTTCGAGGCCGGTTTGTACTGCCGCACCGACGACCGCGGCGATTCCGTCATCCAGCTGGCGCCGCCGCTGATCAGCGGCCAGGCCGAATTCGACACCATCGAAGCCATCCTGCGCGATGTGCTCAGCGACGAGTGCCGTCGGTGGTGGCCAGGATCCGGTTGACCTCGTAGGCGGCCAGCAGCACCTCCCGGGAGCGCGCGGGGGTCGGATCGGCCACCAGCCGCGATTGCGCGTTGCACAGCCAGGTGAGCGCGGAGCGCAGGCCGGCGTCGGGCGTGGCGTCGCGATGCCGCTGCAGCTCCGCCAGCACGCGGTCGGATCCGCGCCCGCGCACCTGGGTGCCCTTCTGCACCTGCTCGAGCAGATCCGTCAGCGGCCGCGGACCGTCGCCGCGGCGCCCCCATTTCGATCGAATGTTGGGAATGACGCGTCCTCTCGCCGGTCGCGTGTCAGCGTAGCCCACCCGAAGCTCAGTAACTTCCGTCTCACCAGTCACAGCGCGGCTCCCCGGATTCGGGCCGCCGATCGCTTACTGTGCACAGACGATGAGCCTGTTACGTTCCGCTTCATGCCTGGCAGCGGCGCTTTTCCTGATGGCCGCCCCGGTCACGCTGGCAGCACCGGCGAACATGCCGCTCGCGAAGGCCGAGCCCGGCGCCGAACCCAATGCCGCGCCCGCGGACTGCCCATACAAGGTGAACACCCCCAAGGCCGTGGACTCGTCGGAGGCCCCCACGGCCGGTGACCCGCCGATCCCGCTGGCGGTGCCGGCGAAGCCGGTCGGCGGCGACGCACTGGGCAGCTGCGGCATCGTCGCCGCGCCGAATACGCCGGCGTTGCCGAACGACGTCTCCGCCGAGGCCTGGCTGGTGGCCGACCTGGACAGCGGCGCGGTCATCGCGGCCAAGGACCCGCACGGGCGGCACCGCCCGGCCAGCATCATCAAGGTGCTGGTCGCGATGGCCGCCATCAACGCCCTTAACCTGAACAAGTCGGTCCCCGGAACCGCCGACGACGCCGCCGCCGAGGGCACCAAGGTCGGCGTCACCGACGGCGGCGTCTTCACCGTCAACCAACTGCTGCACGGGCTGCTGATGCACTCCGGCAACGACGCCGCCCACGCGCTGTCCATGCAGCTGGGCGGGATGCAGCAGGCGCTGGAGAAGATCAACGTGCTGGCCGCCAAGCTCGGCGGCCAGGACACCCGGGCGGCGTCGCCGTCGGGCCTGGACGCGCCCGGCATGAGCACCTCGGCCTATGACATCGGGCTGTTCTACCGCTACGCCTGGCAGAACCCGACGTTCGCCGACATCGTCGCGACGCGCACGTTCGACTTCCCCGGCCACGGCGACCACCCGGGCTACGAGCTGGAGAACGACAACCAGCTGCTCTACAAGTATCCCGGCGCCCTGGGCGGCAAGACCGGTTACACCGACGACGCGGGCCAGACGTTCGTGGGCGCGGCCAATCACGACGGGCGACGCTTGATGGCGGTGCTGCTGCACGGGACGCGGGTGCCGATCGCGCCGTGGGAACAGGCCGCGCACCTGCTGGACTACGGCTTCTCCACCCCGCAGGGCACGCAGGTCGGGTCGTTGATCGCGCCCGACCCGTCGCTGGCCCCGGCCAAGCACGACGCCGCCGCGGACCCGCTCGCCAACAACGCCGCGGCCGACGGGATCATCGGATCCGCGGACGCCATGCCGATCCGGGTGGGGGTGGCGGTGATCGGCACCATGGTGGTGTTCGCGCTGATCATGATGGCCCGCTCGATGAACCGCCGACCACTTCATCGCTGAGCGTGCCCACCGGATCGCGACTGCTCGCCGGGCTGACCGCCGCCAGCGTGGGCATCATCTTCGGCTACGACCTGTCCATCATCGCCGGGGCGCAGTTGTTCATCACCGAGGACTTCGGGCTGTCCACCCGCCAGCAGGAGCTGCTGACGACGATGGTGGTGATCGGCCAGATCGCCGGGGCGCTGGGCGCCGGCGTGCTGGCCAACGTGATCGGGCGCAAACGGTCGGTGGTGCTGATCCTGTTCGCCTACGCCGCTTTCGCACTGCTGGCCGCGTTCTCCGTCTCGCTGCCGATGTTGCTTTCGGCGCGGTTGCTGCTGGGGCTGACCCTCGGCGTGGCGGTGGTCGTGGTCCCGGTCTACGTGGCGGAATCCGCCCCGACGGCGGTGCGCGGTTCACTGCTGACGGCCTATCAGCTGGCGATAGTCAGCGGCCTGATCGTCGGCTATCTGACCGGCTATCTGCTCGCCGGCACCCACAGCTGGCGGTGGATGCTGGGGCTGGCCTGCGTGCCCGCATTGTTGTTGCTGCCGTTGGTGATTCGGATGCCCGACACGGCGCGATGGTACGTGCTGAAAGGCCGGACGGACGATGCCCGGCGGGCGCTGCTGCGGATCGAACCCGCCGAGCGTGTCGAGGCCGAACTCGACGAGATCGGCCGGGCGCTGAGCGAGGCCTCGCGCGGGAGCGGGATCTCCGAGCTGCTGCGGCCCCCGTACCTGCGGGCCACCGCCTTCGTGGTGGTCCTCGGCTTCTTGATCCAGATCACCGGCATCAACGCGATCATCTACTACAGCCCCAGAATCTTTCAGGCCATGGGTTTCACCGGCAATCTCGCGCTGCTGGGGCTGCCCGCGCTGCTTCAGGTCGCCGGGTTGGCGGCCGTCGGCACTGCGCTGGTGCTGGTGGATCGAGTGGGCCGGCGGCCAATCCTGTTGTGCGGCACCGCCATGATGATCGTCGCCGACGTCGTGCTGATGGCGGTGTTCGGGCGGGGTTTCGGCGGCACGATCGTCGGATTCGCCGGAATCCTGCTGTTCATCTTCGGCTACACCATGGGGTTCGGCTCCCTGGGCTGGGTGTACGCCAGCGAAAGCTTCCCGTCCCGGCTACGCTCGATCGGGTCGAGCACCATGTTGACCTCCAACCTGGTGGCCAACGCCATCGTCGCCGCCGTCTTTCTGAGCCTGCTCCATTCACTGGGCGGCGCAGGCACTTTCGCGCTGTTCGGGGCGCTCGCCGCGGTCGCGTTCCTCTTCGTGTACCGGTACGCGCCGGAAACCAAGGGCCGCCAGCTCGAAGACATCCGCCACTTCTGGGAAAACGGCGGCCGCTGGGAGAACCCGTGCCCGTGATCGCCGCGGGCACCATGGTGCTCGACGGACAGGTCTGCCGCCCCGGCTGGCTGCAGACGTCCGGCGGACGGATCGCGGCCTGCTCGCCCGGGCCGCCGCCCCAACCGGCCGACGTCGACCTCCCCGATTGCACGGTGGTGCCGGGCTTTGTCGACATGCACGTGCACGGCGGCGGGGGGGCCTCCTACACCGACGGCGACGGTATCGTCGACGCCGCCGCCTTTCACCTGCGGCATGGCACCACCACCACGCTGGCCAGCCTGGTGACCGCCTCGCCGGCCGAACTGCTGGGCGCGGTGCGCGCGCTCGCCGGGGCCGCCAAACGCGGCATCGTCGCGGGCGTCCACCTGGAGGGGCCGTGGCTGAGCCGCGCACATTGCGGAGCCCACGACCCCACCCAGATGCGTGACCCGGACGCGGGAGAGATCGATGCGGTGCTGGCCGCGGGCGACGGCACCATCCGGATGGTGACGCTGGCACCCGAGCTGCGCGGCGCCGACGCGGCCATCCGGCGTTTCGTGGACGCGGGAGTCGTTGTGGCGGTGGGCCATACCGCCGCTTCCTACGAGCAGACCACTAATGCGATCGCGCTGGGCGCCACGGTCGGCACGCATCTGTTCAACGCGATGCCGCCGCTGCACCATCGCGAGCCGGGCCCGGCCCTGGCCCTGCTGCGGGACCCGCGAGTGACCGTCGAGGTGATCGCCGACGGCGTGCACCTGCACCCCGACGTGGTGACGGCGGTGATCGCTTCGGCGGGCGCGGACCGCGTCGCCATGATCACCGACGCGATCGCCGCGGCCGGACGCGCCGACGGGGCGTTTCGGCTCGGCGCGGTGCCGATCGATGTCGTCGCCGGGGTCGCACGGGTGCACGGGACGACGACGATCGCGGGCAGCACCGCCACGATGGATCGGGTCTTCCGCACGGTGCATGCCGACGCCGGCCTGGCCGCCGCGGTGCAGACGACCGCCGCGACGCCGGCGCGAGCGCTCGGCCTGCGCCGGGTGGGCGTCCTCACCCCCGGCTACGACGCCAATCTCGTTGTGCTGGACGATCATTTAGGCATCTCGGACGTCATGGTGCGCGGCGCCTGGCGCCGTGGAGGTGCTTGATGGCCTGGCTCGTGTTGATTGCGTCGGGAGTCCTCGAGGCGGTGTGGGCGACCGCGCTGAACAAATCCGACGGCTTCTCCCGACTCGTCCCGTCGCTGGTATTCCTTGTCGCCGTGGCGCTTTCGATGACCGGATTGGCGCTCGCCATGCGCACCCTGCCGGTCGGAACCAGCTATGCGGTCTGGGTCGGCGTGGGGGCGGTGCTCACCGTCGGCTACGCGACGCTGATCGGCGACGAACCGGCGTCGTTGATCAAGCTGGTGCTGATCGGCGGGATCGTGGCCTGCGTCGCGGGGCTGAAGCTGGTCGGCTAGCGATCGCGGCGGCTCAAGCGGGCGATCCGGGAAAGCGCCAGCGCCCCAACGGCTCCCACCGCCATCGCGGTCAGCGTTTGGCGCGTTCCCCGGCCCTCATCCAGCTGCACGCGCGGCGCGATGATCGCCGGGGCCGGAGGGGCGACGGGTTGGCCGCGCGGATCGTTCGAGGCCGCCGCCGCCCAGGCGGTGCAGAACAGGACGAGATACGCGGTGATGTAAGCGAACACCATCAACCCGAGCACCGGGCCGAAGGCCGCGCCCGCCGGGCTGCGCAGCACCGTGCGCAGATAAATGGAGGCGACCTGTTTGAACACCTCGAAGCCGATCGCCGCGATCAGCCCGGCCCGCATCGAATCGACAAAGCTCACTTTTTCCCGGGGCAGGCGGGCGATCATCCAGGTGAACAGCAGCCACGACACCAGCGTCGCGATCAGGATCGAGAACAACCAAAACAGCCAGTCGAACACCACAAACTGCGGTATGCCAAGCCATTTCAGGAGCGCGGCCATGGGCGCGGCGTGTCCGACGGTGGTCAGGCCGACGGTGGCCACGATGATCGCGAACGTCCCCATCATCGCCAGCAGATCGGAAAGCTTGTTGCGCACGAAGCCCGGCGACTCGATGTGTTCGTCCCACCACATCTCCGTCACCGCCTGGCGCAGGTGCGATATCCAGCCCAATCCGGCCCACACGGCGGTGGCCAACCCGATCACACCGACCGACGTCCGGGCGTCGATGGCCGAGTTCATCAACTCCTGCAGCTGATTACCGAGCGCCCCGGTGACCTGGGAGCGGATGTGGTCGTCGATGGTGCTCAGCAGCTGCGGTCTGCGGGCCAGCACGAACCCGAAGACCGCGAAACCGACCATGAGCAAAGGAAACAACGCGAAAATCGTGTAATAGGTGAGCCCGGCCGCAAAGAACCCGCCGTTGCGCTCATCGAACCGCTGGTAGGCGCGAATCACGTGATCAAGCCAGCCGTGCCGGGCCCGCAACCGATCGAAAACGCCCGCCTTGGCCGGCTCGCTCATCGCACGACTCCAATGAGAGCGGTACTAGCTCCGTTGTGGAAGAAACCCAAGGCGATCGTAAACCCGCTGAACCGTTTTCCCGGCCACATCGTTGGCCTTTTCCGCTCCGGCCGCGAGCACGGCCTCCAATTCGGCGAGATCGGCGGTCAGTTCGTCGACTCGGGCCTTGATCGGGGCGACGAACTCGACGACCGCCTCGGCGGTGTCCTTCTTCAAATCGCCGTAACCCCTTCCGGCATAGCCTTCCACGAGCGTGTCGATCCCGGCGCCGGTGACCGCGGACTGGATGCTGAGCAGGTTGGAGACTCCCGGCTTGGCCGCGGTGTCGAAGCGAATCTCGCGTTCGCTGTCGGTGACCGCCGAGCGAATCTTCTTGGCCGACACCGCCGGTTCGTCGAGCAGGTTGATCAGCCCGGCGTCGGTGGCCGCCGACTTGCTCATCTTCGATGTCGGGTCTTGCAAGTCGTAGATCTTCGCGGTCGCCTTGGGAATGAACATGTCCGGCACCACGAACGTCTCCGGGAAGCGGCTGTTGAACCGCTCGGCGATGTCGCGCGCCAGCTCGAGATGTTGTCGCTGGTCCTCACCCACCGGTACCAGATCGGTGTCGTAGGCCAGCACGTCGGCCGCCTGTAGCACCGGGTAGGTGAACAACCCCACGGTGGTGGAGTCGGCGCCCTGGCGCAGCGACTTGTCCTTGAACTGCGTCATCCGCGACGCCTGTCCGAAGCCGGTGAAGCAGCCCAGCACCCAGGCCAGCTGAGTGTGGGCGGGCACGTGGCTCTGCACGAACACGGTGCTGCGGGCCGGGTCGATGCCCAGCGCCAGATACTGCGCGGCCGTGATCAAGGTGCGGCGACGCAGCGCCTCGGGATCCTGGGGGACGGTGATGGCATGCAGGTCGACCACGCAGAAGAACGCGTCATGGTCGTCCTGCAGCGCGACCCACTGTGTGATGGCGCCCAGCGCGTTACCCAGGTGAAGCGAATCGGAGGTCGGCTGCACGCCGGAGAAAATCCGGCTTGATCCGGTAGCGGTGGTCATGATGCACCGATCTTTTCATGACGCGCGGGCGCTGCGAGGGGGCCGCCTTGCGGTACCGGCGGTACCACATTTACTGTCGGGCTATGACCAAGCTCGTCTGCTCGGCTCCTTCCTCGTGAGCCCCGCTCACTCGGCGTCGCCTTCGGCCCGGTCCCCCATCCACCTCGGTCCCAGGGATGGTTCCGGAGAGCCCGTCCTGATGCTGCACGGATTCCTGATGTCGCAGACGGTATGGGATCCGGTCGCGCCGCGGCTGGCCGAGACCGGTCGCTTCGAGGTCTTCGCCCCCACCATGGCCGGGCACAACGGCGGGCCCTATGCGGGCACCTGGCTGCTGAGCTCGTCGGTGCTGGCCGACCACGTCGAGCGCCAGCTCGACCAGCTCGGCTGGGAAACCGCGCACCTCGTGGGCAACTCGCTGGGCGGATGGGTCGCCTTCGAACTGGAGCGGCGGGGCCGCGCCCGCAGCGTCACCGGCATCGGCGCCGCGGGCGGATGGACGCGGTGGAGCCCGGTGAAATTCGAGGTCATCAGCAAGTTCATCGCGGGCATGCCCGTCCTCGCGCTGGCCCGGCTGTTCGGGGAGCGCACCCTGAAGCTGCCGCTGAGCCGGCGGCTGGCGACCCTGCCGCTCACCGCGACGCCGGAGGGCATCAGCGACGACCAGCTGCACGTCGTCATCGACGACGCCGCGCACTGCCCCGCGTACTTCCAGCTGCTCGTCAAGTCGCTGTTGGATCCGGGCCTGCTTCAGTTGGCCGACACCGCGGTGCCGGTCCAACTCGTGCTGTGCGAGAAGGACCGGGTGGTGCCCGCGAGCAGGTTCAATCGGCACTTCACCAACTTCCTGCCTCCGGGAACGAAGGTCACCAAGCTCGACGGCGTCGGTCACGTCCCCATGTTCGAGGCCCCCGACCGGGTCGCCGCGACCATCGCCGACTTCGTCGACGAGTGCGGCGCCGGGGCCGACCGGCGGCAACCACCGGCTAGTTAGCCAGCCGCTTTTCCAGGTCCTCCGCGATCGAGTTCAAGAACTCCTCGCTGTTCTGCCACTTCTGGTCGGGGCCGACGAGGACGGCCAGGTCCTTCGTCATCTTCCCGCTCTCGACGGTGGACACCACCACGTCCTCCAGCGTTCGCGCGAACTCGGTGACCTCGGGGGTGTCGTCCAGCTTGCCGCGGTGCGCCAGTCCACGCGTCCAGGCGAAGATCGAGGCGATCGGGTTGGTCGACGTCGGCTTGCCGGCCTGATACTGGCGGAAGTGCCGGGTGACGGTGCCGTGCGCGGCCTCGGCCTCGACCGTCTTGCCGTCGGCGGTCATCAGCACCGACGTCATCAGCCCCAGTGAGCCGTAGCCCTGCGCGACGAGGTCCGACTGCACGTCGCCGTCGTAGTTCTTGCAGGCCCACACGTAGCCGCCCTCCCACTTCAGGCAGGCCGCAACCATGTCGTCGATCAATCGGTGCTCGTAGGTCAGTCCCTCGGCCTCGAACTGCTCGGCGAACTCCTCGTCGTAGACGCGCTGGAACTCGTCTTTGAACATGCCGTCGTAGGCCTTGAGGATGGTGTTCTTGGTCGACAGGTACACCGGCCACTTGGCGTCCAGCCCGTACTTCAACGAGGCGCGGGCGAAGTCCCGGATGGAGTCCTTGAAGTTGTACATCCCCATCACGACGCCCCCGTCCTCGGGGATGGACACCACCTCGTGCACCATCGGCTCGCCGCCGTCGGCGGGCGTGAAAGTGATTGCGACGGTTCCGGGTTTGTCGACCTCGAAGTTGGTCGACCGGTACTGGTCGCCGAAGGCGTGGCGGCCGATGACGATCGGCTTGGTCCAGCCCGGTACCAGCCGCGGCACGTTCGAGATCATGATGGGCTCGCGGAAGATGGTGCCGCCCAGAATGTTTCGAATCGTGCCGTTGGGCGAGGGCCACATCTTCTTGAGATCGAACTCCTCGACGCGGGCCTCGTCGGGGGTGATGGTGGCGCACTTGACACCGACGCCGTGCTTCTTGATGGCGTTGGCCGCATCGATGGTCACCTGGTCATCGGTGCGGTCGCGGTGCTCGATGCCCAGGTCGTAGTAGTCCAGGTCGATGTCGAGGTGCGGCAGGATCAGCATGTCCTTGATCGACTTCCAGATGACGCGGGTCATTTCGTCGCCGTCGAGCTCTACGACGCGGCCTTTGACCTTGACCTTGGCTTCCCCTGCCATGTCGAGTCCCGCTTCCTGCCGGGGGCCCTAGCTTGTCGAAGCCGCCAGCGCCTCATTGAAGGTCTTGCTCGGGCGCATGATCGCCGTCGTCTTCTCGCTGTCCGGGTAGTAGTAGCCGCCGATGTCGACCGCCTCGCCCTGCGCCTCGGCGAGCTCGGCCACGATGGTCTCCTCGTTTTCGCGCAACGCGTCGGCGAGCGCGGCGAAATGCTTGCGCAATTCTTCGTCGTCGGATTTCGCGAGTTCGGCCGCCCAGTACAGCGCCAGGTAGAACTGGCTGCCGCGGTTGTCGAGTTCACCGGTCTTGCGCGACGGGCTCTTGTCGTTCTCCAGCAGCTTGCCGATGGCGGCATCCAGCGTCTTGCCCAGGACCTTGGCGCGCTCATTGTCGGTCTTGATGCCGATGTCCTCGAAACACGCTCCGAGAGCAAGGAATTCACCCAGGGAATCCCAGCGCAGATGGTTCTCCTCGACGAGTTGGTGGACGTGCTTGGGCGCCGAACCGCCCGCGCCGGTTTCGTACATCCCACCGCCGGCCATCAGCGGCACGATGGACAACATCTTGGCGCTGGTGCCCAGTTCCAGGATCGGGAACAGGTCGGTGAGGTAATCGCGCAGGATGTTGCCGGTCGCGGCAATGGTGTCCTGCCCGCGCATGGCGCGCTCGATGGTGTACCGCATTGCCCACACCTGCGGCATGATCTGGATCTCCAGGCCCTCGGTGTCGTGCTCCTTCAGGTACGCCTTGACCTTCTTGCGCAGCTCGACCTCGTGCGGCCGCTCGGTGTCGAGCCAGAACAACACCGTCATACCGGAGTTCCTGCCCCGGGTGACCGCGAGCTTGACCCAGTCGCGGATCGCTTCGTCGGTGACGATGGGCATGCGCCAGATGTCACCCTCCTCGACGTTCTGGGTCAGCAGCACTTCCCCGCTGTCGAGGTCGACGATGTTGGCGACACCCTCCTCGGGAATCTCGAAGGTCTTGTCGTGCGAGCCGTACTCCTCGGCCTGCTGCGCCATCAGGCCGACGTTGGGAACGGTGCCCATCGTCCGCGGATCGAACTGCCCGTGGGTTTTGCAGAAGTTGATGATCTCCTGGTAGATCCGCGAAAAAGTCGACTCGGGGTTGACGGCCTTGGTGTCCTTCTGGCGCCCGTCGGCGCCCCACATCTTGCCGCCCGCGCGGATCATCGCCGGCATGGACGCGTCCACGATGACGTCGCTGGGCGAATGAAAGTTGGTGATGCCCTTGGCCGAATCGACCATGGCCAGCTCGGGGCGGTGTTCGTGGCAGGCGTGCAGATCGCGGATGATCTCCTCGTGCAGTGACGCCGGCAGCGACTCGATCTTGTTGTAGAGGTCGACCAATCCGTTGTTGACGTCGACGCCGAGTTCGTCGAACAGCTCCTGGTGCTTGGCGAAAGCGTCCTTGTAGAAGATCTTCACCGCGTGACCGAAGACGATGGGGTGCGACACCTTCATCATCGTCGCCTTGACGTGCAGCGAGAACATCACGCCGGTCTCGTAGGCGTCCTGCATCTGCTCCTCGTAGAACTCGACGAGGGCCTTCTTGCTCATGAACATGGAATCGATGACGTCGCCCTCGCGCAGCTCGACCTTGGCCTTGAGCTCGAGGGTCTGCCCGCTCTTGGTCTCCAGCACCATCTTCACGTTGCGCGCGCGGTCCAGCGTCATCGACTTCTCGCCGTGGTAGAAGTCGCCGTGCCGCATGGTCGCGACGTGAGTGCGCGAGGCCGGCGACCAGTCCGCCATGCTGTGCGGATGCTTGCGGGCGTACTCCTTCACCGCCTTGGGCGCACGCCGGTCCGAATTGCCCTGCCGCAGCACCGGATTGACGGCGCTACCAAGGCATTTGGCGTAGCGCGCGCGAATCTCTTTGTCCTCGTCCGTCTTTGGACTCTGCGGAAAGTCCGGGATCTTGTATCCCTTGCCCTGCAACTCCTTGACGGCGGCGATCAGCTGGGGGACCGAGGCGCTGATGTTCGGCAGCTTGATGATGTTGGTGTCGGGGAGCTCTGTCAGCCGGCCCAACTCGCCCAGGTTGTCCGGAACGCGCTGCTCTTCGGTCAGATCATCGGGGAACTCCGCCAGAATCCGGGCGGCCACGGAGATGTCGCTGGTCTTGATCTCGATGCCCGCCGGCTCGGCGAAGGCGCGCACGATCGGCAGGAACGCATAAGTCGCCAGCAGCGGCGCTTCGTCGGTCAGTGTGTAGATGACGGTCGGCTGTTCGGCGCTCACGGTCCCTCTCCCGGCGTCAATGATGGGTTCGAATTCTGGGGGGCTCAGCGGTCTTCCTGCCACGTTAGCAAGGGTGTTTGGACAGGTGTCGACCTGCACGTGCACCGCGATGGTTGGCACCGACTCGGCACAGTAAGATAATCTTCGAATTGGTCATGAGCGCCAGCATCAAGCCCCGGCTTGCTGGCCGGCAACCCTCCAACCGCGGTGGGGTGCCCCGGGTGATGACCAGGTTGAGTAGCCACACAACCGGCTATCCGGCAAGCGCGGGTCCGCCATGACGGGCCCCTGAGCAGACAGGGAAACGTGATGTGCATTCTCCCGGCCTTTTCGCGCCTCATCGTGTGTCGCTGCTAATCCGCGGCGCCGGCTGACGCCCCATTCCGGCGTCCCGGCCGTCGCCGAGCACATTTCCCTACCAGCAGAAAGCAACCCCGTGACCTCCGACAACGCCGAGCACGACACCGACCCGACCGCGAATTGGTCATTCGACACCAAGCAGGTACACGCCGGCCAGCAGCCGGACAGCGCCACCAGCGCCCGCGCCCTGCCGATTTACCAGACCACGTCGTACACCTTCGACGACACCACGCACGCCGCCGCCCTGTTCGGGCTGGAAGTGCCGGGCAACATCTACACCCGGATCGGCAACCCGACCACCGATGTCGTCGAGCAGCGCGTCGCCGCACTCGAGGGCGGGGTGGCGGCGCTGTTCCTGAGCTCCGGGCAGGCCGCCGAGACCTTCGCCATATTGAACCTGGCCTGTGCCGGCGATCACATCGTCTCGAGCCCGCGGCTCTATGGCGGGACGTACAACCTGTTCCACTATTCGCTGGCCAAGCTCGGCATCGACGTCACCTTCGTGGAGGACCCCGACGACCTGGATTCGTGGCAGGCCGCGGTGCGGCCGAACACCAAGGCCTTCTTCGGCGAGACCATCTCCAACCCGAAGATCGATGTGCTGGACATTCCCGGGGTCGCCGGGGTCGCGCACGCCAACGGCGTCCCGCTGATCGTCGACAACACCATCGCCACGCCGTACCTGATCCAGCCGTTCTCCCACGGCGCCGACATCGTCGTGCACTCCGCCACCAAGTACCTCGGCGGGCACGGCTCGGCGATCGCCGGGGTCATCGTCGACGGCGGCACCTTCGACTGGACGCAGGGACGCTTCCCGGGGTTCACCACGCCCGACCCGAGCTACCACGGCGTGGTGTTCGCCGAACTCGGCCCGCCGGCCTTCGCGCTCAAGGCGCGTGTGCAGCTGCTGCGCGACCTCGGTTCGGCCGCTTCGCCGTTCAACGCGTTCCTGGTCGCCCAGGGCATCGAGACGCTGAGCCTGCGCATGGAGCGCCACGTTTCCAACGCGCAGCGCGTGGCCGAGTACCTGGCCGGCCATGATGGCGTGGTGTCGGTCAACTATGCGGGCCTGCCCAGCTCGCCCTGGCATGAGCGGGCAAAGAAGCTGGCGCCCAAGGGAACCGGCGCGGTGCTGGCCTTCGAGCTGGACGGCGGCGTCGAGGTGGGCAAAGCGTTCGTGAACGCGCTGAAGCTGCACAGCCACGTCGCCAACATCGGCGACGTGCGCTCGCTGGTGATCCACCCGGCGTCCACGACGCACGCCCAGCTCAGCCCGCAGGAGCAGCTGAGCACCGGGGTCAGCCCCGGTCTGGTGCGCCTGGCGGTGGGCATCGAGGGCATCGACGACATCCTGGCCGACCTGGAGCTCGGCTTCGCCGCGGCGGCCAAATTCGGTGCGACCGCGGGGGCCTCGGGCACCGATCCGCAAGCGGTGGCGGCATTTTGAGGAGACCGGCAATGACGATCTCAGACGCTGCGACCCAGCCGCTGCCGGCCGAAGGCGAGATCGGCGTGGTGCGCATCGGGTCGCTGACCACCGAGAACGGCGCGGTGATCGACGATGTCCAGATCGCCGTCCAGCGTTGGGGCGAGCTGTCCCCCAACCGCGACAACGTCGTGGTGGTGCTGCACGCGCTCACCGGCGATTCGCACCTGACCGGGCCCGCCGGGCCGGAACATCCCACGCCGGGTTGGTGGGACGGTGTCGCCGCGCCGGGTGCCCCGATCGACACCAATCGCTGGTGCGCGGTGGTCACCAACGTGCTGGGCGGTTGCCGCGGCTCCACCGGGCCGAGCTCGATTGCCCCGGACGGAAAGCCATGGGGCTCAAGGTTTCCGCAGATTACCGTGCAGGATCAAGTTGCGGCGGACGTTGCCGCGCTGGCGGCGCTGGGCATCGACCGGGTTGCCGCCGTCATCGGCGGATCCATGGGCGGGGCAAGGGCTTTGGAGTGGATCGTCGCCCAGCCCGACCGGGTTCGGGCCGGGCTGGTGATAGCGGTCGGCGCGCGCAGCACCGCCGACCTGATCGGCCACCTGAGGACGCAGATATCGCTGGTCAAGACCGACCCGAACTGGCAGGGCGGCGACTATTACGGCACCGGGCGCAAACCCGACACCGGAATGGCGCTCGCCCGGCAATTCGCCCACCTGACCTACCGCGGCGAGCTGGAGCTCGACACCCGGTTCGGCAACGGCAGCCAGGGTGGCGAGGATGCGGGGAACGGCGGCCGCTACGCAATACAGAGCTACCTGGAATACCAGAGCGAAAAGCTGGTCGATCGCTTTGACGCCGGCAGCTACGTGGCGTTGTCGGACTCGATGAGCAGCAATGACGTGGGCCGCGGCCGCGGTGGAGTGCGAAAAGCGCTGAGCGAGTGTCCCGTACCGGTCGTGGTCGGCGGCATCACCAGTGACCGGCTCTACCCGCTGCGTCTGCAGGAAGAGCTGGCCGAGCTGCTGCCGGGCTGCGCCGAACTGGACATCATCGAATCCATTTACGGGCACGACGGATTCCTGATCGAAGCCGACGCGGTCAACGAATTGATCGCGAAAACCCTCAAATTGGCCGATGAGCAAGGCGCGTGACGACCGTGACCCGCTCGCGCCACGACCGCTCCCTATCGTTCGGTTCGGCGGCCGCAGCCTATGAGCGGGGACGCCCTTCCTACCCCCCGGAGGCGATCGACTGGCTGTTGCCGGTCGGGGCGCGCCGGGTGCTCGACTTGGGTGCCGGCACCGGGAAGCTGACGACACGGTTGGTGGAGCGCGGCCTGGACGTGGTGGCCGTCGACCCCATCCAGGACATGCTGGAGGTGTTGCGCGCCTCGCTGCCGGAGACCCGGGCGCTGCTGGGCACCGCGGAAGAGATTCCGTTGGAGGACAACAGCGTTGACGTGGTGCTGGTGGCGCAGGCCTGGCATTGGGTGGATCCCGAGCGCGCGATCCCGGAGGTGGCGCGGGTGCTGCGGCCCGGCGGCCGGCTGGGTCTGGTGTGGAACACCCGCGACGAACGGCTCGGCTGGGTGCGCGAACTGGGGCAGATCATCGGCAGCGACGGCGACGGCGGCCGCACCCAGGTAACGCTGCCGGAGCCCTTCACCGACCTGGCGCATCATCGGGTCGAGTGGACGAGTTACCTTACGCCGCAAGCATTGATCGACCTTGTCGCATCCCGCAGCTACTGCATCACCTCGCCGGCCGAGGTCCGCACCCAAACGCTCGACCAGGTGCGCCAATTGCTGGCCACCCATCCTGCGCTGGCGAACTCGACGGGCCTGGCGCTGCCCTACGTCACCATGTGCACCCGCGCGACGCTGGCGGGATAGCGAACGCTACGGCCCGTCGTCGTCTCCGTCGCGAAGCAGCTTCTCTGGGTGGTGGAAGGTGTTGGTGCGCGGCTGGTCTCGGTCGAGATGTGGCGGTGGAATCCATTCGGTGTCTCCGCGCGGGTGTTTTCGGGTGGTCCAACCACCGGGTTTGAGGAGCCGGTGGTGGGGGCCGCAGGCGAAGGTGAGGTCGTTGACGTCGGTCACGTGGCACTTGGCGTAGTCGGTGGCGTGATGGACTTCGCAGTAGTAGCCGGGCACGGTGCAGCCCGGGTTCGAGCAGCCGCGGTCCTTGGCGTACAACACGATTCGCTGCCCAGGTGAGGCCAGGCGCTTGGTGTGATAGAGCGCCAGGGCCTTGCCCTTGTCGAAGATCGCCAGATAGTGGCGGGCGTGGCGGGCCAGGCGGATCACGTCGCTCATCGGCAGGATGGTGCCCCCACCGGTCAAGCCGCGCCCCGCGGCGAATTCCAGCTCGGCCAGCGTCGTGGTCACGACGATGGACGCCGGTAACCCGTTGTGCTGCCCCAACTCTCCGGAGGCCAACACGGCGCGCAGGGCAGCCAGCAGCCCGTCGTGGTTGCGCTGGGCGGCCGAGCGCGGGTCGTGCTCGATGGCCTCTTGGGTGGGTGCGCCGTCGACGCATGGAGTGTCGTCGAGGGGGTTGCACATGCCCGGGGCGGCGAGTTTCGCCAGGACGGCTTCGAACGTGGCGCGCGCCTCGGGGGTGAGCCAGCCGCGCAGCGCCGACATGCCGTCGGTTTGCTGGTTGCCCAGCGTCAGCCCCCGTCGGCGGGCGCGGTCCTCGTCGGTGAAGGTGCCATCGGGGTTGAGCACATCGGCCAGTCCCCGCGCCAGGGCGGCGAGTTGTTCGGGGCAAAACCGCGTTCCGAACTCGGCCAGTTGAGCTTCGGCCTGCTCGCGCGCCGCGAAATCCACCCAGCCGGGCAGCTGGTGGTAGAACGTTCGGATCACTGCCACCTGGCCCGCGCCTAGCTCGCCCTGGCGTTGGGCGGCCGCGGTCGCGGCCAGCACCGGGCCCAGCGGTTCGCCGGTCAGGCCGTGTCGCGGGCCCAGATCGCGCGCCTCTTTGACCCGCCGGGCGGCTTCGGTACGGCTGATCAGTGTCGCCTCGGCGAGGGCATGGACCACTGTTCCGCCGAGGTCTACCGACGGTGCTTGGCGGGCAAGGGAATTGATCAGCGGATGCTCGACGGCCGGGATGCGCCGGCGCTGCTTTTCGCAGCGCCGCAACGCCATTAGCTGTTGCTGCGGGTTGAGCGCCTCGTAGTCCAGCGCGCAGGCTCGATCCCAGGCGGCATCGAGCGCGTCGAACACCGCATCGACATCCTGCTGACCACTTGAACTCACACCGTCAAACTAGCCGCACCCACCGACAGAATCGCCCCACCGGCCGCCATAGATTCACACTCGCGCAAGATCTTTCGTTGTCGGTCAACCCCCAGGCGACAGGTTCGAGCCGCCCGCGTCCAGATCACGGTGTGGTGTCGATTCACCGCCCGGCCTTGCGCAATCGGGCTGGGTAATAACCGATGTCGCGGGTGTCGTGGCCTCATGAAACGCTTATTGTGCGAACCTTTATCCCACCGTGTCGCAAACGTGACAGTCATGGCTCAGAGTTCCATACGTGGTTCGAGTGCCGCTGACGCACTCCATTGGCGGACGGGGAGGCTGGCGTGAAGGCACTTGCACGAACTCATCAGTGGGTCTGGCTTTTTCGTCGCCAGCCCTTCACCATCCGCCTGCTGGCCGCTGCCGCCGGACTGCTCACCGTGGCCTCGGCATTCGCGGCGCCGGCCGAAGCGGAGGGCAACGGTGACGACTTCATCGACGCGCTCAACCACGCCGGCATCGACTTCGGGGAGCCCGGAAACGCGATGTCCGTCGGCGAATCGATCTGCCCGATGCTCTCGCAACCGGGTGGCAATTTCGCCGCGGCCGCGTCCAGCGTCGCCGGTAGGGGCATGTCGCCCATGATGGCGCGGATGTTCACCCAGATCGCGATCCAGACGTACTGCCCCGAGGAGATGGCAAACATCGCCAGCGGCAACCTGTCCGCCGCCATGCCGCCGGGAATGCCGGGAATGCCGGGCCAGATCCCGGGAATGCCAGGGCAAACCCCGGGAATGGCCGGCCAGGTCCCGGGCCTGCCCGGGCAGGTACCCGCACTGCCAGGCCAATACCCGGGAATGGCGGGCCAACTGCCCGCGATACCCGGGCAGGCTCCGGCGCTGCCGAGGTTCTAGCGGGTGCCCAGCGGGTCGATGGTCCACGCGATGTAGAGCATCGCCGCCCCGACCGTCGCGGTGGTGATGAAGTCGATTCCCTTGCCGCGCACCACCAGAAGGCCGGCCCGGTCCTCGGACAACACCAGCCGCAACAGCGCCGCCACCGCCACACCGATACCGATCAGCAGCGAACCACGACGCCAGAAACTGGCCCCGACCAGGGCCAGCGCTACCGCAAAGATCATGCCCACCAACACAATTGGCCATTGGGCCCGCAGCAGGGTGCGCGCGGTCATTGCCGCTCGGCCAGCTCGACGACGTTGGTCAGCAGGAACGCACGGGTCAGCGGACCCACGCCGCCCGGGTTCGGCGACACGTGGCCGGCCACGTCCCACACGTCGGGATGCACGTCGCCGACAAGCTTGCCGTCCACGCGGCTGACGCCGACGTCGAGCACCGCGGCGCCGGGACGCACCATGTCGTCGGTCACCATGTGCGGCACCCCCACGGCCGCGACGATGATGTCGGCCTGCCTGGTCAACGCAGGCAGGTCACGAGTCTTGGTGTGGCACAAGGTCACCGTGGCGTTCTCGGAGCGGCGGGTCAGCAGCAGCCCCAGCGGGCGCCCGACGGTGACACCGCGGCCGATGACGACCACGTGCGCCCCGGCGATCTCCACGTCGTAGCGACGCAACAGGTGCACGATGCCGCGCGGGGTGCACGGCAGCGGGGCCGGGTTGTTGAGCACCAGCCGGCCCAGGTTGGTCGGGTGCAGGCCGTCGGCGTCCTTATCCGGGTCGACCCGCTCCAGCGCCGCGTTCTCGTCGAGATGCTTGGGCAGCGGCAACTGCACGATGTACCCGGTGCAGTCGGGGTTGGCGTTGAGTTCGTCGATGGTCTCGTTGAGCGTCGCGGTGCTGATGTCGGCGGGCAGGTCACGGCGAATCGAGGTGATGCCCACCTTCGCGCAATCGGCGTGCTTGCCCCGGACGTACGCCTGCGAGCCGGGGTCATCGCCCACCAGGATGGTGCCCAGCCCGGGGGTGCGACCCGATGCGGCCAATGCCGTCACGCGCTGCTTGAGGTCGACGAAGATCTCGTCGCGGGTGGCCTTGCCGTCCAGCGTGATTGCTCCCACTGTGACAGTCTGGCAGACCTCGATGATGGCGACCCGCCGCGCCCGGCTCCGCCGCGCTTGCGATCGCCATTAGGCTCCCGGTATGTCTACCCCTCCGGACGTGTTCAGCCCCGCGAAGCTCGGTCCGATTACGCTGCGCAACCGCACCATCAAGTCCGCCACCTTCGAGGCGCGCACGCCCGAGGCGCTGGTGACCGACGACCTCATCGAGTACCACCGGCTGCCTGCCGCGGGTGGGGTCGGCATGACGACCGTCGCGTACTGCGCCGTCTCCCCCGGCGGCCGCACCGAGGGCAACGGCATCTGGATGCGGCCGGAGGCCGTCCCCGGCTTCCGGCGGCTCACCGACGCGATCCACGCCGAGGGGGCCGCGGTCAGCGCGCAGATCGGCCACGCCGGCCCGGTGGCCAACGCCAAGTCCAACAAGGCGAAGGCCCTGGCGCCGGTCCGGTTCTTCAACCCGATCGGGATGCGGTTCGCCAAGAAGGCGACCCGCGAGGACATCGACGAGGTCATCGAAGGGCACGCCAACGCCGCGCGGCTGGCCATCGAGGCCGGCTTCGACGCCGTCGAAATCCACCTGGGCCACAACTACCTGGCGAGTTCGTTTCTGTCCCCGCTGATCAACCGGCGCGACGACGAGTTCGGCGGGTCGCTGCAGAACCGGGCCAAGGTCGCCCGCGGCATGGTGATGGCCGTTCGGCGTGCGGTGGAGAAGGAGGGCACGCCCATCGCGGTCACCGCCAAACTGAACATGGCCGATGGCGTTCGCGGCGGCATCAGCACCGAGGAATCGCTGGCCACGGCCAAGTGGCTGGAGGAGGACGGCGGGCTGGACGCCATCGAACTCACCGCGGGCAGCTCGCTGGTCAACCCGATGTACCTGTTCCGCGGCGACGCGCCGCTCAAGGAGTTCGCCGGCGCGTTCAAACCGCCGCTGCGCTGGGGCATGCGCATGACGGGCAAGAAGTTCCTGCGCGAATACCCCTACCGCGAGGCCTATCTATTGCGCGACGCCAAGCTGTTCCGCAACGAGTTGAAGATGCCGCTGATCCTGCTCGGCGGAATCACCAACCGGGAGACGATGGACCTGGCGATGGCGGAGGGATTCGATTTCGTCGCGATGGCCAGGGCACTGTTGGCCGAGCCGGATCTGATCAATCGAATCGCCGCTGATGGCGCCCGGCACCAGGTGCATTCGGCGTGCACGCACTGCAACCGGTGCATGCCCACGATCTACACCCGAACGCACTGCGTGGTGACCGGCGCGCCCGACGCTCACGGGTAAACCACAGGGCTGCAAGCTACAGTTGTGGCGATGTCAGCACCAGCCCCGCCAGCGCTAACCGTCCATCACGAAGGATCGGAACGCACCTTCGCAGCGGGCCACGATGTAGTAGTCGGGCGCGATCTGCGAGCGGACATGCGTATCACCCACCCGTTGATTTCGCGCGCCCATCTGCTGCTGCGTTTCGATCAGGGCAAGTGGCTGGCCATCGACAACGGTTCGCTCAACGGCACTTTCGTCAACGGCCGACGGGTGCCGGTGGTCGAGATCCACGACGGCCAGAACCTGAACATCGGCAACCCGGACGGACCGCTGCTGACGTTCGACGTCGGGCGCCACCAGGGCATGGCCGGGCGTCCGCCCCGCACCGAATCGATGAACATCCCGGTGGCGGCGGCACCGCCGCAGGCCGCGGCGTGGCCGGGGCAACCGGCGCCGCCCACCGCCGCCCCACCGCCTCCGCCGCCGCCCGGGCGCACGCCCAATTGGGCGGCCCCGCCGCGGCGGCCGCAGCCCGCGCCCGTGCCGCGGCAAGGCCCGCCGGGTCACACCATGTACGGGGGCGGCGGTGGACGCCCGCCCGCTGCGCCGCCCCCGACGCGCAACGCCCCGCCCATCGCGCAGATGCCCGCCGTGGGCTCGGGGAGCCCGCCGACCCACATGGCCCCCGCCTCCGCCAAGCCACCCGAGGTGGCGAACCTGGCGACCAAGATGTTCCAGGCGCTGCTGCCGTCGCGCTCGGACTCGGCTGCGCAGCCCGCCGGGTCGCAAACCATCGGCCGGGCCACCGACAACGACATCGTCATCCAGGACGTTCTGGCGTCGCGCCACCACGCCTTCTTGATCCAGACGCCGCTGGGCACCGAGATCCGCGACGCGCACAGCGTGAACGGGACCTTCGTCAACGGCGTCCGGGTCGGTTCGGCGGTGCTCACCGAGGGCGACGTGGTCACCATCGGCAACGTCGACCTGGTGTTCACCGGCGACAGCCTGGTCCGGCGCACCGAAGCGGCGACCCGCACCGGCGGGCTGGAGGTCAACTCCGTCTGCTACACGGTCGACCACGGCAAGCAGCTGCTGGACCACATCTCGCTGACGGCCCGGCCCGGGACGCTGACCGCCATCATCGGCGGGTCGGGCGCCGGCAAGACCACCCTGTCGCGGCTGATCGTCGGCTACACCAGCCCCACCTCGGGCAATGTGACCTTCGAGGGCCACGACATCCACACCGAGTACGCGTCCATGCGCAGCAGGATCGGCATGGTCCCGCAGGACGACGTCGTGCACCGCCAGCTCACGGTCAACCAGGCCCTCAACTACGCGGCCGAACTCCGCCTGCCGCCCGACACCAGCAAAGAGGAACGGGCCCGCGTCGTCGCGCAGGTGCTCGAGGAACTCGACATGACCCAGCACGCCGACACCCGGGTCGACAAGCTCTCCGGCGGTCAGCGCAAGCGCGCCTCGGTCGCCCTCGAGCTACTCACCCAGCCGTCGCTGCTGCTGCTGGACGAGCCGACGTCGGGCCTGGACCCGGCGCTGGACCGCCAGGTGATGCTGATGCTGCGCCAGCTCGCCGACGCGGGCCGCACCGTCCTGGTGGTGACCCACTCGGTGTCGTATCTGGACGTGTGCGACCAGATCCTGCTAGTCGCGCCGGGTGGCAAGACCGCGTTCTGCGGGCCGCCCGACCAGGTGGAATCCGCCATGGGGACGCGCAACTGGGCCGACATCTTCGCCAAGGTGGGCGCGGACCCGGACGAGGCGAACCGCCGGTTCAAGGAGCGCAACCAGCAGTCGTCGAAACCACCGTCCCCGCAGAGTCCGGCGGACCTGGGCGAACCACCGCAGACCAACCTGTTCCGGCAGCTGTCCACGATCGCCCGGCGCCAGGTTCGCCTCGTCGTCTCCGACCGCGGTTACACGATCTTCCTGGCGGTCCTGCCGTTCCTCATCGGCGCGCTGTCGCTGACGGTGAAGGGCCCGCACCCGGGCCTCGGGCCGGCCGACCCGATGGGGCCGGCGCCGACGCAGCCGCAGTACATCATGGTGCTGTTGAACATCGGCGCCGTGTTCATGGGCACCGCGCTGACCATCCGCGACCTGATCGGCGAGCGGCCGATCTTCCGGCGCGAACAGGCCGTCGGCCTGTCCACGACCGCCTATCTGCTGGCCAAGATCGCGGTGTTCTGCGTCTTCGCGACCGCCCAGGCGGCGATCGCGACCATCATCGTGCGGCTGGGTAAGGGCGCGCCGACGGCGCATCCCCAGTTCTTCGGCAACTCCACCTTCTCGCTGTTCGTCACCGTGGCGGGCACCTGCATTGCGTCGGCCATGCTCGGGCTGCTGCTTTCGGCGCTGGCGCAATCCAACGAGCAGATCATGCCGCTGCTGGTGGTGTCGATCATGTCGCAGCTGGTGTTCTCCAGCGGCATGATTCCGGTGTATCAGCGCGTTGGGCTCGAGCAGATGGCGTGGCTGACGCCCGCCCGGTGGGGCTACGCGGCGGGAGCGTCCTCGATCGACTTCCCGTCGCTGGTGAAGGTCAAGCAGATCCCGACCAACGACCCGATCTGGCAGCACTCGAAACACATCTTCGTGTTCGACATGTTCATGCTCGCGGCCCTGTCGATCGGTTACACCGGCTTCGTCCGCTGGCATATCCGGCTGAAACGCTAAGCCGGCGTCCCAACCGCGACTTGCAACCTGGATGGCATGACTCGACCTGAGCAGCCCGTGCTGACGGCTCGGTCTGACCGCTCCGAGGGAAGTTTCGCCGCCGGCCGCGACGTGGTGGTGGGCAGCGACCTGCGCGCCGACCTGCGCATGGCGCACCCGCTGATCGCCCGCGCGCACGTGCTGCTGCGCTTCGATCAGGGGCGGTGGCTGGCGGTCGACAACAACTCGCTCAACGGGGTCTACCTGGACGGCCAGCGGGTGCCGGTCATCGACATCCACGACGGCCAGACGATCAACATCGGCAAGCCCGACGGTCCGCGGATCACCTTCGAAGTGGGGATGGGCAACGTCGGCCTGCTCCCGCCGACCACGAAGTCGATCCCGATCATCGCCGCCCAGCCCGGCGCCCCGGCGCGCCCGCGGGCACAACCCACCGGCCCGCGACCCGCGGCCGGGCCGGCCCGCCCCCCCACGCCTCCGCCACGACCGCCCGCCTCGCCGCCGTCGCGCCCCTTCCCACGACGAGACACACAGCGCAGGCCGGCCGTCCCGATCGTCCCGCCGGAGGCCGCGACCCGCGCCGTACTGCAGTCCGGGTCACATCCCGCCGCACCGAACCCACCCACCGGCAGGAGCGACGCCGGGGAGTTCCCCACCACCTGGGTCAGCGTCCCGGGGGGTGAATCCGAGCGCCGGCCGGCGGCCGGCCGCTCCGCCTGGATCGGGCGCGCGCTCAACAACGACATCGTCGTGCACGACGTGCTGGCCTCCCGCCATCACGCCTTCTTGAACCCCACCCCGACGGGCGCCGAGATCCGCGACGCGAACAGCAGCAACGGCACCTTCGTCAACGGCGTCAAGGTCGGGTCGGCGGCGCTGTCCGACGGCGACGTGGTGACGATCGGCAACGTCGACCTGGTGTTCCACGACGGCATGTTGGTGCGCCGCCAGGAGGCGGCGACGCGAGCCGGCGGCCTGGAGGTGCGCGAGGTCAACTTCGGCGTCGGCGGCAAGAGCCTGCTCGAGCGGATCTCGCTGGTCGCCCGGCCGGGCACGCTGACCGCGCTGATCGGCGGTTCGGGCGCGGGCAAGACCACGCTGTCGCGGCTGATCGCCGGGTATGCCACGCCGTCGTCGGGCTCGGTGACGTTCGAGGGGCACGATATCCACTCCGAGTACGCCTCGCTGCGCACCAGGATCGGGATGGTTCCCCAGGACGACGTCGTGCACCGCCAGCTCACGGTCAGCCAGGCGCTCGGCTACGCCGCTGAGCTGCGCCTGCCGCCCGACACCAGCAAGGCCGATCGCGCGCAGGTCGTCGCCCAGGTCCTCGACGAGCTGGGCCTGACCGAGCACGCGGACACCCGGGTCGACAAGCTCTCCGGGGGCCAGCGCAAACGCGCCTCGGTGGCGCTCGAACTGCTGACAGGGCCGTCGCTGCTGATACTGGACGAACCGACCTCCGGCCTGGACCCGGCGCTGGACCTGCAGGTCATGACCATGCTGCGACAGCTCGCCGACGCCGGCCGCGTCGTGCTGGTAGTCACCCACTCGCTGACTTACCTCGACGTCTGCGACCAGGTGCTGCTGATGGCGCCGGGCGGCAAGACGGCGTACCTCGGCCCGCCCGGCCAGATCGGCGCGGCCATGGGGACCACCAACTGGGCGCACATCTTCGCCAAGGTGGGCGCCGACCCCGACGAGGCCAACCGCCGCTTCCTGGCCCAGAACAGACCCCCGCCGCCCACCCAGACCGAGGCGCCGGCCGAGCTGGGCGTTCCCCCGCACACCAGTAAGCGCCACCAGTTCTCCACGATCGCCCGCCGCCAGGTCCGGCTGGTGGTCTCGGACCGTGCCTACTTCCTGTTCCTGGCGGTGCTGCCGTTCGTCATGGGCGCGCTCTCGCTGACCGTTCCCGGCAGCGTCGGTTTCGGTTATGCCGATCCGGTGAGCGAGTCGGCAGGCGAAGCCGGGATGATCCTGACGCTGCTCACCATGGCGGCCGTGTTCATGGGCACCGCGCTGACCATCCGCGACCTGATCGGCGAGCGGCCGATCTTCCGGCGCGAACAGGCCGTCGGCCTGTCGAGCACCGCCTACCTGCTGGCCAAGGTCGCGGTGTTCTGCACGTTCGCCGTCCTTCAGGCGGCCATCGCCACGGCCATCGTGGTGCTGGGCAAGGGGCCGCCGACGCGCCCGGCGGTGCTGCTCGGTAATGCCACTCTCGAGCTGTTCACCGGGGTCGCGGCGACCTGTGTGGCCGCGGCGATGCTGGGTCTGCTGCTCTCGGCGCTGGCCCGCTCGGGCGAGCAGATCATGCCCCTGCTGGTGGTGTCGCTGATGATGCAGATGGTGCTCTGCGGCGGCATGGTGCCGGTCACCGACCGGATCTTCCTCGACCAGCTGTCCTGGCTGGCGCCCTCGCGGTGGGGCTACGCCGCGCAGGGGGCGACGGTAGACCTGTGGACGGTATCGCCCGGGCCGCAAAGCCCGCGGGACAGCCACTTCGAGCACACGGCGGCGGCCTGGCTGTTCGACATGGGCATGCTCGCGGTGCTCACCGTCGGTTACGCCGCGCTGGTGCGCTGGCGCATCCGGCTCACCCGCTGAGCGCTGCGCCGCGTGGTCTGCGCCGCGTGGTCAATTGGCCGACAGGCTGGCCAGGGCGTATTCGCTGACCGCGATCAGGGCGTCGGTCGCCGACCGGCGGTCCCTGGCGTCGACGGTGATCACCGGGATGTGCGTCGGCAGGGTCAGCGCCTCGCGCACTTCCGCGACCGGGTAGCGCGGAGCGCCGTCGAACTCGTTGACCGCGACGAGGAACGGCAGGTTGCGGTGCTCGAAGAAATCGACGGCGGCGAAGCTGTCCTGCAGGCGGCGGCAGTCGACCAGCACCACCGCGCCGATCGCGCCGCGCACCAGGTCGTCCCACATGAACCAGAAGCGGCGCTGCCCCGGCGTGCCGAACAGATAGAGCACCAGGTCTTCGGCCAGCGTGATGCGGCCGAAATCCATTGCGACGGTGGTGGTCCGTTTGTCGGGCGTGGCCTCGAGCGCGTCGACGCCGGTCGAGGCGTCGGTGAGCATCGCCTCGGTGCGCAGCGGCATGATCTCCGACACGGCCCCGACGAAGGTGGTCTTGCCGGCGCCGAATCCGCCGGCGATCACGATCTTCGTCGACGCGTGGGCGCCGGCATCGCGCTGCGCCTCAGAGTGCGCGTAAGCCACGCAGTGTCCTCCCTATGAGTTCGTGGCGCTCATCTCTGGTCGAACGCTCCGACAACGTCTTGTGCACTCGAACGTAGCCGGACAGCACCAGATCGCCGACCAAGACGCGCGCGACACCCAGCGGAAGATCCAGCCGGGCCGAGATTTCGGCGACCGACGGGCTGTCGACGCACAGTTGGATGATTCTGCCTCGCGGGTCGTTGGGCGGCCACCGGTGCGCCAGCCCGGGCTGCAGCGATTCGATCGGCGCCTCGAGGGGAAGGTCGACGTTGGTGTCGGTGCGCCCCGACGTCAAGGTGTACGGACGGACCAGGTTCCCCTTGCGGTGCGCCGGCCAGGTCTCCGAACTATCCATCGGGGCTCACGAGTGCTGCTGCACGGCCGACCGGCGGGTCGACTGGACGACGCCGCCCACCCGCTCGACCAGGACCGCCATCTCGTAGCCGATCTGACCGATGTCGCACGACGCCACCGCGAGCGTCGCCAGGTGCGAGCCGTCCCCGACGCGCATCAGCAGCAGGTAGCCGTTCTGCATTTCGACCACCGACTGCAGCACTTGCCCGCCTTCGAACAGCTGCGCGGCGCCGGTGGCCAGGCTGGCCAGCCCGGAGGCCACGGCCGCGAGCTGGTCGGCGCGTTCCCGCGGGAGATGCTCGCTGGCGGCGATGGGCAGCCCGTCGACGGATACCAGCAGCGCGTGCGCGACGCCGGGGACCTCGCGGGCGAACCTGGTCACCAGCCAGTCCAGGGAGTTGTCCGATGACGTCATCGTTGGTCGGATCCTTGGTCGGTCTCACGGGCGTGCGAGCGTCCGGTGCGTACGCCACCGAAATGGCTGCTGAACGAGGCGCGAACCGCCTCGGGGTCCCGGGCGAAGGGACCGGTGGCCGCGTGCTGCGGCTCCCGGTGCGACCGGCCGTTCACGCCCTCGTCGGGCTCGGCCGGCTCGTCTTGTTCGGCGCCGTTGGCGTTCCCGGGCACCAGCCGGGCGCCCGGCGTGCGCACCGGCAGGCCGTGGTCGGTGGTGTGCGCCTCGACGGGTTTCTCGTCGGCCGCGGCCGCCAGCGTCCAGCCGCGGTCCCAGACGGACTGCCAATCCAGGTCGGGGCTGTTGACCAGGTCGTGTGGGTCGCCCAGCATCTCCGACAGCATCCGCCGGTAGATGACGTCGTCGTCGGCGGGACTCGCCTGGGCCTTCGGGGCCGACGGGATGGACGAGACCGGGTCCGGTCGCGCCGGCTGGTATGGCCGGGACTCCGTACGACTGTCGGCCTCGCGGGAGCGGGCGGAGAAGAACGCCGAGGTGTCCGACGCGGCCCGGGCCGGCTGCACCGGCGCCGGCTTGGGTTCCGGCTCGGGAGCCGGCGTGGGCGTCGGTTTCGGCGTCTTCTCCCACCAGGGGGTCGCCAGCTCGCGACGTTGGCGGCCGGGCTGCGGTTCGGCGGGCGGGGCGGGAACTTCGGTGATGCCGCTGGAACCCGGGTTGCGGCGCGGCAGCAAGGTGACCGACGGCCCGGACGCGTCCGGGGCGGTGCGCGCCGCCGGCTCCTGCGGGCCGTCGTCCCGCCCGGTGTCATCCGTCGGGGCGGCGTTCGCTCCGGCCGGCTTTGCGCTCGGCGAGGAGACCGCGCGGATGTGGCGGGGCGGCGCCGCCTCGGCGACCGCCAGGCCGGCGAGCACCGTCGGCGGCAGGTAGATCTCGGCGGTGGTGCCCGACCCCGATTCGTTGGCCGCGGGGCCGCGCAGCCCCACCCGAATGCCGTGCCGGGCCGCGATCCGGCCGACCACGAAGAGACCCATGTGCCGGGCGTTGTCGGGGCTGACATCGCCGCCGGCCTGCAGTCGCATGTTCGCCATGCGCCGGTCGGCGTCGTTCATCCCCAGGCCGGCGTCGGCGATCCGCACCACGACTCCCCCGTCGCCGCCGCGCGACGCCGAGACCCGGGCCGAGGTCGTCGGCGGCGAGTAGCGCAGGGCGTTGTCGATCAGCTCGGCGAACAGATGGATGGCACCACCGGCGGCCGCGCCGACCAGCGCACAGTCGGGCATCCCGGCGAGTTCGACGCGGCGGTAATCCTCGACCTCGGACACCGCGGCGTTGATGACAGTGGCCAGCGGCACGGGGTCGCGCTGGTCGCGGGCGAGCTGCGCGCCGGCCAGCACCAGCAGGTTGGCGCTGTTGCGGCGCAGCCGCGCCGCCAGGTGGTCGAGCCGGAAGAGGCTGTCGAGGCGATCGGGATTCTCCTCGTTGCGCTCCAGCCGGTCGATGAGCGCCAGCTGCTGGTCCACCAGCGTGCGGTTGCGCCGCGACATGGTCTCGAACATGTCGTTGACCAGCAGCCGCAACCGCGCCTCGTCGCCGGCCAGCAGCAGGGCCTGGGTGTGCAACTCGTCGACCGCGTGCGCGACCTGGCCGATCTCCTCGGTGGTGTACACCGGCAGTGGGCTCGGAACCGGTTCGGCCCCACCGGCTTTCACGCTCGCGATCTCCTCTTCGAGGTCGGTGTGGGCGACTTTGAGGGCGCCGTCGCGCAGGATGCGCAGCGGCCGCACCAGCGCGCGCGCCACCAGCAGCACGACCACCAGCGCGATCACGATGGCGGCCAGCACCAGGACGGCGTCGGTGATCGCGGCCGAGCGACGCTCGGCGGCCTGGGCGTGCACCGACCTGGTCACCGACCCCGTGGAATCCTTGATGACCTGATCGGCGATGTCGTCGGTGGTCTGGATCGACCGCAGCAGATCGGCGTTGTCGACCAGCACGCTGGCCGGATCGGACATGATCGCCATCCGGCTCACCATCTGCTGTTGCAGCGTCTTGGCCTCGGGCGACCCGGCGCCGAGCACTTCGCTCATGCCGAACAGCGTCGACGGCTCGGTGCCCGCCAGGGTGATCATCGACGTCCGCAACTGCGGCTCGGGAAGCTCGGCCCCGCGGGTGATCAGGATTTTCTGCATCGTCATCTGCCCGCGGGCGCCGACGGCCCGGCTCAGGCCCTGCGCCTGGGCGCGGATCTTTTCGTCGTCGACGCGGACCGAGGCGTTGATGACGTCTTCGGCCGTCAACAGGATCGGCGCGTAGAGCGTCACCCGCTCCCGCAAACCGAGGCTGGGGTCGGCCGCCTTGTTCACCAGCATCTGACCGCCGTCGAGCAGGTTGCTGATTCCTGAGCTGACGTCGGCGCTGACGTTGGTCTCGTCGAGCCTGGCCTGCAATTCGTACTTGCGCGCCTCGTAGTTCTTCTTGGCGCCCTCGAGGTCGCGTCCGGTGGAACTGGCCACCAGCGCGACGTCGAGCGCCGACATGTACTTGGTGATCACCGGCACCACGTCGGCGCGGCTGGCCGCCAGCCGCAGGCCGGCGGCGTTGGCCATCGCGCCGTGAATGCGCAGCGCCCCGAACACCGTCGCCAACACCAGCGGGACCAGCACGATCGCCAGCACCTTCCAGCGCACCGGCCAGTTGCTCAACGACCAGGTCGGCGGGCGTTTGGCCGGCGCGGCCCCGGCGCCGCGGTTGGGTGCGGGCTCTACGCCTTCCGCCTCGGCCGGGTTTGCCGGGCGGGTGAACATGGTCATGTCATCGCGGCCGCGCGAGCGGCCGCTGCGCTGACACTGAGCGCTGAAGGAAACGAGAGGCTCATGAAACTTCCTGCTTTATTTGGCCCGCCCCGCGCCAAATACGCGTGTGCGTGTAGGTGTGGCAATCCGACGAGTATGACAGCCCGCGGCGCATGCCACCAGAATCGTTACTGAGCAGACAGGCCCCTCCAAGGTGGCGCCGCACCCGCGCGGCCGCCCCTGGCAAACACTCCGAGCGCGACGGCCTAGGCGGGCCGAAGGAGCGCAACGAGGAAATCGGAGTCGTCGGTGAACGGCCGCATGTCCCACGTCGACAGCAGCAGATCGGGTGCGAAGCCGGCGTCGGCCGCGTCGTTGAGAAAGTCGGCGAACTCGTATTCGCGGTAGGCGCCGAAGCCGATCGCCGCGCGGCCGTCGCCGGCGACGTGGGCCCGCAGCCGGCTCAGCACCTGGACCCGGGTGCTCGGGGCGAGGAACGTCATGACGTTGCCGGCGGACACGATGACATCGAAAGGTTCGGCGATGCCGCGCGCAGGCAGGTCCAGCTCGGCGAGGTCGCCGACCAGCCAGCGCGGGCCGGGGTAGTCCTGTTCGGCCGCCTCGATCAGCGCCGGGTCCACGTCCACACCGACCACGTCGTGACCGGCCTTGGCCAGATACCCGCCCAGGCGCCCGGGACCGCAGCCGGCGTCGAGAATCCGCGCTGCGCGCGGCGCCATGGCGTCCACGAAGCGGGCCTCGCCGGCCAGGTCGTCGCCGGCGCGCGCCATGGCACGGAAACGCTCGATGTACCACTGCGAATGCCCCGGATCGGCAGCGACCTTCTGCATCCAGATGCTCGGCTCGACCATGCGACCATTATTCCGTTGTGTTCAAGCTGATGTTTCACTCGCCGCGGATCCCGCCCAATACCGGCAACGCCATCCGGACGGTGGCGGCGACGGGCTGCGAGTTGCATCTGGTCGAGCCGATGGGATTCGACCTGTCCGAACCCAAGCTGCGCCGGGCGGGCCTGGACTACCACGACCTCGCCTCGGTCACCGTGCACGCGTCGCTGGCTGCCGCCTGGGCGGCGCTGTCACCGCAGCGGGTGTTCGCGTTCACCTCGCACGCGCCGACCTCGTTCGCCGACGTGCGCTACCGGGCCGGCGACGTGCTGATGTTCGGCCCCGAACCCACCGGGCTGGACGCCGCGACGCTGGCCGACCCGCACATCACGGCGCAGGTGCGCATCCCGATGCTGGCGGGCCGGCGCTCGCTGAACCTGTCCAACGCCGCGGCGATCGCCGTCTACGAAGCCTGGCGGCAGCACGGCTACGCCGGCGCGGTGTGATCACCAGGCATTCCAGTGCGTGAGCTGTTCGGCGGGCAGCCGCTTGGCCGGGCGGAAGTCGGTGCCCTTGGTGTAGGCGATGGGAAACAGCCCGCCCTGGCTGTACTTGTCGTGCGGGATGCCGAGCACGTCCGCGACCTGCTGTTCACCGCCACCGAGCAGGTGCAGCGTCGTCCAGCAGGAGCCTAATCCCCGAGACCGCAGCGCCAAGCAGAAGCTCCACACCGCCGGAAACAGCGACGCCCAGAACGAGACGCCGCCCAGCGGCTGCTTCTCCTCTCGGCCGAAGATGCAGGGGATCATCAGCACCGGCGCCTGGTGCATGTGCTCGGCGAGGTAGGTCGCGGAGTCGCGGACCTTGTCCATACGCTCCCCCCGGGTGTCCCCCTCGCCGTAGTCGGGAGCGGGCGACGCGAGGTAGGCCCGCGCGTTCTTCAGGTAGACGTCGGCGATCGCCTTCTTCTTGTCCGCGTCCTCGACGAACACCCATTGCCAGCCCTGCGAATTGGAGCCGGTCGGCGCCTGCAGCGCCAGTTCCAGGCATTCCATCAGCACGTCGCGGCCGACCGGCTTGTCGAAGTCGAGGCGTTTGCGGACCGAGCGGGTGGTGGTGAGGACTTCGTCGACGGACAGGTTGAGGGTCATGTGTTTGGAGGCTACATAGGCGGCCTCGTCCGCCGAACGTGCACTCACGGCGACGATTCGGCGAATTTTCCGCCCTGGGTGCACGCTCGGCGGGCCGGTCACCGGAAGTCGCGGGACTTCGAGCCGACCGCCAGGGTGATGCGGCCCAGCCGCTCGGCGACGACGGTGATCGCGCCGCTGGCGTTTTGGACCTGACCGCGCACCAGCAGCGCCGGTGCCGAGTTCGCCAGCTTGCGATGCCGTGCCCAAACCCACGGCGCGCAGAGCACGTTGACCATCCCGGTCTCGTCCTCGAGGTTGATGAACGTGACCCCCTGCGCCGTGCCGGGCCGCTGCCGATGGGTGACCGCGCCGGCGATCAGCACCCGGTCGCCGTCGGGCACCGAGCCCAGCTTCTCGGCCGGCACCACCCCCATCGCGTCCAGATCGGCCCGCAGAAACTGCGTCGGATAACTGTCCGGGGAGACACCGGTGGCCCACACGTCGGCGGCGGCCAGTTCCAGCTCGCTCATCCCGGGCAGCGCCGGGATGTGCGACGACGATCCCACGCCGGGCAGCCGACCCGGCCGCTGGGTGGCCGCGGCCCCGGCCGCCCACAGCGCCTCGCGGCGAGACATGTCGAAGCAGGCAAAAGCCCCCGCCGTCGCCAGCGCCTCGGTCTGTGGCACCGAAAGCTGCAACCGGGTCGTCAGGTCCAGCAGAGAAGCGAACGGGCCGTTGGCCTTTCGCTCCTCGACGAGTTGCCCGGCCAGGTCGTCGCCGATATGGCGGACCGCACCCAGCCCCAGCCGCACCTCCAGCCCGGCATTTTCCAACGTGGCGTGCGCCAGGCTGGCGTTGACGTCCGGGCCGTGCACCGTCACGCCGTGCCGGCGCGCATCGGCCACCAGCGATTGCGGCGAGTAGAACCCCATCGGCTGGGCGCGCAGCAGCGCCGCGCAGAACGCCGCCGGGTGGTGCAGCTTGAACCACGACGAGTAGAAGACCAGCGACGCGAAGCTCAGCGCATGGCTTTCGGGAAAGCCGAAATTGGCGAAGGCCTCCAGCTTTTCGTAGGTGCGGTCGATCACCTCGTCCGCGGCGCCGTGCAACTCGCGCATGCCCTCGTAGAACCGGCCGCGCAGCCGTCGCATGCGTTCGGTCGAGCGCTTGGACCCCATGGCCCGGCGCAGCTGATCGGCCTCGGCGGCCGAGAAGCCGGCGCAGTCGACCGCGAGCTGCATCAGCTGCTCCTGAAAGAGCGGCACCCCCAGCGTCTTTCGCAGGGCCGGCTCCATCGACGGGTGGTCGTAGACCACCGGGGCCTGCCCGTTGCGCCGCCGGATGTAGGGATGCACCGACCCGCCCTGAATAGGGCCGGGGCGGATCAGCGCGACCTCCACCACCAGGTCGTAGAACACCCGCGGCTTCAGCCGCGGCAGCGTGGCCATCTGCGCGCGCGACTCCACCTGGAACACGCCGACCGAATCGGCGCGGGCCAGCATCTCGTACACCGCAGGCTCGGAGAGGTCGAGGCGGGCCAGGTCCACCTCGATCCCCTTGTGCTCGGCCACCAGGTCGATGGCATAGTGCAGCGCCGAGAGCATCCCCAACCCGAGCAGGTCGAACTTCACTAAACCGATTGCCGCACAGTCGTCTTTGTCCCACTGCAGGACGCTGCGGTTCTCCATGCGCGCCCACTCCACCGGGCACACGTCGGCGATCGGGCGGTCACAGATCACCATGCCGCCGGAATGAATGCCCATGTGCCGCGGCAGGTTCCGGATCTGGTTGGCCAGGTCGACCACCGGTTCGGGGATGCCGTCGACATCGGGTGAGTCGGCCAACCCGTTCCAGTGGCTGATCTGCTTGCTCCACGCGTCCTGCTGACCCTGCGAAAAACCAAGGGCGCGAGCCATATCGCGCACCGCGATCTTTCCCCGGTAGGTGATGACGTTGGCGACCTGGGCGGCGTAGTCGCGGCCGTACTTGTCGTAGACGTACTGGATGACCTTTTCGCGCTGATCGGACTCGATGTCCATGTCGATGTCGGGCGGCCCGTCGCGGGCCGGCGACAGAAAGCGCTCGAACAGCAGCTCGTTGGCCACCGGGTCGACGGCGGTGACACCGAGGGCGTAACAGACCGCGGAGTTGGCGGCCGATCCCCGGCCCTGGCACAGGATGTTGTTCTCCCGGCAGAACCGGGCGATGTCGTGCACCACCAGGAAATAGCCCGGAAACGTCAGCTGGGCAATGACTTTGAGTTCGTGTTCGATCTGGGCGTATGCGCGCGGCGCGCGCTCGGCCGACCCGTAGCGGTCGCGCGCCCCCGCCATGGTCAGCTGCCGCAGCCAACTGTCCTCGGTGTGCCCGGCGGGCACGTCGAACGGCGGCAGCTGCGGCGCGATGAGCGCCAGCCCGAACGCGCACTGCTCGCCCAGCTCGGCGGCCGCGGTCACCGGGTCAGGGCCCCCAAAGGGCACATGCGCGAACAGCCGGGCCATCTCCTCACCGGAGCGCAGGTTCGAACCACCCAGCGGGGCCAGCCACCCGGCGGCCGAATCCAGGGATTCCCGCGCCCGGATGGCGCCCATCGCCATGGCCAGCCGGCGTCGCGACGGCCCCGCGAAATGCGCGCCGGTGGTGGCGACGACGCCGACACCGAAGCGCGGGGCCAGCGCGGCCAGCGCCGCGTTGCGTTCGTCGTCGAGCGGTTGACCGTGATGAGTCAGCTCGACGCTGACCCGGTGAGCCCCGAACCGGTCCACCAGGTCGGCCAGCGCCCGCTCCGCCGCCGATGGGCCGCCCTCGGAAAGCGCTTGGCGGACATGCCCTTTGCGACAGCCCGTCAGGATGTGCCAGTGGCCGCCTGCTGCCTCGGTCAGCGCGTCGAAATCGTAACGGGGCTTGCCCTTCTCGCCGCCGGCCAGATGGGCCGCGGCCAGTTGCCGCGACAACCGCCGGTAACCCTCGGCGCCGCGGGCCAGCACCAGCAGGTGCGGGCCGGGCGGGTCCGGCTGCTCGGTGCGGGCGCCCGGGCCCAGCGACAGTTCGGCGCCGAACACGGTGCGCATGTCGAGCTCGGCCGCCGCTTCGGCGAACCGCACCGCCCCGTACAGGCCGTCGTGGTCGGTGAGCGCCAGGGCGCGCAGGTCCAGCCGGGCCGCCTCCTCGACAAGCTCCTCAGGTGTGCTGGCCCCGTCCAGGAAGCTGTACGCCGAATGCGCATGCAGCTCGGCATAAGCGACGGACGAGCGGGACGCCCGGCCGTCATCCGGCGGCTGATACGTCGCGCGCCTGCGCGACAGCGGGCCGTCGGATTCCGGGCCCGCCGACTCCCCGGCATGGCGCGGCTTGCTGTCGAGCACCCGCTCCATTTCCGCCCAGCTCGGCGGCCCGTTGAACCAGCCCACGCCCGCGAGTATATCGAAAGTATGTTCGATTGCCGAGTCCTGGAAGGGTTGAGGAATGACCGCCACGATCGACCCGCGCCGCCATGACGCGGTGCTGTTCGACACCGAGTCCGCGCTGGGCTCCGCGCTGGCCGCACAGCTGCGCGAGATCGGGGTGGGCGAAGCCGTCATTTCGGCGGACGGTCCGGTGCAGGCGGCCGACGGTCTGCGGGTACGCCCAGGCCGCTGCGTCGTAGTCGCCGGGGATGCCGCGGGGGTCGAGGCCGCGCGTGTCGCCGGCTTCGCGTTGGTGATCGGCGTCGACCCGGCCGGGAACGGCGGCGCGTTACGCGAGGCCGACGCGGTGGTCGCCGATCTGGGCGATGTGACCGTGCGGACCGGCGACCGCCGGATGTCGCAGCTGCCCGACGCGTCGCAGGCCCTGGCCGATGGGCTGGCCGACCGGCGACCGGCGGTGTTCTTCGACTTCGACGGAACCCTGTCCGACATCGTCGACGACCCGGACTCGGCGCGGCCCGTCGCCGGGGCCACCGAGGCGCTGGAAAAACTGGCCGCTCGCTGCCCCGTCGCGGTGCTGTCCGGCCGCGATCTCGCCGACGTCACGAAACGCGTTGGCGTGCCTGGCGTCTGGTATGCCGGCAGCCACGGTTTCGAGCTGACCGCCCCCGACGGCACGCACCACCAGAACGACGACGCGGCCGCCGCTATCCCGGTGCTCGAGCAGGCGGCCGCTCAGCTGCGCGACCAGCTCGGCGCGATCGCCGGTGTTGCGGTGGAGCACAAGCGATTCGGGGTGGCCGTGCATTACCGCAACGCCGAGCGCGACCGCGTCGGCGAGGTGCTGGCGGCGGTGCGCGCGGCGGGTCGCCGCGACGAGCTTCGGGTGACCACCGGCCGCGAGGTCATCGAGCTGCGCCCAGACCTGGACTGGGACAAGGGAAAAGCGCTGCGCTGGGTGATCGATCACCTGCACGAGGCCGGGTCGGGTTCGCTGACGCCGGTCTACCTCGGCGACGACATCACCGACGAGGACGCGTTCGACGCGGTGCGCGCCGATGGCGTGCCGATCCTGGTGCGCCACGGCGACGACGGCGACCGCGCCACCGCGGCGCTGTTCGCTCTGGACAGCCCCGCCCGGGCGGGCGAGTTCACCGACCGGCTGGCCGATCAGCTCCAAAATCTCCAGCGCTAGGCGTATTCCACGGCGCCGTCGTCGAGCACCACCCGGGTGTCGGCCCCGTCCGGGCCGGAAGCCTCGGTGCGGAACACGGCCTTGCCCGGCTCGGTGCGCCAGATCAGCGTGGTCAGCGTCTCGCCGGGGAACACCGGCGAGGTGAACCGCGACGCGATCGAGGTGACGTTGGCCGCGACACCCCCACCCAACTCGGACACCAGCGCTCGACCCGATACCCCGTAGGTGCACAGCCCGTGCAGGATCGGCTTGGGGAAGCCGGCCAGCTCCCGGGCGAACCACGGGTCGCTGTGCAGCGGGTTGCGGTCTCCGGAGAGCCGGTAGATCAGCGCCTGGTCCTCGCGGGTGGGCAGCGGGATGCGGGCGTCGGGCTCACGGTCCGGGAATTCCGGCGCGACGGGCCGCTGCCCCGGCATGCCCCCGAAACCGCCCTCGCCGCGGATGACCAGGGTGGTGAGTGTCTCGGCGATCAGCTGCCCGGAATCCGGCTCGGTGCCCCGGCCGCGCAACACCAGGATCGCGTTCTTGCCCTCACCCTTGTCCTGGATGTCGGCGACCTCGGAAACGACCGAGAGCTTGCCCGCGGGCGGCAGCGGCGCATGCAGCCGGATGCTTTGGGATCCGTGTAACAGCATGGCCCAGTTGAACTTTCCGACCAAACCGGCCGCGCCGAAGGCCGGGCAGCAGATGACCGCGTACGTGGGCAGCACTTGCTGGTCGATGTCGTGGCTGTTCTCGGTGGTGAAAGGCAGGTCGTCGACCCCGGCGCCGACACCGAGCGCGTAGAGCAGCGTGTCCCGGTCGGTCCATTCGAACTGCATGGGCTCGGTGACCGCGCCGACGGCACTCGGATCAATCGCCATGAATGTCTCCTGATCGTTGGTAGGGATCCTGAAGTCCACTCTGGCATCCGGCGGAATCGCGGCGCTACTGTAGGCCGCGCGGTAACAAACCAGCGCAAACCCTTCCCACCGGAGGCGTCGGCAGGGCAGGCTATCGACATGCCCAAGCGCAGCATGATCCGGAAAGCCGCGGTGACGCTCGCCGCGCTCACCGCCACGATGATCGTCGCCGGCTGCGGTGGTTCGCCGCAGGCGCGGTCCATCACCGTCACGTTCATCCGGCACGCCCAGTCCGAGGCCAACGCCGCCGGCATCATCGACACCGAGGTGCCTGGCCCGGGCCTGACCCCGGAGGGCAAGGCGCAGGCCGAACAGCTCGCGCACCAACTGGGCCATAAGGACTACGACAGCGTCTACGCCTCCACGATGACCCGGGCTCAGCAAACCGCCGCTCCGCTGGCTGCCGAGCTCGGCAAGCAGGTGGAGGTCCTGCCCGGCCTCCAGGAGATCAACGCCGGCTGGTACAACGGCAAGCCCGAGTCGATGTCGAAGTCGACGTACATGCTGGCGCCGGTGGACTGGATCAACGGCGACGTCTCCAACAGCATCCCCGGCTCGGTCAGCGGCAAGGAATTCAACGACCAGTTCACCGGGGCCGTCAACAAGATCTACAACAGCGGCCACCGCAACCCGGTGGTGTTCTCGCACCGGAACTCCATCATGGTGTGGACGCTGCTGAACGTGAAGAACGCCAAGGACAGCCTGATGGACAGCCACCCGATTCCCAATACGGGTCGCGTGGTGATCAGCGGTAATCCGATGAACGGCTGGACGCTGGTCGACTGGGACGGGATCCGCGACTTCCGCAACTAGCGCTGCGCGCTGAACATCACAGTTGACGTGCGCGGCCGTCACCGCCACCATGTCTTCATGCGGTATGTCGTTACCGGCGGTACCGGGTTTATTGGTCGCCGTGTGGTGTCTCGTCTTCTGGAATCACGTCCCGACGCGCAGGTGTTCGTGCTGGTGCGACGGCAGTCGCTGGGCCGCTTCGAGCGGCTCGCCGGACACTGGGGCGAGCGGGTGAAACCGCTGGTCGCCGGGCTACCGGAGCTGGAGCTGAGCGACGAGGTCGTTGCCGAGTTGGGCCGGATCGATCACGTGGTGCACTGCGCGGCGATCTATGACATCACCGCCGGCGAGCCCGAGCAGCGGGCCAGCAACGTCGAGGGCACCCGCGCGGTGATCGGGCTGGCGCAGCGGCTGGACGCGACCTTGCACCATGTGTCGTCGATCGCGGTGGCCGGCGATTTCGCCGGCGAATACACCGAGGACGATTTCGACGTCGGCCAGCAACTGCCGACGCCGTACCACCAGACCAAGTTCGAGGCCGAGCTGCTGGTGCGCTCGGCGCCCGGACTGCGTCATCGCATCTACCGCCCGGCGGTGGTGGTCGGCGATTCACGCACCGGCGAGATGGACAAGGTGGACGGGCCGTACTACTTCTTCGGCGTGCTGGCCAAGCTGGCCGTGCTCCCGTCGTTGACCCCGATGCTGCTGCCCGACACCGGCCGCACCAACATCGTCCCGGTCGACTACGTCGTCGACGCGCTGGTCGCGTTGATGCATGCCGACGGCCGTGACGGACAGACGTTCCACCTGACCGCCGAGAAAACGATTGGCCTGCGCGGCATCTACCGCGGCGTGGCCAAGGCGGCCGGGCTGCCGCCGCTGCGCGGTTCACTCCCCCGCGCGGTGGCCGCTCCGGTGCTCAAGGTGCGCGGACGCGCCAGAGTCGTGCGCAACATGGCGGCCACCCAGCTCGGCATTCCCGCCGAGGTGCTCGACGTCGTAGACCTGGCCCCCACCTTCGTCAGCGAGAAGACACGAAATGCCTTGCGGGGCACCGGCATAGACGTTCCGGAGTTCTCCAGCTACGCGCCCAAGCTGTGGCGGTACTGGGCGGAGCACCTGGATCCGGACCGTGCGCGCCGCGACGATCCGCACGAGCCGTTGCGGGGCCGCCACGTCATCGTCACCGGCGCGTCCAGCGGCATCGGCCGGGCGGCGGCCCTCGCGATCGCCGAGCGGGGCGCAACCGTTTTCGCGCTGGCCCGCAGCGGTGAGGCGCTGGATTCGCTGGTCGACGAGATCCGCGCCAATGGTGGTGCCGCCCATGCCTTTACCTGCGATGTCACCGATTCCGCGTCGGTGGAACACACGGTCAAAGACATCCTGGGGCGCTTCGACCACGTCGACTACCTGGTGAACAACGCCGGACGGTCGATCCGCCGCTCGGTGGTCAACTCGACCGACCGGCTGCACGATTACGAACGGGTGATGGCGGTCAACTACTTCGGGGCGGTGCGGATGGTGCTCGCGCTGTTACCGCATTGGCGCGAGCGGCGATTCGGTCACATCGTCAACGTGTCGAGCGCCGGCGTGCAGGCGCGCAATCCCAAGTACAGCTCCTACCTGCCGTCGAAGGCCGCGCTGGACGCGTTCTCCGACGTGGTGGGTTCGGAGGTGCTGTCCGACCACATCACCTTCACCAACATCCACATGCCGCTGGTGCGCACCCCGATGATCGTGCCGTCACACCGGCTCAACCCGGTGCCGGCGATCAGCCCCGAGCGTGCGGCGGCGATGGTGGTGCGCGGCCTGGTGGAAAAGCCGGCCCGCATCGACACCCCGCTGGGCACGCTCGCCGAGGCCGGCAATTACTTCGCGCCGAGGACCTCGCGACGGGTGCTGCACCAGCTCTACCTCGGCTATCCCGATTCGGCCGCGGCGCGCGGGTTGACCGCCGAACCCGCGCCGACGCCCGCTCCGCGGACCGCGCGGCGCAAGCCCAGCCGGCCCGTGCGCGCCGTCGCCCGGGGCATCCGGACACCCCGCCCGGTCAAGCGGCTGGTCCGCCTGGTGCCCGGCGTGCACTGGTGATCATTTCTCCAGCGTGAACTGGTTGACGTCGATGTATCCGATCCGGAACGCGTCGGCGCAACCGGTTAGGTATTTCATGTACCGCTCGTAGACTTCCTCGGACTGCACCGCGATGGCCTCGTCCTTGTGGGCCTGTAGTCCGGCGGCCCAGATGTCGAGCGTCTTGGCGTAGTGCGGCTGCAGCGACTGCACGCGACTCACGGTGAAGCCGTTCGCGGTGGCGCGTTCTTCCACCATCGGTATCGACGGCAGCCGCCCGCCCGGAAAGATCTCGGTGACAATGAATTTGATGAACCGGGCGAACGTGAACGAGATGGGCATGCCGCGTTCGGCCATCTCCTTCGGATGCAGCCCGGTGATGGTGTGCAGCAGCATCACCCCGTCGTCGGGCAGCAGGTCATGCGCCAGGGTGAAGAACGCGTCGTAGCGCTCGTGCCCGAAGTGCTCGAAGGCGCCGATGCTGACGATCCTGTCAACCGGCTCGTCGAACTGCTCCCAGCCTTTCAGCAGGACCCGCGCCGAACGAGGGCTACCGGACTGGGCGATCAGCCGTTCGACGTGTTCGGCCTGGTTGCGGCTCAGGGTGACGCCGACGACGTTGACGTCGTACTTTTCCACCGCGCGCATCATCGTGGCGCCCCAACCGCAGCCGACGTCGAGCAACGTCATGCCCGGCTGCAGGCCGAGTTTGCCGAGCGCGAGGTCGATCTTGGCGATCTGCGCCTCTTCCAGCGTCATGTCGTCGCGCTCGAAGTAGGCGCAGCTGTAGGTCTGGGTCGGGTCTAGAAACAGCCGGAAGAACTCGTCCGACAGGTCGTAGTGGGCCTGCACATCGTCGAAGTGCGGCGTGAGATCAGTCCCCTCGGGGGGCTCCGACGTGGTTGGCATCGTGCCAGCCTAGCCCCGGTATCTTGGAAACAATGAACTCGCCCGTTTTCGTCGACGTCGATACCGGCGTGGACGATGCGCTGGCGCTGATGTACCTGTTCGCCAGCCCGGACGCCGAAGTGGTCGGCATCGCCTCGACCGGGGGAAACGTTGGGGTGGAGCAGGTTTGCGAAAACAACCTGGGCCTGCTGGAGCTGTGTAAACGCACCGGGATCCCGGTTTCCAAGGGTTACGAGCAGACCCTGACCGGCCCGATGCGGCTGCCGTCAAAAGTCCACGGCCCCAAGGGATTGGGCTACGCCGACCTGCCGCCGGGGTCGGGCCGGCTCACCGGCTACGACTCGGCCGGCGCCTGGGTGCGCGCGGCGCGCGCGGATCCGAGCGAGCTCATCGGCGTGGCGACCGGGCCGTTGACCAACCTCGCGCTGGCACTGCGCGCCGAGCCCGAGTTGCCGGCGCTGCTCAAGCGGCTGGTGATCATGGGCGGTTCCTACGATCACCGGGGCAACACCACCGCGGTGGCGGAGTGGAACATCAGCGTCGACCCCGAGGCGGCGGCCGAGGTGCTGGCCGCCTGGTGCCCGGAAGTCGTTGGGCAACAGCGGCTTCCGATTTTGTGCGGCCTTGATCTGACGCGCAAGGTGGCGATGACGCCCGATCACCTGGCGCGCCTGGCGGCGGTCGCGGAGTCGCCGACGACGCGGCTGAGCGAACATGACGCGCCGGGAACCCGGTCGAGCGCGTCCAACCCGCTGATTCGGGTGATCGAGGACGCGATGCGGTTCTACCTGGAGGCCTATCACGAACTCGGCCACGGGTATCAGGCACACCTGCACGATCCGTTGGCCGCGGCCGTCGCGCTGGATCCCGAACTGGTCAAGACGCGTCCGGCGACGGTGGACATCGAGCTGACCGGAACGCTGACCCGCGCCATGACGGTGACGGATTGGTCGAGCCGTCGGGAACCCAACGCGCTCATCGGGATTGACGTGGACGCGGCGGCATTTTTCGATCGGTTCATCGAACGGGTGGGACTGTTCGCACGTCAAATAGGGGGTTTCTGAATGAAGATTCGTGCGATCGAGCTGATCCGGGCGGGGTGGGGCGCCGTGCTGCTGGCCGCCCCGGGCGAGGTGCTCGAGCACATCCACGGGGTGCGGGTGGACCGCAAGGCGCTCGTCGTCACCCGGATCCTGGGCGCACGCCACCTGACTCAGGCGGCGCTGTCGGGGGTCAATCCCGGCCCGGAGGTGCTGGCGGCGGGGGTTTGGGTCGACACCGTGCACTCGGCGACGGCGCTCGGCCTGGCCGTGGTCGACCGGCGCCGCGCTCGCGGAGGGGTGACCGACGCCGTCGTCGCGGCGTCGTGGGCGGTCCTGGGCTGGCGCCACCTGCGCGCCGGCAAAGCCAGGACCGACGGTGTGCACGGCCGCGACCGGCTGGCCCGCGCCGTGGTGGGCGCGCTGCCCGGCGGTCGAGGGCTGATGGCGCGGGCGCAGGCGGTCCGCGCGCAATAACGCCGGGTGAGCTGCGGTATCCGCAAAGCGAAGGGCGGCCGTCCAACGTTTCCGCCGTTGGGGGCAATGACGCATTGTGTTTTCATGTTTGGTGGGGAGGGGGGTCGACGTGACGCGTCGGCGGCCCTGAAAGTGAAAGGTTTTTGCAAGTCATGACGGAGTTGGTTACCGGAAAAGCGTTGCCCAATGTGGTCGTCACCGGTGTGGCGATGACGACCGCGCTGGCAACTGATGCCGAAACCACCTGGAAGTTGTTGCTGGACAGGCAAAGTGGTATCCGCAAGCTCGAGGACTCGTTCGTCGAGGAATTCGACCTGCCGGTGCGCATCGGCGGCCATCTGCAGGAGGAATTCGACGCCGGACTGACGCGCGCCGAACGCCACCGGATGGGTTACCTGCAGCGGATGTCGACGGTGTTGAGCCGTCGGGTCTGGGAGAACGCCGGTTCGCCGGAGGTCGACAGCGATCGGTTGATGGTGTCCATCGGCACCGGCCTGGGGTCCGCGGAGCAGATCGTGTTCAGTTACGACGATTTGCGGGCTCGCGGCATCAAGGGGGTCTCACCGCTGGCGGTGTCGAAGTACATGCCCGACGGAGCGGCCGTCGCGGTGGGACTCGAGCGGCACGCCAAGGCCGGGGTGATCACGCCGGTGTCGGCCTGCGCGTCGGGTTCTGAGGGCGTGGCGCAGGCGTGGCGCAACATCGTGTTCGGCGAGGCCGACATCGCGATCTGCGGCGGCGTCGAGGTAAGGATCGAGGCGGTCGCGATTGCGGCGTTCGCTCAGATGCGCATCGTGATGTCGACCAAGAACGACGACCCGGTGGGCGCGTGTCGCCCGTTCGACCGCGACCGCACGGGCTTCGTGTTCGGCGAGGCCGGCGCGCTGATGGTCATCGAGACCGAGGAACACGCCAAAGCCCGCGGCGCCAACATCTTGGCCCGCATCATGGGCGCCAGCATCACCTCCGACGGCTACCACATGGTGGCGCCGGACCCC
>JAYZBN010000021.1:0-19564 GCA_036338755.1 Actinomycetota bacterium | reverse complement strand
GGGGGGTGGGGTTGTGGCCCCGCGGTTATGTGCGTTGGCGCCGGGGGCGGCCCCCGGCCCCGGGGGGGGCGGGTGCGGCGCTCGGGGCCGGGACGGAGGGTTTCGACGCGAGCGCGGGGTTGGCCGGGCGCGTGTCGGGCTGCACGGAGTAGAGGATCGACCAGGTCGCCGCGACGGCGATGAGCACCGCGCACACCAGCGCGGCCGCCCACCGGGCCTTCGACGAAAACCGTTGGGCCAGGCCGACGACGGCGCCGCCCGGCCCGCGCCGGCGATGCGGCGACGAGACGGCGGCACGGGCCCCGGCCCCGCCACCGAGTTCGGCGCCGCCATTTAGTGACTCGCGGACGGCGGTGGCGAACGCGCGGCAGCGCTCGAACCGCTCCTCGGGCCGTTTGGCGAGGGCCCGAAGAAACACCTCGTCGAGCGCCGCCAGGTCGGGCCGGAAATCGCTGAGCCGCGGCGGATCCCCGTGCAGGTGCTGACTGATCACCGCGATCGGGTTCGAATGCTGAAACGGAGGTGCTCCGGTGAGAAGATGGAAAGCCGTTGCGGCCAAAGCATATTGGTCTGCCCGGCCGTCGATGGGAGAACCCGTCAGCTGCTCGGGCGCGGCATACGCCACCGTGCCCACCGCGACGTTGGTTTCGGTGATCCCGCTGATATCCCCGAGGTGACGTGCCACACCGAAGTCCGCCAACAGGATTCGACGCTCTCCCTCTTCGGGATGGGTGAGCAGTATGTTGGCGGGCTTGACGTCGCGATGCAGCAGGCCGCGATCGTGCGCGTAGTCCAGCGCGCCCGCGACCGCTTGCACGATGGCGCACACCTCGCGGGTCGGCATCCCCTCCGCGTAGTTCTCCTTGACCAGCCGCGAGGCATCGGTGCCCTCGACGTAGTCCATCGAAATCCACAGATGCCCGTTGAATTCGCCCCGGTCGTGCACACCGACGATGTGGGGGTGCCACAGCGTCGCCGCGAGATCGGCCTCCCGATTGAATCTGTCGCGGAACTCGGGGTCGGCGGTCACCGCCTCGGCGAGCACCTTGATCACGTCACGGCGGGGCAGCCTGGGATGCAGCGCGAGATAGACCTCGGCCATTCCGCCGGCGCCAAGCTGCCGCAGAATCGTGTAGCCGGCGAACGACGCGCCGTTAGATACCGCCAGGCGCGCCGCAGAGGACTCGTTTCTCTGTTGTGCCACCATGGGTTCCGCGTTCGGTGCCGAATCGACGCGCGGTATGCGGCGGAACAGCTGACCGATGGGCATGGCCGGCAACGAGTGAAAACCGGCGCGCAACGCCCCACCGGCTTGTCGCGGATTGCTCAGCAGCTGCCGCCCGGCGCCGATGCGCCGGGTGGTCCCCTTGTGCTCGTTCGTCAATGCCTTGCCCCCTCGTGTCCCGGCACCGCCCGGGTGTCGCCGCGTGTGATGCGGATCGCACACCACGGGCTGCGCATCGCGATTGGGCCCTCTATTCCGTCTTGCAGTCTGCCGATACGACACTGTGCTCGGCACGCACGGACACAATCGAAGATTGCAGCCTCCCGATCGAATAATGCCGCACAGCAGTGGGCGATTCGTCGCAGCAGGCTATGAATGCGCTATGAGTCGCGGCGCAGAAACAAAGCGAAGTCACAGCCGGGTCCAATACAGAGCACTGTCAACTCGGGCCGATACTTGAATAGTGACAAGACCCGCCCCGCCCATCCTGACAATTCGGCATGACGGGTCCCAACGATCCTTCGCGGCCGGCCACGAGGTGGTCGTCGGTCGCGACGTGCAGGCCGATGTGCGCATCGTCGATCCGCGCATCTCGCGCGCGCATCTGATCCTGCGGTTCGATCAAGGCCGTTGGCTGGCAATCGACAACGGCTCGCTGAACGGGACCTACCTCAACGGCTACCGGATGCCGGTGGTCGATATCCATGACGGCCAAAGCCTCCACGTCGGAAACCCCCACGGTCCGCGCCTGACCTTCGCGATCGGACCGCAGACCGGCCATGCCGGCCTGCCGCCCCGCACGCGGCCAAGCCACGACTCCGGCCCGCCGACCCTGGCCTGGTCGGCGCTGGCTGAGCAAACCAATCCGACGCGGCCGCCGCAGCGCCCGCAGGCGCGGCAGGGCGGCCCGGACAGGAGCCCGGCGCGCACCGGTGGGCAGGGTGCGCCGTCGCGCCCCGTGCCACCCCGGCAGCCGGCGGGACCCCCGAATGCCCCGCCGCGACAGGCGCCACCGCCCCGCGTGCCGCCCGGAGGCCCGCCACCCGAGGAACTGACCGTCATCGACCCAAGCTCGCCGGCAAGGTTGCACGTCACACCGCCCGGCGCGGGCGAGGTCAAGGCACCGCCGCGGCCGTCCGCCACACCTGCGGCGGAATTCACCGTGATCGACACCAAGACGGCCGACGTGTCAAACCTGGCGACACGTTTTGTGAAATTGCTCTCGCCGCGCGCGTCGTCGGCCGCCGGCACGGCAGGCGCGATGACGATCGGCCGCGCCCCCGAGAACGACATCGTGGTCTCCGATGTCCTGGCGTCACGCCAGCACGCCAGCTTGGTGCCCACCCAATTGGGCACCGAGATCCGGGACAACAGCGTCAACGGAACGTTCGTCAACGGCACCCGGGTCGGGTCCGCCATCCTGTCCGAGGACGACATCGTCACCATCGGCAACGTCGACCTGGTGTTCCGCGACGGCACCCTGACCGAACACACCAGCGCCGCCGCCCGCACCGGCGGACTCGAGGTGCGCAACGTCAAGTACGTCGTCGACGACGGCAAACAACTGCTGGACGACATCTCGCTGACCGCGCGCCCCGGCACGCTGACCGCCGTGATCGGCGGCTCGGGCGCCGGAAAGAGCACCCTGGCCCGGCTCATCGCCGGTTACACCACACCGACCTCGGGCTCAGTCGCCTTCGAGGGCCACGACATTCACGCCGAGTACGCATCCCTGCGCAGCAGGATCGGCATGGTCCCGCAGGACGACGTGGTGCATCGCCAGCTGACCATCAACCAGGCGCTGGGCTATGCCGCAGAGCTGCGGCTGCCACCGGACACCAGCAAAGCCGACCGCGCCAAGGTCGTCGCCCAGGTGCTCGACGAACTCGACCTGACCAAGCATGCCGATACCCGCGTGGAGAAGCTGTCCGGGGGACAGCGCAAACGCGCCTCGGTGGCGCTCGAGCTGCTGACCGGGCCGTCATTGCTGATCCTCGACGAGCCGACGTCGGGTCTGGATCCCGCCCTGGATTTGCAGGTCATGACGATGCTGCGCCAGTTGGCCGATGCCGGTCGGGTCGTGCTGGTGGTGACGCACTCGCTGTCCTACCTCGACGTGTGTGACCAGGTATTGCTCATGGCTCCCGGCGGCAAGACCGCCTACTGCGGCGCGCCCGACCAGATCGGTGGGGCGATGGGCACCACCAACTGGGCGAAGATCTTCACCCAGGTCGGCGCCGACCCCGACGAAGCCAACCGCCGCTTCCTGGAACAGAACGAGGCGCAAAAGCGGCCCCAGAGGCACCTGCCGGACAAGACCGACGAGCCGAGCGGCCTCGGTGAACCGGTTCACACCAGCGTGCGGCGCCAGATCTCCACCATCGCCCGCCGGCAGGTCCGCCTGGTGATCGCCGACCGCGCCTATTTCGTCTTCCTCGCGTTGCTGCCCTTCATCCTCGGCTCGCTGTCGCTGACGGTGCCGGGCAACAACGGCTTTCATATCCCCGCACCGAATGCGGGCACACCCGACGAAGCCGCCCAGATACTGGCATTGCTGATGCCGGCGGCGGCATTCATGGGCACCGCCTTGACAATTCGCGATCTGGTCGGCGAACGCCCCATCTTCCAGCGCGAGCAGGCGGTCGGGTTGTCGACCACCGCCTACCTGCTCGCCAAGACCGCGGTGTTCTGCGGTTTCGCGATACTGCAGTCGGCGATCGTCACGGCAATCGTGGTGATCGGCAAGAGCGCCCCGACGCGCGGCGGGGTGTTGTTCGGCCACTCGACCGTCGGGGCCACCTTCGAGCTGTTCGCCACCGTCGCGGCCACGTGTGTCGCCTCGGCCATTCTCGGACTGGCGATTTCGTCGTTGGTGCGCTCCAGCGAGCAGATCATGCCCCTGTTCGTGGTGACGGTGATGGCCCAGCTGGTGCTGTGCGGCGGGATGGTGCCGGTGACCGGCCGGCTCGGCTTGAACCAGTTGTCCTGGGCGATGCCGGCGCGCTGGGGCTATGCCGCGGCATCCTCGACGGTGGATCTGCGCCACCTGGTGCCCGATTCGCTGCTGTCCCAGGATCGGTTCTGGCAACACGCGCCGAAGATCTGGCTGCTCGACATGGGCATGCTGGCCGCCTTGTCGCTGTTCTACGCCGGCTTCGTGCGATGGAAGATTCGGTTGCGCCGGTGAGGGATCGCGCAGCGGCGGTAGGGTGACATCATTCACCCGCCGAAGCACGAGACGTTCGATCTTTCGGCCCGCACGAACACCGATCCCAAGGGCATCGTGCGGACCGTCGACGAGTATGCGGTGCACCCGTGGGGCCTCTACGTCGCCCGCCCCACTCCCGGTCGCGCCCAGTTCCATTACCTCGAGTCGTGGCTGCTGCCGTCGTTAGGCTTGCGCGCCACCGTGTTTCACTTCAATCCCGGGCATGAACGCGACCATGACTACTACCTGGACGTGGGCGAATACCTGCCCGGCCCCACGTCCTGGCACTCCGAGGATCACTATCTGGACATCGAGGTGCGCACCGGCGCCAGAGCCGACCTCACCGATGTCGACGAGCTGCTGGACGCCGTCCGCCACGGCCTGCTGACCCCCGAGGCCGCCGAGCAGGCGGTGCGACGCGCCGTGGCCGCCGTGGATGGGTTGGCGGCCAACGGCTATGACCTGTCGCGGTGGCTGGCACACCACGGCATGCAGCTAACCTGGCGGGTGCGGTAGCCGCCGACGGCCCGATGGCCAGCCTGGTGAACCGTGCTACGTCGGGCGTAATCTCAGCTCCTATGAGCTGCACAGCCCGCGGTCTGCTGCCGATCGCCGCCGTATCCGTTATCGCCGTGTTGAATCCGGTAACGGCACGGGCGGATCTGCACAACATCACCTATCGAGCCAGGATCGACGGCGTCACGACGGGGAGTCAGGCCACCTTCGTCATCAACGGCGGTCAGACGAACACGGCCGGGCTGAGCTCGATGCCCGGCAACGCATTCGAAGCCGACACGGTGTTGCCCGATCCACAGCTGGCCGGCATGCGCGTGGTGGTGCGCTTCCCGTACTCGGCGAACGTGCACTGCGAGATCGACGTGGACGACAACGTTTTCGTCCAATCCGACCAATTGGTCAGGCCGGTGGCCGGCAGTGCGGACCCGATGAACGGGACGCTGCAGTGCGGGGCACCGTTGCCCTAGCCTAGGGTTTCCAGCCCGTCGAGTCGGCCCACTCCCAGGCCCGGCGGTAGGCGTCGAGGAACCACGGCTCCTTCGCCTCGACGTAACCCGCGATGTCTCCGCCACCGGACCTTTCGGCGGTGCGCTTGACGTTCAGATAGTCTGCGCGGGCCTCCGGGTTGGCCGTCAACCAGTCCACGAACAGCAGGGCGAACTGTTGATTGGGCCAGCCGCCCACCCGGATGTGCACATTGGTGGGTCGACCGGGATCCGCTGCGGCGTGAATCCGCTTGAGCCACAGCGCCGGATCGCTCGTGTGGTCATAACGCTCGACGGTGCTGCGGGCGTCGTCCTTTGCCACGTCCTCGGTGATGTGCTCCAGGCGCGGGTACCCGGCGGACAGCAACGGCTCGACGAGTTCGTCTGCGACGGCGAGGGATTCCACGGTGATCTGGACGTCGATGACGTCCTTGGCGGCGAGCTCCGGCACGGCGGTCGAGCCGATGTGGTCGACCCGCAGCGCACGATGACCGCAGCTGGTCCGCAAGCGATTCACGATTCGTTGCGCCTGGTCCGGCCAACTCGAATCGGGCGGCACCAATCTGGCCGGAGCCCGGGCGATCTGGTGGGCGCTCAGGTTGTGTGCGAACGGAAGGATGCGGTTGTTCCACACGTCGTGGGCCCGCTGCACCAACTGCTCGGTGCTGCCGGAGTTGTCCAGCCAGATATCGGCGACCGCGCGGCGCTGCTCGTCGCTGGCCTGCGCGGCGATCCGGGCGCGGGCGTCGTCCTCGGGCATGCCGCGCTGGTCGACCAGGCGCCGCAGCCGCACCTCGACGTCGGCGTACACGATGACGACGAGCGGAAACAGCGGCGCCATGCCGGACTCGACCAGCAGCGGAATGTCCTCGACGACAACCGAATCCTCGGGCACCGAGGCGATGATCTCCGAACGGCGATTGCCCACCAGCGGGTGGACAATCCCGTTCAGCGTCTTGCGGGCCTCGTCGTCGCGAAACGCCTTGGCGGCCAACGCCGGTCGATCCAGCGATCCGTCCGGCAGCAGGATGTCATCACCGAACGCCTCGACGAGCGCCGCCAGCCCTTCGGTGCCCGGCCGCACCACCTCTCGGGCGATGACGTCCCCGTCGACAATGACTGCGCCGCACTGCGCAAAGGTGGACGACAGCGCCGACTTGCCGGCGCCGATGCCACCGGTCAACCCGATGCGCAGCATGGCGTGGTCAGGAAAGCGTCACGCGTTGCCGGCGAGTTTCTCCCGCAGAGCGGCCAATTGCGCATCGCTGGCCAGCGATCCGCCCGCCTTCTCCGGAGGAGCACCGTTGCCCGGGGACTGCTCGGCGGGCCCGGCGGCCTCGGCGGCGGCGAACTTCTCCATCTGCGTGGTGTGCATCTTGTGCCGGCGCTCGGCCTCGGCGTAGCGGGCTTCCCACTCGTTGCGCTGCTTCTCGAATCCCTCGAGCCATTCGTTGGTCTCGGAGTCGAAGCCTTCGGGGAAGATGTAGTTGCCCTGCTCGTCGTAGCTGTCGGCCATGCCGTACTTCGCCGGGTCGAACTCCTCGGTGTAATCCTCGTTGGCCTGCTTGAGCGACAACGAGATTCGGCGGCGCTCCAGGTCGATGTCGATCACCTTGACCATCGCGTCGTCGCCGACGGCGACCACCTGGTCGGGAACCTCGACGTGGCGCTCGGCCAGCTCGGAGATGTGCACCAGACCTTCGATGCCCTCCTCGACCCGCACGAACGCACCGAACGGAACCAGCTTGGTGACCTTGCCGGGCACGATCTGGCCGATGGCGTGGGTGCGGGCGAAGTGGCGCCACGGGTCTTCCTGAGTCGCCTTGAGCGACAACGAAACCCGCTCGCGATCCATGTCGACGTCGAGCACCTCCACGGTGACCTCGTCGCCGACCTGGACCACCTCGGACGGGTGGTCGATGTGCTTCCAACTCAGCTCGGAGACGTGCACCAGACCGTCCACCCCGCCGAGGTCGACGAAAGCGCCGAAGTTGACGATGGAGGACACGACACCCTTGCGGATGGCGCCCTTCTGCAGCTGGTTGAGGAACTCGCTGCGCACCTCGGACTGGGTCTGCTCCAGCCAGGCGCGCCGCGACAGCACCACGTTGTTGCGGTTCTTGTCCAGCTCGATGATCTTGGCCTCGATCTCCTTGCCGATGTACGGCTGCAGGTCGCGCACCCGGCGCATCTCCACCAGCGAGGCGGGCAGGAAGCCGCGCAACCCGATGTCGAGGATCAGGCCACCCTTGACCACCTCGATGACGGTGCCCTTGACGGCCTCGTCCTTCTCCTTGAGCGCCTCGATGGTGCCCCAGGCGCGCTCGTACTGTGCGCGCTTCTTGGACAGAATCAGGCGGCCCTCTTTGTCCTCCTTGGTGAGGACCAGGGCTTCGACCTCATCACCGACGGAAACGACCTCATTGGGGTCGACATCGTGCTTGATGGAGAGTTCGCGGGCGGGGATGACCCCTTCGGTCTTGTAGCCGATATCGAGGAGCACCTCGTCCCGGTCCACTTTGACGATCGTGCCCTCGACGATGTCGCCATCGTTGAAGTATTTGATCGTTTTGTCTATTGCGGCGAGAAAGTCCTCGCTCGAGCCAATGTCGTTGACGGCTACTTGCGGCGAGGTGACGGCGGGACTCGGCATGTTGTTGGGTTGCTCCGGACAGGTTTGGTCGTAGGGACAATTGGGATTTACCTGTCGAGGCTACTCGACTGGGCACATGCTGGCCAAACTCGGCCGCTCATACCTCGGCAAGTCTGACGCGGACACGACGTGCGGCAAGTTCGGACGAGCCACCAGTCAGAACTTGGCGATCAGCACTACGCCGCACACCATGAGCACGCCGCCGAGGGCCCTGGGCAGCGTGATCGGATGAGGATCGAGCCTCAACCAGCCAAAATGGTCGATCACCAGCGACATGACGAGGGCTGACGTGACGGTGATGCCCATGAAAGTGCCGGCCCCGACCCGGTTGACCAGGGTCAGGCCGGCATAGACCTGGACGGCGCCGACCAGGCCACCGACCACGGCCCACCAGGGCATCGACGCGACATCCCTGGCGGTGGGCAGCGGTTTCGGCATCAACGCGAACGCGGCGATGAAGAAAACGGTGATCACCGCGAATGAGACCGCAGACGCCAGCCACGGGTTGATCAGGTGCTTGTAGAGCTGGCCGTTCATGGCGGCTCCGCACGTCTGCAGCGCGCCGCCCAGGACGATGAAAGGAACGATCCAGCCTGCGTTCATGACACTCCCTGGTTCGGCGCGCTAGTCGTCTAATGCGCCGCAGCGTCCCAGCTGCGGCCGTAACCCACCGAGACCTCCAGCGGGACATCCAGCGGATAGGCGCTGCCCATCTTGTCGCGTACCAACGCCTCCAGCTGTTCCCGCTCGCCCGACGCGACCTCGAACAGCAACTCGTCGTGCACCTGCAACAGGATCCGGGACGCCAGCCCGGCATCCTTGATCGCCCTGTCCACTTCGAGCATCGCCACCTTGATGATGTCGGCCGCGCTGCCCTGAATCGGCGCGTTGAGCGCCGCGCGCTCGGCCGCTTCGCGCACCTGACGGTTACTGCTGTCGAGTTCGGGCAGGTAGCGCCGGCGGCCGAAGACCGTTGACGTGTAACCGTCCTTGCGGGCCTGCTCCACGACCTGCATCAGGTAGTCGCGCACTCCCCCGAATCGGGCGAAGTATTGCTCCATCTGGTCTTTGGCTTCCTCGGTGGAGATCTTCAGCTGGGCGGAAAGGCCGTACGCGCTCAATCCGTAGGCCAGGCCGTAGGACATCGCCTTGACCCGGCGGCGCAGCTCGGCGGTGACCTCTTCGATCGGGACGCCGAATGCCCGCGAAGCCACGAAGGAGTGCAGGTCCTCGCCGGTGTTGAACGCCTCGATGAGGCCTTCGTCCTTGGAGAGGTGGGCCATGATGCGCATCTCGATCTGGCTGTAGTCGGCCGTCATCAGCTCGCCGTAGCCGTCGCCGACGACGAACGCGTCGCGAATCCGCCGCCCCGCCTCGGTGCGGATAGGAATGTTCTGCAGATTCGGCTCGGTCGACGACAATCTGCCCGTCGCGGCGATGGTTTGGTTGAACGTGGTGTGGATGCGCCCGTCCGAGGCGACCGAATTCAGCAACCCGTCGACGGTGACTTTGAGCCGGGTGGCATCGCGGTGGGTGAGCAGATGCTGCAGGAAAGGATGGCCGGTCTTGTCGAAAAGCGATTGCAGCGCATCCGCGTCGGTGGTGTAGCCGGTCTTGGTGCGCTTGGTCTTCGGCATCTCCAGCTCGTCGAAGAGCACCGCCTGCAGCTGTTTTGGCGAGCCCAGGTTGATCTGTTTGCCGATCACCGCATACGCCGCCTCGGCCGCGTCGCGGATCTGGTGGGCGAAATCGCTCTGCAGCTCGCTCAGCAGATCCAAATCGACTGCGATACCGGCGTTTTCCATGCCGGCCAGCACCGACTGCACCGGCAGCTCCATGCCGCTCAACAACGAGGTGGAGTTGATGCGCGCCAGCTCCTCGTCGAGCGCGTCGGCCAGGTCCAGCACCGCCACCGCGCGCAGGATCAGCGTCTGCACGGCCTGGTCGTCGGTGCCCTCGTTATCGTCGAGCAGCGAAAGTTGTTGCTGTTCAGGGTTTTCGGCGCGAAGTTCGCGGCGCAGGTAGCGCAGCGAAAGGTCATCGAGGGAGAAGCTGCGCTGCCCGGGGCGCACCAGGTAGGCCGCGAGCGCGGTGTCGGACGTGACGCCTGCCAGCGTCCAGCCCCGCCCGGCCAGGTCGTGCATCGCCAGCTTGGCTTCGTGCAGCGCCTTGGGCGGTCCGGGGTCGGCCAGCCAAGACGCCAGCGCCGCTTCGTCTTCGGGATCCAGCTCGGAAGTGTCGATGTAGCGGCCCTCGCCGTCGGCGGAGACGATGGCCAGGGCGGTCGCGTCGGCGTCGTAGGCCAGGTGGGTGCCGACGACGGCCAGGCCGAACCGCTTACCCGAGCTGTGCTCGGCCAGCCACACGGCCAGCTCGCCGGCTTCCAGCGCGCCGCCGCGCACGTCGAAGCCCTCGTCGACCTCGGGCTCCACCGCGGCGAGGGTCTCGAACAACCGGTCGCGCAATACCCGGAACTCCAGGTCGTCGAAGAGCCGGTGAATCTGGTCGCGATCCCACGGTTGCAGCCGCAACGTGTCCGGGGTTTGGGCCAGCGGCACGTCTTTGACGAGATCGGTCAGCTCGCGGTTGCGGATGACGCTGGCCAGATGTGCGCGCAGCGCGTCGCCCACCTTTCCGCGCACCGAGTCGACGTTGTCCACCAGCCCCTGCAGCGACCCGTATTCGCCGATCCATTTGGAGGCGGTCTTCTCCCCCACGCCCGGAATGCCCGGCAGGTTGTCGCTGGGATCGCCACGCAGGGCGGCGAAATCGGGATACTGCCGAGGCGTCAGCCCGTACTTCTCGACGACGGCGTCCGGGGTGAACCGGGTCAACTCGCTGACCCCCTTACGGGGATACAGCACCGTCACGTTGTCGCTGACCAGCTGCAACGAGTCGCGGTCGCCGGTGACGACCAGCACCCGGTAGCCCTCGTTCTCGGCCTGCGTGGCCAGGGTGGCGATCAGGTCGTCGGCCTCGAACCCCTCCTCGGCGAGCACGGTGATGCCCAACGCCGCGAGGACTTCCTTGGTGATGTCGATCTGGCCGCGAAACTCGTCGGGCGTCGCCGAGCGGTTGGCCTTATACTCCGGGTAGCGCTCGGAGCGGAAAGTCTGGCGGGACACGTCGAAGGCCGCGGCGATATGCGTCGGGGCTTCGTCGCGGAGCAGGTTGATCAGCATCGCGGTGAAGCCGTAGACCGCATTGGTGGTGAGCCCGCCACGGGTTTTGAAGTTCTCGGCGGGCAGCGCATAGAACGCCCGAAACGCCAGCGAGTTGCCGTCCAGCAGCATCAGCGTCGGCGCGGTTTGTTCCTCGCTGGCCTTCGTGGTGGTTTTGGTGGCGGGCACGCGTCTCACTCTAAGCACCCGGTGTGACGGGCTGGGCGCCCCAACCGCGCCACCGGGAGAACTGCAACACGTTTCAGTTTTGGGTGTGCGCTGGGTAGTCTGGCCCAGTGCCCGAGGTCACCACTCATGAACCCGCGATCGACGGGTGGTTCGCCACCGATGACGCCGGAAATCCCCATTTGATCGGCAGCAAGTGCCCCGAGTGCGGCACCTACGTTTTCCCGCCGCGGGAGAACAACTGCCCCAACCCGGCGTGCGCCAGCGATGCCCTAGAGCCCGTCGCGTTGTCGACCCGGGGCACGTTGTGGAGCTACACCGAGAATCGTTATCCCCCACCGGCGCCCTACCCGGCGGCGGACCCGTTCGAGCCGTTCGCCATCGCCGCGGTGGAACTGGCCGGCGAGGGAATCATCGTGCTGGGCAAGGTGGTCGAGGGCACGCTGGCGGCGGATCTGAAGGTCGGCATGGAGATGGAGCTGACCACGATGCCGCTGTTCACCGACGACGACGGCGTCGAACGCCTCGTGCACGCGTGGAAGGTGGCCTCATGAGCGCTCCGGAACCGCTCTACATCCTCGGCGCCGGAATGCATCCCTGGGGCAAATGGGGCCGCGACTTCACCGAATACGGGGTGGTCGCCGCGCGGGCCGCGCTGGCCGAGGCCGGGCTGGACTGGCAGCAGATCCAGTTGGTCGCGGGCGCCGACACCATCCGGAACGGCTACCCGGGCTTCATCGCCGGGTCGACGTTCGCCCAGAAGCTCGGCTGGAACGGTGTGCCGGTCAGCTCGAGCTACGCCGCCTGCGCCAGCGGTTCCCAGGCGCTGCAGAGCGCCCGCGCCCACATCCTGGCCGGCTTCTGCGACGTCGCTCTGGTCATCGGCGCCGACACCACACCCAAGGGCGCCTTCGCGCCGGTCGGCGGCGAACGCAAAAACGACCCCGACTGGCAGCGCTTCCACCTCATCGGGGCGATGAATCCGGTGTACTTCGCGTTGCTCGCGCGCCGGCGGATGGACCTCTACGGCGCGACGTCCGAGGACTTCGCCGCGGTGAAGGTGAAGAACTCCCAGCACGGCCTGCAGAACCCGAATGCCCGCTACCGCAAGGAATCTTCGGTCGAGGACGTGCTGGCAAGTCCGGTGGTCTCCGACCCGCTGCGGCAGCTCGACATCTGCGCCACGTCCGATGGCGCCGCGGCGCTGATCGTCGCCAGCGCCGAGTTCGCCCGCAAGCACCTCGGCTCGCTCGAGGGCGTGCCGTCGGTGCGTGCGGTCAGCACCGTCACCCCCCGCTACCCGCAGCATCTGCCCGAATTGCCGGACATCGCAACGGATTCCACCGCCGCCGTGGCCGCACCGGAGCGGGTGTTCAAGGACCAGATCCTCGATGCGGCCTACGCCGAGGCGGGCATCGGGCCCGAAGACGTGAGCCTGGCCGAGGTCTACGACCTGTCCACCGCGCTGGAACTCGACTGGTACGAGCACCTGGGGCTGTGCCCCAAGGGCGAAGCGGAGGAGCTGCTGCGCAGCGGCGCCACCACCATCGGCGGCCGGGTGCCGGTCAACCCGTCGGGCGGGCTGGCGTGCTTCGGCGAGGCGATTCCCGCCCAGGCGATCGCTCAGGTCTGCGAGCTGACCTGGCAGCTGCGTGGCCAGGCGACCGGCCGGCAGGTGGAGAACGCCACCGTCGGGGTGACCGCCAACCAGGGGCTGTTCGGGCACGGCTCGTCGGTGATCGTCGCGCGCTAGGGTTTACCGCCGCTGGCGGCCTTCACTGTGCAACCACGGCGGCTGGCGTCGGCGTGTCGTCGCCACCAGCGCACATCGGACGCCGTGGGTGCACAGTCAGGCGTCTTTGGACGGATCCAATGTCTCGAGGACGACTTCGGCCACCCGCTTCATCGTGGTCCTGCGGTCCATCGCGGCCCGTTGAATCCACTTGAAGGCCTCGGGCTCCGTCATGCCCTGTTCGCTCTGCAGCAGCCCTTTCGCGCGCTCCACGAGCTTGCGGGTCTCCAGTCGGTCGGACAGCGAGGCCACCTCGCGTTCGAGTTCGGCGATCTCGCTGAAGCGGCTGACGGCCAATTCGATGGCCGGGATGAGGTCGCTGATGGTGAACGGCTTCACCAGATAGGCCATCGCGCCGGCGTCCCGCGCCCGCTCCACCAAGTCGCGTTGGCTGAAGGCGGTCAACACCACAATCGGGGCGATGCGCTTGCTGGCTATCTCCGAGGCCGCGTCGATGCCGTCGCGGCGCGGCATCTTCACATCCATGATCACCAGATCCGGCTGATGGCGCTCGGCCAGTTCGACGGCTTCCTGCCCGTCGCCGGCCTCGCCCACGATCTCGTAACCCTCCTCCCGGAGCATCTCGGCGAGATCCATTCGGATGAGCGCTTCGTCTTCAGCGATCAGGACCCGGCGCGGCACAGCGGCGTCGGTGTCGGTCGTGGGGCCTGTCATGACAAATATTGTGTCGTGACCGCCTCAGACCAGCGACCTCGGGGGCGGTGAGACTGGCGGGCACTCCTGATCCTCTATGGTGGGAGGCTGCCTCTAAGGTAAGAGGCCGCGCCCTCGTATCCCAACTGGCAGAGGAAACGGATTCAAAACCCGTACAGTGTGAGTTCGAATCTCACCGAGGGCACTCGGCGACTCGTAAGACCGATATACGACTTGATACGGCTTTGTTTGCGCGCCACCGGGGCCGCGCTCAACTCCCCCGCGCTCCGGCTCTAAGACGGCGGCGGTGGCACGACGGGGCGGCACACATTGGCCCCTGGGTCCCACCAGTTGCCCGGACCGCAATCCTGCGGCGGCGGCGCCCCCAACGGCTGACAAGCATTAGCTCCCGGGTTCCACCAGTTCCCCGGGCCGCAATCTTGCGGCGGCGGCGCCCCCAACGGCTGACACGCATTGGCTCCCGGGTTCCACCAGTTACCCGGGCCGCAATCTTGCGGCGGCGGCGCCCCCAACGGCTGACAAGCATTGGCTCCCGGGTTCCACCAGTTCCCCGGACCGCAGTCTGGGGGTTGAGCCGAGCTCATCCCCGGAGACACCGCAACCACGTACGTCATCGGCGCTATTGCCATCATGGCGGCGCCCGCCATGTGGCGAATAAGCTTGCTCATCAAAGGACCTCCCATCAGGAACCTGTAGCTCTAAAGATTGACCTTGGCCCTGACTTTTAAACGGTCGATTCGCTTTGCGCCGCGCTCACCGAATGCGAGGTATGCAGATTCCATGCGGGAGCGATTTCACCCACGAGAAATTCAGTCTCACTCATGGAAGTGAAAACTTGTCGGCGAAAAGCGTCCAGGGCCCGATGCGGCCTAGCGCCCTCCCTCTTGAGATGTGACCAGCCACATCGCTTTTGAGAGCACAGCGATGACACACGCTATGTCAGCAGACGCGTCGCCGCCGGCAGTCGGCGTTCGTCAAGCTAATGACGAACGAATTCATCCGCCGTCAGAGGCCAGTTGCCGGGCCAAGAACGTGGGGGGCAAGGTCTATCGTTATGCAGCCCGACGACCCCAGCATCACACCGGTCAGGACCGCGGCCACTGCAATAGCTTTCAGTATCTTTTCCATCGATCACACCTTTCTACTGGTGAGATGACCGGCGGAAAATTTACTGCCGTCGGTTAGCTGATGTTAGCGGGATATTTCGACATGTGTGCAATATTGCGTAAACCGCTGGAGCCGCTCTGTCGAACTCGAAGCAGGCGACAATGCAGCCCGCCGGCGAGCGTAGTGATCAGCCGTAAATCAGGCACCGCGTGTGATCCTGATTTGCCGCGAGGAGCGTAGAGCTGATCCACAACGTTGGGAAATAGGGTCACCACATACACGGCACGAGGCGGTAGCGAACCTTTTCGGTGTATTCGCGGTATCCGTCCAATTCGCCTCTGAGAAGCTGTTCTTCGTCCCGAATGCGCAGGGCGAGCATGATCACGCCCGTTATGACGAAGACCAGTCCCCAGTAGGAACCGAGCGCCAACGGGACGCCGACCATCATGATGACGTTGCCGGAATACATGGGGTGCCGCACCAGCCCATAGAGACCGGTAGACGTCAGCTTTTGGTCTGCTTCGACGCGGATTGTGGCCGCCGCATAACTGTTTTGAATGACCACAAGCATCACCACACTGAGGCCGACGGCTACCAGGACATCGCCGACCAAGCAGGTTGCGGTTGGTACCGCCGACCAACCAAAGCGATGGTCAAGGGCGCTGAGCACAACCGTTGCGGCGAGCGACAAGTACCAGCCGACGATGATGATCTTCTGCGCACTTCGAGTCTCTGCTGTCGGCCCGCCACGCGTGCGCCTCTGAAGCACGGTGGGGTTGGTACGCAGCAGGAAGATGCCGAGCGTCCATGTCGAAAGGGAAGATACCGTGAGAAAAACCCACGCTTGCCAGTAGTGGAGTGTGCCGGCAGTCCCAAACACAATCAGGCCGAACACGACCGGGTCAATCAGCCCGGATACCAACCTTTTAAGAAGGGATTTCACCGACTCTCCTGAATTCACCGCAGGAAATTCTCTTTGCTGGCATGTTTGCTCGCCTGTTCGCTCAGCCGTCGAACCGATGGCGCTTCGAAGAGCGTGGTCACGGGGAGTTCGATGTTCAGGGCCGTATTGATCGCGGCGATTGCTCGCATGGCCGACAGCGAGTCCCCACCCAGGTCGAAGAATGACTCGTCGACTCCGACGCGGCCCACGCCCAGCACTTGGACGAAGATGTCGGCCAGAAGTTCATCGACCAGGGTGGTCGGAGCGGGGCTATCACTGCCACCGATGACATGACGTTTCGGCGACGGCTCCGCTGTGGTCGCGGGTTGGGTCAGCACCGCCCCGCTGCCCCAACTACGACCGTTCCCATCAGTTGGATTCAGCGACATGAGCGGGAGCGCCGGGTCAGCGGTCATGGCGGCCAACATCCGCGTAAATCGCTCCACCACCGCCTCGATCTCGGCGATGGCGAAAAGATCGGTGCGGTACTGCACCCTCAGGTTGAGTTCACGGCCCGGCCCAGCCTGGATCGTCAGGGGGTAGTGATAACAGTCGTGGATGTTGAGCTCGCTTGCGGTCAACCCGTCGGCCCCCACCAAGGCTGCGGCCTCGGTCGGGTAGTTCTCGTAGACGAAAACGGTGTCGAACAGTTGTCCGTGGCCGGTGATGCGGTGGATCTCGTTGAGCGCCAGGTGTTGGTGCTCAACGGTTTTGGCGTGTGCATGCTGCAGCTGATCGAGCAGGTCGGTAGTGGTGGTTGTCGTCGTGAGGTTGGCCCGCACCGGCACGGTGTTGATCAGCAGGCCCACCATCGCGTCGGCGCCCGGCACCTCGGCCGGCCGGCCCGAGACCACCGCACCGAAGGCGACGTCGTGCTGGCCGGTGAGCCCTGCTAGCAGCTGCGCCCAGGCCGCCTGCAGCACGGTGTTGACGGTGGTGTGCTGCGCGCGGGCCAGTTCGCTTATCGCGCCGGTGATGTGCTCCGACACCCGATAGGAGGCCACACCACGACACCCCTGCCCCACCCGATCCGCTGGCCCGACCAAAGTGGGAACTTCAAAGCCGGCCAACACCGCACCCCAGGCCGCGCGCGCGGCCTCGAGGTCCCTCTCGGCGAGCCAGCTGACAAAGCGGCGATACGGAACCGGCGCGGGCAGCCGCTGCCCCTGATAACCTGCGAAGATTTCGGCCAGCAATAGCGGCAGCGACCAACCATCGAGCGCGATGTGATGATTTGTGAGCACGATGCGGTGCTGCTCTGGTGCGGTGCGAATCAATGCAACGCGAACGGGCGGCTCGTCGGTGAGGGCGCACACCGCAGCGCGTTCGGCGGCGCACAGCCACTCCACCCACTGCTCGACGTCCCCAGCCTTCAGCTCGGCATACCGCCAGGGCACCCCGGGATCAGCGGGGATAACCTGCACCGGCTGATCGAAATGCTCGAGGTACCGGGCCGCCAGGTGAGGATGCCGCTGAATCACGATCTGCACCGCATCGCGCAGCCGGTCCGGATCAAGCGGACCACTCACCGTGATACCCAGCTGCACCGCGTAAACGTCATCCCCCGTGCGCTGTGCGGCTCGGGCATGGAAGAGCAATCCCTGCTGCAGCGGGGTCAGCGGCAACACGTCGGCAATCCGGTATAGGCGTTGCAACTCATCGATCTGGTGTTGGTGGAGCCGGGCGGGTGCGATATCTGAGGGTGTCAGCCCGCCGCCGCCGTGTTGGACGTGTGCGCAGATGCCGGCCAGGGCCTCGAACCACAACTGACCCAGCAGGCTGACCTGCGCGTGATCGAGCGCTGAGGGCGCCCACGTCCAGTTGGCGTGCAGCTGTGGGCCGGTCTCGATGTCGACAGTGCCCGCATTGAGTTCCACGGTGTGCGCCAACGTCATTGGAATCCGCGCCGCAACGCCGGCCACCGACAGCCCGTCCTGGCTGACCCGCCACACCTCATCAGTGCCCTCGGCCGCTGGGGCGCCCAACCGCCCGAGATAGTTGAATCCGATCGCCGGGTCGGGCCCGGTCAGGTCGACCTCGGTGTTCAGATAGCGCAACAGCCCATAGGTCAATCCGTCCGGATGAGCGCGAAGTTGTTCCTTGGCGTTTTTGACCAACGCACCCAGGGCCGACTCACCGGCGATCACCCGGGCCCAGTCCAGCCCACCGACCGTCAGCGACACCGGGTATTTGGTGGTGAACCACCCCACCGTGCGCGACAGATCCAGATCTGCGCCCAACTCCTCGTGACGGCCGTGCCCCTCGACGTCGATGCCGACCGACCCACCCCCGCAGTCGGCGAACTGCGTCCACGCCAATCCCAAGGCGATCAACAAGATGTCCTGAATGCCGGCGTGAAACGCTGCGGGCACCTCACCGAGCAGCATCCGGGTCGTCGCGACATCCAGTTGCACCGACAAATGCCCCGCCGCGGCGAAGGTATCCACATCCGGTTGCACCGGCGGCAGCACCGCCGGTGTCGCTGCCACCTTCTGCCACGCCTCGGCGTGCTGCACCACCGCCGGATCATGTGCGTGCTCGGCCAACAGCGCGGCCCACCGGGCAAACGAGGTACCCCCCTCGGGCAACGCCACCGGTTGGCCGCTGCAATGCTGCGCCCACGCAATATTGACGTCTTCCAACAGGATTCGCCACGACACCCCATCGACCACCAGGTGATGCACGACCAACGCCAGCTGACTCGTATCGGCACCCCACACCGCGCGCAGCATCACCCCGCCAGCCGGGTCCAACCGCGAGCGCGCCGCGATCAGCGCCGCATCCGATAGCACCTGCACCGATTGCAGGCAGCCACGCGCATCCACCGAACCCGGCTGCGACACCGTCAACGACCAGTCCCCGCCGACGCGCGACCGCAACATGGCATGACGGTCCAGCACGGCCTGCAACACCACCACCACCTCGGGCTCGCTCACCCCCGCCGGCGCCTGCACCACCACGGTCTGGTTGAACTGCTCAACCGCACCATCCACGCCGGCCAGCCACCGGATGATCGGAGTCGACACCACCGGCCCGACACCGGTATCGACCACACCACCGGCGTCGGTGTCCAGGGTTACCACCGCCGCCAGCCGGGCCACCGTCTGCTCGACGAAAACGTCGCGCGGCCGACACACCAGCCCGGCGAACCTGGCCCGGGCCACCACCTGAATAGCCGAAATGGAGTCCCCACCCAGCTCGAAGAAAGAGTCCTCGACACCGACCCGCTCCACGCCCAGGACTTGGGCATAGATACCGGCCAGAATCTCTTCGGTGGACGTGGCCGGGGCCCGATAACGTTCGACATCGCCGTAATCCGGCGCCGGCAGGGCCTGCTTGTCGAGCTTGCCGTTGACCGTCAACGGCAACGCCTCAAGCACCACCACCGCCGCGGGCACCATCCAGGACGGCAACCGCTCCGCCAACACGGCACGAACATCGCGCGAATCGGCCGCCCCGGTGACATAACCCACCAGCCGCTTATCACCAGGACGGTCCTCGCGAGCAACCACCACCGCCTGCCCCACACCGGCCAAACCGGCCAACACCGCCTGAATCTCACCCAGCTCGATCCGATACCCGCGGATCTTCACCTGCTCATCGACACGACCCA
>JAYZBN010000020.1:0-72504 GCA_036338755.1 Actinomycetota bacterium | reverse complement strand
CCTGCGCTTCTTTTTCGAGGTACCCCTGCTGACCACGCTGGGCGTCGTGCTACTGGTCTTCGGCGTGGTGCTCTGGATTGTCGGCTCGGTCGGCCGGCCGGTCGCCGGACGCCGTTACGGGTACTCACGGCTCCGGCCTAGGGCGCAGCGCGGGGCTCCGGGCCCGCCGCGCGATCCGTTTCACAGGACACGCATAGGTTCGGCATAGCCTTGGCCCAGCCCGCGGCGGGGATACTGGACGCTGTGACCCAGCCCCGAGCCTCGGTAGAGCGGGTTGTCATGTGTCGCGCCGACGGCAACCCCATCAATGTTCTGGTCGTCGACGACGAATCGGTGCTGGCCGACATGGTGTCGATGGCCCTGCGCTACGAGGGCTGGAACATCTGCACCGCCGGCGACGGGGCGTCGGCAATCGCGACCGCCCGCTCCCAGCGGCCCGATGTGGTCGTCCTGGACGTGATGCTGCCCGACATGAGCGGCCTCGACGTCTTGCGCAAACTGCGCGAGGAGAATCCGCAACTGCCGGTCCTGCTGCTGACGGCCAAGGATGCCGTCGAAGACCGCATCGCCGGCCTGACGGCCGGTGGCGACGACTATGTCACCAAACCGTTCAGCATCGAAGAGGTCGTGCTGCGCCTGCGCGCCCTGTTGCGCCGCACCGGGGTGACAACGGTCGACAGCGGCGCGCAGTTGGTGGTCGGAGACTTGGTGCTCGACGAGGACAGCCACGAGGTCACCCGCGCGGGCGAGCCAATCTCGTTGACCTCCACCGAGTTTGAACTGTTGAGATTCATGATGCGCAACTCCAAGCGGGTGCTGAGCAAAGCCCAGATACTGGACCGGGTATGGAGTTACGACTTCGGCGGCCGGTCCAACATCGTCGAGCTCTACATTTCCTACCTGCGCAAGAAGATCGACAACGGCCGAGAACCGATGATCCACACGCTGCGCGGCGCGGGCTATGTCCTCAAGCCGGCCCGCTGATACCCGAAGGGTCTGGTCCCTTCGCCTTCGGCTGCTGGTCGGGCAGATCGTCGTGTTGGCAATCGTTTGCGTCGGCATCACCGCGGCGACCGAACTGGCGTTGCTTCACCACCTGGTGGCCCAGCTCGACGGTCAGCTCGCCGGCACCTCCTACCGTTCGGCGCTCATGTACCCCGAGCCGCCGCATTCGGGCTGGCGGCATCAGCGCGTCTATCCGCGTCCGGGCCCCGGCCCGCGATTCCTGGACGCCCCGGGTCAGCCGGCGGGCATGGTGGCCGCGGTGGTCAGCCACGGGGACACGGTGGACGCCGGTTACACGACGAGCAGCGGCGACCGGGCCGGGCTGACCCCGACCGCCCAGCAGCAACTGTCCGGGATCGCCGGCAGCCGTAAGCCGGTGACCCTCAACCTCGACGGGCTGGGCCGCTACCGGGTGGTTGCGGCGCCGAGCCGCAGCGGCGGCGACGTCATCGTCACCGGCCTGTCGATGGCCAACATCGACGCCACCCTGATGCGGATGCTCGTCATCTTCGGGATCGTCACCGTCGTCGCGCTGGTCGCGGCCACCACCGCCGGTGTGATCATCATCAGGCGGGCGCTGGCGCCGTTGCGCCGCGTCGCGCAGACCGCGAGCGAGGTGGCCGGCTTGCCGCTGGCGCGCGGCGAGGTGAAACTCCCTGTGCGCGTAGGTGAATCCGACGCGAACCCGTCCACCGAGGTGGGGCAACTGGGTGCTGCCCTCAACCAGATGCTGGACCACATCGCTGCCGCACTGTCGGCGCGGCAGGCCAGCGAGACGCGGGTTCGCCAGTTCGTCGCCGACGCCAGCCACGAGCTGCGCACGCCGCTGGCGGCGATCCGCGGCTACACCGAACTGACCCAACGGATGGGCGACGATCGCGAAGCGGTTGCGCAGGCGATGAGCCGGGTGGCTTCGGAGACCGAGCGGATGACGCGCCTCGTCGAGGACCTGCTGCTGCTGGCCCGGCTGGACTCCGGCCGTCCCTTGGAACGCGAACCGGTCGATCTGTCCCGGTTGGCGGTGGACGCGGTCAGCGACGCTCACGTCGCCGGACCCGATCATCAGTGGGAACTCGACCTGCCCGAAGAACCGGTGGTCGTCACTGGCGACGCGGCGCGCCTGCATCAGGTGCTGACGAACCTGCTTGCCAACGCCCGGGTGCACACCGGGGCGGGCACCGTCGTGACGACCCGATTGAGCACCGAGCCGTCACACACCGTGCTGCAGGTCGTCGACAACGGGCCCGGCATCCCGGCGGCGCTACAGTCCGAGGTCTTCGAACGCTTTGCCCGCGGCGACTCCTCGCGCTCGCGCAAGGGCGGCAGCACCGGACTGGGCCTGGCGATCGCCTCGGCGGTTGTCAAGGCGCACAACGGAAGTATCGCGGTGGACAGCGTGCCGGGCCACACCGCTTTCACGGTGCGGTTGCCACCGAATGGATGGCAACCGCCCGCTGGCGAGCCTTAAGTCAGGAGCAAGTCGCGTCGATTTCGAACGGCTTGCTCACCTGCTGCATCGGGTTGGCCATGTCGACACCGGTTGCGGTGCCGGTGACCTTGTACGTGTTGCCGTCCTTGGTCGCCGAGGCGTTGCCCTGGCCACCTTGCGCGTACTGAAGCGTCACGCCGTTGACGTTGCCGAGCTGGACCGCTTTCACCGCGAGCGGATTGGCGTCGGCGAGCACGACGCTGATCCCGGTGGTGTTCCCACCGACCGCGATTGAGATATTGCCGCCGGCCTTCGTGCAAATCGTGGTGCCCTGGACGTTCTGGTCCTTGCCGTCGATGATGACCTTCGACGAGTTGTTGCCGCCTGCCGACACCGAGCCTCCCGGCACCGAGGTCGAAACGCCATTTGATTTGTTGCTCGAACAGCCGGAAATGCCCGCGGCAAGAATTGCCGCTCCGGCCACCGCGACGGTCAGTCCACGCTTCACCTGTGCTCCTTTGCCCGAAAGTTGCGGTCCTCGGCATTGAGGGCCGTCTGGGCAGTATGCGGGTTAACTGGGCTACGAATCCAGAACCCGCAGAAATTGTTGCTGTGTTCATTAATTGGACGGCGAAAAGCCGTCGGAACAACCTTGGCCGATGGCGCATTAGTGGCAAGGTAAGACGGTGGACCACAAATCGCCCAGCGCAATCATCGAATCGGCGCATCGCGAACATGTTCTGCCGTTCCATGATGAGACGGATTTCGCCGACGCCGACCGCGGATTCATTGCCGCCCTGTCCCCGTGCGTGATCAAAGCGGCCGACGGGCGGGTGGTATGGGACAACGACGCCTATTCATTCTTGGACGGCCCCGCCCCGACGTCGGTGCATCCCAGTCTCTGGCGACAATCGACGCTGGCCGCCAAGCAAGGCCTTTACGAAGTGGTTCCCGGCATCTATCAGGTACGCGGTTTAGACCTCTCGAACATCACCTTCGTCGAGGGCGACAGCGGCATCATCGTCATCGACCCACTGATTTCCACGGAGGTCGCCGCCGCGGCGCTGGGGCTGTATCGCGCCCATCGCGGCGGCGACCGCCCGGTGGTCGCGGTGATCTACACCCACAGCCACGCCGACCATTTCGGCGGCGTGCTTGGCGTCACCTCGCAGCAGGACGTCGATGCCGGTGCGGTGGCCGTCCTGGCACCGGAGGCCTTCACCGAGCATGCGGTGCAGGAAAACGTCTACGCCGGGCCGGCGATGACGCGACGCGCCACCTACATGTACGGCATGCTGCTCGAGCGCGGGCCGCGCGGCCATGTGGGGTGCGGGCTCGGCCAGGCCGGATCCACCGGCGAAGTCGCGCTCATCGTGCCGACCGTCGACATCAGGGAAACCGGTGAGCGACACACGATCGACGGCGTCGACATCGAGTTCCAGATGGCGCCCGGCACCGAGGCGCCCGCCGAAATGCATTTCTATTTCCCGCGTTTCCGTGCCTTGTGTATGGCCGAGAACGCCACCCACAACCTGCACAACCTCTTGACCCTGCGCGGCGCCCTGGTACGTGACCCGCACGCCTGGTCCGAATACCTCACCGAAGCGATCGACACGTTTGCCGACCGCGCCGACGTCGTGTTCGCCTCCCACCACTGGCCGACCTGGGGACAGGACAACATTGTTGCGTTCCTGTCGCTGCAGCGCGACCTGTACGCGTACCTGCACGACCAGACGCTGCGGCTGCTCAATCAGGGCTACACCGGTGTCGAGATAGCCGAAATGTTCCAGATGCCACCGGCTCTCGATCAGGTCTGGCATACGCGCGGGTACTACGGCTCGGTGAACCACAACGTCAAGGCGGTATACCAGCGTTACATGGGGTGGTTCGACGGCAACCCCGGACGCCTGTGGCCCCATCCGCCCGAGGCGCTGGCGCCCCGCTACGTCGGCGCGATGGGCGGCATCGACCGGGTCGTCGACCTCGCCAGGGAGGCGTTCGACTCGGGTGATTACCGTTGGGCGGCAACTCTTTTAGACCATGCGATGTTCACCGACAGCGCGCACCCGGGCGCCCGCGCGTTGTACTCGGACACGCTCGAGCAGCTGGCGTACGGGGCCGAAAACGCGACTTGGCGCAACTTCTTCCTCAGCGGCGCAGCGGAATTGCGCGACGGAAACTTCGGCACCGCGACCACGACGACGTCTATCTCGATGCTCAACCAGCTGACGCCGGAGCAGATCTTCGACAGCCTGGCTATCCGGGTCAACGGACCGCGCAGCTGGGATCTTGACATCACCATCGACGTCACGCTCGCCGACGCGGCGGCCAACTATCGACTCGCCCTGCGCAACGGCGTGCTGGTCCAGCGCAAGGTGGCGGCGGATCCATCGACGGCGACGGTTACGGTGCGGCTGGCCAACAAGATTCGGCTGCTATCGGTGGCGGCGGGTGACTTCACCTCGCCCGGCCTGGAGCTCACCGGTGATCAGGACGCCCTGCAGGCCTTCCTCGGCGCGCTCGACCAGCCCGACCCGAACTTCAACATCGTCACGCCGTGACACCGCTTCACGCGACGTCGATCACCACCTTGCCCAGCACCTTGCGGTCGGCCACATGCCGTAACGCCGCCGCGGTCTCCGAGAGCGGGAATCGCGCGCCGATGTACGGCCGCACCGTGCCGGCAGCGAACATCTGCGCCAACTCCGCCAGGTCGCGCACGGCTTCGTCGGGCCGGTCAGTCATGAAGGTGCGGATCTCCATGCCGCGCACGCAGATGTCTTTGAGCAGAATGAGATTGAGCGGGATGGCCGGGATGGAGCCGGCGGCGTAGCCCAGCGTGACAAAGGTGCCGCCCCGCGCGAGACCGCGCAGCGCCGGCTCCGAGTAACGTCCGCCGACCGGGTCGAGCACCACGCGGGCGCTGTCGCCGGTGAGTTCACGGATCCGCGTTTTAAGGTCCTCGCGGTCGTAGTGCACGGTGGCCTCGGCCCCACGCTGCCGGCACAGCTCGAGCTTCTCCGGGCTCGACGCCGCGGCCAGCACCCGGGCCCCCATCGCCGCCGCCAGGTCGACCGCGGCCAGCCCCACGCCGCCGGCGGCGCCGAGGACCACCACCCAATCTCCTTGCGTGACAGCGGCCGTCGAGCGCAGCGCGTGATAGGCGGTGCGGTAGGTGACGCCGAAGGCCGCGGCCGACGCGAAGTCGGCGTCGTCGGGCACCAACTCGGCCTGGCTCGCGTCGAGCAGCGCTAGTTCGGCGAACGCCCCGAAGGTGGTTCCGCAGACCCGCTGCCCGGGACGGAATGGCGCGCCCTCCCCGGCGGCGACGACCTCCCCGGCGATCTCGTTGCCGGGTATGAACGGAGGCGGAATTTTGACCTGGTACTTGCCGGCGATGAACAGCACGTCGGGGAAGTTGACCGCGGCGGCACGGACCCGCACCAGCAGTTGTCCGGGCGCCGCAACGGGATCGGGCACGTCGTCGATCACCAGGTCCTCGGGTGTGCCATACGCACGACAGATCACCGCGCGCATCAACCGACCCCCAATCCCCGTACACAGAACCGCACCACGTGCGCGATGTCGTCGGCTCCGGGCTGCGCGGCCGAACCCACGTAGCGACGCATGGTAGCGGCGGTGCAGCTGAACACGGCCTCGACATCCCGCTCGACATCGCTACTGCCCAGCGCCGCAATGGGTTCGACGAGCAGTTCGCGAAGCGGCCGCATCATCTCCTGGTCGGCCGCGCGCCAATTGGTGCCGGCCGACATCTGGCCGGCCGCCGCGCGGGTCATGCTGATCAGGTGCGGGTCGGCGACCTGGGCCAGCGTGCCCTCGATCCACCGCATGACCTTGTCGCGGGGGTCTGATTCCTTGGCCATCTGGTGCTCGAGGTAGGAGACCACGATGGCTACCCCGCGTTCCATCACCGCCAGGATCAGGTCGTCCTTGCCGGCGAAATATCGGTAGAACGCCTTGTTCGACGAGCCCGCCTCGGCGACGATGTCGCTGACCCGGGGCGCTTCGGGCGCGACGCGTTGCATGACGCGCACCGCGGCGGCCAGGATGCGTTCCACCTCCTCGGTGGCCTCGCGCTGGCGGTCGTCGAGCGCGCGTTCGACCGCCGCGCTCACCCGGTCAGAGGTCAACGAGCTCACCGTATTTGGCGCGCGCGGCCGCGCGCCGCACATCGAGCATCTCGCTGGGCCAGTCGCCTTCTTCGGCCTCGTAACCCTTGAGCAGCATCCTGGCCAGGTTCACCTTGTGGGCCTCGGTGGGCCCGTCGGCCAGGCCCAGCGCGATGCCGCCGAGCAGGACGTTGACCAGTGGCAGCTGATCGGTGAGCCCCAGCGCCCCGTGCACCTGGATCGCCCGCAGGGCAATCGATTTGAGCACCTGCGAGGCCAGGATTTTGCAGGCGGCGATCTCGGCGCGGGCGGCGCGCTCGTCACCCTGGTCGATCAACCACGCCGCGTGCAGTACGGTCAGCCGGAACGGGATCAACTCGGTGTAGGAGTCGGCGACGAACTCCTGGACCAGTTGTTTGTCGGCCAGCAGGCTGCCCTGGGTGAAGCGGCTTTTCGCCCGGCGCGACATGATCTCGACGGCCCGCTGCGCCATCCCGATGGAGCGCATCGCGTGGTGCAGCCGCCCGCCGGCCAGCCGGGTCTGCAATATCAGGAATCCCTGACCCGACTCTCCCAGCAACGCGTCGGACGGCACTCGCACGTCGTTGTAGTGCACCAGGGAATGGCCCGGCTCGTGCGGGTCGGCCCCGACCAGATGGTGGTTGGCCTCCACGACCAGTCCCTCGGTGCCCGCCGGGATCAGGAACGTCGACGCGCCGGTATGCACCGGCACATCGGGGTCGGTGATCGCGACGACGATGAAGAAGGAGGCGACGGAGGCGTTGGAGGAGAAGTACTTTCGCCCGGTGATCACCCAGTCGTCGCCGTCGCGCACGGCCCGGGTGGTGAACACCCGCGGATCGGCCCCGCCTTGCGGCTCGGTCATCGAGAAGCACGAGAAGATGTCTCCGGACAGCAGGCCCGCCAGATAGCGGTCCTTTTGTTCCTGGGTCCCGAAGCGGGCGATGATCTCGGCGTTGCCGGTGTCGGGCGCCTGCGTCCCGAACACGATCGGCGCCCAGGGGCTGCGGCCCAGGATCTCGTTGATCAGCGTCAGCTTGACCGCGCCGAAGCCCTGCCCACCTAGCTCCGGGCCCAGATGCGGCGCCCACAAACCCTTGTCGCGCACCTGCTGTTTGAGCGGGTCGACGATGCGGCGTCGCTCGTCGTTCAGCGGCAGAAATTCACACCCGGGGAACAGCACCTCGAGCGGTTCCACCTCGTCGCGAACGAACCCGCGGATCCATTCGAGCTTGTCTTCGAACTCGGTCTCGGTAGAAAAGTCCCAGGACATCGCGCAACCTCCTGCTCGCTAAGGGATCCCGCCGTCGGCCCGCAAAATCGAGCCGGTGGTGAAGCTGGATGCGTCGGACGCCAAAAACAGGGCGGCGCCGACGATTTCGCGTGGGTTGCCCGCGCGCTGCAAGGAAAGGTGCTTGAACGGATTCTGAGGTGCCGCATCGAGATTCCAGGCCTTGCTCACGTCGGTGAGGAACGGCCCGGCCATCAGGGTGTTGACCCGCACCGCCGGGCCGAACGCCTTCGCCAGCGCCTCGGTCATGGCGTTCAGACCGGCCTTGGCCGCGGCGTAGGGGACGATGTCGGGTGTCGGCCGCAGCGAGCCGGCCGTACTCACGTTGATGATCGAACCCCGCCCGGCCGCCACCATGCGCTCACCGACCAACGCCGACAACCGGAACGGGCCCTTGAGGTTGAGGTTGACCACGGCGTCGAACAGCTTCTCGGTCACGTCGGTGAGCTTGTCGTACAACGGCGACATGCCCGCGTTGTTGATCAGCGCGTCGACCTTGCCGAACCGCTCGTAGGTCGCCTCGACCAAGCCGTCCAACTGATCCCAGCGCCCCACGTGCACCTGATACGGCATGGTCGCACGGCCGGTCTTGGCCTCGATCTCCCTGGCGATGGACGCGCAGTTGTCCAGGTTGCGGCTGGCGATCACCACATCCGCTCCGCAGCGCGCCGCGCCGAACGCCATCTCACGTCCCAGCCCGCGGCTGCCGCCGGTGACCAGGACGACCCGGTCGGTGAGGTCGAAAAGCTGCTCGGCATAACCCATTTCAGGACACCCTGTTGGATCGGGCGAGTTCGGCTGCCGTCGCGATGAGCTGCAAGATCATCGGCCCGAACGCGTCGGTGATCTTGGGGTCGACCTTCCCGGTGCGCACCCCGGCAGCGTAGGTCTTCTCCAGCACGATGCCCAGTTTCCAGTTGGCCAGCACCAGGTAGTAGTCGATGTCCTCGGTCGACAAGCCGCTGACGGTTTCGTAGTGGTCCAACAGCTCGCTGCGCGTTGGCATGCCGCGCATGTCGAGATAAAACCCGTCCTCGCGCGGCTTTTCACCGTCGTAGCCCAGTAGGCACCACGCCAGGTCGAGCAGCGGATCGCCGACAGTGGTCATCTCCCAGTCGACGATCGCGGCAAGACGCGCCGGCTCGCCGCGCGCGAACATCACATTGGCGAACTGATAGTCGCCGTGCATGATGCCGGCCCGGTAGTGCGCCGGACGGTTGCGGCGCAGCCAGTCGGACGCCTCGTCAAGACCGGGCAGCTCGCGGACCTTATAGGCGTCCAGAAACGCCAGCCAGCGATCGACCTGCCGCTCGTGGAATCCGTCGGGGCGGCCGAAGCCTTCGAGCCCTTGCTTGCGCCAATCCACCCGGCCCAGCCTGGCCGCGCCGTCGACCAATTGGAAGGCCAGGCCGCGCCGGGCCGCCAAGTCGGTGTCGAACGGCGGTTGCCACCCACCGTCCATCGGGCTCCACCCGTCGATCGCCTGCATGACGTAGAACGGCATCCCGAGCACGTCGCCGGTGTCGTCGGCGGCGATCAGCGCCGCGTGCGGGACATCCGTGCCGGACAGCGCGCGAACCAGGCGAATCTCCCGCAGCAGCCCGTCGATGCGGGCGGCGTCCGCCCGGGGACCGGGCATCCGCAGCACCATGCGCCGGCCGGCGCGCTCGATCAGGTAGAGGGTGTTCTGCGAACCGCCCTTCAGTTGGGTCAGCTGCGGTTCTTCCCCGTTCCCCGGTGCGTCGTTGGCGTCCAGCCACCGGGCGAACACGGCCGCGTCGAGTCCCGATTCACCCACGTGAGTCACCCCGCATCGCCGCACATCACAATCTCTGTGCGGAGAATAGCATTCTCCCGCGTGCCGTGGCGCCGTCGGGTCAGTCTGGCTTGTGCGCGCTCAACAGGAACCCGGGCGCCATGAAGTGGCCCTCGTCGTCGTGGTCGAGATGCGCCAGCGGATTGTCCGGCGACCCGGCCGCGTCGTCTGTGCCGTACACCCTGGCCGCGCGGACCTCGTCGACCCGCCACAGCGTCGCGACGGCATCGCGCAGTTCGGTTTCGGTGAAGCCGGGTGGGCCCGGCCGGCCCGAATGGGCATCGTCCAGTGCCCCGGCCGCGAAGGCCAGGATGTACAGCGAGGCTCCCGGCGCCGCCGCGCGAAAGATGGACTGCACGTAGTCATGGCGCCGTTCGGGTGGCAGCGCATGGAACAGCCCGCTGTCCAGGATGGTGGAGAAGCGGCCGTCATAGCCGCCGAATCTGGTGACGTCGGCCTGGGCGAAAGTCGCCGTGGTGAGCCCTTGTTCGGCGGCCGCGGCGGTGGCCGCGGCAATCGCGGTCGCGCTGGCATCCAGGCCGACCACGGTGTAGCCGAGCGTGGCAAGGCTCAGCGAGAGCGCAGCGTGGCCACAGCCGGAGTCCAGCACCTCGCTGCGCACCTTGCCTTGGTCGATGAGCAGCGCCAGCTCCGGCTGGGGCCGGCCGATGCTCCACGGGGGCGGGGCGGCCTGCCGGTAGGCGGCGTCCCAATCCCTATCCGGTTCGGTCATCGGTCCTCCTCGAGATTGGCGTCACCCGGCGATGAGAAACTGGCGCTGCCAACCATCGAACGACAGGAAGACATATGCAAGTGCTTCTGGTCCGGCACGCGCTGCCGCTGCGCAGCGAACACGGCCAAGGTTCCGACCCGGATCTGTCGGAGGAAGGGTTGGCGCAGATCGAGCGACTCCCCAAGGCGCTCGCCAGGTTTCCCATTGCCCGCGTGGTGAGCAGTCCGCAGCGCCGGGCCATCCAGACCGCCGAGCCGGTCGCGGCGGATCGCGGGCTGACTGTCGAGGTCGACGATCGCTTCGCCGAGTACGACCGCGACCTGCCGGTGTACATCCCCGTCGAGCAGATCCGCGCGGAGATGCCCGAAGAATGGGCGCGACTGGCTCAGGGGCATCTACCCAGCGCGGTCGACGAGGATGCGTTTCGTGACCGGGTGCGCGCCGCGGTCGACGACCTCGTCGCCGCCGCCGACCCCGACGACACCGTCGCGGTGTTCAGCCACGGCGGGGTCATCAACGTCCTCTTGCACGAAATTCTGGGCACCGCCCGGCTGCTGTCCTTTCCCGTCGACTACGCGTCGGTCACTCGGCTGTTGTTCTCCCGGTCCGGTCAGGCGACGGTCGCCGCGGTCAACACGACCGAACACGTCTGGGACCTGTTGCCGCGAAACCAAAGGATGCTCGACGACGACGCCGGCCGCGGCGGCTGAGCGAAAGATCGGCACATTGCAGGTGGTGCACCGCGTCGGGCTCGGCGATGGTAGACAAGTTCGGTGACTTCAGCTGACCAACTCGAGGGGCTCGACCTGGCCTCGCTCGACCGGTACCTGCGTTCACTCGGGATCGGGCGAGACGGCGAGTTACGCGCGGACTTCATCTCCGGTGGTCGCTCCAATCTGACGTTCCGCGTCTACGACGACAGCACCAGCTGGCTGGTGCGGCGACCGCCCCTGCACGGCTTGACACCGTCGGCGCACGACATGGCCCGCGAGTACCGCGTCGTTGCGGCGCTACAGGACACACCCGTTCCGGTGGCACGCACGATCGCGCTCTGCGAGGACGATTCGGTGCTGGGCGCCCCCTTCCAGATCGTCGACTTCGTCGACGGCCAGGTGGTACGTCGTCGCGCTCAACTGGAATCGTTCAGCCACACCGTCATCGGCGGCTGCGTCGACTCGTTGATCCGGGTCCTGGTCGATTTGCACCATGTCGACCCCAGCGCCGTCGGCTTGGCCGATTTCGGCAAGCCCAGCGGTTATCTGGAGCGTCAGGTGCGGCGATGGGGCTCGCAATGGTCGCTGGTGCGGTTGCCCGAGGATCGGCGCGATGCCGACGTCGAACGGCTGCATTCCGGTCTGGGCGAGGCCATTCCGCAGCAGAGCCGCACGTCGATCGTGCACGGCGATTACCGGATCGACAACACGATCCTGGACGCCGACGACCCGACCAAGGTCCGCGCCGTCGTCGACTGGGAGCTCTCCACGCTGGGCGATCCGCTGTCCGACGCCGCCCTGATGTGCGTGTACCGCGACCCCGCCCTGGATTTGATCGTCAACGCGCAGGCCGCTTGGACATCGCCGTTGCTGCCGACGGCCGACGAACTGGCCGACCGGTATTCGTTGGTGGCCGGTGCACCGCTCGCGCATTGGGAGTTCTACATGGCGTTGGCCTACTTCAAGCTCGCCATCATCGCCGCGGGCATAGACTTCCGCCGGCGGATGTCGGATCAAGCCCGGGGCGCGGACTCCGACCACGCACCGGAGGTGGTGGCGCCGCTGATCTCCCGGGGTCTGGCCGAACTGGCCAAGCTGCCCGGCTAGCGCGCGACGGCCGCGTGGCTTTTCTTCGCCGCGCGGCGAAGCTGCAAGATCCGTGCGGTGCCGGCCGCAACCGTGATCAGGCCGCCGACCACGGCGGCCAGCAGGATAGCCACGCCCAACGGCAGGCTCCAGTGCCAGCCCAGGAACTTGAAGTCCGTCGGCGACGTGTTCTGGGTAATGAAAATCAGCAACAGGATCAGGATTACGAATCCGGCGACCAGCGACGACCACAGCGCTCCGGCGCGGGTGAAGCCAATGGCCGGTTGCTTGGTGGTTGCGCCCGTTTTGGGTGCAGGATCGGGCTTGGGAGGTGGCTGGCCGGGCGAGGCAGGGGTTTGGCTGCTCATAGTGCCATCTTTGCCCCATCCCGAGCAGATTGAAACCGATTCACCGCAACCGGTGCTCGGGGACCGGCATCGGCGCCGTTCGGGCGTTAGGGTCGGCGGTATGACGGCACTGCCGCGACGTCGGAGCGCGATTACGCGCGCGGCGGCATTAGTGCTGGCGATGTCCGTCGTTGCGGCGTGCAGCAATTCCGATCCGTTGGGAGCGCAGGTTCGCAGCCCCAACTCCATCGTCATCGGCTCCGGCGATTTCCCGGAGTCGCAGATCATCGCCGAGATCTACGCACAAGCGTTGCAGGCCAACGGTTTCGAAGTGGGCAAGCGGATGGGCATCGGCAGCCGCGAAACGTATATCCCTGCGCTCAAAGACCATTCCATTGACCTGGTGCCGGAGTACATCGGCAATCTGCTGCGCTATGTTTGGCCGCAGTCCGACGCCACCACATTGGAAGCGGTCGAGCGGGAGCTCGACCAGCGCCTGCCCGACGGCCTGTCAATTCTGACGCCCGCGCCGGCCGCCGACACCGACACCGTCACGGTGGCCGGGCAGACGGCGAAGTCCTGGGATCTGAAGGCGATCGCCGATTTGGCGGCACATTCGCCCGACGTGCGATTCGGGGCGCCCTCGGCCTTCGCGACCCGGCCGGCGGGCCTGCCGGGGCTGCGGCAGAAGTATGGGCTCGACATCAGACCGGGCAACTTCGTCGCCATCGACGACGGCGGTGGCGCGGTCACCGTGCGCGCGTTGCTCGAGGGAAGGGTGAATGCCGCCAATATCTTCACCACATCGCCGGCGATACCGCAGAACCATTTGGTGGTCCTCGACGACCCCGAACACAACTTCGTAGCCGGAAACATTGTGCCGCTTATCAATACGCAGAAGAGGTCCGACCGTCTCAAGGTCGTTCTGGACGCGGTCTCGGCGAGGCTGACCACCTCAGGTGTCGCTGGACTCAATGCCGCGGTGTCGGGAAACTCGGGCATCGACCCTGACGAGGCGGCGCGAAACTGGGTGAAGGACAACGGCTTCGACCACGCGATCGGAGGATGACTTGATCATCTTCGACAACGTCAGCAAGGCCTTCGCCGACGGCACCACCGCCGTCAACCAGCTGAGCCTGACCGTCCCCAACGGCAAGCTGACCGTCTTCGTCGGGTCCTCGGGCAGCGGCAAGACCACGGCGCTGCGCATGATCAACCGGATGATCGAGCCCACCTCGGGAAGCATCTCGATCGACGGCGTCGATGTCTCCAGCCGCGACCCGGTAAAGCTGCGACTGGGAATCGGATACGTCATCCAGCACGCCGGCCTGATGCCGCATCAACGCGTAATCGACAACGTGGCAACGGTTCCCGTCTTACGCGGCCAGTCTCGCAGGGCCGCCCGCAAGGCCGCCTACGCGGTGCTCGAACGGGTGGGGCTGGACGCCAAGCTCGCAACCCGTTACCCCGCGCAGCTCTCCGGAGGCGAGCAACAACGGGTCGGCGTGGCGCGGGCGCTGGCCGCCGACCCGCCGATCCTGTTGATGGACGAGCCGTTCTCCGCCGTCGATCCGGTGGTTCGCCACGACCTGCAGAACGAGATACTGCGCCTGCAAGGCGAAATGCACAAGACGATCGTCTTCGTCACCCACGACATCGATGAGGCGCTGCGGCTCGGCGAACGGGTGGCGGTGTTCAAGGGCGGCTCATTACAGCAGTACGACGAACCCGGCCGGCTGCTGTCGCGGCCGGCCAATGATTTCGTGTCCAGGTTCATCGGGCTGGGCCGTGGCTATCGATGGTTGCAGCTTCTCGACGCGACCGGTCTGCCGTTACACGACGTCGAGCGGATCGCGGCCGACAAGCTCTCCGGGGCAAGGCTTTCCGACGGTTGGGCGGTCGTCGTCGACGACGACGGTGCGCCGCTGGGCTGGATCGACGAGGCGGGCCTGCGTCGGCATCGCGACAATGTGTCGTTGTCCGAAAGCGTGAGCGGCATCGGATCGCTGTTTAGGCCGCGGGGCAATCTGAGCCAGGCGCTGGATTCCGCGCTGTCGTCGCCGTCGGGCATCGGCGTCGCGGTGGACGACGCCGGCAAGGTGATCGGCGGTGTGCTGGCCGCCGACGTGTTGGCAGCGGTCCAGGCCCAGCGGCTGGGCGCCGCGGAACCTCGAGGGACTTAGCCGGTGCACTACCTGCTGACCCACCTCGACGACGCCCGGACGCTGACCGCGGAACATCTCTGGCTGGCCTTGGTGCCGGTGCTGATCGGGCTGGCGATCGCGCTGCCGCTGGGCATGCTGGTGCAGCGCAAGCGAATCGCCCGCCGGCTCACGACGGCGGCCGCCAGCGTCGTGTTCACCATTCCATCGCTGGCCCTGTTCGTGGTTTTGCCGATGCTGATCGGGACCCGCATCCTCGACGAGGCCAACGTCATGGTGGCGTTGACGGCCTACACCGCCGCACTGCTGGTGCGCGCGGTGCTCGAGGCGCTCGACGCGGTGTCGGCCCAGGTGCGTGACGCCGCCACGGCGGTCGGCTATCCGCCGCTCACGCGGATACTGAAAGTTGAACTGCCGCTGTCGATTCCGGTACTCGTTGCCGGTTTGCGGGTGGTCGTGGTCACCAACATCGCGATGGTTTCGGTCGGTTCGGTGATCGGCATCGGTGGCCTGGGCAGCTGGTTCACCCAGGGCTACCAGACCAACAAGAGCGATCAGATCCTGGCGGGCATCATCGCGCTGTTCCTGCTGTCGGTGGTCATCGATGTGCTGATCGTGTTGGCCGGCCGGTTGGCCACACCGTGGGCACACGCCACCCGGAGCACCGGCCGCCGTTCGGTCGTGGCGCCCGTTGTGGGTGGTGCGCGATGAACTTCGTCGAGCGGGCGATCTCCTACGTGCTGACCGCCGACAACTGGACGGGCCCGGTGGGGCTCGCGGCCCGCATCCTCGAGCATCTCGAGTACACCGCCCTGGCGGTGGCGGCCTCGGCGCTCATCGCGATTCCCGTCGGCTTGATCATCGGGCACACCGGCCGCGGCACCCTGCTGGTGGTGGGTGCCGTCAACGGCCTGCGCTCCCTGCCGACGCTGGGCGTGCTGCTGTTCGGGACGCTGCTGTTCGGGTTGGGGCTCGGTCCGTCTTTGGTGGCGCTGATGCTGCTGGGTGTGCCGGCGTTGTTGGCCGGTACCTACGCCGGGATCGCGAATGTCGAGCCGACGGTCGTCGATGCGGCCCGCGCGATGGGTATGACCGAGGCCCAGGTGCTGATGCGCGTCGAAGTGCCGAATGCGTTGCCGTTGATCCTCGGTGGGCTCCGCAGCGCGACGCTGCAGGTGGTCGCCACCGCGACGGTGGCCGCCTACGCCAGCCTCGGCGGTCTGGGCAGATACCTGATCGACGGGATCAAAGAACGTGAGTTTCATCTCGCCCTTGTCGGGGCGTTGATGGTTGCCGCGTTGGCGCTGGTGCTCGACGGACTGCTGGCTCTCGCGGTGTGGATTTCGGTGCCGGGCACCGGGCGGTTGCGGCGAACATACCGGGCACTTCCGCAGCGGTTGGCGGGCACGTCTTACGGTAGATGAGTGAACGCAGCCCCCTCTGACCCGTCTCGCCGCGTGTGGCAGGCGATGCTCACCTGGCGCGCACATGATGCTCCCCGGATGGAATCGGTACGAGTTCAGGTGTCCGGCAACAGAATCAAGGCCAATGGCCGCATCATCGCCGCCGCCACCGATACCCACCCGGCGTTCGGCGCCTATTACGACTTGCTGACCGATGAGACCGGCGCCACCAAGCGGCTCGGCATGACCGTGACCCTGGCCGAGCGTGAGCGCGTCTTCTCGTTCGCCCGCGACGAAGAGAACATGTGGTTGGTCACCGACCATCAGGGCGAGCACCGCGCGGCCTACAACGGTGCGCTCGACATCGACGTGGAGTTCAGCCCGTTCTTCAATGCGCTGCCCATCCGGCGGCTCGGGCTGTACGAGCGAGCCGCCTCGGTCACGCTGCCGGTGGTCTATGTGAACATGCCGGAGATGTCGATCACCGCGGACACCGTGAGCTACAGCAGCACCGGCAGTCTGGACGCGATCAAGTTGCGCTCGCCGATCTCCGACACCACGGTGAGCGTCGACGACGAAGGCTTCATCGTCGACTATCCAGGCTTGGCAGAGCGGATCTGATCACCCCGCCGGCCCGGCCCGCCGCGGCCAGTTCCTGACGCCAGTTCTCCGCCCCGACGATGACGTGGAAGATGTCGGAGCGCGGGAAGCTGTCGTAACGCGTTCGCGCGGCGTGGCCTGCGTCGACGAGGTCGGCGACCGAGTTATGGGACGCCAGCGATTGCCGGGCGCGTTTCAGCAGCTCGATCGCGCGATCGGCCGTGGGCACCAGTTGATCGGAGTTGCCTTCGCACATCGCCCGGACCAGGTCCGGGGCCGTGGCCGCCACCCGGGTCCCGTCCCGGAATGACCCGGCGGCCAATGCGAATGCCAGCGGGACGTCTGCGGCCACGACGGCCAGCGTCTCGGCGAGCAGGTGGGGCAGATGCGAGATGGCCGCCGCGGCGGCGTCGTGCTCGTCGGACCTGGCCGGCACGACCACCGCGCCGCAGTCCAGGGCCAGCGTCATCACCGTCGACCAGACCGAAGGATCGACATGATCGTCGACGCTGATCACCCAGGGGGCCCCGGTGAACAAACCGGCGTAGCCGGCGGCCCATCCCGAATGCGCGGTGCCCGCCATCGGGTGGCCCCCGACGAACCGCTTCAGCAGACCGGCCGCGACCACCTGATCGAGCACCGCTTGCTTGACGCTGGTGACGTCGGTCAATGCGCACTCCGGAGCGTTCTCCTTGATGTGGGCGAGCATGCCCGCCATCGCCGGCATCGGCACGGCCAGCACGATCAACGCTTCGGCGGCGGCGGCACGAGACAGCGTCGCGATCAGATCGGTGTCGGCGTCGAAGCCGTCGGCGGTCGCGGCGTGCGCGCCCTCCACCGACCGGTTGTAGCCGAACACCTCGCGGCCGGCCGCCGTTGCGGCCCGCATTATCGAGCCACCGATCAACCCCAGCCCGAGCACACACACCGGTGTCTTAGAAGGAGGGCTTGCCACATTCCAAGGTTGGCACATCCGGCTGGGAACGGCGCCGTCAGATCTCGCGGCTACCAGGCGCCATCTGGTCAGGGGCCTGGTCAGGGACTACCGTAAGCGGCCATGGGAGCACAACGGGCCTCCGCCCAGCGCCTGTCCGCCGACACCCCGGACGGTTTCGGTGTCGCGGTGGTGCGTGAAGAGGGGCAGTGGCGCTGCGCCCCGATGGCCCGTAAGTCGCTGTTGAGCCTCTCGGCCGCGGAGACCGAGCTGCGTGAACTGCGCAGTTCCGGGGCGGTCTTCGGGCTGCTCGACGTCGACGACGAATTCTTCGTCATCGTCCGGCCCGCTCCGTCGGGGACGCGGTTGTTGCTCTCCGACGCCACCGCCGCGCTGGACTACGACATTGCCGCGGAAGTGCTCGACAAGTTGGATGCCGACATCGATCCGGAGGATCTCGAGGACTCGGATCCTTTCGAAGAGGGCGACTTAGGGCTGTTGTCCGACGTCGGGTTGCCCGAGGCGGTGCTGGGGGTCATCCTCGACGAGACCGATCTGTACGCCGACGAGCAGTTGGGCCGCATTGCCCGCGAGATGGGCTTCGCCGACCAGTTGTCCGCGGTGATCGACCGCCTCGGTCGGTGATCGCAAGCGCGGCGGAGCCGGGCGTGGCGGGTCGCCACCGCTGATGGAGCCGCGCGCGGCGGGTCGCCGCCATCAGAACCCGTCGGTGAGATCTGACGACGACCTGATCCGTTCCGCATTGTCGGTTGCCGCGACTGCGGGTCCCCGTGACGTGCCCATCGGGGCGGTGGTGATCGGCGCGGACGGAACCGAACTGGCCCGCGCGGTCAATGCGCGCGAGGCGCGGGGAGACCCGACGGCCCACGCCGAGATCTTGGCATTGCGCGCGGCGGCCGAGGTTCTCGGCGACGGGTGGCGCCTGGAAGGCGCCACGCTGGCGGTCACCGTGGAACCGTGCACCATGTGCGCGGGCGCGCTGGTGCTCTCGCGCGTCGCCCGGCTGGTGTTCGGCGCCTGGGAGCCCAAGACGGGGGCGGTCGGGTCGCTGTGGGACGTGGTCCGCGATCGGCGGCTCAACCACCGCCCGGAAGTGCGCGGTGGTGTGCTGGCGCAGGAGTGCGCTGCGCCACTGGAGGCCTTCTTCGCCCGCCAGCGATTGGGGTGACGGCCCTTCGGTTGGGTAAGCTGCTCGGCGGTGGCGTGTCCGAGCGGCCTAAGGAGCACGCCTCGAAAGCGTGTGACGGCTAAAACCGTCCGAGGGTTCAAATCCCTCCGCCACCGCCATAGCTCCAACCCCTGCAATGCAGGTCAGGGGCTATTTCTCTGTTTGCTGACCGTTGGTCTGCCCACCTGTTGCCCACACTTTGCCCACAGTCACAGGTGAGTACGAGTTGTGAAGAGTGACCGCGACAGCATCGAGATCGGTATCGAACAGGTCCGCATAGGTGTCCAACGTGACCTTCGCCGACTTGTGTCCGAGCATCCGCTGTAGCGCCAGTACGTTTACGCCCGCAGAGATCGCCAACGACGCCGCGGTGTGCCGAAGGTCATGCGGAGTGATCGCCTGAACCTTCGAACGCGTGACAGCACCCGAGAACCACCCCCGAGTCGACTTCGGGCGCGGTAGGTACTTTCCGTCGGGTGCGGGGAACAGCAGATCTTCTGTGCTCTTGTCTGCACATAATCGGGAGAGCTCGTCGAGAACGAACGACGGCACCGGCACCGACCGGACCTTGCGACCTTTGGTCTGCCCGACGGCGTGTTCGACGCCGAGCTGGACGGCGTTGTCCGCGACGACCAGGCGGCGCTTCAGGAACTCGACATCACGCACCCGCAGTGCGATCGCCTCGCCCCAGCGGAGTCCGCATAGCGCCAGCACGTACACCAGTGGCCGATGCTCGCCGCACTCCGCTGCTAGGCGGTGTACGTCGTCGGCGGTCAGGTAGATGTGTCGGCGCGTTGTCTTGCGCGGTAGCCCCTCGATTCCGCGCGCCGGGTTCGACGCCAACCGCCGCGCCTTAACCGCGTCTTGCAGGATCCCGGATAGCACACCGTGCGCACGCAGCACGGTCGTCGCTCCCCGGCCGTCGCGGACCATTTGGGCAATCCAGGATTCGATATCGGGCACCGAAACCTTGGCGATCTGCCAGTGACCCCACTTCGGTCGAACGTGGATCCGCCAGGCTGATTCGATCATCCGATAGTTCGACGGTGCAGTTGCCTGTTGCTTGCGCGCCAACCAATCTGGTGCCAGCTCGGCCACCATGGTGCGTCCCGCGGCCTCCGGGATGAACTCACCGGTCAGCTTCTTGACCTCTACGGTCGCTGCGAATGCCTCGGCATCACGCTTGGTTCTAAAACCGCGCTTGTCGGTCTGTCTGTGATCCGGCGTCCGGTAGCGGACCCGGTAAAGCGTTGCACCGCTTGCAGTTTGATACTTATTGATCGTCGCCATCGAGAACCGCTTTCAAGTCGCCTTTGAGCGCGCGAGCAATGCGCCCCTTTTTCTGGGCATTCGCTTCCGGGCCGGCGAGTTCGTCGCGCTTGGCGCTAAACGACTTTCCCCACTGGGCCAACATTTCGGCGGCGAGCCGCGAATGGTCGAGCCCTAACTCCCGCGCGAGTCGTTCCTCGGGCTCGCCAATCTGCCCGAGCATCCGCATCGTGGCACCTTTCGACACCGACTGAAGGCGGGCCGGCCAGTTATCTCGGTAGTCGTCAGCAACGACTGACTGCAATGCAGCGCCGGCCTCGCGTCGGTACCGGCCCGCCGCCGTAACGCCGTCTCCCGAAAGGTAGCGGCGCAGTTCCTTGCTTGAGACGCTGATTCTTGGTGTGACAGCGATGTTGTCGTCGCCGCGAACGAGGTCACCCAACGACACGGGCCGGTCGAGTAGCTCTGAGAAGATCAGAGCCAAGGCAACCAACGTCGGCAGTGTCGGCGACACCTTGCCGTGTTCGAGGTCTGAGACCCGCCCGGTGCCCCAGTTCAAGCCGCATGCCCGCGCCGCCTTGGCTACGTCGTTGAGGTTCGCGTCACCACGTAGTTCTCGCGCGTTGCGGCCCACCACTGCCGCCAAGTCGACCGTTTCCGTCACGACACGCAACATACCCCGGTTTCGCGAGGCTTGACAGCAGGCGACGCGCGATGCAGTGTCAACGACAAGCCCGTGATTTGCATGGGTTGAGAATCTCACCGGAGGCACACATTGAACGCGAGCGTCAACGCAGCCAGTTTGGACACATCACCGCCCGAGACTGCTGGCCCCAAAGAGGTTGCAGTAGTGCTTCATACGACGGAGCAAGGACTTGCGCAGATGCGCTATCGCGGCATGGGGCCGAAGTTCATCAAGGTCAACCGGAAGGTCTTATACCGATGGAGTGACGTCAACGCGTACCTCGACGCGAACACCGTTCAGCGCACCGACGGTCCGCGCGGGGTTGCATAATGCGGAAGCCACCTGATCAGCCCGCCGTTCACGTAGCGGCGAACGCGTCGCGCCCGGGGCTGGTGCTCGTCGCGATCGGCAGTGGATCCGACCCGTACAGCATCACGCCCGAATTCGCCGTCGAACTGGCCGGCCAACTGCTCGACGCCGCCACCACAGCGCGCACCGCGGGGACGTGAGCGGCCAGCTTGTCGGCGAAGTCATCGCCGCCTCAGACACCTTGCGAGCCAGGGGGCTGTCCGAGCGCGGGTTCCAAGCGCTGATCGCGATCGCCGAGAAGGCCAACACCAACACACGGCAAGCATCAGTTCGCTGGGACCACATTCGCGCCGCACAGTACGGGCGATCGCTCGCTACGGCCAAGCGCGCCGTCAAGGAACTCGTAGATGCTGGTTACGTTCGAAAGATCAGGCGCGGGTTCAACAATCAACAGGGCAGGTCAGCGGCACCGATCTATGAACTTGTCCGCCCGGACATCACACGGACATCCGGGCGGACGCCATGTGACACGAATGGGTCATCCATGGTGACCCATTCGGGGGTAGGCGAACGGATCACTCAGGATGACCCGATCGCCACCCCCGCAAGCGATTTGCTCGGACCGAATGGGCCAAATCCGGGGGCCGAACGGGTCAAATCCGAGACCGAATGGGCCAAATCTGGGACCGAACGGGTCACCCAGGATGACCCACTTGACGGGTTAACACCTGACGGGTTAACACCTGACGCGCAAAACCACTCTGACGAAAAGCAGCTGAGGTTTCGTAACGGGGGTACGTCACTAGGGGCCAGTCGCCAGCCGTCGGCGCATTTCGACAAGCTCGCTCAGCAGCTTTACGCCTACGCCGACATGGACCGCCGGTGCCCGAATTGCCGCGCCGATGCCCATGAGTGGTGCCAGCGAGAGGATGGCTCGCAGAAGCGCATCCCCTGCCTGGCTCGATCCCGGAGACCAGCGTGACGTCGCGAGTGTTCGAAGAGATTGACGCCGACGCAGCGATGGACCGGGAGTGTCCGCACTGCCAGGCACCACCGCACAGGTGGTGCAAATGGCTCAACGGTGAGACCCGCCCGATTCCGTGCATCGCGCGTATGCGCATGATTTCCCGGTCTGCCGACCGCACTCGCCAATCCCCGCCGAGCCCCCTCGATGTCGAACCGCTGACCGCGCCGGCTCGCCCGACTCGATCGTTCTCCGAGCCAATCCATCAACCCGAGACCGAGCAGTGAGCGTCCGCGCCGCGCTGGTCTGCTACCGCCGCACCCAGACCGGGCCCATCACAGTGGAGTGGACCTACTGGGACACCACCGGCCAAGCACGACAGGCGGAAGCCGAACTCACCCCGTGCGGCCCGCTGTGCATCGGCGTGCACACTGTCGCGCGCGTCGACCTCGCGGCGCCTGCACTGCGCCCGCGCGGTAACGACTGCGGCGAGGTCAACCCGTGAGCTACCCAGAATCGGGTGGCATCACGTTCTCAGCGGCGGAAGCCGTGCTGTTGCACCACAGCGTTCGAGATTTCTGGGTGCGCCACACGCTCGGCAACAGGCCCCCCTTGCCGGCTGGGTTCGAAGCTGTGCTCGCCCGGCTCGCTGGTTTCGTACGTGAAACCAAAACTTGTGCGTCGCTGCCATGCTCGCCACCATCGGCAGTGGAAGAACTCATCGACACGAACGAAGCGGCCGAACTGCTCAATTGCTCGCCGCAATGGGTCCGACGCATCCGCGGCGAACTGCACGGGCGCAAAGTTGGCGGTCGATCGATCTTTCCACGACAGACCGTTGTCGAATACGCCGAACGAAAGGCAGGCCAGCACAAGTGAACCCAATCGAATACCTACGGCTGGGCATCGAGCAGTACCTTCGCGAACTGCCCGATGACGATTTCAGCGATCTTGTTCAGCGGGTACGCCCACCCGGCGGTAACCGGCAGGGCAATGGCCGAGCTGCGTTCGCGCGCAACCTGTTCCAAGGCGGCGACGATTAACACGATAGGCGCGCGCACCAGGCTGCCCCTCGTAGAACGGGTCGCGATGAAGGTCGACCGCGCAGCCGTGGAACGCATGACGAAGGAGCGAACCGCGCAAGCAACCGCGGAACGTATCGCGTTCCTGTACTCCCGGCTTTTCGGAAACGTTGCACCCGGTCGAGATGTGGAGGATCTTCGCACCGAGAATGAGGCGCGCGAGATGTTCACGACCGCCCTGGGCAGCGCCGACAATCTCCGGCAAGTCGAGATCTTGCGTGTAGCCGTCGACAACCGATGGGCCAACGTAGTCAACGCCTTTATCAAAGCCTGGGACGGCGAGCACCCAATCTCGGCCGCCGCCCAAGAACTGTGGAACCTCACCACCACAGGCCGCGCCTCGGCCTGATTACTCCGAAAGGAAACGCACACAATGTCTCTGGCACAGCTCGAATCACAGATCGACGACCTACGCGCACAAGCCGAGCGCATTCAGAGCCGATGGGCCCGCACCACCGACCTGCTCGACGCCGACAACACCCTCTCCGACATCGGGAAGCGCGCCAAGCTCGACAGCGAACACCGACAGGTGAGCGCCAAGCTCCGAGACCTCCGCAAAAGGGAAACCGAGCTCATCACCGCCAAAAAGCAGTCGCTCGAAAGGTCGCTGTTTGGGCTGTCGGTTGTGACCAGCAGCGATCCCGGCCAGATCATCGCCTATCGCGACGCACAAGACCGAGCCGCGCGACTCACCAACGCCGACGACGCGCGGGAGGTATTCGCGGCAGCCATGCGCTCCGACGACAAGACCCTCGCCGCAGCAGTACTCGCGCGAGCCCTGGCCGACGGCTGGAGCAGCATCATCGCCGAATACATCAAGGAAAATCCCAGCGCCAAAGAGCAACTCGACGACCTCGCTAAGATTCAGGACTACGACTCGTTCGGCGCGAACCTGTCCTACGCCACCCTGAGCCCGTCATTCCGCGGCGGCTGGTAGCCACCTGACGGCCTCGCGGCCGGCGCGAACGGAATTCCCGTCACCCGCGCCCGCGTCGCCGCGAGGCCCACCGCCGCAACGACGCCGGACCAGGACGTGACCGCACCGCTAGCCACCCCTACCCGGGGTAACCCGGGCCCACCCACCCCGCGCACCTCAAAGGCATAGGCGCCGCCCCCCTGCCCGGATTTTTTCGTACGGCCAGATCGAGCAGAAAGAGATGTGTCGTGACCGAACGGAAGCTGCGCGCTGTGAAGGCTGGCGAGAAGGCGCCGGCGAAGCGGGCTCCGCGGAAGGTCACGCCGAAGTCGGTAGTGGCGGCTTCGGCGAGTGGTGATCTTCGTCAGATGCTCGTCGCGCTCCGCAACCGGATCGCGAAGGCGATCGACGACCCGAAGACGCCAGCACCGGCGCTCGCGGCGCTCATTCGGCACCAGATGGACATCGCGGCGAGGATTCAGGCGATTGACCTCGCCGCTGATGCCGTCGAGTCGAGGTCCAATCCGAAGTCGGCGATTGTCCAGACGCCCCACGAGCCGTGGGACGAGTCGATGATCTGAGCTTGCGTCGGCGTGGCGAGAAACCGTTACGGCTTGCCATTTGCGAATCTGTCGATGATCGCCCCGTGGGGTGGGCGAGGATGCGACCAGCGCCCGCCATTGACCACGAACATGGACTGACATTAGATAGAATTCGGGATGATGCGGATCGACACACTGAGTAATCGCGAATACGCGGAGCTATTGGAGCCCATCTGGGAATTTCTTGCGCCGCAAGGCGCGCTGACGGGCAAGTACGATTGCATTTTCGTCTTCGGTGGTGCAGATCTTAAGGTGCCGTTGCGCGCTGCACATCTGTGGCTGGAAAATGTCGCGCCATTTGTCGTAGCTACCGGCGGAAAGGGACCCTATTCGGTACACTTTCAAGACTCCGAAGCCAAGGTCTTCGCGGCCCGCATGGTCGAGGCCGGGGTTTCGCCGCACTCAATCGTGACGGAGCCGTTCGCATCAAATACAGGCGAGAATGTAGCGATGGGTATGGCTGCATTTCGTAGCTTGAGAAACCAACCTCCAAAACGGATTGTCGCTGTTTCTAAGCCATTCATAATGCGTCGATGCCTCGCCACTTTTGCTAATCAGTATCCTGCCATCGAAGTATGTGCCGCACCGCCCACTGGACCTGCACTCGACTTCATCGACCGTTCCCGGGCGGATTTCGCTAATCGCCTCATCGATGAATTAGAGCGGCTCAATGTGTACGTGGCGAAAGGATTCATCAGCCGCGTACCAATACCTGCTGGTGTCGTCGAGGCTGCCAACATCGTGCGTGAACACCTCGAAGACGAATCATAGTAGTGGTACTCAGCTACTTGCGGCGTGCGACGTTTTGGTTCGCGAATGGCGCTCTAATGTTTAGTCTCGTTTTGCTGTTTACGACTAAAAAGTTCGCGGTACTATCGTCAGATAACACAGTGTTGATGGCAGCGTCCACTACAATGCTCATGACGGTTGCCACGCTGGGCGGCTTGTTCAGTGCGATCTATTTCCTCTCACTGAATACCCGACCAACGGGTGGCAGTAATAGCGCTCTTCGTACTTTGTATCCGGCGTACGATGCAATTGTGATGCTCGCCTCGCTCGCTGCGGACTGCGTGATTGGAGCAGTGAGCATTCTCGTTCTTACTAGTGGTGGATCACCGAATAATTTGATAAAGATTCAACTTACGCTCACTATTTATGTTTCGTGCCTAGTTGTACCGGTAGGCCTGCGCCAGATCGAAAATCTCGACACGGTTGCTGTCGCTCGCGTCGTCCTGCGCAAGGCTTCCCGGCGAAAATTTCTCAATTACCGGCTGGCAAAAGTGTGGCGTGAGGACGGCGAATACAGGTATGCGCTCGCGAGCGATGGCCTTAACTACACGCGAACCGATCCTCTTCGGCCCTTTCACGATCTTGCACAGTTGTCTTTCGCGAGTGGCGACCGATTGCTTCTGGGTAAGTTGGTTGGGGAGCTCGCTCGCTTGATTCCAAAGGCCTATGGGCATAGATGGCCATCAGATCGAAAAGGTCCGAATGAGTGGCGTCGCCGCCAGATACCTTTGCGAGGTTATCTGGGCATTAATGGTCCACGCGACCGTATTGCGGTATCACTTCATATTATGCACTATATGCGCAACACCGCGAAGAACAATCTAAACCGCCAACCTGAGTTTGATGTGGGTCGCCACGCATGCCAGTACCACCTCGCTCGAATAATTGCCTCATTGTGCACGAATGCCGCCAGCCGCCATACAATACGGATAGCGCTGTACGCCATTTTCGACATATCTTTACGATATAAGGACGTTTCTCCTTATGGCCGCGTTGAGCCGCTTAATGCAGTGATCGTTGCAACCGACCTTTTATACGCGGAAGGTAGCATCCGCGAAGCGGAGCTATCTGCCGCCCTCCTCGGAGTGATACGTGCGCGAACTCAGCAGCTTTCAGACGCACGCTCGGGAACAACGTTGGCCGAAGCGACCGAGCCCGTACGCACCGGCATAGAAGACGCGTGCAGTCGTGCACGGGCCAATCCTGGATGGATTCCCGGGTCGGCGAATTGGGATCCGTGGCGCAATCATTACTAGCTAGTGATCTCCGACCCCAGTCCCCCCGGGTACTTCTGTACATCGTGGTGGCGCGCTCGGCAGCGCAGTCACCTGCGTGACCGTACCTATATGGGACATCACCCCCGCGGATGACAACACCCGCGAGCAGATCCACCCACCAACGGGGGCAGGCCAGTTCAATATGTCAGCCCTTAAGCGGTGCAAACAGCGGCGTCGCGCGCGAGCTGCCTCGTTCCAGGTCGCCGGCGTGTGAGACTCCGTTCTGGGCCCTAGCACCCACATGCTTGTCGAGTGACAATACGGCGGGAGGCGACCCGCGCCCTGTACGAGGGCTCACTCGCCCAGCCCGGCGACCACAATCCGTACGCTGGCCGGTCGCTGGTCCTCGCGAAACTGTGGATGCGCGGCTATCGACGGATGCTGCGCGTCCGGGTCGACAGTGGGCCGGCGATGCAGAATTACCTCGCGGAACGGGCCGCAGCGGGACAATCGTCGAGATGACTAGGTGCCGCTGCGCCCTACCTGGCCGGTGTCGGATACCGCCGATATCCTGTGCGATCGAGTAGCGCTGCGGCGACCGTGAAATCGCAAGGGGCACGTAGTGGTGAACGCAGCGAACTTCGTAGAGGTGGGACATGGCTGACCGATCGGCGATCGAATGGACAGAAGCCACTTGGAATCCCGTCACCGGCTGCGATCGTGTCTCCGCGGGCTGCGATCACTGCTACGCCATGACGTTGGCGAAACGCTTGAAGGCCATGGGATCCGAGAAGTATCAGAACGATGGTGACCCACGCACGTCGGGACCAGGTTTCGGCGTCACCGTGCATCCGCAGGCACTCGACGAGCCGCGCCGCTGGCGCCAGCCGCGGACCGTGTTCGTCAACTCGATGTCCGATCTATTTCACGCGCGCGTACCCGTTGGCTTCATTCGCGACGTGCTCGACGTCTGTCGCGAGACTCCGCAGCACACCTATCAGGTGCTCACCAAACGCAGCCTGCGACTGCGCCGGCTCGGCGAGAGTCTCCACTGGCCAAACAATGTCTGGATAGGCGTCTCGGTCGAGAACGCCAACGCGTTGCCCCGTGTCGACCATCTGCGCGACGTACCTGCCGCCGTCCGCTTCCTGTCGTGTGAGCCGCTGATCGGACCGCTCGACGGGCTCAACCTCGATGGCATCCACTGGGTTATCGCCGGGGGCGAGTCAGGCGCGCACCACCGGCGCGTCAACGGAGAGTGGGTGCGCGGCATCCGCGACCTGTGCCAAGATGCGGGGGTTGCGTTTTTCTTCAAACAGTGGGGCGGCCGCACGCCAAAGGCGTTCGGCAGAGTTCTTGACGGCGAACTTTGGGACCAGATGCCACTACTGGTCAGGTAGTTTCGGTGCGAAACGCAGATTCTCTGTCTTACCACCGACACCGGTCGACGGTGTTAATCCCTTTGCGTGAAGGGATTTAATGGCTCTCTTGACTGCAACTTCTCCGACCTCTCCCCAATGGTCCCCAAAAATCTGTTCTGCGTAGTCGCCTACTGGGTATTCCACACCGAGCTGCTCTGACAACTTAAGGAGGTTCGCCTCTAGGTCACCAATTGCCGCGTCTTCCAGATCTTTTCGACGGGCGCTCATTGCTAACCGCCCTGCCGCTTCGTCCGCGGCGATGCGCCCTTCGTCGAGACACTTCGCAGCGATGTCGCCAATATGCCACTCTGCTCGGTGGTTACGCGTCACGAATACCAAGCTGTACAACGGCTTCTGGTGGGTGTCGCGTCGAACTGGTATCGACGCTACGAAAGTTCCAGGGCCAACGGAGTGACCGAGTCTGCCGATGAATTCGGCGACGACGCCTTCGACCGCTTCGTGAGTTACGCCGTCGACGAAGTAACCGCGCCACCAATCTCCGCCCATTGCCTCGTCAAGAGTAGCCATGGTCTTCTGGTTCGGCGACGGCGATGTAACGTGCCCACCGATGCGACGGATTGCGTCGTAGCTCAGGTTGATCAGAGCTTCAGTCGGCGGCCAGCCACGCGCATTGCGAGGCCTGTTTAACGCGGCGACAAGATCATCGAACGGAAGACCAACCCCTGTTGGGTCCACGAAGAGAAACAGCGGGATTCCAGCGGACTGTTGCACGACCTCAGGTAGGTGTCTAACGACGTCCGCACGTTCTGCGACCACATCTACCCCTTGAGACTTGTATTGATCCACAAGTGGCTGCAGGTAGCTGTAGTTCTTTCTGTCCTTCTCGTAGAAACGAAGTATGTAGTCAACCGGCCTCGGGCCATGTTGCTTACGGTCTAATGCCCACTGCAATAGCATTCCTGCGGACCCAGGTGAGCCGTCCTCGTAGGTCCCACGACCCGCATAACCGTCCAACACAAGCACTTTGCCGCTGACCACCGACGTCCTGCCGAGAAATATCGGAACGTACTTCTTCATCATGCAGTGCTTGATCTTGCTTGGGAGATTAGGACTTGCCCAGTACTCGTCCCCCGCACCCTTAGCCATCTCCGATAGTCCTCCCGTACGGCGCGAATCACCAGCGATTCCACTACGTCCTAAAGGGTTTTGAGCCTACGCGGCGCGGCGTTCATAAGGTGGGCAGTTTGAGTAGAGTTCTGCACCGCCGTGTCCAATGAATGAACGGCCTGCAATAGTCAGTGGCCTTTTGGACCGTAGCGGCTGCGAAGTGCATCAACGCTGGGCGTCTGCGTGATCTTCTGGCCGTCGAGAGATGAGTAGAGCGGGTACTGCGCAAGGCTGGCATCAACCTCGACTGACAGCGTGTCGGGATTTATCGCAAGATGACCTGCGTCGAACAGGCGATGAATGTCGGTCCGCAGTAGGAGACCCTCGTTGACTGTGTGTGGACGCATCGGTGTCGTCGATCCGCGATACGCCGAGAATCGCTTGCCCCTCGCGCACAACCACGACGTCATTCTCGGCAACTTGCTTGTGAAAGGCGACGGCACTGTCGTAGCTATAAAGCGACCCAAGGACGTCCTCGTATCCGTCGTTGCTCTGCCAGCTGCGCTCACCAGAAACTGACGTGAAAACCCACCCCTGCATGGGCGCAGAGCTTAGCGCCAACCGGCGACGGCGGAGGGGAATCGCGTTGTAACGCTGTCGCTGTCACGCAAGCGCAGGCACATCGCCGCGCAACCCGTTGCTGTTGCGGTAAGCGTGGTCCGGGCCCGGTCACATCAGGGCCAGCACGGTCGCGGCGGTGTCGAGCGACCGGGTGACGCCGGCGGCGTCCAGAAGATAGGGCCGCGGCCGACTCGTACCGCGGCGGCACGACAGTGCAGCGATTCGACCGGATCCGCCGCAGTGCAGGCGTCGAACGACACCGCCGCGGCTACCTGTCGAGCGTCGATACACGCGAGGCCGGCGAGTGCGCCCTCTGCGTGCAAAGCCGCAGCCATCGCACTCGCCTCTGAAGCTCAACCCTGCGGTCCGTATGGTGGGCCGCTTGACCGCTCTTTTGGTGGCAAGACGCCGTCCCCGAAGTCGACACCCCGCTCGCGGAACACGTCCAACGGAAGATGGTCGTTGTCCAGCATGCCGCGTACAAGCTCCTCCGGCGCTCCCGCACTGCGGAAGGTATTGATTGGGAAGTCCATAAGCTTCGCTATCCGCACCCCTTCATATGAGACCGCTAGAACGCCCACCTGAGCGTCGACCATCACCCGGTCAAAGCTGTCATCCGCCCACTGCGGGAATCTCTTGAGCGTGTCGATCACGTACAGCATGTCTGCGCCGCACCGGCTCAGTAGTCGCTCAAAGGTCCGGAAGTCAATGATCGTTCCGCGGTCAGCGAGTAAGGCACCTGCGTTGTCCGATGTCGCAACCATTGTCCACACGAGCAGCGCGAACTCGCTGAAATCCGGCAGACCCTCCTCGGGGATCTGCTCCCTAAGGAACCGCACTCCATCGTCTGTGTCAAAGAAAGAGTTAATCCGTTGCAGCTGTTCAAAAGCCTTGGCGATGCTGTCTGCTTCGAGGACACGGAGTTGATCCTTCGCCCACCGAGGCGGTATCGGGCTCTTCACCTCGCACGCCAAAATCGCGTAGCCCAGCGTCCGCTCTTCCGAGATGATCAACAGGTCGATATCTGGAAGCTGTGTGTCGTATTCGCGAAGGGGCACGTTTGTGTGCACGCGGAAGCCGGCGTCCTCGACAGACTGTGCAAGGCGGCGCACAAGTGCGCTGCCAACTTGTTGGCTGAAGCTTCTGAGAAACAGTTGAGGGTCGCGGAGGGCCACGAGCCGAAGGAAGCAGACGAAGCCCTCCCACATCGCGAAATGATGTGGCAGCATGATGATTTCGTCACCATCCGGAACATGATATAGCGAGAAATACACCGGATCTAGCCTGGCTCGGCGTGCATCTTCGCCGTAGGAAATATCCGCCACCACCTTGGCAGCGACCTCGGCTGAAACATCCTCGACTGAGGCCTCGATATCACTTGCCAACTCCGCCAGGGGCATCCGCACCATCCCGCGCGCGCCGTTTATCGTTGCGTGATATCGGTGGTAGAGGGCCTTCACGAGGAGTGCTTCGTACACTTTCAGGAAGTCGGCGAACGTGTACGCGCCAGCGGCGACGGAAACGTCGGACACCAGATTGAAATAGAGTTCAAATTTGAGGTCGACCTCCGCTTGAATGACGTCCTGTGCCTCGATTGCCTCTGGGGTTAGCTCGAACTCGGGCGAACCGCGCAAGAGGCCATGGATTCGTTCGCTCTGCTCCTCGTTCGTGAACGCGGCCATTGAGTCGAGAAACCAATTGTTCGTTGAAATGAAGAACTGACGCGGTAGCGATGCATCGAGATAGCGGATTTCGACGCTGCCTTCGCCGAAGGTCCAAGCGATGCTGCCTGGCGCGTTGTAGGTGTAATAGAGGAGGTCTCGAAGATGGAAGTAATGGGTCGCGAACTGAAGGTCAGCTAGGACATCCGCCGCGCCGATCTCGTCACCTGGCCCTGCGCCAATGAGCGCTGGAGCGAGTATCTGGAGACCCTCTGCGAGGTGTGTCGCTAGCTCGCCGCGCTCTGCGGCGACAACCTCGACCATGTTGGCGGCCAGTCGCAGTGCGTCGGCTCCGCCGAAGCGCACCATGGGGCGCGCGGCCAACGCCTCGTCAAGCTGTCGTTCAAACTCTCGGACGCGTGGATCGAGTACGGCGCTCATGATTTCAGCTCCTCTTGAGACGGAGGACGAGCCAGGCGGCCAGGCCGAGCGGGCGACTGTCACGACAGAGTCCCGGGGGCCCGCGCCCATCGAACCAGACGGCAGGGAGAACGACGCTCGTTAGGCCTATCCGTGCGCCTGAGCAGGGCGTTGCAGTAACGAGCTGCAATCCAGGATCGCGGCCGGCACACTGGAGGGGCGCGCAACACGCCGCCGCGAATCGCTGATCAGGACGCACGGCGTGCTGGGCAATGTCATACCCTGAAGGCACAATTGCGTTGACAATGAGTGCACCCAACGACACCGCTTGACATTGCACGACAGCCTAGGGGCCAAACGATGAACAAAGAGCACGCGGCCCTCGTCGCATTGCTCCGCGCCCGCCCCGAAGGTCGCAACTGGCGCAGGCTCACCGAGGAAGTGTTGGAGCACGACAGCGCGCGTGCCGTCTGGGACTTCTACCACCCTCCCCAGCTCATCCCGTCGCCTGAAACCGAGGCAGAGTTGGACGCCGCTGCCGCCGACCTGGAGGCATGGGAGCGTGCGCGCATGACGTTCCTGGCGGTGTTGGACATGCAGTTTCCGGAGCGGCTGCGCGACATCGTGGAGACGCCGCCATTCCTCTTCGCTCAGGGTGAAGTGGTTCCCAACGACGCAGGCGTGTCGGTGGTCGGTTCGCGCAAAGCGTCACGGCGTGGGCTGGAGATGGCAACGGGTATCGCCAGACACCTTGTCGGAGCGGGACTGACGGTCATCTCTGGTTTGGCTCTGGGTGTCGACGCTGCCGCGCACACCGCGGCGCTGGAAGCTGGGGGCCGCACCGTGGCGCTCATCGGCAGCGGCCTGGAGCGCAGCTATCCGAAAGAGAACGAGCAGCTTCAGGCCGCCATCGTGGAACGCGGTTTGGTGCTGTCACAGTTCTGGCCGGATGCTCCGCCCCGTAAACAACACTTCCTGATGCGCAACGCGCTGATGTCGGGCTACGGGCTGGCCACCATCGTGGTGGAGGCCGGGGAGTACAGCGGCGCGCGCGCTCAGGCGCGCATGGCAGTGGAGCATGGGCGTCCAGTGATCCTTACCGACCTTGTGGTGAACGCGAATGCGTGGGCGAAAGCCCTCGTGGGTCGCCCTGGCGTGTACGTGGCGACGGGATTGAGCGATATCGCTCGTGTCGTCCAGGACATCCGCACTTCCCCGTATCGAACTGATGAGGCATTGAGGCAGCTCGCTTTCCAGTGACGCACGCCGCCGCTCTTGAGCAGGTACGTCGGAGCCTCGTCAGCACCGCGGGGGGCTACCTGCGCAACATCCTCCACATCGACGGGGTCACCTGCTCGATGTGTGCCCAACCGATTGAGCAGCAGTACACGATGTGTGCGCGCTGCCTGAAGAACTATTCGATGCGCAGTGACACCGCCAAGCTGGTGGGGTCGATGACCTACGGGATGGATAACCACCAGACCGCCAGGGTGATGTACGGATACAAGAGCAACACCCCCGGCCCTTCGCACGTGCCGATAGTCACCTCGCTGGCGGTGCTGGGCATCCGTGGACATCACCAGTGCATCGAGCGGCTGGCCGGTGCGCCAGCGACGCGGTGGGCGACGGTGCCGTCAACGCGACGCATCGGCACCGAGCATCGGTTTCGGGCCATCCTCGCGCGAAACCTCAACCAGAGGTTTGAGATCGAGGTCGCCGCCAACCCGTCGATTCTCGATCCCCGTGAGGTCACGCCGTCCAACTTCGAGATCCGCACACCGCCCGAGGGCGCGCACGTCCTGGTGGTCGATGACACGTGGGTCGGCGGCGGTCACGCGCAGTCGGTGGCTGCGGCGCTGTCGGCGGCGGGCGCGAGCCGCGTGTCCATCTTGACTGTTGCGCGCTGGTTGAAGCCCGAGGCCCAGGACGAGGAGACCGATGTGACAAGGCGCGTGATCCGCGAGCGGATCAAGGATCGCGCCTACGATCCGACGATCTGCCCGTGGACCGGCGGTGACTGCCCGACATGATCCGCTCAGTGTCTTAACCGGGTTGCCGTGTTACCCGCTCCTGATCCGCTGAAGTTAAGGAATGCCGAAGGCGCGCGGTGCTCAATCGAAGTCCTTCGGTATGGCTCGGCTCGTACGCTGCTGAAATGATTGACTTCCAAAGTGGAGGCCTCTTCGCGAGGCTCGGACCGAGCGACCCGAGAGCCCTTGCCGCTGAGCTGGCGCCCATCCTCGTTGAAGGTGAGGCAGTCCACCTGAGCTTCAAGGGCGTGCGCGACTCGGTGGTCTTCACCAACAAGCGACTCATCGCGATAAACGTCCAAGGCCTGACTGGGAAGAAGCGCGACTATTCATCGTTGCCCTACAGCAAGATCCAAGCCTGGAGTATCGAGACTGCCGGGCGGTTCGACCTCGACGCTGAACTCGAACTATGGTTCTCGGGCCTCGGGAAGGTGCGGCTGGACTTTAAGGGTCAGGTCGACATTCGACATATCGGACAACTCATCGGAACGCATGTCCTGTAGCCCAACTGTGGGCGGCGACGAGACGCCGGGCGACGACACGCCGCGTACTCACAAGTTGCCCACAATTTGCCCACAGTTACAGGTAACTGGAGTGATTCTCAGTGATGAGCCTGGGCAGGTAGAGCCGCTTTCAATCCTCTAACCAGCTAGCCGAGGATGGTTCAAATCCCTCCGCCACCGCCAAGACTGCACGAAAGCCCCAGTGGTTTAGCTGGACGCCGGCCGACCGCCGCGTGCGCGCATGTTTCGCACCGCGCGCGTGGGCCGGGAAGTCGCGGTTTAAAAATCACATTTTTGGGCAAACAGCGGCATGATCGCACGTCACAGCCCTCGTCTTGTGGCTTCCGCCGTGGCCGTCGTGTCGGGCGTTGCCGGTGGTGTCCTCGTATCCGCCATCCCTCCCGCCGGTGCGGATCCGTGTCCGGAGGTTCAGGTGGTGTTCGCCCGCGGCACCGACGATCCGCCCGGCCTCGGTCCGACCGGGCAGGCATTCGTCGACTCCCTGCACTCGCGCATCGGCGCAAAGTCGTTCGACGTCTATCCGGTCGATTACCCCGCCACCCATGACTGGACGAGCGCGGGGGAGGCCGGCGTCAGAGACGCCGGCGCACACGTCGTCACGATGGCGCACGACTGTCCCAACACGAAGATGGTGCTCGGCGGCTACTCCCAAGGTGCGGCCGTGATGGGCTTCGTCACCTCACCCGTCGTACCGAACGGGATCGATCCGGCGGCCGTGCCCAAACCGTTGGATCCGGAGGTGGCCAACCACATCTCCTCTGTCGTGCTCTTCGCCTTGCCCAACGAGAAGGCGATGAACTTCTTCGGCGAGCCGCCGGTCGTTATCGGCCCGCTCTATCAGGCCAAGACCATCCAGGTGTGCGCTGCCCAGGACCCGATCTGCTCTGAGGGCATGAATTTCGCCGCGCACGACACGTACTCCACCAACATGGCGGTGATCGACCAGGGTGCCGCCTTTGCGGCCGGTCGTCTTGGCGGAGGTCCTGAAGGCGGATCCATGTAAGCGGATGGTTGCGGCGATCTTTGTGATTGAACGCACGAATCGGGCCGTCGACGATTGGCGCTCGATGCTTGCCAACCACTAACTTCCCTGAGGTGAAGTTCTCAGCTGCTGGCGCAGTCGCGCGGTGGATCGCGCCTTTGCTCACGGTTGCGGCGGTCGCCGGCATGGGTCTACTCGGAGACCCGGTACAGGTTCGTCCCGCCCCGACGGTGCGCCTGGTTGCCGACGGCGACCCATTGGCCGGAGCGCCGTTCTATGTCAACCCGACGTCGGCCGCCATGCGCGCCGCGCAGAGTGCCGATCCGCCGAGCCCGGAGTTGACCACCATCGCCAACACACCGCAGGCGTACTGGATCGTCCCGGGCGGGTCGGCGGCAACGGTCGGGAAGTATGTCGGCGACGCGAATGCGGCCGGCGCCATCCCGATTCTGGCGATTTATGGCATCCCGCACCGCGACTGCGGCAGCTTCGCCGCCGGCGGCATGGGCTCGGCCGACGGCTACCGCTCGTGGATCGACGGCATCGCATCGGGCGTGGGCACTTCGCGGGTGGCGATCATCGTCGAACCCGATGCGCTCGCGATGGCCGATTGCCTATCGGGTGATCAGCGCCAGGAGCGCTTCGATTTGATTCGCTACGCCGTCGACACGCTGACCCGCGACCCGAACGCGGCCGTCTATGTCGACGCGGGTCACCTGCGCTGGCATACGGCCGACGACATGGCCGCCAGGCTCAACCAGGTGGGTGTCGGTCACGCGCGGGGCTTCAGCATCAACACCGCGAACTTCTTCACCACCGAGGACGAAATCGGTTACGGCGAGGCCATTTCGGGCCTCACGAATGGTTCGCACTACGTGATCGACACGTCGCGCAATGGAGCCGGACCGGCACCGGACTCCGACCTGAACTGGTGCAACCCCAGCGGCCGAGCACTCGGCACTCCGCCTACCGCGGCTACCGCGGGAGCGCACGCCGACGCCTACTTGTGGATCAAACGTCCGGGTGAATCCGACGGAACGTGCGGCAAAGGTGATCCACCGGCCGGCAACTTCGTGAACCAGTACGCCATCGATCTGGTTCACAACGTCGGCCACTAGGAGCGGCTCGAGCCTGACCCCGCGTCGGCCAGCGCCACGTCGCCGGCGTGGACGAATTTGCGATTCGCGCTCGTTCCCGGTTGACGATGGATAACATTTGGGTACCAAAAGCAGCACAACGAGCGCACGGCACGAGGCGTCATGGCCAAGAAAGTCGGGATCATCGCCGTCATCGCGATCTGTACTGCCTTCATTGCGGCCCCGGGGACAGTGTCCGGCTTCCTAGCGCGCGCAGACGATTCGGGAGCCGTGTTGTACGGCGGCATCAACCAGCTTCGTCAGGGATGCGCGGCCATCAATGATGACCCGCGTCTGGCCGAAGCGGCCCAGCGGCACGCCGACGACATGCTGCGCAGCGGGGTGAACGGACACATCGGCTCGGACGGCTCGTCGCCGCAAGCGCGGATCACGGATGCGGGCTATCGGAGCAGGTACTCGGGCGAGATCGTCTTCTGGGGCACGGGTTCCGCCGCGAATCCCAACAAGGCCCTCGACATGTGGATGCAAAGTCCCCCACACCGAGCGATCATCCTGAATTGCGGGTATAACGCGGGCGGCTTCGCCACCGCCTGGGACGGCAACAAAATGACCGCCGTCGGTGACTTCGCGGCCTCGTAAGCTGCTCTGCGCCAAGCTTTTTCACTACCTTTGACGGCGATTACACGTGAGGCAGCCAGCCGGACCCGTGCGGTGAGAGCACAAAGCCACGGCCCTGGGGGTCTTTGCACGCAGTGGTGCCCGCGTTGTCGACCCCGCAGATCACGCCGTCCACGGTGATGGAATGCAAGGGGGGCAGGGTCTTCAAAGGGTGCCCGTAGACCTGATTATTGGCGGCGATCGGGTCACCGGATTGTGCCAACCCAGAGGTGGTCCCGATCGCGTTCACCGCGCCGGTCCCGGTGGCCGGCGGGATAGCGGGAAAGTTATTGCCGGTGCACTGCGCCTCTCCGGAGAAAAAATCGCATGTGATGCCGTCCGGGGTAAGGAAATACACCGTGTTGAGCGGTGAGCGCCCCGTGTTGGGCAGCCCTATCGTGTAATCCGCGACGTTAACCGGTGCGTACCCGCTCATGTCCGGAAAAGCAGGCGTGTCGGCGCGCGCATTGCAGCTGGTCATCACGGCGCTGACTATCCCGGCAGCGACGGCGAGAGTCTTGCTGATCATCGTGATCCTATCGGCGGGCGGGTTAGTGGTTCGCATTAACCTGAAACTCCTGGGTGTTGTAGGGAGTGTTGGTCGTTGTGTTCCATTGACTGACAAAAAGATTCAGCTTATCCAGCGTTGATCCGGGAAGTATGAATCCACCGTAATTCTGGGGTACGAAGTTTGTTCCTTGCGGGTTACTCTGCTGCGCAACAACTGTCGGTCCAACGGTCAACACCTTCGTGGGGTCATTCGCCACTCGGACTTCGACGTTTCCACTGCCCTGGTTGAAACCCGAGAGCACCGCCTGGCCGCCGACTTCCCTGAAACTGAGTTCCCCGAAGGGGGTGCGGCTGATCGGTGCGGTGGCGACTTCGCCGGGCTGGCCCCACCCGCTTCCGTTCCAGGGTTGCCAGTATTGGCGCTCGGTGACGTGATTCGGATCGACGCGGTACATGGTCACGCCTCGGGATCGGTCGAACGAGTCGGCCGCGATGTACACCGTGCCGTCTTTGGCTTGAAAACCGCTGATCTGCGTAGGCTGGCTCGCCGCGCTGGTGCCCGGGTGGACGGCGTCGTTCGGATTGGGAGGGTTCGGTGTCCACGGACGCCACGATCCTGGGATCGGTTTCCATCCTTGGCCGGGATCGTTGGTCACCTTGACCAGCCATGTTCCGCCGGTGGGGTTCAGGTTGTTGGTCCCGGCGACCATCATGTACGTGGTGCCGTCACTCATGCGGATACTTCCGGCGGGCAGCGTGTCTGTCCCTTTTGCCTCCGGTGGCGGTGGGAACAAGACGTTTTGGCCGTCTTGGCCAGTCAGCGGCGCACCGAAATGCGGGCGGCCCTCGTCGTCGAAGGTGACCGGCACGGCCACCGACGGGTAGTGCTTGCCGTCGTAGGCCTTATCGCCGGTGAACGAATCCCCGAAGATTGCGTACAACTTTGCGGGCTGTCCGTTCTCCCCGGGCACCTCGACCACTTCGCCCAGGTCGGCCGCCCCGATCCCTGGGACGCCTGGGATACCGCCGGTTCCGGCGATCGGTCCCAGGTTTCGTGCCTCACCCGGCTTCAACGGACTTTCCATCCAGGTGTCGACGGTTGTCGGGGGGTTGTAACCGTCGGTGTGCAGAGCCTCCATCGATTTCCGCAACGTGTCCGAGTAGGCATTGCGAATTGAATTCATCTGCTTGACGGCATCGCGGACGTCGTCCACGGCCTGGGCGTGCGCAGCCTCCTTCAGCCTCTCCAGTTTGGCGCGTTCCGACGGGGAGAGGTCGAGGGTCAAGTCGTGTTTTATCGCGCCGATGAGCCTGTCGAGCCCCCGCAGCGAACTCTCCAGGGCGGCGATCTCCTGAGCGCCTTGCTTTTGCGCGTCGGCCAGCGCGGCGGCGATACCTTCCAACTCGGCGCCGATCTTCGGCAATTGCTCTGATTGCGCGCCAAGGGATTTGGTGACCCGCTGCACTTCCTCTGAGTCGTTGATCGGGTGTCCACCGTCCTGATGGTTCCAGGACGCGGCGAAGCGTTTCCGGGCTTCCTCGAAGGCGTGGTCGGCCTCGGCGGTGTGCCGACCCGCGCCATGAAAGGCCTCAGCCAGCTGTGAAATCTGGAACGGGCTGCCGGCCTGCAAGCTCTGGTTGATCGCCCACGGATCGCCGCCGGCCGACGCGATCAGCTCTGCTTCGCTCAGGTTTTCCCACGTCATTGTGCCGCCAGCAGCAGACAAACACCGACGAGCATCGCCGCCCCCTTCTGAGCTGGTACAACCCTACTACCGGAAGGTGTATGGCGGCGTGGTGTCGGTTGGCTTGACTGGGGTCACGGAGGACGCGACCTTTTCAGGTCTGGCTACCGGCCAGCTTTCGCACCGTCAGCGCTTCGATGTCTTGGAACGGCCGCCCCTCGGGCCGGATCAGGTCGTGGAACCACACCTTGGGCACCGAGGTGTAGGGGTGATCCCACGAGTCCCACGGGAAGTAGGTCTGGGTCTTGCCGGCCACCAGACCCCAGTTGATGGCACCGACGTTGTGGCGCTTGGCAACCGGCAGTATCGATTGGACGGTGCTGCCCTGGGGTCGCGCCATGTATTCCGTGCACAGGATCGGCCGGCCCAGCGGGGTGAGCTCGTTGATCCGGTTCTCGAACCCGGCGGGGCCCGCGTAGGAGTGAAAGGTGATCACGTCGGCGTTGGCGAGCTGAATGTCGCTGATCGCGCTGCGACCCTGCGGTTGTCCCCAATCCCCGCGCCACACACCACTTGTCAGCGGTTGGCTGGGCTCTACAGCGCGGGCCCAACGAAAGACCTGGGGGAGCAGGTTGGCGACCAGTTGCTCCTTATCGCTTCGTTCGACGCTGCGGTACTGGCGGGCGGGGTTGTCGGGTTCGTTCCACAGGTCCCAGCCCAAAACCCGGTCATCGTTGCGGAATTGGGTCATCACCGCCGTGACGTAGTCGTGCATGACCTGGACGTACCGTGGATCGCCGAGGCGTTCGGCGCCCGGGCTCTGCGCCCAGCCTGAGTTGTGCACGCCGGGCCTCGGCGCGCGCTGGCGTCCCGCGCGCGGTTGCGGATCCCAACAGGAGTCGAAGAAAACGAACAGCGGTTTGATGCGGTGGCGCGCCGCGATGTCGACGAATTGCCCAAGGCGCGTTTGAAAGCCGCGCTGATCGGCCGCCCAGAGCTGATCATGAAGGAACACCCGCGCGGTGTTGTGCCCGTAGAACTGCGCCCAGCCGAGCTCGGTATCGATGCGCCGTAGGTCGAAGGTGTCGGGCTGGAACATCTCGAACTGGTTGATGGCGTTCGCCGGGATGTAGTTAGCCCCAACGAGCCAGCCCTGCGCTTGATACCAGCGGTTGGCGCGCTCGGGTGACCACCGGCCCGCTTCCTCCGCCGTGGCCCGCGGCATCCGGGCGACTGCGGCGCCCGCGGCCAGCAACAGAGGGAGTTTCAGGGCCGTACGTCGTTGCACGATGTGACGATAAGTTTTCGGGGCGATTTCCCTGGGATTTGCTCAGCGCGTCGCGATGACTTCAGATGACGATCGTTACCGTGCCGTCACCGGCGTCGTCGAGCGATGGACCCGCGCGTCATCGTGACCAATCCGTGACCATCGGCAATCGGCGAGCCACACCGTCATGACTGCCGATGACGATAAAATGCTGCCCCGACCTATACCAAATGCGTTGTCCGGCAATCGATAAGGACGGCAAAGCGTCGGACGCCTAACGCAGCTTGCGACCGTGGTTGTCTTTGACGTTGCCGGTGAAGATCAAGATCGCGTCGACGATGGCCCAAACGATGCCGCCGAGCAGAACTGGCAGACCGACAAAACAGAACAGGCTGAAGAGAACTCCGAACAGGCCGAGGCACAACTGCGCCACCGCGATCTGAGTCGAGTCGATGTAGAAGCGGCCGACCCCGAACAAGCCGAAGAACAGCTGTAGCAAGCCGGCGGTTGTGGCGGACTTATCCGACAGCGGTAGCCCGGTAGTTTGATCGCGACCATAGGGCGCCTGCGGGTCGACATAACCCGGGTAGCCGGCGTATCCCGGATACGCCTGCGGGGGCCGATATCCCGGCGGCGGTGGGTGGTGCGGATTCGGCTGCGGCCCGTAACCCGGCGGCTGCCATCCCCAGGGTGGCTCACCGGGCGCATTCGGGGGTTGGTTCGGCGGTGTCGACATCGATTCGAGTTAACACGCCCGGTGGCCGGGCGTCCAAACCGGCGGGCGGCGCCATCCGGCATCGGAAACCAGTCAATGCAGTCGGTGGAATTGCTTCAAACTTCACGCCCAGGCGCGCAATACTGAACGGGTGCCCGATAGAAACGTGTTAGGCGGTCCGCTGGAACCGTGCGGCGCAGACCCGCTGACCGGCTTCTACCGCGACGGCTGTTGCTCGACCGGCCCTCAGGACCTCGGGCGGCACACCATCTGCGCGGTGATGACCGCCGAGTTTCTGGAGCATCAGCGTTCCATCGGCAACGACCTGTTGACCCCGGTTCCCGAGTATCGGTTCCCCGGCCTGCTGCCGGGTGACCGCTGGTGCGTGACCGCGCTGAACTGGCTACGGGCTCACCACGACGGTTGTGCCGCGCCGGTGGTGCTGGCGGCGACGCACGAGAGCACCCTCGAGGTGGTGCCGCTCGAGGCGCTGCAAGAGCACAAGATCGACGTTCCCGACGATCTGGCCAACCTATAGCGCGACCGCCGAGGTGGATGCACGATGCATCTTCACCGCGTCTAGCGTCTGAGTCAGATCACCCGACGCGTCGAAGAGGGGTCCCGGTGGGTTCTGCGGTGGACGACATCGACTTCGCCGACTTGACCGCGCCCCGGCTGACCGAGGTCCAGCGCCAGATCCTCGAGTTCACCGAAGCTCGGCCCGTCGACCTCGACATCGACCGGATGCTCGCCGAGGCCATCGCGCAGGCGGGCCTGACAACTGCAGCCGCCGACCTCGACGACACCGACGGCTTCGCCGACCGCCTGCGGGTGCACGTCGCGGCGATCGAGGCCGACGAAGGACTGCGCCGGCTCACCCGCGGATCGCTGCGCCAACGTATCGTGCGCCTGCTGCGCAACCGGTTGTCACTCACCGAGCTCGTCCAGCGCTATCCCGAGATCGAATCCATCCCGATCGAAAGGCCCTTCATTGTCGTCGGAATGCCGCGTTCGGGCACCACGCATCTGGTGAACCTCATCGCCGCCGACCCACGGCGGCGGGCCCTGCCGTATTGGGAGAGCCAGGATCCCATTCCCGCCCGCGGGCGGGGCCCCGACATCTTCGGCGTCGATCCCCGCTATACGCGTGCCAAGTCAGAACACGATGCGTTGATGGCGAGTGCGCCGGTGGTGGCCGCGATGCATGATCGGTTCCCCGAGGCGATCGAAGAGGAGGTGGAGCTTCTTGATCTCGATCTGGCCGCATACGTACTGGAATGGCATGCGCGAGTGCCCGACTGGCGCGATTACTATCTGGGTCTCGATCAAACCCGCCACTATGCCTACATGAAGAAGGTGCTGCAGGCGCTGACCTTTCTGCGCGGCCCGCGAACATGGGTGCTCAAGAGTCCACAGCACTGCGAGCAGCTCGGTCCGCTGCTGGCGACTTTCCCCGATGCGACAGTGGCTTTCACTCACCGCGACCCCGTTTCGGTGATCCAATCGACCATCACCATGATGGCGTACTCGGATCGGTTGCGCCGTAGCAGCATTGATCCGCAGTGGCTGTTGGACTATTGGAGCGACCGCGTGCACCGACTGCTCAGCGCATGCGTGCGTGACCGCGACCTGGTGGCACCCGAGAGCAGCATTGACATCGACTTCCATCAGTTGAACGGCAACGAAATGCCGGTGCTCGAGCGGCTTTACCAGCGCGCGGGCGTCGACTTACCGCCCAAGGTGCGACAGCGCTTTCAGCGGTACCTGGACGGCAATCCGCGCGCCAAACACGGCCGCATCCGTTACGAACTCGAGCGGCACTTTGGCACCTCCGCCGACGAACTCCGCGGCCGCTTCGGCTTCTACTTCGACAAGTTCGACGTCCGTCCCGAATAAAGGAGCCACCAGCGTGTCAGAACCTGTCTATCGGAGTAGGCCGGGCGCCGACGCGATGCGACCGGCTTCGGCCGAGAAGGCCGAAGAGATTGCACCGGGATTGTGGTGCTCGCCGGGCTTGTCCAACTCGTATCTGCTCACGACCACCGAGGGGCGGGTGATCGTCAACACCGGCATGGGCTTCGAGGGGCCGGTGCACCGGGCCAATTTCGATGCCGTGGACTCGTCACCGGTGCGCTACATCATCTTCACGCAGGGCCATGTGGATCATGTCGGTGGCCTGGACAGCGTACGGGATCCCGAGACAACCGTTGTGGCGCAGGCGAATTGGAAGTCCTGGCGAGACGACAACGATCGGCTGATCGCCTACCGGGCCAACCGCAGCGCCTTCGCCTTCAAAGACACCCTGGCCAGCGGCGTCCAGGCCATCCAGCGGCGCCTGGGCACCACACGGCTGGCCGGTCAGAGCGCGCCCGTCGTCGACATCGACTTCGAGGACACCCTCTGCTTGGAGGTCGGGGGCCGGCGGATGGAGCTGATTTCCGTGTCCGGCGGCGAAACCACCGACTCGCTGGTGGTCTGGCTTCCCGAGGAACGAATCTGTCTGTGTGGGAACACCTTCGGACCGCTGATCGGTCACATTCCCAATCTCGTCACCATGCGCGGCGACCGCTACCGCGACGCGTTGACGGCCATCGCATCGGTGGAGAGGGTCCGCGAGCTGCGGGCCGAGGTCCTGGTGACCGGTCACTTCGAGCCGGTCAGGGGTGCCGAGCGTATCGACGCCGAGTTGCAGCGGCTGCGCGACGCGCTCCAGTACATCCACGATGAGACTGTCGCGGGGATGAACGCCGGCAAAGACGTCCGCACCTTGATGCGCGAGATCGCCCTGCCCGCGGAATGCGAAGTGGGCCAGGGCTACGGCAAAGTCGCGTGGGATGTGCGGGCCGTCTGGGAGAACTACTCGGGCTGGTTCCACCACGAATCGACCACCGAGCTGTACCCCGTCGGATTCGATTCCGTCGCCGCCGACGTCGTCGAGCTCGCCGGCGCTGAAGCGCTGGTGGATCGAGCCCGGGCGCACCTGGCCGCCGATCGGGCGTTGCAGGCCATCCACCTTGCACAGCTCGTCCCCGCGGACCATCCGGGGGTCCGTGACGTGCTGCGGCAGGCTCATGAAAAACTGCTGGCCGGTAGCACGAACTTCTGGGAAACTGCCTGGCTCCGCAACCAGATAGCGAGGAACGCATGACGGCATTCGCGCTACGGCCCGAGGACTTCTACCACACCGGCATCATCGTGCCGGACCTCAGCGCGGCGATGTCACGGCTGACCGCGCTGGCCGGCTATCGCTGGATCGCCCCGGTGAGCTACACCTTGCCGTTTCGCACGACGGCCGGGACTCAAGAGGTGACGTCGACTTTCGCCTATTCGCTGCAGGCTCCGCACGTCGAACTGATCCAGGAGGTGCCCGGGACGGCGTGGACGGCGGCACCCGGCAACTCGATCCATCACCTCGGCTACTGGACCGACAACTTGGCCGAGAGCGCAAAGATGTTGGAGGACAACGGCTTCAGTTTCGAGGCGACTGCCGACACCGCTCCGCCGGATCTAGCGCTCTTCGCCTACTACCTCGATGCGGCGGGCACCCGCATCGAGATCGTCGACCGCGCACTGTTCCCGGACTTTCCGGCCTTCCTGCAGGCGGCGGCCGGGCCGAAAGTGTAGCGAGGCGGGCCAAAATGCCTTTGACGGTGCTGCGCTTCAACTTCGCCTCCCCGCAAGGTGATCCACGCACACAGGGCGAACTCTTGTCCGCGGCGCTCGAGCTCGCGCAATGGGGGGAGTCCCGCGGCATCACCTCCATCAGCGTCGACGAGCATCATGCGACAGGCCACGGGTGGAGTTGCAATCCGATCATGGCCGCGGCGATGTTCTTGGCCCGGACCTCGAGGCTGATCGCCAGCGTCGATTGCGCGCTGGGCCCGCTGTGGAACCCGGTGCGGCTCGCCGAGGATATCGCGCTGGTCGACAACATGAGCCGCGGCCGCCTGCACACGACCGTGGGACTCGGATATCGCGCGATTGAATACGACGAGCTTGGCGTGGATTTCAGCCAGCGCGGCAAGCTGATGGACGCCCTGGTCGAACGGATGTTGGCCATTTGGGCCGGCACCGGCACCTGGTCACGCCCGCATCCGCCGCTGTACGTCGGTGGCGGCGCCCGCGCCACTGCGCGCCGTGCGGCACGGTTCCGGCTGCCGCTCAGTCTGGCGGACCATCTGCCCGACATCGCCGATTACTACCGCGAGCTGTGCGCCGAGGCCGGCATGTCGCCATTCATCCTCATGCCGGGACCGGTCAACCGCGGAATGATCTACCTGCACGAGGATCCGGATCGGGCTTGGGCGGAGCTGGGCGAGCATATCCTCTGGGAGGCAGTCACTTACGGTCGATGGTCGACCGATCAGCGTTCGCTCATGCACTTGCCCGGTGTCCAGACCCTGGACCAGGTCCGGGCATCGGGACGATACCGTTTCCTCACCCCCGATCAGCTGATCGCGGAGGTGCGCGCCGCGCAGAATTACGGCCCGGTCGTCATGCACCCCTTGGTCGGCGGCATGCCGGTCGACGAAGCGTGGAAGTCGGTGCAGTTGCTGACGGACCGAGTCTTGCCCGCACTGATTTGAACGCGTCCTGCTCGAGCCGCTCGTCGCCGTTGCCGGCGGGGGCCTGCGGTCCCCGACACTTAAACCATGCATACGACACGCCGAAAGGCGTAGCCCTGGTTTAAGTCTCGTGGTTGCGTGTCGTAAGGACTAGCGGCGCTGCTCCAGCCAATCGGCCAGCGAACGGCCGGCGTCGAGCACGTGTCGTTCCGCGATGATGCGGGCCCGCTCGGCGTCTTTGTCCCCGAGCGCGTCCAGCAACTCTTGGTGTTCGTCGAGTGAGTGCTTCTCGTGCTCGGGGAACAAGGTGAGGAAATTGCTCGGCACCACCCGGACGGCCTGCTTGATCTGGGTCAACAGCCGCGGCGAATGCGCGGCACGGTGAATCATCTGGTGGAAATGCCAATTGGCCTCGCCGATGCTGTCGTCGCCGGACCGCGCGACGACGTCGGCCGCGAGTTCGCGGAGCGTAGCGAGCTCCTGCGGCTCGATGCGCCCGGCAGCCCACGCCGCGGCCTGCCCGGTCAACACCCCGAGAATGGTGAAGCTGTCCAGCACGTCGTCCGGGCTGATGCCGAGCACCGTCACACCGCTGCGCGGCGCGACTTGAACGAGCCCCTCGAAGGACAGCTCCAGCAGCGCCTCTCGCACCGGCGTGCGGCTGGTCGCGAATTCCTCGGTGATGGCGTCGAGGTCGACCCGTGATCCAGCGGCCAGGGTGCCGGTGAGAATCCGGTCGCGCAGCTCGCGCGCGGCGCGTTCGCGGACAGTTCCGGAAATGTCGATGCCTGCCACCTGCGCAGAATACCAAACGCAACGTTTGATATCTGAAATATCAAATGTTACGTTTCAAGAATGCGCACCGACAAAATCGCCCTCGTCGCCTTCATGCAGGCCGGCAGCACTTCCGTCTACGCGGGCTCGTGGCGGCACCCCGCAACCGAACACGGATATCTCGACGCCTCCTACTACGCCAAAATCGGCCGGCAGCTCGAAGAGGGCTGCTTCGACCTGATGTTCTTCGACGATCGCCTGGCGATGCCGGGGGTCTACGGCGGATCGGTGGACGAAGCGGTGCGCTACGGCGCCCGGCCGGTCAAGCTCGACCTCAGCGTGATCCTCGGGGTGCTCGCGCAAGCCACCTCGAAGATCGGGCTGGGCGCCACCTACTCGACGACCTATTACCAGCCGTTCCACGTCGCGAGGACATTCGCCTCGCTGGATCACCTTTCGGGCGGCCGGGCCGCCTGGAACGTGGTCACCTCGGTCAATGACAGCGAAGCGCAGAACTTCGGCGTCGACGCCCACCTCGGCCACGACGAACGTTACGATCGCGCCGACGAATTCATGGACGTCGTCACCGGCTTGTGGGACACCTGGGAAGACGACGCCATCCTGCACGACCGGGCGTCCGGGTGCTACGCGAATCCCGCGAAGGTGCACGAGCTCGGGCACATCGGCGAGTTCTTCTCCGCGCGCGGCCCGTTGACGGTGCCGCGCACACCACAGGGCCGACCGGTCATCATTCAGGCCGGATCGTCGGGCCGGGGCCGCGAATTCGCCTCGCGGTGGGCGGAATTGATCTTCACCGGCGATCCGGGCATCGACGTCGCGCGCGGCCACTACGCGGATCAGAAGGACCGCATTGCCGACGCAGGCCGCGATCCCGCCACAGTCCGCATCTGCCCCATGGCCTACGCCGTCGTCGGCGAGTCGGAAGTCCACGCCAAGGAGCGTGAGGCCATGCTCCTCGATGATCTGGTCCATCCCATGGCATCGCTGACCCTCTTGTCGGAGTTGATGAATTACGACTTCGCGCGGCACGATCTCGACGATCCTGTCACCGACGAACTGCTCGCCTCGGTCTCCGGCATCCGCGGGCTGGTGCAGAACCTGCGTAGCCACATCGGTGGGGACACGGTCACGTTGCGCGACCTTGCCAATCATCGCGCGACCCTGCTGCAGGGACCGCGTTTCGTCGGCACCGGCCAGCAGGTCGCCGACCAGATGGCGCACTGGTTCGAAACCGGTGCCTGCGACGGATTCGTTTTAGCGGCAACGCATCTGCCCGGTGCATTCGAAGACGTGGTGCGGTTGGTGGTTCCGGAGCTGCAACACCGGGGCCTGTTCCGCACCGAGTACGAATCGTCGACCTTGCGGGAACACCTCGGGCTGCAACGCCCGTCGAACACGAGGGTTGCCGCCGGTGCCAATGCTTGACGGGCTGCGGGTTCTCGACACGGCCACGCTGGCCGCCGCGCCGTTGGTGGCCACTTATCTGGGCGAGTTCGGCGCCGACGTGATCAAGGTTGAGCAACCGAGGCAAGGCGACCCGATCCGCGGGTGGGGCAATCAGCGCGACGGGGTCGGGTTGATGTGGAAGTCGTTGTCGCGCAACAAGCGGGCGATCACGCTGGACCTGCGCTGCGCCGAAGGCCAGGCGCTGGTGCGCCGCCTGGTGGAGCACGCGGACGTCGTCATCTTCAACACCCGTCCGCAGACGCTGCGCAAGTGGGGCCTGGACTACGAGAACCTGCGGGCGGTCAACGACCGGATCGTGATGCTGCACATCACGGGTTACGGGTTGACCGGACCCAAGAGCGAGCGCCCGGGGTTCGGCACGCTGGGGGAGGCGATGAGCGGATTCGCGCACATCACCGGCCAGGCCGGCGGCCCACCCACGCTGCCGCCCTTCATGTTGGCCGACGGCGTCGCCTCACTGAATGCCGCTTACGCGGTGATGATGGCGCTGTATCACCGCGACGTGCACGGTGGACCGGGACAGCTGATCGACGTCAACCTCATCGACCCGCTCGCCCGGCTGCTGGAACAGACGCTGCTGGGGTACGACCAGTTGGGCCTGGTGCCCGAGCGCTCCGGTAATCGGTGGGATATTTCGGCGCCCCGCAACACCTATCGCACCGTCGACGACAAGTGGCTGGCCATGTCGGGAAGCTCACCGGCCCTGGCGCTGCGCGTGTTCCGGGCGATAGGGCGAGACGATCTGGTGAGCGACCCCGACTTCTGCGACCCGCAGCGGCGCCTCGCGCGGGCGCGCGAGGTCGACACCGTGGTGGCCGATTGGGTTGCGGTGAAGACACTTTCGGAGGCGATGGAGGTCTTTGACGCCCACGAGGTGGCCGCGGCCCCGGTCTACGGCGTCAACGACCTGATCGCCGACGAGCAGCTGGCGCATCGCGAAGTGTTCATCTCCGTCGACGACGCAGAGCTCGGGGCGATGACGGTGCAGGCGCCGGTCCCGCGTTTCTCGTCGGCGTCCGGCACGGTCGGCCATCTCGGCCCCCGCCTCGGCGAGCACAACGCCGAAGTCTACGGCGAGCTACTCGGCCTGACTCCCAACGACATCGACGACCTGCGCGCCCGCGGCGTGCTGTGAGAAGAAGGAAACTCCACCAGTGACCGATCTGCTCCGTCGCTCCGAACTCGCGGTGCCCGCGAGCAACGACGACATGTTCGACAAGGGCGCTCGGTGCGGCGCCGATTTGGTGTTCCTCGACCTCGAGGACGCGGTTCCGGTGGCGTTCAAGGAAATGTCGCGCGCCAAGGCGATCGCCGCGCTCAACGACATCGACTGGGGCCGCACCGCCCGCGCCATCCGGATCAACGGCCTGGACACCCAGTGGTGTCACGACGACGTCGTCGACGTGGTGACCAAGGCCGGCCAGAACCTCGACACGATCATCATCCCGAAGGCCCGCCGGGCCCGCGACGTGTGGTGGGTGGACGTGCTGCTCACCCAGCTGGAAGCGAAACTCGGCCTGGATCGCCGCATTCGGCTCGAAGTTCTCATCGAGGAGGTGGAGGGCCTGGCCAACGCCGAAGAGATCGCGGCGGCCAGCCCACGCCTGGACGCCCTGATCTTCGGCGTGGGCGATTTCTCGTTGTCCCAGGGGGCGCGGGTGGACACCAACTTCGCGCCGCTCGGTGAATACCCCGGCGAGTTCTGGGCATACGCGCGCAACAAGGTGATCGTGGCCGCGCGCATCGCCGGCATCGACGCGATCGACGCGCCATATCCCGACTACCGTGACCTCGCGGGCTACGCGCGCGACGCGCGACGCGCGTCGTTGCTCGGCTACACCGGCAAGTGGGCCATCCACCCCGATCAGGTTCCCGTCGCCAACGAGGTCTATGCGCCGACGGCCGACGAAATTGCCAGGGCGCAAGGCAATGTCGCCGCCTACCGCGAAGCCGAGGCAAAGGGCCGCGGCGCGGTGGGCGTAAACGGCGTCCTGGTCGACGCCGCCCACGTCAAGCAGGCGGAGCAGACGCTGGCGCGTTCGGCCCTGATCAACGGCCTTAGTTAGTCGATCACCATCAACAGGTCGCCACCCTCCACCTGCGCGGTCTGCGAGACCGCGATCCGTGCGACCTTCCCGGCCTTCGGGGTGGTGACGGCGGCCTCCATCTTCATCGCCTCGATGGTCGCGATCGTTTGGCCGGCTTCGACTTCCTCGCCGACGTCGGCTGTCACGGTCACGACGCCGGCAAAGGGCGCTGCGACGTGATCCGGGTTGGCGCGATCGGCCTTCTCGGCGGCCGGCACGTCCGAGGCGATGCTGCGATCACGCACCACGACGGGCCGTAGCTGACCGTTGAGGATGCACATCACGGTCCGCATGCCGCGTTCGTCGGCATCCGAGACGGCCTCCAGGCCGATCAGCAGCTCGACACCGCGCTCCAGCTCGACCCGGTGTTCATCCCCGTGTCGCAATCCGTAGAAGAACTGGTTGGCGCTCAGACCAGAGGTGTCCCCGTACTGTTCGCGATGGTCCTCGAGTTCCTTGGTGGGCCCGGGGAACAGGAGCCGGTTCAGCGCCGCCTGTCGCCCGACGCCCGGGGTCGCCAACGCCTTCTCGTCGTCGGCCGACAGCGCCTGCTCGGGCCTGGCCGGACCGCGCCCCGCTAAAGCCTTGGTGCGCAACGGCTCGGGCCACCCGCCCGGTGGGTCACCGAGCTCTCCGCGCAGGAAACCGATCACGGAATCCGGGATGTCGTACCGTGCGGGGTCGTCGGCGAAATCTTGCGCGCTCACGCCCGCGCCCACCAGCGCCAGCGCCAGGTCGCCGACGACCTTGCTCGAGGGGGTGACCTTGACCAGGTGTCCGAGGATGGCATCGGCTCCGGCGTAGGCGTTTTCGATGTCCTCGAACCGGTCACCGAGCCCCAGCGCAATGGCCTGCTGGCGCAGGTTCGACAGCTGGCCGCCCGGAATCTCGTGGTGATAGACGCGTCCCGTCGGGGCAGGGAGCCCCGATTCAAAGGGCGCGTACACCTTTCGAAGCGCCTCCCAATACGGCTCCAGGTCACACACCGCCGGCAGCGACAGCCCGGTGTCGTAGGCGGTGTTGGCCGCGGCGGCCACGATCGACGACAGCGCGGGCTGGCTGGTGGTGCCCGCGAGCGGGGCCGCGGCGCCGTCGACGGCGTCGGCCCCCGCCTGCCAGGCCGCCACATAGGTCGCCAGCTGCCCACCCGGGGTGTCGTGGGTATGCACGTGCACCGGCAGGTCGAATCGGGACTTGAGCGCCGAGACCAGCGTCGTCGCCGCCGGCGCGCGCAGCAGGCCGGCCATGTCCTTGATCGCCAGCACGTGGGCGCCCCCGTCGACGATCTGTTCGGCCAGCTTCAGGTAATAGTCGAGCGTGTACAGCTTTTCGGCCGGATCGCTGAGATCCCCGGTGTAGGACATCGCCACCTCGGCCACCGCCGCACCGGTTTCCCGCACGGCGTCGATGGCGGGCCGCATCGAGTCGACGTTGTTCAGCGCATCGAAGATCCGGAAGATGTCGATGCCCGTCGCCGTCGCTTCTTCGACGAACGCCGTCGTGACCGTCTCCGGATAGGGCGTGTAACCAACGGTGTTGCGCCCGCGCAGCAGCATCTGCAGGCAGATGTTGGGCAAGGCCTCGCGCAGCGTTGCCAGCCGGTCCCACGGGTCTTCCTTCAGGAACCGCAGCGCCACATCGTAAGTCGCGCCTCCCCAGCATTCGATCGACAGCAGCTGCGGTGTGGTCCGGGCGATGTAGGGCGCGACCTTGATCAGGCCGCTGGTGCGGACCCGGGTGGCGAGCAGGGATTGGTGCGCGTCGCGGAACGTGGTATCGGTGACGCCCACGCCGCGCGACTCGCGCAGCCAGGCCGCAAAGCGCTCCGGCCCGAGCTCGGCCAACCGCTGCTTGGAGCCGGCCGGGGGCTCGACCGAAAGGTCGATGTCGGGCAGCTTGTCGTGCGGGTACACCGCGGATGGACGCTCACCGTGCGGCTTGTTCACGGTCACGTCGGCCAGGTAGTTGAGAATCTTGGTGCCGCGGTCGGCGGAGCTGCGGGCGGTCAGCAGCTGCGGGCGCTCCTCGATGAACGACGTCGTGATGCGGCCGGCCTGAAAGTCCGGGTCATCCAGGACCGCTTGCAGGAACGGGATATTCGTCGAGACGCCACGGATCCGGAACTCCGCGACCGCCCGTCGTGCCCGGCGCACCGCGGTCGCGAAGTCGCGGCCGCGGCAGGTCAGCTTGATCAGCATCGAGTCGAAGTGGGCGCTGATGTCGGCGCCGAGCGTGGTGCCGCCGTCCAACCGGATTCCCGCGCCGCCCGGGGTGCGGTAGGCGGTGATCCGTCCGGTGTCCGGGCGGAAACCGTTCGCCGGATCCTCGGTGGTGATCCGGCACTGCAGCGCCGCGCCGTGTGGAACGATCGAATCCTGGCTCAAACCAATGTCTTCCAGGCTCTGCCCGCCGGCGATCCGCAGCTGCGCCGACACCAGGTCGACATCGGTGATCTCCTCGGTGACGGTGTGCTCCACCTGGATGCGGGGATTCATCTCGATGAACACGTGATTGCCGCGTTCATCGAGCAGGAACTCCACGGTGCCTGCACACGTGTAGCCGATGCTGCGTGCGAAGGCCACCGCGTCCGCGCAGATCTGTTGGCGCAGTTCAGGGTCGAGGTTGGGTGCCGGCGCTATCTCGACGACCTTCTGGTGCCGGCGCTGCACGCTGCAGTCCCGCTCGTAGAGGTGCATGACGTTGCCCTGGGTGTCGGCCAGGATCTGCACCTCGATGTGGCGCGGATTGATCACCGCCTGCTCCAGAAACACTGACGCATCCCCGAACGCGGACTCGGCTTCTCGGCTGGCCGCCTCGATCGCCTCCGGCAGCGACGAGGCGTCGGTCACCCGGCGCATCCCGCGTCCGCCGCCGCCGGCGACCGCCTTGACGAACAACGGAAACGTCATCGTCTCGGCGCCCGCCAGTAACTCATCCACCGACGTCGAGGGTGCCGAGGAAGCCAGCACCGGAAGGCCCGCCTCCCGCGCCGCCGCGATCGCCCGCGACTTGTTGCCCGTCAGCTCGAGCACCTCCGCGCTCGGACCGACGAAGGTGATTCCCGCCGCCGCGCACGCCGCCGCCAAGTCGGGATTCTCCGACAAGAAGCCGTAGCCGGGGTAAATCGCATCCGCCCCGCACGCCTGTGCCGTTGCGACGATGTCGTCGACCGACAGGTAAGCGCGGACCGGGTGGCCCTCCTCACCGATCTGGTAGGACTCGTCGGCCTTCAGCCGGTGCACGGAATTGCGGTCCTCGTAGGGGTAGACGGCGACCGTGCCGATCTCGAGCTCGTAGGCAGCGCGGAACGCGCGGATCGCGATCTCTCCGCGATTGGCGACAAGTACCTTCGCAAACACGGTCTTTACGATAGAGCGCGTTGCGCGGGTCCGACATACTCGCTCAGCGGACGGATCAACGCATTGGACGCGGTCTGCTCCATGACGTGCGCCGTCCAGCCGGTAATGCGGCTCATCACGAAGATCGGCGTGAAGATGCCGATGTCGAAGCCCATCAGGTAGTAGGCCGGCCCGGTTGGGAAGTCCAGGTTGGGCTTGATGCCGTTGACCTCGGCCATGCCCGTCTCCAGGATTTCGTAGATGTCGAGCCACTTCTGCCCGCCGCGCGCCGCGGCGACCCGGTTGAGGGCCTCCTTCATGGTGGGCACCCGCGAGTCACCGTTTTTGTACACCCGGTGACCGAAGCCCATGATCTTGTCTTTGCGATCCAGCTTGCCCCGCAGCCATTCTGCGGCCTTGTCGGCGGTGCCGATGTCGAGCATGTCGCGCATGACGGCCTCGTTGGCGCCCCCGTGCAGCGGGCCCTTGAGCGCGCCGATAGCCGCGGTGACCGCACTGTAGATATCGGACTGAGTGGACGTCACCACCCGGGCGGCGAAAGTCGACGCGTTGAAGCTGTGCTCGGCGTAGAGGATCATCGACTGCTCGAAGGCGTTCACCACCACCTGCTCGGGCACATCACCGAAGCACATGTGCAGGAAGTTCTGCGCGTAGTTCATGTGGCTGTGCGGGGCGATGGGGTCCAGGCCGCGCCGGCGGCGCATGTCGGCGGCGACGATGGTGGGCAGCGCCGCGAACATCCGCATCGCCTTGGCATAGTTGGCCGCCGGGCTGCTGTCGTCCTCGTCCGGGTCCTCGGCACCCATGGAGCTGATGAAGGTGCGCACCACGTCCATCGGGTGGCAGGTCTCGGGCAGCTTGGCCAACAAAGCCACCTGGGATCGGTTCAGCCGCCGGCCCGCGCGTTCGCGCTGCGAGAAGAGCGCAAGCTGTTCGTCGTCGGGGAGCTCGCCGTGCCACAGCAAGTAGGCGACCTGTTCGAAGCTGCAGTTGGCGGCCAGGTCCTGCACCGCGTAGCCACGATAGGTGAGGGAGTTGGTCTCCGGGACGACCTTGGAGATGGCGGTGGTGTCGACGACGACACCGGCCAGGCCCTTGTAGATGCGGGGTTGGCTGTCTTCGACGGTGCTCATCGCACGGCTCCTTGCGCGAAGTTGTAGATGTCGGAATCGAATTGGTTGTAATCGGCGTAGCGCAGCAGCTCGTAAAGGCGGCTGCGGTGTTGCATGCGGGCTACGAGTCCGGATTGCGTTCCCGCGTCTGCGATCTCACGAAGGCCGGCCTCGACGGCGTGCATCGCCAACCGCAGCGTGGTCATGGGGTAGATCACCACGTTGTAGCCGAGGTCGGACAGCTGCCGGGCGCTCAGGAGCTCCGACTTGCCGAACTCGGTCATGTTGGCCAGCAATGGCGTGTCCACTGCGGCGCGGAACTGGACGAATTCCGCTGGGGTGCGCAGCGCTTCGGTGAAGATCAGGTCGGCGCCCGCATCGGCATAGGCCTTGGCTCGGTCGATCGCCGCGGGGATTCCTTCGATCCCAACGGCGTCGGTGCGAGCGCAGATGATGAAATTCGGGTCCCGCCGCGCGGCGACGGCGGCCGTCAGGCGTTTGATCATCTCGTCTGTCGGCACCACGGCCTTGCCGTCGAGATGCCCGCACCGCTTCGGGTTTTCCTGATCCTCCAAATGGCAACCGGCCAGCCCGGCGTCCTCCAGCACGGTCACGGTGCGCGCCGCGTTCATCGGCTGACCGAAGCCGGTGTCGGCATCGATCAGGGTGGGCAGGTCGGTGATGGAGGCGATCTGTGCGCCGCGGGCGCTGACTTCGGTCAGGGTGGTCAGGCCGATGTCGGGCAGACCGAGGTCGGCCGACAGCGCCGCCCCCGACACGTACACCCCGTCGAACCCGAGCTTGGCAATCTGCTTGGCCACCAGCGGTGAGAATGCTCCTGGGAACCGTTGCAGGCGGCCAGCTTTCAGCGCGGCACGGAAGTGCGCCCGTTTCGTCGCCGCCGGGAGGGCGCCACCGATCAGCCCGCTCATCAGAAGATTCCCCGAGAGATTTTGGGCGCGTTGTCCAGCACCACCGGATCGACCGTGATGTTGAGCGCGGCCAACGCGCTCGCCTGCAGGTCCGGCAGGGCCTCGGCCGCTGAGAGGAACCGCTGCTGCTCGGTGTCGCTGACGATGCCCTCGGCCAGTTCTTTGAACTTTCCGATGTACCGCTTGCGGCCGAACGGCCGGGCCCCCAGCGGGTGTGCGTCGGCGACGGCGATCTCGTCGACGATGACCTCACCGTTTTTCAGGGTGACTTCGGCGCGCGCGCCGAACGCCTTCTCCGCGGGATCCGTGGAGTGGTAGCGCCGCGTCCATTCGGGATCCTCGATCGTCGAGACCGTGCGCCACAGCTCGATGGTGTCGGGCCGGTGGGTTCGCTGCGGCGCGTAAGACCTTTCGTGATGCCAGGTTCCGTCCTGCAGCGCGACCGCGAAGATGTACATCACCGAATGGTCCAGCGTCTCGCGGGAGGCACCCGGGTCGAACTTCTGCGGGTCACCCGCTCCGGTGCCGATCACGTAGTGGGTGTGATGGCTGGTGTGCAGCACGATCGTCGCGACCTGCTCCAGATCGCCGATACTCTCGCGCATCCGGCGGGCGAGGTCGATCAGCGCCTGACTCTGGTATTCGGCGGAGTGCTCCTTGGTGTAGCTGTCCAGGATCGCGCGCTTCGGCTCACCGGGTTCGGGGAGCGGGACCCGATAGGTGTGGTCGGGCCCCGAGAGCAGCCATGCGATCACCCCGTCCTCGCCCTCCCAGATGGGGGCGGGCGCAGCCTCGCCGCGCATGGCGCGGTCGACGGCTTCGATGGCGACCTTGCCGGCCCAGGCCGGCGCGTAGGCCTTCCAGCTGGAGATCAGGCCCTTGCGTGACTGCCGGGTGGACGTGGTCAAGTGCAGTGCCTGACCGATGGCCTGGTAGACGGTCTCCTTGTCGAGGCGCAGCATGGCGCCCAGGCCCGCGGCCACCGACGGGCCCAAATGAGCGACGTGATCGATCTTGTGCTCGTGCAAGCAGATTCCCTTGGCCAGATCGATCTGGACCTCGTAGCCGGTGGCGATGCCGCGGATCAGGTCGGCTCCGCTGATCCCGAGGTGCTGGGCCACCGCGACCAGCGGGGGGATGTTGTCGCCCGGGTGGGAGTACTCGGCGGCCAGGAAGGTGTCGTGGAAGTCCAGTTCGCGCACGGCGACTCCGTTGGCCCAGGCCGCCCACTCCGGTGAGTAGTCGCCCTCGATCCCGAAGACTTTGGCGCCCTTGGACGGGTGCTCCCGCGCCTGGGCGCGGGCGGCGGCCACTGGGCGACGGGTGACCGACGCGGCTGATACCGCGGCGTTGTCGATGATCCGGTTGATCACCATCGCCTCGGTCTCCGCGGGCACGGCGACCGGGTCGGCCGCGACCTCGGCCAACTTCCAGGCCAGGTGCTCCTCGCGGGGGAAGTCGTCGGCACTGCGCCGGGTTCGAACGTCGTGAATCCGCATAACTCGCACGATACGCAGACGCGGCTACCGGGGTAAATGCCCTGTAAAAGCGTAATCATGTGTCCTTGACGGCGACGTTTTGCGAATCTTGCGTAAAGGCGGGGCGTACTGTGTGGCGGGTGGCGAAGACGTTCGCCGGCGCACGGTTACGGCGTTTACGCGAGGAGCAGGAGCTGACCCAGGTGGCGCTGGCGCGCGTCCTGGGGTTGTCGACCAGCTACGTCAATCAACTGGAAAACGATCAGCGTCCGATCACCGTCCCGGTCCTCCTCACCCTCACCGATCGGTTCGACTTACCCGCGCATTACTTCGCGCCGGAGTCGGACGCTCGCTTGGTGTCGGACCTGCGTGAAGTCCTTGCCGATGCGTCTGCCACGCCCGCGCAAGTCGAGGAGCTCGTCGCCCGCATGCCGGCGGTCGGTCAGACGCTGGTCAATCTGCATCGGCGGCTGCACGACACCACCGCCGACCTCGAAGCGCTGCACAGTCGCGCCAATGTCGACATGTCGGGAATGGCCCAGCAGCCAATGCCTTTCGAAGAGGTCCGCGACTTCTTCTACGACCGCAAGAACTACATCGGCGAACTGGACACCGCCGCGGAAGACATGTTCAACGAAAACGGTTTGCGCATCGGCGGTCTCGACGGCCAGCTCGCGGAGCTGCTCGCCGCCAGGCTGGGCGTCACGGTGGTGATCGACGACGGTCAAACGTTGGATCCCAACTCCAAGCGCCTGTTTGCGCCCGATTCGAAGACCGTGTATTTGGCCAGGTGGCTTCATCCCGGCCAGCGGGCCTTTCAGCTCGCCACCCAGATCGCTCTGCTCACCCAGGAGAGATTGATTACCGGGATCATCGCCGGCGACGATCAGCTCAGTGACGATGCGCGCGGCGTGGCCCGCATCGGTCTGGCCAACTATTTCGCCGGCGCGCTGCTGTTGCCCTATCAGAGATTCCTCGATGCCGCCGAAAGTGGCCGCTATGACATCGACAAGCTGGCAAGACGATTCGAGGTGGGCTTCGAAACCATCTGCCACCGGCTGTCCACCCTGCAACGCCCCAGCGCCCGCGGTGTGCCGTTCATCTTCGTTCGTACCGACAGCGCGGGAAACATCTCAAAACGCCAATCCGCCACGGCATTTCACTTTTCCCGCGTCGGCGGAAACTGCCCTCTGTGGGTGGTTCATCACGCGTTTTCCCGGCCCGGGCAGTTCCTGACGCAAGTTGCGCAGATGCCCGATGAGCGGACGTATTTCTGGATCGCCAGGACCACGACGAGCGAGCCGAGTCGTTATCTCGGTCCGGACAAGACCTTCGCCATCGGACTGGGCTGCGACGTCGCCCATGCCGAGAAGCTCATCTACTCCGTCGGAATCGATCCGACCAACGCCGAATCGATCGTGCCGATCGGCGCGGGCTGCAAGATATGCGACCGGCCCGCGTGTCCGCAGCGCGCGTTCCCCTATCTCGGTCGCCCGGTGCATGTGGACCCGTACAGCAGCACGGATCTGCCCTATCCGCCGGAGATTACGGCCTGAGGGCGGCCAGATCGGGACGCCCGCCGCCGCCTAGCTGTAGCCGGAACGGTGAAACTCGGTTGAATTCGCCGCGCTAGTACCGTCAAGGCCCTTTGCACAGCGCTTGGATTGCGGTGTCGAGGTCTCGGAGGGCTCGCTGGACAAGCGCGGTCATGGATTTCCGATTTCCGGGTTGCAGCCAGCTCTGGAAGGCATCGCCGAGGGCGAGTGCGCCGAAGTTGGCGGCCAGGTTCGCGACAGGCGGTTTTACCCCGCGCGCGACCAGCGCGTCTGCTATCGCCGTTGTCAGGGCGGCGGCTTTGAGCAGGTCTCGCTCTTTGAGTTCGGGATTGGCGTCGATGACGGCTTGACGTTTGGCCACGAATTCGCGGCGGTCGTCTGTGAAGCCGGCGGCGAACGCGGTCAGTGCGGCCCCGATCGCTTCCATGGGGCCGGCCGCGGCGGGCGCACCGGCGATGGCGTCAGCGAACATGCCGCGGTAGGCATCCTGGCCGCGGAATAGAATCTCGCGTTTGTCGGCGAAGTGACGAAAGAACGTCCGTTTGGTCAATCCCGCGCGCTCAGCGATCTCGACGACCGTGACGTCCTCATATCCGCGCTCGGCGAACAATTCCACCGCCGCGGCTCCCAATCGCTCGGGCGCGTTGGGTTCCCACCGACTCATGTCCGCATTCTAAAGCGCGAAGACGTAGTGATGACACCAAGTGCCGTACTGGTGTAGTGTGATGACACCTGGTGCCGTGATATCGGCGCCGGAATACCACCCTCTGCGCAGACAGGAATCGGAATGAGGATCTTCGCGCAGCCTACGGCCAGTACGCACTCGCGACCGGGGCGTCCTCGTCGAGACCGCGCCGGATGGGCCCTGAGGCGGAAATAGCCTCTACTGCAGCGTATTTCGAGAGGAGTCAGCCCTTGCACATTCCCGGCATGCCAGTCGATATCCCCGACGAAATGCTCTCGGCGGTGCTCCGGCCCGAATTCGACACTCTGGCGCCGGTCGAAGTCTTCCCCGGGGTAGCGAGTCATCTGGATCGCCCGTACGCCACTCGCATCGGATTTCGGCAACTCGCCATGGATCTGCACATCCCGCACCACCCCGCGACCACACCGGTTCCCGTGGTCGTGTACGCACATCCGGGAGGCTTTTTCACCGGCAGCAAGCAAATGGGCCCATGGCGGTTTCTGCTCGAGGCTGGGCTGGCGGTGGTATCGGTCCAGTACCGGCTCAGTGGCGAGGCCGTCTTTCCTGCGGCCCTCCAAGATGTCGCTACGGCCGTGCGCTGGGTGCGGATCAACGCCGATCGCTACAGCTTGGATTCTGAGCGCATCGTGGGCTTCGGTTCCAGCGCAGGCGCGTATCTCATCAGCGCCGTTGCGCTCGCCGGAGACAACAGCGACCTGGTGAGCAGCACCGAACCGTACTCGGAGGTGTCCTGCGGTCTGACCGCTGTCGTGGAGCACTACGGACCCACCGATTTCCTCAAACACGACGAAGACGCACACCCCGACGCCATCGAACGAATGCACGGTCCTGACAGCACATTGGCGCGCTTCTTCGGATTCGTGCCATCCAGCCAGCCGCAAGTGGTTGAGCGGGGAAACCTGTGCCGCCTGGCACATCCCGGCGCGCCACCCTTCCTGATCGCCCACGGGGACAGGGATCGTCGCGTCGGCATCGAGCAGAGCCGCCGCCTGCATCGCGCACTCACAGCCGTGGGGGTCCGGGCGGACCTGGTGGAGATCGTCGGCGGCGACCACGGGTCTGCTCACTTCAACGCGGCTCCGCTGCATCACAGAACGCTGGCATTCCTCGAATCTGTTCTGGCAGTGCCCCTATCCCGTTGACCACGACATCACTAATCGGAGAACTCACATGCACACGTTGAAGCGAATTCAGTACCACCGCTACGGTGGACCGGACGTCATGCGGCTCGAAGGCTTCGAGCCCAGGAAACTCGGCGCCGACGATGTTCTCATCCGGGTGCGCGCGGCCGCTGCTAACCCGATGGACTTCGTAATCCGAAACGGCGCGATGAAGATGGTGACCGGCCGGACCTTCCCACGTGGGATGGGCTACGACTTCGCCGGCATCGTCGAGGCAGTCGGCGACGACGTGACTCGGGTGCGGGTGGGCGACGAAGTGCTCGGGGGGCCGCCGATCAAGTGGTCAGGCGCGTTCGCTGACGTGGTCGTCGCCGAAGAGAAGGGTGTCGTCAGGAAGCCCGCTGCCTTGACGTTCGAGGCGGCGGCCGCCGTTCCCACCGTCGGTTTGACCGCCTACCAAGCCCTGTTCAACGAAGGGAAGCTGCAGCGTGGCGAGTCGGTGTTCGTGCACGGATGCCTTGGGGGAGTGGGTCGCTCGGCGGTGCAACTCGCGTTGGCACACGGGGCGGCCGTGGCGGGAAGCTGCCGGGCCGGCTCGGCGGACGAGGCACGCGAACTCGGTATCGATCCGATCGTCGACTTCGACTTCGATCCCATCCCCCTCACCCGCCGCTTCGATGTCGTCCTGGACACCGCCGGCACGTTACCGGTCAGAGACTCCCGAAAGATGTTGACGCCCAACGGTCGTATCATCAGCGTCAAGCCGAGTCCAGCGAACATGGTCAGGAGCGCCCTGCCTGGCCCCTTCCACGTCGTGATCGCCAAGGCAGTCACAACCGATATCGAGGCCGTCGCGCGAGCCGCCGGCGAAGGGGTGCTGCGGCTACCCATCGCCCAAACGGTGCCACTATCGCAAGCAATCTCAGCCCTTACGCAACTCGAACAAACCAGATTCGCCAAGCGGGGCAAGCTCATTATTGTGCCTGACTAAGCCAGTCGGCCGGCGACACCAAACGCCGCGAACAGGACTGAAGCGAGCCGCCTCCCCACCAGATGAGTATGCGGTAGTCACGGCGGGGACGTAATGTTGCGGCGAACCCTTCACCGGATCGGAGACGGCATGCCCAGGGTAGCGATTCTCGATGACTACGCGGGCGTGGCCTTACAGGCTGCCGACTGGTCATCCGTGCAAAAGCGCTCCGAGGTAACCGTTTTCGACCACTACCTGGCCGAGGACGAGGCGGCCGATGCGCTGCGGCCGTTCGACGTGGTGTGCACCATGCGTGAGCGGATGGCCTTTCCCCGCACCCTGATCGAGCGGCTGCCGGACCTGAAGCTGATCACGATCGTCGGCAGGAGCCTGCCGAACCTGGACATGGCCGCAGCGACCGAACACGGGATATTGGTGGCGCACTCGGATTTCGCCCATCCCCGATTCAGGTCCATGCGCGACGCCACGCCGGAACTCGCCTGGGGGCTGATGATCGCGACGGTGCGCAATCTCGCCGACGAGCATCGCAACATGCGGGCCGGCGGCTGGCAGAGCAGCGCGGGTATGACCCTGTCCGGCAAGACCCTCGGGCTGCTCGGTCTGGGTAGGGTCGGCAGACGCATGGCCGAATACGGCAGGGTCTTCGGCATGGATGTCATTGCGTGGAGCCAGAATCTCACCGAGGACGCCGCCACCAGCGTGGGCGCCCGCCGCGTAGAGAAGGCCGCTCTGTTCGAATCCTCTGACGTGGTCTCCATTCACCTGGTGCTCTCGGAACGCACGCGGGGACTGGTCGGCGCGGCCGAGCTGGCGCTGATGAAGCCGCATGCCTACCTGATCAACACTTCCAGGGGCCCGATCGTCGACGAGGCGTCCCTCCTGACCGCGCTGGAAGCCGGTCTCATTGCCGGGGCCGGGCTGGACGTCTACGACACCGAGCCGCTGCCGAAAGACCATCGGCTGCGGCTGCTTCCGAACGTGACGCTGTCTCCCCACCTGGGGTACGTCACGCGGGAAATGCTGGGCGCCTTCTACTCGGACTCGGTGGAATCGGTGGTGGCCTGGCTGGACGGGGCGCCCATCCGGATCGCCAATCCCGAAGTGGCGCGGCGCCGTTGAGCGGATTTACTTCCGCTTCCAGTGTGGACTTTTGACCGCGTCCAGCGCATCGGTGACGTAGCGGTCCAGTGGCCACGGTTTCCCGGACTGCCGCACCCACTGCTGGAAGGCGAAATCGGCAGCCGCGAAGGCGAGTTGGACCAGCAGCCCGGGACGGATATCGGCCGAGGGATCGACGCCCATCCGTTCGGCGATGAGCTTGGTGGCCCGCTCCTTGTCGGCCGGCCGGTGCACCGTGACCTTGTCGAGTAGGTCGGGAACCACCAGCAGGGCTTCGCGCCACTCCTCGGTGTCGGCCTGCTCGAATGAGCGGGTCCGCGTGATGATGGCGTTGATCAGCGCGACATCGGGTGACTCGGCGGCGGGCCGGCCCTCGAGGAGATTGACGATCGCGGCGCCACCATAGCGCACCGGTGCGAGCAGAAGCTCTTCCTTCGCGGGCACGTGCCGGAAAAACGTGCGCGGGGAAACGCCTGCGGCCGTGGCGATTTCCTCGGTGGTCACCGAGTCGTAGCCGCGCTCGACGAACAGGCGAAACGCCGCACGCCGGATCTCGGCCCGGATCTGCGCGCGCTGCCGGTCGCGGAGCGACACTGGCCTGGTCGGAAAGGTCATCGGAAGCAGCCGATCCCGCCGTCGACGTGAATGGTCTGCCCGGTGATGAAGGTGGCGTCATCGCCGAGTAGGAACGCCACCAGCGCACCCACGTCGGTGCGGACGTCCCCGATGCGCTTCAATGGAACCCGCCCCACGGCCTTGTCGTATTCCCTGGGCGCGAACGACTTCCAGAACTTGACACCGTCTGATTCGGCGAAGGGGCAGATGACATTGACGCGGATGTTGTCGCGCCCCCATTCCAGCGCGGCCACCTTGGACAGCCCGCGGATGCCCTCCTTGGCGGCGGCGTAGCCGCCCCACTTCGGCTCGCCGCCGGTGCCCGTCCCCGAACCGAGGTTCACGATCGACCCGCCGCCGGCCTCGACCATCAACGGGTGCACGGCCTGCATCAGCAGGAACGTCGCGCGCGGGCCCACGTCGTAGCCGAGCGCCAGGTCTTCGGTGGTGATGTCGACGAATGCCTTGGGCTCGTTGGTGGCGATCGCGTTGTTGACCAAGCCGTGCACCGTGCCGAATGCGTCGACCGCCGCGGCCGCGATACGCTGCGCGCTGTCCGGGTCGCGAAGATCGGCGACGAGCTGTTCCACCCGTCCTATCGTCTTGAGTTCGGTGGTGGTGCTGTTGAGGGCCTCTTCCTGGATGTCCACCAGTAGCACCTGTGCGCCGCGTTCGAGCAGCGCGGTGGCGACGCCCTTTCCGACGCCCTGGGCGGCACCGGTGACGATGGCGACGTGCCCCCGCATCGAATCGGGGTGGCTGTAGCTCATCCGGCCGGCCCCAGCGGTAGCGACGCGAGGTTCGGCGCCGGACGACCGGCGAACAAAGGCAAGTCGAGGTAGGTCTTGATGCCCGGTTCGGCGGCGCAGACGTCGGGGATGGCGTTGATGCAGTGGTTGGCGGTGACGACGACGCCGGGGTTCTTCACCAAGCCTTCCGCGATCGTCTCCGGCTGCAGACCCTTGAAGGTGAGGCTCACGTCGGGGTCGCCGGTGATCTCCACCTCGAAGCGCTCGCCCCGGTCGCCGAAGTGCCAGGCCGGGTCCAGGTTCTCCTCACCCATCAGCCAGTTGACCGCGGCGGTGATGACCGGCTCGCCGTCAACCAGCGCCTGCCAGCGGAACCGGCGCGCGGCCACCGTGCCGGTCGTGATCGGGAAGGCGTCGTAGTCGATGTCGGCGGTCGCCACGGCGACGTCCTGGATGGTCCTGATGTTGGGATCGATGCGAAAGCCCATGTGATCGGCGATCATTCGGACCGACTGTTTGAAGCCCGCTTCGAGCAGCCCGGCCATCGGCCCTTGCGTCGCTTCCTCGGGGGTGCCGCCGAATCCCATGATGTGGCGCACCACGTCCGGCGCGTTGTAGGTGCGGATGTCGGAGAACTCCTCGGCACGCACGTGGGTGATCGCCGACGACAGTGAGGAAACCATGAGCGGGAAGCGTTCGGTGATGCCGCCGGGGTGAATGCCCGAACCATGCAGCGTCACACCGCTTTCCGTCGCCGCGTCGGCGACGGCCCGGTGACGCTTGTTGTCCGGATCGGGGTAGACCCAGCCGACGGGGGTGACCACGTTCTTGCCGGAACGGAGGATGGCGATCACTTCGTCGTCATTGGGTATCAATGGGCTGTACATGACGCAGTCGGCGTCCAGCGCCAGTATTTCGTCGATGCTGTTGGTGGCGGTGACGCCGAGCTCCTGCGTCCCGACGATCCGGCCGACGTCGACACTGTTTTTCTCAGCGCTGTGCACCCAGCACCCCACCAGCTCGAGCTGTGGGTGATTGATGACGCACTCGATCGCCGCTTTGCCCACGCCGCCGGTGGCCCACTGGATGACACGGAGTTTGGCTGGGCTACCCATCATTGACCTCCCGGACGGACGGTGCGCGCTGACGAATGAATTGGCAGGCTATGACTTGGTGACAGTGACTGTCAACAACGAACGGTTTGTGAGAGGGTTTGTTGATGAGCGTCCTCGACGGCAAGATCGCGATCGTCACCGGCACCAGCCGCGGCGTGGGCGTGGGCATCGCCCATGAACTGTTGCGCGCCGGTGCGACAGTGATCGGCTGCTCGCGCTCACCGCTCGACACCATCCCGGGCATAGAACCGGACTGGGCGGACCGCGCTTCCCAGAAGGTGTGCGATCAGGGCGACCATCGCTCGATCGATGCGTTCGTCGCCGACGTCGTGGCCACCCACGGTCGGGTCGACATTCTGGTGAACAATGCCGGCGGTACCGTTCCGGCGCCGCACGCCGAGAGCATTCCCGAACTGGTGCAACGCATTCAGGGCGCGCCCGCCGACGAGGACGAATACGCGCGCACGGCTCTGTTTCACGCCTTCGCCGTGCAGATGAACCTCATCAGCCCGCTGTGGTTCGCCATCCGCGCCTATCGGCAGATGCAAACTCAGGACGGCGTCGGCTGCATCATCAACATCTCCAGCGGCGCCGGACATCCGGCCGGATCCCCAACCCTGGTCTCCTACGGGGCGGCCAAAAGCGGTCTGAACCACCTCACCCGCTCGCTGGCCGAAGAGTGGGGGCCCACGGTGCGGGTCAACTGCATCGCGCTGGGCCCCACGATGACGGAGAATTTCCGATCATTCGTGTTACCCAAGGACGACCCCGATGGCGCCAAATATTTCGCCGCCGTCCCGTTGCGCCGCGCCGGTGAGCCCGCCGAAGTCGGGCGGGTCTGCGTTTTTCTGGCCGGTGGACAGGCCGACTTCGTCAACGGCACCACCATCGAATGCGACGGCGGGATGCTGCCCGGCGTGCTCTACGAGGCGGGCTTGAAGACCATCACAGATCTGCTGTAACTGCGGCACGCATCCTTCTAAATGGGAACCAGCGCAAGGAGATTCACATGATCGGCTTGGAACCGACGCCCGAGCAGTTCGCCGCCCTCGCGGCGCGACCGGCTGATGCGCCGGTGGTGATGGTCAACCTGTTGAAGTTCAAGCCCCAGGGTGGCCTGGAGAGTTACCTACAGTACGGCCAGGAAGTGGTGCCGCACCTGGAACGCGTCGGCGCGACGCTGCGCTACGCCGGGGGAGCGCCGTCGGTGGTGATCGGGGACGGCCAACAGCCTTGGTGGGACGCGATTCTCATCGTCGAGTATCCAACCCCGCAGGCCTTCATCGATATGGTGACCACCCAGGAGTACGCCAAGGTGCACGAGCACCGCGCCGCGGCGCTGGAGCGCGGAGACTTGATCGCGACCTCGACATGGTCGGTGGTCACCCAATGAACTGACGCCGGTCCGATCACGAAAGGCTTTCCGGATCAGGCCTAAATGGGTGTAATAGGTGGATGGAACTGATAATGCCCACCGACGCGATCTTTCTTCTGGGAGAATCTCGCGAACATCCCATGCACGTCGGAGGCTTGCAGTTGTTCGAGCCGCCGCCGGGCGCCGGCCGCGGCTTCGTTCGAGAGCTCTACAAGAGCCTGGCCGATCAGCGGGATTTCCAGCCCACCTTTCGCAAGCATCCCGCGAGCTTTGTCGGTGGAATCGCGAACCTGGGCTGGTCGTACGACGACGCCGTCGACATCGACTACCACGTGCGGCGTTCGGCGCTGCCGTCGCCCAAACGGGTTCGTGAACTGCTCGAGCTCACCTCGCGGTGGCATAGCAGCCTGCTCGATCGGCACCGCCCGCTGTGGGAGACGCACATCGTCGAAGGCCTGAAAGACGGCCGGTTCGCTATCTACACCAAGGTGCACCACGCATTGATCGACGGCGTCTCCGCGCAGAAACTGATGCAGCGCGCATTGACCACCGACCCCGAGGACACCGAGATTCGCGCCCCATGGACTCTGCGCAAACCCAAGCGTAAATCCAATCCCGCGTCCCCATTGAGCTCATTGGCCCGCACGGCGGGATCCCTTGCGGCACTGGCCCCCTCGACGATCGGGCTGGCGCGTGCGGCGCTGTTCGAGCAACAGCTGACGTTGCCTTTCGGGGCGCCGAAGACGATGTTGAACGTCAAGATCGGCGGCGCCCGCCGGTGCGCCGCGCAGTCCTGGTCACTGGACCGCATCAAGAACGTGAAGAAGGCCGCGGGGGTCACGGTGAACGACGTGGTCTTGGCGATGTGCTCGGGCGCCCTGCGCTACTACCTGCTCGAGCAGGACGCGCTGCCGGACACGCCGCTGATCGCGATGGTCCCGGTGAGCCTGCGCACCGAGGAAGAGGCCGACGCCGGCGGCAATCTGGTCGGAGCAATCCTGTGCAACCTCGCGACCGACGCCGACGATCCCGCGCAGCGTCTGCTGACCATCAGCGACTCGATGCGCAGCAACAAGAAGGTGTTCTCCCAGTTGCCGCGGTTTCAGGCGCTGGCGCTGTCGGCCGTCAATACCTCGGCATTGGCGCTGGCGGCAGTCCCGGGCTGGGTGTCTTCGACGTCACCGCCGTTCAACATCATCATCTCGAATGTGCCGGGCCCGACGCAGCCGATCTACTACGGCGGCGCCCGGCTCGACGGCAACTACCCGCTGTCCATCGCGCTGGACGGCCAAGCGCTCAACATCACCCTGGCCAGCAACGCCGGCAATCTGGACTTCGGCCTGGTCGGGTGCCGGCGCAGCGTGCCGCACCTGCAACGGCTGCTCGCGCACCTGGAGTCCTCGCTCAAGGATCTGGAACGCGCTGTGGGAGAATAGGTCTCGATGGCAAAGCTGAGCGCGGGTGTGATGTTGTACCGGACCTGCGGCAGCGTCGTCGAAGTCTTGGTCGCGCATCCGGGCGGTCCGTTCTGGGCCCGCAAAGATGACGGCGCGTGGTCGATCCCGAAAGGCGAGTACACCGACGGGGAGGATCCCTGGGCGGCCGCGCAGCGCGAGTTCTCCGAGGAGCTGGGGCTTCCCGTGCCGGCCGGGCCCCGCATCGACCTCGGTCAGCTGAAGCAATCCGGCGGCAAGGTCGTGACCGCCTTCGCCGTACACAGCGACCTCGACATCGCCGACGCGCGCAGCAACACGTTCGAAATGGAGTGGCCGAAAGGATCGGGCACGCTGCGGGAGTTTCCCGAAGTCGATCGCGTGGGCTGGTTCGCGGTGGCAACCGCACGCGTCAAACTGCTGAAAAGTCAGCACGGCTTTCTCGATCGCCTGATGGCGGACCCGGGCCTGGCCGGACTATCCGAAGGGACATGACATGCAAACGCTGCGAACACCCGACGACCGGTTCGACCATGTCCCCGATTTCCCTTACACCCCAAGGTATTGCGAAGTATCCGACGACGAAGGCGGCACGCTGCGGGTGGCCTGGGTCCAGGACGGCCCGGAAACCGCCGACCCGATCCTCATGCTGCACGGCGAACCGTCGTGGTCATATCTGTACCGCAAGATGATTCCGATACTGGTTGCGGCCGGCCATCGAGTCATCTGCCCCGACCTGGTCGGTTTCGGCCGCTCGGACAAGCCAACCCGCCGCGAAGACCACAGCTACGCCCGACACGTCGAGTGGATGCGGGCGGTGGCGTTCGATGTGCTCGACCTGCAGAACGTCACCCTGGTAGGTCAGGACTGGGGCGGGCTCATCGGATTGCGGCTTGCCGCAGAGCATCCCGAACGATTCGCTCGGTTGGTCGTCGCCAACACCGGGCTGCCGAATGGCGAACAGCCCATGGCCGACGTCTGGTGGAAATTCCGCGACGCCATAACCTCGGCGCCGGCGCTGAACGTCGGCGCGTTCGTCCAGGGCGGTTGTCGCCAAAAGATGAGCGAAGAGGCGCGCGCCGGCTATGACGCACCGTTTCCCACCGACGACTACTGCGTCGGGCCGCGCGCCATGCCCGGTCTGGTGCCCACGTCACCGGACGACCCCGCCGCGGCGGCCAACAAGACCGCCTGGACGAAGCTTTCGGTGAGCGCGACGCCCATGCTGGTCGCCTTCAGCGACAGCGACCCGATCACCGGGCCGATGGCCGCCATCTTCCAGCGGCAGATGCGCGGCGCTCAGGGGATCGAACACCCAGTGATCGAGGGCGCCGGGCATTTCCTACAGGAGGACGCCGGAGCGCAGCTGGCCGGCCACATCGTGGAGTTCCTGCGCCGCTGAATAGGGCGCTGCCGGCCGGCGGGCACAATGTCAGAATGACGACCGCGCCCGCCGAGTCCACGAAACCCGACGAATTGTTGGTACGGCTGTTGGACCCGGCGGTCCGTGCGGACCCCTACCCGCTGTTCGCGCAGTTTCGTGAACGCGGGTCGTTCGCGTTACCGGAGGGCAACCTCGCGGTGTTCTCGACGTACCGTGACTGCGACGACGCCTTGAGGCATCCGTCGTCGAGCAACGACCGGAACAAGTCGACGGCGGCCCGCGCCCAGATCGAGGCGCAGACCCGACAGCTCATCGAGGCCGGTGCCGAGGTGCCGGTGCCGAGCCCGCCGGGGTTCCTATTTCTGGACCCGCCGGACCACACCCGGTTGCGCAAACTGGTCAGCAAAGCGTTCGCGCCCAAAGTGGTGAACGCGCTGCAGCCCGACATCACCGCGCTGATAGACGGGTTGCTCGACCGCATCGCCGACAAGGGTCGGTTCGAAGTCGTCGAAGACCTCGCATACCCATTGCCGGTGGCGGTCATTTGCCGACTGCTCGGCGTACCCCTGGAGGACGAACCGGAATTCAGCCGGGTGTCCGCGCTGCTGGCGCAATCGCTGGACCCGTTCGTCGCCTTCACCGGCACGCCGTCAGACAACCTGAAAGAGCGGATGGCCGCCGGAACGTGGCTGCGGGCCTATCTGCACGGACTGATCGACCGGCGACGCTCGCGGCCCGGCGACGACCTGATGTCCGGCCTGATCGCCGTGGAAGAGTCGGGCGACCAACTGACCGCCGAGGAGATCGTTTCCACCTGCGTCCTGTTGCTGGTCGCCGGTCACGAGACGACGGTGAACCTGATCGGCAACGCGGTGCTGGCGATGCTGCGCCAGCCGTCGCAGTGGACCGCGCTGGGCGCCGACGCCAACCGTGTGCCCGCGGTTATCGAAGAGACGTTGCGCTACGACCCGCCGGTGCAGATGATCGCCCGAACCGCAGGCGCCGACATGACCATTGGGGGCATCGAGGTGCCCGGGGGCGACATCATGATGCTGCTGACCGCCGCCGCCCAGCGCGATCCCGCCGAATATGACCGGCCCGACGTGTTCGATCCGGATCGTAAGGCCTTGCGGCACTTAGGATTCGGACGCGGCGCGCATTACTGCCTGGGTGCGCCACTGGCCAGGCTGGAAGCCGGGGTGGCCCTGTCGGCGGTGACCGCGCGTTTTCCGAACGCCCGATTGGACGGTGAGCCCGAGTACAAGCCCAACGTCACGCTGCGCGGGCTATCCCAGCTCATGGTCAGGGTCTAATCCCGTTCCCACGGCGGACTTTCACCCATCTTTGTGTAGTACTTCGCCAGGTGGCTCTTGATCCGATCGACATCGGACTTGGGCACGTCGATACCGCCGCGTGCCCCATCGATGATCGCGCCCGCCGCCATCACGCCGCGTGGCACTGCCTTCAGACCGCCGTCGATGACGTCGGCGATCAGCAGCTTGTAGGCAGTGAAGTTGTCCTTTTTGTCGCCGTCGTACCAGACGTGCGCGTCGCGGTATTTCTGGTTCGGACCGTCCAGCGCGTCGGCCCATTTACGCACCCGCTTTTCGGCCGCGTCCCCGTCCCATTTGCGGTCGCGATCGGCCAACGGCAGGTCTTGAAAGGCTGTGACTGACATGGTTGCCGCGTGCCCGCCTCGGATGCCGATCAAACGCGGCCAAACCGGGTAGTTCGCGCTTGCGCAAGCGGTAGCGTCGTCGGCGGGAGGCAAGCATGAAGCGCCACATCGTTTCAGGATTAGCCGGCCTGGTGATGGCCGCGGGGCTGGTCGTCGCAGCGCCGCCGGCAAGCGCCGGCTGTGTGTACGGGGGACCGGTTCTGAGCAAGTGCGACGGACCCGTCCAGCCGGACGGCACCTGGCAACGCTGTGTGACAGTCACCCAGTTCGTTCCCCATGGCGCCAGTTCCTACCTGGTGCCCGAGAATCACTGCGATCTGATGGGCCCCGACCAGCATCCGGCGGATCTCGGCTTCGCCGATCCGCCGGCGCACATCGATTGAGCTTGCCCGGCTTGGTGGCCGAGTGTTGTCGGACCTCACTGCAATGCTGGTGTCATGTCCCCGACCGCGACTGCAGCCAGCGTCGAAATGCGACCCAAGGATCGTCTCGAGGTGCTCTTCGAGGAGATGGCGGAGTTGGCCGGTCAGCGCAACGCGATTGACGGGCGCATGGTGGAGATCGTGGCCGAGATCGATCGCGACGGGCTGTGCGGGATCACCGGTGCCCGGTCGGTACCGGCGTTAGTGGCCTGGAAGCTGGGCTGCTCATCGGCAAACGCCCACACGATCGCGGCCATCGCTGGCCGGCTCGAGGAATTGCCCCGCTGTGCGGCCGGGTTGCGGGAGGGCCGGTTGTCGCTGGATCAGGTCGGGGTGATCGCCGCCCGGGGAGGGGTGGGGTCTGATGAGCATTATGCGCAGCTGGCCAGTGTCGCCACGGTCAACCAGCTGCGTACCGCGGTCAAGCTGGAACCACGACCGGCACCAGAACCGCGGCCCGAGCCCGAGCGCTCGATCCGCAAGACCTCCGATGAGGCGGGCGCCTGCTATCGGATCAGACTTGACCACTTGGATGCCGCGAAATTCGATGCGGCGCTGGCGTCGCATCGTGATGCGCTGATCACCCAATGGAAACACGACCACGGCCAGGGCAACGACGCACATGTTTCGGCCGATCAGCGGCCGCCGTTGCCGGGCACGCTCGAGGCGTTCCTGCGCCTGGTCGAGGCCGGCTGGGATGCTGAGGCGGCCCGCCGCCCGCACGGCCAGCACACCACGGTGGTGGTGCATGTCGACGTGGAAAAGCCCGCGGCGGCGTTGCATCTGGGTCCGCTCCTGTCCGACGCCGAACGCCGCTACCTGACCTGTGATGCCACTTGTGAAGCCTGGTTTCACCGCGACGGCGAAGTCATCGGCGCCGGCCGTGCGACGCGGGTGATCAGCCGGCGGCTGCGCCGCGCGCTGGAGCATCGCGACCGGATGTGCGCGGTGCCCGGCTGCGGGGCCACCCGTGGTCTGCACGCCCATCACCTCCGGCACTGGGAAGACGGCGGCCCCACCGAACTGGCCAACCTGGTGTTGCTATGCCCGTACCACCACCGGCTGCACCACCGCGGCGTCATCACCATCACCGGA
>JAYZBN010000019.1:0-11495 GCA_036338755.1 Actinomycetota bacterium | reverse complement strand
CGACCGCGACATGCTCGACGTGTTGGTCTCGATCAAGGACGAGGACGGCAATCCGCGCTTTTCCGCCGACGAAGTCACCGGCATGTTCATCTCGCTGATGTTCGCGGGGCACCACACCAGTTCGGGGACCTCGGCGTGGACGTTGATCGAGCTGATCCGCCATCCCGAGGTGTACGCCGAGGTGCTGGCCGAGCTCGAGGAGCTCTACGCCGATGGCCAGGAGGTGAGTTTCCATGCGCTGCGGTCGATTCCGAAGCTGGACAACGTGGTCAAGGAGACCCTGCGGCTGCATCCGCCGCTGATCATCCTGATGCGGGTCGCCAAGGGCGAGTTCGAGGTCGAGGGTTTTCCGATCCACGACGGCGACTACGTAGCGGCATCCCCGGCGATCTCGAACCGGATCCCGGAGGACTTCCCCGACCCCGACGCGTTCAAGCCGGAACGCTACAACAAGCCCGAGCAGGCCGACATCGTGAACCGGTGGACTTGGATTCCGTTCGGGGCGGGCCGGCACCGCTGCGTCGGCGCCGCGTTCGCCCAGATGCAGATCAAGGCGATCTTCTCGGTCCTGTTGCGCGAGTACGACTTCGAGATGGCGCAGCCGGCGGACAGCTATCACAACGACCACTCCAAGATGGTGGTGCAGCTCGCCCGGCCGGCGAAGGTGCGCTACCGCAAGCGCAGCGCGTAAGGAGTAAGTCCGATGGGCGGATTCAGGATCGAAGCGGATCTGGATTTGTGTCAGGGCCACGCCATGTGCGAATTGGAGGCGCCGGACTACTTCCGGGTGCCCAAGCGGGGCAAGGTCGAAATAGTCGACCCCGAACCGCCCGAGGACGCCCGCGACGAAGTCGAGCGCGCGGTCGAAATGTGCCCAACGCAAGCACTATTCATCAAAGAGAAGGAAGACTAGGACAATGGCGTCACACTCGCGCGAAGATCTCGAGGCATGGGTCGACCGCTGGCTGCAGGCCAACAAGGACTGCGAGAAGGCCGGTGACTGGCGACCGTTGGCGGACTTCTACACCCAAGACGCCACCTACGGCTGGAACATCGGCCCCAAAGAAGACGTGATGTGCGTGGGCGTCGACGAGATCCGCGACGTCGCCCTGGGCCTGGAGATGGAGGGCCTGGAGAACTGGGTGTACGAGTACCAGAAGGTGCTCATCGACGAAAAGCAGGGCGAGATCGTCGGCTTCTGGAAACAGATCGTCAACAAGGCCGACGGCACCCAGGACGAGATCTACGGCATCGGCGGCAGCTGGTTTCGCCTCAACGGCGACCAGCTCATCGAGTGGCAGCGCGACTTCTTCGACTTCGGTCACGTCGCGTACATGTTCGGCAAACTCATCGAGTCCGGGGACCTGAGCGACGGCATGCAGAGGCGCATCGAGCGCAGCCTCGCCGGCGAAAAGCTGCCCGGCTACTACCCGCTTGGCGAGGCGCCCGTCCCGATTTGGTGACCGCTGAGCTCACGGCGGCGCCCGCGGGAGCCAACCAAGCATTTGATTTGTTGCACGCGCTATGCTGACGCGACAAGGGTGCCTGTGGCACTCGTCACCCAGCTGGCCGGCATGAAGGGGCCGGTCAGCTCTGATCGATTCAAAGGCGAAATGGGGTCAGGACCATCGTGAAGACAAAAGGCGCACTGATCTGGGAGTTCAACCAACCCTGGTCTATCGAGGAAATCGAGATCGGCGACCCGCAAGCGCATGAGGTCAAGATCCAGATGGAAGCGGCGGGCATGTGCCACTCCGACCATCACCTGGTCACCGGGGGCATCCCGATGGCCGGTTTCCCGGTGCTGGGCGGCCACGAGGGCGCGGGCATCGTCACCGAGGTCGGTCCGGGCGTGGAAGACATCGCCCCGGGTGACCACGTGGTGCTGTCGTTCATCCCGTCGTGTGGTCAGTGTCCGACCTGTCAGGCGGGCATGCGTAACCTGTGCGACCTGGGCGCCGGCCTGCTGGGCGGCGCCGCCGTGTCCGACGGCACCTTCCGCATCCAGGCCCGCGGCCAGAACGTCTACCCCATGACGCTGCTGGGCACGTTCTCCCCCTACATGGTTGTGCACCGCAGCTCGGTGGTGAAGATCGACCCGTCCGTGCCGTTCGAGGTTGCCGCGCTGGTCGGTTGCGGCGTCACCACCGGCTACGGCTCGTCGGTCCGCACCGCCGACATCCGCCCGGGACAGGACGTCGCCATCGTCGGCGTCGGCGGGGTCGGCATGGCCGCGCTGCAGGGCGCCGTCAACGCCGGCGCCCGCTACATCTTCGCGATCGACCCCGTCGAGTGGAAGCGCGACCAGGCGCTCAAGTTCGGCGCCACCCACGTCTACCCCGACATCATGGCCGCGATGGCGGGCATGGCCGAGGTCACCTACGGCCTGATGGCCCACAAGGTCGTGGTCACCGTGGGCGAGCTGCAGGGCGCCGACATCGACAACTACCTGAACATCACCCAAAAGGGCGGCACCTGCGTGCTGACGGCCATCGGCAGCCTGCTGGACACCAATGTCACCTTGAACCTGGCGATGCTGACGCTGATGCAGAAGAACCTGCAGGGCACCATCTTCGGTGGTGGCAACCCGCAGTACGACATCCCGCAGCTGCTGTCGATGTACAAGGCCGGCAAGCTGAACCTGGACGACATGATCACCCGCCAGTACAAGCTGGAACAGATCAACGATGGCTACCAGGACATGCTGGACGGCAAGAACATTCGCGGCGTCATCCGGTTCACCGACGCCGACCGGTAGGCCGGCGGCGAAGAAAATGACCGAAACCGCTGAGGCCCAGGCATTTCCGGCCCTCGCCGCGTCGCAGTCGTCGTGGCGGTGCGTTCAGGCGCATGACCGGGAGGGCTGGCTGGCGCTGATGTCCGACGACGTCGTCATCGAGGATCCGATCGGCAAGTCCGTCACCAACCCGGACGGAACGGGGGTCCGGGGCAAGGAGGCCGTCGGCGCGTTCTTCGACACCAACATCGCGGCCAACCAACTCTCCATCACCTGCGAGGAGACCTTCGCGTCGAGTTCGCCCGACGAGATCGCCCACATCCTGGTGCTCAACAGCAAGTTCGAGGGCGGCTTCACCAGCTCGGTGCGCGGCGTTTTCACCTACAAGGTCGATGACGCGGGCCTGATCATCAACATGCGCGGGTACTGGAACCTCGACATGATGCAGTTCGGCAAACAGGACTGAGCCGGCCCTTCGACCGACGGCGATCTTCTTAGCGGCGCGTGAAGATCAGATGCACGACGCCGCTGGGGCTGCTCACCGACTCCACGTCGAATCGCTGTTCGAGGCCTTCGAGCCCCGCCCACAACGACTCGCCGCGCCCCAAGACGATCGGCACCACCGCGATATGCAGGTGGTCGACGAGATCGGCTTCGAGGAACTGGCGGACGCTCGACGGTCCCCCGCCCAGGCGAATGGCGCTGTCGCCGGCGGCATTTCGGGCTATCTGCAGGGCTTCGACAGGGCTTGCGCCGATGAAGTGGAAAGTGGTGCCACCGTCCATCTCGATCGGGGGTCGTGGGTGGTGCGTGAGCACGAAGACCGGTGTGTGAAACGGCGGCTCGGCGCCCCACCAGCCCTGCCATTCACCGCCGTCTTGGCCGGCCCATGGTCCGCGCTGCGGACCGAACTTGTTGCGTCCCATGATTTCGGCGCCGATGCCCGGCGCCCATTGGCTGGCCAAGGCGTCGTCGATGCCGGTGGCCCCGCCCGGCTCGCCGTGCATGGCGCGGAACGTCCGCGTCGCGAAGAACCACTCGTGGAGCCGTCCGCCGGCGTGCCCGAACGGCGCGTCCATGCTTTGGCCGACACCGGTGCCGAAGCCGTCGAGGGACACCGAGAAGTTGTGCACGCGCACTCGTGACATGGGGAGGTCTCCTGAATCCATCCGCGTTGTAAGGCGTCGCAGGATTGACCCGCGAACGCGGCCGAACTCATCGGTGCGTCGCCGAGATTGCCTTGGCGGCTCGGGGCGCGAGCTCGACCAGGACCGCTGCCGCAATGTCGACACCCCTATGCTGAGGCCCATGGCGTCGATCTTCACCAAGATCATCAACCGTGAACTCCCCGGCCGTTTCGTCTACGAGGACGACGACGTCGTCGCGTTCCTGACGATCGAGCCGATGACGCAGGGGCACACGCTCGTCGTGCCGCGCGCCGAGATCGACAACTGGCAGGACGTCGACGGGTCGGCCTTCGCCCGGGTCATGTCCGTGAGCCAGTTGATCGGCAAGGCCGTGTGCAAGGCCTTTCGAACCGAGCGTTCCGGCCTGATCATCGCCGGGCTAGAAGTGCCGCACCTGCACGTGCACGTCTTCCCCACCCGCAGCCTGAGCGACTTCGGCTTCGCAGGAGTCGACCGCAACCCGTCAGCGGAATCGCTGGACGACGCCCAGGCCAGGATCAAGGCGGCGCTGGCTCAGTTGGCGTGAACCGGCTCGTGCGCCGTCACGTCACTGATGCGAGGCAGCGTCACCCGGAACCGGCAGCCCTCTCCGGGCGCGGTGGTCACGCTGACGACACCGCCGTGCGCGCGCACCAACGACTCGACGATGGATAGGCCCAGACCGGTGCCGCCGCTGGCCCTAGCCCGCGACGAGTCGGTCCGATAGAATCGCTCGAACACGCGCGACGCGTCCTCCTGGTTCATGCCGGGACCCTGGTCGGCCACTTCGAGCACCGCGTTGTCGCCGTCGGTGCCCACCCGCACGGTGACGTCGGCGGTTTCCGGCGTGTGCTGCAAAGCGTTGGCGACGAGGTTGCTCAGCACCTGGCGGATCCGCGCTTCGTCACCCAGGACCTCCGGGGTGCCGGGGCCGTCGAGAACCTCCATGGTGATGGTGCGCCCGGGGTCCATCGCCTGCCCGTCGTGCACGGCATCGCTGGCCAGCGCCAGCAGGTCCACCCGATGGTTTTCCAGGGGGCGCTGCACATCGAGGCGGGCCAGTAGCAGCAAGTCGTCGACCAGCAGGCCCATCCGCGACGCCTCGCTTTCGATTCGCGACATCAGCATCGCCACGTCGCGCGCGGCGCCCTGGCGATACAGCTCGGCGAAACCGCGGATGGTGGTCAGCGGGGTGCGCAGTTCGTGGCTGGCGTCGGTGATGAACCGCCGCATCCGGTCCTCGGAGCCGCGAGCCTTGTCCGCGGAGGACTCCGAGGACGCCAGCGCTTGCTGAATCTGCGCGAGCATCCCGTTGAGCGCCTGGGACAGCCGGCCCACCTCGGTCCGCGGATCTCGTTCTGGCACACGGCGATCCAGCTGGCCTGAGGCGATTGCCGCGGCCGTCTGCTCGACCTCGACGAGCGGCCGCAGGCTGCGCTGCACCACCGCGAAGCTGGCGATTCCGACGACGGCAAGCACCGCCACCCCGATGCCCATCTGCAACCAGACCAACGAAGTGAGCGTGTGCTGGACGTCCGACAAGTCGATCGCGACCGTGGTAAGCCCGTGCGGACCGTGCACCGAGACCGCCCGCCACTGAATGTCCGAGCCGTTCACCGAGGGCAGCGTCGTCGGGTTGGGACCCACGTCGTTGTCGGGCGGTAGCGCCGGTTCGGCGTTGCGGTCGTTGATGGCGGTGAACGGGGTGCCGTCGGTGCTGACGCCGCGCACGTAGAACTTCGACGGCGGCCGGCCCGGGTCGGGACCATTGAAGGGCGGCGGCGATTGCCGCCGCGGGGCCTGCGCCCAGCCGCGGGACGCGTCGAGCAGCGTGGAGTCGATGCGGCTGACCAGGCTGTGCCGCAGGATGGACGTCACCGCGACACCGGAAACGGCGAGGCCGCAGGCGACCAGGGCCAGGGTGGCGGCGACGAGCCCTATCCGCAGGGGCAGTCCACGTCGAGGCTTGGTGACCATCTACCTACTTCTTCGCTACCGCTGCTCACCGCGGTTCTCGCAGCACATAACCCACTCCGCGCAGCGTGTGCAACAGCCGCTTCTCGCCCGTATCGATCTTGCGACGCAGATACGACACGTAGGACTCGACGACATTGACGTCACCTCCGAAGTCGTAGCGCCACACGTGGTCGAGGATCTTCGGTTTGCTCAACACCGTGCCGGCATTGATCACAAAGTAACGCAGCAGCGTGAATTCGGTAGGCGACAGCGATACCGGCTGACCGGCCTTCCACACCTCGTGGGTCTCCTCGTCGAGCTCGATGTCGGCGAAAGTGAGGCGCGCGCTGCGCGGTTCGGCCCCCGCTTTGCCGGCACGGCGAAGGATGACCCGCAAGCGGGCGACGACCTCCTCGAGACTGAACGGCTTCGTCACATAGTCGTCGCCACCCAGCGTCAGGCCGGCGATCTTGTCCTGCAGTGAATCCCGGGCGGTCAGAAAGAGGGCGGGGGCGTCGATGCCGTCGGCGCGCAGCCGCCGCAGCACCCCGAACCCGTCCATGCCCGGCATCATCACGTCGAGGATCACGGCGTCGGGACGCGCCTCGCGCGCCCGATCCAGCGCCTGGGCGCCGTTGGTGGCCGTATACACCTCGAACCCCTGGAATTTCAGACTCACCGACAGCAGCTCGACGATGTTGGCTTCGTCGTCGACCACGAGGACCCGAGCCTCGGATTTCGAGTCGTTGGGGGTTGCCGATGTCATGTCCATGTCCCTTACTTGAACGTTTGCTATGTGAAGGTTGTGCGCTTCCTGAAAGCTCCGTGCCAACAAACTGATAGTAGTCTGCCAGGGATCATCGCATTGCCTTGGGACATAAAGGTCTTGCCCGGTGTGCGTCGTGAATAGACTCTTGGAATGAACCTCACCAGAAGCATCGTGTCGGCTGCGACCGCGCCCGCCCGGGTGGGTCTGGCCGCCGCGGATGCGGGTCTGAGCGTGGCGAGCGCGGCCGTCGGCGTGGCAAAGCGGGCTGTGGGTGAGAGCGGGGCCGCCGGCACCACCGCAATGACGTCGATGCTGGGGATCGACGACGCGATCGTCCGGGCCAATCGGCTGGCCCGACTGCTCGACGACGACGCCCCGCTGGGCCGGGCCGTCGCCCCGGACGGTCCGATCGATCGCCTGCTGCGCCCCGGCGGGGTGGTCGACATGCTGACGTCGGAGGGCGGGCTGCTGGACCGCCTGACCGCCGAGGGCGGCGCCCTGCAGCGCACCCTGCAGCCGGGTGGGCTGGCCGATCAGCTCGTCGCCGAAGACGGTCTGATCGAACGACTGCTGGCCGAGGACGGCCTCGCCGACCGGCTACTGAGCGAGGGCGGGCTCATCGACAAGCTGACGGCGAAGAACGGGCCGCTCGATCAGCTCGCCGACGTCGCCGACACCCTGGCTCGACTGACACCCGGGATGGAGGCCCTCGAACCCGCCATCGCCACCCTGCAAGACGCCGTCATCGCGCTCACCATGGTGGTCAACCCGCTGAGCAACATCGCCGACCGGATTCCGCTGCCCGGGCGGCGGCGCCCGTCGTCGCGGGCGGTGCGCTCCGCGGGCGTGATCGACAGCGACCGGTGACCGATTAGGCTGGGTCCGGTTCTAACCCCGCCTCCTTAGCTCAGTGGTAGAGCACTCGCCTTGTAAGCGAGCGGTCGTCAGTTCAATCCTGACAGGGGGCTCCGCGCATTTGGCCGGGTCGCGCACCGGTTCAGGCTGTGATTGCTGATGGCCTCGCGCAACCTGACTGCGCGAAGGGGCCTTGGAGCGGCGGCCCAGCCAATGCTCTTGTGCCCGTTGGCTTTAGCTAGAGTTCGCCGGCGTCGTAGGCTTTCTTGACTTCCGCCGCATGCGCCACCTGCTGCGCACTGTAGCCGATGAGCAGCGCCACCCCACACACCAGCACGGCCACCCCGGCCAGCCACTGCAGACCGTAGGTGTAGCCATGGTCCAGCGCGTGCAACTGGGCGGCGTTCATGGACTTTGCCGGCCCGGTGGTGCCGCCGAGTTGCAGCGTGCGCCAGGTGATCACGCCCTGGATCACGGCCAACACCACCGGCCCGCCGAGGCGGGAGAGCATGAGCGAAATCGCGGATATAGGCCCAATCTGGTCCAGTCCGACGCTGGCGATCAGCGAAAGCGCGAGCGGCACATTGATCACGCCGATACCGATGCCGGAGACGACGAGCGGCACCACAAGGTTCGGGAAGTACGGTATGCCCCGGTGCAGCGTCGAGGCGTAAAGCACCGCCCCCAGCACGAGCAGGCCGCCGATGATCACCACCACCCGCGGCGGCAACGACATGACCAACCGCGACGCCGCGCCGGCCCCGATGCCCACGGCGACGGCGAACGGGATGAACGCCACGCCCGCGCGCAGCGTGCTGTAGCCCATGATGTCCTGCACGTACACGCCGATCAGCAGGGTGAGGGTGAACATGACCCCACCGGCCAGAAACATGGCCGCGAACATAGCCAGCCGGTTGCGATCGAGGAACAAGCCAAACGGCACGACCGGGTTCTCTGCCCTGCGCTCCACCACCACGAACGCCAGGAAAGCGCCCAGGGCCACCACGCCCGAACCGATCGTGACCGGCGACAGCCACCCTTTCTCCGGCCCCATCGAAAAGCCGAGCACCGCCGCGGTGAAGACCAACGTTGCCAAACCTGCCCCAGTCGCGTCGAGCTTTGTGCGCTCCTTCTGCGTTTCCCGCAGCGAGGCGTAGGCCAGATACAGCACCACCACTCCGATCGGCACGTTCACCAAAAACACCAACCGCCACGACACCTCGGTGAGCAAGCCGCCCACCACCAGGCCCAGCACGGAGCTGAGGCCGCCGATCGCGCCCAATACCGCCATCGCAGCATTGCGCAGCGGCCCCTTCGCGAAAGTCGTTGCCACCAGCGCCATACCGGTCGGTGCGATGATCGCGGCGGACACACCCTGCAGCAGCCGCGCCAAAACGAGAACGCCCCCGTTCCAGGCGACGCCGCATATCGCCGAGACGACGGTGAACAGCGCGACGCCGACGATGAAGGCGCGCTTGCGCCCGATGGTGTCACCGAGACGACCGCCCAGCAGTACCAGCCCGCCAAAGGTCAGCACGTACCCGGTGATGACCCAGCTCCGTCCGGCATCAGACAGACCCAGGTCATTCTGGATCCTGGGAAGAGCGACGACCGCGATCATCCCGTCCATCGTGGCCATCAGCTGCATCCCGCCGATCGCGATAACTGCTGCGACGAACCAGCGAGGCGGGAGCTTTGTCGGCAAGTCTTTGTTGGTACGGCCTGGGGTGGTCGGTTTGACGGGCATCGGACTCGTTTCGTGCGTTGTGTCGTCCAGTGATGTACTGCCACTCCGCAAGAGCGAAAGTCGGCTTAGCGGGCACCCTACGGAATCTGAAGAGTTGTTATCCGGGAAACTGACCAGATAAACATGCTGGGTCACCGAGTAAGCCCCGAATAACGCTCAATGCGCGTGGGCAGGCAATCCGGGGGCAAGTTAGGCAGCAAGCTGACCATCGGAGTCGACTGGCGCCGTACGTGAACCAAGCGCTGCAGGATTGCGCCAATAAGTACGCAGTCGGCCCCGCTAATTAGGCGTGCGTCAAATATGTCGGAAGTGTGTGCCCACAGCGACTAGTTGCACGACCAATCGCTCGGCGAAGTGCAGGGGAGCCGTTGATTTAACGCTGCGCCAATAAGCGGCTGTCGCCGAGCATCGCAGGCAACGACTCCATAAAGCGGTAACTGTTTTCTTCATTCGGATCGCAGGGCTGAAAGCACCGCGAAGGTGATGCACGCACTGAGGCGTGTACGCCGCCCGGGGTCGGCGCACACAGCGCTCAGGAGCGTCGAACAGTTTCGCACTTTGGAAAGACTTTGGGGCTCGCCGGCCGCCCCACGCCGCAAGTCGTCAATCGCCAGATCCACAGTGAGGGAAGCGCAACCGGCCCAATCCTGCGGCGAAGGCATCGGTCAGAAAAAAGCCACAGCGTCTTTTCAGAACTTTGCCGAAACGCCGGACCGAGCTCGTTTGGCAGCAGTAGGGTTGGTTTCTCAAATCGACTCAGGTCTGCGCGGGGCGGACGGCGGTGAGCCGAGGCAATGGGAAGTTGATCTTCGGGGGTAGAAGAGTGCAACTTGATGGCCGGGCCTTACCGCTGACGCGCGGACAGCTAGACATCTGGCTCGCGCAAAAAACGGGTCGCTTCGGCGCGAAATGGCAGCTGGGTGAACTGCTGCGAATAGAGGGCCCGATAGACCCTGATTTGCTTCAGCAGTCGATCGTTCACGTTCTGCGTGAAGCCGAACCACTTAGGGCTTCCTTTTTCGAAGTGGATGGCAGGGTTTTCCAAAAGCCGGTTGACTACCCCGATGTCGAGCTAGCCCAATACAACCTCATTGGCTCGCGTGATCCTGCACAGGACACCTATCGGCTTGCATCATCGATCCAATCGACTCTGATGCCCCTGGATGGCCCGCTGTTCAAATTTGCACTATTCCAGACGCAACCCGAAGAATTTCATTTATTCGCGTGCTGCCACCATATAGTAGTAGACGGAATCGGACTTACTTTTGTTTGTCACCGCATCGCGAATGTATATTCTGCAATGGCCGCAGGCGAGCCGATTCCACCCGCTTTTTTCGGACCGTTGAGTGACCTGGTTGATTGCGAATTAGCATACGAAGAGTCTGACGATTATGCCGCTGATCGAACCTATTGGACGAGGAATCTTCCGCCGGAAATCGAACCAAGGTACAGGTTGGCGGACTCGAACCGGGGCGGGGGCGATCAACGGGCTTCTGAGCCCGTTCAGTTGGACCCGTCGTTCGTTGCCGGGGTTCAAGAGCTGTCACACGCCTTGCAGATCCGACGATCGTCAGTGATTACGGCCGCCTGTGCCCTCTTGGTGCGCGCGTTCGACACCGAAAGCCCGGAGGTGGTGCTCGACTTTCCGGTGAGCAGGCGCGTTGATCCGAAGACGCAGACGGTGCCCGGAATGGTTTCCGGATTCCTGCCGCTGGTATTGCCAACATCTCCTGAATCGGACGTTGCTACTTTTTGTAAAGTCGTCGACACGCGAATGCGCGAAGCGCTGAAACATCAGCGGTTCCCTGTGCACGCTATTGATGACAAGACACGTCTCGGCGGTTCTGGGCAGACGTCTAACCGGGTCGCCGTCAACATCATTCCGGCAACACACACGGGGCATTTCGCCGGCGGCCGGACGACGGGAACCCTCACCCATGCCGGCCCGTTACATTTCGGTCTGGTCTTTTTCCGAGACGACGATCAGCTTTTCCTCACCACGGTGGGTGACGGTCAATTCTTTTCTGATTGTGACGTGCGAGATCTCGCCGAGCGGTTGGAGCGGGTGTTGGCGGCGATGACCGCCGAGCCGGGGCGGCGGTTGTCGTCGATCGAGGTGCTCGGTGGGGCCGAGTATGCCGAGTTGGAGGTGTTGGGTAATCGGGCGGTGTTGACCGAGCCGGGTATCGGGGTGTCGATTCCGGTGGTGTTCGCTGCGCAGGTGGCGCGCACCCCGCAGGCGGTGGCGGTGAGCTTCGCGGGCGC
>JAYZBN010000018.1:0-54049 GCA_036338755.1 Actinomycetota bacterium | reverse complement strand
GGTTGGGCTGTTCGCCCATTAAAGCGGCACGCGAGCTGGGTTTAGAACGTCGTGAGACAGTTCGGTCTCTATCCGCCGCGCGCGTCAGAAACTTGAGGAAACCTGTCCCTAGTACGAGAGGACCGGGACGGACGAACCTCTGGTATACCAGTTGTCCCACCAGGGGCACGGCTGGATAGCCACGTTCGGACAGGATAACCGCTGAAAGCATCTAAGCGGGAAACCTTCTCCAAGATCAGGTTTCTCACCCTTTTAGAGGGATAAGGCCCCCCGCAGACTACGGGTTCGATAGGCCAGACCTGGAAGCCCAGTAATGGGTGCAGGGAACTGGCACTAACCGGCCGAAAACTTACCAACACACAATCGCAACCACAGTCCAGTTCACGGCAGCAATGTCGTGTAACGCCACACCCCCCACCAAACAAATTTAAATAGAGTTACGGCGGCCACAGCGACAGGGAAACGCCCGGTCCCATTCCGAACCCGGAAGCTAAGCCTGTCAGCGCCGATGATACTGCCCATACGGGTGGAAAAGTAGGACACCGCCGAACATACACAAAAACATCCCCGGCAACGGGGGTGTTTTTGCATTCGCAATCAATCGAATAGCGTCATGTTCTCCCGTTGCTTTTCTAATTCGAGCAACGTGCGCTTTCGGCCGAGCCCGCCGCCGAATCCGGTGAGGCTGCCGTTGGCGCCGATGACGCGATGGCAGGGAACGACGATGGCGATCGGATTGTGCCCGTTGGCCAACCCGACGGCACGGGCGGCGCCCGGTGCCGCGATCTGCTCGGCGATTTCACCGTACGAGCGGGTTTCGCCGTACGGAATGGTCAGCAGGGCCTGCCATACGCGACGCTGAAATTCGGTGCCCCGCAGGTCGAGTTGGACATCGAAATGCGTCAGCTCGCCGGCGAAATAGGCGCCGAGTTGCTCGACCGCCTCGCCGAACGCCTGCGGGTTCGGCGACCAGTCCGTGCGGCTCGGCTCGTAGGTCTGGTCGACCATGCGAAGATTCGTCAGCACCGAGCCGCGACCAGCCAGGGTCAGCAGTCCGATCGGGCTGTCGATAATGCGGTACTCGATCATGCGACCTCCTGTGGCGGCCATTGGTTTACCGGATGCTCGAGAGTGGTCCAAAGGTATTGGGTGGCATAGGAACGCCAGGGTCGCCACCGCGCACTGCGCGCGACGAGCGAGCGTTCGGCGGACGGCAGGCCCAGCTGTTTGGCGGCCAGGCGCAGGCCCAGATCGCTGGCCGGGAATGCGTCGGGGTCGCCCAGGCCGCGCATCGCGATCACTTCCGCGGTCCAGGGACCGACACCTGGTAAGGCCAGCAATTGTGTTCGGGCGCTTTCCCAGTCGCATCCGGCACCCAACTCGACACTTCCGGCGGCGAGGCCGGCGACCAGAGCGCTCAGCGTCCGTTGCCGGGCCTTGGGCACCGCCAGATGGATGGGGTCGATGTCCGCGAGTTGCTCGACCGATGGGAAGGTGTGGGTCAACGTTTTCTCGGGATCATTGATCGGCTGCCCGTAGGCGGCGACCAGCCGGCCCGCGTGAGTGCGCGCTGCCTTGGTGGACACCTGCTGGCCCAGCACCGCGCGCACCGCCAGTTCTGCTTCGTCGACCGTGCGCGGGATCCGCTGGCCCGGCGCCTTAGCGACGACGGCGCAGAATTCCGCGTCGTCGCTCAGCGCTTCGTCGACCGCGTCCGGGTCGGCGTCGAGGTCCAGCAGCCGCCGGCAGCGCGCGATAGCCGTTGTCAGATCCCGAAAGTCGTCGAGTACGAGCACGCACCGGACATGATCGTCGGCGGGTGTCAGGGTGACGATTGCGTTGCCGAACGGAAGGCGCAGACTGCGTCGGTAGGCGCCATCGCGGACTTCCTCGCAACCGGGGACCGTGCTCGCGGCCAGGTGACCGAAGACACCGGTGTAGGCGAAGGGTGTGCGTACCGGAAGCCGAAGGCACACGGTGCCAGGGGATTTCGGGCTCGAACCGGAGCGTGTGGTCGCGCGCTGGCGCAGCGCGCGCGGTGTGTTCTCGAAGACGGACCGCACGGTGTCGTTGAACTGACGGATGCTGGAAAAGCCGGAGGCGAAGGCGACATGGCCGAAGGGCAGGTCCGTGGTTTCGATCAGCACCCGGGCGGTCTGAGCCCGTTGGGCGCGGGCCAGGGCGAGCGGGCCGGCCCCGACCTCGGCCTGTAGCAGCCGTTCCAGCTGCCGGGTGGTGTAACCGAGATGGGCGGCCAGACCGCCGACACCTTCGCGGTCCACCGTCCCGTCGGCGATCAGCCGCATCGTTCGCGCCACGACGTCACCGCGCACATTCCACTCGGGAGAACCCGGGGACGCGTCAGGGCGGCACCGCTTGCATGCTCGAAAGCCCGCTCGCTGAGCGGCCGCCGCCGTCGGGTAAAACCGCACGTTACGCGCGAACGGTGGCCGCACCGGGCAGCTGGGCCGGCAGTAGATGCGGGTGGTCAGAACCGCGGTGACGAACCATCCGTCGAACCGGGCGTCCTTGGACTGGACGGCGCGGTAACAGCGTTCGAAATCGTCGTGCACGTATCCAGATTTACACCCGCGCGCCGACAAAACTGGCGGAAAAGCGACATCGTCGTGGAAGCTGGGACAAGCCGAGTCGCCATCCCAGGTAGCCGGTCTTAGTCGCGATGACCGACGCATTGAATATTCATGGGTCGACGGGCGACGCCAGCTGGGTCGGACGCTCATGCCCGCGCAGGGTCACGGTGTCGCCCAACGACCAACGCGCCCGCTCGTTTTCGCTTGCGCCCTCGATCGCGTCGGCCGTCGCGAGAAGTCGGCTCGAGTGTGACTTGGCAAGCTCGCACAGCCGGGCCGCTTCGTTGACCGGTTCACCGATCACGGTGTATTCGAAACGCTCCCTGGCGCCGACGTTTCCGGCGACGGCGCGACCCGCCGCCACACCGATGCCGGCCGACAACTCGGACATTTCATTGGCCATCCGCTCGGTGATGCAGCGGGCGGCGGCGAGCGCCGCGTCCTCCGGGCTGTCGAGGCGGTTCGGTGCTCCGAAGATGGCCAGCGACGCATCGCCTTCAAACTTGTTGACCAGTCCGCAATGTCGATCCACCTCTTCGACGACAATGGCGAAGAATTGGTTGAGCACACTGACGACTTCGGCCGGTGGGCTGTTCGTCACCAACTGCGTGGAGCCGATGATGTCGATGAATACGACCGCGACGTGGCGTTCCTCGCCGCCGAGCTTCGGCCGCTCGCGTTCGGCGGCCAGGGCGACTTCGCGCCCCACATGCCGGCCGAAAAGATCGCGCACGCGCTCGCGTTCGCGCAAGCCGTCGACCATCGCGTTGAAACCGCGTTGCAGCTCACCGAGTTCCGTTCCGTCGAACACCACCAGATCGCCGCGGAGGTTTCCCCGCTCGACGCGCCGCAACGCCGCCATGACGACGCGCACCGGTGTCGCCGTCAGCCACGCCAGGATCCACATCAAGACGCATCCGAAGATCAGCGTCGCAAACGACACCATCAGCACAGCGACCGCGAACTCGGTCTCGGTCAAGTTTTTCATCAGGAGCTGGAAGGCGGTCAGGACGACGATGCCGATGACCGGCACACCCGACCCGAGGAACCACACCGTCATGGTCCGGCCCATGATGCCGGCCGTCAGTCGCCGTGGCGGCGGCCCCGCCTCGAGCGCCTGGGCGGCCACCGGCCGCAGCGCGAACTCGGCGAGCAGATAGCTCCCGGTGGCCACCAGAACCCCGCAGAAGCCAACCCCCACCAGGAACCGCGGGATGAACAAGGTGTTGACCAGGCCGTAGAGGACTGTGAGCACTACCGCCCCGACGCCCCACAAAACGAGGTCGACCAATGCGATTCGCCACGGGGCGATGAACGTGTTGCGCTCGTCCTCAGGGGTCGGCGCGCGCTCCTCGATCGCCCACCGCAATGCGAGCACGGTCCGGCGAGTGATCCAGTAGACGCCTATAGTCAGGGCCAGTGCGACATAGGCAGGCGCGGCGCCGAAGGTGACCCACCAGGGCGCGTCGTTGAACACGCTCGGTGCGGGAATGGCGACCGTCACCAACAGCAGCGCGGCGCCGATGCCGATCAGGTTTGCGCCCAGCACCAGCACGGTCAGGATGACCTGAATGCGGATGCGGCGGCGGTGTTGGCTCTCCGAGACCCGCCCGAGTAGGAACGACCCGTATGCAGGTGTTTCCGGCAGACGTCCGCTCTGACGGGTGACTCTCTCTAGCACCCGCCCTATACGTCGTGCCATCGTCTGACTGGCCAACATGGTGGCGTCAGCCTAATTCGTCGGCCAGGCTCTAAGGTGAGTCGGGTGCGTCTAGTGATCGCTCAATGCACGGTTGACTATGTCGGCAGGCTCACCGCGCATCTGCCATCCGCCCGCAGGTTGCTGCTGTTCAAGGCCGATGGATCGGTCAGTGTGCACGCCGACGACCGCGCCTACAAGCCATTGAATTGGATGAGCCCGCCGTGCTGGCTGACCGAAGAGACCGGCGATCGGGCCCCGGTGTGGGTGGTTGAAAACAAGGTGGGCGAACAGTTGCGCATCACCGTCGAGGAGATCGAACACGACTCCAGCCACGAGCTCGGCGTCGATCCGGGGCTGGTCAAGGACGGCGTCGAGGCGCACCTGCAGGCGCTGCTCGCCGAGCACGTGCAACTGCTGGGCGAGGGGTACACGCTGGTTCGCCGCGAGTACATGACGGCCATCGGCCCGGTCGATCTGCTCTGCCGTGACGAACGCGGTGGCTCGGTGGCGGTGGAGATCAAGCGTCGCGGCGAGATCGACGGCGTCGAACAGCTCACCCGGTATCTGGAGCTGCTCAACCGCGACTCGGTGCTCGCGCCGGTGAAAGGCGTGTTCGCCGCCCAACAGATCAAGCCGCAGGCCCGCACACTGGCCATCGATCGCGGAATCCGTTGTCTGACATTGGATTACGACAAGATGCGCGGGATGGACAGTGACGAGTACCGGCTGTTCTGACGGCTCGCACTAGACTGCGCCCATGGCTCGGCGCCGTACCCCGCCACGTCGGCAGCGGCCGTTGGCGCCGCCGCCGGCGCCGCGGCGGGTGGAACTCGGGCCCGACGGCCACGAGTACGAAGTGCGTCCCGTCGCGGCGGCCCGTGCGGTCAAAACGTACAGGTGCCCCGGTTGCGACCACGAAATACGCTCCGGCTCAGCACATCTGGTGGTATGGCCGATCGATTCGACACTCGGGGCAGGCCCCGGTCAAGTCGAGGACCGCCGCCATTGGCACACGCCGTGCTGGGCGCACCGCGCTACGCGCGGTCCAACCAGGAAGTGGTCGTGAAAAGCCGGTTTCAGGCGCCCGGTTCGACGAGTTCGATGAGAACGCCGCCGCCGTCCTTGGGGTGGATGAAGTTCATCCGGGAGTTTGCCGTGCCGCGCCGGGGTGCGTCGTAGATCAGGCGCACGCCCTGCTCGCGGAGCTGTTCGGCGAGGGTGTCGAGGTCGCTGACCCGAACGGCCATCTGCTGGATGCCCGGCCCGCGCTTGTCGAGGAACTTCGCGATCGTCGAGGACTCGTCGATCGGGGCCATCAACTGGATTTGCGCGGTGCCCGCCGGGGCGCCGCGCACGGCCAGCATGGCTTCGCGGATTCCCTGCTCCTCGTTGACTTCCTCGTGCACCAGGATCATGCCGAGGGTGTCGTGGTACCAGGTGATTGCGGCGTCCAGGTCGGCGACTGCGATGCCGACGTGATCGATCGCCGTCACCAGTGAGGTGGCCAGGATCTGACGGGCGTCAACTTGATCGGTCGTCATCACATAACGGTAACCTGACGGCAAAGATTGCGCTTCTCCGGGAGGCCGAAACGGCCATCGAGGGAGCGCCTAGCAGGCCTTAGGAGATAGTCATGACGACGTCGGTGATCGTTGCTGGAGCCCGGACACCCATCGGAAAGTTGATGGGTTCGCTGAAGGACTTTTCCGCCAGCGATCTGGGGGCGATCGCGATCGCGGGCGCACTGGAAAAGGCCAAGGTTCCGGCCTCCGCAGTCGACTACGTGATCATGGGCCAGGTGCTCACGGCCGGGGCCGGTCAGATGCCGGCGCGCCAGGCGGCCGTGGCGGCCGGTATCGGGTGGGATGTTCCGGCGCTGACCATCAACAAGATGTGTCTGTCCGGCATCGACTCCATCGCGCTGGCTGACCAGCTCATTCGCGCCGGGGAGTTCGACGTGGTGGTGGCCGGCGGCCAGGAGTCGATGACGAAGGCGCCGCACCTGCTGATGGACAGCCGCTCGGGCTACAAGTACGGCGACGTGACGGTGCTGGACCACATGGCCTACGACGGCCTGCACGACGTGTTCACCGACCAGCCGATGGGGGCGCTCACCGAGCAGCGCAACGACGTCGACGAATTCACCCGGCAAGAGCAGGACGAGTTCGCTGCGCGCTCCCATCAGAAGGCCGCCGCGGCCTGGAAGGACGGCGTCTTCACCGACGAGGTGGTGCCGGTCAACATCCCGCAGCGCAAAGGTGATCCGCTGCAGTTCACCGAGGACGAGGGGATCCGCGCTAACACCACCGCCGAGTCGCTGGCCGGCCTCAAGCCGGCATTCCGCCGCGACGGCACCATCACCGCCGGTTCGGCCTCGCAGATCTCCGATGGCGCGGCCGCCGTCGTGGTGATGAGCAAGGCCAAGGCCCAGGAAATGGGGCTGAGCTGGCTGGCCGAGATCGGCGCGCACGGCGTGGTGGCCGGACCGGACTCCACCCTGCAGTCGCAGCCGGCGAACGCGATCAAGAAGGCGATCGGCCGTGAGGGCATCTCGGTGGACCAGCTCGATGTCATAGAGATCAACGAGGCGTTCTCCGCGGTGGCGCTGGCGTCCACCCGCGAACTGGGCGTGAACCCCGACCTCGTCAACGTCAACGGCGGCGCGATCGCCGTCGGGCACCCCATCGGGATGTCCGGGGCGCGGATCACGCTGCACGCCGCGCTGGAGCTGTCCCGACGCGGCTCCGGGTACGCCGTCGCCGCGCTGTGCGGGGCCGGCGGGCAGGGCGACGCCTTGATTCTGCGCGCGGGCTAGCCGCAGTCAGGGGCTTATCGGACGTTGCTGGGACGACGCGCCGATGAATAATTGTGATCTTCGTCATATTTGCTGTTGACGACCCCGCCCGGGGCCCTTTTCGCCCGGTCGTGGCGCCGCCTGACGCGGTCGCGACCGGGTGGATGGGCAGCCCGGGCGCATGACAAACTTGACGGCGTGACGCGTCCGCGACCCTCTATCGGCCCCGCCCTGGCTGGTGCGGTCGATCTCTCCGGTCTCAAGCAACGGCCCCAGCCGGCGGGCGGCCCTCCCGCGGGGGCGGCGCCGTCGGCCGGCGAGGGCGACACCGGAATCATCGCGGTCACCGAGGCCAACTTCGAGGCCGAGGTGCTGCTCCGCTCCGAGGAAGTCCCCGTCGTGGTGCTGCTGTGGTCACCGCGCAGCGACGCGTGCGTGCAGCTGCTCGACACCTTCGCCGGCCTGGCAGCGCAGGACAACGGCAAGTGGTCGCTGACGACGGTCAACGTCGACGTCGCGCCGAGGGTCGCGCAAATATTCGGCGTCGACGCGGTCCCCACCGTCGTGGCCCTGGCCGCCGGTCAGCCGATATCGAGTTTCCAGGGAATGCAGCCGGTGGAGCAGTTGCGCGGCTGGTTGGACCAGATTCTCTCGGCGACCGCCGGAAAGCTCAGAGGCTCAACGGGTCCCGGTGAGACGGAGGCCGTCGATCCGGAGCTGGCCGCGGCCCGTCAGCAGTTGGAAGACGGCGACTTCGAAGCGGCCAAGACGTCGTATCAGTCGATACTGGACGCCAACCCCGCCAACGCCGAAGCCAAGGGTGCGATCCGCCAGATCGAATTCCTCACGCGCGCAACGGCGCAACCCCCGGATGCCGTCGCGGCTGCCGACGCCGCGCCCGGCGACATCCAAGCCGCCCTCGCCGCGGCCGACGTGCAGATCTTGAATCAGGATGTCGCAGGCGCCTTCGACCGTCTGATTGCCTTGGTGCGCACCACATCCGGCGACGATCGCACCCTGGTGCGCACCCGGCTGGTCGAGCTGTTCGAGATCTTCGACCCCGCCGATCCAGAGGTTGTCGCCGGCCGGCGTAACCTCGCTAACGCGCTGTACTGACGCGGCCGTTACTCGGGTTCCAGCCACAGCGCCGAGGTGGGCGGCAGCACCAACAGCGCCGAGGCGGGCCGGCCATGCCACGGGTCTTCCGTAGCGTCGACGCCGCCCATATTGCCGATACCCGAACCGTTGTAGACCGTCGCGTCGGTGTTGAGCACCTCGCGCCAGCGCCCCGCCTGTGGCAGACCCAGCCGGTATCCGCCGTGCTCGGCGCCCGCGAAGTTGAACACGCACGCCATCACCGAGCCGTCCGTGCCGTAACGCAGGAAGCTCAACACGTTGTTACCCGAGTCGTTGGCGTCGATCCAGGAGTATCCGTCGGGCACGGTGTCCTGGCTCCACAACGCCGGGTGACTGCGGTAGACACCGTTGATGTCGCCGATCAGGCGCAGGATCCCGTTGGAGAACCCTTGCTCGTCGAGCTGCCACCAATCCAGGCCGCGCTCCTCCGACCACTCGGCGCGCTGCCCGAATTCCTGTCCCATGAACAGCAATTGCTTGCCCGGGTGCGCCCACTGGTAGGCGAGCAGGCTCCGCAGCCCGGCCGCCTTGACGTGGTTGTTGCCCGGCATCCGGCCCCACAGCGTGCCCTTGCCGTGGACCACCTCGTCATGGCTGATCGGCAGCACATAGTTCTCGCTGAACGCGTACAGCATCGAGAACGTCATCTCGTGGTGGTGGAAGCTGCGGTAGATCGGATCGCGACTGATGTAGTCGAGCGTGTCGTGCATCCAACCCATGTTCCACTTCATCGAGAAGCCCAGACCGCCAAGGTTTGTCGGGCGGGTGACCCCCGGCCACGAAGTCGACTCTTCGGCGATGGTGACGATGCCCGGGGCGGTCTTGTGCACCGTGGCGTTCATCTCCTGCAGGAACTGCACGGCCTCGAGGTTCTCCCGTCCGCCGTAGATGTTGGGGGTCCAACCGCCTTCCGGGCGTGAGTAATCCAGGTAGAGCATCGAGGCGACCGCGTCCACCCGCAGGCCGTCGACGTGGAACTCTTCGAGCCAGAACAGTGCGTTGGCCACCAGGAAGTTGCGGACCTCCCGTCGACCGAAGTCGAATACGTAAGTGCCCCAATCGAGTTGCTCGCCCCGCTTGGGATCGGAGTGCTCATACAGCGGCGTGCCGTCGAAGCGGCCCAGCGCCCAGGCATCCTTGGGGAAGTGGGCCGGCACCCAGTCCACCAGCACGCCGATGCCGGCCTGGTGCAATGCGTCGACCAGCGCCCGGAACTCGTCCGGTGTCCCGAAGCGCGACGTCGGAGCGTAATACGACGTCACCTGGTAGCCCCACGATCCCGCGAAGGGGTGCTCGGCGACCGGCAGCAGCTCGACGTGGGTGAACCCATGCTCCACCACGTAATCGGTGAGCTCACGGGCCAACTGCCGATAGTTCAGGCCGGGACGCCAGGAACCCAGGTGGACCTCATAAGTGCTCATCGGCTCGAACACCGGGTTGCGCTGCGCGCGCGCCGTCATCCAGTCGGCGTCCTCCCAGGTGTACTGGCTGCGGGTGACCCGCGAGGCGGTGTGCGGCGGCACCTCGGTGGCGAATGCCATCGGGTCGGCACGGTCGGTCGCCACGCCGTCGGCGCCGTGCACGCGGAACTTGTACAGCCCCTCGAGCGGGAACCCGGGCCAGAACAACTCCCAGACGCCCGATGACCCCAGCACGCGCATCGGGGCTTCCGTGCCGGTCCAGCCGTTGAACTCACCGATCAGAGTGACACCTTTGGCGTTGGGCGCCCACACCGCGAACGACACGCCGGTGACGACGCCGTCGGCCGTGGTGAATGAGCGGGGATGTGCGCCAAGGACTTCCCAGAGCCGCTCGTGGCGTCCCTCCCCGAACAAGTGAAGGTCGACCTCGCCCAAAGTCGGAAGAAAACGGTACGCGTCCGCGACGACGTACGGCTCGGCACCTTCATAGGTGATCTGCAGCCGATAGTCGATCAAGTTGACGAACGGCAAGACCACGCCGAAAAGACCGGAATCGATGTGCTGCATGGGGAATCGGTCGTCACCGACCAGCGCGACGACTTCGGCCGCATGCGGCCGGTACGCCCGGATGACGGTGTGATCGCCGTACTCGTGAGCGCCAAGAATGCTGTGCGGGTTGTGGTGTGTGCCGGCGACCAGGCGCGACAGGTCGGCCGGATCGGGCGCCAAGTGTGTCCGAGCGAGTTGGTCGGCTTGGCTCATATCCCTTTCACCTCCGGTCCGTTTCATCGCCTGCGTATCAGGGTCATGCGTGCGTCATGCGGTATGAGCGGCATATTGATGATGTGCGCGACGGCCTGACCGGGGTCGATGCGAACGTAATTAGCCTGCCCCCATTGGAATTCCTGGCCGGTGATCTCGTCGCGCACCCAAAACCGCTCGTAGGGCTCCATACCCAAAGCGGCCATGTCTAAAAACAGGGTCGCTTCCTCGGCTCCGTACGCGTTGAGCGTCACGACCACCAGCACACAGTCGCCGGTCGCCGGGTCGAACTTCGAGTAGGCCAGCATCGCGTCGTTGTCCACGCCGTGGAAATGGATGGTGCGCAGTTGCTGCAGGGCGGGATGAAGTCGGCGAATTGCGTTGAGCTGCGTGATGAATGGCTCGAGCGATCGTCCCTCGGCGAGGGCGCCCGCGAAATCACGGGGCCGCAACTCGTACTTCTCGGAGTCCAGGTACTCCTCGCTGCCCTCCCGCACCGCGCGGTGCTCGAACAGTTCGTAACCCGAATACACGCCCCAAGCCGGCCCCATGGTGGCAGCCAGCACCGCACGGATGGCGAACATTCCGGGCCCGTTGTGCTGCAAGACGGCGTGCAAGATGTCGGGGGTGTTGACGAACAGGTTGGGGCGGCGAAAGTCGGCGAGGCTGGCGATGTCGTTGCCGAATTCGGTCAATTCCCACTTCGCCGTGCGCCAGGTGAAGTAGCTGTAAGACTGGGTGAACCCCAATTTCGCCAGACCGTACTGCCGCGCCGGTGGCGTGAACGCCTCGGACAAGAACAGGACGTCGGGATCGGCGGCCTTGACCGTGGCGATCAGCCAGGCCCAGAAATCCGGCGGCTTGGTGTGCGGGTTGTCGACGCGAAAGAACTTGACGCCGTGGTCGATCCAATACCGGACCACGCGCAGCACCTCGTCGTAGAGGCCGGCCGGGTCGTTGTCGAAGTTGATCGGATAGATGTCCTGGTACTTCTTGGGCGGGTTTTCCGCGTAAGCGATGGTGCCGTCGGGCAATTCGGTGAACCAGTTGCGGTGGTCACGCGCCCACGGATGGTCCGGCGCGCATTGCAGGGCGAGGTCCAGCGCCACCTCCATGCCCAGCTCGCGCGCCGCGGCGACGAACGCGTCGAAGTCCTCGATGGTGCCCAGGTCCGGATGGATGGCGTCATGGCCGCCCTCGTCGCTGCCAATCGCCCAGGGAGAACCCACATCGCCGGCTGCGGCGGTCGGGGAGTTGTTGCGCCCCTTGCGATGTACCTTGCCGATCGGGTGGATCGGCGGCAGGTAGACGACGTCGAATCCCATTGCCGCGATGCGCGGAAGCTGGGCGGCGGCGGTGGCGAAGGTGCCGTGCACCGGGTTGCCGTCGGCATCCCATCCGCCGGTCGAGCGGGGAAACATCTCATACCAGGAGCCGAACCGCGCCAGCGGCCGGTCCACCCACACGCCGTGCTGTTCGCCGCGGGTCACCAGATCGCGCAGCGGGTAGTCGGCCAGAATCTCTTCGATCTCCGGTCCCAGCGCCAGCGCGGTGCGGGTGACTGGATCACCGGGCTTGCGCAGCGCAGTCGCGGCGGTCAGCAGCGGTTCGCGCAGCGGGCGCGGCACGCCCGTGGCCGCGCGCTCGAACAACCCGGCGCCGACCAACAGATCGTTGGACAGTTCGGTTTCGCCTTGACCCGCGTCCAGTTTGGCGATCAGCCCGTGTCGCCACGAATGAATCGGGTCGCCCCACCCGTCGACCCGGAACGTCCACAAACCGACCTGGTCGGGGGTGAACTGACCATGAAAGACATAGGGCTCGAGACCCATCGTCATCGGCAGCGACAGCGGCTTGATCCGTTGCTGATTGACCTTGCCGTCGCGTTCCGTGACCGGCTTTGCCGGCGCCTGAACCGCCTTGATCCGGCGGGTCTCGGTTACCTGCGGATAGCCGGTGCCGAGGTAGCGCACCACCAAGGTGGCCGCGACGGCCTCGTGACCCTCGCGCCATACCGCGGCGCTGACCGGTACGACTTCGCCGACCACTGCTTTCGCGGGATACGCGCCACAGGAAACGACCGGTTGGACGTTATCGATCTCGACACGACCGGGCACCAGCACTCCGTTCCGATTGTGTGCGGCCAACCCCCGCGATGTGTTCCGTGCGGATTGCCGCTCGTCGGGAAACTTCCTGTCGTGGGGAACTTTCTGTGCGGGGAGGCATCGTTGCGACCCCGGTAACTACCCGATACCCACCCTAGTCTCCGGTCACACACCGGCGAGGAAAGCGATCCTGTCCGCCGTGCGGCGGCGCAGAACCTCAGTAAGGTATTAACGCGTGAAAGCCCTCCGCCGGTTTACCGTCCGTGCTCACCTTCCGGAGCGTTTGACCGCGCTGGACCAGCTGTCGACCAACCTGCGATGGTCGTGGGACAAGCCCACCCAAGAGCTTTTCGCGACTATCGACCCCGAGCTGTGGGAGCGGTGCAGCAGCGATCCAGTCGCGTTGCTGGGCGCGGTGAGGCCGGCGCGCCTCGACGAGTTGGCGCTCGACGAGGTGTTCCTGGGCCGGCTCGATGCGTTGACCGCCGATTTGAACGATTACCTGAGTCGCCCGCTGTGGTACCAGCAACAGCAGGAGCGCAGCGCCGAAATGCCGGCCGCGATCGCCTACTTCTCGATGGAGTTCGGCATCGCCGAAGTGCTGCCCAACTACTCCGGCGGCTTGGGCATCCTCGCCGGCGACCACCTGAAGTCCGCGTCCGATCTGGGTGTCCCGCTGGTAGCGGTGGGCCTTTACTACCGCTCCGGATACTTCCGTCAGTCGCTGACGACCGACGGCTGGCAGAACGAGACCTACCCGTCGTTGGACCCGCAAGGCCTGCCACTGCGGCTGCTGACCGATGCGACCGGCGAACCCGCGCTGGTTGAGTTGATGCTGCCGGACTCCGCGCAGCTGCACGCCCGGATCTGGGTCGCTCAAGTGGGCAGGGTTCCGTTGCTGTTGCTGGATTCCGACGTCCCGGAGAACGAGCACGATCTGCGCGGCGTCACCGATCGCCTGTATGGCGGTGATCAAGAACATCGAATGCGGCAGGAGATCCTGGCGGGCATCGGCGGGGTGCGGGCGATCCGTGCCTTCACCGACATTCACGGACTGCCCGCGCCCGAGGTGTTCCACATGAACGAGGGCCACGCGGGCTTCCTCGGAGCGGAACGCATCCGCGAACTGATGACCGGCTCCGGGCTGGACTTCGACACCGCGCTGACGGTGGTGCGCTCCAGCACGGTGTTCACCACGCATACGCCCGTGCCCGCCGGGATCGACCGGTTCCCCATCGACATGGTGCGGTTGTACTTCGACGACCACGCGGGCGACGAAGCCGAACCCGCCGGTCAGGCCGCGACGTCCGACGCCTCGCCGGTGCTGCTGCCGGGTGTGCCGACGGCTCGCATCCTGGCGCTCGGCGCCGAGGACGACCCCACCAAATTCAACATGGCGCACATGGGCCTACGGCTGGCCCAGCGCGCCAACGGGGTGTCGTCGCTGCACGGACGGGTGAGCCGGTCCATGTTCAACGAACTGTGGCCCGGTTTCGACGCGAGCGAGGTGCCGATCGGCTCGATTACCAACGGAGTTCACGCCCGCACCTGGGCGGCGCCGCAGTGGCTGCAGCTGGGCCGCGAGCTGGCCGGTTCGGATTCGTTCAGCGATCCGGGGGTTTGGCTGCGCCTCAAGCAGGTCGACGCGGGCCATCTGTGGTGGATCCGCTCGCAGCTGCGATCCCTCCTGGTCGACGACGTCCGGCAGCGGCTCCGTCGGTCATGGCTGGAACGTGGCGCCTCGGACGCCGAATTGGGTTGGATCGCAACGGCATTCGATCCAGAGGTGCTGACCATCGGTTTCGCTCGGCGGGTGCCGACGTATAAGCGGCTGACGCTGATGCTGCGCGATCCGCATCGGCTGGAACACCTGCTGCTCGACCAGGAGCGGCCCATTCAGCTGATCGTCGCGGGGAAGTCGCACCCCGCCGACGACGGCGGCAAGGCGCTGATCCAGCAGGTGGTGCGCTTTGCCGACCGGCCAGAGGTGCGCCACCGCATCGCTTTTCTGCCCGATTACGACATGTCCATGGCGCGGCTGCTCTACTGGGGCTGCGACGTGTGGTTGAACAACCCCTTGCGACCGTTGGAGGCTTGCGGCACTTCGGGAATGAAGAGCGCACTCAACGGCGGGCTGAACCTGTCCATCCGCGACGGCTGGTGGGACGAATGGTACGACGGCGAAAACGGTTGGGAGATACCGTCTGCCGATGGCGTGACCGACGAGAACCGGCGCGACGACCTGGAGTCCAGTGGGCTCTACACACTGCTGGAAGAAGCCGTCGCACCGAAGTTCTACGAGCGCGACGAACACGGCGTGCCGCCGCGCTGGATCGAGATGGTGCGCCACACCGTGCAGACGCTCGGACCAAAGGTGTTGGCGTCCCGCATGGTGCGCGACTACGTCGAGCAGTACTACACCCCGGCCGCACAGTCGCTGCGCAAGACGATCGCACCGGCCGACGGTGCCGAAGACGCGGCGGGCGGCGGCGAGTTCGGCGCGGCCCGTGAGCTGGCCGCCTACCGCCGGCGTGCCCAGGAGGCCTGGCCCAAGATCGTCATCACCGATGTCGACAGCACCGGCCTGCCGGACAGTCCGGTGCTCGGCTCGAAGCTGACCCTGACCGCCACCGTCGCGCTGGCCGGGTTGGCGACCGACGAGGTCACGGTCCAGGCGCTGGTGGGCCGGGTCGACGCCAGCGATGCCCTGCTGGAGCCGATCACCGTCGAGATGTCCTACACGGGTACCGCCGAGGGCGGCAACCAGGTCTTCTCCACGACGACGCCGCTGCCGCTGGCGGGATCGGTCGGCTACACCGTGCGCGTGCTGCCGCACAACCCGATGCTGGCGGCCAGCACCGAGCTTGGCCTGGTCACGCTGGCGCGATAGCCGGGTCGGTCAGGCCGACAGGCCCTCTTCCGAAGGCGCCGCGGTGCGCAGCCGCTGCAGCGCCTGGCGCACCTGGTAGCCGTTGGTGGTCTGCCAGAACGGCGGCAACGAGGCCCGCAGGTAGCCGCCGTAGCCGGCGGTGACCATGCGGGAGTCGAGCACAGCAACCACGCCGCGATCGCTGACGCGCCGCAACAGCCGCCCCGAGCCCTGCGCCAGCAGCAGTGCCGCGTGGTTGGCGGCGACGGCCATGAAACCATTGCCGCCGCGCGCGGCGACCGCGCGCTGCCGCGCACCCAGCAGGGGGTCGTCGGGCCGGGGGAACGGGATGCGGTCGATCAGCACCAATGACAGCGACGGCCCGGGCACATCGACGCCCTGCCACAGCGACAGCGTGCCGAACAGCGACGTCTGCGGGTCGGCGCTGAACTGCTCGACGAGCGCCGAGGTGCTGTCGTCGCCCTGACACAGCACCGGCGTCGACAGCCGCCCGCGCATGGCCTCGGCCGCCGCCCGGGCCGCCCGCATCGACGAGAACAACCCCAGCGTGCGTCCGTCAGCCGCGGCGATCAGCTCGGCGATTTCGTTCAGCTGCTCGGCAGAGCCGGTGCCGTCGCGTCCCGGTGGCGGCAGGTGCGCGGCCACGTAGAGGATTCCGGCCTTGGCGTGCTGGAACGGCGAGCCCACATCGACGCCGCGCCAGCGCGCGTCGTCGCCTTCCTCGGCCGTCAGTCCCCAGGCCGCGGCCATGGCGTCGAACGAGCCGCCGATGGTCAGCGTCGCCGACGTCAGCACCACGGTCGAACGCGAGAACACCCGCGACCGCAGCAGCCCGGCGACCGACAGCGGCGCCACGCGCAACACCGGGCGCGAGGAACCCCTGATCTCTTCGTGCTCGAGCCACACCACGTCGGTGCGGTCGGGGATGGCCGGACCGAACGATCCCAGCACGCGCGACGCGGTGTCCGAGATCTCGCTCAGTGCCGCAACGGCTTCCGCGCGCGCCGACGCCGCCTTGGGGTCGTTGGTGGTGTCGATCGCCGAGCGCGCCACGCTCGCCACGTCGCGCAGCGCGGTCAGGTAGGTCGCCAGCTCGTCGTCGAGGCGGTCGATGCGGCCCGGCGTGCCGTCGTGGATGATCGAGGCGAAGTTCGCCGTCGCCGCCTCCAGCCGCTGGATCAACTCCGGCTCCACCAGGCGGGCGATGCGCCGGGCGGCCACGCCGAGGGAGGCCGACGTCAGCTCCGCGGTGGCCACCGATGTCACCCGATCGACCAGCTCGTGCGCTTCGTCGACGACCAGCAGCGCATGCTCGGGCAGCACCGCCGATTCGGCCACGGCGTCGATGGCCAGCAGCGCGTGGTTGGTGACCACGACGTCGGCGCGCCCGGCCCGGCTGCGCGCCCGCTCGGAGAAGCACTCGGCGCCGAACGGGCAGCGCGCCACGCCGAGGCATTCCCGCGCGGAAACGCTGACCTGCGACCAGGATCGGTCTCCGACGCCGGGTTTGAGGTCATCGCGATCACCGGATTCGGTGCTCGACGCCCATTCGGTGAGGCGCTGGACGTCGCGGCCCAGCGCGCTGACCGCCATCGGGTTGAACAGTTCCTCCTGCGGCCGGTCGTCGCCCTCTTCACCGTCGGCTGCCCCGCCATTGTGAATCTTGTTCAGGCACAGATAGTTTCGCCTGCCTTTGAGTAAAGCGAACTGCGGACGGCGCGGCAGCGCAGCGGCCAGCGCGTCGACCAGCCTGGGCAGATCGCGGTCGACCAGCTGGCGCTGCAGAGCGATCGTCGCCGTGGACACGACGACGGGGGACTCGTCGTCGATCACGTGGACGATCGCGGGCACCAGATACGCGAGCGACTTGCCGGTGCCGGTGCCGGCCTGCACCACCAGGTGCTCGTCGGTGTCGAAAGCGCGCGCCACCGCGGCGGCCATCTCCTGCTGGCCGCTGCGCTCACTGCCACCGAGCGCGGCCACCGCGGTAGCCAGCAGCTCGGATACGGAAACGTCGGACGTGGCTACCCTCTTCGCTGTTCGGGGGCGGGAATCTGTGTCGTCGTGATCGCGGGGTCGCCGTGCGACAAGTTCAATCCCTCCCACGGCAGAGTGCGCAGCCCGGAAGTTACCAGCTCGCGCGCCGCGGCGAGGTTCGGTTTGGACACCAGTTCGCCACCGCGGACCAGCGGGATGGTCAGCACCCGAGCCGGTTCGGAGACGACGGGCCGGTGACCGGCCGGATACACCACCTCCTCGGTGACGATGCCGGAATCGCGCGATAGGCGCAGCGCCTCCTTGCGCCCGCCCTGGGATCCCTTGTGGCTGCTGCGCTTTTGCACCGGCAACCCGTCCACCTCGACGAGTTTGTACACCATGTTCGCCGTCGGGGCGCCCGAGCCCGTCACCAGCGACGTGCCCACGCCGTAACTGTCCACCGGCTCGGCGGCCAAGGCCGCGATGGAGTACTCGTCGAGGTCGCCGGAGACGACGATGCGGGTCCCGGTCGCTCCCAGCTCGTCGAGCTGTTCACGCACCTGCCGGGCCAGCACGCCCAGCTCGCCGGAGTCGATGCGCACCGCGCCCAAGCCGGTACCGGCGGCGGCCACCGCATTGGCGACACCGGTCGTCACGTCATAGGTGTCCACCAGCAGGGTGGTGTTAACCCCGAGCGCGTCGACCTGTGCCCGAAATGCCGCCAATTCGGTGGATTCCGTGGGGGAGTCGGCGCGAGCATGCAGCATGGTGAACGCGTGCGCGGCGGTGCCCTCGGCGGGTACCCCGTAGCAGCGCTGCGCCTCGAGATTGGACGACGCCGCGAAACCGGCCAGATACGCGGCGCGGGCCGCGGCGATGGCGGCCTGTTCGTGGGTTCGTCGTGACCCCATCTCGATCAGCGGGCGTCCCCTGGCCGCGCTCGCCATCCGCGCCGCGGCCGACGCGACCGCGGTGTCGTGATTGAAAATCGACAGCGCCAGCGTCTCGAGCACCACGCATTCGGCGAACGTCCCGGTCACCGACAGGACGGGGGATCCGGGGAAGTACAGTTCGCCTTCGGCGTAGCCGTCGATGTCACCGCCGAATCGGAATTCGCGTAAGTACCGCAACGTATCCGGGTCGAGGAACTGTGCCAGCGACTGGCACGCCTGGTCATCGAAGCTGAATTGCGGCAGCGCCTCGAGCAGCCGGCCGGTTCCCGCGACCACGCCGTAGCGGCGGCCGTCGGGAAGCCGGCGGGCGAAAAGCTCGAAGGTGGTCCGTCGATCCGCGGTGCCGTCTCGCAGCGCCGCGGCCAACATCGTCAGCTCGTATTTGTCGGTCAGCAGCCCAGTGACGACCGGGTCGTTCATTCCATAACGGTATCGGCTGCCATTGGGGCTCGGAAACGTCGTGCACCCCTCGGTATCGTGTACGCCATGGTTGTTATGTCAGCGCCCACTAAGCCGGGCACTACAGGACAACGAGAGTCCGCACCGGTAGAGGCCACGGCGAGCCCGTGGGTCACGATCGTCTGGGACGACCCGGTCAATCTGATGACCTATGTGACCTATGTGTTCCAGAAGTTGTTCGGCTACAGCGAGCCGCACGCCACCAAGCTGATGTTGCAGGTGCACAACGAGGGAAAGGCCGTGGTGTCCGCCGGCAGTCGTGAGTCCATGGAAGCCGATGTGTCCAAGCTGCACGCCGCCGGTCTTTGGGCGACGATGCAGCAGGACCGCTGAACCTCGAGGCGCTGGCGATTTCCTGTGCGCAAATGGAAGCGGGTCGAAACCGCTAGCGGCCCTCGCTTTCGGTCGTCCCTGGCATCGCACGAGGCCGCCCTGCTCAAGAACTTGGCCACCGCGATGATCGGCCTGCTCGACGAGCGTGAATCGTCTTCGCCCGCAGACGAACTCGAGGAGATCACCGGGATCAAGACGGGCAATGCCGATCCCCCGAAAGATCCCACGCTGCGCCGGCTGCTGCCCGACTTCTACAGGTATCACGACGAGGACACCGCGCCGCCCGATTCCGCGGACAGCCTGAACGCCGCGTTGCGCAGCCTGCACGAGCCCGACATCGTCAACGCCAAACGCGTTGCCGCACACCGATTGCTGAGCACGGTTCCCGACGATGGCGGCCGCTTCGAGCTGACCGAGGACGACGCGAACGCATGGATCGCGGCGGTCAACGACATCCGGTTGACCCTGGGAGTCATGCTCGAGGTCGGGCCGGAGGGTCCGGAGCGCCTGCCCGCCGACCATCCCCTGGCCGTGCACTTCGACGTGTACCAGTGGCTGACGGTGTTGCAGGAGTACCTGGTCCTGGTGCTGATGGGGCCCCGCGACCGATGAACGCCATCACCGACGTCGCGGGCATCCGCGTCGGCCACTACCAACGTCTGGATCCCGACGCGTCCCTGGGCGCCGGCTGGGCTTGCGGCGTCACCGTCGTGCTCACCCCGCCCGGCACCGTCGGCGCGGTGGATTGCCGCGGCGGAGCGCCCGGCACCCGGGAGACCGATCTCTTGGATCCCGCCAACACCGTGCGGTTCGTGGACGCGGTGTTGCTCGCCGGGGGCAGTGCCTACGGGCTGGCCGCCGCCGACGGCGCCATGCGCTTCCTGGAAGAACGCGAGCGCGGTGTGGCGATGGACGGCGGCGTGGTGCCGATCGTGCCGGGCGCGGTGATCTTCGATCTGCCGGTCGGGGGATGGGAGTGCCGCCCGACGGCGGAGTTCGGTTACGCGGCGTGCGAGGCCGCCTCGCAAGACGGCGAAGCCGGCGCGGCGATGGGCGTCGGGACCGTCGGCGCCGGGGTGGGGGCGCGCGCCGGGGCGCTCAAGGGCGGAGTCGGAACCGCGTCGAGGGCGCTTCCGTCCGGCGTGACCGTCGGGGCGGTGGCCGTGGTGAACTCCGCCGGCGAGGTCGTCGACCGGACCACCGGGCTGCCGTGGATGGCGGACCTCACCCGGCAGTTCGGGCTGCGGCCGCCGCCGGCCGAGCAGATCGAGGCGCTCGCCCAGTTGCCGTCCCCGTCGGATCCGGTGGACAACCCGCTCAACACCGTCATCGCGGTGGTGGCCACCGACGCCGCCCTGAGCCCGGCGGCATGTCGGCGGGTGGCGATCGCCGCCCACGACGGCCTCGCCCGCAGTATCCGGCCGGCGCACACGCCGGTCGACGGTGACACGGTGTTCGTGCTGGCCACCGGGGCGGTCGAGGTAGGCGCGGACACCAGTCCGAAACCGGTGCCCGCCGCCTTCTCCCCAGAGACCCGGCTTGTCACCGAGGTGGGCATCGCCGCCGCCGATTGCTTGGCGCAAGCGGTGCTGGACGGCGTGCTGGCCGCCGAATCGATCGCCGGCATACCGAGCTATCGCGACGTGCTGCCGGGTGCATTCGGTCGATGAGAGGCGACCGGCCGCGGCGCCGGTAGCCTTGACGATGCTGGAAACACGCTGGAAGGGCAGCCATGGGTAAGAGGACTCCCACCGGACGCCCCGGCGCGCCTGCAGCTCAGCCGAGGAAGCGGTCCGCCGCCGCCGTGGGAGCCGTCACGATCCTCACGTTCGTGGCCCTGCTCTACGTCGTCGAGCTGATCGACCAGCTGACGCGGCACTCGCTGGACGCCAATGGCATCAGGCCGCTGGAGGCCGACGGCCTGTGGGGCGTCGTCTTCGCCCCGGTGTTGCACGAGAGCTGGCAACACCTGATGGCCAACACCATGCCGCTGCTGATCCTCGGATTCCTGATGACGCTGGCCGGCCTGTCCCGGTTCGTCTGGGCTACCGCCATCGTGTGGATCGTCGGTGGCCTCGGCACCTGGGTCATCGGCAACGTCGGCAGCAGCTGCGGGCCCACCGACCACATCGGCGCGTCGGGCCTGATCTTCGGCTGGCTGGCCTTCTTGCTCGTATTCGGCATCTTCGTGCGCCGGATGCGCGACATCATCATCGGCCTGATCGTGATGTTCGCCTATGGCGGCGTCCTGCTCGGAGCCATGCCGGTGCTCGGCAGATGCGGAGGCGTGTCATGGCAGGGCCATTTGTGCGGAGCGATCGCCGGCGTCGTGGCCGCCTATGTGTTGTCCGCACCGGAGCGTCAGGGCCGGACGTCGAGGAAGGCCCGCACCGCTGTGCCGCGGCCCAAGATATGAGCTCGGCAATGGCGCCCGTCGGGGTATTCGACTCCGGCGTCGGGGGACTCACCGTCGCGCGGGCGATCATCGACCAGCTGCCCGACGAGGACATCATCTACGTCGGCGACACCGGCCACGGTCCGTACGGCCCGTTGACCATCCCCGAGGTCCGCGCGCACGCGCTGGCCATCGGTGACGACCTCGTCGGCCGCGGCGTCAAGGCGTTGGTCATCGCCTGCAACACCGCATCCGCGGCGTGCCTGCGAGACGCTCGCGAACGCTACGACGTGCCCGTCGTCGAGGTCATCCTGCCCGCGGTGCGCCGCGCGGTGGCCACCACCCGCAACGGGCGCATCGGCGTCATCGGCACCCAGGCGACCATCAACTCGCACGCCTATCAGGACGCGTTCGCCGCCGCCCGCGACACCGAGATCACCGCGGTGGCCTGCCCGCGCTTCGTCGACTTCGTGGAGCGCGGCGTGACCAGCGGCCGGCAGGTACTCGGGTTGGCCGAGGGGTATCTCGAGCCGCTGCAGCGCGCGCAGGTCGACACGCTGGTGCTCGGCTGCACGCACTACCCCCTGCTGTCCGGGCTCATCCAGTTGGCGATGGGGGAGCACGTGACGCTGGTTTCCAGCGCGGAGGAAACGGCCAAGGAAGTGCTTCGGGTGTTGACCGAACGGGACGTGCTTCGCCCGCACGACGCACCCCCTGCGACTCGCGTTTTCGAAGCCACCGGCGACCCCGACGCATTCACCGCGTTGGCGGCGCGATTCCTGGGTCCCGCGGTCACCGGTGTCCAGCCCGTTCATCAGGTGCGCATTGATTGACGACCGGACGAGATTCTCGTCACACCAATGCGGCGATGTTTTCGTCACGGTCCTACCGGGCATGGCACAGTAGTGTCCGTGCGAATAACCGTGCTCGGCTGCTCGGGCAGTGTGGTCGGTCCGGATTCGCCCGCGTCGGGTTATCTGCTCCGGGCACCGGACACTCCGCCGTTGGTCATCGACTTCGGCGGGGGCGTTCTCGGCGCGCTACAGCGGTATGCCGACCCCGGTTCCGTGCACGTGCTGTTGTCGCATCTGCATGCCGATCACTGTCTGGATTTGCCCGGGCTTTTCGTGTGGCGGCGCTACCACCCGACGCGTCCGCTGGGCAAGGCGTTGCTCTACGGCCCGGGGGACACTTGGTCGCGCCTGGGCGCCGCGTCGTCGCCCTACGGCGGTGAAATCGACGACTGTTCAGACATTTTCGACGTTCGGCATTGGATCGACGGTGAGCCTGTGACCATCGGCGCGCTGACGGTGACACCGCGTGTGGTGGCTCATCCGACCGAGTCCTACGGCCTGAAGATCACCGATCCCTCCGGCGCATCGTTCGTCTACAGCGGCGACACCGGTACGTGCGATCAGCTCGTCGAGCTGGCTCGTGGCGCCGATGTCTTCCTCTGCGAGGCTTCGTGGACGCACTCGCCGGATCGGCCGCCCGCGTTGCATCTGTCGGGCACCGAGGCCGGCCGCGCCGCGGCCGAGGCCGGCGTTCACGAACTGTTGCTGACGCACATTCCTCCGTGGACCTCGCGTGAGGACGTGATCAGCGAGGCCAAGGCCGAGTTCGATGGTCCCGTGCATGCGGTGGTGTGCGGGGAGACGTTCGATATCCGCCGCTCCGAGCGGGTCTGAGCCACCCGCGGCGGTGGTGAATTGCCCGCTAGTGTTGGCGGCGTGACGAGACGAGAAGACGGCCGCCTCGACGACGAGCTCCGGCCCGTTGTCATCACCCGCGGTTTCACCGACCACCCCGCCGGTTCGGTATTGATCGAGTTCGGCCACACCAAGGTCATGTGTACGGCCAGCGTGACCGAGGGGGTGCCGCGCTGGCGCAAGGGATCGGGTCTGGGGTGGCTGACCGCGGAGTACGCGATGTTGCCGTCGGCAACCCACACCCGCTCGGACCGCGAATCGGTAAAGGGCCGCCTGTCCGGCCGCACCCAGGAGATCAGCCGCCTGATCGGGAGGTCGCTGCGTGCGTGCATCGACCTCGCGGCACTGGGGGAGAACACCATCGCCGTCGACTGCGACGTCTTGCAGGCCGACGGTGGCACCCGCACCGCGGCCATCACGGGTGCCTTCGTGGCGTTGTCCGACGCGGTGACCTATCTCGCGGCCTCGGGCAAGTTGTCGGATCCCCGGCCCTTGTCCTGTGCGATCGCGGCGGTCAGCGTCGGCGTGGTCGACGGGCGGATCCGCGTCGACCTGCCCTATGAGGAGGACGCCCGCGCCGAGGTCGACATGAACGTCGTCGCCACGGACACCGGGACCCTCGTGGAGGTGCAGGGGACCGGTGAAGGGGCGACCTTCCCGCGCTCGACGCTGGACAAACTACTCGACGTGGCGCTGGCCGCATGTGACAAGTTGTTCGCCGCGCAGCGCGACGCGCTCCAGCTCCCATATCCCGGCGTGCTCCCCGAGGGCGCGCCGGCGCCGAAGGCGTTCGGCAGCTGACCGCGCCCGATGGTGACGACCCGCCGCCCCCGGCTTCGCCGCGCTTGCGATCGGCACGCCTGCTGGTCGCCAGCCGCAACCCGAAGAAGCTCGCCGAGTTGCACAGGGTGCTCGACGCTGCCGGCCTGACCGGGTTGAGCTTGGTGTCGCTCGACGATGTGGCGCCGTTCGAGGAAGCGCCGGAAACCGGCGCGACCTTCGAGGACAACGCCCTGGCCAAGGCGCGTGACGCGTTCACTGCGAGCGGTCTGGCGAGCGTGGCCGACGATTCCGGGCTGGAGGTCGCCGCGCTGAACGGCATGCCCGGTGTGCTGTCGGCGCGCTGGTCGGGCACGCACGGCGACGACGCGGGCAACACCGCGTTGCTGTTGGCGCAATTGCGCGACGTGCCCGACGGGCGTCGCGGTGCGGCATTCGTGTCCGCCTGTGCGCTGGTCTCGGCCGCAGGCGAGGTCGTCGTGCGCGGCGAGTGGCCGGGAAGCATCGCGCGCGAACCGCGCGGCGACGGGGGCTTCGGCTATGACCCGGTCTTCGTCCCCCATGGGCACGACCGCACCGCGGCAGAACTGAGCCCAGCGGAGAAGGATGCGGTCTCGCATCGCGGTCGCGCCCTGCGGCTGCTGTTGCCGGCGCTGGAAACGCTGGCGCGTTCCGGAATCAGCTAGGTTGGCGAGGTCCGGCCAGGCGTCGTTCACTTTCGCCCCACCAGACGCTCCGCGGGTTGATAGGCGTTTTGCCCGCCTTCGAGCGACAATTTTCCTTGCCTGACCTTGTCGCTCCGAGGTGGGCATTCGCGGTGCCATTACCGAAAAAGGATCGGTGTGGCGGAGGTGGCCTACAAGCCGAAACGCGCCTTGACGTCCCGGGTTTGGAAGTGCTCGACGATGATGCCGAGCAGCGGGATGGTCCCGGATAGCAGCACACCGACCGTCTTGCCGAGCGGCCAGCGCACCTTGATCGCCAGATTGAACGCGGTCAAAACGTAGATGAAGTACACCCAGCCGTGGACGACCTCGATCCAGCGGATCTCGTGGTTGAATGCGAGGTGCGAGACGATCTCGTAGCACAACGCGATGAGCCACAGGCCCGTCGTCCACGCCATGACGCGGTAACCGAGCAACGCGGTGCGGATCTTGTCGACGGGGACTGCGGGCGCCGATGTTCCGGGCGTCTCCGGTGTCGTCATGCGGTTGTCCTCTTCTGCTTTTCGGCGTCTTGCGCGGCGAGCTCGGCCAGGTAGGCGTTGTACTCCCGCAGCGCTGGGTCATCGGATGTCTGTGGCGCGGGCTTGGGTCGGTCGGGCAGCAACCCGGCGGGTATCTCCGTCATCGCGTCTGTGGTACGCGGCTGTGGTGGTTCCTCTTCATAGCGAACGAATTTGCGGTACGCGTACACGCAAAACCCAGCGAACAGCGGCCATTGCAACGCATAGCCGAGGTTCTGGAACGAGCCGGAGACGGAATTGAACCTGGTCCACTGCCACCAGCCCAGGGCCAGGCAGCCGCACGCCGCGACGACCACCAGCGCGATCAGCGCCGGCCTGCGACGATGCGTAGTGGACACCCCTTGACCGTACCGCTCATGATTTGGGCCCGACGAATTCATCGGGTCCGCTCGTGACAACTTCGGGCTTTCGCAAGCGATACGATTGCCGGGCGCGCGGGCGTGGCGAAATTGGTATACGCGCCGGCTTTAGGTGCCGGTGCTCGAAAGAGCGTGAGGGTTCGAGTCCCTCCGCCCGCACTCGGAGCCGGCACCGAGGGCGTGTCACCTCAGGCCGTCGGTTCGGCCGACGCACAGCCTGAACAGGTGCCAGGAGATCTCGGCATGCACGCCGGCCTGGTCCAGGTACCTTCGCCAGTCGCTACGGCGAAAGCTTCGCGCGATGGAGATGACCCCGTCCTCGCGCAGGATGCGATGCCAGCCCATCAGGCGTGCCAGAGCCGGGAAACTGTAGTACGGCAGCGCGTGGCGCTGCAGGTCGACGATATGCCAACCGTACCTGGAGTTTTCGTTGAGCCAGGTCAAGAACTTGACGACATCCTCGTCGCTGAGGTGGTGGGTGAAGTCTGACGTGACGATGAAGTCAGGCCGCTCGGCGAGGGCGCAGCGAAACACATCCGCCGTCTGGTACTCGATATCCATCCATTCAGGCGTCGCCGCACGTGCGATCACTGCACTGCGTGGATTGACGTCGATGCCCGACAGGCGCACTTTGAGCCCGCGCTGGTGCGCCCAGGCGGCGATGGCGCGCAACAGATCGCCATGCCCGCAGGCGACGTCCAACACGCTGACTGTGGCGTCGGCAGAGCGTGCCTCAGTGGCCCGCGCCAGCCACCGAAGCGTCGGGTAGTGGGTGAGCGTCAAGCGATTGACGACGCAAAGCTCATCCAGGCATCGGTGATAGGTGGCCAGGTCTGTGCTCTGGTCGTCCAATTGTTCTGGTTGCGTACTGCGCGCTGAGAGGCGCATCGGCCGCCCCTTTGCTTGCCTCTGCTGTCGGAGCGAGCGTAGGACGCTCGGACGCGGCGCGAGGCGAAAAAGCGAACATGCGATGCCAGGAGAATGCCCAGCCCGCCGCCGGCATCACGCGGAAGTACAGCAGGTCATGAATGACTTTGAGCGGCTTCGAGTTCGGCCGGCTGAAGTCCAGCACCATCAGGCGGCCACCCGGCCGCAGGACACGCCGGAATTCACGTAGCGCCTTCCCGCGATCCGCGACGTTGCGTAACCCGAAGCCGATGGTGACTATGTCGAACCGTGCGTCCGGGAACCGCAGATCCGTGGCGTCCCCTTCCTGGAAGGTGACGGACCCGTGCTGTCGGCCCCGGCCGACGTCGAGCATCGCTTCACAGGAGTCGACTGCCACGACCTCGCCGTCCAGGCCGACCGCGGCGTCCTCCACCAAAGCAAGGTCGCCCGTCCCGGTGGCGACATCCAGCACTCGTTCGCCGGGGCGGAGGGCGCAGAGTTCGATAGCCTGTCGCTTCCACACGCGATGAAGCCCCACCGTCCAAAGATCGGTCATCACGTTGTAGCGCGGCGCGAGCGCCGAGAACAGCTCCTTGACGTACCTGCTCTTAGCCTCGTCCGACTGGTTCCATCGCCGTGTAATCATCGGAAGCCTCCGCATATCGCGACGTTGCCCCCGATTCGTCGATGGGAGCCTAAGCGCTGCCATGCTTATTCACTTCGGTAATTCCGGAATTACCGCGTCTGGTCGTAGCCCATCTCGGCTAGGTCACGACGGTAGGCGGGCGCGAAGCACTGGATCGTACCTATCGGCGGCCGACAAGAAACTGGCAATCCCACGCGGGCCACCGGCGTGAATTCAGCGATTCAGGCACCCCACCTATGACGTTCCAGAACCGTCGGGGACATTGAAGTCTTTTCACCGATTAAAGGGTATTGCACACGCGCCCAATGACCGATATAACATCAATAACCGTCGGCGCTCAGAGCCACGGTGATTCAACTCGGAGAAAGGCGCGACCGATGAGGACAAAGAGCACCAAGAAGCTGCTGAAAGCCGCAGCACTGGCCGCCGTGTTGACCGGTGTGATGCTGGGATCCTCGGGCTGCATAACGATCGACCTTGGTGCGCCGGGCCGAATCGCAGCGCAATAACGCGCTGGCCGTACGCCGGAGATAAGGCCCGGCCCTTATCGCCGGCGTCGGCCACTGGCTCGGATAATGGCCGCCGTCACGTGCGCGCGGTCAACCCAAACAGGGCATTCCAATGCTTTGATTGTTCGTGCCGCGATGGCCGCCGTTACTATCGTTGAATAGACCGCACGCACACTGCGTTGGCAACGTGCCTATTCGGCATGCTTAACCGAAACGCCGATCACAACGCAAACGGTTTCATCCTCGCGGCCAGTGCGACGCGGCGACGAATTGTCACCGAATGCAGCCCAAAATCATTGCGGTTGGCGATGCGATTCTTGGCCCCGGCTGCATTTGATGATGACACCGGCACGGCACTGAGAGCGCTGCCGTCTCCCGGGTAAGCGGAAGGCGTCCCGAACGGGCCGAAATCTCGACCGGCGTGAGCGTCAAATCCCTGCTGGCGGGTATCTGGAACCCACAGGAATACAAGGGAGGCGCCATGCCCACCGGAAACGAGCCATCACCACGAGGCGAAAACGCCGTCACCGCAGAAGATGTCGAGCTCGCCGAACGTAACGCCGCGGCGGCGCGCAAGCGCGCGGCTCGCGCGGGACTGTCCGCAGCGCAGAGTTTGGAGGCATCCGCGGCCCGCCACGAGCGATTCGCGAAGATCCAAGATCAAACTGTCCAACAAGGCGTCTCGCACACGGAAGAGCACCGCAGTTCGGCACTCAAGCACCGCCAAGCCGCCGAAGACGACCGCAGGCTGGCCGAACTGAAGCGGAAGGAATCCGAGGCGGACCTCGCATCGGCGCCGGGCACCGACTGACGCGCGGTCAGTCCTCGACGAAACGGGCGCGGACCTCCGGCGCCGGCAATGGGCAGCTGTCGTACTTGCCGCCGACGCGGTATCGAATCGCGGCGAACCTGTCGTAGAGCCAGTCGCGTAGTGGGGTTGGAATCACGCGCGCGACCGTGAACGCCCGCCACGCACCGCCGAGATAACTCGCAACGCGCAGCACTGCTTCGGACCGGACGGCCACCCGTTCCGCCGCCCCGTCCGGGTCATCCACGAATACCACCGAGTCGACGCTGCCGATCTCCGGGTGCCGCCCGATGATCGCTTTGGCGAAAACGCTCTCCAAAGCCGCGAACCGCAGGGGGCCGGTGGGATCGAATCGCAGGATCGTCCGCACCGACCGATTGCACACTCCGCAGACCCCGTCGTACAGCAGCACGGGCGCCGCCGACTCACCGTTCATGCCTCCCAGGTTACTTGAGCGGGATCCAGGTTGACCTATGGTAAGGCAACCCTTAGTTTGTGGGGTAACGTACCAGTTCGTGATCGCCCGGCCGCTGATCGCGGCGCCGACGTGGGGTCGTGGCAGGGCCGCATCCAGGCTGTGCGCCGCCCATGCGGGCCACATCGATCCGTGGCCTCGCGGTGGTGAATCCGCCGGGCCGACGCCGTCGATGGCGCGGGGCGCCGCGAGAAAGGACCGCTAATGGCACGCGGATTCTCCGGTGTGATGCTGCGCAGCTTCGGCGCGCGCGACCACACCGCGACGGTGATCGAAACGGTCCGGATCGCCCCGCATTTCGTGCGGGTGCGCATGACATCGCCGACGCTGTTCGAAGACGTCGATGCCGAACCGGCTGCGTGGCTGCGGTTCTGGTTCCCGGACCCGGACGGATCGAAAACCGAATTCCAGCGCGCCTACACGGTCTCGGAGGCGGACGTTCCCGCCGGACGTTTCGCGGTCGACATCGTGCTGCACGATCCCGCCGGCCCCGCGTCATCATGGGCGCGCACCGTGCAGCCCGGGGCCACCATCGCCGTCATGGCCCTGATGGGCTCGTCGCGGTTCGACGTGCCCGACGAACAGCCGGCCGGCTACCTGCTGATCGGCGACTCGGCATCCATCCCGGGGATGAACGGCATCATCGGCGTCGTCCCCGACGACGTCCCGATCGAGATGTACCTCGAACAGCACGACGACAACGACACGCTGATCCCGGTCGCGAAGCATCCCCGGCTGCGGCTGCACTGGGTTGTCCGCCACGACGAGAAGTCGCTGGCCGCCGCGATCGAGAGCCGGGATTGGTCGGACTGGTACGCGTGGGCGACGCCGGAGGCCACCACGCTCAAGCAGGTGCGAGCGCGGCTGCGCGACGAATTCGGCTTCCCCAAATCCGAGGTGCACGCCCAGGCCTACTGGAGCGCCGGGCGCGCGATGGGCACGCGCCGCAACGACGAGCCGGAATCACCCGATCAGATCACGCCCAGCATTTCCACGGAAGACATTGCGGCGCAACTGGAATCGGCTCAGCAGGTGACTCCCGCCCAGGCGGCCCGCGGTAAGTGGCGTGCCCAGGGCGCCGGCCGACTCCTCGCTCCGCTGCGGTCGGCGCTGATCGTCTCGGGTGCGCTGCAGGCGGTGATCACCCTGGTGCAGCTGGCGCCGTTCGTGTTGCTGGTCGAGCTGGCCCGGCTGCTGGTATCCGGCGCGCCCGCGTCCCGGCTGGCCGGCATCGGCATCGCCGCGGTGTCGCTGCTGGGCCTGGGGGCGTTGCTGGGTGCCGCCCTCACCCTCTGGCTCCACGTCGTCGACGCGCGGTTCGCCCGTGATCTGCGAAAGCGGCTGTTGCTCAAGTTGTCTCGGCTACCCCTGGGCTGGTTCACCGCACGCGGCTCGGGATCGATCAAGCAGCTGGTGCAGGACGACACGCTGTCCCTGCACTACTTGGTCACCCACGCCATCCCGGACGCCGTCGCCGCTGCCGTCGCACCGGTCGCGGTGCTGGTCTACCTGTTCGCCGTCGACTGGCGGGTGGCGTTGGTGCTGTTCGTGCCCGTCCTGGTGTACCTGGTGTTGACGTCATCGCTGACGATCCAATCGGGCCCGCGCATCCCGCAGTCGCAACGCTGGGCGGAGACGATGAGCGGCGAGGCGGGCGCATACCTGGAAGGCCAGCCGGTGATCCGCGTCTTCGGGGGGGCCGCCGCCTCCAGCTTCCGGTCCCGCCTGGACGACTACGTCGGCTTCCTGGTCGCCTGGCAGCGCCCGCTGGCCGGCAAGAAGACCTTCATGGATCTGGTCACCCGTCCGGCCACGTTCCTCTGGCTCATCGCGGTGACCGGCACCTTGCTGGTGGTCACGGGCCGGATGAACCCGGTGGACCTGCTGCCGTTCCTGTTGCTGGGCACCACATTCGGCGCGCGGCTGCTCGGCATCGCCTACGGCCTGGGCGGCATCCGCGCCGGCCTGTTGGCGGCCCGGCGCCTGCAGAACGCGCTCGACGAGGCCGACCTCGCCGTACAAGCCCACGACGAAGCCGACCAGGATTCGGCGGGCACGGTGGTGTTCGACAACGTCGGCTTCGGCTACCGCCCCGACGTTCCCGTCATCCACGATGTCTCGCTGACCTTGCGGCCCGGCACGGTCACCGCGCTGGTCGGCCCCTCCGGGTCGGGCAAGTCGACGCTGGCCGCCTTGCTGGCCCGGTTCCACGATGTCGGGCAAGGCTCGATACGTGTTGGGGGACAGGATATTCGGTCGATGACCGCCGACCAGCTCTATGCCCAGGTCGGGTTCGTGCTGCAGGAGACGCAACTGGTGCACGGCACCGTGGCGGAAAACATCGCCCTGGCTGTGCCGGATGCCACCGCGGCACAAGTCGAGCAAGCGGCCCGCGACGCCCAAATTCACGATCGCATCATGCGACTGCCCAACGGCTACGACACCATGCTGGGCGCCGGAAGCGGGCTTTCGGGCGGCGAACGCCAACGGCTCACCATCGCCCGCGCGATCCTGGCCGACACCCCGGTGCTGATCCTCGACGAGGCCACCGCCTTTGCCGACCCGGAATCGGAATACCTTGTGCAGCAAGCGCTCAACCGGTTGACGCGGGACCGCACCGTGCTGGTGATCGCGCATCGATTGCACACCATCACCCGGGCCCACCAGATCGTCGTGCTCGACCATGGCCGCATCGTCGAACGCGGCACGCACGACGAGTTGCTGACCGCCGACGGCCGATACCGGCGGTTGTGGGAGGGTGGCCGCCGCGACCAGCTGACCGCAGGCACGTCCGGCGAGGGGGCACGATGATTCGCACGTGGTTGAGTCTGGTGCCGGCTGATCGCCGCAACCGGGTCATCACCTACACGGTGCTGGCATTGATATCCGTGGTGGTGCGCGCGGTCGCCACCGTGCTGCTGGTCCCCTTGGTCGGGGCGCTGTTCAGTGACGACCCACGGCGCGCGCTGGTCTGGCTGGGCTGGCTCACCGCGGCCACCGTGACCGGCTGGGTGATCGACACCGCAACGGCGCGTATCGGTTTCAACCTGGGCTTCGCCGTGCTGGATCACAGCCAGCACGACGTGGCGGACCGGCTGCCCGGTGTGCGGCTGGATTGGTTCACCGCCGAGCACACCGCGACGGCACGGCAGGCGATCGCGGCCACCGGTCCCGAACTCGTCGGCCTGGTCGTCAACCTGCTCACGCCGCTGATCTCCGCCGTCCTGCTGCCCGCGGTCATCGCTGTGGTGTTGTTGCCGGTCTCCTGGCAGCTGGGGGCCGCCGCGCTGGGTGGCCTGCCGCTGCTGTTGGGCGCGCTGTGGGCATCGGCCCGCCTGGCGCGGCGCGCCGATGCCGCGGCGGCCGACGCCAATAGCGCGCTCACCGAACGGATCATCGAGTTCGCCCGAACCCAGCAGGCACTGCGAGCCGCGCGACGCGTCGAGCCCGCACGGAGCCTGGTCGGCGACGCGCTGGCCGCACAGCACGGCGCCACCATGCGCTTACTCTCCATGCAGGTCCCCGGGCAGCTGCTGTTCAGCATCGCCAGCCAGCTTGCACTGATCCTGCTGGCCGGTGCGACCACCGCGCTGACCGTGAATGGAACGCTCACGGTGGCCGAGGCCATCGCACTGATCGTCGTCATCGTGCGCTACCTCGAACCTTTCACCACCATCAGCGAACTCGCGCCCGCGCTGGAAAGCACCCGCGCCACGCTCGCCAACATCCGCTCGGTGCTGACGGCGCCGCTGGTGAATGTCGGCACCGCCGCGGGCGCGGGCGGCGCGACCCCCCGCATCGATTTCGATGACGTCGTGTTCCGCTACGACGGTGCGGGTGCGCCGGTGCTGGACGGGGTGAGCTTCACCCTGGAGCCGGGCAGCACCACCGCGATCGTCGGACCGTCCGGCTCGGGCAAGAGCACCATCCTTGCGTTGATCGCCGGGCTGCACGAGCCCACCGGCGGCCGGGTGCTGATCGACGGTGTGGACGCGGCGACGCTGGACGGCGACGCGCGGCGGGCGGCCAGCAGCGTGGTGTTCCAGCATCCCTACCTCTTCCACGGGTCCATCCGCGACAACGTGTTTGCCGGGGATCCCGGCGCCGGCGACGAGCGGTTCGCGCGGGCGGTGGCGCTCGCGCGAGTCGACGAGCTCGTCGGGAGGCTGCCCGACGGCGCCGATACCGTCGTCGGAGAGGGCGGCTCGGCGCTGTCCGGTGGCGAGCGACAACGGGTCAGCATCGCCCGCGCGTTGCTCAAGCCCGCACCGATATTGCTGGTAGACGAGGCGACCAGCGCGCTGGACACCGAGAACGAGGCCGCGGTGGTCGACGCGCTCACCGCCGACCGGCAATCGCGCACCCAGGTGATCGTCGCGCATCGGCTGGCCAGCATCAGTCACGCCGACCGCGTCCTGTTCGTCGACAACGGCCGGGTGGTCGAAGATGGGACGGTTGACGAATTACTCGCTGCGGGTGGTCGTTTCGACGAATTCTGGCGCCAGCAGCACGAGGCCGCCGAATGGCGGATTCTGGCGGAATAGCTCACCGCGGTTGACCGCAACTCTTGCGGTATGCCTTACAGTTTGTCAGTCGGACCGTGCTGTCCGCGTACAGGAGGCGTGCCGCTTATGAGTGCTGTGTTGTCGATACCGCGTTATCCCGGCGACGTGACCCCGCAGTGGTTGTCGGCCGCGCTGTCTGGCGGCGGCACACCCGTCGAGGTCGCCGACGTGGACGTGGTCGCGATCGGGACGGGACAAACCGGCGCGACCTACCGGGTTACCGCTCGCTATGCGACGGATCCCGGCGACCTGCCGCAGACCTTCGTGATCAAGCTGCCCGCCCAGGACGACACGGTGCGTGACCGGGTGGTGATCGGCTATCGCAGCGAATGCGCGTTCTACTCCTCGGTGGTGGATCGGGTCCGAGTGCCGACGCCACGGTGCTTCTATTCCGAGATCACCGATGATGCAATGGAGTTCGCCCTGTTGCTCGCCGACCAGGCGCCGGCGGTGCAGGGCGATCAGCTCATCGGGTGTGGCGAAACCGAAGCGCGCCTTGCGGTTACGGCGCTGGCGGGGCTGCACGCGCCCAGCTGGTGCGATCCCGTCTGGCTCGATTTTCCTGGCATCGCGTTCGGTCGGCCGGATGAGGCCGGCGCGAACGGGATGGGCGAGGTGGCCAAGATGAGCGCCGACATCACCCTGGAGAAGCTGGGCGATCGGATGAGCCCGGAAGACCGCGACACCTTCAGCGCGGCAATGGGTTCGATCGCGCCGTGGCTGCTATCCGAGTACGACCGGTTTGCCTTGCTGCACGGCGACTATCGGCTGGACAACCTGCTGTTCGATCCCGAACGAACCAGGGTCAGCGTGGTCGACTGGCAGACGCTCGGCGTGGGCTTGCCGGGCCGGGATCTCGCCTACTTCACCGCGACCAGTCTCAGTTCGCAACTGCGGGCCGACATCGAAGAAGAGCTCGTCACCGACTATCACCGGGCGTTGACGGCCGGCGGCGTCGGCGGCTACGACCGCGAAACATGTTGGCGCGATTATCGGCTCGGGGTGTTGCAGGCACCATTGATCTCGGCGCTGGGTTTCGCATTCGCCGCGGCCACCGAGCGTGGCGACGACATGGTGCTGGCCATGCTCAGCCGCGGCTGCCAGGCGATCCGCGAGCTGGGGACGCTCGACTTAATCGGCTGAGGCCTCAGAGGTCGCCGGTGAAGTCGGCGCTCAGCCAGCGGTCGGGCCGGATGGTGAAGAGCACCTCCTCGACGCCTTCCATGCTTTGCACGAACGCGCGACCGCCTTCCTCGCCGAGGTATCGGATGGCGATCGATTCCTGTAGGTCGGCCGGGGCCGGGTTGGTGGTCTCGACGATGGTGCCTTCCACCACGACGTACTGATACGGCGGCTCCTCGCGCTGAACCACCAGCGTGACGGTGCCCGCTTGGGTGATGAGCCGGGCCTTGCGGCTGGACGCCCCGGTCATGATCCGGACGTCTCCGCCGGGGGTGTAGTCGTACCAGATCGGGACGCTGGCCGGCGGCCGGCCTTCGGTGGCGGCGACGGACAGCACGGCCACATGCTTGTCGGCGAGGAACTCCTGGCGCTCGGTTTCACTGAAGGCTTTCATGACGAGTGCAAACGCCGCGACCGTGGAGCTATTCCCGGGTAACGCGATCAGTACTGCGTCGAGCCCTGATCGACCGGGATCTGTGCGGCGGTGACCTTGCGCGACTCGTCGCTGGCCAGCCAGCACACGGTATCGGCGATCTCCTCCGGCTCGGCGACCCAGTCCGGCAGGAACGGCGTGAGGACGTGCGACAGCTGCGGGTTGGTCTCCATGGTCTTGCCCACCGCGTTGACCATGTCGCCGGAGCCCATCGCGGTGTTGACCGGGCCCGGGTGAACGCTGTTGACCCGGATCGAGTGCTTGCCCAACTCCGCGGCGAAGGCCCGCGCCAGCCCGGTGACGGCGTGCTTGCTGGCGGTGTAGTGAATCATGAACGGCTGCATCTTCATGCCGGCCGCCGAGCTGATCAGGATGATCGAGCCGCCGCGGCCGCCCTCGATGATCTTGTCCGCGCCCGCCATCACGGTGTTCCAGGTGCCGGTCACGTTGATGTCCATCACGTCGCGGAAGTTCTCCGGGGTGATGTCGTCCCACGCCTGCGGAGCCGCGACCCCGGCGTTCGCGACGATGATGTCCAGCCGGCCCAGCTCGGCGACGCCGTCGGCGACCACCTGTCGCAGACCGTCGAAGTCGCGGGTGTCGACCACCGACGAGATGATCCGTCGGTCCGCCGCTTCGACCAGGCGCACGGTCTCGCTCAGGTCGCCGGGGGTCGCCGGATCGTAGGGCACGCACGACGGCAGCTTGCCGGCGATATCGACGGCGATGATGTCGGCGCCTTCGCGGGCCATGCGCACCGCGTGCGCCCGGCCCTGGCCGCGCGCCGCGCCGGTAATGAATGCCACTTTTCCGGCCAGCTTGCCGCTCATAGTTCTCCTCTGTTGGGTCCGGCCACTTTCATCGCTGCGCGGCCTTGACGAGGTTCGATCCGATGATCAACCGCTGAATTTCACTGGTGCCCTCGTACAGCCGCAGCAGGCGCACATCGCGGTAGATGCGCTCGACGGCAACGCCCCGCATGTAACCCGTGCCGCCATGAATCTGCACCGCGAGATCCGCGACATTGCCGGCCATTTCGGTGCAGAAGACCTTGGCGGCTGATGGCGCGATCCGGCGATCCTCGTCGGCGACCCACAGCCGAGCGGCTTCGCGCACCAGCGCACGGCCGGCCATCACGCCGGTCTGCTGGTCGGCGAGCATGCCCTGCACCAACTGGAAGCTTCCGATCGGCGTCCCGCCCTGCGTGGCGGTGGCGGCGTACGACACGGATTCGTCGAGCGCGCGTTGAGCGGCGCCCACCGCCAGGGCGGCGATGTGCACCCGCCCGCGGGCCAACGACGTCAGGGCCGCCCGGTACCCGTGGTCTTCGCTGCCGCCGACGAGCGCATCCGGGCCGACGCGGACGTCGGTGAAGTTCACGTCCGCCGTCCAGGCGCCCTCCTGGCCCATCTTGGCGTCCTTGGCGCCCACCTCCACCCCGGCGGCGTCGGCGGGAACCAGAAACACGGCGATGCCCGGGCCCTGGTCGTCGGCCGGCCGGGTGCGTGCGAACACCACGAAGAGATCGGCGACGGGCGCGTTGGTGATGAAGCGCTTCTGCCCGGAGATGACCCAACCATCCCCGTCGGGAACGGCCTTGGTGCGCAAGCCGGCCGGGTTCGATCCGGCGCCCGGTTCGGTCAGCGCGAAGGAGGCGACGACGTCGCCGGACGCGATCGACTCCAGCCAACGGGATTTCTGGTCGTCGGTGCCGAACCCCACCAACACCTGTCCGGCGATGCCGTTGTTGGTACCGAACATCGAACGCAGCGCCAACGACGTGTAGCCCAACTCCATCGCCATCTCGACGTCCTGCATCAGGTTGAGGCCAAGGCCGCCCCACTCCTGGGGAATCGCGTAGCCGAACAGGCCCATCTTCTTGGCCTCGTCGCGCAGGTCGTCGGGAACGCGATCGGTGTCGAGAATCTCCTGCTCGCGCGGGACAACGGCGCTGCGGACGAATTGCCTTGTCTGAGCGAGGATCTCGCGGAAGTCCTCGTCGGAGACTTCAGCGGCTTCGGCGGCGGCCATGGGCTCCACACTCCTCTCTCGATCCGGGACACCCCGGTTCAGGGCAGGATCCTATATCAAATATGATATTTGCCTTACGGGTGCCCGGTGGAGGCGACGACAGTGAAGGATGTGTGATCCAGGTGGCGATGTTGACAGGTCAGACCGCGGTAATCACGGGCGGAGCGCAAGGGCTGGGTCTGGCCATCGCGGAGCGCTTCGTCGCCGAGGGTGCCCGAGTCGTGCTCGGCGACGTGAACCTCGAGGAAACCCAGGTCGTGGCCAAGCAGCTGGGCGGCGACGATGTCGCGATCGCGGTTCGGTGCGATGTCACCCGGTCGGCCGACGTCGAAACCCTGATCCAGACCGCGGTCGAGCGTTTCGGCGGCCTGGACATCATGGTCAACAACGCCGGGATCACCCGGGACGCGACGATGCGCAAGATGACCGAGGAGCAGTTCGATCAGGTGATCAACGTGCACCTGAAGGGGACCTGGAACGGCACCCGGTTGGCCGCCGCCGTCATGCGCGAAAACAAGCGCGGCTCCATCATCAACATGTCCTCGGTGTCCGGCAAGGTCGGCATGATCGGCCAGACCAACTACTCCGCGGCCAAGGCGGGCATCGTCGGCATGACCAAGGCGGCCGCCAAAGAGCTGGCCTACCTGGGGGTCCGGGTGAACGCGATCGCCCCGGGCCTGATCCGTTCGGCCATGACCGAGGCCATGCCGCAACGGATTTGGGATTCCAAGGTCGCCGAGGTGCCGCTGGGCCGGGCCGGTGAGCCCAGCGAGGTCGCCAGCGTGGCGCTGTTCCTGGCGTCCGACCTGTCGTCGTACATGACGGGCACCGTTATGGAAATCACCGGCGGCCGCCACCTATGAGCGCGACGCGCCAGGCCGTCATCTGTGAACCCGTCCGGACCCCGATCGGCCGCTACGGCGGAATGTTCAAGGCGTGCAGCGCCGTCGACCTCGGCGTCACCGCGCTGAAGGGGTTGCTCGAACGGACCGGGCTGGCGCCCGACACCGTGCAGGACGTGATCCTGGGCCACTGCTATCCGAACAGCGACGCGCCGGCGATCGGGCGCGTGGTGGCGCTGGATTCCGGTCTGCCGGTGACGGTTCCGGGCATGCAGGTCGATCGGCGTTGCGGCTCGGGCCTGCAGGCGGTGATCCAGGCGTGCCTGCAGGTGTCCGCGGGGGACAACGACCTCGTCGTCGCCGGCGGCTGCGAGAGCATGAGCAACGTCGCCTTCTACTCCACCGACATGCGTTGGGGCGGCGCCCGCAACGGCGTTCAGGTGCACGACGGGCTGGCGCGGGGACGCACCACCGCCGGCGGCCGGAACTACCCGGTGCCGGGCGGAATGCTGGAGACGGCCGAGAATCTGCGCCGCCGGTACGGCATTTCACGCCAGGAGCAAGACGAGCTGGCGGTGCGATCCCACCAGCGTGCCGTCGCCGCGCAGAAGGACGGAGTCCTGGCCTCGGAAATAATTCCAGTGATCATCCGCAGTCGACAGGGTGACGACATCATCGACACCGACGAACACCCGCGCGCCGACACGTCGGTCGAGTCGCTGGGCAAGCTCAAACCCGTTCTGCTGAAGGATGATCCGGAGGCGACGGTGACCGCCGGCAACGCCAGTGGGCAGAACGACGCGGCCTCGATGTGCGTGGTCACCACCCCGGAGAAGGCCGACGAATACGGCCTCAAGCCGTTGGTGCGTCTGGTGTCGTGGGGCGTGGCGGGGGTCGCACCCGACGTCATGGGCATCGGCCCGGTGCCCGCGACCGAGGTGGCGCTGGCCAAGGCGGGCCTGCAGCTATCCGACATCGACCTCATCGAGCTCAACGAAGCCTTTGCCGCGCAAGCGCTTGCGGTGATGCGGGAGTGGAAGTTCGGCGCCGCCGATCACGAGCGGACCAACGTGCACGGTTCGGGGATATCGCTGGGCCATCCGGTGGGCGCGACGGGCGGCCGGATGCTGGCCACCTTGGCGCGCGAACTCCATCGCCGCGAGGCGCGCTACGGACTGGAGACCATGTGCATCGGCGGCGGCCAGGGCCTGGCGGCCGTCTTCGAACGGGTCACGTCGCGATGACCGGTTCGGCGTTGCCACTGGACGGCCTCACCGTCGTGGAGGTGTCGAGTTTCGTCGCCGCCCCGCTGTGCGGTATGACGCTGAGTCAGCTCGGCGCAGAAGTCATCCGGGTCGACCCCATCGGCGGCGCATCCGATGTGCAACGGTGGCCGCTGGCGGCGGATGGCACCTCGATCTATTGGACCGGCCTGAACAAGGGGAAGCGTTCGGCCACCATCGATCTGCGGTCCCCGGAAGGCCACGAACTGGTTCAGCGGCTCATCATCGAGGGCGACGGCATCGTGGTGACCAACGCCGCGGGATTGTCCTGGCTCAGCCACGAGGTGCTGGCGGCCAAGCGCCCCGACGTGGTTCACGTGCAGCTACTCGGGCGCGGTGACGGATCCACTGGAGTGGATTACACGGTGAACGCGGGTCTCGGCTATCCGCTCGTCACCGGTCCGGCCGATCATGGCGGAGCGATCAACCACGTGCTGCCGGCCTGGGACGTGTGCTGCGGCCTGTACGCCGCGCTCGCCGTCGTCACCGCCGTCCGCCACCGCGAGCGGTCCGGGGCGGGGGCCCGGATCAGCCTGGCGTTGGAGGATGTCGCCCTGGCCACCGCGGCCAACTTGGGGTTGCTGACCGAGCCGCAAGTCAATGGGACACAACGCGAACGGCTGGGTAACGCGATCTACGGCCAGTACGGGCAGGACTTTCTCAGCAGTGACGGGGCCAGGTTCATGGTGGTCACCTTGACGGGGCGGCATTTTCGCGACCTGCTTGCGGTGACGGGCACCGACGGCGCGGTGTCGGCGCTGGCCGAGGCGCTGGGCGCGGATTTCGGGTCCGAGGGCGATCGTTACCGCTACCGTGACGTGCTTTCCAGCTTGTTCGCCACCTGGTTCAGCGCTCACACCGCCGACGAGATCACCATCGCGCTGTCAGGCACCACGGTGCTGTTCGAGCGGTACCGCACCTTCGCCGAGGTGGCCGCGGGTCCGAAAGTGACTGGCAATCCTCTGTTCTCGCGATTGCGGCAACCGGGTCTCGGCGAATACTTCGCCCCCGGGCTGCCGGCCGCGTTCGACGGCACACACCCGGCCAGCGCGCCCGCGCCCGCCCTGGGGCAGGACACCGCCGACATCCTCGCGCGGTTGGGTTTGACCGCCGCCGACATCGAGCGTCTGACGACCGCCAAGACGATCGCCTGCTGAGCAAAGGAAACGCAGCACATGACCAGACTCGCCCAAACGCTCGGCTTGACCGAGGTGCAGACCGAGATCGTCGCTACCGTAAGAAAATTCGTGGAGAAGGAGGTCATTCCCCACGCGGCCGAGCTGGAACGGGCCGACACCTACCCGCAGGCGATTGTCGACCAGATGCGGGAGATGGGCCTGTTCGGCCTGATGATTCCGCAGGAGTACGGGGGGCTGGGTGAGTCGCTGTTGACGTACGCCCTGTGTGTCGAGGAGCTGGCGCGGGGCTGGATGAGCGTGTCCGGCGTGCTCAATACGCATTTCATCGTGGCCTACATGCTGCGTCAGCACGGCACCGACGAGCAGAAGCAGCGGTTCCTGCCGCGGATGGCGGTCGGTGAGACGCGGGGCGCCTTCTCGATGTCGGAGCCGGAGCTGGGTTCCGACGTGGCCGCGATCCGCACCCGGGCGCGCCGCAATGACGACGGGACCTACACCATCGACGGCCAGAAGATGTGGCTGACCAACGGCGCCACTGCCACGCTGGTGGCGGTGTTGGTGCGCACGGACGAAGGGTCGGACAAACCGCACCGCAACCTCACCGCGTTCCTGGTCGAGAAGCCGGCGGGTTTCGGGGAAGTCGTTCCTGGACTGCGCATTCCGGGCAAGATCGAGAAGCTGGGCTACAAGGGCATCGAAACCACGGAGATGATCTTCGACGGCTACCGGGCCGGCGCCGGCGACGTGCTCGGCGGCAGCACCGGCCAGGGCTTCTTCCAGATGATGGACGGCATCGAGGTCGGCCGGGTCAACGTGTCGGCCCGCGCGTGCGGCCTCGGGATTCGCGCGTTCGAGCTCGCGGTGCGCTACGCGCAACAACGCGAGACCTTCGGCAAGCCGATCGCCGAGCATCAGGCCATCGCGTTCCAATTGGCCGAGATGGCGACCAAAGTCGAAGCCGCACACCTGATGATGGTCAACGCGGCGCGCTTGAAGGACTCGGGTGAGCGCAATGACGTCGCCGCCGGGATGGCGAAATACCTGTGTAGCGAATATTGCACCGAAGTCACCCAACAGAGCTTCCGGATCCACGGCGGTTACGGCTATTCCAAGGAATACGAAATCGAGCGGCTGATGCGCGACGCGCCTTTCCTGCTCATCGGCGAGGGCACCAGCGAGATCCAGAAGAACATCATCAGCAAGCGACTGCTCGCCGAGTATCAGGTGTAAGCAGATGAGCGTTCCGGAATTCGCTGCGCGGCCTCAACTTTCCGAGGACGTCGCGCGCCTCATCCGCCGGCGGATCTTCGACGGGGCGTACGCCGCCGGATCGTACGTCCGGCTGGATCAATTGGCCGCGGAGCTGGGTATCAGCGTCACACCGGTGCGTGAGGCGCTGTTCGCGCTGTGCGCCGAAGGCCTGATCAACCAGCAGCCCCGCCGTGGCTTTGTGGTGCTGCCGGTCACCGGCCGCGACGTCACCGATGTGGCGAATGTGCAGGCGCATGTCGGTGGCGAGTTGGCCGCGCGGGCGGCGCTCAACATCACCGACGAGCAACTGCACGAGCTCAAGGAGATCCAAGCACAACTGGAGGATGCGTACGCCGGTGATGAACACGAACGCACCGTGCGGCTGAATCACGAGTTTCACCGGGCCATCAATGTCGCGGCGGACTCGCCCAAGCTCGCGCAGCTGATGTCACAGATCACCCGGTATGCCCCCGAATCCGTGTTCCCCGCCATCGAGGGGTGGCCAGAGCAATCGATGCACGACCATCGCCGGATCCTGTCCGCGCTGAAAAAGCACGACGCCAAGCTCGCCCGCGCGGCGATGTCGGAACACCTTGCCGCCGGGGCGGTGCCGCTGATCGATCACCTCGTCGCACGCGGAGTGGTGGCCGACGTCGGCGGTCCGACGTCTTCCTGAAGCCGCCCCGGCGGTATCTCTTGTTGATCGCGCGCGCCTGGGTACCAGGCAAGGTGTCGTGGATCAACAACGTGCCGGGCCCTGAGCCTCGTCTGCCAACATCTCGCGCAGTCGACGGATGTCGACCTTGCCGGTGCCACCGCGCGGAACGTCCTCATCGGATTCCAGCAGTAGCCACACCGTCGGAACCTTGAAGGCGCTCAACAGAGTTCGCGCGCAGCCGCGCAACCGATCGGCGGTCACCCCTCGGCACACCACCACCGCGCCCACCCGATTGCCCGCGGCGCCGGGAACATTGGTGACGAAGGCGTTGTCGATGCCGTCGATCGTGCGCAGCGCGCTCTCGACCTCGCTGGGGTAGACGGTCGCGCCGCTGACTTTGAACATGTCGTCGGATCGCCCGTGGTAGAACAGGAATCCGTCGTCGTCGAGGTGGCCGAGGTCACCGGTGGGGTAGAAGCCGTCGGCGGTGAAGAGGTCCTCGCGGGTGCGCCCGCAGATGCCGCGCAGCGTGTGCGGTCCGCGGATTTGGATCACGCCGGTGGCGCCGGCCGCTATCGGCGCGCCGCTGTCGGCGTCGACGATGCGGACTTCCATGCCGGGAAAGGGTTTTCCGCAGCTGCCCCACGCGGAGGCGGGCATGTCGGTATCGGCGGGATAACCGCAGTACGGCCCGAAGGCCTCGGTCATACCGAACAACGCGGCTCGCGCGCCGGGCCGGGCGCGCCGCTCGGGCGGTAACAGGGCCTGCAGGCTTCCCGGCTGTAGGGCCGAGAGGTCGGCGCCGACCTCGCCGGCGTGCCGCGCCAACGCCTCGGCCTGGTCCGGCCAGCCGCGAAACAGCGTGACCCGTTCGTCTTCCAGCAGTCTCAGGGTGGTTTGCGGCCGCGGGATTTCTTCGGTCACCATGGTGGCGCCGGCCAGCAGGACGGAGAGTATGCCGCTGCCGAAGCCGCCCACCCAGAAGAAGGGCATCGGCAGATACAGGCGGGTACCAGAGGCGATGCAGCGAGCCGCAAGGCCCGACTGCACAGCGCCCAGCGCGCTGCCGTGCGAGTGGATGACTCCTTTGGGTGGTCCGCTGCTGCCGGAGGTGAACATGATCACCAGCGGGTCGGCGGGCGTGACCGTCGCTGTCATGGGGTCGACGATGTTGCGGACCCGCTCGCCCGGGCAGGCTTTTTCGAGTCGGTCGACCGACCAGACCGCCCGCAACGCGGGAAGTTCGGTCCGGCGCGTGGTCTTGAGCTCGTCCAGGTAGCGGTGTCCGCGGAACTCCTCGACGCTGAGCAGGAATTGCACCGCGGCCGCCCGTAGTTGCGCGGCCAGCTCCGCGGCGGTCAGCAGGGTGCTCAGTGGTACCAGCGCCGCGCCGATGCGGGTCAGGGCGATGGCGATCTGCACCCAGCGGGTGCTGTTGGGCATGATGAGCCCCACCCGGGTGCCCTTGACCACGCCAGCCTCGATGAAGGTGGCGGCCAAATCGCCTGTCGTCGAGTCGAGTTCGCGGTAGCTGATGCGGGACGTGGGATCGATCACCATCGGCGTGTCAGCATCGTGTTGGGCCCGCAACCGCACCAGCTCGTCGATGGTGCTAGGCATCGAAGAGTTCCGTGAGTTGGCGCATGTCGACCTTGCCACTGGACAGCAGCGGAACCTCGGCGCCGCGCAGGGCGAGGAACCGCCTGGGAATCTTGTACGCGGACAGCTCCGTTTTGAGCAGCGCGACCAGTGCGGCTTCGTCGAAATCCGTGGCACCGTCGGGCTGGACAACCACCGCGGCGACGACCTGCCCGCGCCGGGCGTCGGGAATGCCGATCACATAAGCCGGTGCTCCGCCGGTGACCCTACTGATGGCCTTCTCCACCTCGGCCGCCGAGACGTTGGCGCCCCCCGTTTTGATCATCGCGCGGAGCCGGCCGAGGAAATAGACGAATCCCTCGGCATCGACGCGCACCAAGTCGCCGGTGTGGAACCAACCGTCGGCATCGAAACACTCTTCGCGGCTGCGCCGGTAATAGCGCTGCATCAGGCACGGTCCGCGAATGCACAACTCGCCGACCTCGCCGACCGGCTTGATGGCCGCGGTGTCGGGGTCGACGACTTTGGTCTCAACGCCCGGTGCCGGATTGCCGAACGAGCCGCGCCGGTGCTCGGGTTGGTCGGCTTCGTCATCGCCGATCAGCACCACGCTGCCTGCCTCGGTCATGCCCAGCATGTTGTGCCGAAGTTCTGGGTCCACCGGGCGGGCATCGGGAGCCATGATCGGGTACAGGTTGCCGCGCCGCATCGAGGTCAAGTCGCGCTGGGGGAAGCTCGGATGGTCGGCCAGGTGGGCGACCCCCGCCGCGAAACCGTTGGTCATGGTGGGCTTCTCGGTCTCCAGCAGATCGAGCGTCGCGCCCGCATCTTCGGCGTTGGAACACACCAAGGTCGATCCGGCCACCAAGGTCGCGAGCAGGCCGAACGCGAATCCACCGATCCAGAAGAACGGCGAATTGCAGAACAGCCTGTCGTCGGCGGACAAGCCCCGGACCCTGTTGAGGGTTTGTTGATGCGCGAGCAGGGCGCCGTGGGTGTGCACCGCCCCCTTCGGGCAGCTGGTGGAGCCTGACGTGTACACGATCGCCATCGGATCGCATTCCGCGACATCATCTTCCAGCGCCGCCAGCAATGCCGGATCGACAGTGTCGGCGCGCCCAGCTACGGTCTCGTGCGTTACCGCGACGTGACGCAGTTGCGGTGCTGTCGCACAATACAAGCGGGAGCTGAGGTCGGCGTCCGGGAGAATTTCGCACAGGCGTTGCAGGTAATCGTGAGAACGAAAAGACCTGGCGGTCAATAGGATCTCCACGTCACTATCGACAAGTTGCTCGCGCAGCTCGCGGCCGGTGACGAAGGTGGAGAACGGAATCAGCACGGCACCGATTCGCGCCGCGGCCGCCATCCCGACGACGAAGTCGGACCCGTTCGGATAGAGCAGCCCCACGTGGGTGCCCTTGCCGGCGCCGAGAGCAACCAAACCGCGCGCGAGCCGCGCCGAACGGAAATCGGTCTCGGCGTAGCTGATCCGGTCACCGTCGCAGACCAGGAACGGGTGGTCGCCGCGCGAACCGGCTTGCCTCCGCAGCAGCTCGCCGACCGTCAATGATTCAACGGGCATGGTCGCGTTGGATCGCGGGCTGGCGAAAGAAGTTTCGTATCGCACCAAGATCGGCTTTCCCCGATGGTGTCCGGGGGATGGTGTCGACGATCGCGATCTCGGTGGGTATCTCGTAACCCGCCAGCCGCTCTCGCAGGTACTTCACCAGCGCCTCGGCGTCGGCGTGGGCCCGCTCGCGTAGCTCGACCATGGCGACCGGTGTCTCGCCGAGCCGCTCGTCGGGTCGGGCGATCACCGCCGCGCCGGCCACCGCGGGGTGGCTCTCCAATGCGGCGCGAACGTCATCCGGCATCACCTTGAAACCGCCGCGGATGATCGCCTGGTCGGCGCGCCCGACGATCCAGAGAAACCCGTCGTCGTCGATCCGCGCCATATCCGTGGTCCGCATCCATTGCGCGGCAGGCCCAAGCTGGCCCGGCTTTACCTCCAGCAGGCCCACTTCGTCCGGGCCCAAAGGGGTTCCGTCTTCGGCGACCACCCTGAGCCCAGCGCCGGGATTGGCCCGGCCGACGCTGCCTCGCTTGGTCTTCCAGTACCGCTGATGGTCGGAAAGTGTCCAGCCCGCCACGCCACCACCGAATTCGGTTGCCGCATAAGAGGTCAAAACCGGCACGCCGTACTTCTCGGTGAAGGCATCGGCATCCTCGGCCGACAGCGGTGCCGTCCCGCAGGTGACGGCCTTCAGGCTTGCCAGGTCGGCGCGCGGAACATCGGAGTGCAACACGGTTCGCAACGCGGCCGGTACCAGCGACGCCGCGCGGGGGCGATGCTTGCGCACCGCCTCGGCCCACGCGTTGAGCTCGAAACGTTCCAACAGCACGAACGGTCGTGCCTCGGCGACGCATTGCAGCACCCGGAACACCCCGCCGATGTGAACCAGCGGTGAGTTCACGATCGCGATGCCGCGGCGCAGCCCTTGAGGCGACGCCGCCTGCTCGGGCTCGGGACCCATCACGCTGCGCGCCAGCATGTCGTAACTCAGGTCGATTCGCTTGGGTGGCCCCGTCGTGCCGCTGGTCAACATGCGCACCGCGACGCCGGACGGGGGACCGCCTTCGCGAGCGGACGGCGCGATTGCGTCGTCGTCATCCAACAGACCCGAAATCGCGACGGTCGGCGTGCCCGCGGGTACCAGCGCCGTCAGATCGGCACGCTCGCCCACGATCACCGGAAGCCGCAGCCCCACGATGTCGTTCTTGGTGCGCTCGTCCCCGCGCGACGGGTTGATGACCACCACCGTTCCGCCGCTCAGCAGCACGCCCAGAAAGGCGGCCACGTGTCCCGGCCGGTTGCGGAGCAGCATCCCGACTTCGGCTCCGCAGGTTTTGGCGGCGATGCGTTGTGCCGCTGCGGCCACCCGGGCCCAGGAGATCCACCGCCCGCCATACTCAATGGCATGCGAGTCCGGCTGTAGGGCAAGAACTTCGGCGATGCGTTGAACCAGTGGGTGGCGCGACATCAGCGAATCTCCGGTTTACCCACCCGGGTTTGGGAATCGCGTTGAGCTGCGAGCTCGGCGATGCCCAGCGGGTTCCCCAGCCGGGTGTAGATCAGGTTCTGCTCCATCGCGGCGCGGTACGGCTTGTCCAGGGATTCCCAAATCGCTTTCACCGTCCCCGCGGTCGCGGTCGGCGGCTTGGCCGCGATGGTCGCCGCGATCTCGTGGGCGCGGCTCCAGAGCTGGTCAGCGGCGACGACCTCGGAGACCAACCCGATGCGCAGCGCGGTGTCGGCGCTGACGCGTTCGTCGTTGCCCATCAGTGCTATGCGCAGAGTTTCGCCCAGGCCGATGCGGCGCATCAGGCCGATCGGTTCCAATGCGCAGACCAGGCCCGCCGACACGTGAGAGTCGAAGAACGTGGCGTCCTCGGAGCAGATGACCACGTCGGATTCGTTGACGAAGTAGAACGCGCCCGCGGTGCACATGCCCTGGACCGCGCAGACCACGGGCTTCCACATCTTCTGCCACTTTGGGCTCAGGGCTTCTCCGGGATCCTCGTGGTGCCAGATGTTTTCGGGCTGCCCGTACGGCTTCTTGATGTCCAGGCCGGCGCTGAACGCCCGATCGCCGGCGGCGCGTAACACCACCGCGTGCACCGCGTCGTCGAGCTTGACCGTGCGCCACGCGCGGGCCATTTCCTCGCACATGGTGCGGTTGAACGCGTTGAGCTGATCGGGGCGATTCAGCGTGATGGTGGCGACATGGTCGTGCGCGTCCACCTCGAGCAGAATGGTTTCGAAGGTCATCGGCATTGCCAGTTCGGTTTGCGCTTCTCGACGAAAGCCCTCGGACCCTCCTGCGCGTCCTCGGTACGCAGCACACGCTCGCGGAACGTCTCGGCGAGTATCTCCGCCTCGTGCAGCGGAACGTTCAGCCCCTTAAGGATCGCCAGCCGGGTGCCCCGGACTGCCAGCGGCGCATTGGAATTGACGGTGTCCGCGATCTCGTGGGCACGCTCGAGCAGACGCTCGTGTTCGACGATTTCGCTGATCAGCCCGAGCTCGTAGGCGCGTTGCGCGCCCATCCGCTCGTGCTTGCCCATCAAGGCCATTCGCAGCGCGATCGAGCGGGGCAACACGCGAGACACCCGCACCAGTTCCCGGCCGGCCACCAGCCCGATGCTGACGTGCGGATCGAAGAAGGTCGCCTGCTCGGAAGCGATCACTATGTCCGTCGTCGTGACCCAATCCATCCCGGCGCCACAGCAGATTCCGTTCACGGCGGTCAGCACGGGCTTGGCCATGGCGCGAAACGGCGGCGTGCCCTCCTGCGGCGCCTCCCACTGGTCGTACGTCGACAGATATGGCCGCTCGTAGATCACCTTGCCGTCTTCCGGAATCTCTTTGACGTCGGCGCCGGTGCAAAAGGCCCGGCCGGTGCCGGTGACGATGGTGAGCCAGACGTTGTCGTCGTTTTCGGCCTCGTCGTAGGCCGCGCGCAGCTCGGTGATCATGTGCGGGCTGAGAGCATTGAGGGCGTCCGGACGGTTCAGGGTGATAGTCGCGGTGTGCCCATCGACGTCGTACTTGATGGTGTCGAATGACTCAGTGGGCATCGATCATCCCTTCGATCATCGGCCATCGAACTTCGGTGCCCGTCGCTGCCTGAAGGCTTCCAGGCCTTCCTTGAAATCTCTTGTCCTGCAGGCTAACTCCAGGTTGAACAGCTCCTGGGTCAACGACTGGCTCAGCGTCGCATGCTGGCCGAAGTTCAACGCCTGTTTGGCCAGGCCGAGCGCGGCCGTCGGACCGGAGGCGAGTCGGCCCACCAGCTCCTTGGCTGCGTGGTCGAGGTCCGGACCGCTTACCGTCTGATGAATCAGCCCCCAGTCGGCCGCATCCGGCGCGCTCACCTTCTCACCGAGCAGCAGCATGCGCCTGGCCCGCGCCAAGCCGACGAGCCGGGGCAGCAGCCAGGTGGATCCCGAGTCCGGGCTGAATCCACGGTCGATGAAGGGCTCCCAGAACACCGCATCGTCGGCGGCCACCGTGAAGTCGGCGGCCAGGGCCAGATTGCAGCCGAATCCCACCGCCCAGCCCCGCACGCTGCACACCACCGGCAGCTGGATGCTTGCGAGGAGCTCGATCACCCGGTGAGCGGCATGGGGGATCCGTCGCACCAGATCACCGGCGCGGGGACGCTGAGCGGCCGGATTGTTGGCGGCCACCCAGTCGGCGCCGGCGCAAAAGTGATCGCCCGCGCCGCGGATGTGGACGGCGCGTAGCGAGTCGTCGGCAGCGGCATCGGTGAGCGCGTCGACCAACGTCCCGATCATCAACTGTGTCAACGAGTTACGCCGGCTTGGGCGGTCGATAGTCACCAGCAACACCGCACCGTCGCGGTGCGCTGTTACCGAACCCTCGGCACCGGCCGTGTCGGCCCCCTGACTCACCGTCGAATCCGGCCTTTCTCCGCCGATACGGTTACCCATACAGTAGGCAATACGATTGATACGCTGTATAAGTTAGCAAGGATACGCTGCCTGCGGAACAACCCGGGGTGAAAGAGGGAACGATGACCTTGTCGGAGGGGCATGCCGCACGGGCGTCGACGAGCAACGGAGGCGCGCGATTCGGTGAGGCTCCGCTTGCCCAGACGGTGGCCGCGGCCGCCGCCATGCGGCGCCTGAGCTCGTTGCTGGTATCCCTCGAGCATCCGCACCGCGCGGTGGACGCCATGCTGCAGAAGTTCGCCGAGTGGGAAAGCGAACTGGCGGCCGCGGCGCCGGCGGACAACGCACCGCGCATCGGCGAATTGCCCGACGACCCCCGGCGCGTCTACCTCAACCACGCCACCGACATCGGCGCGTACAACCCGTGCTTTCCCGAATACCGGTTCGACCAGCTCGACGCCGAGAATGCAACGGGCACTGTCGAGTTCCCGCTGATATATGAGGGTCCGCCCGGACTGGTGCACGGCGGGTTCCTGGGCGTCTTCTTCGACTGCGTCATTCAACATCACAACTGCGTCACCGGCCTCTCCGGCAAAACGCGATCCTTGGCCGTCACTTTCCGCCGGCCGACACCGGTGCTGACCGAGCTGCGATTCGACATCACCCGATCCCAGGGCGAACGCGGCATCACTTCCACCGGGCGGCTGCTGCTCGACGGCGAAGTCCTGTGTACCGGTGAGGTCAACACGTTGGCGTCACTGCCGGAAAGGCTTGCCGGAACGCGATTCGGCAGGCGCCGAAAGGAGTCCGACACATGACCGCCTCGAGCACCTCAGACGATCGAGTGTTTTTCGACGTCGATCCCGACCGGCGCATCGCGACCATCACGCTGAACAACCCGAAACAACGCAACTCCTATGACGCGGCGATGCGCGAGGCCGTCGCCCGCTGTCTGGACCGGGTGGCCGAGGACGACGACCTCACGGTGGTGTTACTGCGTGGCGCCGAGGGGGTCTTTTCCACCGGAGCCGACATGAACAACGCCTACGGCTGGTACGGCTCGTCCGCGGCACCCGACCAGGCGGCCGCCGACGACCGGGCCGCCAAACGTCGCCCCAGCCAACGCCGACGACTTACCGTGGACCGCAAGTCTTTTGGCTTCTATCACAATTTCATGGGTTTCCCGAAGGTAACGGTGGGGGAGATCGCCGGCTACGCGCTCGGCGGTGGGTTCGAGATGGCGTTGATGACCGACATCTCGGTCATCGCGCGCGACACCAAGATCGGCATGCCCGCAACCCGATTCCTGGGCCCCGCGCTGGGCAGCCTGCACATGTTCTTTCACCGCCTCGGGCCGGTGCTGGCCCGGCGGCTACTGCTGACCGGCGACATCATCGAGGCGGCCGAGATCGAACACCTCGGAATCTTCACCGACACGTGCGCGCCCGGCGCGGTGACGGACCGGGCACGCTACTGGGCGGAGAAGGCGGCGAAGATGCCCGCCGATGGAGTCGTCATCGCCAAGGAGGCATTCCGGCTCGTCGAGCAGAGCCAGGCGTACCAGGGCGAAGAGGTCGCCAGCTATCTGTTCCACGCCTTCGGCACCAACCTGCAATTCGGGCCCGACGAATTCAACTTCGTCAAAACCCGTGCGCAACACGGTGCCCGGGAGGCGTTTCGGTTACGCGACGAGCACTTCCACGTCCCGGAACCCGAAGGCTGACAGAGGGTTTCGGACGGGGTCAGCGAGCCGCTGCCGCCTTGCTTCTGCCCCGGGTCGTAGCGGACTTGGCGGGCTTGCGCTGTCGTGATGGCGCTGCCTTGGCGCCTTTCGACGCTTTCCCTTCCTCGATCAGCCGGCCGGCGTGGTCGAGGATGCAGGTGAGGCCGTACTCGAAATTCGGCTCGTCGGGCGCGGCGATGCGGTGGCCGATACGGGTGATCTGAGCAAGGAGCGGGGTCTTTTCCGGGTCGATGGACACGGCGTCCTCGATGGCGCGCGGTCCGATATCCGACGACTGGTTCTTTTCGTAGAGCCGTTGCAGCACCACGGAACCGCGCACGTGCACCGAGACCGCCGAATAGGTGTCGAACGCGTCCTCCGGTGACAAGCCGGCCTCCACCAGATTGGCGACCGCTTTTTCCATCTCCTGGGCACCCATCCGTGCCGCCTTCGGGGACAGGGCCGCCCGAATCAGAATCAGGTCGCACAGAATTGGATTGCCCATGAACGTCTTACGCATCAAGCGCGCGTGGTTGGCCAACGTCTCGCGCCAGTCGTTGGCCTCGACGTAGGGAGTGGCGAACACGTACTTGCTCAGGGCGCGGTCGGTCATCGCGTTGAGCAGGTCGTCTTTCTTGCGGAAGTACCAGTAGATGCTCGTCACGCCGACACCGAGATGTTTGCCGAGCAGCGGCATGCTCAAGTTGTCGATCGACACCTGCTCCGCGAGTTCGAATGCGCCGCTGATGATGTCGTCGGGATTGATGGACCCGCGTTCGCGTCGCTGGCGCTTATCGGCGGTTGCCTGTTTTGCCACTACGGGCACCTCCATCAAAATCTGTTTCGTTCATTCGGTCTGCCGACCGTACCGCCGGTAATATCGAATTTACCGGCACTTTCTCATCTGACCTGCGTATACGCCTTCGTGTCGCATTCTTCCTCTGCTACTGTAATACCTATCGTAGGCTTTTTGGTAAATCGGCTGGACAGGCGAAAATGACCAGGCTAGAGCTACGGATTACGCAATGGATCTAGGGCTGGCGAATGCCACTGCGGTGGTAGTCGGTGGTAGCCGCGGTATGGGATTGGCGACGGCACGCTGTTTCGCCGACGAAGGTGCCCGGGTGGCGGTCGTCGGCCGTAGTCGAGACGCCCTCGACGCGGCGGTGACCGATCTGACGCGGCGTGGCAGCCCGGATGCGGTAGGGCTGACCGCCGACATCGGGGACGACGAAGCGGTCGGCGCGGTGTTCGGGGAGCTCGCGCAGCGATGGGACGGTGAGCTCAATGCGCTGGTGGTCACGGTGGGGCCGGGCGCCGCGGGCACGTTCGAAGATCTGACCGACGACCAGTGGCGTCAGTCCGTAGAAGACGGCGTGCTGGGGATGGTGCGCTGCGTGCGTGCGGCGCTTCCGTTACTGCGAAAGGCGCAATGGGCCCGGATCGTCACCTTCTCGGCGCACTCGACTCAGCGTCAAAGTGTGATGCTGCCCGCCTACACGGCGGCGAAATCGATGCTGACGAGCGTTTCGAAGAACCTGTCCTTGTCGCTGGCCAAGGACGAGATCCTGGTCAACGTGGTGTCGCCCGGCAGCATCGCATCCGAATCACTGGCGGGCTGGGCGAAGTCGGTGGGGGTCGACGGCAACGACCCCTACGCCCTGATGGAGGCCATCGCCAAGCATTTCGGTCATCCCGCGCACCTGCCGCGGGCGGGCCTGCCGGACGAAATCGGCCCAGTCGCCGCCTTCCTGGCCTCGCGGCGCAACTCCTACATGACCGGAGCCAACATCAATGTCGATGGTGGTTCAGACTTCACTTGAGGATAAGTCGAAGAAATCGATTGGCAGACAAAAGGAGTCGGCTTTGGCTACGGCAGCGGAGGCGCGTGCGTGGGCGCCCGGCGCATTGCGGGGGATCGGTGACTCCCTCTACACGCCGTTCTGCGGCACCGACGGCGATGATATCGACTGGGACGCCTACCGGACGCTGGTCCGTTACTGTGTCGGCGACCTCGGGCATCCGATGTTGTGGTGCACCAGCGGAATCGCCGAATTCTGGTCGCTGACCCTCGACGAACGCAGACGCCTTTTGGAGGTGGCCGTCGAGGAGGCGCGCAGTATCAATCCCGACGTGGTGGTGCAGGCGTGCACGGCGGCCATGTCGGCCAAGGACTGCGTGGACTTGACGCTGCACGCTCAGGAGGCGGGCGCTGACATCGCCTATATCCAAACGCCGATGATGGAGGCGCATGGCGGCGAGGGCGTGCTGCGCTTCTTCAAATACGTGGCGACGCGCACGAATATAGCGCTGGGCATGTTCAACTCGCCGTCCTCGGGTTACGTGCTGACGCCGGCCGAGAGCGCCCGGATCTACCACGAGGTTCCCGCGGTGTGCGCCACCAAAGAGGGCGCCTTCCGACCGGCGAGCAGCCGGATGCTGCATGAACTGGCACCTGGCCTCGCGGTGTGGGAATGCGACAAGACGGTGTACCGCGCAGGCTAGCTGCGCGACGGGATCGTCTGTCCGGCGCAGCTGGGTACGTCGGGTTACCTTTTCGAAACGCCTACGCGGCGATTGTTCTCCGAATACTGGGATCTGGTGCGCAGCGACAAGCTCGTCGAGGCGATGGACTATGGCCGCGCGTCCGGCCTGGACCAGTTCGACCTCGACATCGGGTCTTGGTGGACCTGCTACCCGGGCCGTGCGGATTACTTCACCCACTGGGGCGGCGCGTTCAAATACGCTGCGTCGCTACTTGGCCTGCCCATCGGTGCGTACCCCCATTCGCGGCCCCCGCAAGCCGAACTACCCGCCGAGGCGAAGGCCCAAATCGAAGGCGCGTATGAACGCCTGGGCCTACTCGAAACTGTGGTGCCGTAACAGCGATTACGCAGCGAAGCGGGCCCGGTAAATCGACCGGGCCCGC